>DASRWI010000030.1:0-285333 GCA_035654655.1 Ignavibacteriaceae bacterium | reverse complement strand
TAAGGTGTGATATAATAGTTTTTAATTACTCCTTCAGGTGCTTGTGCCAAAACGTCAAGAACAAAGATTAACATAAAGAAAGTAACCAGTTTCATATAACCTCCAATTTATTTTTTTAAAAAAATGCTTTTTTAAGAAAGCATTACAACAATTTTCGAGATTAAAAATTTTCTGTATTTACCTGATCGAATGGTAATTATGAGGGGCAATTTTATTTCATCAAATCTTTTTTTATAATACACCCTATTACAAATTATTTATAAAGGAAAATTTAGAGAAGGAGAAATGAAGGAAATATTTGTACCTGATTCTTTAGTCATTTTAAAACAAAAAAGGCTGTCCGGAAATTCGAACAGCCTTAAACTTAATTAAATAAAATTATTATTCGTTTTCGTCTTCTTTAAATTCGGGTTCATGGTAGGATTTATATGCTGCAGGTTCACCTGCTGCTAATTTTATTTTTCCCTCTTTCAAGAATTTATATAACAAATCATTTTCAATTAAATAATAAAATTGTTTTTGGAATTCTTCTAAAGATAATCCGCAAGTAGCCGCATATTTTGCCAGTTCGTGCGGGTCTTCAAAGTCTGCCTGATTCAATCTTAACATATAACGTCTCGCTATATAGAAACTTTCTGAGCAAGGGTCAACCATTCTAACTTTGGTTTTCTTTGTTACAGGGTCAAGTATATCATCAAAGAATAAAGGTACAAAGTGTCCATTTTGAATTGACACCATTGCACCTGAACCGCCATTAAGAATGAACTGAGCTGCTGCAAAACCTAAGTCTCTTGTATACTCCATATCAAAAGGAATCGGGTCAGCACAACGAAGTTCATAACCAATATTTTTTGCAACAATAGTTGATTTAATTCCAAAATCTTTTAATCTTTCCTGAACTTTATATTTTAAAATTTCTCCAAAATTAATTTCTGCTATTCTAATGTTATCGTGTGCATCTCTTTCAACATTAACAATTCCTTCAAACTCTTTAGGGTCAAGATGTTCGACAAGACCTTCAGCTAAAATGGCAACACCATCTGTTCTGCCATAGCTTAGTCTTTTAATTATTGCACCAACAAGAATATCAACAATGTGTTTTAATGAAATTTGTTCTTTAGTGAATTCTTCTGGAATTAAAGTTAAAGTTGCACCTGTTGCTTTGCCAATACCAAGTGCAAGATGTCCTGCTTTTCTTCCCATAGTAACAACAAAATACCAGCGTGAAGTAGTTTGTGCATCAACCATAAGATTTTTTACAACTTCAACTCCAATATGTCTTGCAGTTTGAAATCCGAAAGTAGGAATGCCGTGAGGTAAGTCTAAATCATTGTCAATAGTTTTTGGAACGTGAACAACTTTGATTCTTCCTGCTGCCAATTCACAAACCTTAAGAGCAGTATATGCAGTATCATCACCACCAATAGTGATAAGCTTGTCAACGTTAAGTCTTAATAAAGATGTTACAGTGTTTTCAAGATGCTTTTTATCTTTTGTAGGATTATTTCTTGCAATACCAATGTATGAACCGCCTCTAAAGTGAATACGGCTTACGTTTTGAATTGTTAAAGATTTTGTATGAGAAATATCACCTTGCATTATCCATTTAAATCCATCCTTTATACCAATTACTTCAACACCTTCTAATAATGCTCTAATTGTGGCAGCACCTATAACACTATTGATTCCTGGTGCCGGACCTCCACCTACTATTATTGCTAATTTTTTTGGAGCTACTGACATATTTATCCTATAGTTTAAATTGAACTTTATTTTTGTAAAACAATTTTTATGTTTTCTTGAAAACCTTGTTGGCTAATTGAAACAATGTAAACACCTGAATTCAGGTTCTTACTGTCAAATCGAAATTCCTGGTTACCAACTTGTGCAGGAATTTCTTCTTTATTAAAAATCTCTTGACCTAAAATATTATAAATTTTTATGGTATATGAACTTAAATCATTTATTTTAAAATTAAATATCGTTTGTCCATTGAATGGATTGGGATAATTTACAAGATTAAAGTCATAGTTTTTTTTTAGATCACTTTTTTTTTGGTCGTCTTTAACACTGGTAATAGTTGGTGATAATTTT
The DNA here is from genome assembly GCA_035654655.1 of Ignavibacteriaceae bacterium. Taxonomy (GTDB): domain Bacteria; phylum Bacteroidota; class Ignavibacteria; order Ignavibacteriales; family Ignavibacteriaceae; genus DASRWI01. Next base: position 283,239 of record DASRWI010000030.1, on the reverse strand, counting down.
CTATTAAGTATTATCATCATTGCATCAGCACTGACAGTCTTGTTACTATCTAAAAATTCATTTGTTGCAGATGAAACTAATTTTCTACCTGCAGTCAGATAGAAATCACCTAACTTATACCACCCTTTATTGGCTGTATTTGTCTGGTTAATTATTTTTATTGTTGATGTACTGCTTGAATCATTTATATAAACAACAGCAGAATCATTCCTGTTTGATGCTGTTACAACATAGCTGTAAACCTCATAGAACCCATCAACCGGAATATTAAAGTAATAATCCAATCTTGCATTTGAACTTTTATCAGCATAAATAGAATTTCCTTTAAAACCAGGAATTGTACTTGTTGTCCAGTTACCTGTTTTAAAAATCTTGCTGGTATCTGAGATAAGAGTTATATCTCTAAATTCTCTCCAATTAGCGGGTGTATATGGAGGGTCAACTTTTTGATTATAAACAGTGGATGAAAATAATCTGAACTTATTATAATTAATTAAATCAGTGTAGTACCAAATGGCATTACCTTGAAATCCTTTTTGTCTTGTAGTAGTTACAAAACCTAAAAGGTCAGCATCAGCAATTGGAGTTCCATTAGGTGAAATAGCAAATGCAGGATAAATCTTTGTTGAATCATCAATAAAGGTTTTGATATAATCTAAAATATTTCCAAATGAAGAGGGTGAACCAACATAAGATTGAACCTGAACATTATCAATTTTATTATTGTTTACCCACCAAGCCCAATCCTGAGCAAAACTTAAGTAAGATGAGTAAGAACTTGAACTATAAAGACTTGGTGCATTTGAAACATTTATATTATTGCTAATTGCTTTAACAGAATCATAAGCTCTTGCTATAAATTCATTTAACTTATCGGCACGCCATCTTAACCAATTTGCATCATTATAATTTGTGGGAGGAAGACTATCATTATGTTCAGTTTTATACAAATTTTTTGTATAATCATCGTAACCATATTGAAGACTTGAGTAACGAATTCTATCTAACTCAACACCATCAATATCATAATTTCTACAGACTTCAGTTACTAATCCAATAAGAAAATTTTGTGCAGCAGGTAGGGTATGTATCATCCAATAGAAATTACTTCCATCTATTTCACCGCCGTCTTGCTTTTGTGATACCCAATCAGGATGATTATTAAAGATAGGTCCCTTAGTTCCTGCAGGAATATTACCGGTCCACCCTCCAACAAAACCATATTCAAACCAGGCTTCAACGTGTAGACCTGCTCTATGTCCTTCAGCTACGGCTTCAGCTAAAATATCTCTATTAGTATAAGATGGGTCTATATAAGAACCTGTTTCATTGTAGAAAACCCTACTTTTCCAAAGAGGATATCCCCTGCTCCAAACATTGACATAAACAACATTGAAATTGTTTGCAGCAAGGCTATCCATAACTCTGGAGATAGACTCTTTAGAAGCTAAAACATCTCTCGCTAACCAAGTACCCCTTAATTCCTGAGCAAAATTTATTGAAGCAAATAGTATGATTACGAAAATAAGGAATTTTAACTTTTGCATTAATATTAATTAAATAGAATGTATAAAATATGGTTTTATAAACACTTAGAGGAATGAACCTATAGTTTATAATACCTTTAATTTAGCGAACTTAAGCATCAATTGTTTAATATTATTTCCTTCAAATACCACAGTAGCTTTTTGCATATCTCCCACTCCAGTAACCATTGTAACTTTGCCTAAACCAAATTTTTCATGCATTACTCTGCTGCCTGGTCTAAGAGTTTTATTGTCCTGATCAAAATCTTCATAATCTACATTTTCGAAGTACTCATAGTACATCTCTTTTTTAGATTTTCTTACTGAGCTCTTTCTTCCAATATTCCCATTTGTCTCACTTAAAGTTTCAGGCGCAATTTCATCAATAAATCTTGACCTGCTTTGATAAGCTACTTCACCAAATCTATATCTTGAACGTGCGTGTAATAAGTAAGCTTTTATTTTGGCTCTTGTAAGTGCAACATAGAATAATCTTCTTTCCTCTTCCAATGATGCATCTGTACTAAATTTATTTGATAATGGGAAAATATCTTCTTCACATCCGGAGATAAAGACTATTGGGAATTCCAAACCTTTAGCACTATGAATTGTCATTAAAGTAACAGCATTTTTCTGTTCTTCATACATATCTACATCAGAAACAAGTGAAACATCTTCAAGGAATTGTTCAATCTTAGCATCAGTTTGAGAAAATTCGCTTAATGCTCCAAGAAGTTCATTAATGTTCTCAAATCTTGCCATTGATTCAGGAGTATTCTCTTCCTTGAACATTCTTAGAATACCTAAGTCGTCTATTAATGCTCGTGATAGTTCGCCAAGAGATAATTTATCTTTTAATGCAATATATTTTTCAAGAAGTAATCTGAATGCTTTTACGTTTTTCTGAATTCTTTCTTTAATATCTATAACTTCAAATACCCTGGACATAGTATCGAACATTGAGATATCGTGGCGTCTTGCAAAAGCAATCATTCTTTTTATTGTAGTACTTCCAATACCTCTTTGAGGGAAGTTCATTATTCTTAATAAACTTTCTTCATCATTCTGGTTTACAAGAACTCTTAGGTAAGCAATAACATCCTTTACTTCTTTTCTTTTATAAAACTCAATTCCGCCAATTATATGGTAAGGAATCTTTTCTCTTCTAAAGATATCTTCCAAAGCTCTTGATTGAGCATTAGTTCTATATAGAACAGCGAAGTCTTTCATCGCTAATTTCTTTTTGGAAATATCCTGCTTAACATTTTTTGCAATTTGATAAGCTTCATCCTTTTCATCAGAACACTTAATTAAAGTAATTAAATCCCCTTCAGGATTTTCAGTCCAAAGTGTTTTTGGTATTTGCTGTAGATTATGTCTAATTACTGAATCAGCAGCTTTTAAAATTGTTTTAGTGGACCTGTAATTTTGTTCTAATCTGAAAATTTTATGTTTGGGGTAATCTTTTTGAAAATCTATAATATTCTGGAAATTCGCACCCCTCCAGCTGTAAATACTTTGAGCATCATCTCCAACAACAGAGATTTTGCCATCTCTTGTTACAAGCATTTTTACAAGTTCATATTGAGCTTTATTAGTATCCTGAAATTCATCTACTAAAATATAGCCGAATTTCTTCCTGTATTTTTGATGAACTTTTTGATTATCTTCAAATAAGGTAATTGGTTTAAGAAGCAAATCTTCAAAATCTAATGAATTGTTTTCAATTAACCTTTTCTGATATTCATCGTAAATATCAGCGATTTTTTCGTTCACCATAGATTTTTCTGCAGTTTTTCTAAACTGAGAAGGCATAATCATATGATTCTTTAGATAACTGATTTTATGTCTTACAGCCCCTGGAGTAATTGCTTCTAAATCTATGTTAAAGTTAGATATAATATTTTGTACTAAGGATAAAGAATCTTCAGCATCGTAGATAGAAAAATTGTTTGAATAATTGATGTATTTAGCTTCAATTCGCAATATTCTCGCGAAAATTGAGTGAAAAGTGCCCATCCAAAGTTCATTGGCTTTATTGCCAATTAAATCCTTTATACGAGATTTCATCTCGTTTGCAGCTTTATTTGTAAAGGTTAATGCCAGAATTGAACCCGGTTCATATCCATGTTCGATTAAATAAGCTATTTTATAGGTGAGAACTTTAGTTTTGCCTGAACCTGCACCCGCTACTATTAATTCAGGACCGCCATCATATTCAACTGCCTTCTTTTGCTCGGCATTTAATGATTTTAAGTTTATCATAGACCTTATTTATTTTTAGATTGCAAATATACCAATTTATGATTCCATAAAAAAGAGATTTTAAAAAGGTAATGCAAAGAATTTTGAAGGTTAAGAACATTTATTCTCTTTACTGACTTTAATTAAAGTTTTTTTATAAGTAGTTTTGACGAATATTTTTATAATTTATTTTAGATTTTAGTGAATAAGAAACAGCTTAAAGGATTAAATTTACAGGAGTTAAAGGATTATCTATCCTCTATTAACCAGCCAGCTTTTCGCGGTGAACAGGTTTTTAATTGGATGTATAACCATTTAGCTGCAGATTTCGATGAAATAACTAATCTTTCTAAAGATTTAAGGGCAAAACTTAAAGAAGAATGTTCTCTAACTACCTTAAGCTATGTAGATTCTGAAGTTTCAGAAAGTTCAGGAACAAGGAAGTACATTTTTGAAACTGAAGATAAGAATAAAATTGAATCAGTTTTAATTCCTGAAAATGGAGGTAGAAATACACTTTGTATTTCTACACAGGTAGGATGTCCATTAGATTGTCAATTTTGTGCAACCGGTTTAATGGGTTATAAAAAAAATCTTACTGCAGGTGAAATATTTGATCAGTATATGCTTGCAGCTAAAGATGTAGGTAAAGATAATATCACCAATATTGTTTATATGGGTATGGGTGAACCTTTATTAAACTTCAAAGCTACAATTAATACATTAAAGATTTTTTCAGAAGAACTAACTACAGGAATTAGCTTAAAAAAAGTTACTGTTTCTACTGCAGGTATTGCACCAAAAATTATTGAGCTTGCTGATTCAGGATTAAAAGTAAAATTAGCCTTATCTCTTCATTCAGCTTTTGAAGATATTCGTTCTAAGATTATGCCAATCAACAAAAAATATTCTTTAAAACAAACTCTTGAAGCTGTAAAGTATTTTGCAAAGAAAACCGGTACCAGAATAACGTTTGAATATATTATGCTTAAAGATTTGAATGACAGAAATGAAGATGTTAAAGCACTGGTAAAACTATGCAGCGATATTCCATCTAAAATAAACATCATACCCTTTAATTCATTGCAGCATATGAATCCGGAAGGATTTTCAGCAGAATTAGAACCTACTTCTTTGAATAAGATAGAACAGTTTGCTCAAAAACTCAGAGATAAAAATTTAACAGTAATGGTAAGATATTCTCAGGGAGATGATATTGCAGCTGCCTGCGGACAATTAGCAATAAAATATTAAATGAAAAAATTAACTCACGACGAAATTTCTGTAAATAGAAGTACTTTAGATAATATTCATAAAGTAGATAAACTTCCTGTTTATGTTGTACTTGATAATATTAGAAGCACTTATAATGTTGGCTCCATTTTCAGGACTTCAGATGGAGCAATGATTGAAAAAATTATTCTTTGCGGTTATACCCCAACTCCAGCCAAAAAAGAAACTCTTAAAACAGCATTAGGTGCAACTCAAAGTGTAAAATGGGAATATATCAAAGACCCTCGAGAAGTAGTACTTAAACTTAAATCTGAAGGAATAAAAGTAGCAGCGCTTGAGTTAACAAGTAAAAGTGTTCCCTACCATCAGGTTGAAATGAAAGACTTTCCTCTCTGTCTAATTGTTGGGAATGAAATAACCGGAGTTCATCAGGATTTAATTGATCTTTGCGATTTTTCTTTGGAAATACCACAATATGGAATTAAGCAGTCATTGAATGTAGCTGTTGCTTATGGAATTTCAATTTATGAGATGAGAAAAATTTTCGATAAAAATAGAGATTAATAAAAGCGAAGGTTCTTCGAGTGATTCCGACGAAGTCGGAATTGTATCGAGAAGACCGGAGCAAGTAATGACCATCTCGATATATTTTTCTCGTTTCACTCAGAATCACTCGAAGTACCTTCTCTCTTATCTCGCTGCAGTAAAATATTCTTCCCCATTATCTTTTGTATGAATCATTAATAGATTTGCTCTTACCATTTTAACTAATGTACGTGATGCTCTTCTTTCAGAAATATTTTTCAACTTACTTAATTCTTTCACAGAGATGGTCTCATTTTTAGAAAGATATTCAAAAACACTTTTTTCATATTCACCAATAATATATTTTACTAATGGTTTCTCTGAAGTTTGAGACCTTAAAATTCTTACCATCTCTTTGCTTGCATTCATACTTTTATCATTCACTCTAATGCAAACAACAGCTTTGGTAATATCAAAATCTTTTTCATAATCCTGAAGGCGATGAGGCTTATTGTCCGATTCAGGAACTTCTACAATTACAATTTCCTTTCCATAAACATCAATATACTCAATGTTTATTTCAAGAGGTGGTTCACAGTAGTTTTTTGCAGCATCAAGGACGAATTCAGTTTCCCCTTTTTCACTTTCAACACCAATAATTTCTTTATTATCATCAACACCAAAAAGAATAAATCCTCCTTTAGTATTGGCAAAAGCAATCATTTCACGTGCAATTTTTTCAGGTGTTGAGAACTTCCTTTTAAACTCACATTGAATATTCTCACCTTCTTCTATTAAATCTAATAAGTCTCTTCTTTTCATTTTATCGCTGTAAATAAAAAATCAAGATAAATAAAAAATAAAAAACCCAATATGCTTTGGACGTATAAAAAAAGGGCTTAAATAAGCCCTCAAAATTAAATCTTAACTATTCCAATTCCTGGCCTGTCGGGTAGTGTTACCTTACCATCAATAACTTTCATCCCATCATAAACATCGTTCTTAATTAACAACGCACCATCTAGGTCTGCCCAATCAACTAATGGTGATAACTGAGATGCAGCGGAAATAGCGCAGGATGTTTCTGTCATACAACCCAACATTACTTTCATTCCTAATGAACGGGCAAGTGTAATCATTTTATGAGCTTCTCTCATTCCTGTACATTTCATTAGTTTAATATTGATACCTGAATAAACTCCGTGAGCTTTTATAACATCCGGAAGTCTTTGCACTGCTTCGTCACCAATTACAGGCAAAGGACTTTTTTCAGTTAACCACGCATTATCATCAACTCTTTCTTTTGGCATTGGCTGTTCAACAAATAACATCCCTTTATCTTTCAACCAGTGAATCATATCCAAAGCATATTCTCTGTCAGTCCACCCTTGATTAACATCGCAGGTCAATGGAGTATTTGTCACTGAACGAATTGTTTCAATCATTTCCTTATCATTATCTCTACCTAATTTTACTTTAAGTACTTTAAACTGTTGCCCCGCTTCAATGGTTTTTTGTTTTACAACTTCTGCAGTGTCTATACCAATAGTAAAAGAGGTATATGGAGTTTTATTTTTATCTAATCCCCAGATATTATACCAGGGTTGTTTCATTAATTTTCCAATTACATCGTGCAAAGCTATATCAACTGATGCTTTTGCAGCAGTATTTTTTGGAGCAATACCATCTATATAAGCTAAAATATTTTCTAAATCGAAAATATTGTTGAATTGTGTAAGGTCTACTTTAGATAAAAACTCAGTTACTGTTTGGTGTGACTCTCCTAGGTATGGCGGCATTGAAGCTTCACCATAACCCGTTACTCCTTCATATTCTATTTCTGTAAGCACCACAGGAGTTGTAGTTCTTGAATTAGTTGCAACTGTAAAAGTATGCTTCAGTTCTAAAGTGTAAGGTCTGAAAGAAAATTTTATTTTACCGCCCATTTTGATTCCGGTTTTAGATGTAAAATTAGTTAAAGAGTTTAATGGTAGTACTGCTGCACCCATTAATAGTCCTGATGATTTTAGAAAATTTCTTCTTTTCATTTTTTTCTCAATATAAAGTAGTAGATGAAATATCTTTTAATGGTTTAATCCCCCAAAGATTTTTAGCATTAATAATTCTTTTAGCTTTTAATAGAGAGTTAGTTCTATATTCACTAAAATTATCTTTCTCTTTATCAAAGCTGTTTATTCTTACGCTTCCTGATGAATGAATAAATTCCATATTACCAAGGTAAATCCCCACGTGTGAAACTCTTTCCTTTTTACCATCTCTTGCTCTTGCTCCAAAGAAAACTAAATCTCCCGGTTGAAGATTTTCATAACCATTGGTTATATCAACAGAATCTCCTGAGAAAACCTGTTGAGAAGCATCTCTTGGCAGAATAACGCCATTTAAGAAGTATACTGTTTTTGTAAATCCACTGCAGTCAACTCCTTTAGTTGAAGTACCTCCCCACAAGTAAGGAACACCCATTAAAGATTTTGCAGTATGTAAAATGTTTTCAGGTGTTAATTCACATTTCTGAACATAGCTATCAAACATTTCTGCATTATCTTCTGGAACATAGGCAATCCTTTTATCAGGATATTCAACTTTGTAAAAGCTATCTTCTTTAGCTAAATATTTTAAAATATCTCCTGCGACTAAATCAGAAACTGGAATGCTTTTTTCATTTTTTTCTGAATAGCTCATCCCATAATGTTCTGTATAAATAACTTTCTGTGAACTCATCCAGTTATCATATTCTGATTTGTCCATTAATTGAAGTTCATCAATCCAGGCAATATAATCATCAGGAGTTTTAACAAGCCAGTTTCCCCCTCGTTGTTTATATACTAAAACAGGCATTCCCAATAATGCTTGAGTTGCCATTTCTTCTGAATGTCCCGGCTTTACTCTCAGATTAGCAACTGATAATGGAACCACTCCGTAAATTTTATTCCCTAATTCTTTTGCGGGAAGTGTTTCAATCTTATTAGTTACCTTGAAAGAAGATAATTTATTTGATAATTCATTTTTAGCATCAACTAAATTTGTTGCGCCTGATAAAACAATATTTCCATTTTCTTCAGTCACCTGGACATCAAATATTGCTGTTCTTTTATCAGGTGCATATTGATTTCTTACATCATCTATAACTTTTTGGACTTCATTCATTTTATTACCTTGAGCGAATATTACTGAACTTAAAAGCAGCAAAGAGAGTATAATTTTTTTCATAATATTAAACTACTAATTCTAAAATTGAAAATATAAAAATGGCTGTAAGTCTGCGAACTTAAACTGAGCAGCAATCCAAATACCTGCTGCTAAAATAAAAGCTTTTGCAGGCAATGGAATTTTAACAATAATATCTTTTATAAAAAATTCTATTTTTTCCGGAAGAAAATGTACAAGATATCCTAATACTATTAAAACAAACACGATAACAAATCCACTAACAAACTGTGGAAATACTTCAGACTGAAAGTTACTAAATATTTGTTCAAGCATTACTCTTGCATAATCAAAATTCTTCACTCTAAAGAAAATCCATGCAAAAGCTATTAAATGAAATGTAATAAATATTTGTGCTGCTTTTAAAATCCAGGTATTAGATAAAGATAATTTTTTATAAAGTTTTTCCTTAGGTCTTTTCAAAAACAATCCAACAACCATATAAAAAGCGTGCAAACCTCCCCAGAAAATAAAAGTCCAATTTGCACCATGCCATAATCCGCAGATAAGAAATGTAATAGTTAGAGCTAATGCATTACCATAAATTCTTAAGTTCCTGAATTTTATCTGCATTGGTTTAAATAAATAATCAAGCAGCCAGGATGATAAAGAGATATGCCATCTTCTCCAAAAATCAGCAACTGATGTTGCTTTATATGGAGAATTAAAATTCTGCATTAATCTGAAACCCAGCAATAAAGCTAAACCAATAGCCATATCTGAGTAGCCGGAAAAGTCGCAATATATTTGCAGAGTATACCCATAAACGGCAATAAGATTTTCAACTCCGGTAAATCTTTCAGGAGCATCAAAAACTCTATCAACAAAGTTCAAGCCTATATAATCTGCAATTACAACTTTTTTAAGAAGGCCAAGTACAATTAAAAATACTGCTGTGCCTATCTGCTGTTTAGTTAAGAAATATTTTTCTTTAGTATTCTCAAGGAAGTAATTAGCTCTGTCAATTGGTCCTGCCAAAACATTTGCAAAGAATGTTATATATAAAATAAAATTAAGAATATTTTTTTCGGGTTCAATATTTTCAAGATTTATTTCAATCAGGTAACTGATTGATTTGAAAACATAAAATGAAATTCCAATAGGTAGAATTATATTTAAGCCGCCATAATTATATTCAAATAAAGATGAAATATTTTGTAGGAAGAAATTAGTATACTTAAAATAGCCCAACAATCCGATATTAAATAGTAGCCCAAATATAAAAAATAATTTTCTTTTAATTCCAGATAACTTATTTAAACCTAAACCCAGTAAATAATTTATTATTGCTGTTCCAAAAAGTATTGTTAAAAAATTTCCTGCAGCTTTATAATAAAAATAAGCCGAGAATAAGATTAAGAATGCAACTCTGATATTTTTATAAGGTGATAATAATCTATAAACAGCTACAACAATTAAAAATAAAAAGAAGAATAATATTGTTGTAAAATAAAGTGGATCGTATTGATCATACTGAAGTATAGAATTTAGCTTTTGAAAATCTAAATATTTGAACATTTTTAATTATACTTTTGAATTAACTAAAGACTGCAATTCACCGATATTTTTTAATTTTAAGATTTCAACATTCTTGAATCTTATTCCGAATTCTTTTTCTACGGCTAATATGACATTGATATGATTTAATGAATCCCACCCCGGTACATCAGTTGCTTTAGTATCATCCTGAAATTCATAATCATCAAGATTTAATTCTTTTAGAATAGTTTGTTTTAATCTATCTGAAATCATACTTGACTCACTATTGGTTCTTTGTTTAATATTCTTTCACTGTTTGCCTTACGGCTTGGTTTGCCTGCTGAGCTTTTAATTAACCATCTTGATGGTACTATATAAACTTTCTTTATACTAACATCAATTGCCATTGCAGCTCTGATAATATCCATCTTTAATTTTTTAATACCTGCTTCATCTTCAATTTTGGATTCTGCAATAACACTGATTGATTCACTTCCAATTGATTCATCATATTCACCAAAAGCAATAACTCTACCAGGGATTACTCCATCCACTTTGTTTATGGTATCTTCAACATCTTCAGGATAAATATTATTCCCAGCAGAAATAATAATATCCTTCTTTCTTCCAATTATATAATAATAACCATCAACGCAGAAACCATAGTCACCACTGTAATACCATCCATCAGTCAGTACTTCAGCAGTCTTCTCAGGATAATTCCTGTATCCAGAAAACATACTAACAGATTTAATTGCTACCTCACCAACATAACCTTCAGGAAGCTCATTTCTTTCCACATCGACTATTTTAACCCAACAATCATTTATTACTTTCCCAGATGAAATACAGGCTCTTCCATTTGCTTCATCAACTATTTTAACTTTATTTGATGATAGTTCATTTCTATCAACATAAACTATTTTAGAAATTTCATCATAAGGAGTTTGTGTTACTGCAAATGTTGTTTCTGCCATTGCATAACAAGTGCTTAACAAACTTTCTTTAAGATTGAATGGTTTAAATCTTTTTAAAAATTTTTGATGGCTTTCGTTTCTTACTGGCTCGCTGCAATTGATTGATAATCTCCAGGATGAAAGGTCAATACCCTCAAGTTCATCTTCTCTGGTTTTATCCGCCAATATGTTGTAAGCAAAATTCGGTAACCAGCAGATTGTTCCTTTCTCCTTAGAAATTGCTTCAAGTAGTAATGAAGGAATAAGCACCCATTCAAAAGTATCTATTTGAACAAATGTTCTACCGGTTGCTAATGGTAGATGATAAGCGGCTATAAGTCCCATATCGTGATATAAAGGAAGCCAACTTACGACTTTATCAGCATCTCTAAAATTTATTGATTCAGAATAATTAGTTAAATGCTCGATAACTGCTTTATGAGAAAGAAGAACCGGTTTCTGCAAACCTGTGGTACCTGAAGAATGCTGAAGTAAAAAAGGGTCTTCATCTTTTATTTTGTTCAAAATATCTAAAATCTTTTCAAATTCTTCTTCATCTTCTTTTAATGCATATTCTAACGGGAAATGCAAACCTTTAATTGTACTTTCATCATTATTAACCAAAGGTCTGATATTATTTTCAAGATCTCTTTCAGTAAATATCCAATCCAAACCTGACCGATGAGACATACCTTCAATTCCCTGTCTGAATTTATCAGGATGAAGCCTTGCATTAGGATAAGCAAGAACAGCAGGTATTGCATTTATTAATGCAACTCCCATATATATAGGATAAAATTCTTTATTGTGCCTGATAATAATTGCACAAACTTCACCTTCTTTAATCCCGGCTTCTTTAAATTTAATTGAATATCTCAGCGCCTGATTAAAAAGTTCTTTGTACGTCCATCTATATGGATCTTCCCCTGCATTCCAATGAACAATAGCTTCTTTATTTCCTTTGTTGATTGAATTATTAAACCAAAAACTTTGAACTGAATTGTTATTTAGATTCATATCTTTTATGCTTTATTGGTTTGAATGCATTGGATAATTTTCATCCTGTAAATCATATTCAATTGGAAGAAGTGAATCAGGCTTTACATCAATCAACATATCAAATGCTTTAGTTTCATACTTGACAATCTTTGTTTTTTCAGGAATGAAGGAAAATAATATTAGGAACATTAAAGTTATTATTAATAATAAAATAGGACTATTTTTTTTATTTACTTCTTTATCTTCCATTTTTTTAATAACCAAATTTCTTTAACATTTTTTCAACTTCCTCTCCCCATATCTTGTAACCTTTACCATTTAAATGCAATCCATCATAAGTATAGTCAATGTTCAAAACTTTATTCTTTGATAATTTTTTATTCAGATCTATGAACTCAATATTATTGTTTTTGCAATAAGATTCAAGAAGATTATTTAGATTTTCAACTTCTTTATTTCTTTCTTCAGCATATTTCCATTTAGGATTTACATATAAGGTAGATTGAACAACTACATTGATGTTCCTTGTTTTCAATAGTGAAATTAAATAAGTATAATTCTTAAAAATATCCTGAATGGGATATCTATTATAAATATCATTTATTCCCCCCATAATAAAAACATACTTAGGATTTAATTTATAGATGTATTCTATCCTGGCAGTGAAACCTTCTAATATATCAGAGCTTATTCCTCTATTAGCAATATTAGTTCTACCGAGAAGTTCCATCCAATTTACACCTTGAGTAATGGAATTACCAAGCATTACTATATCATACTGCTTGTCCTTATAAACTTCATACAACCCTATTTGCTGATGATAATTAGAGTTTTTATCAAATTGAGCTGTATCTTTTTGAACAGCAAAATTTAATGATTTTGAGAAAGTTACATTAGAAGCTATAATAAGGAGGATGGTCAGAATAACATTTTTCAATTGTACAACCAATTTATAATTGATGCTCTAAAATATTATGTATTTCTTATTAATTCAAATATTTAATGAAAGTTGAACGCTTTTATTTTTGTGTTCATTAATCTTCTGAACAATTTTTTCAGGTATTTTATGTTCCACAATTGACGAATGAAGAGGATTATGCCTGCTTTTATTCTTAACAGCAGTTTCATGAGTTAAAGTAGCATAACAATATTCACACCCCATTAAACAAGTGTTATTAAAACCTATATCCCTGCTTTCAACGCAGCTGCAAGTGTCTCTTTGGGATTTGCTCTTCTTATAATTTGTAATTACGCCAAGTTCTTCCCTCATTAAATCATCATCAATACACTTTCCTTCTTTAATACTATAATCTTTTAGTATTGGTTCTGCACAACTTACTATTTCAATATTCTTTAATGATGCCTTCTCTTTAATAAAATAAATAAGTTCATCCAACTCGGGATTTTTCAACTGCTCCTGGTTATAATTAACATTTAATTTATTTAATCTTTTAATTGTCTTTGCATAATTATCAACAACACTGATTACTAATCTTTTTGTATAATCACCTATCTTGTTATAAATTTTTTCAAAATTTTGTTTATGAAATTGTAATGTTAAATCATTAGTAAAAATAATGGGGTCGTATCTCCAAATTACTTTTCCTTTACCAATTTTGTCAACAAGTTTTATAAAAGTATTAGTTCCATTTTCAAAGGAGGGAATATTTCTCTCATAATTATTAGGTAAATTATTTACTGTATAGTGAAAATAATATTTATACCCTTCATCATTTAATTGTTGAATGTGTTTAATCATTGGTGCAGCATTTTTAGTAACAAAAACAAATGATTCAACTGCTTCAGGAGTTAAGTCAATAAAAGAAACTTGTTCAGGATAATAAGGATTTTGAACAGTACAGTATTTTTCATTTATTCTGTTCATAAACCATTCTGAAAAGTATGCAGGTATGTCAGTTCTTCTGCTGGCTGTTATAATCATAACTAATTATGGGCACTATATCTATTTGCTTAAAATCTTATAAAAACTTAACTTAATAAAGAATAATATTTAACTATTTGGCATCAAAATGAAAATACCAAAATTTTTAAAGGGCTTAAAAGTATATCTTAGACCTTATATAGAATCAGATTTAGACCTGGTTATATTTGGTAAAAATGACCCTCACGTGAGAGAAACATTGCATTTATTTTCTCCAATGACACAAGAGCAGGTTGCTTCAGAAATGAAAACCTGGTGTGATAATAAAGAAATAGCCTTATTTACAATATGCGACCACGATACTGATGAACCTGTAGGCCAAACTGCATTCGTTAGAATTGATTTTGTAAGCAGAGCAGCAGTCTTCTACATAGCTATATATGATCCTCAATTCTGGGGAAAAGGTTATGCAAAAGAAGCAACAAACTTGATGCTTCAATATGCTTTTGATATACTTAATTTAAATAGAGTTCAGCTTCACGTATCAACAGAAAATATTCCTGCTATTAAAATTTATAAAGACGCCGGGTATTTTATCGAAGGAACTTTAAGAGAAGCAATGTACCATAACAACAAGTACGTTGATTTTTATGTAATGGGAATTTTAAGAAGTGATTATTATAAAAATCAGCGGTAGATATTATACCTACCGCTGTAATGTTTTTATTTAAGTAAAGTCATCTTGCCTGAAAATTGTTTTTCACCTGCTTTCAAATTATAAATATATACTCCGCTTGTAACTTTTTGGTCATTAAAATTATTTCCTTCCCATCTAACAGCATAATTCCCAGATGGAAGATTTTCTCTGACCAAGGTATTTATTAATTCTCCCTGAACATTATAAATATTAAGAACCACTTGTGAATTACTTAATTCAGGTGGAATGTTAAATACTATTATTGTAGATGGGTTAAATGGATTTGGATAATTAGCAGCAGTCAAGTAACCTTTAGGAATAATATTTTCATCAGGTTTTACTGAAGTTATTAATGATAATCCTTCTCCTCTGGAGTTACCTGTTGAATCAGCTAAATAAATGTTTGTCCAATTAGGTCTCAATGAGGCATTAAGATAAGTTTGGTCCCACTCCTGGTCTGTTAACCTTAAAAGGTTGATTGTTGTATATTCATAATAACTTGAAACTGGACCCACAAAAGCTACATTGCCTGAACCAGGAATATCTGCAATGAACACTCCTAAATTATGAGGACCTGTTCCAACATGCATTACATTACCCAGCCATCCTCCCCCACAATCAGTAGGAATTGTATGAACATCAGCTACTATGAAATCTTTATCTAATAGTCCTTCGTTATTATAATAATTATCATCATAAAATAATTTTGAATACCATCCTAAGTATGGAGGTTCACCACTGCCAGGATTTGTTTGATAAACAATATTCTTTAGCCAATAAGCTTCATTTAAAGTTAAAGGGGTTCCATTTAGTTCTTTTTCACAAATATTTTTCAAGGAATCTGAAACTACTGACATATAAGTAAAATAATTAACAACAGAAGTCTTTAACCAGGTATTGTTAAAATCTAAATTGTTAAACCTAACACTTGCAGTATCTGCCAATGTTTTTAGACTCTGGTAAAATTCAGGGAATGGTTCCACATAAGCATAAGGATAAGAACAAATAGTTCCACCTGTGTATGATTGCTTTGCATAAAGAAGATTATCGTGTCTAAGTTCTGTCCAGGAGAACAATTGAGTATTTAATTTTTCCTGCCAGAAAGCAGCAGTCTGCATAAAAGGTGGAAGTCCAGTTCTTACTAAAGGTGGATTTAATTTCCTAATTGTTTGGAGCCAACTTAAATAAAGAGTAGAATACCAATAAGTATCCTGATATTGGTCAATTATATATCTTAAGGAGGCTAAATTACTCCCATATTTCCATTGATTAAGTTCTGACTGAAGTAATTGTAGTGCAGCATCATTTCCAAGTGCCGCAATAGGGTCTAAAGTGGATGGAAAAAGTCTGCATAATCTTTCACCATTAAATTGAATTCTATCCCAAACAACACTTCCCATGACATAAGAATCTATAACGAATCTTTGCCCGAACAGCATAAATGCAGAAGCAGGTTTAATACTGTCAGGTGAATAAGGATCAGCCTGCATTAAAAATTGAGATAATATTAATTGATTAGCATATGGTTGTTTGGCAAGTGTATCCTGAAACTGCACAACTTTAATAGAATCTAATAATTGATTGGCTGATGTAATCTGAACAAGATTCTTAACTTCTTTCAAATTAAAATAATGAACATTATCCTGCTCACCTACAAAGAATTTTAGAACATCGTCAATTTGCTTTACTTTGTTTTGACAACCGGCAATTTCAATTAATTCTGAAATAAGTATTGCATCAATAACTTGTCTTTTGATATCAGAAAACTTTTGCATTGGACATAATATTCCCTCAACATTAGGTGCAATTAAATAAACTTCCATTCGGCTTAACCAAATCATTGCCTTAAAATATTTGGCAAGCTGAGGAAGCTGAGGATTAATATAATGTCCTCTTGGTTTAAATTGACTAAAATCTAAATCTTTACAAGTGGTTGAAAATAATGGATAAGATGAAATGTTCTCCTGATTGATAAGATTTAATAAAGAATTTATTTCTGTCTGAGTTTCAGGATAAAATGGGCTAACATTTTCACCTAATAAAATTCTGGGCATTGTAATATAAAGGTCAACATCTCTTAGCATTTTAGTCATTGCAGTATCATTTCCATAAGCTGCATTAAGATTTGTCATCTTACCTGATAATAATGATAATAATTCCTGCAGTTTTGGTATCAGCAATCCAACTTCAACATCTGTTAAAATTCTGTCATAAGATTTATGAAATGCGTGAAGTATTGCATCTGTAGAAACAAATACAGGAAGGTCTTTATGATAAATCTCCAAAAATGATTCACCATATGAATTTCGCTTCAACCTATCAGTCACTAAAAAACCATTTTGCTGTATTAATGATTTTTCATATGGAGTTAACTGGTACTTAAAATTTATACTGTCAAAAAATAATGCATCATTAAAATTCAGGTTTAATGAAGATTCAAATACACCAGCATTATGCATTTGCAATAAATTTTCTGTAATTAAATTCTGATGAGTATTAAGAAAGCTTTTGTATTGGTTAATATCAAAAAGAGTCTGTGAAAAAACCATAGGAGAAATGAAAAACAGAAGTAGAAGTATCTTTTTCATTACTTATCCTTTTTTTTCTTTAAAAATTAGCTATAAAGTAGGTTAAATGTCAATTCTTTATGAAATTTTTAAAATGAAAAAAGCCCTGAATATTTTCAGAGCTTTAGTGACCCCAAGGGGATTTGAACCCCTGTTACCGCCGTGAAAGGGCGATGTCCTAACCACTAGACGATGGGGCCTTAGGACAAATAAATAAATTTCTAAATTTTACTGTTGGGTGAGTGATGGGGATCGAACCCACGACCCTCAGGGCCACAACCTGATACTCTAACCAACTGAGCTACACTCACCATATGAATTTCTTTTATAAAGGTACTAAAATATTGATAATATCTATTTGACCAATTGGAGGAAACTCTTTGTGAGCCCGAGTGGGATCGAACCACTAACCTACAGCTTAGAAGGCTGTTGCTCTATCCAATTGAGCTACGGGCCCAAAACCAACATTTGTAAGAACTTTAGTGTTTTTGTCGGGGCGGCAGGATTCGAACCTGCGACCTCCTGCTCCCAAAGCAGGCGCGATGAACCGGGCTACGCTACGCCCCGATGACCTCTTTTTAAAAGAGATAACAAATATAGAAGATTGTCAAATTAAAAACAATGTTTTATTGATTTTTTTTTCTTCTTAAAACATTTTTTTCAACTAAACCTATCTTCTTACTTATTTTTTATTATCCCTCTTATTTCTTAATTTTATTTTTTTACTAATAATAATTCTTAATGTTTTTCCCTTTTCTTATTGCAAAAAGAGATATTTTTTCAAGAAAAGATTCAAGGCTGATAAACCTTATTTCTTCACTTGCTATTACTGGTATTGCTCTTGCCTGTGCTACCTTAATTATTGCCCTTAATATCTTAAATGGATTTGAGCAAACTTTAACAAATAAAATTATAGATTTTGACTCCCATATCCAGATTACCTCTTATAGAGGTACATTGCAGGAATATGAAGTAATGCTTTCTTACCTTGAAAGTAGATTAAAGAAAGATGCAGAAAGTATTAGTCCCTTTGCATCTAAACTGGCAATAATAAGCAACAAGAACTACAAAGAAGGAGTAAATATCAAGGGGATTACACCTGGTTCAAATACCCAATTAAAAAAAGATATAATCTCAGGTGGTTTTAATCTTAATGAAGAAGGAAACATTGTAATTGGTAAAAAATTAGCTGATAAACTTTTTATTAAAGTGGGAGATAAAATAACTTTATTTGCCTTAAAGAATGACCAGCTGCCTTCAATGGAAAATTTTCCTAATATAAAAAAGTATGTTGTTAAAGGAATTTTTGAAAGTGGCATGTCAGAATATGATGACCTATTTGCTTATGTAAATCTTCAATCTGCACAAGATTTATTTTCATTAGGAAATACGATAACCGGTTATGATATTAAATTAAAAAATCCTTCAAAGATTGATAGCATTACAAATTATCTTTCTTCAACTCTGCGATATCCACATTATGTACGTTCTATTTATGAAACTCATAGAAACATATTTACCTGGATAAGTCTTCAAAAAGAATTAATTCCAATATCATTAAATATACTTAACATTATTGCTGTTACTAATATTATAAGCACATTATTAATGCTCGTTCTCGAAAAAACTAACGTGATTGGAATATTGAAATCTTTAGGTGCAAGAAATAGACAAATCTTAGGAATATTTTTAGTACAAGGTGCCTTTATTTCTTTTGTTGGAATAGTTTTAGGTAATATTTTAGCTTTGATATTATCCTGGCTGCAGTATGAATTTAAGATAATATCACTCCCCTCGCAAATTTATTTTATGTCATCAGTTCCGATGCAAATTAATTGGATGAACTTTGCTGATATATCCCTAAAAACATTTTTATTAAGCTTGGTGGTTGCATTGCTTCCAAGTTATATTGCTGCAAAGACAAAACCTGTTTCTACTTTGAGGTTCTCATAATGAAGTTTGAGAATTACATAGCAAAAAGATATTTCCTATCTAAGAACAGAGTTAATTTTATAACAATCATATCTTTTATATCAATTCTTGGAATAACCATCGGTGTAGCAGCTTTAATAATAGTTTTATCTGTGTTTAACGGTTTCAGCAGTTTGGTAACTTCTTATCTGATAAGTATAGACCCTCATATTAGAATAGAAAATATTTCACCTGAAAAAAGTTATAATGAAAAAGATTTGATGAGTAAAGTTAATCAGGTGGGGAAAGTAACTTCATTTTCTCCTTATGTTTCTGGAAAAGTTCTTGCTTTTAGAAAAGGATTAACTGAAGTAGTAAACATAAAAGGCATTGATGAGAATACAGGAAATAAATTATACAACCTTAGAGAAAATACTATTTATGGAACTTCATCACTAAATTCAAATGAAGAGTTACCAAGAATAGTTTTAGGCTTAAGACTGGCAGATAAATTAGAGGTCATTACAGGAGATACTCTAACCTTAATTTCAGCAGCTGGAGTTGAAGATGCTTTAATGCAGTTCTCTCTCCCCAATTCTTATAATTTTATTGTCGAAGGAATTTTTAACTCTAATAATAATGAATATGATGCCAGCTATATGTTTACATCCCTTAAACCTGCTCAAAGCCTTTTAGGATACAATAACAGAGTTCAAGGGTATGAATTAAAACTTGACAATATTGAACAATCTGAAGATGTGAAAGAAGAATTAAAATCTATTCTTGATACTAAAATTGTTTCTGTTAAAACCTGGTATGATTTTCACAAAGACTTGTACTCTGTTATGCAGATTGAAAAATGGGCAGCATATATTATTTTATCTTTTATAATAGCTATTGCTGTTTTTAATGTACTTGGTTCTCTTACAATGTCAATACATGAAAAGAAAAGAGATATTGGTATTCTTCGTTCAATGGGAGCTAATGAAAAATCTATTATGAGAATATTTTTATTGAAGGGCATATACTTAGGAATTATTGGAACATTTTCCGGAGCTTTAATTGGACTGATTGTAATTGTACTTCAGTTAAAAACAAAGTTTTATCCATTAGACCCGACTCAATATAAAATAGATGCACTTCCTGTTGAACTTAGATTAACTGATTTTATTTTTGTAATAGCTGCTTCAATGATTCTTACATTCTTAGCTTCTATTTATCCTGCAAAGAAAGCTGTTAAAATCAATCCACTTGATGCCATTAAATGGGAATAACTAAATGCCTGATATAATCCTTAAATCAAACAATATTGTTAAAAGCTATAAGAACTCTGAAAATGTTAGCCTTCAAGTTTTAAGAGGAATAAACTTAGAAATAGTTGAAAATAAAATTTCCGTTATAATTGGTGCATCCGGTGCAGGCAAAAGTACTTTGCTTCATTTGTTGAGTGGATTAGATAGACCTGATTCAGGTGAAGTAATTTTTGATAATAGAAATATTTACTCTCTAAATGATAATAAGCTGGCACAATTTAGAAATAACACTTTAGGTTTTGTTTTTCAATTCCATCATTTGTTGAATGAATTTACTGCTGCTGAAAATGTTGCCATTCCTCTGCTTATTAAAGGCGTTTCACTTAAAAGTGCGATGAAGAGAGCAGAAGAATTGCTTGATTCTGTTGGGTTAAAGGACCGACTGACACATAAACCAGCTGAACTTTCAGGTGGCGAACAACAAAGAATTTCTGTAGCAAGAGCTTTGGCAAATAATCCTTCAATTATTTTTGCAGATGAACCAACAGGAAATTTAGATTCAGCTAATGGAAAAATAATAAATGATATTTTCCTTGAACTTAGAGATAAGTACAACAAAACTTTTATTATCGTTACTCATAATGCAGAACTTGTTAAGTTAGCTGATTATGTTTACGAGATTAAAGATGGAATTATTATTGATAATAATGAACCAATTATTTAAGTCCACCACTATATAAATATTCAAATAACAATCTAACTCCAAAACCGGTAAAATATTTTTTATTATAGTTATTGAATTCATGCGGTCCTGCAGGCCCTGCAATATCAATATGAGCCCATTTAATTTTTGGATTAACAAAATTCTCTAAAAATTTTGCAGCAGAAATTGCACCTCCCCATCTACCGCCAAGATTTTTTACATCTGCTACTTCACTTTTATTAAGTTGATGATATTCATCCCACATAGGCATAGGCCAAACTTTTTCAGATGTTTGCATTCCTATTTTAAATAATGACTGGGCTAATTCTTCATCCTTTGTAAATACACCTGCAACGTGTGAACCAAGCGCAACCACACAGGCACCTGTTAAAGTTGCAAGGTCTATTATCAAATCAGGATTCAATTTACATGCATAATCCAATCCGTCAGAAAGAATAATTCTACCTTCAGCATCTGTGTTATCTACTTCAATTGTTTTACCTGAAGCAGTTGTCAGAATATCACCTGGTCTCATTGAACTTCCGGAAGGCATATTTTCTGCAGCAGGAATTATTCCGGTAACGTGAATTGGAAGATTTAAATTTGATATAACGTATAATAATCCTGCAACAACTGCAGCGCCGGACATATCCCCTTTCATCTCACTCATGCCTTGTGAAGGTTTAATAGAAATACCACCTGAATCAAATGTTACACCTTTACCTACTACTGCAATACTTTTAATTTTCTTTTTACCTTTACCTGCATCTTTGTTATAATCAATAATAATCATTCGGGGTTTATGTTCACTTCCATTACCAACAGCAAGTAGGCCACCCATCTTTCTTTTTTCTAATGCTGCTTCATCAAAAACTTTCACATCAACTTTTTCATTGTCAAACATTTTCTTTATTCGATTTGCAAGCTCTTCAGGAAATAATTCATTTGAAGGAGCATTTTGTAAGTCCTTGGTTTTGTTCACTCCCTTCATAATTACAGAAGTCATACTAATAGCTTGTTCAATTAACTCATCATTATCAGCATATAAAAAAACTGTAAGTTCTTTAACATCATCTTTTTCTTTTTTAATGCTGAAGTAATAATTTCCGTAATATATACCTTCCACAAAAGTTCTATAAAAATATTCTTCAGAGGAAAAATATTCTGAAAAGTTTTTAAAAGAAGGAATAAAGATATGAAGATTTCTAACTTCGCTTTTATTTATTTGAGAAATCAATCCTGCAATTTTACTTCTGAAATAATCGGGAGAAAAATCTTTTTCTTTATTAACCTTATATAAAATTACTTCATCAGGTTTTCCATCATATCTTGAAGAAGTTAAAACATCATTTTTGCCAAGAAAATTTTTCTTTTGAAGCTCTGATAATTTTATATTAAAAATTTTCTCAGTATTGTTTAATGTTGATTCAAGTTTTTTATCTTCAAATAAAAATTTTACAGCAACTGATAAAGGTTTATATTGTATTCTTTTTTCACCGGTTAATATTTTTAATTTAAACATATTTCCTCTTTTAAAATTCTAAGTATTCTTCTGCTCTTTTTAATATATGCGGAATCTTTTCCATCATATTATTTTCAAATATTCTGGCTCCGGCAGCATTTAAATGACCTCCACCACCAAATTCTGCTGCTAACTTATTTATTGGTATTTTTCCTTTAGACCTAAAACTAACCTTAAATCCATGCTTTAGTTCTATAAACATTAAACCAATACGAACAAACTCAACTGACAATGCATAATTAACAAAATTATCAGTATCAGATTCAATCGCACCAACCTCGTTTATCATATCTTGTGTAATAACCATATAGCCAATTTGTTTTTTCTCTCCATAAAGCTGGAGTGAATCCATAGCCTTCCCCATAAGCTTTAATTTACTAAACAGACTATTATCATAAATTTTATCAAATACTTCGTGGGGCTTAACATTCAGTTCCAATAACCTTGCCGTAATTCTATGGATTTTAGGAGTAGTCCTATCAAACCTGAATGAACCAGTATCAGTCATTATTGCGGCATAGAGAGGAACTGCAATGTCATAATCTATATCTACAATCTTAGTATTTTCAATGAAATCATAAATTATTTCACCTGTAGAACTATAGTCTGTATCTATAAAATATTTAGAAGCAAAATCAGAAGGCTCCTGATGATGGTCTATACATATTTTGTAGCTTGGTGATTCAACTACAGCTTTCTCCATTTTCACTAATCTATCAGTTCTATTAAAATCCAAAGCTACAAAAACATCAATGCTGTTAATTATTTTATCGTGCTTATCAGGATTATATTGTTCAATTCGATTATCAATATCAAGAAAAAGTAGGTTATAAGGTATTGCACTATGATTAATTATATGAACATCTTTACCTAATTTTTTTAATACTAAATAAAAAGCAATTTCAGAACCAAGTGCATCTGCATCAGGATTTACGTGAGTTGATAAAAGGAACGATTTATTGTTTAGAATAATTTCTTCAAGTTCTTTAAAGTCTATCATAATTTATATTTAATTAAAAAATTAAAAATAGCAAAAAACTAAGAAGAATACTTTGTTAAGACAGCAAACTTTGGCACAATTTTATTTTTGAAAAAAATAATTTTTTTCTTGCATTTTTATAAAGAAAATTGTTATTATCTATTTAGTAATTCAAATGAGTTCTAAATTTTCGGAGGCATTTCATTTTTTTGTATCTATTCTAAAAAAATAATTATAAATCATATCGGAGGTTCCATGAAAAAAGTACTTTTACTTACTTTTCTTTTAAGTTTTGTTTCTCTTTTAAATGCTCAATGGGTAAACCAAACTTCAGGAGTAATAACTGGTTTAGCAAGTATTTCAGCTGTTGATGATAATGTTTGCTGGATGGCTGGAGATGCTGGTGTTGTTCTTAGAACAACAAATGGCGGAACAACATGGACAAATGTTGGTGGTGGAATTATTGGTGCAAATGATTGTTATAATATTTATGCAATTGATGCAAATACAGCTTTAGTTACCTGGTCTCCTGCAGCTACTTATGTAGCTAAAACAACTAATGGTGGAGCTACCTGGACTCAGGTATGGACACAAGCTGGTGGATTTATGGATGCAATTAATTTCTTTAATGCAACTGAAGGTATTATGGTTGGTGATCCAGTCGGTAATAGATGGACAATTTTTAAAACTAATGATGCCGGTTCAACCTGGGATTCTACAGGTCTTTATCTTCCTTTAGGTACATCTGGTGAAGCAGGTTGGAATAATTCATTATTTATTAGCGGTAATGATGTTTACTTCGGAACTAACAAAAATAAAGTTTATCATTCAACAAATAGAGGTTTAACATTTACTGCTCAACCCATATCAGCATTTGCTAATTCATTTGGAATACATTTTACTTCTCCAACAAGAGGTATGGTAGCAGCAAGCACAGGTATTGTAAATACAACAAATGGTGGTACAAACTGGAATACTTCTACAGGTATTATTGGTTCCGGGACCATTTATAGTATAATTGGTGCAAGTAATGTTTGGTATTATGAAAGAGGTTTATCTATTTATGGAACAACAAATGATGGAGCTCTTTGGACATCAGTTTATACGACTGCAGGTGGTACTCAAATTCTTGATTTAAAACAGGCAAGAAATGGTACAACAGCTTGGGCTTCCACTGATGGTGGAACTATTGTAAAAGGTACAAACATAAGTTTACCAGTTGAGTTAACATCTTTCACAGCATCTGCTAATGAAAACAATGTTGTATTAAATTGGGTTACTAAAACTGAAATTAACAACAAAGGTTTTGAAGTTGAAAGAAAAGATGCTCAAGGTAATTCAGTTACTGTAGGTTATATAAATGGAAATGGAACTACTACTGAAGAACATTCATATTCATTTATTGACAGTAAAGTTTCTGATGGTAAATACAGCTATAGAATTAAGCAGTTAGATTATGATGGTAAATTTAACTATTCAGAATATATTGAAGTTACTGTTATTACTCCTGCTCAATTTGCATTATTACAAAACTATCCTAATCCTTTTAACCCTTCAACTAAAATAGTTTTTAATGTTCCTCAGGCAGGAAACGTTAAACTTGCTGTTTTTAATTTATTAGGTCAGGAAGTTAGCACATTAGTAAATGAATTCAGAGCTGCAGGTACTTATGAAATTAACTTTGATGCTTCTAATTTAACAAGCGGAAGTTATTTCTATAAGATCGAAGCCGGCCAATATTCTTCAATTAAAAAGATGATGTTAACCAAGTAATATTTTTTTACTTACACAAAAATGCCGCTTGAACAAAGCGGCATTTTTTATGCATAAATATTTACATCCATTTTTTTCTTTTGAAAAAGAATATTAAACCTACCCCTATTGCCAACATGAAAACCATTATTGCAGGATAACCCCAATACCAGTTTAACTCAGGCATATTGAACGGGCTAATTTTTGTATTAAAGTTCATTCCATAAACACCTACAATAAATGTTAAAGGAATAAAAATTGTTGAAATGATTGTTAGTAATTTTATTACTTCATTCAACTTATGGCTTGAATTGGAAATATATAGTTCAACTAATTGATTTATCATTTCACGGTAACTCTCTAGAGAATCAAAAATTTGATTCAAGTGGTCATTAAGATCTCTGAAAAAGAAGTATGTACTTTTAGTTATATGCCGGTCTTTTTCTTTTTCAACTGAATACATCATATCCCTCATAGGCATAATGGCTCTTCGTAAATTCATTATTTCTTTTCTAACAATGTATATTGAATTGATATCAACGTGATCAGGATTTAGTAATACTTTATCTTCAAGCTTGTCGATTCTATCATCAAAATTTTCTAATATGAAAAAATAATTATCTACTATTGCATCCAGTAAACGATACATTAAATAATCAGTACCAAGCTTTCTTATTCTTCCAAGATTCTTTCTTATTCTTTCTCTTATGATATCAAATACATCTTGTTCATCTTCCTGAAAAGATATAAGATAATTTTTACTTAATATAAAACTAACTTGTTCAATATTTATAGATTTTACAGGGCTAAGGTCAATCATTTTAGCAACAACAAATAAATAATCATCATAATTTTCAATTTTCGGAAATTGGGTTATATTTAAAATATCTTCTAAGACCAAAGGATGTATGTTGAACACTCTGCCAACTTTTTCTAAAGCATTTATATCATGTAGTCCGGTAATATTTATCCATGTAATTTTATTGTCAAATTTTAATTCTTTTAGGTCATCAAGGGAGGTAATTTCTTTTTCTACATAAGAGTTATCATTATAATCGAATACTGAGATTTTAGTTCTATCAACTTTTTGTTTACCTGTGAAGGTTAGGGTTCCGGGGGATTGTCCTCTTTGCTTAGTATCGTGATGAATCAATCAAATTCTCCAATAGTTTTTTGTAAAAATAATAAAAAAAACTAGAAAGAATAGATTTATATTTATCATAAGCTTATTATTTCCAATCGTAGCTTCCCTGTAAAATTTTCAAACTTAAAGAGCAAAGAGCCTGGTACATTACCATCAAGTCTCTCATAAAGATTATTTATATTATCAGAAGCAACTTTAGAAAAAATAACATCTTTCTTTTGATTAAGAACATTTACAATACTTGTTCCTGTTTCATAGTCCTCGATATCCAAAAGAAGACTGACTTTTGTATTATTGAAAGATAGAAAGTCTGAAAGATCTATTGTAAAATTTTGTGCATTTATAAGAAATGTATAAGAGTTCCGGGTTTTTTGTATTACCGGCTCATTTATAACGCCCGCAGCATTTCCCGGAGCTACAATATCTTCCCGACATTGAAGAAATAGTAAAGAAAAAATAATAATTACTAATGGAAAATATTTATTCATAATAATCCCAAGTTCATTTACAACAAATCTATAATATATTTAATTAAAAAAAAGTAATTAATCTGTAATACAAAGTTACCATAAGCTCAAAATTCCATCTATCAGGATAGAGAGCACTTTATAAAACATTTATTGTAGGTTCTCTTAATATCGCTTAATTTGAAGAAGCTTCCTTTAAAGAATTTTCTTTATGTTTCGCAAATAGGCATACTTTTTTATATTTGTAAATCATTTAATTATAGGAAAATGGACCACAAATACGAGGCTGTAATAGGATTAGAAGTACATGCTCAGCTTTCAACAAAAACAAAAATTTTTTGCGGCTGTTCTACTGCATTTATAAAAGAACCTAATGTAAATATTTGTCCTATTTGTTTAGGTCACCCCGGAGTTTTACCTGTATTAAATAAAATAGCTGTTGAATACATTATTAAAATGGGATTAGCAGTAAATTGCAGAATAAACCAGAATTCTTATTTTGCAAGAAAAAGTTACTTTTATCCTGATTTGCCAAAGGGTTATCAAATTTCCCAATATGAACTTCCTGTTTGCGAAGAGGGTTTTATTACTATTAAAGGTAAGAATAACGAAAATAAAAAAATTAGATTAACAAGAATTCATTTAGAAGAAGATGCCGGTAAGTTAATACACGGAAGTAATAATAGCTCTTATTTGGATGCTAATCGTTGTGGAATTCCTTTAATTGAAATTGTAAGTGAACCTGACTTACGTTCACCTGATGAAGCTTATCAGTATTTAAAAAAGATTAAGCAGATTGTTCAGTATTTAGGTATTTGCGATGGGAATATGGAAGAAGGCTCGTTAAGATGTGATGCTAATGTATCTATTAGAAAATCCGGTGAAAAAAAATTAGGAACCAAAACAGAAATAAAGAATCTAAATTCATTCAGGAATGTGGAGAGAGCATTAACCTGGGAAATCGAAAGACAAATTGATTTAGTCGATGATGGATACTCGATTACTCAGGAAACATTATTATGGAATGATGACTTGCAGGAAGCTGTTTCAATGAGAAGTAAAGAGGAAGCTCATGATTATAAATACTTTCCTGAACCTGACCTTCCTCCCCTATTTATTAGCGAGGAATGGAAAAAAGAAATATTTGATTTACTTCCTGAACTTCCGGATGTTAAATATGAAAGATTTATAAATGACTTTAAAATACCTGAATATGATGCTGGAATTTTAACATCTTCAAAACCCATTGCTGATTATTATGAAAGTATTATCAGTTATACTAAAGATTATAAATCAGCTTCAAATTGGCTAATGGTTAATATTTCAGGATATTTGAACGAAAATAAAATTTCAATTAATGAATTTATAATTCCTGCTAAAAGTATTGGGAAATTAATTGATTTTATAAATGAAGGAAAAATTAGCAGCAAAATTGCTAAAGATGTTTTTGATTTTATGCTTAAGAATAATAAAGAACCTGAAGAAATAATTAAAGAATATAATTTAGTTCAATTGAATAATCCTGATGAAATAGCTGTTTTGATAGAAAGTATATTAGAAGCTTATCCAAACGAAGTTATGCAATATAGAACAGGAAAAGAGAAGGTTCTCGGTTTCTTTGTTGGTAAGGTAATGAAGGAAAGCAAAGGAAAAGCTAATCCTCAATTAGTGAATGAAATTTTAAAGAATAAATTAAATTTAATTAAACATAGTTAAAGGAGTTAACACTTTGGCTTTTAAAGATCACGTAAGAAGATTTTTTGGAATAAAAACCGAAGAAGAATTAAAAATAGTTAAAACACCAAAACAAAAATTTAAAGACTTTTTAGAGTCTTTGCTTTTTGCCGGTATTGCAGCTTTTTTTATAATTACTTTTATAATTCAAAACACGAGAATCCCTACCGGTTCAATGGAAGATACAATCCTTGTAGGAGATTTTGTACTGGTAAATAAATTTATTTATGGCTCTTCCTCACCTAAGTATATTCCATTTACTCAAGTAGAAATACCTTATTTTACTCTACCTGCATTAAGAGAACCAAGACCAAAGGATATAGTAGTTTTTGAATACCCGGGAGATAGAGACCAACTTAAGGCTTCAGAATTGAATGTTAACTATGTTAAAAGGTTAATTGGAATGCCCGGAGATGTAATTCAGATAATTGATAAAGTTGTTTATGTAAATGGAAAACAGTTCTGGGTTCCACCCCATATTCAATATAGAAAACCTTATACAGTTCCTAAAGGGATACCTGAACCAAGAATATTCCCCAAAGGTATGATTTGGAATGAAGACAATTATGGTCCATTAAAAGTCCCGAAAAAAGGAGAAACAATTGAGTTAAATGTAAACAATATAGACCAATGGGAAATAATTATTGACAGGGAATATGGAAAAAAAGTTGTAGATGTTGTAAATAACCAAGTTACTATTGAGGGAAAGCCTGTAACAAGCTATACCTTTAAAAAAGATTATTATTTTATGATGGGTGATAATAGAGATGACAGCTTGGATAGCCGTTTTTGGGGTTTTGTTCCAAGAGATATGGTTGTTGGACAAGCTTTTATTACTTTATTCTCGTGGGACAGAGATATACCGTTTACACAAATTTTTAAACTATTAGCATCTGTAAGATTAGATAGGGTTTTGAAATTATTAAATTGAATATGAATTTATTAAATATAGAATATGAAAAATATAAACTAAATAATGGTTTAGAAGTTATTCTTTATAAAAGTAAGAATGTACCTTTAGTTGCTTTAAATATTTGGTATAAAGTCGGCTCTTCCAATGAAGTAAAAAATAAAACTGGTCTTGCACATTTATTTGAACATATGATGTTTCAAGGTTCCCTTAATGTTCCTAAAGAAATGCACTTCAAATATATTCAGGAAGCCGGTGGAAATCTAAATGGCTCTACTTCATTTGATAGAACAAACTATTATGAGAAAGTACCTTCGAATTTTCTTGATTTGACCCTCTGGCTTGAATCTGACAGAATGGGTTTTATGCTTCCCTCTTTAACTCAGGAAAAACTCTCTAATCAAAAAGAAGTAGTTTCTAATGAAAGATTAGAAAGATATGACAATCAACCTTATGGTCTTGCTTGGGAAATTATTCTAAAAAATGTTTACCCTGAAATGCACCCTTATAGCTGGCCGACAATTGGATATCTCAATGATATTAAAAACTATGAATTGGAAGATGTAAATGATTTTTTTAAAAAATACTATTCCCCTTCTAATGCAGCAATGGTTATTGCTGGTGATTTTGAAACCAATAGAATTAAAGATTTAGTTAATACTTATTTTGGTGACCTTCCATCTCATAAAAGAACAATCGAGTTAAATTACAGAACTTCCTATGACATTAAATATAAACTTATAGAGCATAGAGAAAATGTTCAACTTGAAAGGTTATATCTTGCATGGCCCACAACAAAAATATTTACAGTTGATGATGCTAAACTTGATTTACTTGCTGATGTTCTTTCGGGTTCAAAAAGTTCTAAGCTTTACAAAGAAATTGTATATGATAAAGAACTTGCTCAGGATATAACTGTTTTCCAGTTCTCCGGTAAGTATGCCGGACACTTTATGATATCTGCTACTGCAAAACCTGGTGTTAGGCTTTCAACCATTAAAGCAGAGATATTTAATATTTTAAATAATGTAAAAGAAATAAAACCTGAACCTCAGGTTTTATTAAAATCAAAAAATGGTATCAGGTCAAGTTTCATTTACTCTTTACAAAACATCGATTCTTTAGCAGATCAATTGAATTATTATAACTTCTTTTTAAATGAGCCAAACTCCTTTAATTTTGACCTTAATAGATATGCTGAAGTGACAGAAGAGGATATACAAAAAGTTGCTCAAAAATATTTAACTGAAGATTATATAGAACTGCAAATTTTGCCTAATAATAAGGATTAAACTGAATAATGGCTTTAGATAGATCTATAAGACCTTTGACAACTGAAGAAATTGATTTTGAGATTCCAAAAATTGAATCCTTCGAGCTTAATAATATTAAGGTTTTTTACGTTGAAAGACATAATCTGCCAATAATAAGATTGAGTGCTATATTTGAAGGTGGAAGCCGCTTAGACCCAGATGGTAAAAAAGGATTGGTTAATCTTTTTACAATGATGCTCGATGAAGGTGCAGGTAAATTTAATGCTTTGGAATTAAGCGATGAATTTGAATTACTTGGTTCCAGCTTTGATTCAAGCTGCAGCAATGATGCTATTTATATAGGATGCAGGTCAATAAAAGAAAATTTTGAAAAAACTTTAGAGCTGTTATGTACCATAATAAATGAACCACGTCTTGATGTTAATGATTTTGAAAGGGAAAAAAGAAAAATTTTAACAAGGTTAATTCAATTAAAAGATGATGGCGAAGAAATAGCAAATAATATTTTTGATTATTTGTTGTTTAAGAAAAATCATCCTTATGCTTTCCCAGTTATAGGATATGAAGAAGATATTATAAACATAACTATTAATGACATTGTAAACTATTATCGTAATAACTTCTTAACAAAAAAACTTCACATCTTAGTTGCTGGTAACATAACAGGAGATGAATTAAAATTATACATTGAAAAATATTTTGGCTCCTGGCAAGGGAATGAATTTAATACTTTACCTAAGTTTGATATATCCTTAACGCAGGAACAGAAAATTTATTTTTTCCATAAACCCGATACTGTACAAACTGAATTAAGAATTGGTTATCTAACTGAAAAAAGAAATAAAAATAATTACTTTTCAAAATTAATTTTGAACCTTATACTTGGTGGACAATTCTCCAGCAGAATAAACTTAAATTTACGTGAAAATAAAGGATATACTTATGGAGCATTTTCTACATTCAGCTATTTGAAAGATGTAGGAATGTTCTTTGTTTCCACTTCTGTTAATATTGAGAACACTGCAAATGCAGTTAAAGAAATTTTTTACGAATTAAATGAAATTAAAAAAGGTGTTTCCGAAGATGAACTTGATTTTGCTAAATCATCTTTAATTAGAAAATACCCTTCCAATTTTGAAAATATCAGACAAATAGTTTCCGCATTAAATCGTTTAGTAACCTCAGACCTTACTGTTGATGACATTTATAATTATGTAAGCAATATTAAAAAAGTCTCATTAGTTGATGTGAAGAAGGCAGCTGAGGAGCATATTACTCCTGATAACTGCATCATAATACTTGTTGGTGACAAAGAAAAGATGATTCCTCAATTAAAAGAATTAAACTTTGCAGAAGTTATTGAAGTTGACAGCAAAGGTGAACCGATAATTAAAAATTAATAATGAATTATAAGTTATTAATCCAATATGATGGGACTAATTATTCGGGATGGCAAATTCAGGATAATTCAGTTTCTATTCAAAGCAAAATAACTGAAGCTTTAGAATTGCTTACCAAAGTAAAAATAAATTTAATAGGCTCAGGAAGAACTGATAGTGGAGTACACGCATTAGGACAAATAGCGAATTTCAGAATAGAACATCCTTTAGATATTTATAAATTTAAATTTCAGCTAAATAGTATCCTTCCAAAAGATATTTCCATAAAAGATATGTCTGAAGTAGACGAAGATTTCCATTCAAGATTTGACGCAAAAAAAAGGTCTTATATTTATTTATTCAGTAAAATTAAAAGTCCTTTTTACTATAAATATTCTACAATGATAAGGGTAAATATGAACTTTGATGTAGATTCTTTAAATCAAAATAGTAAATATTTTTTGGGTTCAAAAGATTTTACATCTTTCTGCAGGAAGAATACTGAGACTCAAAATAAAATATGCAATGTCTATAATGTTCATTGGAAGGAAACAAAAGAATTAATTATCTTTTTCATTGAAGCTGATAGATTCTTGCATAGCATGGTTAGAACAATAACGGGAACAATATTAGCCTTAAACAACAACTTCATCTCCCCTTCTGAAATTAAAAATATTTTTGAAGCAAAAGATAGAGATTTATCTGGTGAAGCTGTGCCTTCAAAAGGTTTATTCTTATACAAAATTAAATATTAATTATGATAAATTTAGAAAATAAAATTGTATTAATAACAGGTGGCTCAAGAGGTATAGGAGCTGCTTGTTGTAAATTATTTGCTCAAGCTAATGCCAAGGTTGCATTTACTTATAATAAAGATAGAAAAGCTGCGGATGAAGTTGCTAAACAAATAGGCAGCAATTACTGGGCTTCATTTCAGATTGATTTGAATGACAAGCTCAATATGGAAGAAAACATTGATAAAATCTTTGAACAATTGAAAGACATTGATATACTTGTAAATAATGCAGGTATTTGGAAAGGTGATTCAATAGATAAACTTTCCCTTAATATGTGGGAAGAAACTATGACTGTGAATATGACATCCACTTTCCTCTTTACAAAAAAGGCTGCAGAGATAATGAAAAAGAAAAGAGATGGCAAAATTATTAATGTTTCTTCTACAGCTGGACAACGAGGAGAAGCTTTTCATTCAGATTATGCAGCTTCAAAAGGAGCAATGATTTCTTTTACCAAAGCAATGGCCTCAGAACTTGGAGAGTATAACATCAATGTTAATAGTGTTGCACCTGGTTGGGTATTAACTGATATGAGTAATTGGGTTTTTGAAGATGAAGGATATAAAGTAGAAGTAATTGATGGAATTCCAATTAGAAGAATTGCTACAGCTGAAGATATCGCAGGACCTGTACTATTCTTAGCTTCAGATTTAGCCCGCCACATTACAGGTGAAATACTTAATGTAAATGGTGGTTCAGTACTTTGCGGATAGTTTTATTTTAATAAAATCATCTTCTTACTTGTTGAATAATTATTTGTTACAATTTTGTAAATGTACATTCCTGATGAATATTTACTCCCATCAAACTGAACTTCATTGATTCCTTCATCAGCAATTGAGTTGAATATTTCTTCAACTACCTCCCCAACAAGATTGTATATAATTATTTTTACTTTTTGCTGAAAAGGCATTTCAAATTTAATCGTAGTAGTAGGATTAAATGGGTTAGGATAGTTTTGAAATAATATAAATGATTTTGGATTTTCCGGATTTTCATTATTTACCTGAGGTGCAGTGCCGAAATTTTTATTCAAATATGCATTCTTAGAGGTCAATAATGCTGAATAGCCATTCTGCATAATTGCAATTGAAAGTAAATCATCTTCAATACCTGAATTTATTATCTCCCAATGTTCGCCATAGTCATAAGTTCTTAAAATTTTGCCCCCATTTTGAGTTATATAACCGATATTATTTTTAAATGTTATGAAAGAGCAATTATCATTTCCATCTTGAGGAGTAATTACATATCCTGATAAAGAATTTTTAATCTTCTTTATATAATTAAATGGAGATAGAGTAATCTTTCTAACGTTTTCAAAGTACTGGCTTTTGTATTCTACTAATGAAATATTTTTATTCAAGTTGTAGCTTGACCAGGTAGTACCACTATCTGAAGTTTTCAGTATAGTATTAAGCCAACCAACTGCAAAGCCTAATTTGTCATCAACAAAATAAATTGATGTTAACTTTGGATAATCTGTTTCTGAGGTTAGTGTCCATTCGTTACCTCCATTGGTAGTTTTATGAATTTGCCAACCACTATCTGAAGCAGAACTAATAAATCCTAAATTTTTATTTACGAAATGAATTTCTGAAATAGGAAAAGTAAAATCTAACTGAATCCAATTTACTCCACCATCAGACGTTTTGAATATTCCGTTTTCATTATATAAATATCCAATAAGCTCATCGACAAATAGTATTTTATGTACATCTACTATGTTATCATTTTTAAGCCAGTTTTTACCTCTGTCACTGCTAAAATACCAACCTCCTGAACCTCCTGCATAGTAGTGATTTGAATCTAATGATGAAATTGAATAGAATGAATAATAATCACTATTACTTGAATTTGGAATTATTGTTTGCTCCCAAAAATTTCCTTTTGATAAATTAAGCTTAAATATTTTTCCATAAGGCTCGAGGAAATTATTTCTTGACCCTGTAATAAAAATTTCATCATTCAAATCAGCAATAGAATAATTTATTTCTGAATTACCATAAAATAACTGCTGCCATTCTCCTTTATAATTATCAGCATAAAAGATTGCACCACCTCCACCAACTGCCCATCCTTTTCCTGATGGTGTTACCTTGCATGAAAAAAGGTCATATTCTTCCTGATGGTAATACTTTATATTAACAGTATCATTATCTAATGTACATATTTTTCTATACCAGGTATCACTGCCACAGACAAATAATCCATTGTTAACATCATTAAAACACATAGAATGAATACCTCCAGAACTATTATCTTTTTCAGTCCATGTTCTCCCGCCATTAGAAGTATACATAAGTCGCCCGACCTGAAATTCATCGTCAGTTCCTGCATATCCGGTTAGACTATCCAGAAAATATAAGCTTTTAATATTTCCTTCTTCACTAAGATTAATCGGGGACCAGGAAGCTCCTCCATCATAAGTTTTGATGACCTTAAAACTATCGCTGCCAAGATAACCCACATTTTCGTTAACGAAATAAATGGCATTAAAATTATTATTCACTTTTGTATCAAGATTTATCCAAGACTTTCCCCTATTTGTAGTTTTAAGAATTTTACCGACTGTTCCTGATGCATAGGCAAGGCTATCATTAACAATAAACAAATAGTTTAATTTATAAGAATCATCATGCTGAATTTCCATCCAGGAATTACCGCCATCTGTAGACTTAATAATAATTCCGCTATCCCCTACAGCAAGACCAATATCATTATTAAAAAACCCTATAGACATTAAGGTTTTAGAAGTACCAGAGTTTTGTTTTTCCCATAATAATTGTTGATCTAATTTTAATATAGTTCCTGAGGCTCCGGCAATCCATCCATTGTTATCATCTATAAAGTAAACTGAATAAAGATCAGGTCCATCTTCTGTTGTATTTGTTTTTAACCATTGAGAAAAAAGATTAGTATAGCAAAGGAAAAATAGTAACATATGTTTCATATAAATTTGACCCGGGAAAATTTTTTAGTCAATATAAATTATATCCTTCATCTTATATGTGGGTTTTGACCTATTGATACTTTTAATTCAATTTCAGTGATATTGATGAATCAATCATAGGTAAAGAGAAGTTTGTCATATAGTTTATATTCCAGCAAAATGGTTTTATATTAAACAATTCAATAATTATAAGGAATAATACAATGGATTTATCAATTTTTCATCCAAAGGTTGTTCATTTTGCTGTTGCTCTACTTTTAACTTATAGCTTGCTTGAAATTATTGGAGTACTTTTTAATAATGCCTTTTTTCAAAAAACAGCATTATTAATATTACTTCTTGGAGTGTTAGGTGCATTTGCTGCAGTTACTACAGGTCGTGAGGCTGAAGATGCGTTTGATTATTTTAATTCCAGCAGCAGCGATACAATGGAGTCTCATGAAACTTTTGCAAATATTACTTTCTGGTTCTTCTTGATAGTTCTTTTATTCAGAGGAACACTTATGGTGAATGTAAAACTAAGAGATTATTTTTATAAAATTAGATATGTTTTTCTGATTCTTGCTATAATTGGTGCATTTTTTGTCTTTCAAACAGGACAATATGGCGGTGAATTAGTTTATACTCATGGCATAGGCACAAAAATAAAAATACAACAAATGGAAAATAAAATTAAAAGTGAACAACCTGCAGATACTGAAAAAAATGAAGAAAAGGAAAATGAAAAATAATTTTTTTTCATTGTTAAATTTTAATAATTATATTTGCATTAATATTCCTTGTTGAAAAAAGTAAATGAAAAAAATTCTTTTGATTGGATTGTTATTATTAATCCAATATCAAATATTACCTAATGAACCCCCTGCCGATAAAGCCAGAGGTGTATTCCTTTCCTTTGGTGTGGGCCCAAGAATTCCATTAGGAGTTTTTTCAAATACCACTGACCTTGGTTATGGTTTAAACATTGAAGTATCTTATACTGATAATGAATATCTTCCTTTCTTTTTATTTGCGAGGGTAGGATATGAACAGTTCCCCGGTTCACAACAATATTATCAGTCAAGTGATTATTCAAATTTTTCCACAACTTCAATTCCTATTAGTGCAGGATTAAGATATTACTTTGCTCCTCTTATGGAAAATGTTGTTTTATTTATGCCGGTAATTGAGGCAGGTGTTTCATTCAATTATTATCAAAATCTACATGAATTTAAACCTTCTTCCGGTAGAAGTAATTTCAATGAAGAACATTCAAAATTAGGTTTCACTGCTGGAGTGGGTTTGTCAATGTTTATGCTTGAGATATTAGCTAACTACAATTACTTTCAAACTAATCAATATATCAATCTTGATCTTAAAGTAAGATTACCATTATTTATGGTTTTTTGAGGAAATATGAATTATAAAAATTTATTAATTGATGAAAAAAATAATGTGCAGTTATTAACAATAAACCGTCCCGATAAGTTAAATGCACTTAACTTTGAAGTTTTGAATGAACTTGAAAACTTTTTTGAAAACATTGATAAAAGAATAAAATGTATAATTATTACTGGTGCAGGTGAAAAGGCATTTATTGCTGGTGCTGATATAAAAGAACTTAATACTCTGAATGTTTTTGAAGGTAAAAAATTTGCTGAAAGAGGACAATCAATTTTTAATAAAATTGAAAATTCCAATGTCCCTGTGATAGCTGCTATTAATGGTTATGCTCTTGGTGGCGGTTGTGAATTAGCAATGGCTTGCCACATAAGATTAGCCTCAACCACCGCTAAATTTGGTCAGCCTGAAATTAACTTAGGAACTATTCCTGGTTATGGGGGGACTCAAAGATTAAGCAGATATATAAATAAATCAACCGCTATGGAATTATTGTTAACAGGAGATAATTTTTCTGCTGAAGATGCTTTAAGATTAGGCTTAATAAGCAAGATTTATTCAAAAGAAGAATTACTTTCTAAAGCATGGGAACTTGCCGAAAAAATAGCAAAAAAACCTTTTGAAGCTATAAAAGCTATAATATCTTTAGTTAATGCTTCCGATAATATTACATTAAGGGAAGGACTTAATCAGGAAGCTGCATCTTTCGGTATTTGTTGTGGGACTAACAATTTCAAAGAAGGTACATCAGCATTCCTTGAAAAAAGAGCTCCTAATTTTTCTAATGAATAATTAAGTTCGTATAAATGAGTTTCAATTTTAACAGAAAAAAAATTCTCGTCGTTTTAATCTTATTAAATTTAATACTACTTATTACTAACCTTTTCGTGGATAAGTTTTACGAAGATGAGCAAGCAAAATTGGTAAATTCAAAATCAATCAATGATGAATTTATTGGAGTACTTAATCAATATGGATTGGATAGTACCTGGATAAAAAAAAATAAGGGTAAGGCTGCAAAAGAATCTGATTATTCAATCAAACTTCCTTTGGATATTCCTATTCCTTTTATATTAAATGATTTTCAAAATCATCTTGATACCAATTATTATAAATTAAGTGCTGTAGAAAAAGGTA
This sequence comes from Ignavibacteriaceae bacterium, assembly GCA_035654655.1. Taxonomy (GTDB): domain Bacteria; phylum Bacteroidota; class Ignavibacteria; order Ignavibacteriales; family Ignavibacteriaceae; genus DASRWI01. Next base: position 244,611 of record DASRWI010000030.1, on the reverse strand, counting down.
TAAACGGTAATACTAATTTAAAGATATCTTCAGTTAAAGGTACTTTACTAACAGCAAATTTTTATTATGATAGAAAGATTCAGCGTCAGGCTGATACCTTAAGTTTTCTGATTTACGACCTTGAGGAACAGAATACTGAAACAATAAACAATATTTTTAACACTCCTTTTACATTTGGATTTACCTTAACCCCATCTAAAAGTAACGCTTACCTGGTTAAAAAAGCTTTTGAACAAAAAAGGGAATTTTGTGTAATGCTTAATGATAACATTGATGAAATTGATTATCGTTTCAGGAATAATTATCCCGAATCAAGATGGCAAAATTCAATAACAGACATTATCAAAGCATATTCCACCGCAGCATTTTTTATTATTGATAATGAGTCCAATTTGTACCACTCCCCTTTGATTTATAACTTTATAAAGAAAAATCTAAGTAATAGAAAAATAAAGTTTTTTTGCGATAAAGAATTTCATAAAGTTGAAGTTGAAAATGAAGCCCAGGAAAGAATAAATTATATTCTGCACAATAGATTGCAAGATAATAAAGGAATGATTTATTTGTCATCGGGAATTTATTTAAAGCTTCAGCCGGTTTTTGAAAGTTTAAGGAAAAAAGGATATAAAATAAAATATCCTTCAAATGTTATTTAAGAAAAAAGTTTTAATAGTAATTATTTTTTCATATTTTCCTGAATACTATAGAAGGTAAATCGATGGCAAAAGACCTAAAAATACCTAAGCTGATTGTTCCCAAAACTGAACTTGTACGTGGCCTTAGTTTAACTGCTGCTATTATGATATCAGCTGGCTCAATGATTGGTTCTGGTATCTTCCGTAAACCCTCTACCATGGCAGGACAGTTAATGTCTCCTGAACTTTTACTTATTGTATGGATAGTCGCCGGAGTAATAACTTTTATAGGTGCCTTATCCAATGCTGAAGTTGCAGGGATGATTGATGCCACCGGAGGTCAATATGCTTATTTTAGGAAAATGTATGGTGACTTTACAGGTTTTCTATATGGGTGGTCAATATTTTCAGTAATACAAACAGGAAGTCAGGCAGCCATTGCTTATGTATTTGGAGAATATTTAGGTTATTTCATTAAATATCCTGAAGTTTCAAAGGCTATGCATGATTTTTCAGTCTATATGCCAATGGTCGGAAATATCTTTCCCTTTCAGGATTTTGGACCAAAAGCTGCTGCGATAATTTGTATTCTGTTTTTAACAACAATAAATTATATCGGAGTTATTTTTGGAGGACTAGTTCAGTCAATAATAACTATGATTAAAATTGCTTCCATTCTATTACTTGCTTTTCTATTAATTACAATTGGAGATGGTTCAATGTCCAATGTATTAACTGGGTTTGCAGTCCCAGATTCTACTATGACAAATTTATTCCCACTTTTAGGTTTAGCATTAGCAGGAGCTTTTTGGGCATATGATGGATGGAACAATGTTACCTTTGTAGCAGGTGAAGTTAAAAACCCCCAACATAACATTCCTCGTGCCTTAATGTTTGGTACTTTAATTACTATGGGTGTTTATATAATTATAAATATAGCTTATTTATATGTACTTCCTGTGGATGAAATGGCAAAATCACCTTTGGTAGCAGCTTCTGCTGCAGATAAAATCTTTGGAAATCAAGGTGCAGCAATTATTTCTATAGCGGTTATTATATCTACATTTGGGGCACTTAATGGAAGCATCTTAGCTACTGCCAGAGTGCAGTTTGCAATGGCTCAAGATAAATTGTTTTTTAAAGGATTAGGTAGAATTCATCCCCGTTTTGGAACACCGCATATATCCTTAATAGTTCAAGGAATATGGTCCTGTATTTTAGTTATGTCAGGGTCTTTTGATACTATTACAGACTATGTTATTTTTGCTGCCTGGACTTTCTATGCCTTAGGTGCTGCAGGAGTTATAATATTAAGAAAGAAAATGCCTCGTACATACAGGCCATATAAAGTATGGGGTTACCCTTATACTACCATAATTTTTGTACTTTTTTCATTCTTTTTTCTATTAAATTCGGTTATTTCCGATACAGAAGATGCTGCAATGGGTACAATTCTTATATTAACCGGCATTCCTATTTATTTTTATTGGAAGTACAGAGATAGAATTATTAAAAAAATTAATGAAAATGGAAAATAAGAAGTTTGTTATAATTGATGCTTTTGCTTTAGCTTATAAGGCTTATTATGCCTTTATGCAGAGACCCTTGATAACTAAAAAGGGTGAACCTACTTCAGCAGTGTTTGGATTTTTAACACAATTATTTAAAATAATTGAAGATAATAAACCGGATTACATTGCCGTAGCTTTTGATTCAAAAGAAAAAACATTCAGACATGAGAAATTCGAGAATTATAAGGTATCACGTTCTGCAATGCCTGATGATATGATTCCCCAGGTTCTTAGAATAAAGGAAATTATTAATGCTTTTAGAATACCTATTTATATTTTGCCGAAATGGGAAGCTGATGATATAATTGGTTCAGCTGTGTGCAAGGCTGAAAAGGCTGGCTTGGATTGTATTATTGTAACACCAGATAAAGATTTAAATCAATTAGTAACTGATAGAGTTAAGGTAGTTAGACCGGGAAGAAAATCTGATGAAGTTACTATATACGATAAAGAAAAAATTAGAACGGAATTTGGTTTTGAACCTAAACAGATGGTAGATTATCTGGCTCTAATTGGAGATAGTTCTGATGATATTCCCGGTGTAAAAGGTATTGGTGAAAAAACTGCCATTCCTTTAATTGTTAAGTATGGAAGCATTGAAAATCTTTATGAACATATAGATGAAATTGATAAACCTTCAGTTAAAAATAAATTGATTGATGGGAAAGCTAATGCTTTTATGTCAAAAGAACTTGCAACAATAGATTGCGATATGGACTTGGAGTTTAATTTTGAAGAAGCCAAAGTTAAACAACCGGATTTTGATAAGATAAGAGAAATTTTTATTGAGCTTGAATTTAAAACTTTATTCAGTCGTGTATTAAATATTTTTGCTAAGCACGTAGAAGTGCCCAAAGAAGAAGTTGTTGAAGAGAAAGAAACTGAATTAAAATTTTACGACCAAAATAAAGTTCAGTATAAATTAATTACTCAAATCGGTGAAGCTGAAGAATTGGCAAACGAATTAGCTAAACAGGATTTATTCGCCTTTGATACTGAAACTAATTCTTTAAACATATTCAAACTAAAATTAGCAGGAATATCTTTTGCTTTTAATTTGGATGAGGGATACTTTGTTGCTATAAATCCGACTGAATCAGTTGACTTATTCTCAACAAAGAAAGATGATAGATTGCATGCAGCTGATTTTGTTAGAATCTTTAAAGATGTACTTGAAAATAAAAAGATTAAAAAAGTATGTCAAAATGCAAAGTTTGATATTGCAGTATTAAAAAATTATGACATTAATGTTCAGGGATTATATTTTGATACGATGATAGCCAGCTATGTTTTAGACCCTGACCAGAAACATGGGATGGATGATTTATCAGAAAAATATTTATCCTACAAACCTATTTCTCTTATTAGTTTATTAGGAATGAAGAAAGATTCAACTAAAATATTTGATGTTGATCTAGCTTCCCTTTCCTGCTATTCCTGCGAAGATGCTGATATAACTTTTAAACTTTACCACATCTTGAGTGAGCAAATAAAACGTAATAATCTTGAAAAACTTGCTTATGAGGTTGAATTTCCATTAGTTGAAGTTCTTGAAGATATGGAGCGGACCGGAATAAATGTAGACAAGAATGTTCTTAAGCTTTTAAGCAATGACCTTCAGATTCTTTTAGATAATTACACAATGAATATTTACAGGTGTTGTGGTGAAGAATTTAATATTAATTCTCCTCAACAACTGCAGAAAATTTTGTTTGATAAATTAAATCTAAAAACAGGTAAGAAAACTAAAACCGGTTTTTCTACCGATGCACGTTCCTTAGAAGCATTATTAGGTGAACATGAAGTAATTCAATTACTAATGGATTATAGACAAGTATCTAAATTAAAAACTACCTATGCAGATTCTTTACCTAACTTGATTGAACCTAAAACAGGAAGAATACATACCTGTTTTAATCAGACTGTTGCATCAACAGGTAGACTGTCAAGTAATGAACCTAACCTTCAGAACATTCCTATTCGCTCAGAATTAGGAAAAGAAATTAGAAAAGCTTTTGTCCCAAGAGATAAAGATTATGTAATTCTTAGTGCAGATTATAGTCAAATAGAGTTAAGAATTCTTGCTGCAGTTTCAGGTGACCCTGCATTGCAACAGGCATTTAAAGAAAAAGAAGATATACATACCAGCACTGCTGCTTTGGTCTTTAAGGTAAATAGAAAAGAAGTTACACCTGATATGAGAAGACGAGCTAAAGAAGTTAATTTTGGAATTCTTTATGGTCTTGGCCCTTTTGGATTAAAAACAAGATTAGGGATTACACAAGGTCACGCAAAAGAAATTATAGATACTTACTTCAGTACTTTTAGCTATGTAAGAGCATTTATGGATAATTGTATTTATAAAGCTCAGTCAAAAGGCTTTGCTGAAACTGTTTTAGGCAGACGCAGATTCTTAAGAAACATAAATAGCAATAATAGAGTTGTAAAACAATTTGAAGAGCGTGTTGCTATAAATATGCCAATTCAGGGAACTGCAGCAGATATGATAAAGCTGGCTATGATAAACATTTTTAGAGAATTAGAAAAAAGAAAAGCTAAAACTAAAATGGTTCTTCAGGTTCACGATGAGCTTTTGTTTGATGCACATAAAGACGAAGTTGATGAATTAAAATTAGTAATTAAAGACATAATGGAAACTTCACTTACTCTTGATGTTCCTATTGTAGCTGAGACAGGAATTGGGGATAACTGGCTTGATGCGCATTAGTTTATAAAATATGTTATTAGATAAAAATAAAATCAAAAAAATACTTTGCATTAAACCAAGAGGTATTGGGGATATTGTTCTATCTACAATCATCCTTGATAATTTAAAGAATTACTTTGGCGATGATGTCAAGATTGATTATCTCGTTGAGCATTTTGCAAAACTTTCTGTTTTGAATAATCCATTGGTTAATAAAGTTATTACAATGGATAAAAAAGAATTTCCTTTAACAGCAGCTTTAAAAATCAGAAAAGAAAAATATGATTTGGTTTTTGACCTTTGGTCTAATCCAAGGAGTGCACAAATAACCTTTTTTTCAGGAATTAAATATAGAGCTGGATTTTCTTACAGAGGCAGAAGATATGCTTATAATATATTAGCAACATCTGAGAGAGGAGACCATCATTCTGCAGAGCATAATCTCGAATTATTGAAAGCATTGGAAATTCCAATTACTTCCAAAAAAGTTCATTATTTTTTAAGTAAAGAAGAAGAAGTTTTTGCCAGCAATTATTTTAATAATAACTTCTCCAATTCTAAAGTTGCTGGAATAATCCCAGCCGGTGGATGGCCTTCAAAAAGATGTGATGCAGAAAAATGGGTTGAGATTTGCGAAGCGCTAAAAGAAAAATTCAATTATAAATTTTTAATTCTATGGGGACCTGGTGATGAACAAGATGCTGAATTCATTAATTCAAAAATGCCGTTAGATACACAACTAGCTCCAAAAACTCATCTTAATGACATGGCAGCTTTAATAAGTAAGTGTGATTTAATTTTAGCCAATGACTCAGGCCCTATGCACATTTCCGCAGCATTAGGAAAACCTACATTAGGCATATTCGGGCCTACCAATCCAATAGCACACGGACCTTATTCAACAAAATCGGCTTACATAAATAAGGGTGATTTATTCTGTATCATCTGCAATTTTTTAGTTTGTCCTTATAATCATGAATGTATGAAGCTTCTTCCTGTTGATAATATTATTGATAAAGTAAAAAAAATAATTTCTTAAATCTTTAAATTACATCTCTGTTTCGTTAATCCCTTTTTGTGATAATATACATAGAATTATTAATCATTAGATTCTATTTTGCCTTTGAATATAATTTAAGGAGAAATATTATGTTGTGGACTATAGTGGCTATATTGTTAGTTTTATGGTTAGTTGGATTTATTGGTTTTCCTTCAATCGGAGGTATTATCCATGTATTATTAGTAATTGCAATCATTGTTGCTCTTATTAATATTATACAAGGTAGGAGAGCACTATAAATCAGTAAGAAAGGAAAATATATGATAAGAACTAAATTATCTTATCTTTTCATTTTACTTTTTTCTGTTATCTTTCTTTCTGCTTGTGAAACCAGAAGAGATGATAGAACATTAAATAATGATCCTGGTTATAATAAGGATAGGACTACTACTAATACTGATAATGTTGAAAAATGGGAACCTACTCAAAAAAGGTTCTACAATGACAACAAGAACTATACTTATGAGCAGCGTGAAGAGTGGAAAGCAGACATGGAAAAAAGAAAAGATGAATTAGATAAAGAAATAGATAAGGTAGAAAAGTTAGAAGATAACTCGACAGGCGCAAGAGAAAAGCTATATGAAGCTAGAATTGCTGACCTGAAAGAAAAAAGAGATAAGTTAGATGAACAAATTGATAAGTATGACGATACATCAGCAAAAAACTGGAATAAGTTCAAAAGTGGTGTAAAATCAGCTTGGAACGATGTGGAAGTATCCTGGAATAAGTTAGTTAAAGATATAAAATCTGAAACTAATTCAGATGTTCATACTAAAAGCGACACAAAATCTTCCAGTCGTAACTATTAAAATGTTTCTCATGTAACCTCTATAAGCTCCCCGAAATGAAAATTTTAGGGAGCTTTTATTTTTTATACTCATCTAAAAATTCTTGTAAGATAATCGCAGCAGAATTTCTATCAATCAAACCTTTATCTCTTCTTTTCATTTTTTTTGTAACTGACTGAAGTACATTTTCTTGAGCCATTATTGATGTATATCTTTCATCTCTTAAAATAATCTCTATTGACGTCTTCTTAGATAATTCTTCTTTAAATTTTAAAACTTGTTTTGTAAAGTCAGATGATTCTCCCCTATCATTAGTAGGATAACCTAAAAGAATTTTAAAAACATTTTTTTCAGAAATTATCTTTAACAATTCATCATACATTTTTTCTGTATTCTGTATTGTTTCAAAGGGATAAGCAAAAATTAAAAGTGGATCTGATAGAGCAAGACCAATTCTTTTTAGTCCATAATCAATTGCGAGTATTCTTTTTTCTTCCATTAATTTGCAGATTCTAATCTATCAACTAAATAAACACCTTTTAGTTTTTTTATTCGTTGAATTAATCTGGATAGATGGTCAAGATTTTGTACATAAACAGTAACATTACCATCAAATGTAGAATCATTAGTATTAATATTAATAGATTTAATATTTGTATTTTGAAATGATACTATTGCGTGAGAAATTTCATTTAAAATTCCAGGAGTGTCTTCACCCATTAAAGTTATACCGGCTACAAAATAAGAATCTTCAGCTTCAGGCCATTGAACAGCTACTAACTTGCTTGCATCTTTTTCTGTTATCTTCAAAAGATTATTACAAGTTTTACGGTGAATTTTAATTCCCTCTCCAACAGTTATATATCCAATAACCGGGTCACCGGGGATAGGATTGCAACATTTGGCGTATGAATACATTATTTCATTGCTCTTACCATCAACAAGAATGCCGCCAATATCATTTCTGGCAATATCAGCAAAGTTTTCAAATGGTAAAGTTGAAACTTTTTCTTTTTCTTTCTTATCTCTTTGTTTTGTTGCAGTAAGTACTTCATCAATATTAATTTTATTCTGTGCTATAGCCTTGAAAAAATTTTTTGTATTATCATATTTCAAGCTCATTGCAAGCTTTGCTATATCTGATGAGTTAAATACTAATTTTAATTTTTTAACCTTCTTATCCCATATTTCCTTGCCGGAATTAATAATTTCTTCTTCTTCTTTATTTAACCACTTTCTTATTGCAGTTTTTGCTTTATGTGTGGTAACAAATTTAATCCAGTTCTTGTTTGGATGTTGATTTTTAGAAGTAATAATTTCCAGCTGGTCACCACTATGAAGTTTTGTGTCTAAAGGAACTATCTTACCATTTATTTTTGCACCTATACAATGAAAGCCGACTTTACTGTGAATTTCAAATGCAAAATCTACCGGAGTAGAATTGATAGGCAATCTTCTTAAATCCCCTTTAGGAGTGAAAACATATATTTCATCCTGATAAAGATTTAATTTAAAGCTTTCCAATAATTCTTTTCTGACTTCGTCTTTTGAAGTACTTTCAAAAATATCTCTTATCCAGTTAACCCATTCATCAAGATTTTTGTCAGAGTAATTTTTATTTTCTTTGTATTTCCAATGAGCTGCAAAACCTTTTTCAGCAACTTCGTGCATTTTGATAGTTCTTATCTGAACCTCAACAGGTCTACCCTCAGGTCCAATTACTGTTGTATGAATTGATTGATAGTTATTTGTCTTAGGAATAGAGACATAATCTTTAAATCTTTCAGTAATTGGTAGATAAATCTGATTTACAATTCCCAATGTAGTATAACAATCGTAAGTGTTTTCAGTGTCCAAAATAATTCTAATAGCAAAGAGGTCATAAATTTCTTCGAATGGTTTATTCCTTCTAACCATCTTTCTATAAATGCTATATAAGTGTTTTGGCCTTCCGCTTATTTCATATTTAAGATTATATTCATCAAGCTTTTTTAAAATTGGTTCTGTGAACTTCTTTATATAAGTTTCGCGTTCTTTTCTTTTACTCTGAATCTTTTTTGCAATTTCATCGTAAGCTTCTTTATTAAGATACTTAAAAGATAAATCTTCAAGTTCCCATTTTACTCTACCAAGTCCAAACCTGTTCGCAAATGGAGCATAGATTTCAAGAGTTTCAGTTGCAATTCTTCTTTGTTTTTCAGGGTTAACATGCTGAAGGGTTCTCATATTATGAAGTCTATCTGCAAACTTTACTAAAATTACTCTAACATCCTTAACCATAGAAAGTAAAAGCTTTCTATAATTTTCAGCCATAGTAATTTCCTGACCTTTAAAAATACCGCCTATCTTCGTTACACCATCTACAATTTCCGCAACTTCTTTTCCAAATTCTTTAGAAATTAAATCTAAATTAAATTCAGTATCTTCAACAACATCATGAAGAAGTGCAGCTACTACTGTTGTATCATCTAATGGAATTTCTCTTGCAATTATTAAGGCTACTTCATATGGATGAATAAAATATGGTTCTCCCGATGCTCTTAAATCATTCTTATGAGCTTCAATAGCAAACTCAAAAGCTTTTTCTATGATAGCTTCATTGACACTTGGAAAATGACTTTTACACTCACGTAAAAGTTCATCTAACAATTTTTTATGTTCAGGATCGGAAATGCTCATATTAATTAATAGGATTTTGAGATAAATTTAATCTTTTTTAGGAATATATAAAACTCTATGTGATTTTAAACCGCATCTTATTTAGAAAGTTCCTTTTTTAGCTCTTTTACTCTGTTTAATCTTCTTTCAAGTTTTTCACTAGCGAAAGGAGTTAATTTTATACTCAAAATTTCATTACATAATTTCAATGCTCCCTGTACATCTCCCCTTTTATTTAAAAGCTGTGCGATTATATGTTTAATATTTATTTCATTTATCCTGTTGGGATCATTACTGTTATTATATTGTGCTGAAAGCTCAGTATAAATTTCTAAAGATTTATTTAAATCAATATTTTCGTACGCACGTGCTAATGTCCATTTAAAATATTTGCTATTTGGATATTTTGAATAAACTTGCTTAGCAAGTTTAAGTGCTTTATAATCTTCTTTTTTACTTAAGTAAATCCATAGCAAAGAAGAAATTGCAAGATGTTTTGTGTAAGTACTGCTTGCAACAGCTTTTTCTAAAAGTTTTAATCCCAAGTCTGTTTCATCTTCTACAAAAGGCATCCAATTTAAAGATTCTGTTTTTTTGCTTTTCCAATACTTATATGTTCCTATTGCTGTATATGCATCATAAAATTTTTTATCTTTTTCTAAACAATCTTCAAATAAATTAAGACTTGATAAACCTATTGTAAATGCATTTATCCAACTTTGATTAAGAGCAGCATAATAAGCTTGAAATCCTTTTGATAAAGCTAAATAATAAATATTCCATGGATTATTATCATCATCATCATAAAGTTTATCTGCAAGTTTTCTTCCTTCATCCAGATTTTTTTCAATAAATGATATATTAAATTGTTCTTTGTGGTCACTATTTTTTACGATTTCACTTACTGCAAGGTAAATATAACCAAGAGGATTTTTGGGGTAAGTACTTTTTAACTCAGTGAAGTATTGTGCACTTTTGTCATAGTTCTGATTGATTAATTCATTTAATCCTGACATCAATAATGAATGAATTTTCTTATCAGGATGAACTTGTGCAAATTGGTTTGAAGATAAAAATAAAAATATGATTAAAAATAAAATTTTATAGTGTACCAAATGTCCTGTCACCTGCATCTCCTAAACCGGGTAGAATATATCCTTTTTCATTAAGTTCTCTATCTAATGCAGCTCCATAAATATTAATATCTTTCAACCCGTCATCCAATAATTTTATACCTTCAGGTGCAGCAACAAGACAGGCAAAATAAAGATTTTTTGCTCCTCTATTTTTTAAATAAGTTATTGCTTCAAATGCACTTCCTCCGGTTGCAAGCATAGGGTCTAATAAAATTACTATTGCTTTATCGATATTTTTTGGAGTTTTATAATAGTATTCGATGGGTTTAAGAGTTACTTCATTTCTTTGCAGACCAATATGACCAACTTTAGCATCAGGAAAAATTTGAAGAAAACCACTAACCATTCCCAAGCCAGCCCTTAATATAGGGACTAGAATAATTTCCTGTTCTAATTTGTAGCCTATGGTTTTTTCAAGTGGAGTTTCAACATCAAAAGTTTGTAAAATAAAATTTTTAGATATTTCAACTGCTAAAATATTCGATACTCTTTTAACAGTAGAACGGAATAAATCTGGTGGAGTGTTAATATCCCTAAGAACTGTTATATCTCTTTTAACTAAAGGATGTTCAATAAGGTGAAAGCTGGAAATTGGAGTACTCATTTTACCTTCAAGAAATTATTTGTTTATCAAAAATAGTAATTTTTTTATTTATTCTTAAAAGATAAAATTATAGGTACACCTTCAAAACCAAAATGTTTTCTAATCATTCTTTCCAAAAATTTTCTATATGATGCAGATATTTCTTTTGGAAAATTGCTAAAAAACAAAAACACAGGATAACTACCTGCAGCTTGAGTAATGTATTTTATCTTTACTTCTTTACCTGTATGAGTTGTCGGAGGAGGCGTATTTTCAATATCAGCTAATAAGGCATCGTTTAAAACATTAGTTGGAATTGTTTTCTTTCTTTCTTCCTCAACCTTTTTAGCCAAATCAATCAGCTTGAATATTCTTTGTTTAGTTAAAGCAGAAATGAATATAATTGGTAAATAATTTATTGAACCAAGTTTATCTAAAATATCTTTTTCTTTTTGTCTGGCAGTATTAGTATCTTTTTCAATAAGGTCCCATTTATTTATTGCAAGGATAATTCCCTTCCTTCTGGCAATAGCTTCTTCAATAATTTTCATATCCTGCTTATCAAGTCCTACTACTGCATCAATCATTACGATTGTTACATTAGATTCACTAATAGCTTTCATAGTTCTGATATTTGAAAAGAATTCAATACTCTCTTCAATTTTTTTCTTTTTCCTTAAGCCTGCAGTATCAATAAGAACGATTTCCTCACCATAATATTTTAAGATAGAATCTAAACTATCTCTTGTCGTTCCGGGAATATCAGTGACTATGCTCCTATCAATACCTAACAAAGCATTTGTCAAGGATGATTTACCAACATTTGGACGTCCAACAATGGCTATCCTTAACCTTGAATCACCTTCATCATCTTCATTCATAGCCGGAAAATGTTCGGTAATATCATCCAACAAATCACCAACTTTTCTTCCCATTAATGCAGAAACATCATAAACATTTTTTATACCTAAAGAATAAAATTCATGAACTGCATTTTCATATTTTTCTGAATCAACTTTATTAATCAACAAATAAAATTCTTTATTAGAAGTACGGAGCATCCTTGCTATTTCTTTATCCATTTCAGTAAGGCCTGTTCTTGCATCAACAACAAAAAGAATAACATCAGCTTCGATTAATGCAATTTCTACCTGCTCTCTTATGGCAGTCTCAAACAGATCAGGAGAATTAGGAACATAACCACCTGTATCCATTAATCTGAAAAGCTTTCCATTCCATTCAACATCACCATAGTTCCTATCTCTGGTAACACCGCTGACGTTATCAACTATTGCTTCACGTTTTCCGATAAATCTATTAAATAAAGTTGACTTTCCTACATTAGGACTTCCAACTATAACTACTATTGGTACTTTCATATGCTAAAACTTATAAGATAAATTAACAACAGGATATAATTCCCTATTGTATGAATAATTGTTTTGTTCAACTCTTAATCTAAGAGCCAAATCATCATTAAACCACTTTGCACTGAATGCTGCATCTACGGCACTTAATACGTGGTTTATGTATATAACTATCACTGCCTTAGCGGCAACATTATAATAGTCATTTGCCTTCCCTCTTAATCCTGCGTAATGTGTAAAGTTAGATGAAATAATATTTTCATTTGCTCCTCCTGCAAAATCATCCCATCCACTGGCAAACTGATGGTATTTTCCTATCATTTCATAATATTGCTGTTCACCATGCTGTGGAAGATTATGGGAGCCAGTTTCATATTGATTTAACAAAGCCCAATCAACTTCTTCCCAATCAGGAATATTTGGATTGTTACTTTTTATAATTTCTGACGGTGCATTCTTGAATGTAATTAACCATTGAGCATATCTTAAGACACTCCAATTTTCATCCGCATAATTTTGAAAAACATTAGTTTGGTCATTACCTTTGTTGTCATACATAATTCCGGTAGTTATCGCAGCGGCCTCAATTGCCAAAAAGATTCCAGCCTTTAAATAATGTTCTGTATAAACTTCACCTGCACCGGGTAAAACTAAAGAAAGTGCTGCTGCTAGAAATGGTGATTTTTTATTTTTGATATCAAAGTTATATTTATTTACTACAGGTCCATTATAATTTATTATTTTGCTGTCATAACTTAAATTGCCAGTCAAATTAGTCTGTTTATTAACTTGAGCAAGTACTACAGCAGCTGAAAACAATATAATAAGAAAAATATTTTTCATAATAAAAATTCGTTAATATTTAAAAATCAAACCCAAACAGAATTCCACCATATAATCTCAATTCTTTTCCGTAAGTAACCTCCCTGTCTCTTACAAATCTTGTGAACTTATCAAATCCATAAGAAGCATTTACGAATACACTTGTTGGGAACATATAAAAAGAAGTCATTTGAATTCTTATTTCTGCACCGGCACCTTTTTTAAAATCCTTAAATGCAGGAATATCACCATTCCATGCATGACCGAGGTCTCCATAAACTGAAAAGAAAATTTTATCAAGATATAGGTGCCCAATCCTGGTGTCAATATTTTCAAATAAAGGTAACCTATAAGTTAAATTAAGCCATCCAATTTCATTTCCACTAAGCGCATAGAAAGGATAAGCTTTCATTCCAATTAATCCCCCTAAATAGAAATCAAAGAAGTCCGGCATTTGAGGTCCGAAAATCGTTCCTGCTCTTAATTGCGCAGTTAAAGAATGTCCATACCACAAAGGAGCAGCAAATTTAGAATTTAATTCTAAACGATGAAAGTTAAAGTGATTATACTTTGGTTGTAATGTCCCATCTTTAATTTCGTACTGACCTTCATCATTAAACTTGTTCATTTCATAATTATATCTTAACTCAACCTGCATACCTAAGGGATTTATATCATCGTTTCTATGTGGAAGCCATAAATCCAAATCATATTTAATTTGAAAATTGCTTCCTATAAGGTATGTATCATCAGTTGTTGGGTATAACGTATTATTCTCATCCGGTAAAATAAAACTGCCAATAGCTGCAGAATATCTGCTGAAGATATATCTGAATTCAAGATTAGAATATCTTGAGAATATCCGATGTCTGGCAGCTAAATCTACTTCAAATAAATTATAAGTTACATCAGTAGGAATTTTATAAGTATAATCAACACCTTCAGTTGAATCAGTCCCAAAGAATATATCGACATTAGATTTACGACTAATATTGTATAGTTCAAGAGTTAACTCAGGCTTTAAGCCTAAATCAAAAAGAAGAGGAAGTTTATTCCTATAATCAAAAGTTAAGAATAAATCTCTTTCTAATCTTGTATTTATTGAGCCACCTGCAAATAAGGAATATCTATTCAACATATCATTTGAAGATATATACAAGCCCGGTTTTAATTTCTCAATAAACTTATTTGATGTATTATAATTATCATACCTTACAAATGGAAAGAAGGTAAGTTTTGAAAAAGCACCAGCATATTTTTTAGGTTCAGATTTTATATCTTCTTTATCATTAAAATTCTTTAAAGTATTGACGTCAAACTTTGATATATCACCATTAGGTCTATCTTCCCCTAAAGGATAATTTTGCGGTCTTTCGTAACTGCTATTTTTTGCAATTTGTTTTTGTTCTGAAATAGGAAGATAGAATATTTTATATCCTGATGAAGTATATCCAGCATATGCAATATCATTATTTTCATCTATAGCAGGCATGAATGCACCGCCAAGAACATTGGTAAGCTGTACATCTGTATTTGATTTTAATTCTCTTCTATAAATATTGTAGATACCAGTTCTATCTGAAGCGTAAATTAAATTTCCATCTTTATCTAAAACAGGATTTCTTTCATCATCTTCTGTTGCAATTAAGAAATCATATACATTTTTGCTTAAATCATAGTAGGCAATATCCCTGTTATGCAAATAGGAAAAATCAAATAATATTAAATTTCCATCATTAGAGAACTTAGGATTATAAATCTGCTCACCGTTTTTGTAGAAAGTAAGTTGTTTAAAATTATTACCATCTATATCAACTATGCCCAAATTAGTTGTTCCATCCTTCTGAAATAAGAATGCTACCTTCTTCCCATCATTGGAAACTGTTGGTTGGTTAGCTCTTAAGTTATTAGTTAATCTAACTTCATCTTCAGATGTAACATCATAAACATAAAGGTCGTGAACATTGTAATAGTTCTTATTATCATCACTTAGTTTAGCATATACAATCTTTTTTTCATTTTCAATAAACCCATAAGTAGACCTGATATTATCAATTAATTTTTTTTCTTCTTTTGTATTTAAATCATATACATAAAGATTGGAAGGACTGAAGTAATCAGATGATTTATTTGATATATAATAAATTTTATTTTTGTCCTTTGAAATAGTCGGATAAAAATTTCCAAATCCAACATCAGAAATCATATTCCCTTTTAACGTATCAATATTTTGAGTTCTTTTTTTGTAATAATCAGTTAAATAGCTTTTCCATTCATTATAAACTTCATTGCCTGATTTACCAAGAACATCTTCAAAAGCAGCGTCAATTGTAAAGTTTGTAAATTTTCCCAATGATTTACTTATTTCCCTGAGCTTAGCTTCACCATATTTCTGAGAGATATATCTTGTAAGAGAAAATCCAGAATTATAAACAGATTCATTGCCAAGACTTGTCTTGCCAAAAACTCCCATCTCATTCCAGGTAAGCATTTTATTATCAAGAACATAGGAACGCAAAATCATATCGCGATGAGAATCCCATCTCTCGTAATCTAATTCTTTTCGCATATATTGAGCAGTGCCTTCTGCCCACCAAGCAGGTACATTGATAGTAGCAAATGGATAACTGACTATAAAATTAGGAAATCCATATAGAATATCAGGTCTTCTTTCATCTTCATAATTCATCATTTGCAGGAATACTGCAGGTAATGTACGGGTTGCTTTCATTGAAGCTTGAATTTGCACAAGGTGTGTAAATTCGTGAGAGATTACATTCCTTAACCAGTTATGTGTGCCTCGTAAATCAAAATCTAATGCACTTGCCCAAATCTCTATCTTATTATCAAAGAAATAAGTAGCACCATTTGAATAATCATCTAAATCTTTGATTACAAAGTGAACTGTTTCAGGTTCATATTCATAAAGAGATGTAATTGGTCCCCAAACTTCGTCAATAATCTTTAAAATTACTTCAGCAGTTCTTTCAGTACCTTCGTGAAAATGCACTTCAGCATGTTTACCTTTTATGGTATACCAGTCTAATTCAGGATGAAACTGAGTAAACTGTGCAAAAGTATTTAGACTTAAGATGAATACAAATAAAAATAATTTGAATATAAACTTCATATAAGGGGAAATGTTATAAATAAAAAAGACATAGAAAATAGTTATTTAATTACTGCAATTTTTATTGTAGTATGCTCTACATTACCACCTGAAGATGCTTCAACCTTTGCTATATAAACTCCACTTGCAACATTAGATACATCCCATTTGGTTTCATTATCCATACCGCCATTTGCAGAACTATTTAATTCGGCAATAAGGTCACCTGCTAAATCATAAATTTTTATATTTATATTAGCATCAGTGCCTACATAGTATCTAATAAAAGTTTCATTATCATAAACTGGATTTGGATAATTGTAAGTCCTTGCCGCAGGGAAAAATTCAGTAACTACATTAGTTTTCGAAGCTGGTTTATAGAATGAGGAGTTTCTATTATCAGCATTCTCCTCGCTCCATATACTATTATATTTTAGTTGATAAACATTCCACAAATAAATATCCCCTACTTGATTTAAGGCTGCCAATGTTAAACCTTTAGAACCATCAGTTAATGATATTAATAAAGTAGAGAATATTGGTGAAGCTGCAAAATCATCGCCAACCGATAATGAATAGTTTTCTAATAGTTTTCCAGTTTTAGAATCAATAAAATATATACTGCCATCGGTTGTAAAAGTAAGTAAAACATTATTACCATTTAATTCTGCAGATAAGAAATATTCTTTAAATGTTTTATTAGGAATAGAAATAGGAAAATTCTCAGCTGAAGCACCAGTTAAATTAACTGCTTCAACTGAATTTCCTGTAGAATATACTATATAATTCTCACCATCACCTTTTAAATCTGACAGGATAAAGCTCTTAACAGGTATAGATGAATTTAATTTAAATTTATTATTTTCAGCACCGATTGTAAAAATATTATTTTGTTCAGTCAGGATAACATTTAAGTAATTATCATTCCTATCTTTTGTCAGAACTATATCTAAAGGATTTTCTCCATTCAAATCATTGTTTCTTCCCTCATTATCATTAAAAGAATTTTCCGTTATAAAAGAATAATAGCTACCTTGGGCGGCAATTTTTTTAACACGTTTGTTGATAATAAGTGAATCTGCAATTGTATTATTAACTCTGATTTTATAAATACCATTCTTAGTACCAACAAGAACAAAGTTTTCATTATTCAAATCTGTAATTAACACTGGAGGAGTTGTAATAGAATCACTTAGTTCAATTGTATTTCTTGTCGTATCATTATTAATATTTATAAAAATATTATTTAGTTTATTGCCAATAGTTCCGAATATACTTTGTCCTAAACCTGAAAAATAATCTGTTGCAGTTTTGAAAGAAGTAAAATTTGGATATAATGTATAATCAAAAGGATTCTTTTTGATTAAATCAGTTCCTGACTTTACATAAAAGTCAAAACTATTTTTGTCGGAATTAAGCTTAACATTATCTAATGGAAAATTAAATTTTCTTATCTCTCTTAATGAAATCTGATTATTTCCGAAGGATAAGCTAAAATTCATCTTATTGTCTGATGCAGAAAAATTCTCCATCGTTATCAAACTATTAGTTCCATCATTTGAACGAGTATCCGGACGTGTATCATAAGAAAATTTATTTTCAAATAATTCACTTTCATTACCAGCAAACCAAAAATCATTAGGTTCACCTTCACCAACAACTACATCACCGAAGATAGTTGTAAACTCTTCACCTATGTCCTGAATACCATCTGCTTCCTCAACATCAACACCTCTTCTGTTTTTATCAGTGTTAATCTTATTTTCATTAATTTTTGCATTAATTACATTTTCATCAATATGCCAAATTACAATTCCGTTTCCGGGTAAAGCCCAATCAAACTCATCTACATCCATAACCACTCCATTCAATGTATCAACAGTATAGCTGTAAAATCCGGTTGTATCTTTTGGAAAATTTTTTGTTAAGGTATCTCCATTAAGTACATACTTAATATTTATTCCATCTTTAAAAACATCTCTCTGACGATTTTCGACAAGGTAATATTCGCTTGAATTTATTGGCACTTTTAAAATTACATTATCTCCTGAAACAGCAGCTAAGTCTGCAGATAAAGAAATATTTTGATCTGATGGAACAACTTCAGTTGGTTCAGCCCAACCTAAATAAATTTTTTCCCAGGCTGAAGGTTCAGGAGGAAATAATCCTGAGTAAGCAAAAATGGATTGTCCGTCCATTAATCCAAATCGTCCGATTGCACTTAACCCTGTCTCAGTATCAAATAAATCTGGCAAGCCTAAATGGCTGGCGATACTTGAAACAAGTAAACCATTGATAGTAATTTCAAATAAAAATGTTTGCCCTAAAGAACTTAATTCTCTACTTTCAGTTTCAGGAATAATAAGTGAGTTAGTAATTTTCCCACCACTTATTGGTAAAGAAAAACCAGTAAAATCCTGGCCATAAATTCCTTTTAAAGTTTTCAATCCTAAATAGACAGAGGGTAAATCTCTTTCAATATTTAAACTACCAGGAAGACTAATATCTCTTCCCACACCTGCATGAAAAATTAAAAATACATCATAATCTGAAAAATTTATATTTTGATAAGCTGAATCGACTTTAGTCCATACCTCATTTGCGAAAGTTCCTAAGTTAGTAAAATCTTCAACTTTTGCAGGAGGAGTATAATTTCTCATAGTTTTAGAAACAGTAATTACATCCGGCAAAACATTATAACTTACTTTTAATTTTCCCTTTGAAACTTTAGTAAAATAATTTTTTACAAATTCTAAATGAGATTCAAAGTAAGGTTTATTGTGCGGTAAAGGGTCTAATATTGTATTCCCATAATCCTGGGAATAAATGGACCCAAATTTACCATTGCCAAAGGTAGCTTCATCTTTATCAGACTGAAATTCAACCATTACAGCAAGAACTCTAACACTATCAGAAATTACTTTATTTTCTTTGTTAGGTGATGATGATAATTTCCCCATAAAAGTTTGGGCAGATAAACTGCCCATTAAAAATAAAGTGGCTAAAATAATTCTACTAATCATTTTTAATTAAATACCTCTAGGAAGACCTTTTGTAGTTTGTGTAGCTCCACCCCAACCTATGATAACAGAAAATCTTAAAGTTTCTGATAATGGATGAGTTTCCATTCCCTTGAATGGAGATGTGGTAATATAACTGAAATCAAAACCATACATATCATATCTAATACCTGCACCAAAGGTAATGAATTTTCTATTTCCATAAGATGGATCTTCATAAAAGAATCCACTTCTTAATGCAAACAAGAAATCTCCTGGTTTTCCATACCAGTATTCAAGTCCCATTGAGGTAACGATATCTCTAAGTTCTTCTTTAAAAGGTTTATCAGCCCAAGCATAAAAAATAGCTTGATAAAATTCTTTTGACTCACTTCCCTTTTTACTTACAAGCAGTTTGCTGAAGTCCAATGTATATAAAAGAGAATTATATTCATCATTTAAAATTTGATAAGCAAAACCTAATCTGAAGTTTGTTGGTATAGGATCAGCTTGAGCTTTATCTATATAATAAATCTTTGGTCCTAAGTTACTTAAGTTAACTCCTATACTTAACTGTCCTCCAATATCTTCATCAAGAAATGGAAGAACAAATTTTACAGGACGCCACATTGCTGCAATGTCAAAACTGATTGAGGTAGCAACACCTTTACCCTGTTCTTCTGCAGTTGGCTGATCTGAAAGTCTACTATGGATTAATCTAAAATTTGTTCCTAATCCCCAGTCAGAACTTAACTTTGTAGCATAGCCTAAAGTTAAAGCTGCATCAAAAGAACGGAATGTTCCTATTACTTCAGGACCACCTTCACCTGTTCTTGCAAATTCTCCGAAGTTCATATATGTAATACTTGCGGAAACAACTCCATCTACTTCTTCCATATATTGTTTATAGGTAAGATAATCGTAAAATAAATCCAGGTGGAATTGAGGCAGCCAATTACTGTGAGTGATACTAACTTCAGAACCGGTTTGAAAAGCCAGACCTGCGGGGTTCCAAAAAATAGCTGCTGAGTTGTCAGCTAAACCAGTACCAGATTCACCTAAACCGCCAGCTCTTGAATCAGGAGCCAACAGCAAGAAAGGTACTGCTGCTTCACCTTGGGCATATGTTTCTTTAACAGTTAGAAAAATAAAGGATACAAGAAATATCCTAAGTAGTACTTTCATTTTTTTCCTCCAATGTATAAATTCATTTTTTTTATCATAGTTTGATATTTCATCTTATAATAGCAAGCTTGCCCAACACACTCTTGCTTAACTTTCCATCTATTGTTTTTATAGAAATCTTGTATAAATAAGTTCCATTTGCGAGAACATTACCATCTTCATCTCTTCCATCCCAATCGATATTGACGAATCCGGCTGTTAATCCAAAACTTTCAATTTTTTTAATTAGTCTTCCAGCAACTGTATAAACACTAATCTTTACATCAAGTGGATTCCTTAAATTCTGCTGAAATGTAAAAGATGTATTACTGCTGAATGGGTTTGGATAATTTAAAACATCTGTAATTGTTAATTCATCCGAGCTTACAACTTTAAAGTTAACCGATTCTGATGAAAAATTATTGAATACATCCCAAGCCTTAACAAGCAATGAATGCTCGCCATTTTCAAGATTATTTAATTGATAAGTAATCTTTCCTGATTTACCACCTGAATCTAAATCTCCTTCAAAGTAATTTGTAAAATCAATAGGATCATTTTCTCTGCCGTTTAAAATGCCTTCAGTCTTATGTCCTATTCCGGTACCTGTTGTATTTAATCCTGTTTCATCTGTCAGATGAACAATTAATTTTGAATTAGAATTAACTAATAATGCATTTTTATAATTTTCATCGTCAAAATAAACATCTATTTCAGGACCTTTATTATCATTTGATGAACTTGAATCAGTGCCGCCAACTGTAAAGTTATTTGTATACCCAATACCATCAGTTTTTTCATCGTTAATATCATAGAAATAAAATGTAATTCTTCCATTTCTATTTTCATATGAAATATCTTTTGGAACTACAAAGTTAGCACTAAATTGTCCATTAATTATAGATACACGTCCTCTAAAAATAACACCACCCTGAAGATTTATATCATAATTAATTTCCTGAAGTCTTGTTTGTCTTTCAGAATCATAAACAGAAAGAATACCTTCACCGTTCATTTCTGTCCAGGGAGTTCCATTTGGCTTTTTAATAGACCCTGAAATTCTAACATTGCTTAATGCTTTTAATTGCTGAACAGTAGTAAATGGCTGACCGTTAATACTATCAATACTTGCAGTATACCTGGGGATATCAAGTTTCAATGTAGGGTCACCCAGTATATGATATTTTTGGTCATTATCAGAAATATAAACTTGCTTAACTCTGAATGATGCTAAACCCAACCGAACCGATAATCCTATGCTATCCTTAGGTTGATTTAATAAGGAGTTAAATATATTTTCAATTAAGATGGCATTAGATTGTGCATATGAAAGTCTGGTTGCAGTAAAAACAGCAATCATTCCACCATCTCTTTTAAGAACAAACATTTCAGCACCACTTTGGTCGGTCGGGTCATCGAAATATCCAAAATCGCAAGTTCCTGCTAAAAGAAAAGGATACTTTTCATTTGTTAATTGCGGTATGAAACTATTTTTTTCCAAAACATATTCGTGAGTCCATACACTTGGATTTCCATGGCCATAATAATTCATTATTAATGTACCTTCGTTTAAGGTACTAATTAAATCTTTTGTAACTTGAGGTTTTCTTCTTCCACTTCCTGTTACCTGGGGAGCATAAGCAGCCATATAGATTTTCTTAATATCATACTGCTTGGGAATATAAGTAGTTGCAATAGTTTCAGAAGGCATTGTATGCAAAGCACCCTCATATCCTGAAGATGTATATCCATCATCTGCTACTAAGGTAATTAAGTTTTTCCAGGTTCCTCTGCCAGCTGAATTTTCGTACTGGATAATTTTGTTAACTACTGCCTCACCATCAGAAGGAGTTTGGACATTAAGTCTACCTAATGCTAAATCAATCATTAAGTCATTACCATTAACTCTTGCAAAGTAATCATCTGTTGAATAAGTCCAAAGGTGGTCAAGGTTAAGAGATATATCAGGTAAATAATTCTGATATGAATAGATAAAATTTCTACTATAACCTTCTATATTTTTATAATCATAATCACCATCTCCAAAAAGCAATAAAAATTGAGGTCTGGTGGTCCAATTTTGATAAGCATACTTAACAAAATTTCTTAAGCCACTTACATCTTTTATTCCTGCAGAAAATTCATTTGTAATTTCATCAATATCAACGACAATAGTGCTTAATTTATTTAATTCATTTGTTTCACGCTGCTGTTTTAATCTATCAGCCTGCTCTCTAAATAATTTATTAGTTACAATTATAAATTGAGCACCATCTTGAATACCGTGTAAATTAGAATTTGATACTTGAACAGGATTGATTATGCTTTTATATGTATCATCTCCTATAGCAAGATACTTGCTTGAACTTAAAGTATTCTCAACTGCTCTAAATTGAAAGTCTCCTCCACTCCATAATTGTGGTTCGGTAACAACTTTTACATTTGCGTGATCTGATATATCAAATACCTTTATATTACTTGAAGGAAATCCTGATAGGTTGTATTGAATTGTGCCATCAACTGGACCAGCATAAAAGATTAATTTATTTGCTGCTGGAGTTAATGTTTTCTCATATGAAATTTCAAAATAATCTAAGTATCCTTTAGCAGTAATGCCTGAAGCATTGTAAGTGAATTTTAATAAGCTTCTATCATCGGGAACATTCCAATTGAATTGAACTATTTTAGTATAAGCAATCCCAGTTGAGTATTCACCAATATTTCCCGGAAGATAAAATGAAGTAATCAAATTACTATTTTCTTCAACATCAAGCGATACTGCATTTGCCAAAGTATTTACAAAAGTGAAATTATAAGTAACAGGTACTGAAGGAATTATTCCATCCAGTTTATTCATATAAGTACGGCTTTTAGTACTTTCTGTAAACTCATCTCCAAGAAAAATTCTGCTGCTCTTCGCTAAATTAATTTTGTCCTCATCAAGAAATGCAAAAGCTTTTGTTGATGTTTGTGTTGCATTAGGTTCATTTGTTGAACTGACTTTATTAGTCATTCTTTTACCTGAAGCACCGCCAGAAGTTATAAGAAAATAATTTTCTTTAGAATAATGATGAAATCTTCTTACTATTCTGTGCAATGTGGTATCAAAATCCCAGAAGTTAGTTCCTCTTCCATAAAAAAGTATATAATCATTATCATTAAAGACACCGTCCTCTTCACCAACAACTAAAATTGCATTTTCCTGTAAATCATCAACAACGGGAGCATTAACTGTTTCTGGAAGTTCTTTTCCCCCATTGTTATATATCTTTATAGTTCTTGGATCCACATCTGAACTTATACCCAAAGAAGCTAATTGGTTTTTATCTATCTTATATATACTCTCTTCCGGAGCTTCAAACTTATACCAGGTACCTGTTGCAAGAACGCTATTGCTAACTTTTTTTAATCTTGTTATTTGTTTATTCCAATACCTGGCTGCATTATAGTTTAATAAGGTAGATTCTAATAATTCATCTTCAGCTAAAACATTTCCATTTGCATTTGAGGCATAGTTTATTTTAAATACTATTTTATCATAAATTCTGATTTTATTTTCATTCGGAAAATATTTAACCGGCATTAAAATGAAATTTTGCGCTTGAATATTCCTGCTTAATCCTGATTCACCAAATTTTATAAGTTCATTTTCAGGAATGTAAGATGAATAATTATCTGCAAGTCTATATTCAATATTGTTGATTTCACCTTCTCTAATAAATCGAGGAATTGGTGCTAATCGACCTTGAATATCTTTATAGGTATAGGAGAGAACTTCAATGGTATTACCGAATTCTTGTGGAACACCTAATATAAAATTTACTTCAGGTATTGCCGGCAAACCTTGATTGTGATTCTCCGGTATATTACCATCTTTTAAGGAAAGATTAATATAATTAGTACCATTGATAGTAATAAGCGAAGTGTCAGAGTAATGCGCTGAAAATTCTCCAATAAAAAAAATATTGTTAGAATTAACAATCTTAATGCTGTTCTGTGAGTATGAGGTAGAATAGCAAATAAGAAATATGATAATAAAGATACTGCTCTTCATTTTTATTAGAATGTTTATAATTAAATCAGCAAATTTCTCTTTGTAGCAATATCTCTATAAATATCTCCTAATGATATTAGAAAGTTAAGTAAAATGAAATTAAATAATCAAGCCATTTAATACTTAGAAAAATAAAAGTTTTTTATAAGTATTACAAGTATTTAAGAGACTTCTATCAAGAAAATTATTAAATAAATTAACAAAGTACTTTTAAATATAACAAAGTTGACTAAGATAAATAAATAATCAAGTAATAATTTGATATGTGTTGAATTTCGTATTAATTACTCATATATTTGCATGCAAAAACCAATGGCCCCAAGAAATAAAACTAAATTCATTTTTGTAACAGGCGGTGTAGTTTCCTCTTTAGGAAAAGGTATTACAGCCTCAGCTCTTGGACTTCTTTTGAAACAAAGAGGGTTCAAAGTAACCATCCAAAAATTTGATCCTTATATAAATGTAGACCCCGGAACAATGAATCCATTTCAGCATGGAGAAGTCTATGTAACTGATGATGGTGCCGAAACTGACCTGGATTTGGGGCACTATGAAAGGTTCTTAGATGTTAGTATGTCACGTGCTAACAATACAACTACTGGCCAGGTCTATAATGAAGTAATAACCAGAGAACGTAGAGGTGACTACCTTGGAGCCACTGTCCAGGTTATTCCTCATATAACAGACGAAATCAAACGAAGGATGACCAAACTTGCAGAATTAGGTGAGTACGATGCAATTATAACTGAAATAGGTGGTACTGTCGGTGATATAGAATCACTCCCCTTTATGGAAGCAATGAGACAACTTACTTTAGAGTTTGGTAGAAAGAATACATTAAACATACACGTTACTTTAGTCCCTTACATTTCTGCAGCTGGAGAGGTTAAAACAAAACCTACCCAGCATAGTGTAAAAAACTTACTTTCTCTTGGTATTCAACCTGATATGATTGTGTGTCGTTCCGAAAAAAAATTAAGTAAAGAATTACGAGAAAAAATTGCTTTGTTCTGTAATGTGGAAAGTAAAGCAGTATTTTCTGCTTATGATTGTTCTACTATATATGAAATTCCTCTTGTGCTATTTAAAGAAAAATTTGACCAACTGGTTATAAAGCGTCTTCATCTCCCAGACAAAAAAATTAAAATTGAAGTTTGGGAAAATTTAGTTCAACGTATTAAGAATCCTCAACACACAATTGACATTGCAGTTTGTGGTAAATATATAGATAATAAAGATGCATATAAAAGTATAATTGAAGCCTTCGTTCACGCAGGCTCTGAAAATAATACCAAAGTTAATGTTAAGTTGATAAGTTCTGAAGAATGTGAAACTGAAGAGAACATCAAAAAGAATCTTGAAGGGATTAGCGGAATATTAATTCCAGGTGGTTTTGGTGAAAGAGGCATTGAAGGAAAAATTAGAGCTATTCAATATGCAAGAGAAAATGTTATTCCTTTCTTTGGTATTTGTTTAGGGATGCAATGCGCTGTTATTGAGTATGCTCGTAATGTTTGTGGAATGCAAAAAGCACATAGTTCAGAATTTAAAAAGAATAAGTACAATGTTATTGATTTAATGCCTGATCAAAAGAATATAAAAAATATGGGTGCAACTATGAGATTAGGTTCTTATCCTTGTAATGTCGAGTCTGATACAAAAGCTTTCCACGCATATGGGAATGAGTTTATCACTGAAAGACATAGACATAGATATGAAGTAAATAATAAGTTTAGAGGTATATTATCTTCTAAAGGTTTAGTTTTTTCAGGACTATCTCCTGATAGAGAGTTGGTAGAAATTGTTGAGCTCCCTAACCATCCATGGTTTTTAGGTTGTCAATTTCACCCAGAATTAAAATCAAGAGCTGCAAAAGCTCATCCTTTATTTAGAGAATTTGTTAAAGCGTCTTTAGATTATTCTAAAACAAAAAAGACTTCTAATGCTAAATAAATCTTTTTCTGGAAATATTTTTTTTATTTATAGAGCCATTTTTATAATGGCTCTATTTAGTTTTTTACTTAGCAATCATTCATATGCACAAGTTGATATCGATAAATTAATAAAACCAGGATTAGATAATTTATATTCTTTTAAATGGACTAATGCAGAAAGTGATTTTAATAAAATTACAACAAAGTATCCTGATGATCCTAGAGGATACCATTTCCTATCTGATGTTTACATGTGGTATTATCTAAGTAATAATTTAAATGAAGATTATTTACAGTTTAATAAATATTCAGATAAAGTTTTGGAACTTTGTGAAAAGCAAATAGAACTGCAGCCTAATGATGAAAGGCTTCTAACTATTTTGGGTACTAATTATATTTATCGTTCAGTAGTCTTTAACCAAGCTCAAAAACAAATTGATGCAATTTGGGCAGCTAAAAAAGCCGAAAACTATTTGTCTAAATCTCTTGAATTAAATAGAGATAATTATGATGCACTATTTGGATTAGGTATTTATAATTTTGCTGTTGGGCAAATTCCTGCAGCATTTAAATGGGCTTTATCAGTTGCCGGAGTAAAGGGAGACAAAGATACAGGAATTAAATATCTTGAAACTGCTGCACAAAAAGGAAATTATACAAAGATAGAAGCACAATATTATTTATCTCAAATATTTTCAGAGAATCTTTACGACTTCAATACTTCTTCCAATTATTTAAAAGCATTAATAAAAAAGTTTCCTTACAATAAACTTTTTAATTATGCATTTGCAGTTTTAAACGTTAAACAAAAAAACTTGGACAATGCTCATTCAATTTTATTATCTCTAACAAAAGAAGAAGATTCCAAATTCATACAGCTTTATGCTTTTTCAAATTTTCTTTTAGGAGATGTCTACTTTAAGAAAAATGAATTTGATAGTGCAAAAAAATTCTATTCTATCTTTTTAAATAAAACTAAGGATAATAATTATACCGGCATCGCTTCTTATAGAATTGGTTTAAGCTATGAACTTACTGATTTAAGAGATAGTTCGTTAGTATACTATAAGAATACTGATAAAGGTAATAATGACCTTGATGATGACCTATATGCTAAAAGGAAAGGGTCTATCTATTATAATAGACAATTATCTGATATTGAAAAAAAAATAATAATATATTCTAATTTTATTGAAGATTCGAACTATCAGGAAGCAATTGATTCTTTATCAACTTTACTAAATTATTCTGATTCTGAAAAACATAAAGCTGAAGTTTTATTTTATTTAAGTGATGCTAATTTTTATTTGGGTAATTATGATAAATCTTTAGAACTTGCATTATCTGCATACCAAAATAATTCTTCTGAAGAAAGTTGGATTAAACCATTTGCGTGCTTTAATATTGCAAGAATTTATAAAATCCAAACAGATTTCTTTAAAATGAAGGATATAATTGACCAAGCAGATAAGTACACAGATTATGATTATCAGAATAAATTAAAAAATTATTTCATAGCCCTCAAAAAAGTTAATTTTTAGTTAAATATTACCTTAAAATTTATTTATTTTTTGATTACATTAGTTTCTTAAGGTTTTAATTTTTAATATCTTAAATAAATTTTGAATTAGGAAATCTTGAAAATTGCAGTTTTTGTATCAGGTAGAGGTTCAAACTTAGAAGCAATATTAAATTCACCCAAGTATGGGGAATTATTTAGAGTTTCTTTAGTATTTAGTGACAAAAGCGAATGCAAAGCTTTTGAAATTGCAAGAAAATATTCCATCTCTTCTTATTCTATTGGGAATAAAGAGGGTTCAAAATCATATGATGAAGTAATAAAAATTATTACTGACACAAAAATTGACTTAATTGTTCTTGCCGGATTTTTGAAATTAATACCGGAAAAATTGGTAAATCTATATTCGGGAAGAATAATAAATATTCATCCAGCACTTCTCCCCTCTTTCGGAGGTCCCGGAATGTATGGGATGAATGTTCACAGTGCAGTATTTAATTCTTCCTGTAAAGTATCAGGTCCTACAGTTCATTTTGTAGATAATTCTTATGATACAGGAAAGATAATAGCTCAAAAAGCTATTGACATAAATGATGTTCAATCTCCTGAAGAAATAGCTGAAAGAGTTCTCCAGGTTGAACACCAAATTCTTCCTTTTGTTGTTGAAAAAATAGCTGAAGGAAAAATTAAAGAAGTTAATAATAGAATTATTATAGAAAATTAATAGAGAATAAAATAATTGAAAAAATTAGCATTAATAAGTGTATCTGATAAATCTAATATATTAGATTTTGCAAATGAACTTATTAACCTGAATTATGATATTATTGCTACAGGCAATACTGCAAAGCTTCTTAGAGAAAATAATTTACAAGTTACTGAGATATCCACCCTTACCGGCTTTCCTGAAGTTTTTGATGGAAGAGTAAAAACATTACATCCAAAAATTTTTGGCGGCATTCTTTATCGCAGAGATATCAAGGAAGATATAGAACAAGCAGAAAAAAATAATATTTTACCTATAGATATTGTTTGTGTAAATCTTTATCCTTTTGTAAAAACTACTAAAAATCCTGAAAGTACTCTCGATAATATTATTGAGAATATTGATATTGGAGGACCAAGTTTAATTAGAGCGTCTGCAAAAAATTATAAGTTTGTTTCTGTTTTAACTAATCCTCGTCAGTATTCATCGTTTATTAGTGAGCTCAAAAACAACAATGTAAATATTAAATTAAGACAGAAATTAGCAGTTGAAGCTTTTGCTCATACATCTGAATATGATACCTACATTGCCAATTATCTTGAAGATAAATTTGAACTTTCTAAATCAAATTTAAGAATTAATTTTCCGCTTGAAAAAGAGCTGAGGTATGGTGAAAACCCGCATCAGAAAGCTTCTATTTATGGTAATTTTTCCGAATATTTTGAAGTTTTTCATGGTAAGGAGTTATCTTATAATAATATACTGGACTTAACTGCAGCAGTTGAGCTTATTGAAGATCTTGAAGAAAATTCTTGTGCTATTATTAAACACAATAATGCAGCAGGAGCGGCAACAAGTTTTAACGCATTAGATGCTTATACAAAAGCATTGAAGTGCGATCCTGTTTCAGCTTTTGGTGGTATTGTTGTTTTTAATTCCTTAGTAGATGAAAATGTTGCATTAAAATTGAATGAAATATTTCTTGAGATTGTATGTGCACCTGATTTTACTGATGAAGCTAAAAAAATTCTTTTTAAGAAAAAAGACAGACGTTTACTCAAGCAATTAAAGTCAATTAAGAATAGTTCATCTTCGTTTAGAAATATTCCGGGAGGAGTTTTAGCACAGGATAGTGATAAAATTACCTTAATTGAAGAACAGCTTAAAGTTGTCACTAAAAAACAACCTTCAGCTAAAGAAATTGAAGATTTAAAATTTGCCTGGATAGTTGCTAAACATACAAAATCCAATGCCATTGTATTTGTAAAAGACAAAGCTACTTTAGGCGTTGGTGCCGGACAAATGTCCAGGATTGATTCAGCAAAAATTGCAAAGATGAAAAGTATTGAACATGGCTTAGACCTTATAGGTTGTGCAGCAGCCTCAGATGCTTTCTTTCCATTTGCAGATGGTTTGCTTGAAATAATTAAATGTGGTGCCGTTTCAGTTATTCAACCTGGTGGCTCAGTAAGGGATAATGAAGTAATTGAAGCAGCTAATGAAAATAATATATCAATGATTTTTACAGGAATTAGACACTTTAAACACTAGAGGAATTATGGGTTTATTTGATTTTTTCTCAGCAGATATCGCTATGGATTTAGGGACTGCAAACACTCTCATCCACGTTAAAGGAAAAGGAATTGTTTTAAACGAACCTTCTATCGTGGCTTTTGATAGAAACACCAAAAAAATTATAGCTCTTGGGAACAAAGCTAAAGAAATGCAAGGTAGAGAACATAAAGATATAAGAGTTAGCAGACCAATGCGTGATGGTGTTATTGCTGACTTTGAAATTGCTGAAGGTATGATAAGAGCCTTTATTAAAAAAGTTAGAGGCGGTGCATTTTCAAGCAAAAGAATTGTTGTAGCGGTACCAAGCGGTGTTACTGAAGTTGAAAAACGTGCAGTAAGAGATAGTGCTGAACATGCCGGAGCAAAAGAAGTACATCTTATTGCTGAGCCTATGGCTGCTGCTATTGGAATAGGTATTGATGTTGAAGCACCTGTTGGTAATATGATTATTGATATTGGCGGCGGAACAACAGAAATAGCGGTTATAGCCTTATCAGGAATTGTAAATGAAGAATCAATTAGAATTGCCGGCGATGAAATGAATTATGCCATTATGCAATTCTTTAAGAAAAATCATAATATCCTTATTGGTGAAAGAACAGCTGAAGCAATTAAATGCGAAGTAGGTTCTGCTATGCCTCTTGAAGAAGAAATTACAATTCAAGTTAAAGGAAGAGATTTAGTAGGTGGTGTCCCTAAAACTACTGAGGTTAGTTCTGTTGAAATCAGGGAATCCTTAAATGAAGCGATAGTTCAAATAATTGATGCAGTTAAACAATCACTCGAAAGAACTCCTCCTGAATTATCAGCTGATATTTTAGACCGTGGTGTTATGATAACTGGTGGTGGTGCTTTATTAAAAGGTTTGGACCAAAGATTGAGAATGGAAACCAACCTCCCTGTTCACGTTGCTGAAGACCCTTTAACTGCTGTTGCTCGAGGTGCAGGCAAAGTAATTGACAATCTTAATCACTATTCTAAAGTACTTATTCGCAATAGAAGATATTAATGCTAAGAATTTTTTCGAATCTCTGGGAAGAGTTTAAAGAGTACATAATTCTTGTCGTGCTTCTTGTTGTTTCTTTAATTTTAATTTCCTTAAATGAGCAACCGGGAATTAAAAAAGTAAAAGC
Organism: Ignavibacteriaceae bacterium; assembly: GCA_035654655.1. GTDB lineage: Bacteria > Bacteroidota > Ignavibacteria > Ignavibacteriales > Ignavibacteriaceae > DASRWI01. The sequence continues at coordinate 213,091 of DASRWI010000030.1, read as the reverse complement.
TATTTCATTCGGTACTTTTGCATCAGTAACATCCGTTATTTCCGATGTCTTTAGTACAAGTAGTCTTAGAAGTGAAAATGAAACTTTAAGAAGAAAAAATGCTGAATTGATGCTTAAGGTGAATAAGCTTAGAGATTATGAAGTAACAAATAAAGAATTAAAAGGATTGGTTGGTATTAAAGATACTACCACCTTCCCATTATTACCAGCAACTATAATATCTAAATCTTTATCCCGTTCTCAAAATGTTTTTACTTTGAATAAAGGTGAAAATGATGGAATAAAACCCGGTATGCCTGTAATAAATGATCAGGGGTTGGTCGGCATTATCTATAATACTTCAGGTGATTTTTCCATTGTTCGTACTTTGAGAAACAGCGAATTAAAATTAGCCGTAAAAAATCAAAGAAGCAGAGTTGATGGTCTAATGAAATGGAATGGTTCTGACCTTGTTATAGTAAATGTTCCTAAAACTTATGATATCAAACCCAATGATATTATAGTTACCTCGGATATTAGTTCAATTATACCTTTTACGATTCCTGTTGGTAAAGTAGTTGAATTAACACAAGTTGAAACTGGAATTTTTAATGAAGTGAGACTTACACCTATAGCTGATTTAGATAGATCTGAAAATGTTTTTGTTATTAAGGTAGTTCAAAGCAAACAAAAAAATGATCTGGAATTAAATTTTTTCAATAAATAAATAGCATGCGCAATTCCAATTATATCTTTCCTTTTTTACTTTTTATTCCATTATTAATTATCCAATTAACATTGGTTCCTTTAATTTCAATTAGAGGCTTTGTACCTGATTTAATCCTTATCTTGTTAGTGTTTTATACATTGCAATCCGGTCAGATTTATGGTACTGTTCTTGGTTTTATTTTTGGTTTTCTTTACGATTTGGTAACCGGAAGTTTAATTGGAAGTATGATGTTCGCAAAAACAGCGGCGGGTTTTACCGCTGGCTATTTTGCTAATGAAAATAAAATTGAAACTTATTTCAAGTCTTATTCGTTTACATTAATAGTATTACTCTGCGCAGTAATAGATTCTTTACTTTATTCTATTTTTTCATCAAAAGAATTTACTTTTAATATACTGCTTCTATTTTTCGAACAAGGACTGCTGCCGGGTATTTATACTGCTGTAATAAGTTTTATAGTTGTATTCTTTTATCCAAAAAGGAGTTTTAGTTGAGCACTGACTCATTTGCATCGGTTGAAAGAAAAAGCATAATATATTTCATTTTAGTTGCTGTTTTTTCAATATTCTTTTTTAAGTTAACTCAGATGCAGCTTTTTCAACATGAACTTTTTGATGAAAAATCAGCTGCAAATAGTATTAAGCCTATCGAACAAATACCATTGAGAGGTGTATTTTATGATAGGAATAAAAATGTTATCGTTAATAACGTCCCTGCTTATACAGTTAGAATTACACCTTCTGAATACAACAAGAAATTGAGCCCCATATTAGAAACTGTTCTTGACCTTGATCCCGGGTATATAGATAAAATGCTATATAAAAACAGATTTTATTCAAAATACATTCCTATTAGAATCAGAAGAGGAATTGACTTTAATGCTGTTGCCTGGCTGGAAGAAAATTCAGAACATTTAGCAGGAGTTGACTACATTGTAGAAATGCAAAGAGGTTACCCTTATGAAGTAATGGGTTCTCACGTTTTCGGATATTCTAAAGAAATCTCTCCTACTCAGTTAGAAAAAGAAAATGATTATTATGAGCCGGGAGATTATGTTGGTCATAATGGAATTGAAAAAACTTATGAAAAAGAAGTTAGGGGAATCAAAGGCTTTAACTATATACTTGTTGATGCTAAAAGAAAAGAAATTGGAAAATTCAAAGATGGTACGCAAGATACTAAATCCATTAAAGGTCACGATCTTGTTCTTTCAATTGATGGTGATGTTCAAAAAGTAGCTGAACAAGAATTAAAAGGACATCGTGGTGCTGTAGTTGCAATTGAACCTAAAACCGGTGAAATCATTGCAATGGTAAGTGCCCCTGACTATGACTTGAACCAGTTTTCATATGTAACTCCTAGAGATTATTTAACAGAATTATATACAGATGTTGAGAAACCTCTTTTTAATAGAGCTACTATGTCTGTAAAACCTCCAGGTTCTACTTTCAAAGTTATAGCTGCAATTGCTGCTTTGGAATTAGGTGTAATTAATGAAAATACAACTATCTCTTGCGGAGGTACCTGGTATTTTGGTCGACCATTTAAATGCCATGGAGCTCATGGAACTATAAATGTAAAAACCGCTATTGAAAAATCTTGCAACGTTTTCTTCTATCAATTAATATATAAAATTGGATTAGATAGGTGGGCTGAATATTGCAGAAAATTTGGTTTCGCTCAAAAAACTAATGTCGATTTAAATGAAGAAGTAAAAGGTTTTATTCCGACAGAAGCATTTTATCAGAAAATATATGGCCCTAAATGGCCTAGAAGTATTATGGCAAGTTTAGGAATTGGTCAGGGTGAAGTAAGTGTTACACCTATTCAATTAGCTCAGTATACATCTCTAATCGCTAATAATGGAAAAACATTCACTCCTCATATTGTAAAAGGTTACATTGATGACAAAACAGGAAAAATGATTCCATTTAAATTTGACGAATTAAACACCCATGTATCTCAAAAAACTTTTGATATTGTTAAAGAAGGTATGTATCGAGTGGTAAATGGTGCAGGTACTGCAACTAGTATAAAAATGCAGGATATAAATATATCCGGAAAAACAGGAACTGCTCAAAATCCACATGGCAAAGACCATGCATTCTTTATAGGATTTGCTCCATCTGAAAACCCTAAAATAGCTTTTGCTATTGTGGTTGAGAATGTAGGTTTCGGTGCTACCTGGGCTGCACCTATTGCTAAGAAAATGATTATGGCTTATTTGAAAAAAGATGAATGGAAAAAGAGTCAGAAACCTCTTGATGAACAAGGTAAGACTCCTCCTAAAAATCCTAATGATCCAAATATGATGTTTACAAAGAGTGTTTTAACTGAGAATAAGAAATATGCACGTTGATTATAAGTTAAGAGATAAACTTGATTTAGGTTTAATTATTCCTGCACTTCTACTTTTTTGTTTTGGACTAGCTGCAATCTACAGTTCTACTGTGCATCACCCAACCGCAAGTGGAAATTTTTTAAGACAATTAGTTTTTGGGGTCGGTGCTTTTTTTGTTTTTGGTATAACCTATTTTTTACCTACTAATTTATTTAAATCAATTTCATTACCGGCTTATGGAATTTCATTATTCCTATTAATTATTGTACTTGTTATCGGACGTAGAACTTCCGGTGCAAAAAGCTGGATTGATGCCGGCTTCTTTGGTTTTCAGCCATCTGAATTTGCTAAAGTTGGTACCATTATGGTTTTAGCTTCTTACTTAAGCAAGGGAAATGTTAACCTTGAAAGATTAAAAGATGTAATTTTTGCTTTAATTATAGGAATGATTCCTGTAGGTTTAATTATGCTCGAACCTGATATGGGTACATCATTTGTTTTTCTTGCTATGATATTAGCACTTATCTTCTGGAGTGGTATAAGTATGTTTTCATTGTTCGTAGTACTATCTCCAGGATTTGTAGCAGCTGCTTCGTTATTTGGATTTTATTACCTCTTAGCATCCATCTTATTAGTTGCTGCAGGTTTATTCTTTTTCAAAAAAAATATAATATTTAGTTTATCTATATTAGCATTAAATCTTGGAGCAGGTTTCTTTACAGATTTTGTTTATAATGCCTTGAGCCCTCACCAGCAAAAAAGAATTCAATCCTTTGTTGACCCAATGGCTGACCCTTTAGGTTCCGGTTATAATGCTATTCAAGCTAAAGTTGCTATAGGCTCAGGTGGATTTTTTGGTAAAGGCTTTTTGCACGGTAATCAAACTCAGCTGCAATATATTCCTGAACAATGGACAGATTTTATCTTCTGTGTAATTGGAGAAGAGTTTGGATTCATCGGCAGCGTTATAGTTTTATCTTTATTCTTATATATGTTTATAAGAATATTTAAAATAGCTACATCTACAAAAGATAATTATTTAAGCTTAGTTCTAATTGGAATTTTATCAGTTTTCTTTGCACATTTACTCATTAACATTGGAATGGTTTTAGGAGTTATGCCCGTTATTGGTATTCCCTTACCATTTGTTAGTTATGGTGGAAGCTCTTTGGTTGTTAATATGTTTATGCTCGGAATAGCAGCCAATATTTATAGAACAAGAAAAAACTATACATAAAATAAAATGATTGCACTAGAAAAGCTCTTAAATAAAAATAACGAAAATAAATTTATATGTGTAGGTCTTGATACTGATTTAGAAAAAATTCCGGAAGTAATTAAATCTTCTAAGAACCCAATATATGATTTCAACAAAGCTATTATCGAGGCTACTAAAGATTATGCAGCATCCTATAAGCTTAACTTCGCATTTTATGAAGCAGAAGGCACAAGAGGATTAAAAGCTTTGGAAAAAACGTTAAGTCTAATTCCTGAAGATATATTGACTATTGGCGATGCTAAACGTGGAGATATTGGAAATACTTCCGGTATGTATGCGAAGGCTATTTTTGATAAATTAAATTTTGATGCTATTACACTTCATCCTTATATGGGATTTGACTCCCTCTCTCCTTTTATTGAATATCAAGATAAGTTGAATTTTATTTTGGCACTTACTTCCAATCCCGGAGCAAATGATTTTGAAAAATTAAAATTATCTTCAGGTGAATACTTATATCAAACTGTAATTGCAGAAGTTAATAAATGGAATAAATACAATAACTGTGGAATTGTTTTTGGTGCAACTAAACTTGATGAATTAAAAGAAAACATAAAGAGATTTCTTGACTTACCGGTTCTATTACCTGGAGTTGGTGCACAAGGTGGAAGTCTGGAAGATGTTGTTTCAACCTTTAAGCAAGCAGGTAGAAGAAATTATCTAGTTAATATTAGTCGTGGAATAATATATAAATCTTCATCAAATGATTTTGCAGAAAAAGCCAATGAAGAAATTATTTTTATGAATAAAAAAGTAGAGGATATTCTTTTATCTTAAACTATTCTGTAAACCAAACTGGGTTCATCTTCGAAGTTTTCCAAATCAAAATCACCTTTCAAAAACTTTAAAGCATATTTCTCTTTATCAATTTCTTTCTTTGTTCTTATTCCTAATTTTCTAAATAATGGCAAAGGTGGACACCATCCTTGAATTCCTTGCTGAAGTAAAAAAGAAGCAGCAACTGCCGATAAGGCAAACCACTTTTTGCTAACGAAGAATGCTAAACCTAAACCAACAATGGATAAACTTGCAGCATTTGTTTCTAATACTCTTTCTGCATCCCATTCCTTATCTAAGTTTTTTATCTTATTATTTATTTCATCTATACGTAATGAAGAATATTTTTTGATATTCCCCAATATATCCGCATCAATCTTTGTATTCATAGTATCATTTTCTTTAACAATGTCATTCATATTGTCCTCATTTTAAATAACATATTTAAATTAAAAGAAAAGAATATATAGTAATTGCGATAAGGCACAAAAAAAAGCTGTCCATTTCTGAACAGCTTTGAAATTAAAATTAAAGTTGATATTATTTTAAATAAATCATCTTTTTTACTGAAGTAAAGTTTGAACCATCTACTCCAGTAGCTTCCATTTGGTAGAAGTAAACACCACCACTATAGCTGCTAAAATCAAAAGTCATGCTATGTAAACCTTTGCTAAAAGTACCTGAAGATAGCAAAGTAACCTGCTGACCTAAAGCATCAAATAATTTTAACTTTATATTTGAATCAACTTTTAAATTAAAATTAATTTTTGTTGATGGGTTGAATGGATTTGGATAGTTCTGCATTAAAGAAAAATCACTTATCGTATTTAAATCAACTTCAACTACTTTTAATACCTTAATTGTTCCATCAAGGTCAACTTGCTTTAATCTGTAATAAGCTTTTAAAGTTCCAGGTCTATCAGTGAAATTATAATTATTTAACTCTGAAGAATTCCCTTTTCCTTTAATAAAAACAACTAATTGATATTCTTCATTTTCAAGATTTTTTCTTTCAACAATAAAACCGGAGTTGTTTAATTCAGTTGCAGTTGCCCAGTTTAAATAAACAACATCATTTAATGAAGTTGCTGTGAAATTAACAAGTTCAACTGGTACTGGGGTTAAGAAAGGGATAAAATTAACTGTACCTCTTAATGATGAATCAGGTTTATGTGTAATATGAGCTTCTATCAAAAGTGAATCATAAACTTTCCAATCATTATTTTGAGCCATAAAATCATTAGTTACATTTGAAAATAAATCAAAGACTATATTGTCGTGGGTATTGTCATAAATAGTATTATAACCATCATCGGTTGTATCTGCATTAGTAATATCACCTAATTTGGGAACAGGACCTGCAACAATACTTGAACCATTCTGTACAGTGATACCCCATTTATTTCCATAAATAGTATTTCTTGTAACTTTAGGAGTATTGGTCGCGCTGCCACCAATATTGATCCCGCTTCCTGCAATCATAGGATCAGGATTAATATTATTATTGTAAATTAAATTATCGTGAACATAACAAGTATTATCAATACCCGCTAAGGCAATGCCGTAACTGTTATCATAAATTGTATTGAATGCAATTTCAGCTGATGATGACGAGCCTCCAAATAAAGTAGAGATACTTATTCCACCGGTTTTATTATTCCATCCACCATGAATAACATTATATCTGATAGTTGGTGAATTATTATTCTGTGTACCAACACTAATTTGATTTTTAGGTGAAGTATTTTGAGTATTATTATTGACAAGTTCATTATATTCTATAATTGGAGAAGAACCAGTGGTTGCATTAATACCATATTCAAAAGTTCTTTCAATCTTATTATATCTAATAATAGGATTTGAACCGGAGCTTAAATAAGGACCTCTATTGTTTTTAAATATATAACAATAAGTAACAGATGGACTTGCTCCAATACATCTTGGAGCATATTCACCAAATTCAATCCTTGCATATTTTATTCTGCATAATGAATCTATTGATGAATCATCAAATCTTAATCCTGTCCAACCATTTGTCGAATCTTGAGTAGTAGATGAAAAACGAATTGAGTCTGTTACAGTACCTTCAGCTAATAAGGCACCACTTACATCTATACCTGCAGTTGTTGTATTAAAGTAGATAGTAGTACCGGGAAGGATAGTAATAACATCATTAGTGTCAATGGTAATTTTATTAATTACAGTGTAAGTAGGAAATGTTCCGGTAATAACACCCCCACTATTTGACACTAAACTGTCTAAGTTCCAGTTTACACCTGTTCCTGGTGTAGAATACTGAGCCATTATGTTCATTGCTGAAGCTAATAGAACAAAAAGTAAAAATTTCTTCATTACAACCTTTCTATTTTTAAAAATTTATTTTATTTGATAATTCATTAACATCATCAGGTTTTATCGGAAAATGTTCAGCTAAGATTTTACCTACTTCTTCAACACCATAAATCAATCCTTCAGCATAACTTCCTTCTCTAAACTTTGATTCAATTACATCTTTAATCTTATTCCAGGTATCTTGTTGAACTTTTTCATTTATTCCTGAATCAGCCAATATGTGGAATTGTTTTTTATCTAATAAGATAAAAATTAAAATTCCAGTTTTATCTTTTGTATTGTGAATTCCAAGTTTCACAAACTCTTGTTTAGCTAATTCTTCAATGCTTTTCTTTTTTTGTGAAATTGATGAATGTTCTTTAACGCTTACGGCTATTTCTCCTGATGTCTGCATCTCATACTTTTTAATTGTATTGGAGATTCTCAATAGTTCATCATCATCAAAATATTTATGAATTAATTTTTCTGCCATATTAATATGTGTATCTTATTTTAAAATTTAATGTTGTTTCTTTATCAGCCTTTACAGGTACTTGAAATATTACATTCTGAGCATCTTTCTTATCATATTTTATATTGGAGTTTAATATTTCCCAATTTAATCCAAGAAACCTCTCAACTTCTATCACAACATCCTGTTCCTTTCTGTTTCTAAATTTTATTTCATATTCCTGTTCATATAACTTATCAGTAATTCTTTTATTTTCTTTTTGAATTTCCTCAGCTACTATATCAAATGCATCTCCAATTTTAAGTTTTAATTTTTCATTCTTTGGAGTATGTTCTATCATATCTTCCCCTATGAATTCAATCGATTTACCATCAGACTTATTCATTCTAATTACACCTTTAGGGAAAGGCATTCCAAGTCCATATTCGGCTTTATTTTCAAACTCTATTACTACATTAATTTTATTATTATTGTTATTATTCCCATAATAATAGTAATTGCTTTTATTCGTATATAAATATTTTTTGGTAACAGGGATATCGGAAGTTTCAAATAGTGATATTTGTTTCTTTTCATTATTGTTTAAACTTGTTTGTCTTTGAAGGTCATAAATATGATATTCAAAAAAAGATTGCTCGACAAATTGTCTATCACTTTCAACACCTTTAGTCATTACAGGCATTTCGTACATTGGCTGCCTATTTTCTTGAATTAAATTTAAATCCCCGGCAACTAATTTTAAGCTTGCATTTTTATATGATGCACCTGAATTATTATTTAAACTTACCCAGGCCTTCAAGTCAAGCTTTGTATCAGTCTCATTAAGAACACCCACATATTCCGCCTGCCAGCTTAAACCTCTTGATTGATATGTAATCTCAACATCCTGATTACCTGATTTATTAGAATTTAAATCCCATATCAAAGTAGGTTTAGTAATAAAATTTTCAGGTAATGTATTTACGTTAAATCTATACTTTGTAAGGTCAGGAAGCATTGTAATACCCCCCTCTTTCTTTTGAAGTACTACCTGTGCAGAATTTCCCGAAAGCAATTTTCCTTCAATTATTTCATTAGTCTCAGAATACAACTGAATATCTTTATCAATATATTTTTGAAGAATTTTATCAAGACTAACAAGGTCATATTGATAATTTTGTTCAATTACTTCTCCATCAAATTTGATGTGAACTGTAGCGGGTATTATATTTTGGGCAACATCAGTTATTGATACTCTTGATTTTCCTTTTGATAAATCAAGACTTCTAACATCTTTAACAACACCTAAGTCTCCGTTGTAAACAGTTATTGCTAAAGATTTTTGATTTGATTCCTGAGGTAAAATTAATGCTGAATTGATGAGTAAAAACACCAAGATGAATATTTTATGCATGAACGCTCCTGAAAGAGTTTATGGTTACTCAAAAATAATAAATTAAAAATTAAGATATTAGAGTTTAACAAAATAAAACAGGATTATTGCAACAATTACTCCCAAAATAGCTTGAATTATAACTTCTTTTTTAGAAATAATTTTTTTTATAAATCCATAGGGAGTAAATTTCATCCAAGTCCATTTTTCAGGTAATGGCATCTTTAGAAAGTAATAATATAATAAATCTTGAGCCCCGGTTATTTTCATTGCAGCGCCTGCTAAGGAAGGTATTAAACCAAATTGTAAAGCAAGTAAAACTAAAAGTAAAACATCAAACAAAAATTGAATTATTCTATATGAACTTCTTATTTCTTTTTCAGGATATTCCTTCCCTTTTCTTGTGAGAACATAATAATAACCTAATATATCAAATAGGTTGGATAATAATAAAAAGAAAATAGGTACAACTATTTCTGAATAAAACATTAGAGGAATGAATATAATTATAAGAGTTATATTGAGACTTAAATTCTTGTATTTATAAATTGTAAGCATTTTGTATAATATTAAAAAAACATTAAATATTGTATCTTTATAAATTAAATTTTAAATTATAAAATAATAATAAATGCAGCAAAAGGTGGTTTAATGTCAAAAAAATTTATTAAGGATTATCCGGTTTTGGAATATATTCTTATAGCGTTTGGAGCTGCAATAATGGCTATAGGAATAGGTATCTTTTTGGTTGATGCAAAAGTAGTACCCGGAGGTGTAAGTGGTCTTTCTATGGCTATTCACTACTTATCCAATGGTTTAATACCTGTTGGCGTTATGATTTGGATTCTTAATATACCACTATATTTATGGGGTATTAAAGAGTTAGGAAAAACTTTTGGCGTGAGGACTTTTTTTGGTTTTACCTTAAATTCCTTTTTTATAGATTTTTTTAGAGGTGACATTCCTGGACTAAATTTCATTAGACTTCAGGATACTCCTACAATCATTTACTTAAGAGAACATGATTTCTTTTTCTTAGTTCTCATTGGTGCTGCACTATTAGGGATTGGATTAGGAATAATTTTTAAGTTTAAGGGTACAACCGGAGGTTCTGATATTGTTGCAGCCATAATGCAGAAAAAATGGGGTATTAAACCTGGTCAGGCTATTTTAATAATTGATTTTTTTGTTATTGTACTGGCAGGTTTAATTATCGACATAAAGAATTTATCAGGTGATAAAACTGCTATGTTGTTAACTTTATATGCATTATTTCTTCTATTGGTATCCAGCAGGTTAGTTGATTTTCTTTTAGATGGTTTTGATTATGCAAAAGGTGTTTATATAATTTCAGAAAAAACTGATGCAATATCATCAGCTATTATTAATGATTTAAGTAGAGGTGCAACTGCCTTTAAATCAAGAGGATTATATAGCAATACTGAAAGAGAAATAGTTTATACCCTAGTAACTAATAAAGAGTTAACAAAGTTAATGGATAGAATAAAGGGAATTGATGAAAGTGCATTTGTAATTGTTAATAATGTTCACGAAGTTCTTGGTAAAGGATTTAGAAGAAGAATATAAGGACAATGAATGGGTTTTAGTGAAAAGAAATTATCCATTTTAAATAGGATTAAAAAAAAATATCCATCTTTTGAAATTAAGTTTTTTCTGATAAGCTTTATTTGTGTTTCAGCAATTTTGTTTTTTCTTGCATTAGCTAATGAAGTTTCAGGAGGCTCAACTTATACTTTCGATAGAGATGTTTTGCTCTTTTTCAGGCAGCCAAACAACCTGGGGGTCCCAATTGGTAATCAGGATGTTACTAATGCGATGAGAGATATAACTGCATTAGGCAGCGGCACTTTTATTTTACTTTTCACTTTAATATTAACTATTTATCTTCTTTTACTTAAAAGATACACTACTCTTTCCTTTTTACTTTTGGCAATTATAGGTGGAGTCTTAATTGAATTAGGATTAAAAGAACTATTTGGAAGAGTTCGGCCAACCATTGTTCCTCATCTAATGAATGAGAGATCAATGAGTTTCCCAAGTGGTCATAGTTTTATGGCTACAGTCATTTATTTAACAATAGCAGCGTTTCTTTCCAGAATGATGCATAATAGAAAACTGAAAATATATATTGTTTCTTGTGCATTATTTTTAACCTTTATAATTGGAGTGAGCAGAGTGTATTTAGGCGTGCATTATCCAACTGATGTAATGGCTGGATGGGCAATTGGTCTTGCCTGGGCTTCATTTTGTTTAATTATTTTAAGATTCTATAACAATAGAAAACGGGACAAGCAAAATGAAGATTGATGAATTCAATAAATATGATTTGATCATAAGTGAAGGTTCTATAATTGAACGATTAAAACGTGAATTTGCTTATGAGATTGATGAACATATTTTAAACGCAATTATGGTTTATCAGGAAGAAGGTAAATTTTTATTAAAGCAAATTTACAAGCAGTATATTGATATTGCATTCAAGGCTGAAATACCAATAATTATCCTGACTCCAACCTGGAAAGCAAATGAAGCTAATCTTGTAAGAGCAGGTTTTGAAAATAAAAATGTTAATAAAGATTGTTTTGATTTTGTAGATAGTATTAGACAAGAATATGGAACATTTGCAGATAAAATTTTTATTGGAGGATTAATTGGAGTTAAGGGTGATTCCTATAATCCATCTGAAGCATTATCAATAGAAAATTCATTTAATTTCCATACTTATCAAATTAAAAATTTATATGATGCAGGAGTGGATTTTATTTTTGCTTCCACCCTCCCTTCTTTAACCGAAGCATTGGGAATTGCACAGGCAGCTTCAGAACTGAGTGCTCCATATTTCTTAAGCTTTGTAATTAAAAAAAGCGGTTTGTTGTTAGATGATACTCCATTAACAGATGCAATTACTAAGATTGATAGCGCTATTCCTAATAAACCATATGCATATTTTATAAATTGTGTTCATCCCGGCAATGTAATAGATGCTTTTAATGCACCAGTCAATAATGCTGATATTATTAAAAACAGGGTAATGGGTATTCAAGCAAATTCTTCAATACTTTCTCCTGAAGAATTAGACAACGCAGAAGAACTAATAAAAGATGATATAGATGTATGGGCAGCACAAATGAAGTTACTTCATAATGAAAAGGGATTAAAGGTACTGGGTGGCTGTTGTGGAACTAATGACAAGCATATCTGCAAACTTGTATAATTTTCTAAATCACATCACATATATACAATAATAGTATTTTTAACAATCCTTTAATTAATTATGGAGTAGATATGGGTTGGTTATGGTCCATTATTGTAGGATTGATAGTCGGTGCATTAGCTAAATTTATTATGCCCGGTAAAGATCCAGGAGGTATAATTATTACAATTATAATAGGTATAGCAGGTTCAATGTTGGGCACATTCTTAGGTAAAGCACTTGGAATTTATCATGAAGGTGAAGCTGCAGGTTTTATTGGTGCTCTAATTGGAGCTATCATTTTATTATGGATTTACAGGTTAATTGTTGGACGAAGAAAAGTCGTTTAATGATAAAAAAAAGGTAATAAATATTTTATTACCTTTTTTTATTTTTAAATTTTTTTAATTACAGCTTCAATTGAAAATTCTCCTTTACCATGTTTTTCAGGAGAAACAGATTCAAAACCTTCTTTGCATTCTTTAATGTAAATTATTTCATAATTCTTTAAAACTCTTTTTATTAATGTTTCTATTCCAATTGTATCAGGAGCTTCGTCGTTATATGGTAAAAAGAAATGTTTATGATCCTTATTAAATCGTGAAGGAAGGGTTTTTTTCTTTTCATATAAATCTCTGTGGGGAATATAAAGCAATAAATAACCACCCGGCTTAACAACTCTAAACCAATTTTTTATTGCTTCTTCTGCATCAACCATATGCTCTAAAGTATGAGATGAATAGACAAAATCATATTTATTATCTTCAACTCCATTTAAGAATTGAGCATCACCATGTTCAAAATCCCATATATCTTCATTATCAACTAACTTATCACCTCCATAACCAATATCAAGACCTTTACCCTGAACATATTTATCATAAAATCCTTCCCTCATTCTTCTTGATTTTGCCTTAGTAGTTTCAGCAGCAACAAAAGGTCTTCCTTCTTGCAAATAAATTTTTGATTTATATTTCCAATAATATTTTTTGCCCACTTTCCAGATAAATGGTGGTATAATTAAGTAAGCAATTTTTAATATATTCATTTATTTAATGATTTCCTCTCTATTATAATAATTAGCAACATCAACTAAAGTATAATATGCAAGATTAGCGATTTTTTCATATAAATTTTTGTTTAATGTTTCCGGCTTATCTGATAACATATGCAAATGTTTATAACTATTTGTAGTAACAAAATAAATGCAGGGAACACCTTTTTCATGAAAAGGTTGAGCATCTGCTCCTCCACCATTCCAGGTATTCTCAACCATAAAATTTATATTTTTTTCATTGTCATTCTTTTTTGCAATTTTCCATAATTGAGGAGCACTTTTACCATTCCCAATCTGAATAGAATCTCCAAATCCAATACAATCCAAATTAAACATAGCCGAAATTCTTTCAATCGGAACAGGAGGATTTTCTGCAAAGGCTTTAGCTCCAAACAAACCCTGTTCTTCACTGGCAAATAAAACAAAGATAACAGATCTTTTAGGTTTAATATTATTTTTAACAAAAGCCTCAGCTATTCCTAAAACTGCAGCAGAACCTGAGGCATTATCATTAGCTCCTGGAAAATAAATGTTTGCTTGTCTTCCAACGTGATCAAGATGGGCTCCTATTACTATATATTCATCTTTTAATTTAGGGTCAGTGCCTTCAAGAACTCCAACAACATTCATAGTTCTCTTTTGACCTTCATAATAAGCCTTAATATTAATAACTGCCTGATTATTCAAATCCATTGAAGAAGGTTTTTTATTTTCGTCAATTTTAGTTTGTAGTTCTTTTAAGGTAATACCTTTACTTTCAAAGTATTTAGAAGCTGCTTCAATAGTAATGTGTACTTGAGGAAAGTTTTGATTTTGTTCTCCTGGACCATGTAAAACAGAGCCAATAATATCCTGAGGTTCAGAATCATTTGGAAGTGATACTAAAATAATTCCCACCGCTCCATGTTTGAAAGCATTTTCTGCTTTAACTCTTGGATAACCTGCATCAAAAGATTTATCGTTAATATTCCATTTAGGATTTTGTTTAAAAATCATTACAATTTTATTTTTAACATCAACGCCCTTGTAATCATCATAATCTTCATGCGAAATTCCATAACCACAAAAAACAACATCAGATTTAATATTTCCCGAACCTGTAAAACCTCTGCAGATGAAATCCTTACCTAACTTTAATTCAGTCGTCTTGCCATCTATAATTATTTGCATTTCAGCCTTATCAATATCATTATATTCAACACTAAGATATTGGTAGTAATTATCATTGTTGAGCATTGATTTCAAGCCATATTCCTTAAATCGGCTTTGACAATATTGGGCAGCAAGTTCATATCCTTCACTTCCGGATAAACGTCCTTTTAATTGTTCTGAGCATAAATAATTAATGTGCTTAAATAAATCTTCAACTTTAATGGTATTATCTTTAGGAATACTAATAAACCCTAAAAATAAACTCATAATAAACATCGCAAAATATTTCACTTTAGCCTCATTTTTGAATTTCTAAATTTAACAAAAAGTATTTACACCTAAAATAAATATCTATTTTCATCTAAAATTTTCTCCTATTTTTTATAGATAATTAGTATATTTTTTCTTTACTTTTTTAATTATTTGGATATCTATGAAAAAATCACTCCTCTTTTTGGGCATATTTTTTTTCTTGACTAATGTAAATGCTCAAATTTTCAATGTTGCAGACCCTCAGCTTGTAATTAAAGCTGAAAATAACAACTTTTTTATGAACCCCGTTTTTTCGAATGATGGTAATACTATTGCATACACGGGTTCGAATTACAAAGGAATATATCTTTATGATGTTAATTCTAAAACCTCAACTCAATTAACTGATGAGGATGCTGCTGGTTTTTCTTATAAATGGTCTTCTGATTCAAAATATTTGTTGACTAAACCGGCAATGTTTGATAAAGATGGTAAAAGATTCAACTTTATAAAACTTTTCAATGCTGAAACTAAAGAAGGTAAAGTAATTTCAGAGTATACAACTTCTTCAATAGGCTTACCCGAGTTTAGCAATAACAATGATGCAGTATTTTATTTTACAAAACAATTAGAAGTTAAATCCACGGGAATAACAACAAACAAAGCTGTTAATTCCTCCAATGATAATTTTATTTATCTAGATTTTGATAAAGTAATTGTTGAAAACAGAAATAATAATACAAAAACTATTATCGCTAATTTTAACGGCTCAACCTTGCTCAATTTGGCAATTTCATTAGATAAAAAGCAGGTTGCTTTTGAAGTAATGGGAGGTCATCTGTACACCGTTAATATTGACGGAACTTCATTAACAGATTTAGAGTTTGGTTACAGACCAAAATGGTCCGCAGATGGAAAGTTCTTGACCTATACTATTACTAAAGATGATGGTTACAATTTTACAGAATCTGATATTTATGTTTATGATTTAGCTAAACAATTAAAACAAAATCTTACAGATACTCCTGATGTATTAGAACTATCTCCTTCCTTTTCTCCAGATGGAAAATCAATAATTTACCAGAACTTTAATGATGGTTCAATTTATTCAATAAATATTACAGCTAAATAGTTATAGGAAAATTTGATATGAAATTACGTTTACTCTTTTTATTTACTTTATTCACCGGTATATCATTTGCACAAGTTACCGGTTTATCAGGCTGGAATATTTATGTAGACCCCGGACATAGCATGAAGGAAAATATGGGCATCTATAACTATTCTGAAGCTGAAAAAACTTTACGAGTTGGTTTAAATTTACGTGAGTTACTTTTAACAACTACTGATATTGATACTGTATGGTTATGCAGATACACTGACCAGGATAATGTTAGTTTAACTCAAAGGACAGATGATGCAAACAGCAAAGGTGCTGCTTGGTATCATTCAATTCATAGTAATGCAGGTGCTGCTTCATCAAACAGTACTTTATTATTGTGGGGACAATATAGAGATGGTAGAGAAAAAATTCCTAATGGCGGTAAAGCAATGAGTTCATTCATTGTTGATAACTTAACTAAAGGTTATAGAATTCCTACTTCAGGTTCGATTGGTGATTGTTCTTTCTATGGATGTACAGGTGATGGTCCTTACCTTCACGTCAATAGAGTAACTACAATGCCTTCAGAATTGAGTGAAGCAGGATATCATACTAATGTCAGACAGAATACATTAAATATGAATAGTTTATGGAAGAGAATGGAAGCAAAAACTTTTTATTTCTCTATTCTAAAATATAAAGGTGTTCAGGTTCCTTTTGTTGGTACTGCAATGGGTATTATTTCAGATCTTGAAAGTGATCAACCATTAAACGGTGCTGTAGTAACATTGAATGGAATGAAAGATACTACAGATACCTGGAGTTCTTTGTTTTATAAATATTCATCTGATTCAACAGTCCTTCATAATGGATATTATTATTTTGAAAATTTACCTGCAGGTACTTATCCTTTAACAGTTTCAGCTGCAGGTTACAGAGACACTACAATCAATGTGACTATAAGAGATACCTTTTTTACATTCCAGGATGTAAAAATGATTTCTGAAACTGCTCCTAAAAGGATTTCAATTTTCCCTGCTATGAATGATAGCTTATATCCGGGATTGGAACATATAAAAATTACATTCAGCAGACCGATGAACAAATTATCTGTCGAGCAAAATATAGTACTAACACCTGATACAACTAAAACTTTCGCTTGGCAGGATCAGGATAAAACTTTAATTATTAGTTCTAACAATCTTAATTTTTCGTCTACTTATCAGTTGAAAATATTGGGTTCAGCTATGGATAAGTACGGTCATTTATTTGATGGCAATGGTGATGGTGTAGGCGGTGATGAGTATGTCCATACTTTCAATACAAAAGCTCAGGATATGCAGGCTCCTGTTATTGTTAAGGTAACTCCTTCAGCTGACAGTACTAATATTGAGCTTCAACCCATAATTAGTTTAGTTTTTGATGAACAAATTAATACTGCTACTTTAACTGGTAAAATTACTGTTGTTAAAGCAAGTGATAATACAGCAATTACTGCAGTAATGAAACATTATGTTGTTAATGGAATAAGTGTTATCAATGTTTTTCCAAAAAATTTACTTGCAGAAAATCAAGCTTATATAATTAAGTTAAATGCTGGTGTTCAAGATTTACACGGGAATCCAATCGCTGAAAATAATAATTTTACTTTTACTACTGGTTTAAGTTATTATTCTAATTTTACTGTTATCGATAACTTTGATGCTGGATTAGGTATCTGGTGGCAGCCTCAACAAAGTGGCGGAACTATCGGTATATTAACTGATACTACCTATTTAACATCTTCAGCTACTATTTTCAATTCCATGACACTTAGTACCAAATCTATTATGTTAAATTATGGATGGGATACAACCGCTTCTAATTGGTTAATTCGTGAATATTATCCTTCATCTACACCTTCTTTCTTAACTACAAAATATTTGCAAACATTTGTTTTTGGAGATGGCAGCGGAACTAAATTTAGATTCTGCGTACGTGATGGTGCAGGAATGGCTGGGCACGAAGTAAGTCAATGGTATTCAATTGATTGGTACGGTTGGAGATTAATTACCTGGGATTTAGCAAATGATCCAATCGGTACCTGGATTGGTAATGGTATTTTAGATGCTCCTTTAAGTTTCGATAGTTATCAACTATCATTTAGTGGAAATAATTCTAAAAACATTGGTGCTGTCTACTTCGATGATTTAAGATTATCCGGTAAAACAACCGTTGGAGTTAATGAAGAAGGTTCTAATGAGATTAAGACATTCTCCTTAATGCAGAACTATCCTAATCCTTTTAATCCTTCAACTGTAATTAAATTCAGTATCCCTCAGGAAGGTCAAGTTACTCTTGAACTTTTTAATTCATTAGGACAAAAAATCAAAACCCTAATGAGTGACTTCAAAAATGCAGGTGAATATTCATATATACTTAATACAAACTCTGATGGGATGAACCTTTCATCTGGTATTTACTTCTATAAACTTAATGTTACCAGTTCTTCAAAAACATTCTCTGACACTAAGAAATTTATCTTATTAAAGTAAAAACTTGAAAGCCGGACTTGTTCCGGCTTTTTCTTAAATCATATCTACTATGAGTAAAAAATCCAAAATAAAACACCAACAGCATACTGAAAAGAAAAATGTAGTTCATTCAATTTATTTTTCTATAGCTTTAAATAAGGTGAAAGAAAATTCTGTTATTGCTATAGCATTACTTTTGACAGTATTTACAAGTATTTGGTATATAGTTAGTGCATATAATACTAATAGTTTTTTTGGATTTCCATTAGATGACCCTTGGATTCACTTAACATTTGCAAAAAATTTAATTGAATATGGCTCTTTCTCTTATTTTAAAAATGAAGCAGTGACTTCAGGCTCAACCTCCCCTCTTTATACGATGCTTCTTGCTTTATTTTATGTAATTAGTAAAAATGAATATATCATTAGTTACATAATTGGAATAATATTTTTGGCTGCTTCTGTCTTTTATTACTACAAGCTGAATAAATTACAATTCAATAAAGAAAATTGGATTCCTATTGCTGCTATACTTTTAATGGCATTTCAACCGAAGCTAAATTTAATTGCTGTTTCCGGAATGGAAACTACAATGTTTATTTTCTTTTTAGTTGCATCATTTTATTATTATAAGAAAAGAAATTTTCTACTTCTTGGAATTTTTTCCGGTTTAACTTTGTGGTGCAGACCTGATGGATTAATTCTTTGGATTGCTATAGCAGCTGATATCATTTCTACGAGAATATTGAAGACAAATTCAGATGAGGCTATTTCTAATAAAAGTATTTTAAAATATTATGTAATCAGTATAGGATTCTTAATTGCTTATTGCATATTTAATTTCGTTTTATCGGGAAACTTCTTCCCTAATACTTATGCAGCTAAATTAGCTTACTATGGAGATTTTAGCAGAACAAATTTTATTAAAGAAGAGGTAATTGGATATTTTTCTTCTAAAGAGTTTTTACTGCTTTGTTTTCCTTTTGTATTGGCATTTATTTTAATACTGATTGATCTATTAAAAAGAACTTACAATAAGTACTTGATTTATTTATTGTTCGTTCTTGGGTTTGTTTTTGCATACTATATTCAACTTCCATTTGCGCATAGATTTGGAAGATACTTAATGCCTGTTATTCCCTTTTACATTATCCTTTCACTTTATGGAATAAGAGAATTTTTTGAATTAATTCAAAAACGTATTAAATCTAATTACAAATTATTATTTAATTTCATATCAGTTTTAGTCATCCTGATCACTCTTGTATTATCTTTAACTACTAATAATGAATACTTAAAAGAATTTTCAGGTTTAAGCAAGTACCATCACGACAGACACGTTGCTGCAGGTATGTGGATAAATAATAATACATCTGAAAATGCTGTAATAGCTGCCCACGATATTGGTGCAATTGGTTTTTATGGTAACAGAAAAATTATTGATATGGTAGGATTAGTTACTCCAGAGGTAATTTCGCATATAAATGATAAAAATTTCAATAATTATATAATTGAATACTTAACCAAACAAAAAGCAGATTATGTTGTTACATTAAGAAACTGGTTCCAGGTAATTAATGATAATCCATTGTTTGTTCCTACTCAGGAATATGAAGTTCTTGAAATTTATAAATTCAAACCTGGCCAAACTTTAATTGCACCTCGAGAAGTTGGGCAAAGAAATGACTATGCTTATCAGCAATTACAAATGAGGAATATTGATGCTGCTATAAATGTCCTTGATGAATCACTTCAACTTGAACCAAGAAATTCCAAAACCTATATGCTGCTTGGTCTGGCTTACGATTCTAAAGGTGATAGAATTACAGCAGAAAAATATTATAATCAGGGATTAAAATATTTTGATGAATCATTTGAATTAAATTTTGCACTTGGCAGATTAAAATTTCTTGAAAAAGATTATTTACAGGCAAAAACCTTAACGGAAAAAAGCTTGAAGTATAAACCTGATTTTACACCTGCTCAGGATTTATTAAAAGAAATTGAAAAAATTAATAAAATTTAAGGTGTTTTAAATAATTTTGTCCCGGTTTCATATAGAAATAACCTTAAACCTCTTTCGAACATCTTTTCTATGATACTATCCTCTATTGAATTAAACCATTTATTTGAATAATTTTATACCAACTATAAAAGGTATTTCCTTGAAAAAATTATTTTACATATTTTTATTTTATTTTATATCAATAAATGCTCAAACAAAAGTTTATGTAGCTGATATTACAGGTGAAATCGATTTAGGTTTAACACCATTTGTTAGTAGAATAATTGATGAAGCCAACAAAGGAAATGCTGATGCAATTATTTTTCGTATAAATACTTTTGGCGGAAGAGTTGATGCTGCAACTGAAATTAAGGATGCAATTCTTACCAGCAAAGTTCCGACTTACGCATTTATAAATAATAGAGCCATATCTGCAGGAGCATTAATAGCACTATCGTGCCAGTACATTGTTATGGTTCCGGGAAGTTCAATGGGAGCAGTAACTGTTGTTGATCAGGTTGGGCAAAAACAATCTGAAAAATATCAATCATATATGCGTTCTGAAATGCGTTCTACAGCTGAGAGAAGAGGAAGAAGATCAGACATAGCTGAAGGAATGGTTGATGAAAAAATAGTTGTATCTGGAATTAAAGATGACAGCACTAAACTTGTTACCCTCACATCCAATGAGGCTTATGAATTTAAATATGCTGATACAGTAGTAAGCAGTTTAAATGATTTACTGAAAGCATATAATTTAGATAAAGCAGAATTAGTTTATGAAAAATCAAATTGGGCTGAAGATTTTGTCAGATTCTTAAATAATCCAATTGTCTCATCAATTTTAATTATGATTGGATTTCTTGGAATAATGGCTGAAATAAAAACTGCTGGCTGGGGAATGGCTGGTACAGTTGCAATTATTGCTTTAGCTTTATTCTTTGGTTCATCATATATTCTTAATCTTGCATCCATAATGGAAATATTAATTTTTGTTGTTGGAATTATTCTGCTTGCAGTGGAAATATTTGTTATCCCCGGATTTGGTTTTACCGGGATAGCAGGTGTAATCTTAATAATAATATCAATATTCCTTGCTTTGGTTGGTTCAATTCCTGTATGGGACTTGTCTTTGATATCTACCCCATTACTACAAATAGCTTCAGCTTTATTTTTCTCACTAATTTTTATTTTTATAATAGCAAGATTTCTTCCTAAAAGTAAAACCTTCAATAAACTTGTTTTGAGTACAGAAGAAACATCAGTTGATGGATTTGTTACTCATTCTGAGTTTTCACATTTTTTAGATGCTGAAGGTGTAGCAATTTCTACTTTAAGACCTGCAGGTATTGCCGAAATAGATGGTAACCGTTTAGATGTTGTAACTCAAGGAGAATATATCGAAAAAGGTGAAAAAATTAAGGTTATTAAAGTTGAAGGTTTTAGAATTATCGTTAAAGTAGTTTAACCTATAGGGATTAGCATAATATTTGTTAATCCCTCACCCATCCATTTTATCATGTGACCTTATCATTTGCACATCATTATTTTAGTTTTCATATTGCTTTTTTTATAGAGAAGGAATTATGGCAACTAAAAAATCAAAAGATGAAAACTTTGAAAATGACCGCAAAGAAACAAATAATGACCAAATTAAAAAATCTAAACCTGGCGATCATGACCCTCATAAAAATGAACAGGCCAGAAAAGATTTAAACGAACATACAAGAGAACATCAGGATAAAGAATCTTTAGATGATGAATAAAATGAGTAAATCAGAAGATTCATTTGCAGTTAAATTATTTAACCTGAGGAAATCTCCATCATGTCCTCTGCCTGATAAACCTGAGGTTGAAAACTTTGCAAAAGAATTGCTGGATTTATTTTTTCCTCACTTTACACAAAAGAATTTTGAAAATCCTGATAAAATTCATGATGAGCTAATTTGCCTTGAGAAAAAACTATGCGAAGTAATTCATCCTTTTGAAGAAGAATTAAAAATTTCCGCTAAAGATTTATCATATAAATTTTTTGATAAAATTCCGGAACTTTACGATAAATTATTATTAGATGCTGAATCTATAGCAAGGAATGATCCTGCTGCAACAAATATTGATGAAGTAATTTTATCCTATCCCGGATTTTTAGCAATTGCAATTTACCGAATAGCTCATGAATTCAGTTTATTAAAAATTCCTTTATTCCCGCGTGTGCTAACTGAATATGCTCATCGTGAAACAGGAATTGATATTCACCCGCAGGCACAAATTGGAAAATCATTTTGTATCGATCACGGTACCGGTATAGTTATAGGTCAAACAACGGTTATAGGAGATAATGTTAAACTTTATCAAGGTGTCACGCTTGGTGCATTAAGTGTGGCAAAAGAGATGGCAAACAAAAAACGTCATCCCACAATTGAAGATAATTGTATAATTTATTCTAATGCAACAATTTTAGGTGGAGAAACTATTATTGGGCATAATAGCATTATTGGTGGTAACGTTTGGTTAACAAATGGTGTACCTCCTTATTCAGTAGTATATCATAAAAGTGAAATAAAGTTCGGTAGTGCAAAAGATAGTCCTGATATTATAAATTTTGTAATCTGAAAGGAAAAATCAATGAAAGTAAATAATATTCTGGAAACAATAGGGAGAACTCCGCATTTAAGAATTAACAATTTATTTCCAAAAGATTATGAAGTATGGATGAAGCTTGAACGAGCGAACCCCGGTGGTAGTATTAAGGATAGAATTGGTTTGGCAATGATTGAAGATGCTGAAAAAAAAGGTTTATTAAAAAAAGATACTATCATTATTGAGCCGACTTCCGGAAATACCGGAATTGCATTATCAATGGCTGCTGCTGTAAAGAAGTACAAACTTATTCTGGTTATGCCTGAATCAATGTCAGTTGAAAGAAGAAAAATTATGTCAGCATACGGTGCCGAATTTGACCTGACACCTCGGGAAAAAGGAATGAAGGGGGCTATTGAAAGAGCACGAGAGTTGGTTAAAGAAAAAGGTAACGCCTGGATGCCAATGCAGTTTGATAATGAAGCAAATACAAAAATACATAGAGATACAACTGCTCAAGAAGTTTTAGAAGATTTCAAAGATGGACTTGATTACATAATTACTGGAGTTGGCACAGGTGGACATATAACTGCTCTATGTCAAGTTCTAAAACCTAAAATGCCGAACCTAAAAATATTCGCTGTCGAGCCGGAACAATCAGCAGTTTTAAGCGGTGGTCAACCTGGACCCCATCCACTACAAGGTTTAGGTGCAGGATTCATTCCTTCCATAATGAAAACCGATTTGCTTGATGGAGTTATTAAGGTTAATAAAGAAGATTCATACAAATTTGCTAAGCGTGCAGCTGCTGAAGAAGGAGTGTTCATAGGTATATCATCAGGGTCAGCATTAGCAGCAGTAAATAAGAAACTTCCTGAAATTGAAAAAGGAAAAAAAATTTTAACTTTCTGTTATGATACCGGTGAAAGGTATTTATCAGTAGAAGGACTATTTTAATTAGAAATATTTCTTTGCTTTAATATTTCAAAAAGTAGAACACCTGTTGCAACAGAAACATTAAGCGATTGGATTTTTCCTATCATTGGAATTTTTACAAGGAAATCGCATTTGTCGGCTATTAGGTGTCTAATGCCTTTTTCTTCATTTCCCATAATTAATGCAGTAGGCATTTTGTAATCAACTTGAGTAAACTCCTTTGCACCAACAAGATAGGAACCTACAATCCAAAAACTATTTTCTTTAAGAAGGTCTATTACATTAGCCAGATTATTTACAACACTTACTTTTAAATGCTCGGTTGCTCCGGCAGATACTTTACGGACTGTTTCATTAATTGATGCACTATTATGTTTGGTTATAATAACTCCATCAACACCTGAGCACTCTGCTGTTCTTAAAATTGCCCCCAGATTATGCGGGTCCTGGATTGAATCTAATAACAATAGTAATGGATATTTTTTTTCTTTTGAATTATTAATTAAATCAATTAAGCCATAATACTTGAAAGATTCTATTTTAGCTGCTACACCTTGTGCATTGGGATGATTGGTTATTGATAAGAATTTATCTTGTTTGACGATGTTACATTTAATTCCTCTCTTTTTAGCGGCAACCATAATGGCATCTATAATTCCCCCCTTTTGACCAAATAGTATAAATACCTGTTCAATACTTTCATTTGAATTTAAAGCTTCAAGAACAGGCTTTCTACCTACAACAAGATTCATATATTTGTTTTTATTTTACTAAATGTTCGATTAAAACTTTTATACCGATAAAGCAAAGAACAAGTCCGCCAATAATTTCAAACTTATTACCACATATTTTACCAAACTTCCCTCCAATTGAAACGCCGATAAAACTCATTGCAAAGGTTATAATACCAGTAATGATTGCAGGTATCAACACAGCCACACCAATGATTGATAAACTTAATCCAACAACCAATGCATCAATACTTGTTGCAACTGCAAGAAGTAAAATAACATAAATATTATTGGAAAATTTAAGCTTTGTCTCAGGTTCAGTTTCATTTTTAATAGCATCGGTAATCATTTTTAAACCAAGGAACATCAATAGAGTAAAGGCTATCCAATGATCAATATTAGCAATATACTCCTTAATTTCGACCCCAGCTATATATCCAATTAATGGCATAATAGCTTGAAATAAACCAAACAATAGACCTATTTTGAAAGCTTGCTTTAATATGTAGCTCTTACTGTTCATCCCGTTGGTAATTGATACTGCAAAGGCATCCATAGATAAACCGAAAGCAACAAGTACGATAGAATAAGTTGACATTAATTAAGTGAAATTAGTTACAAAAATCTATTCCTAAGATAATTATGTCAGCTTAAAATTTAAAGAGGAAATCAATTATTTTTTACTTTTTGCCCTTAATTATATGTAAAACTAAAAGAAACCCCGGTATAATTTTTATTTTGATGTGGATTTGCAATAAACCATAAGCTAACAGGTAATGAAAAATTATCCATTAACTTAATTTTATAATTAAATGAAAATCCAGTATGAATTATTTCAAACTTATTAGACTCCACCTCATACCAGCTGCTTTTTCCTAATGCTCCACCAATAAAGGTATCTACAGATATTTTATCATTTATTTCCAAAGGAAACCCTATTTCGCTGTAAAAAGTCTTTTCGCCTTCAATATTGTTATAAAAATTATTGCTGGCTGTAAAATTAATCGGAAATGATTCAGGACCTAAGTAACTTATAGCTGCATCAAAAGTATGTGAACCTTCACCATTATTATTTTGAATCTTCAGGAAAGGCATTTTTAAATAAGGAAAGTAATAATCTGTTATAGCTAATGAAATTTCTCCGAATTTAAAGGAATATGCATAAATGGCGGAAATATTTAATTCACTATACTCATTTATCAACCCCCAGGTACTCCAGGTACTTAATGACAGTATATTACTATCATCCAGTTTATAATTTAAATTTAATGTTGGCTGAATATGAGGACCAAAATTTTGTTTGCTGCAATCTACCCCTCTGCCGATAAACCTGCTTGTCAAAGTTGCGTTAAAATCATAGTTAAATTTATCATCCTGAGCTAAAAGTGCTGTGGATATAATAAATTGAAAAAGTAAAATTATCTTCATATAAATATTTATCTTTATTTAGACTTAATCTAAATAATTATAATATTTAAATCAATAATATTATTCATATATATAAAAGTTTTTTTTATAAAAGATTTTTTTTACTTAATGAAGAATGCTAGTAAATAGTTGGCTAGAATTGCTATCCTTGGTGATTTACCAAGTACTTGCCCAAGGAAGAAAGCACCTACTATGATAGGATAAGTATAAAATTCGAACCCTATTCCCGAATAAATTCTTAATAAAACCACAAAAGGTATGGGAATATGAATGGAAATAAACCATTGAAATGAAAACTTTTTAGTTTTAGACCTCCAATATCCAAATGGTAGGTTTAGTAAAAATACTGCTAAAGCTGTTAAGAATAAATTTATAATCATAAAATAAATAAAAAGAAAAAAGTTTTATAGAGCAAGGGGAAGAAAATAGTATTACTCCTCTCCGGAAACCTTCTTTTTAGTTATTATTAAAGATAACAAGATGGAACCGCCAATAATTGCAATAATAATTAACAATGATAAAACAATCGGAAATTTTCCGCCAAATAAATCATTCAACCAAGCCATTTTCAATCCCACAAAAACAAGTACCAAACCTAAACCATATTTTAAATAAATGAATTTATCTATTACACCTGCAAGCATAAAATACATTGCTCTTAAACCAAGTATCGCAAATATGTTTGATGTAAAAACAATTAAAGGCTCTTTAGTAATTGCAAAAATTGCCGGAACTGAATCAACTGCAAAAATAATATCCGATACTTCAATAAAAAGTAGAGTTATAAATAATGGAGTTGCAAAAAGTATACCTTCCTTTTTTATGAAAAATTTTTGGCCTTCAAGATTTGGTGTAACCTTAAAGAATTTCTTAAATAATTTTATTACAGGATTTTTTTCAGGATTTAAAGGTTTTTCAGGAGCAAAAAGGATTTTAAATCCAGTAAGGATTAAGAATATTCCAAATATAATTACAATGAATTGATACTGAAGTAAAATAGCCCCTAAAGCAATAAAAATTATCCGAAAAAAAAGAGCACCTATGATTCCAAAAAATAAAACTCTATGTTGATAAATTGCAGGAATTCCGAAGAAATTAAAAACAACAACAAATACAAATATATTATCAACTGCAAGTGATTTTTCTACAATATATCCGGTTAAATATTCTAAAGCAGAAGTTTTTGCTGCCAAATCCGGGTTAAAGCCGGGTATCGCTAAAAGTTGAGGATCATTATTAAATTTCCATAATGCATAAACATAGAACAAATATCCAAATATAAGTGCAAGAGTAATCCAAATTATACTCCATGTAAGTGATTCTTTAAATGATACTTCGTGAGCCTTACGATGGAATACTCCTAAATCAATAGCAAGAATTACAAAAACAAAAAGTGTAAATCCAATGTAAAAAAGATAGTAATCATTGAAAGGGAATAAAGAAACAGATTCCATTTATCCTCAAAATTATTGAAGCAAAGTTAATTTGAAGATAATAAACTTCAAAGTACAGGAAGGCAAGGATGCCAATATCTCACATTACAATATTTGCTTCTTTACCGAGGAAGTTTGAATATTTAGATACAGCTTTTTCTATGAGGTTTTTATTTAGCGAATTTACTTTTCCAAATAAATTTATTTCAACTTTAATTACATTATTTTTTGTAACTCTTTTCCAAATACCTGCAACTTTCCCATTTACCAAAATCGTAGGTTTAAAAATCCCATTCATTGAAATTACTGATTCATGATTATCCGGATGAAGTAAAGCAGTTCTATCTTTATAGCTGATTACAAATTCATCATATGCGGGTAATAAATAAACTCCGCTATTTTTCATAAACTTGGAGGGATTTTTGAAAATGTAGTTTTCTTCATTTATTTTTTCTACATTAAATTTTTTTGATATTAATTCTATTGCTATTCTAACTTCTTTAATTGTTAAACCTGACCACCAATAAAAATCTTTATCAGTAGCTGGACCATGACTGGTAAAATATAGTTCTGCAAGTTTAGCTAAAGCCTCTTCCCTGCTTAAATTATCTTTCCTGGTAATCCTTTCATCAAGAAGTGCATAAGTCTGCTTTCCATTTTTTATTGTGCCGCTGCATACTAATTCAATAATTTCAGCTTCCATTAAATAATGAGAAGCTCTATTTTCATCAACATCAATTTTATTCTTCTTTAAAATAGAAATTAATTCTTCTCTGGTTAAATTATTATTCCCCGTTAAAGCTTTCTCAATAATTTTGTTACTCTTTTTATATAAAGCAGTATCTAAACCTAATTGTTTATTTCTGAAATTCAATATTTTTTTAATTCGAGGTGCAGTTAATTTAAGCATCCAATAAATATTATCGGAAGACACAAAATGCCAGGTGGGTCTTAAAAGATGAGTACGAATAATATCACCATTATTTATAGCTTCAGAAACAATTGAATCATCAGCATTATTAACCCTCAAACCAATAGCATACTTAGCCATAAGAAAATCCTGAGCCTGCATTGCACCCATATGCCCCACTAATAGCTTAACCGAATTGAATTTACTTTGATCAATTTGTTGGTTAATTATTCTTAAAGATGAAATATCGTTTAACTTCATAATATAATTTTAAAATAAACCCCACAATTGGCTGTGGGTTTCTAATTTTTTCATATTTTATTTTTAATTGTAATTTATTTTTGCTTCAGAAGATTCTTTAACAAGATTTATGGCATTCAAACAATCCTGCTTATTTAAATATCCTTCACCTGAAGCAGCAATACTTCTTCCATTTGAAGCAATTAACTTCCATCTCCACTGTTCATTTTCATCTTTAAATATTGAATAATGCATCTATTATCCTTCCTTTAACAATTATAATATATAATTATTTTTAAAATATACTTAGATATGCATCAAATTTAATCTACCTTAAATTCTTAGCAACTTTATCAATATTTTTCCAAACTCTTAAAAAGTTACCTCCCATAATTTTTTGAATATTCTCATTGCTGTAACCTCTTGAAAGGAGTTCATAAATTAAATTTGGAAATTTGGATACATCTTCTAATCCAACTACAATACTGCCATCACCAATACCATTATAATCACTACCTATTCCCACATAATCAACGCCAACAAGTTTAACAATGTGGTCAATATGGTCAACTACATCTTTTACATATGCTTTCTTCATAGGGTTTTTTAACCATATTTTTTGGGAGAATTCTCTAACTTCTTTGCTGTGTTCATCAAGATTATTGTTCTTAGCAAATTCCTGTACAGCCTTTTCATTATCCTCCATTGCTTTCCAGGAATCATAGACAAGAAAAAAACTTCCAAAACCAATTTGTATTATTCCGCCTTTTTGAGCAATCAATTTAATTTCATTATCACTTACATTACGTTCCGAACCAGGAACAAAATATCGACATCCAGTATGTGTTACAACAATGGGGGCTCTACTTATTCTTAAAACATCATAAACTGTACTATCACTTACGTGTGCACAGTCTATCATCATACCGAGTTTGTTCATTTCTTTAACTACTTGTTCTCCAAAAGGGCTTAATCCATTCCATTTCTTTTCAGGATCATTTGCTGAGTCGCAGATATGATTCCATTTATAATGAGCAAGAGTTATATAACGTATTCCTTTATCATAAAATGTTCTTAGATTATCTAACTTATTTTCAATGGGTGAGCCATTTTCCATTCCCATTGCAAGTAGAAGCTTTCCTTTACTTAAATTATTTTCAATTTCACCTGGAGATTTAACAACTTTAAATTTATCAGGCCAGGTACTTTCAATTTTATAAACAATATCTATAAGAGTATCCGCTTTAGCTTTTGATTTTCCTGTACCTTCAAGACTTGGAGAAGTATAAATTGCCATAAAGCCAACATCCATCCCTCCTTCCATTGCCCGGATATAATCAATGTCCCCTTTATTTGATTTAACAGACAAGTCAAACCACTCCTCATCCAACCAGATTGGCAGGTCAATGTGGGTATCAATGATTGTATACTTCTTTGCAAGTTCAACTGCTTTTTTATAAAGGTTTGAGTCAGCAACTTCAATAGTTGATTGAGAAAAACTTGTATGTACAAATAGAAAAGTAAAAAGAAAGATTAATAATATTTTAGTCTTCATAATAAAAAATTTTGATAATGATAATTTTTATATAAACTTAATCAATCTTTTTGAATATGACAATAGATTAAAATATTTGTTTGTGTAATTTTATTTCCTTATCATAATCCTTAAAATTACACATCATAAGGCTAGAAAATGAAAATTGTTATTTTAATTTTTTTATTATTTCCTCTATTCTTCTTCACAACGAATGCACAAAAAAATAAACCTGACATCACACTGATGAAGGAAATTAATAACTCCTGGAGTACTCTTAATCCAACGAACGCCTCAAAATATTATGACACTTCATCTATTAACGTATTTTATGATGTTACACCATTTAAATATGTTGGATGGAAATCCTATTCTGAAGGAGCAAAAGAATACTTCAAAACATTAAGTTCTATGAAGTACACAGTTGGTGAGGATGCAATAGTTCATATAAATGGGAACTTTGCTTATGGTACCTCAACATTAAACCAGGACACCGTAGATAAAAATCAAAAAAAGGATTCTCTCGAAATTCGCTGGACGGTTATTTTGGAGAAGAAAGAAAAAGCCTGGTTGATTGTCCACGAACATCTCTCAATTCCTGCCGGTAATTAATTAAAAAAGCCTTGAAGAATTTCAAGGCTTTCTATTTTAGAATTAGTACAGAAATTCTTATTTCATTATTATCATCTTCTTAACTGAAGAATTATTTCCTGCGGTAAGTTTATAATAATATACACCGGAATTTAATTCTGAAGAATTAAAGCTCATTGTATGGCTTCCTGCTTGGATATTTCCGCTGAATACAGAAGATACTTTTTGGCCTAACACATTGAATACTTCGAGTGTAATAAAATGGTCTGATGGAATGCTGAACTTAATTTTTGTAACAGGATTAAAAGGATTAGGATAATTTTGTTCCAGGGAGAATTGCTGAGGTGAAGAGTTCTCAACGATTTCTACATTTGAATAATTAAATGCACCATTGAAGTCCAGTTGTTTCAGCCTGTAATAAATTTTACCTGAGCCTAATTCTTTATCTCTAAATGAATAATTATTAATGTCAGTTGAATTACCGGCACCGTTTACAAATCCTATTTTTGTATAACTAATATTGTTGATACTTTTTTCGATTTCAAAACCTTGGTTATTAAGTTCAGTTGCTGTTGACCATTTAAGATCAACATAACTATTATTTAGTACCGCATTAAATGAAGTAAGTTCAACAGGAATTACACCCAAATCATATTCATTGATGAACCTTCCTGCTACACCCGATATTATAGTCCTGACTACAGAACCGGTTGATGATAATTCGTGTAATCCTGCAGCATTCGTAACAAGATAATTTCCATTGCCAAGTTTATAAGCTCCACGCAAGGCAGTTAATACGCTAAATAAAGCAATTGAATCTCCTGTCGGTGAATATATTCTTAATCCACCGCCTACTCCAAAATCAGCAAGTAAAATATTTCCATCAGTCATTTCATACATCTGTTGGGGAAAGAAGTTAGTTCTTGTACAGAAAACATTAAGAAAATTCCCGCTTAAATCATATCTTATGACATTATCAGTTCCGGAAGCTGAAATAAGTACATCATTTGAGCGTATGAGAATATCATAAGGGCTATTTAAACCTCCGCCACTTGGAGCAATAAAGTAATCGACAAAATTACCGGCTGAGTCAAACCTAACTATCGAATTTGCATTTGCGCTGCTTGCAACTGAAACAAGCAGTTTACCATTAAGGTAATTGTGTCCTCTAACGTTATCAAGGATTGCTGTATTGACTCCTCCAGCTGGTGCAAAAATGGATGTATAAACTCCAAGAGTATCATACCTGTTAACAAAATCTGCATTCTGATCTGATAATGATATAAAACCCCATGGAGTTAATCTTGCCTGCTGTGGAAGATTTAATCCACCACCGCTTAAGTAATTTAAATTAATTACATCTCCTGTAATAGGGTCAAGAGTGGATACACGATCGTTTGTAGACTCTACAAACATTAGAAATCTGGTAAGTCTCTTAGAAGATGGTTCCGGCATACCTAAAGTCTCGTTAACAACTGAACCGTCGGTATAATGTAATCGTGCGGTATTTAAATCAAAATTATTTTTTATTTGTTCATAATCCATAACCTCACAGTCATCAAACGGATTAGCAAGATTATACATTACAACATAAACTGGTTTGCCATCTTCAATACCAACCAGGTCAATAAAAATTCCTTGAGGTAGATAAATACTTTTTGGCTGGTTTAGTTTTGCTGCTTCAGTTACTGCAACCTGAACAATTTTGGGATTCATTTCAGCTTTTAATAAATAATCAGCTGCTTTGTTCTGTGATAAAATATTCGAGGAGACTGTAAGAACTATAAATAAAATGTAAAGAAATTTGTTCATAAGTTTTCCTAGATAAATGAATGATGGAATTAAAGATAATAAAAGGAATAGAAAATGAAAAATTTCGATTTTAAATATATATAGATGATTTTTCCGAAGCGAAAAAAATGATTCTGAGAAAAAAATTTTTATTAATGCATTCATTCTTTTGAAAAAGATAAGGTCCTTATAATAAGACCTTTATCTTAATTGTAAAAAAAACCTTCAAAGAATTCTCAAAGTTAAAATATTTTTATTATTTGAGAATAGGATGATGCTTGGGATAATTTGAAACTTTTTGATATAAGTTGCAGGTGATTGTTAACAATTGGAATTTAAAAAAAATAATCCACCTTCCCTTTCTTATTAATTATAAATATGTAAAGCATGATAAAAAATAAATTAATTCGAATGGACAATGTCGGCATAGTTGTCGAATCACTTGATGATGCTGTCTCTTTTTTTATGGAGGTTGGGTTGAGACTTGAAGGGCGTACTATAATCGAAGGAGAGTGGGCTGGTCGGGTAACAGGATTGAACTCTCAGAAAGTAGAAATTGCTATGCTGGTAACACCTGATGGTCACAGCCGACTTGAGATTTCCAGTTTTATCACTCCCCTCCCTATCTCGGATCATAGGACTGCTCCTGTAAACTCTCTCGGTTATCTTCGGGTCATGTTTGCCGTTGAAGACCTTGACGAAATGTTATCAAGGCTCAGCAAACATGGTGCTCAACTGGTTGGAGAAGTGGTTCAGTATGAAGATTTATACAGACTATGTTATATACGGGGTCCTGAAGGCCTTCTCATCGGCTTGGCAGAACAACTCAGGAAATAAAAAAAAAGCCTTGAATTTTCTTCAAGGCTTAATCTGTCGTACCGAAGGCCGGACTCGAACCGGCACCTGGTGTGAGCCAGACTGGATTTTGAGTCCAGCGCGTCTACCAATTCCGCCACTCCGGCGTATTTTTTTAAGTCAGCAAAATTACTAAAATGTTATTTATATATCAACTTTTTTGCTAATCTAAAATCATTAATTGTAAAGATTTATGAACTTCTTCAATTGGCATATCTTCTCCAGTCCAAAGTTTAAAAGATTTTGCAGCTTGATAGACTAACATTTTTAGTCCATCTAAACATACTACACCCTTTGCTTCAGCCATTTGAAGTAATTTTGTTTTAGGAGGATTATAAACGAGGTCGAAAACAATTTGGTCTTTATGAAATGAACTATCTAATAAAGTAACTGCATCATCTATATCAGGGAACATTCCAACAGGTGTAGCATTAATTATCAGCTTGGATCTTTCTAAAATTTTCTGGACAATTGGAGGGAATAATTCAAAGGTTTCAAAATTTTCATATCTCATTTTATCTTTGAAATAAACTCTTAATCCCTCTGCTCTCTCTTCTGTTCTATTGATTAAGTTAATCTTTTCAGGTTTAAAATGTCTAATTAAAACATAAATGATTGTTCTGGCTGCACCACCGGCACCAATTAAGGTAACTTCCCTATTTGCAATTTGGTCTTTATAAGGAAGCAAAGTTTCCATTATACCATTCACATCTGTATTATAACCTGTAAGTTTACCCATATCATTAACAACTGTATTTACCGCACCAATAATAGATGCTTCCTCTGAAACATTATGAACCAATGGTATTAAATTAACTTTATGAGGTATTGTAACATTAAAACCTTTATATCCTAAGGCTAACATTCCCTTTAAAGCGTTCTTTAAATTTGCTGATGGTACATCAAAAGGCAAATAAATATAATCAAGCTTCTTAAGCTCGATAGCTACATTATGAATAAATGGGGAGTATGATTGCTTAATAGGGTGACCAATTAACCCAATT
The DNA here is from genome assembly GCA_035654655.1 of Ignavibacteriaceae bacterium. GTDB lineage: Bacteria > Bacteroidota > Ignavibacteria > Ignavibacteriales > Ignavibacteriaceae > DASRWI01. The sequence goes on along the minus strand of DASRWI010000030.1, from coordinate 178,482 downwards.
ATCCCTGTGTTTAAATAAAAAGAATTTTTCATTACCTATCTGATTCAGTCTGATTAAATATTAAAATCACCCAATAACTTCTTCAAGAGTTTAGAAGATTTTATTTCCGGATATTCCTTAACAAACTCTGACTTTATTGAAGGATCCAAACTGAATGCAGATTTTAAACATTCTACAGCTTCGTGTGGACGGCTTAATATAAAGTTGACTTTGGCTTTACTGTAATATGTATTAGCATCTTTTGGATTTATTCTAATACACTGATTATAAGCATTTAATGCTTCAAGCCAGTTACCCATTTCACTTAATGTTTCAGCTAAATTATACCATATTTCAAAATTATCCGGGTCAATTTTTATTGCTGATGTATAACTTTCGACAGCCTTTTGAAGTTGACCAAGAGAATATTCCAAATCAGCTTTAGCATACCAGGCTTCAACATTATTGTTTGATAAGGAAATAGATTTATTAAAATCTTTAAGTGCTAATTGATATTTACCAATAGAATCATAACAATAACCTCTTGCAAGGTATGCATCAAAATACTCTTCATTAATATCAATTGCTTTTGTATAGAATTTTATAGCTTTGTTTAAATCTCCCAGCTCTTCGTATACATTTGCAATGTTAAAGCAGGAAGCTTCGTCCTCTTCATCAATTTCAAGAACAGCATTGTAACATTCAATTGCCTGTTGTAGTTTTCCGGAATCAGCTAATAAATTTGCTTTATTAAACCAGGCACTTGTCATTTTATCATTTATAGCTAAAGCAAGGTCATAACTATCTAATGCATTTTCAGTTCTACCCATTTTAACAAGAACAATACCTCTATTATACCACGCATTTGCATTATATGGTTCAAGTTCAAGGAACTTATCATAAGATTGTAATGCCAGCTCAAAATTACCAAGATTATCATAGCAAAGTGCTAACTCAAAATATGCTTCTTCATGGTTAGCATTATTTGCAATTACCTGATTAAAATATTCGATAGCTTTTTTATGGTCACTTTTTTTCTGATATATAAGTCCCAAGCTGTACAAAGCATCTTCATTACTTGGATCTGTATTAAGAATGGAACTTAAAGTTTCCTGAGCCTCATTAATTTGTCCAAGGTTTTCTTCAGTAGCTGCTTTATATATTAAAGTTTCGTTATCGAAAGGATTTAAAGATAAGGATTTATTATAACACTCTAATGCATCAATAAATTTAAACATATCATTAAGGACGTTCCCTTTTTTAAGCCAATACTCTGAATTATAAGGAAAAATATCTAATAAATAATTAACTATGGTTAAAGCTTCAGTATATTTTTCATTCTCTATAAAATATTGAACAGAATCTTCCAGGTAATCTGTAGAAGAATATACACTTCCGGAGTTGACTATCTCAATACACTTATCGAAGTCGAATGAACCCTGGTTAGGTTCATCTATATAATTATCGTCATGACTATAATCTGAGTCAAAAAAGGACATGAATACTCCCAAAGGATTAAAACTGTAGCTAAAAAGTATTATTATAAATAACTAAAATCAAGTAGATTTTTATACTATAATTTTGTATGTAACCTTTGATAAATACGACTAAAAATATGGCCTAATCCTGAATTCCAAACCTAACTCTTCCTCAACAAACTTTCGAGCTTTTTCCGATTCAACTTCATCAAGAGAAACAATTGACATAACTACTTTATCAACATAATTCTTTGATTTTTGAGCAAAATCAATCATTTTCTGGAAGAATGTCTCATTTAAACCCATTATGTTGCCATATTGAGCCGGGTCCATCGAATTCAAAGATATTGAAATAATATCTATTAACCCCTTCATTTCAGGAGTAATATCCCTTTTATTTATAATATTTCCGTGTCCATTGGTATTAAGACGTGTTTTTCCACCATTTTTCTTCACAAATTCAGAAATTTCTTTTACAACACCCCATCTAATAGTTGGTTCACCATAACCACAAAATACAATTTCTTCGTATTTTTTAGGGTCACCAATCTCTTTTATGTAAACTTCAGCATTAGGCTCATCTTTTTTTTGCATCTTCAAATTAAATCCTTTTAGCTTAGCTTCCCCATTTCTATCACAGAAATAACAGCTGGCATTACATCGGTTGGTGATATTAACATATAATCCATTGTAAAGAGGGTAAGTATAATCTGTCTTTTCAGGCTCACCTAATCCAAAAAGTTTATGAGCATTATTGGCAGTAATTTTTGCAACTTCTTCTACAGGCATATTTTTAATTTCGGCAATTTGTTTATTTGTAAAAGTAACAAATGAGGGCTCATTCCTTTTACCACGATGAGGAACAGGAGTCATAAAGGGAGCGTCTGTTTCAATTAAAATTCTGTTTATGTCTGTAAATTTGACAACATTTCTTAAAGCATCAAATTTTTTAAAAGTTATATTTCCTGTAAAAGAAATATAATGCCCAAGAGAGACAAGCTCTGCAGCATCTTCTGCATTCCCGCTATAACAATGAAATTGAGCTTTAAGGATAGAACCCTTGAATTCTCTAATAATGTTTATAATGTCTTTGTCCGCTTCTCTATTATGAACAACTATAGGAAGATCCTTATCCAAAGCTAATAATAATTGGTCTCTAAATGCCTTCTGTTGCATTTCCTTGGGAGAATAATCATAGTAGTAATCCAACCCTGTCTCACCAATGGCTACAACTTTGGGATGATCTGCAAGTTCTGATAAAATTTCTAAATCATTCTCATTCCAATTACTGGAATCGTGAGGATGTACACCAACAGCACCATAAAGCATATCATATTTTTCAATTAAACTTATTACCTGGTAAGCTGTTTTAATATCAGTTGAAGGAATAATTATTTTCTGAATATTATTTTCTTCTGCCCTTTTCAAAACCTCATCAAGATCATTTTCGAAATTTGGGAAAAACAAATGGGCGTGAGTATCAATTAACATATTTTATAAGTTTAGTTCTACAGTAAGTGAGTAATTTCTAATGGGACCTAAGTTCCCTATCATTTCTACATAATTATAATTAAATAGATTTTTTACATTAAAAAACAATTTAATTGGCATATCCAAAATTAAAAGATTATAGGAGGTATAAAAGTCAAAAACGTGAATATCTACTATTTTATTCCCTTCCGGTATAATTCCCAAATCTACCAGCAGCCAATCAATTTCTTCAGGTTTACTTAAAAATCTATAATCAAATCCAATAGCAAAGGGTTCAAGATTAAAACCTACATTAGTATTAAATATATGTTTTGACCTATACTTTAAAGATTTTTTTGTATTTATATCCGATGCTAAATTAAAATTATAACCGGCTTTTAAATTTAATAAATCATTAAACATTTTCGTTGATAAACTAAATTCAAAACCTTTTATTTCAGCATCAGCTAAATTTTCAAAATGAATAAATCTACCTGAAGGTTCAACTACTGCTTCAATTAGTTTTTTATACCTGCTATAGTAAATAGCAGCATCAATATTAACCGGGTCAAATTTTAATAAAGTACCTGCTTCAAATGTATAATTATTTTCAGGGAGTAAATTGAGATTAGGTCTTATTATTATTCCACTAACTGTTGTCGTAGTAAAAACCTCAGCCAATGATGGCGACCTGAAACCATAAGACAGGTTTGACCTCAAAGTTATAAAATCATTAAGCTTAAAGTTTATTCCAATTCTTGGAGACAAAGAGTTTTGAGATTTTACATCTTCAGTTTTAGTATAATCAAATCTCAATCCATAATTAGCAGATAATTTTTGAAAAAAAGTTTGTTCTAATTGAAAGTATGCACCAAAAGTAGAAGAAGATTTTTTTGAAAAGATATTTGAATTTACATTTGAATAATAACTTTCAACCCCGGAGATTAAAAATAATTTATCAGTAATATTTCCGGTTACCTGAACCTCTCCCCTCACCATATTAGATTTAGATTTATTTTGTGAAACAGATTGATCTTTCCAATCGGAAAGAAAATCTGAAATTTTTATGGTATAAGAAAAATTTCCAAATAACAGAGAAGAAAAATCTAATCCAAACATTGCTCTGTTGGAAGCAACATACTGGCTATTCTCATTATCTTTTAAAGCTTCAGCAGAATTCTTCCAATAAAGAAATGAACCATTTTTTTGATTTATGTAATTAAAAATAAAATTAAGGTTTGTTCTATCGTTGAATTTATATCCTGAATTTACAAATACAATATGTCTTCTTGTAAATCCATTCTCCCTGTAACCATCATTCTCAAATCTCAGTAAGGAAACATTGAATCTGAAGTCATCAATAAAGTCGCTATGAGAAACTGATATTGTGTTAAAAAATCTTGGTCTATCACTCCACTTCCATTGAGAGTAATAAGGATTATCATACACCCCACCTGAGGTTTTTACAATAGTACCTTGTTTATATTCATTATTAGTAATAACATTAATAATTCCTCCTAATGCACCTGCTCCATATAAAGAACTTGAAGCTCCTTTAACCACCTCAACTTTCTTAATAACATCCGATGAAAACATTTCCCAAATTATTTCTCCTGTATCACCTGAATAAAATGGAAAACCATCGATTGCAAACAAAACCCTGGCACCTGCCCCTCTTGTGTATCCAGATGACCCTCTAATACTTACCTGATCCATAACCACAGAGACACCAGGAACATATTTCAAAGCCTCTGAGATTGAGTTATCATTTCTGTTTTGAACTATTTCTCCAGGTAAGATTGATGCACTTATAGTCAGGTCTTCAATCCTGTTTTCGTGTTTATTGGCCGTTATTATGACTTCTTCTTTTTGAACAAATTGTTCATCCAATTGAATAATCAAGTTTGTAACATTAGTATCTAATTGAATTTGAAGGTCGTGTTTTGCATATCCCTGAAGAAAAAATTCTAACGTAATATTACCTGGATTTAAACCTGTAAAACTAAACTTTCCAGTTTCATCAGTTTCTTTTAAAACTTGTAACTCCTTAACATTAACTTTAACATATTGTAGAGGTTCATTCTTTTTATCAACTACTTTACCTTCAATATTAAAAGTTTGACAGAAAATCTGCGGAGCAATAAATAAAAAGAAGATAAAAATTTTCATTTTCCACCTCCCGATGGCTGAGGAGGAGGATTATTAAAATCGCAAATAATATTTATTCCAGTAGTTAAAGTATTTGGAGGAATAACAATTTTGCCGGGTTTGGTAGTATCATTATTATTATAATACAATCCAATAACAAACCAATCTTTTCTTTCAAGGGAAAGAGTATCATTTTTTGATTGAACTACAGCAATATATGAATATTCCCCTTCCTTTATAGGAATATAACTTGAATCAAGAGAGTTGTAATTATAAGTACTTACACCAGATGGTATTTCAAGACTAACATATCTAATATTTAAAATGCTAAAATCATCAGGAGAGTTTAGAATATCCTTAAAAACAACTAAATGGGTTCTTTTAACATCTAAAGGCCAATCCCCCAAAAATGTAATTGTCCCTGAAAAACCTGGCTTCTGCTCAGAAATAGATATTGGAGATGGGTCTATACCTCCACACCCATAAAATATCAGAATAAATATTATAGCAATTAAGGAATATTTCATTTATTTCTAATTATTATAATTGTGACTAAAATATTAAAAAAATGAAACTTTTTTTAGTTCAAATAGTAAGTTGTGATAGAAATATGATATCCTTTAAAACCTAAAATTTTAGTATATTTATATCTTGTAGTTTTTATTAGAAAATCATGCTAAGCATAGAATTAAACGAACGTGAAAAGAACATATTAAGGTATGTGATTCAGCAATTTATCTTAACTGCAGCTCCTGTTGGCTCAAGTAATATTACCAAAAAGTACAATATTGGTATAAGTCCTGCTACAGTTAGAAATATAATGGCTGATTTGGAAGATAATGGCTTTATTAATCATCCTCATACCTCTGCTGGTAGAATACCTACTGATAAAGGTTATAGATTCTATGTAGATTCTTTAATGAATATTGAGCATCTAAAAAATTCAGATAAAAAATATATTCAGCAATCTCTGGAAAGTGATGTAATTGAAAAAGAAGAATTTTTTAGAATAGCATCTAAACTTTTAAGCAGCATTACCAAACAATTAGCATATGTTAGTTATCCCAAATTTGAATCTGCTCAGTTGGAAAAATTGCAAATTGTACAATTATCACCCTTCAGGATTCTTGTAGTAATGAGTATTAAACAGGGTTTAGTAAAAACTATAACTCTGGAGCTAACAACTTCAGCTAAAGAATCTCAAATTGATAGGATACAATCTCTACTTAATGAAAAACTGGTTGGATTAACTTTTAAAGAAATTAGAGAGACTTTTACTGAAAGATTCAAAGACGTTGATGATGAACAAAAACCAATAATTAGATTATTTGTTGATTCAATTGATAAGATTTTCAAAGAATTTAAAACCAACGATAATATTTTAATGACAGGTGCAAAGAATGTTATTAGACAACCTGAATTTGAGGACCCTGAAAGATTCCAAAGTGTTATCGAGTTAATTGAAGATAAAGATATTATTATTCATATTCTTGAAAAATCAAATGATGCTAATGGAGTCTTCATTTCAATTGGTAAAGAAAATCAGCATCAAAAATTAAGTGATTATAGTTTTATTAGTAAAGAATATAAAATGGGAAATATTTCAGGTACAATGGGAGTAGTTGGACCAAAACGAATGGATTACTCAAAAATAATTGCCATAGTTGATTATGTAGCGAAATTACTTTCGAATGTACTAAGAACTGAAAATTAAAGGAGAAATAATGAAATTTAAAAAAGAAAATAATGGTCAAGACCAGGAAAACATAAATAAAGAAGAACAACAAAAACAAATAACAGATAGTGCTGAAGATGAAAATATTGAAGTTTTAAGAAATGAAATTGAAATATCAAAGTCAAAATTACAACAACTTGAAAAAGAAGTTCAGGATTATAAAGATAAATTACTTAGAAAAGCAGCTGAATTTGAAAATTATAAAAGAAGAACTCAGGATGACCAGCTTAGCTTGTTAAAGTATGCTGCTGAAAGTTTTATTGTGAAACTTCTTCCTGTTGTTGATGATTTTGAACGTTCATTGGCACATATAGAAAGCTCCAACATAGAAGCACTTAGACAAGGAATTAAATTGATTTATGATAAATTCATAAAAGTGCTTGAAGAGCAAGGTGTAAAAAGAATAGAAAGTACCGGTCAACATTTTGATGTTAATTTTCACGAAGCGCTTATGCAGCGTTTAGACAAAAGTGCTTTGCCCATGACTGTTCTTGATGAACTTGAAAAGGGATATATGTACAAAGATAAAGTTATTCGTCATTCCAAAGTTATAGTAAACGAAGATTACAACATTTCTGAAAAAAATACTGAAGAAAAATAATAAATGGCTAAAAGAGATTATTACGAAGTTCTTGGTTTGGATAAAAATTCTAACCAGGAAGATATTAAAAAAGCATATAGAAAAATGGCAATGAAATATCATCCGGATAGAAATCCTGATGATAAGTCAGCGGAAGAAAATTTTAAAGAAGCAGCAGAAGCTTACGAAGTTTTAAGCAACGATGAAAAACGTTCAAGATATGACCGATTTGGGCATGAAGGAGTTAAGGGAAGCTATGGTAATCAGGGATTCTCAGATCTAAATGATATCTTCTCTCATTTCTCAGATATTTTTTCAGGTGGTTCTATTTTCGATGATTTCTTTGGTGGTGGTCAGCAAAGAGCAAGAGGCAGAAGAAAAAGTCAGGGAATTCCAGGTTCTGATTTAAGAGTAACCATTAAGTTAACCCTTGAAGAAATTGCTCAAGGTTCATCCAAAAAGATCAAAATTAAAAAACAAGTTAAGTGCGATGTTTGCTCAGGTTCAGGGGCAGATGCAGGAACATCTACAAAGACTTGCCCTGTTTGTCAGGGAACTGGTGAAGTTCGTTCAGTTAGCAGGTCAGTATTTGGGCAGTTTGTAAATATTCAACCTTGTAATAATTGCGGTGGTGAAGGAATTGTAGTTGATGTACCCTGTCGTAAATGTAAAGGTGATGGCAGGGTGAATGAAGAAACAACTGAAAAAATTGATATACCAGCTGGTGTACATGAAGGTCATTATATGACACTTCAAGGCAAAGGTAATGCCGGGAAAAGAGGTGGACCATCAGGAGATTTAATAGTTATTTTCCAGGAAGTAAAACATCAGTACTTCAAACGTGATGGTGATGATATAATTTATGAACTTCAGGTAACATTCCCTGAAGCTGCATTAGGTGGTGAAATTGAAGTACCTACTTTGACAGGTAGAGCTAAAATTAAAATTGATTCCGGTACTCACCCGGGTAAAATGCTTAAGATGAAGGATAAGGGAATAAAGCATTATGGTCATGGCGGTTCAGGTGACCAGATAATTATTGTGAATATTAAAGTTCCTTCAAAACTTTCATCAAAGGAAAAAGAATTATTAAAAGAATTATCTGAAATGCCTAACTTTAAAAAAGATAGTTCTGATGAAAAGAATTTCTTTAAAATGTTCTCATAAATTTTATTATTAACTATTTTCTATACCCACTTTGATAGTGGGTTTTTTATTTTTTATTCTAATTGTTTTTTTCTTTATCTTAATACCTCCTAAATAATTTTTCATCTTTTATGTTTAAAAAATTATCTGATAAACTTGGTTTTACAAGACAGGAATTTAATGTAATTATTTTTCTTGTCATTACTTTAATAGCGGGAGCTTCATTTAAATACTTTGTCCTGACTGATAATCCAAAGTATAAGGTTTACAATTATTCAAAAGATGAAAAGGTCTTTAAAGAAGCTATCTTTAAATCTGAGAGCACTGAACTTAAAGATGAAATATTAAAATCAGAGAATAAAATCTTTGTTGAAAAAGAAAAACCTTTAACCCCTAAAAGTATAAGTCTTAATAAAGCAGATAAAGCTCTTCTGGAAAAACTCCCGGGAATTGGAGAAAAGATAGCACAGGAGATAATTAAATTTAGAAATTTAAATGGAAATTTTTCAAGTTTTGATGAACTCTTGAAAGTAAAAGGAATTGGCCCATCAAAGCTCGAAAAAATTAAACCCTTCATTATTTTATAATTAATTTATGTTGAATAATCAGGAACATCAGGCAGGTATTAGTATTTGGAATTCAAAACTTCAAATTGTTGAAGTTCTGAATAATAATGGTGAATTACTTGTTGATAATATGGCTGAAGTCTATTTTAATGAATTTATTGATTTTGTTAATGATAAAGAACCTAAAATTCTTTCAACACTTCAATCTGCATTTGATGAATTATTACTTCAAGGTAAATTCAGCAGTAAAAATGTTTCTTTTACATTACCATCCAGTATTTTTTATTTACTTCAATGCCCATATGAATCTTCCCTTCTGCCCAATGACTTAATGGAAGAATTTAATTGGGAATTGCAACTCTGTATGCCTCATGTAAATATCAAAGATACTGTATTACAATTTATTGAAGTAAATAAACCAAAACTATATAGATTTAGTTCAGCAATTATCATTACTACTTTAAGAAAGTATTTACATACTATAAATAAGTTCTGCAAAACAAATAATTTAAACTTATTGTTCATAGATAATTGTCATATTTCTGCAGAAAGAACTTTGAATAACGAAAATAACAACCAAGAAATTATGACTTCGATTTTTATTTCCCATAAAGCAGCATCATTCTTAATTTCTTCAGAAGACTCTACTATATTTTTTAAAAATTATTTCTTTAATCATATTAGTGAACTTCCTGATTTAATAAATAATGAGCTTGAAGAAAATGAAAATCTTCTGGTTACTAAAGAAATGATTGATGTACTTTATATTTCAGGTGAAGATGTTTCTGTTAACATTGTAAATGCATTAGGGAAAAAATTAGAAATTGAAGTTGTGAGAAGTAATCCGTTTGAAAATATCAAAGTTTCGAATGCCGTTAAGAGAAGTAATTCATATTTAGTAAAGCATAATTCGTTTGCTTCTGCAGTTGGCATCGCTTTTAGGAGTAATTAAGAGAAGTATACTATGCGAATGAGAATAATTTCGGGTGAATATAAAGGAAGATTAATCAATGTTCCTGATTCCGATTTAATAAGACCAACAACTGACCGCGTACGAGAAACATTATTTAATTTGCTTAACAACATTATTGATTTTGAAGATATAAAAGTATTAGACATATATGCCGGTTCTGGTTCATTAGGATTAGAATGCTTAAGTCGTGGTGCTAAAGAAATTCATTTTGTTGAGAAGAACTTTGTTATTTATAAAAACTTGGAAGAAAATATTAAATCTTTAGATGTTTCTGAGCAATGCAAGATTTTTAAAATGGAAGCAAAGAGGTTCGCAAATTTATATAAAGATGCAGGTTATAATTTAATTCTTCTTGATCCTCCCTTCTTTAAATATGATGTTTATGATGTTGTAAATAGTTTGTTAGAAAATAATTATTTAGCTGAAGATGGAATGATTATACTTGAAAGGTCAGTACAGACAAGAGAAAAAGATATAGAAAATTTTAAGCTTGAACCATTTAAGGTTATTGGGGATACATGTTTGTACAGAATTGAAAAGAGGAGCTAAGCTCCTCTTTTTTTTAATAGAAAAACCTGTAACCTATTCTTAACATCATACCACTCATATCAAATTCACGCTCATAAGTTCTCTTCACGTGAGTTAATGGGTCTTCAATTTGATATTCCCAACTTGGCACTGAACTATGATAAGTTATTTCACCAAAAATATCTGATCTTCTTGAAATTGCATATGACATCCCTGCTCCTATTCTCCAGTTAAAAGCAAATGCTGCGTGGAAATCATCTTGTTCTGGATTTTGGAAATTTCTATAATTTATCAAAAGAATTTCTGCACCAAAACCACCAGTTCCATATGCAGATGTTCTTGGAGCAATGGGAAATTCTGCTTTAAGAACAAACATTAGAGGAAGGTCGTGTATATTAGTTTTGGCTCTTAATTCATTTACTTCTCCACCTTGACTAGGATACACCTGATTATAATCAGAAACTAATTTCTTATCTGTATAATTTCTATGGAACCAATCAAAACTCCAACCTATATAAAAATTTTCATCAACACGATGAGTACCTTCATATCCAATAATAAAACCTGCATCAGCGTCAGCTGGATTAAAAAATCCCAGTTTAAAAGCCGCCGAACCATCCTGCGCGAATGCTGAATAACTAATTAAAATAAGCAAAAAAGCTAAATACTTCTTCATTATAGCTCCCGAAAATATTTTTAGAAAAATACTATAAAGCAAATTAAATACCAGTTTAAAATAAGTAAAAACAAGCAATTTAATCAAATTATAGCTCTACATGTACTTTTTATAAGACATCCTTTTCAATTAAAGTATCCACTTTTTAAGCATTATCTATTTGTTTATTTTTAAGTCTTAAAATAAAAAAGGTAAAATGTGATTAAAGTAGTTTTTGTTTGTTTAGGCAACATATGCCGCTCCCCTGCTGCAGAAGGTATATTAATGAAAATAATTGAAGACAATAATCTTCAGGATGAAATTATTGTTGATTCCGCTGGCATACTGGATTATCACGAAGGCGATTATGCTGATAGCAGAATGATAGCAGCAGCTAAAAAAAGAGGGATTAATCTTATTACTCTTTCCAGACCATTTAAACAAAAAGATTTTTTAGAATTTGATTATATAATAACAATGGATAACTATATACGTGATAGTTTAATTGGAATGGACAAAGGAGGAAAGTTTAATAATAAAATTTATAATATGCCTTGGTTCTGCAAAGAACACGATATTCAAGAAGTTCCTGACCCATATTATGGAACTGAAAAAGATTTTAATTATGTTCTGGATATTCTGGAAGATGCTTGTAAAAATTTGTTTATTATTTTAAAAAAAGATTTAAAAAAGAAAAATGAAACAAATAGTTGAAAACTTTTTTAATAAAAAAATAATCAGGACTGATTCTCTCACCGGTGGATGTATTAATGATGCTTATAAAATAACACTTGAGAATAATGAAGTCTATTTTATAAAGTATAATGCTAAGCTCAGCGTAAATATGTTTATTAAGGAAGCAAATGGTTTAAAAGAATTAAAAAAATCCAATACTATTAAAGTACCTGAAGTAGTTTTTGTAGAAAAGAATTTAATTATTTTGGAATATATTCCTACTTCTAATTCTGAAAAGAATTTTTATAAAACCTTTGGAGAGCAATTTGCTCAACTACATAAGTACACATCGGATAAATATGGATTTTATGAAGATAATTTTATTGGTTCAACTCCTCAGATAAATAATCAGCAATATTTAGTCTGGTCAGAATTTTATTACAATGAACGTTTACTTTATCAATTTAGACTTTGCGAAAAGAATGGCTATGCTGATTCCGAATTGAGAAACGCTTTTAAGAATATTGAAAAAAAATATATAAATATTTTAGAAATAAATGATTCAGAAAAACCTTCTTTACTTCATGGTGATTTATGGAGTGGAAATTACTTATGCTTCAACGGTAAACCTTGCTTAATTGACCCGGCTGTTTACTATGGGAACCGCGAAGCTGATCTGGCTATGACAAAATTATTTGGTGGATTTACTTCAGATTTTTATTCTTCTTATAATGAGATATATCCGCTTCTAAAAGATTATCATTATAGGGAAAACATCTACAAACTATATCATATCTTGAATCATTTGAATTTATTTGGAATGGGATATTATAGGCAGGCTATTAGTTTAATGTTGAGCTATTAAAAAAAAGGCGGAACTAAGTCCGCCTTCAAAGAAAAATTATTTTTGTTCTTTCTTTTGTTCATCCTGTTTTTGCTCGGGTTTGTTCTGGTCTTGATTTTGACTTTGAATATCAACTAACTCAACATCAAAAATCAAAGTAGAGTTTGGAGGAATAACTCCCATATCTCTTTCACCATAAGCTATTGAAGGTGGAATTACAAATTGCGCTTTTGCACCTTTCTTTAACAATGCAATACCTTCATCCCAACCTTTAATAACTCTTCCAGTACCTAAAGGAAATTTGATTGGGTCATTTCTTTCAACAGAGCTATCAAACTTTTTACCGTTTGTTAAAAATCCTGAATAATGAACCGAAACTATATCATTTGTTTTAGGATTTTCTCCGGTACCTTCTTTAAGAATAACATACTTTAATCCACTTGGTGTTGTTTTATATTTAGTAGTATCAACACTCCATTTTTCAATTTTTGGAGCTTCTTGTGCATCTAAAAGGTCAATAACAACCTTAATTCTTGATTTAGGAGGGATAGGACCTTGACCGGCTTCTCCATACGCTAATGCTGGAGGAACAATAATAGTTCTAACTCCACCTGGTTGCATACCAATAATTCCCTGTTCCATTCCGGGAGTTAATGGACCTGAACCAACTACAAAATTTAAAGGAGGTTGTCCTTGTTCTTTTGTACTTCCGAGATTGTCCTGCATTTTAGTAGAATCTTTTGACCAATCACTAAATACATCTTTTTCAGTCGAATCTTTTATAATCCATCCATTAATATGAAGTTTAACTAAATCTCCTTCTTTTACAACACGGCCGGAACCTTTTACGTTATCTTGATATTGAACTCCTGTAGGAGTAGTTTGAACTTGAGCATTCATTGATGTGAATCCAGTAATAATTAATACAATTAGGCTTAATGCCCATATTTTTTTCATTATTTATCCTTTATTTTAAAACTGTTAAATAAATATATTTATAAATTACTTTATTTCATATTATCTATATTATTAATGAAAATCATACTCTTTACATTATTTTTAATAATAAATTCGTTTCCACCTTCTCAAAAGGATGTTATAATTGATGCAAATTACACCTTTAATGAAGCATTAGCTTATAGTAGGGTTCCAGATAATATAAAAAAGAGTTTAGTTCTGTTAGAGGTTGAATACTATTCATTTGATAATAGACTTCACAGAGGACAATTATTAATTAATAAAGATTTAGTTAATGATATAAAACAAATTTTTATTTTAATTAAAGAGATTAAATTTCCTATAAATAAAGTAATTCCAATAGTTAAATACAATTGGTCAGATGATGCATCAATGCTGGATAATAATACCTCTGCATTTCAATATCGAAAAGTTGCCAATACAAAAGTAATTTCAAAACACTCATTCGGAAGAGGCATTGATATAAATCCTTTCTTAAATCCTTTTATAAAGAATGGTAAGGTTTCCCCTAAAGATGCTAAATATAATGTTGATGCTCCTGGTACATTATCCAATGACTCCCCTATTGTAAAAGAATTTAAAAAATTAGGTTGGAAGTGGGGCGGAAATTGGAGAAGTTCAAAAGATTATCAACATTTTGAAAAATAATTTTTTACTAACTCTTTCTATGCTATTTTTTAAAAAACAAAAAATAAAAATTATGAAGTTAATATTTACACTTTTCTCGTTCATTATTTTTTCATTTTCAAGCTTATGTCAGGAAATGGTAAAAATAAAAATCATTTTAACTACAGATAAAAATTATTCAGACAAATTTTATATTGCCGGCAATAACGGCAAGTTGGGTAACTGGGATCCCTCTTCTATACAATTAGATAAAGTAAATGATACAACTTTTACTAATGAATTTTCTTTCGAAAAAGGAACTAATCTGGAATTTAAATTCACCAGAGGTTCATGGCAAAATGAAGCGTTATCCAATGAAGGGAAAGTCTTAGCTAACTATAAAGTTATTGCAGACACTGATAAAGAATTAAAATATCATGTTGTTTTATGGAAAGATGAGAGGCCAATTAAATCTGAAATAACAGGTAAAGTTGAATACATTAGAAATTTGAAATATGAAGGGTTAAAAGATAGAGATGTCATTGTTTGGCTTCCTGAAAATTATGATAACGATTTAGATAAAAAATATCCTGTATTATACGTTCACGATGCACAAAATGTTTTTGACCCCTCAACTTCAACTTTTGGTATTGATTGGAGAATAGATGAAGTAACTGACAGCTTGATTAAGAACAACATCATAAAAGAAATTATCATTATTGCAATTAATAATACCTCTGATAGATTTCCTGAATATTCATATTCTCCAATAGGTTATAAATATATGGATTTTATAATCAATACTCTTAAACCTTTAATTGATTCAAAGTATCGAACATTACAAGGACCTGAAAACACAGGTGTTTTAGGCTCTTCAATGGGAGGATTAATTTCCTTTATGCTTGCATGGGAACATCCGGATGTTTTTGGTTTATCAGCTTGTTTCTCGCCTGCTTTCAAGATTGACAAATTAGATTACACTCCATTCGTAAGTGAATATAATGGACCTAAAAAAAATATTAAATTCTATATTGATAATGGCTCATTTGGACTTGAAGACAGTTTGCAATCTGGAGTTGATTCAATGCTAGAATTACTTGAAAAAAAAGGATATGAGAAAGGAAAAGATTTAATTTATAAGAAATTCATTGGTGAAGAACATAGTGAACTTGCATGGTCAAAAAGAGTTTATATTCCACTTGAGTTTTTTTTCAGGAAGTAAATCAATTGTTTTTAATAGTTTAATCTATATTTTTATAATTCATAATACCAAATAAAGAATGCGAACAATTTACATCAGAAAAGATATTAATAATTTCCAAAGGAAAATTTTATTAGATATGGCTTATCTTGCTGAGCATAATATGATAAGACTATTGAAATTTTATTTTGAAGATAACTTATACCTCCCTTTTTATAAAAGTATCAAAGATAGAAGTTCATTTGATAAATTTTATTTAACAAGGGATAAAATCGTTAAAGAAGATGACAATCATTATTTTTTCAAGTTTCCCTTTAAACCTCAACAAGTTGAAGGTGTAGATTAATTACTTAATCCAGATAGTTATAAATGGCGTCGTTGCATCTTTGTGCCCTGAGTGTAGAACGAATAGTTGAAATTTTGTTTGTCCAATATTTTTACTTAAAATATTAAACGAATATTTATCATTGCCCCAAGTTATTATCACTTTGGTTGAATCTTCAATTTCCCATCTTAATTGATAACCCATATCTGAAGGAGGACTAAGTATATTATTCCCCTTATCCAGGAAGACTATTCTAATAAATTGAGTACTATTGAATGGCAAATTGAACAACGTATCCCTACTCAATCCATCCCAACTTGGCAGGATTTTATCATCCTTAATAACTAACAAAGTATTATTATTTATATCGTTAAATAACCAACTTACAGGTTTGAAATGTTCATCAGGTGGAGTTAAAGGATCATTTTCTTTATTGCAACCTGAGATTAAAACAATAAACAATATCGACATTGAAAAAAATATTTTCATAATAATTCCATTTTACATAATTATATAGTCATAATGGGATATTATTGAAGTAATGCTTATCATAATAAAAGGAGCAATCGCTCCTTTTATTATCTTAAACTTGATAAGTCTAAATTTCTAACTTTAGTTTTAGCAGACAATTGTATGAATGTATTTGCCAGTGATTCTTTTCCTGCTCCTAAAACAGTACTGACAAATCCTAATGCTTCTCCATATTCTTCCGGTGCCATATTATTTAATATGGATTCCCATATAGCTTCTTCTAAAACATTAAATGCAGTATGCACCTCGTGAAAATCAAAGCCTTTATTAAATCTTTCAGCAGCAATTTTCTCTGAATATTCAACAATATCTATTATATTTTTATTCTTTATACATTTTAATGCAAGGTCATAAAGAATTGATAACTTTTTAGTTCTTTCAGTTTCCTTTAATTCATTATAATTTTTTAGATGCGCTCTGTTTAATAGATTAACAGATTTATTTATAATTTCTGTTCTGTTATTAATAAGAACTTCAATTAAATCCATTTTTAGTTTCCTTATTAATTATTTAATTGCTATGCAAACCAGGTCCGATGATTTATTTTCATCAAATTCTTTTAGATTAAGATTACCATAAAATTCATAATTTTTAAATCCAATTTGATGCAATAGTCTTGATACTTCATCCTCTGTTAAAGGAACAAGTTCAGTGGTTGAAAAGTACCTTTCTCTATAATTATTCTTATCAAATTTAAGAATATTAAAATTAAGTTTATCGGGAAATATATCATAAAACCGTACATAGATATATTTATCATCCCCTGTTACATTTACTATTCTTTCCTGTTCATTAATTATTTTTTGATAATTAAGTATCTGGAAAATAAACTTTCCATCTTTCTTTAATATATTATAAATTCTTTCAAAAGAATCAATTATATCTTCGCCCTCAATATTTGCTATTGTATTACCAAATGAAATAACCAGATCAAAATTATTAAAGAAATGTTCAGGTATTTTCTTTGCTTCATAATTATGAAATTCAATGGCCACATCTTTTTCATCAGCATTTTTCTTGGCTTGCTCAATCATTCCCGGAGAAATATCAAATGCAGTAACCTTTATTTTATTTAATGCCAATGATATGGAATCCATTCCTGTCCCACACCCAACGTCAGCAGCAGATTTTGTATTTGCTTCCAGAAATTTTTCTATAATAGTTTTTCTTCTTTCTAATGCTTCATTAAAATTTATCATTGCATCATAAGAGTTAGAAAGGTCATCATAAAAATCTTTTTTATCCAGCATTTATAATATCTCCAATAAATTATTTAAGCTATTAATGACTAAGCATCCTGAAGCAATTAATTGTTCTTTTGACTGATGTCCATTAGAAACAAGTATACATCCAATTTTTAACTCTTTAGCAACATCAAAGTCGTGGAGGGTATCACCTATCAGAACAACACCTTCGTGTGTTTCAATTTCGCGCATAAGTTCCTGACCTAATTCCATTTTACTTTCAGCATATATATTATCCAAACCTTTTATATTTTTGAAGTACTTTTTTATCTCCAGTTTATCTATTATTTCCTCAAGAGTATGCTGAGAATATGCAGATAGAACTGATTGTTCAATTCCGATACTATCTAAGTATTCAAGAACTTTTTTTACATCGGGGAATAGAAAACATTCTGCTTTTCTAATTTCATATTCATCCATCCATTCCTTACCAAGAACTTCAAAAGATTGCGCATCAAAATCCAAACCCGCATCACGGTAATAATCTTTTACTGGAAATCGAAAGATGTTTCTATATTTATCTAAGGTTAAAGCTTCTAATTCTCTTTTAATCAAAATATTATTTATAATATTAACACATAAATCAACATCATTAAATAAAGTTCCATTCCAATCCCATATTATATGTTTATAATTTTTTAACATATCATTCATTAATAGGTAAACCTCCCAATATCATAATTTTTAAAGCATTAGTTGTAGGTGAGCCGCCTTGTTTAAGTTTGTAATCAAAATACATTTTATTATCACGAATTTCTTCTCTGAAGTGATAGTTTATAATTTTATTAGATTCATCAGTAAGTTTAATCAGTTCTAAATCGTGCGTTGATATTACACCTATTCCATTTTTAGATGAAAGATAAAGAATAAGATTTTTGCTCCCTATCAATCTTTCAACATTATTTGTTCCTTTAAATATCTCATCTACTAAATAAAAAACAGGAAGTTGATTATCCTTTTTAAGATTATCCAAAAGTTTTTTTAGTCTTCTTACTTCAGCATAAAAGAAGGATATTCCATCAATTAAAGAATCAGTTATATTTATGCAGGTAAAAAGTCTATATAAATTTAAGTTCATTTTAGCTGCATTTACAGGAGCTCCGGCATATGCTAAAGCTATATTAATACCTAATGTTTTTAAGAATGTACTTTTACCTGACATATTTGAACCAGTAATAATAGAAATTTCGCCTATGGATGAAGAAAAATTATTTGAAATTTTTACATCATCAGGAAGTAAAGGATGAGAAATATTTTCTGCAGAAAAACAATTTTCATTCGTGAATTCAGGAAAAGTATAATTTTGATTTAAGTATGCAAAATTAGCTAAAGATATATAAGCTTCCAGCTCATTCCATTTTTGTATCCAAACAGGAAGATGTGCAGCTATTTCATTTTTAATTTTTTCAAATTTAAATCCCCAGAAAAATGCCCATGGAAAAATTAAATTAAATATTAAAACAAAAATATCATTTTTCTGAACAGAAAAAGCATAATCTAAATTTTTTAATTTCTTGAAGTATAAGGAAGGAGTATTTTTATTTGTAAAGACATTACAGAAACCTTTTAATTTTTTATTTGAACCATAATTATAATTTTCTAAATAATTAAAGATGTTATAATAAACTCCTAAGTCTTTTTCTACTTCTTCAACTTTCTCATATAGATCAGATATATATTTAATGTTAAACCAGTTTATTGCTATATATGCAAGAAGTGAAATGCTCCAGAATGAAGGCCAGTGAAAGAATATACTTCCCAAAACCAAAACAATGTTTAGAAAATATAATACAAATAAAATGTTAAGAATTTTTTTTATTTTAATTTCATTGTTATCAGATTTGAAACTATTTAAAAGTTTCTGTGAGTTTAAAATGTTTTTTGACGATAATTTAATATTAAGCAGCAGTTTATTTCTAAAATTTTGAAGAGGCAGAAGTTCCCTAATTAGTTCTTGCTTTTCTATTAAATCTTGAAGTTCAGGCTTTTCATTTGTTAAATAGCTTTTAAGAATTCTACTACCATCATCTGATACAGTCTGGTCAATAAGATGCATTAACGATTTTTCACCCGTTATGTTTAAATCAGAAGAGAAATTGTGCTCATAATTTATTTTATGTTCGTGAATAAAAGGAATGTTGTTCCAATCCAATTGAGCTCTTGCTAATTGCTCTACTTTAAAATTCTTCCAGTAAGTAATTCGTTTTAGCCCATAGGTTAAATTATTATGTACTTGAGTAGCTATACCGAAAATAATAAATCCCATAGCTAAAGTAACAACAGAGTGTAATGTTCCCCAAATGGAATAAACAACAAAAAATAAAATGATGGTTAGAAAAAAGATTAATAATCTTATTAATCCAGCCTGTTTATTTTTCTTTATTAGCTTATTTACAAAATTATCTATTCTGTAAATTTCAAATTTTAACTTATCAACAATATTCTTTTTTAATTCCATAAAAGTAAAAAATAAAAAACCCTATTAACTAACTCATAGTTTGTTAATAGGGTAAAAAAATTAAATGTAGTCTAATTATCTGCCTACGCCATCTAAATATTCTTTCCTGGCAAGTAAAGTATCCATATCTTCAACTCTATTTGGATCAGGTACACAACAATCAACAGGACAAACAGCCGCACATTGTGGTTCATCGTGAAAACCTTTGCATTCTGTACATTTATCAGGGACTATATAAAAATAATCTGATTTGAAGAAACCTTCAGCACCTGAAGGAGCAGGTTCATTTTCTCCATATGTTTTACCGGCAAGTTCCCAAGCTTGACCACCTTCATAGATAGCTGTATTTGGACATTCAGGTTCGCATGCACCGCAGTTGATGCATTCCTCAGTTATCATTATAGCCATTATAAAACTCCTTTAAAAAACCAGTTTGATGAAAAATATATCTAATAAAATAAGGTATATCCCCTATTAAATCAATATAAAAGTCGATGATATCACCAACTTCCGGAGGCACCACCGCCTCCAAAACCACCACCGCCTCCAGAAAAACCGCCAAATCCGCCCCCACCTCCACCTCCTCCGAAACCACCAAATCCACCACTTCTCCTGTTCATATTTGCCAAAGTGCCTAATAGTAGTAAATTAGTGAGACCACCACCTCTTCCACCTCTCCCACCACCTCTTAAAAAGATGAAAATTATAGCTATGATAATGCCAATAAGAGAAAACAATTTAGAACCACCCTTATCCTGTTTTTTCTTTTCACCTTTATATTCACCGGCTATGGCTTTTATGATTGCGTCTAATCCAGCTTCTGTACCTTCGTAGTATTGACCTTCTCTATAAAGGGGAGTCACCACATTTCTGATAATGGAACCTGTAAGTCCATCGGGCAAAACACCTTCAAGACCATACCCAACTTCAATTCGCAATTTTCTATCATCCTTGGCAACAAAGAATAAAACCCCATTACTATGCTCTTTGGTACCAATTTTATTTTTTTCTGCAGTTTCCATTGTATAATAATCAATTGGATAATTATCCAAAGCACTTATCATTAAAAATACAACTTGATTGCTGGTAGTATCTTCATATGTTTTCATTCTTGAATTTAAATATGAAATCTGCTCACTGCTGAATGTATTAGTTTTGTCAGTTACCCATTGAGTAAGTTGAGGTATTTCAGGCTGTTGCCCAAATACATTTATAAAAAATACTAAAACAATAAAAAATTTTTTCATTTACTAAAATTCTACTTTCGGTGGTGTTTCACTTCCAGTTGTTGATCTAAAATAAGCCTTTTCATGGAATCCAAACATTCCTGCGAAAATAGATCCAGGAAATCTTTTTATTCTTACATTATAATCCTGAACTACAGTATTAAATCTTTGTCTTTCAACTGCTATACGATTTTCTGTTCCGGCTAATTCATCCTGAAGTTTATTAAAATTCTCATTAGCCTTAAGATTTGGATAATTTTCAGAAACAGCTAATAATCTTGATAATGCACTGCTTAATTCACCTTGTATCTGGTCAAATCTTTGTAATGCCTTTGGATCATTTAAAGCTTCAGGAGTAAGGTTTATTGAAGTTGCTCTTGCCCTTGCATTTATTACTGCTTCAAGAGTTTGTCTTTCATGACTTGCATATCCTTTAACAGTATTTACAAGGTTAGGAATAAGGTCTGTACGTCGTTGATATTGATTTTCAACCTGGCTCCAACTGCTATTGACCTGCTCATTTAAGTTAACCATTCCGTTGTAACTGCTTATTCCCCAAATTACAAGAATAAGTACGATTAAAATTATTGCTGCACCGCAGCCGATTAATCCTGTTCTCTTCATTGTTTCTCCATCAAATTATTTTTCAAAAATTAGAAACATTATTAATAGCTAAAATAATAAAATTAAGGTTTAATGCCATTATACGTATCTTGCAAGTAAAGATATGTATGATTTGTAATTTCCCTGTTTTTTTCTTCAACGAAATCATTTGAATTTTCAATATTTCCGGTATAAAACCTTAACCAGAGGAAATTAGCAATCATTACACCATCAAAAACACGATTTTCGATTATGGAATTAACAGTTAAATATCCAAACAAAGCATTCCATCCTAACGACATTAATCCGCTAAGATAATTCCCGGTATAGATTTGCCCTGAACCAGGAATAAAGATTGACATAATTTTGGGAATATATTTATTATACTTTTCGTCTTGAGTTTTTCTTGCTAAATCCTCAAGCTCAGTCTTATTTTTCATTTTGTTAAAATAGAATGCAGCTGAATCCCATTTATCTTCCATCATATAATTCCAACCATACCAATAATTTATTTCATCTTTTAATGAATCATATCTTGGGTCATTATCAAGCTTTAGAATTAATCTTTTTGCATTCAGGTAACTACCCCTTAATAAATTAGAACGTATAACATTAACTTTAGCATTAAAAAGTTCTTTTTGATTTGTTGCAGATTTTTCTGCTTCAACAAAGTAATTAATAGCATCCTGATAATGTCCTCCCTCTTTATAACTATTACCCATATAAATATAAGCTTGAAAATTATAAGTACCTGAGCTATCAAAAAAAAGTAATCTTTTAAACTCAGTTATGGCATCAAAGTATTTCTCATTGTTAAATAAAGAAACCGCATATTCATACTGCTGTTTATTTTCTTGAGCATTAAGTATAGAAATAACTCCAAACAATATGATAATTATTTTTTTCATTTACAGAATTTAGGTTCAGTCACGAAATAGTTTTTACCTTCCAGATATATATTCAAATTAAGATTAAAATCCTCAGAAATTTTTTGATTGTAAACTTTTGCTGAAAGAAAAGAACCATAAATATTACCAGCATAAAAGAACCCAGTTAAACCAGCAAAGATATAAGTTCTGGCTTTGTGGTCAGCCTTGTAATTTGTATAAGTAAGATACCCTAATAATGATGTAGCAATTAAAGATGTTATACCATCAGAAATTCTGTTTGTATAAATCTTTCCTGCTCCGGGAATTATTGCAGACATTATTGCTGCTAAGGTTGAACTTTTAGTTGGAGGATTGATCTTCAAATTGTAGAACCTTTGGGCTTCAATTTTTTCTTCTTCATCAAAAGGTCTTAAAAATATGCTTTTATCCGGTGGATAATTTCTAATCAATAAAGAATAATTAAATAATTTCATAATACCCCGGCTGGTAGGATTATAAAATTTTATCAACTTATATTCTTTATTGAGGAAGTACGAAACCATAATTTTTTCATTTGCATAAGATGAAAGGTCAGGTTCATCTTTTACCATTGAAAAATACTTAATTGAGTTTGGATAATCTTTTATATTATAATAACTTAGCCCAATTTTAATAAAAATTGTATCATTATGTATTTCAGGTAATATTTTATCAAATTCTTCGGCAGCTCTCAGATAATCTCTTGAGCAAAAGAGGTAATCTGCGAAAGATAATCTTTGATGAATTTGATTGAATTGACCATAAGTGGTAAATGGAAATAGAAGGACACAAATGAAAAAATATTTCATCAAAGTTTTTTTATTAGTTGAAGATGTAATGTTCCGGAGGATCGTATAATTGTCCTCTCTTAGTTATGGTATAATTTACATCTCTATCAAAGAGATTCATATCTCTGGTAAAGCGGTCAAAGAATAATATGGTTCCTGTTAAAGGATTTGTTTTCTTAATTGATTGCACCAGGAAGCTGGAACAAGATGGTTCATATGGACAATTTGCACCATCTAAATCGGAAATAAAAAACCAATAAAGGCTAATACCGGAGGTAACAACAAAATCTATAGCATTATCTCCGGTAAATTTGTATTCTCTTTGAACAGATAAATTTTCTTTAGTAAGATTATAGGGTTTCTTTTCCCATCTTTGATAATCTGTCTGAGCAAATAAGTTAATACCACTAAAAAGAAAAATAATTAGAAAACTAATTCTCATTTATTAAAGCTCGTGAAATAACCATCTTCTGGATTTCAGATGTACCTTCGTAAATTTCTGTAATTTTAGCATCACGTAAATATCTTTCTACAAGATATTCTCTAACATAACCATATCCACCATGAATTTGAATAGCCTCAAGAGCATTTTCTACTGCAATTTTTGAAGAATATAATTTAGCCATTGCTGCTTCTTTATAATATTTTTGTCCAGCATCTTTTAATGCAGCAGCCTTAAATGTAAGAAGTTTAGCAGCATCGAGTTTAACAGCCATATCTGAGAGTTTAAATTGAATTGCCTGAAAATTAGATATTTCAGTTCCAAAAGCTTTTCGTTGTTTTGAATACTTCAAAGCTGCGTCAAGCGAAGCTTCAGCAATACCAATTGCTTGAGCGGCTATACCAATTCTTCCGCCATTAAGTGTATTCATAGCAAAATTAAATCCTTTGCCTAATTCCCAAACAATATTTTCATCCGGAACAAAACAATCCTGGAATGTTAATGAACAAGTATCTGAACTTCTAATTCCAAGTTTATCTTCTTTTTTCCCATGGTCAAAACCGGGTGTACCCTTTTCAACAATAAAAGTTGTTATACCGTGATGTCCAATTGCTTTATCAGTTGTAGCCATAACCAAAAAATAATCTGCTGATTGCCCATTAGTAATCCAATTCTTCATTCCATTTAATTTCCATCCCCCATCAACTTTATCAGCATAAGTTTTCTGTTTAGTAGCATCACTGCCTGCTTCTGGTTCACTTAAAGCAAAAGCACCAAGTTTTTCTCCTTTAGCTAAGGGGATTAAATATTTCTCTTTTATAAAAGGAGAGCCATATTTTTCAAGTCCATAACAAACTAAGGAATTATTAACAGACATAATAACACCAACACTTGCATCAATTTTTGATATTTCAATTAATGCAAGAACGTAAGAAATAGTATCTAAACCTGCTCCGCCTAAATCCGGGGAAACCATCATTCCTAAAAATCCTAATTCACCTAATTTTTTAACTATATCTTTAGGAAATTCTCCATTTATATCTCTTTGAGTTGCTGTTGGTGCAATTTCCTGTTGAGCAAAATCCCGTGCGCTTTCCTGTATAGCTAAATGCTCTTCACTGAAATCAAAATTCATTTTTTTACTCCACTAATAAATTAAAAATTGGTAAATAGGACACTTTATTAAGATTAAACATAAAATAATTTTTTAATTTAGATATTGCAAGGAAATTTATGCATAAAATATCTACATTATTATGTCTACTTTAACCCTAATAATTTTATTTTTTAATATTGCATAAATTCTCAACAATAATTTTTTGCACTCATTTATTATTTTATTTAAGTTTTAATCCTAAACGATAGTGCATCGTTTAAGACATCAAGACAACAAAACGTTTTGATCTACCAACATAATTTTAGCCTGGATGACCAGGCTATTCTTATTTTAAGGGTATTTTGGGGTTCTAATTTAGGTCATTATTTATTGAATAAATCCTTTAGTAAAACTCGATTTTTTCATTTGAAATATTATAATATTTCCATATTTTTGTTGAATGTATAAAAAATTGATAATTGCTATTGATGGCCCGGCAGGTTCCGGAAAAAGTACTTCAGCAAAGAAGTTGGCTGAATACCTTGATTATTTATATATTGATACCGGAGCAATGTACAGAACCATTACTTACCTGGCTCTTAAGAACAATGTTGTTGATGATATAGATGCAGTTACAAAATTAGCAAGGGAAACAAAGATTAACCTTCAGTTTATTTCAGGTAAAACTATTGTCGAAGCTGATGGCAATGATGTGACAGAAGAGATAAGATCTCAAAATGTGAATTATAAAGTTTCTGATGTAAGTAAAATTAAGGAAGTTCGTAAAGCTTTAGTTAATAAGCAGCGTGAACTCGCAGATGATAATGTTGGTGTTGTAGTTGAAGGTAGAGATACTTCCACTGTTGTTTTTCCTCAAGCTGATATAAAAATTTTCCTCACAGCTACTATCGAACAACGAGCCAGCAGACGTGTTAAAGAATTTGAAAGTAAAGGTATCAAAGCATCTTTAGAAGATGTTAAAAATAATATTTTGGAAAGAGATAGAATAGACTCAACAAGGCTGGAAAGTCCTTTAACTAAGCCTCCCGATGCTATTGAAGTTGATACCTCTAATATTACAATTGAAGAACAAGTAGATATTATTCTAGAAAAAGTAAAGGAAGCTGCACTTAAAAAAGGTGTTAAGCTCCCTCACGAAGATTTTTAAAGCTCTATATATGTTTAACTAAATTAAATTCTACTTTATTGTGTTACGAGCTTTGGCAATAATGTGGAAAGTTATTTATTAGGAGGATTAATGTCCGACGAAACTAAAGGAACGACTAAAGTAAAACCTACTATTGTGGATTTTGAGAAGGCACAAAAAAACTTCAATACAGAATATTCACAGGAAGAGTTTTTGACTTTAGCAAACCTTTATGCAGATTCATTTAAAGATGTTAAAGAAAATGAAGTTGTTAAAGGTAAAATTGTTAAAATTCAGGGTGACAATGTTATTCTAGATGTTGGTTTTAAATCAGAAGGTTCAATTCCTAAAAATGAATTTTATGAAAACGAAGATTTAAGCATTGGCGCTGAAGTTGAAGTCGTTCTTGAAAGCGTTGAAGATGAAGAGGGTAACCTTGTTTTAAGTAAACAAAGAGCCGACTTTTTAAGAATTTGGAGCAAAGTTGTTAATGCTTATGAGACTGGTGAAATTATTCAGGGTAAAATTCTTAAAAGAATTAAAGGCGGTATGGTTGTTGACCTTATGGGTATGGAAGCATTCTTGCCAGGTTCTCAAATTGATATTAGACCAATTAGAGATTTCGATGCTTTTGTTGGTCAAACAATGGACTTTAAAGTAGTTAAAGTAAACATACCTACTGAAAACGTTGTTGTTTCTCATAAAGTACTTGTTGAAGAAGAAATTGCTGATCAAAGAAATGCTATTCTTAACAGCCTTGAAAAAGGTCAAATCCTTGAAGGTACAGTTAAAGCTATTACTGACTTCGGTGTGTTTGTAGATTTAGGTGGTGTTGATGGTTTAATTCACATTACTGACTTAAGTTGGGGCAGAATTAATCATCCTAATGAAGTTGTTAAACTTGATCAAACAATTAAAGTTGTTGTTACTGATTTTGATGAAGAGAAAAAACGTATTTCTCTAAGCTTGAAGAAATTACTTCCTCATCCTTGGGAAAATATTGAAGAAAAATATAAAGTTGGTGATAAAGTTTCAGGAAGAGTTGTATCTCTTACTGATTATGGTGCATTTATTGAAATCGAAAAAGGTATTGAAGGCTTAATTCACAACTCTGAAATGAGCTGGACTCAGCATATCAAACATCCTTCTCAAGTTGTAGCCATGGGTCAAATGGTTGAAGCTGTTATCCTTAGCTTAGACAAAGATGAAAAGAAAATTTCTCTTGGTATTAAACAATTAGAACCAGATCCTTGGGAATCTCTAATGCAGAAATATCCTGTTGGTTCAAGACATCAGGGAATTGCACGTAACTTAACTAACTTCGGTGTGTTCGTTGAATTAGAGCCAGGTGTTGATGGATTAGTTCATATTTCTGATTTATCATGGACTAAAAAAATCCGTCACCCCGGAGAAGTTGTTAAGAAAGGTGAAAGACTTGAAGTATTAGTTCTTGGTATTGATGTCGAACAAAGAAAAATCGCCTTAGGTCATAAACAGATTGAAGATAATCCTTGGAATCAATTCGAAAGACTTTATAGCCTTGGAACTATAACCAATGGTAAAGTTGTAAGAATTATTGAAAAAGGATTAATAGCTGAATTACCTGAAGGTGTTGATGGATTTGTTCCTACAAGCCAATTAGCTACTAACAAAATTAAAAATGTTGCTAACCACTTCCCTATTGATGATACATTATCATTAAAGGTTCTTGAATTCGATAAAGAAAACAAGAAGATTGTTCTTAGTGCATTAGCTGTGTTAAAAGAAAAATCAGATGACGATATCCGTGCTTACTTAGATAAACACAAATTGGATAGAGTATCTGTACAGGAAGTTAGAAATGCTGAAACTGGAAATGTTGATCCTTCAGACTTCCCTATTTTCGAAGTTCCGGAAGAACCTCAAATTTCGGATAAGAAATAATTATTACTTAAATGTAATGTTAATTAAGAGCGGAATATTTTCCGCTCTTATTATTTTAAATTATTTTATATTTGCAAAAATTTATTGATACTTATTTTATATGAACGCTAAAGTTGCTTTACATACTCTTGGATGCAAATTGAATTTTTCCGAAACTTCAACAGTTGGAAAACAATTCCTGAATAATGGATTTGATATTGTTGATTATAAAGAAAAAGCTGATGTGTATGTTTTAAATACCTGTACTGTTACTGAAAATGCGGATAAAGAATGCAGACAATATGTACGAAAGGCTTTAAAGGAAAATCCTGATGCTTTTATAATTGTTATGGGATGTTATGCTCAATTAAGACCTGAAGAAATAGCTTCAATAAGAGGTGTTGATTTGATTCTTGGCAGTAATGAAAAATTTAAAATTTTTTCTTTAGTAGATTCATTTAATAAAAAAGACCTTGCCTGCATTTATACATCTTCTCACGATGAGCTTAATGAATTTGGTCCTGCCAGTTCATCAGATGCTGATGATAGAACAAGAGCGTTTTTAAAAATACAAGACGGCTGCGATTATAAATGTTCATTCTGTACTATTCCTCTTGCAAGAGGGAAAAGCAGAAGCATGGAGAGTAATGGTGCTGTTGATAGCCTTAAACATTTACTGGAACAGGGTTATAAAGAAATTATTCTTACTGGAGTAAATGTTGGTGATTATGGTAAGTTTATTGACACAGACCTTTATACTTTGCTGTTAAAATTTAATGAAATTGAAGGTGATTTTAGAATTAGAATAAGTTCCATTGAACCAAATCTTTTAACAGATGATATTCTAAATCTTACCGCAAACAATAATAAGTTCTGCAATCATTTTCATATCCCTTTGCAAAGTGGTTCTGAAAAAGTATTAAGATTAATGCAGCGCCGATATAAGTTAGAAGATTATAGAAATTTAATATATAAAGTAAAAGAAATTATTCCGGATGCAGGAATTGGTGTAGATGTTATTACAGGTTTCCCCGGTGAAACTAAAGAAGATTTTTTAGATACTTATAATTTTATTAAAGAACTTCCCGTTTCCTATTTACATGCATTTACTTATTCAGAAAGACCAAATACCAAAGCCATTAATATGGATGGTAAGCTTGACACCCACGAAAAACGTGAACGTACAAATATGCTGCGTATACTTAGTGAAAAGAAAAAATTTGAATTTCATCAAGCTATGTTCAACAAACAAGATGAAGTTTTATTTGAGACTGAAAATCATGATGGATTTATGAATGGCTTTACTTCTAATTACATCAAAGTAAGAAGTAGTTATAATGAAAAACTTGTAAACTCATTTAATAATGTAAAAATTAAAAAATCTTTTGGTACTTATTGTGAAGCAGAAATTGTAACCACTGATAAATCAGTTGACTTATTGGCTTCATAATTTATTTTTATACTAAACAAATTTTAAATACTATGAAAAAACTAAATCTCTTAATTTCTTTTATTCTAATATTCACAGCTTCCTTAAGTGCACAAAGTAATTTAAAATTAAAATCAGAATTACAGCCAATTGATTATAAAACTACATCATTAGATAATAATACCCTTCAATCCGGAAAGAAGATTCCTGGATTGGCAATTCTTTATTCATTGTTACTCCCTGGTATGGGAGAACTTTATGCTGGCAATTATTCAAGTGGTAAATATTTTACAATAGCAGAAGGTGTTCTTTGGGGGACTTATGTTGGAATAAATTCATATGCCTCCTGGAAAAAGGATACCTACATTTCCTTTGCATCAGATAAGGGTGGAGTTAATACTTCAGGAAAAGATGATAACTATTACGCAACCATAAGTGAGTATATAAATATAGATGATTATAATAACGACAAAGCATTAAACAGAGAATTTGATCAAATGCTTGATAAGAGTACATATTATTGGAATTGGGGTGGTCAGCAGTATAGAAGAGAATATAGAAATATGTGGGTGTCATCAGAACAATCTTATAATAACCTTCGATTTGTTGTTGGTGCTTTAATAGCAAATAGAATTATCAGTGCAATAAATGCAGTTAGATTAGTTTCTGCTTATAATAAAAATTTGAATACAGAAAATACCGTAGGTATAGTTTTCGATTATAAACAAAATCAAACTATTCCTGGGAGCTTTAATATAAATTTCTTTAAATCTTTTTAATTTCTGAATTAAGCACTTTTTGAATTTTCATTGCTAAATTAATTTCATTAAAAGGCTTGTTCACAAATTCATTATATTGTGATTCTTTTGCTCTTTTAACTGTAGCATCATCAGTAAGGGCTGTCATATAAATAATTGGAATATCATACTTTACGTTAATTATATTGGCAATATCTATTCCGTCCAGGTCACTGTTAAGCATAATATCCATTAAGATTAAATCAGGTTGATTTTCTTCAATGCTAGTTAAAACATCAATCCCATTATCAATAATTGAAGTTACTTCATATCCTAATTGATTCAAGGTTCTTTTTATATCAAGTGCTATTATCCTTTCATCTTCTACAATAAGGATTTTTTTTGGTTTTTTAATATCTAACACTTGGCACCTCCTATGATTTTTTAAAATTTACTTCAGGCTCACAGTTTTCCAGTGGAACAGCATCTTTAGTTGGTCTAATTCCTGAGCCATATTTATCTGCATATACTTGAGTAAACTCAGCTCCCAAAAACAGTATTTGAGCCGAATAATAAACCCAAACAAGAACAATGATTAAAGAACCTGCAGCACCATATGTAGAGGAATATGAACTTCTACCAATATAAAGACCTATAAGAAATTTACCTAAAACAAAAAGAACTGAAGTGACGCCGGCACCGAACCAGGTATCTCTCCATTCAATATGTGCATCAGGTAATACTTTATATATCATTGCAAACATTGTAAAAATAACTGCTAATGAAAAAACTATATTAAATATGTGTAATACAATTAAAGGTACTGCAACAAATTTTTCTGCTACATAATCATTTAATGCAGAGATGACGGCACTGACTAAAAGCGATACTAATAGTAAAAAGCCGATACCAACTACAATTGCAAATGATATGACTCTCTTTTTCATAAAATCTGTTACAAAATTTTTAACAGGCTTTGGTTTAACACCCCATATCATATTTAAAGAATCTTGTAATTCTATAAAGACCGCTGTTGAAGCAATAAATAATGTTACAACACTGGCAATTCCCGCAATAATACCGGTTTTAACATCACTGGAATTTTTTAATGCATCTTGTACAAATTGTGCCCCATCATGACCGAGCAAACCTTGAAGCTGTAGGACAACTCTTCCTTGCGCAGCATCCTGGCCAAAGATTAAACCCGCAACTGAAATTGCTATTACTAATAAAGGCGCTATTGAAAATATTGTATAATACGAAAGTGCCGCCCCAAGTTTAGGCGCTTTATCATCTGACCATTTTGTAAATGATTGTTTAATGAAATTGAAAATTCCTTTAATGCTAAATTTCATGATTATTTGTTTTTCTTGAATATTATTAGAATAAAAAAATATCAAATCCAATTTTATATAAACTTGAGTAAAAGCATAAATGATATTATCTTACTGTCAAAAGACTTATGATATGATTAATAAAACATCAATACTCAATCTTTTAAAAAAGAATCAAAAGAAGCATCTTAATTGCATTAATTTTCTAAATAATTGCAATTTAATTTCCATTGCTCAAGTAAATGAATCGGTTCTAATTAAAGGTACATCTGATAGAACCTGGAACTATATAGCTTTGGATAATTTTAATGATATTGATGAGATGTTTAAGTTAATAAATGATAATGATAAATTTTTCTTTGTAAATGGAGACGCTACAGCTGAATATTTAAGGGGAAAGCTTAATCTTGAAGTTGAAATTAAAGCATGCCGATATATTTTAGATGAATATAAATTACAAGATTTGGTATATGCTTATTTAATCACTACAATGAATGAAAATGATGCAGATTTAGTATACAACAATTCTGATTATAAAAAACATATTGATAAAGAATATGTTGCAGATAGAATTTCTTCAGGTCCAAGTTGCATAATTAAAATTAATAACGAACCTGCAGGTTGGTGCTTAACTCATGATGATGGTTCTATCGGTATGCTGCACGTTTTAGTTGAGTTTAGAAAAAAAGGTATAGCGCTTCAATTAGTAAAATATATAACTGAAGAAATTATTAAGTTGAATGAAGTACCTTATGCCCATATACTTGAACATAATTTTAATTCAATAAAATTATTTGAAAAAGCAGGGTATAAATATATAGATAATGTTTTTTGGCTTCGAAGAGATTGAAATATTTCCACTTCTATTTTTTCAAAAATTTTATACATTTTAGTTTACTTTTTTATATAGGCATTATTAAATATGAGAATGTGGATGGTCAATCCGGAACTTATGTGCGACAAACACCTTTTAGGTGAGCATGGTGAATTACATAAATTCCTTCATAACTGGCAGAAACAACAAACGATGACCAAACGTATTCTTGATAATGCTATTGAACCTAAATCTTATAAAAAAAGACACGACCAACTTGCTGCTGAATTACTAAGAAGAAATTTTAATCATCAATCTCCAATAGAGCAGCCTGATTTCAGCTATCTACCCGTTGAAGAGCAAAATTTTATAATCGATGTCAATAATAACTATCTTCGACTTGTAGAAAGATGTGAAAAATGTAGAAAAATGAAAAAATGACGTTTGATTGGTCATTCAGCAATTTTGATTTTAAGTACTTACATAAAAAAAAGCTTCAAAATAACTTGACTTTCAGGTACTATAAAAATATATTTTGTGGTATGAAAAATAGAATGTTAAAAATAGTTGCTGTTTTTCTAATTTCAGCTTTTGCATTTGCCGGTGCTTATCTGGATTTTTTCCATGCAAGCAGTGATGGTTCTAATGTAAAACTTGAATGGAAAACCGGTGAAGAGAATAACTTGAAGAGTTTCGTCATTGAAAGAAGAAACCCTCAAAGCTCCTTCATCGAAATTGCTACTATCTCTCCTAAAGGTGACTATTCTTATTATTCATACATTGATGAATCTGCATATAAAACAAAAGATCTTATCTTCATTTATCGTTTAAGAATTGTAGATCAAAACCAGGCAAAATCATATTCTTCCGAAGTTTCTGTTTCACAAAGTGTTTCCGGTGTAAAGAGAACTTGGGGTAGTATAAAAGCAATGTTCAGATAATTCCTTTCACTTTGCTCCATTGAATAGTTTAATATTTCGCAGTTTACCATTTAAATTTATAATTTTATTATTTTTTACATTCATAATTACTTCCTGCGCGGGTTCAGAAAAATTTACTTCAAGAGATAAAATTACTACTAACAAAAACTCTACTACCGGTAAAAGTAATACAAGATATTCAACTACTACAACACCAAGCCTTGACTTACCCATTGTGGATAACCAAATTAGAGTATTATTAAATAGTAATAATAGTCTGAAAATAGTAATTGATAAACCTGCAAATTTATTTATTGAAAATGATCTTGTATCAGTACTTGATGAAGGAACAACAATTAATTTTTCTGGAAGTGGGATGATAAAAGCTGATTTTAATAATGAAAGTTATTCCGCAAAATCTTTTATGTTGAGCTCTGCAACATTCGACGAACCACTTCAAATAAATAGTAAAAGTTACAATGGGTTTATTAAGATTGTAAGTTTCAAGGGTTCATTAAATACTATTAATGTCATTTCTCTTGAAGATTATCTAAAAGGTGTAATCCCTTCTGAAATGCCGGTGAAAAGTGGTGAGGATTATTTTGAAGCATTAAAAGCATTTGCTATTTGTGCAAGAACATTCTCTCTTCAATCAATAAATAAAAGTGGATTGTTTGATGTTCATGTTGATGTACGAAGTCAGGTATATGGTGGTGCAGGAGTAGAGAACCCTATTTCAAATAGAGCAGTTGATGAAACCAGAGGATTAATTTTAACATATGATAATAAGCCTGCAACTGTTTTTTACTCATCAACGTGTGGTGGGATTACAGAGGAATCTAAAAATGTGTTTTCTGCTTATGATATTCCCTACTTAACAAATGTTGAAGATGGAGAAGAACCTTATTGCAATATTTCTCCTAATTTTAATTGGACACAAACATTTACTAAAAATGAAATCATAAGTAAATTAGCAGCTAATGGTTTGATAGAATCTGATTTCATTTTTACTGATATGTTTATAAAAAGTAGATTTTATTCCAATCACATAAACCAGCTTATTATAGTTGCAGAAAAAAATGGAAATGAAAAAGAAGTGACCTTAATAGGAAATGGAATTAGGTCAATTTTAAAAACAGATAAAGGTATTTTAAAAAGTAATAATTTCGAGGTTTCTATAGGCGAGGATGTTGTTACTCTTACTGGTACTGGTTGGGGACACGGAGTTGGTTTATGCCAATGGGGTTCAATAAATATGGGGAAAAAAGGTTTTACATACAATGAAATTTTAAGTCATTATTTCCCGGGAACAAAGATAGATAAATTAAAATGATTAAAACTGATTTACCAATTTACTTAGCATCACGGTCACCTCGAAGAAAAAAATTACTTCAACAAATTAAACTTAAATTCAAAGTGCTGGATATTGATACTCCGGAAGATTTTATAAAGAATGAAAAACCTGTTGATACCTGTAAAAGGATAGCCTTAGAAAAACTTGAAGAAGCTAAAAAATATATTTCAACTGGAATTATTATTACTGCTGATACTATTGTTGTTCAGGGAGATAAAGTTCTTGGAAAACCTAAGGATGAAAAAAACGCTTTTAAAATGTTAAATCACTTAAGTGGTAAAACTCATTTTGTTTATACTGGCTTAGCTCTTTATAATTCTTCATCAGATAAAACTATATTATCCTTTGAAAAAACTTCTGTTAAATTTAGAGATTTAACCAAAGAAGAAATTTGGGATTACATTAAAACAGGTTCACCAATGGATAAAGCAGGCTCATATGGAATTCAAGATGATTATGGAGCAGTTTTTATTGAGAAGATAGTTGGTGATTATTACAATGTTGTAGGACTTCCATTAACCAACCTTTACAAAAATTTATTAAGGATAATCTAACTTGCTTCAGAAACTTAAAAAGAAAATATTTATTTCTCTTGCTTTTGCCGGTTTGCTTTATTTAGGTTTTACCATTTATGCAGATTACAGGAATGTTGCAGAATCATTTTCAAGATTTAATTGGTTCCTATTCCCTCTTCTGCTTCTTTTATCAATGGCTAATTATTTTTTCAGATTTTTAAAATGGGATTATTATTTAACGTTATTAAAAATAAAAGTTAAGAAGATAGATTCATTCTCAATATTTATGTCCGGTTTAATTATGAGTGTTACTCCAGGCAAAATGGGAGAACTTCTTAAAGCATATTTAGTAAAACAAATTACTAATGTACCTGTTAGTAAAACTGCTCCAATAATTTTTGCGGAGAGAATTACTGATTTCGTGTCACTAATTCTTCTTGCACTGTTTGGTGCATATATGTTTGATTATGGAAGAATGATAGTTCTTGGAGTTGCTATATTCTTTTTATTAATACTTATAATTCTAAGCAGTAAAAAAATTGCTTTATCAATATTAGCTTCACTCGAAAAAATTAATTTTTTAAAGAAATATTTAATTAATATTCAAAATGCGTATGAAAGTTCATATATTATGATGCGTCCTTTACCATTGTTTTATATGGTACTTGTAAGCTTGGTTTCATGGTTTTTTGAGTGTTACGGTTTTTATTTAATTTTACAAAGTTTTAGAATAGATGTTACTTTATTTTGGTCAGCCTTTGCTTATGCTTTTGCTACAATAGTTGGTGCCATTTCAATGCTCCCGGGAGGTCTCGGAGTTACCGAAGGTTCATTAACAGTATTACTTATGAAGCATGCATCTAAGAATGATGCCTTTGCTTCTGTTTTTATTGTTAGAGTTGTAACTTTATGGTTTGCAGTTCTTGTTGGTATAATTTCAGTTCTGCTATATCAAAAAAGATTTGGAAAAATTTCAGAAGATTATATATAAATAAATGGAGTCATAATGAAAAAATATAAGAAGATTATCGTTCCTGAAGGTGAAAAAATTACTGTAGGTTCAGATAATAAGATAGTAGTACCTGATAATCCTATAATAGGTTTTATAGAAGGTGATGGAACAGGCCCGGATATTTGGGCAGCTTCCAAAAGAGTAATTGATGCAGCAGTTGAAAAAGCTTATAAAGGAGCAAAGAAAATTTCCTGGATGGAATTATATGCAGGTGAAAAAGCTGTAGCAACCTATGGAAAAAACAAATGGCTGCCGGATGAAACTGTTGAAGCAATAAGAGAATATGTTGTTGCAATTAAAGGTCCTTTAACGACTCCTGTGGGTGGTGGTATCAGAAGCTTAAACGTTGCATTAAGACAATTACTTGATCTTTTTGCCTGTGTTCGTCCTGTTAAATATTATACAGGTGTTCCCTCTCCTATGAAAAGGCCTCAAGATTTAAATATTATTTTATTTAGAGAAAATACTGAAGATGTTTATGCAGGGATTGAATTTAAAGCTGCTACAAAAGAATCCGATGATTTAATTAAATACATAAATAAAAAGTTTGAAAAAGATATTCGGAAATCATCAGGAATTGGGATTAAACCAATAAGTGAATTTGGAAGTAAACGTCTTGTGAGAAAAGCAATTGATTTTGCTATTGCAAATAATAAGAAGAGCGTTACTCTTGTGCACAAAGGCAACATTATGAAATTTACTGAAGGTGCATTCAAAGAATGGGGTTATGAAGTTGCCCGTGATGAATACAAAGATAAGGTTATCACCGAAGATGAATTTTATAAATTAGGCGGTTTACCTGAAGGTAAAGTAATGATAAAAGATAGAATTGCTGACAGTATGTTCCAGCAATTACTGCTGCGTCCAAGTGAATATGAAGTATTAGCAACTCCAAACTTGAATGGAGATTATTTATCCGATGCTTCAGCAGCTCAGGTAGGTGGATTAGGTATCGCTCCAGGAGCTAATATTAGTTACTCAACAGCTATATTTGAAGCCACACACGGTACTGCACCTAAATATGCAGGCCTTGATAAGGTAAATCCAGGCTCAGTTATTCTTAGTGGTGTAATGATGCTTGAATATATGGGCTGGAATAAAGCTGCATCATTAATTGAAAAATCTATGCAAAAGACCATTAAAAAGAAAACAGTTACTTATGATTTTGCACGTCAAATGGATGGAGCTAAAGAAGTTAAATGCTCTCAATTTGGTACAGAGATTATAAATAATATGTAACTTCTTTTTGTAGTTTGTTTAAAAGATATTTAATTTTACTTATAATTAAAATTAATATTTGATCGATGAGTTAAAACGATTGATGGTGATTTGTTTTCTTGCGTTTATGTAAGGTGCTTATTATATTCAATCGTTTTTTAATTCATAAAAAG
Organism: Ignavibacteriaceae bacterium; assembly: GCA_035654655.1. Classification (GTDB taxonomy): domain Bacteria; phylum Bacteroidota; class Ignavibacteria; order Ignavibacteriales; family Ignavibacteriaceae; genus DASRWI01. The sequence continues at coordinate 140,744 of DASRWI010000030.1, read as the reverse complement.
GAGATAACCATGATGACTCGTGAAAATACTAAATTAGGTAAAGGCTTGTTTCTCGGATTTTTAGCTGGAGGCGCCATTGGTGCTATTATAGCCTTATTATATGCTCCTAAACCAGGCAAAGAATTACGTGCAGATATAAAAGAAAAAACTGATGAATATATGAACGAAGCAGACAAGTATATCAATCAGGCTAAAGATAAAGCTAAAAATATGATTAACGAAGGGAAGAAAAAATCAGAGCAATTGATTGCCGATGCAAAACACAAATCTGAAGATTTATTAAAAGATGCTGAAAAAGTTTATAACACAGCTAAAGAAAAAACTACTGAATATGTAAGTAAAGGCAAAGACACAATAGATAGTGAAAAAAGCAAAATTAAAACTGCCTGGGCAGCTGGAGTAGATGCTTATAAAGAGACAAAGGGCAATAACGAAGCTTAATTTTTTAACCAATAAATAAAGGTGCTAAAATGACTGACGAAGTTAAAAACATTTTCGTTGTGGTCCTACTGTTATCTGTTTCAGCTTTATGTATTGGCTTAATTATTTATTTAAGAAAAATTACGAAAACGGTTACAGATATTGGTTTTGACATTAAGGATTTATCTTTGCAAATTAAACCCCTAATTGCTTCTACGACTAATTTAACCGAAAAATTAAATGCTATTACAGAAGAAGTTAAGGAGCCGATTGATACTGCAAGAAATATTGTTGCAGACGTAAAGGAAAGAGTGGATAGATACCTTGAAATAGAGGAAAGAGTTAGACTTAGTGTAGAGAAGCCGGTAACTGATTTTTCGCAGAATCTTTCTGCTGTTCTTAACGGTGTAAATGCTTTCTGGACAACTTATAGAGATAGAAGATAATTATTATTTATTTATTTATTAACTTTACTTTTCCTGAACTGAGGAGGACACTTTATTGAAAGAGTATGATTCTGGTTCGTTACGCAACATTGCGTTTATCGGACATGGAGGCAGCGGTAAAACCTCTTTGTCCGAAATTATTTTATATACCGCCGGTGAAACCACCCGTGTTGGATCCATTTCTGAAGGTAATACAATTTCTGATTACACTCCAAATGAAATAGAAAAACAAATATCAATCTCAACCTCGCTTTTGCACATTGAATGGAATAACACAAAACTAAATATAATTGATACTCCTGGTTATTCTGACTTTATTGGTGAAGTTGTTGGTTCTTTGAAAGTTTGCGATACTGCTGTTATGATTTTAAAATCCGCTGAAGGCGTTGAAGTTGGTACCGAAAGTACATCTAAGGTTACTAAAACTCATAATAACTCTACTGCAGTAATTATTAACAAGGTTGATAATGAACATTCAAAATTCCAGGAAACTTTTGAACAAGTTAGAGAGAAATTGTCACATGATGCAGTAGTAGTTTCCTTCCCTGTTAAAGAAGGACTTGCTTTTGATACTGTGGTTGATGTCGTTAGAATGAAAGCTTACACTTATGGAGCAGCAGGTACTAAAAAAGTAACTGAAATTGATGTTCCTGCAGATGTATTAGCAGAAGCTGAAACTTACAAATTAGAATTGATGGAAAAGGTTGCTGAAACTTCTGAAGATTTAATGAATAAATATTTTGAAGAAGGAGTTTTAACAGCTGAAGAACTTGAAGTAGGAATTAGAACTGCAATTAGCAAAAGATCATTAACACCTGTATTTGCACTATCTGCAACAAAAGGTGTTGGTATTAATACTTTTCTTGATTTTGCAACTAAATACTTCCCTACTCCGCTTGATAGAGACGGAGTTGAAGCCGAATTAAAAGATAGTAAACAGAAAGTTATGGTTCAACCTAATGCCGCTGGAGAACCTGTAATGTTTATTTTCAAAACAATTGCAGAACAGCATGTTGGTGAACTTTCATTATTCAAAGTATATTCCGGAAGTATAGCTCCTGGTTTAGATTTAATTAATCAAAGCAATAGTAAATCAGAAAGATTAAGTCAACTTTCCATTTTGAATGGTCACAATAGAAAAGATGTAAACAAACTTAATGCAGGTGATTTAGGTGCTGTTGTAAAACTTAAGGATTCACATACCAATGATACTTTATCCTCAAAGAATTTTGGAGTAGTAATTCCAAAAATTCCATTCCCTTCTCCGGTTATAAGTGAAGCAATTTTACCTAAAGCTAAAGGAGATGAAGATAAAATAGCATCCGGTTTACACAATATCCATCAGGAAGACCCAACTTTCAATGTTAAGTTTGACCCTGAATTATCTCAGACAATTGTATCAGGCCAGGGTGAACTTCAGCTTGCATTAGCAGTTAAAAGATTGAAAGAAAGATATAGTGTTGATGTCGATTTAGCTGAACCAAGAATACCTTACAGAGAGACTATAAAAGGTACTCAGGATACAATAGAATACAAGCATAAAAAGCAATCTGGCGGTAGAGGCCAATATGGTCACGTAGTATTTAAAATGGAACCTTTACCAAGAGGAAAAGGTTTTGAGTTCGTAGATGCAATTGTCGGTGGAGTTGTACCAAGAAACTTTATTCCTGCAGTTGAAAAAGGTGTACAGGAAACTTTAGTTAAAGGCGTTATTTCCGGAAATAAAGTGGTTGACGTTAAAGTTACACTTCATTTTGGAAGTTATCACGCAGTTGACTCAGATGAAATGTCCTTTAAAATTGCAGCAGCTCAATGCTTCAAAAAAGGATTTTTAGAATGCAAACCTATACTTCTTGAACCCATCTATGAAATAGAAATTAAAGTTCCTGAGGAATATATGGGTGATGTTTTGGGAGATGTATCAAGCCGTAGAGGTAAAATCTTAGGAATGGATTCAGAAGATGGTAATCAGATAATTAAGGCTTATGTTCCTTTATCTGAATTACATAAATATTCATCAACTCTAAGAAGCTTAACTCAAGGTAGAGGTCATCATCAAATTAAATTTGCTTACTACGAAGAAGTACCAAAAGAAGTAGAAAACAAAATTATTGATGAATACAAAAAATCCCGAGAGGAAGCATAACATTTTCAATACGGCGGAGCTAAACACTCCGCCTTTTTTTATGAGGTAATATGAACAAACTTTGGTCTCCCTGGAGAACTCAATATATAGAATCATTCAAAGATAAAAATTCAGATACTCAATGTGTTTTCTGTTCAATGAAAGATGAAGAACCTGAGGATGATAATAATCTAATAGTTGAAAAAGGTGAGCTTACTTTTACTGTTTTAAATTTATATCCTTATAATAATGGTCATCTGATGATAGTTCCTTACAGACATACAGGAGAATTTTCATCTTTGACAAGTGAAGAAAAGATTGAAGTTATGAATAAACTTCAATTATCTGAAAAAGCCCTTACTGAAGTTTTACATCCTGAAGGATTTAACATTGGTGCAAATCTTGGAAAAGTTTCAGGTGCCGGAATACATGAACATTTACACTTTCATATCGTACCGAGATGGAATGGTGATACAAACTTTATGCCTGTCCTTGGTGAAGTTAAAGTAATATCACAAGATTTATTAGTAACTAAGCATAATTTGATAAAGGCTTATAAAAAATTAAAATGATTTGATGTAAAAAGTTCGATTTATGTAGAACATTTACTTTTAAAATTTCTTTCTTAAATTTGAAACTAATTACAAATATTCTCTAAAGAAATAAAAATCATGAAAACTATATCTACACTATTTTTGGCCGCAGTAATTTTTTTTGGTTGTTCATCAAGTGAAAAAACAACTGAAAAAACAAAAGAAACTCCTAAAGTAGAAAAAAAGGAAACTCCCCCACCTCCTAAAAAGAATTTAAAAAATAACGATCTGGTTGAAAGAGAGTATATAAACTCAGCTAATATTAATATTATTGAAAAACTTAGATTTGATTATAATCAAGCAGGTCAACTTGAAAATAAAGGAAAACTCTCAACATCCACTTATAATAATAAGGGATTTCTAACAGCTATGACTATTTACGATGATGATGGTAAAGTTGATACAAGATATGAATATCAGTATGATAACTCAGGAAGACGTATTGCTACTATTAGATATAATAAAAAAGATGAAGTAGATAAAAAATATGCATATGAATACAATGATTATGGGAATAAAATAAAATCTACAAGATTGAATATTCGTAATGAAATGGAAAAATATTATGAATATGAATATGATGATGACGGTAATCTAACTGAAGAGAGATGGTATGATAAATCGGGTCAGCTTGAGTACAAAGTTGAAAATGAATACGATGATGAAGGAAGAAAAACAGTTTCGACTACTTATAATGGTGATGGAGATTTAATTTCTAAATATGAATTCAAGTATGATGACAAAGGAAATGTTACAGAAGAAGTAAGAAAGGATGCTAAAGGAAAATCATTAGGTATAGTTCAATATGTTTATAAATATTTTTAATAAAATTTAAAAACAAAAAAGGCTATCATCAGATAGCCTTTTTTGATATCTACATTTCTAATTACTTCATTAACATCATTTTATTAACTAAAGTTTGAGCATCAGCAGTAAGTTTATAAATATAAACACCACTTACTAATTTTGAAGCATCAAATCTGATGTTGTGTAATCCAGCTTCCATTATTTCATTATTGATTAAGTTAGCAACTTCTTCACCTGCAATGTTATAAACTTTTAAGATTATATTCGATTTTACAGGTATGCTGAAACTAATTGTAGTAGTTGGATTAAATGGATTTGGATAGTTCTGGTTCAATGTAAATTGATTAGGAGCAATCATATCTACATTGATTTCATCAGAATAAGAGTAATTACCATTATGATCGATTTGTTTCAATCTATAAGTATAATTTTCAGCACTTAATTCTTTATCTACAAATGAATAATATTGTTTAGTAGTTGTTGTACCATTACCTTTAACAAAGCCGGCAGAAACAAATTCATTGTTAGCTGTTTTTCTCTGAACTTCAAATCCTAAGTTATTAGTTTCAGTTGCAGTTGACCAGCTTAATTTTACATTATTGTTTTCTCTAACTGCTGAGAATGCAGCTAATTCAACAGGTAACTGACCTGTAACATCAAGAATTGTTAATGGAGTTCTACCATTTTCGCCACCATTACCATAAACTACTTCATTTAAGGTATCCTGGTCTACATTACCAATATTTACTATGTCAAATCTTCCACCAGTTGCTACAACTGAAGAATCAATTATATTAACAGTATAGCTGCCAGGTAATTTTATATCACCTGATTGATATTCTAATCTCCAAATAATTGCGTTAGGAGTACCTCCTCTTGAACCAAATACAAAATCTACTTTGCCATCTTTATCAATATCACCAGTAGCTCCACCATAAATTCTTGAGGCTGCTGGGAAGGTATAAATTGTTGAAGTTAACAAAGTATCGCCTGATTTCTGAAGCAGGTATAAACCTGTATTTGTTGTTCCCCAACCACCTGCAACTATTTCTTGCTGTCCATCTTTATTGATATCAGCAACCTGAGCGGATTTCCAGGAACCTGTTGGAACAACATTAACCTGATTTGTACCTACGGTGTATGTACCGTTTGCATATCTAACAGGAGTAACTGAACCATTTGAATGAATGATATAAATAGTTGAATCAACAACAGCCATATCATAAATAGTTGAAGCATTAATTCCTTGAGCTAAACCATTGCTTTCTACGTTCCAAATTTCTGAACCATTTCCGTTATCAGGAATAGTATTAACAGAAACAACACCATATCTCCAATTAGCTTGACGGTCAGCAAAAATTATTTCATCTGTATTATCTCTATCGATATCTTTGATTGTTATTTTAACTGGCCTCAACTCAAACATATCAGCGGTTTGTAATTGATAATCTGCATTAGGCAAATAGTTGTTTCCACTTGGAACTCCCATAATATCACTACCATCGCCTTTTTCTTCGAATACAATTATTCTATTTGGGTTTGCATTTACAGTTGCATCAAGAAAGTTAACAGGTGCCCAGATGATTTCCATTTTACCATCTTTATCAAGGTCTCCATAAGCTAATGGAGGCCAAGAGTTTTGTTTAGGAATATCTAACGTTGCTCCCCAAACTGAATCCCAGGTAGTACCATTAAATTCATATTTGAAAATCTTAGGAATTAGACCATTTGGAACATCAGCATAATTGTTGTTTACAACATAAATTTCCTGACGACCATCACCATCAAAATCAACACCACTTATAGCATTTCCCCAACCATCTTCCTCATATGCAGGAACAGGTATGGAGCCTACTCTAATCATTGTTTGAGAATTTGATGTGCTAATTAAAAAAAACACAAGAAGTGTTGAAAGAAGTAACATATTTTTTTTCATTAGAACCTCCGAAAGTTTTTAAAATAAAAAAGGAATTTCCTTTCGGATAATTTATAAAATTAAAATTAATTTTAATAATAATTTTGATTCTATTTAATTTGTTCGTGAGTCAAGCAGTGAATTGTTCCTAATCCCCAAACAAGGTCAACTGCGTGAATACCATTTATTTTTTTGTCTTTGAATATTTCTGATAATATACCTAATGCCTTATAATCATTAGGGTCATTAAAGGTAGGAACTAATACTATATTATTTGCAATATAAAAATTTGCATAGCTTGCGGGTAATCTTTCTCCATCGAAAAATAAAGGTTCAGGCATTGGTAAATCTATTACTTCAAGTTTAGAACCATCCTGTAATAATAAATCTGATAAAATTTCCTTATTCTCTTTTAAATTTTTATAATTGGCATCTTTAGGATTTTCTTCTTGAACAAGTACAACAGTTTTCTCATTTACAAATCTACAAAGGTCATCAACGTGTCCGTGAGTGTCATCCCCAGCAATTCCCTTATTGAGCCATAAAACATTTGTAACTCCAAAATATTCATTAAATACTTTTTCATAATCATCTTTCTTAAACCCTTTATTTCTTGTCTGAACTTTTTCATCCAGCAGGCACTCCGTCGTAGTTACTAATGTTCCCTTTCCATTTGTATCTATACTTCCACCTTCAAGTACAACTAATTTATCATTGTAAACGGCAGGAGTCATTGGAAGGTTGTAATGCTTTGAAATATAATCGGGTAGGAGTCTGTCTTTTTTATAATTTTTGTACTTTGCCCATGCATTAAAACCAAATTTAATAAGTTCAGTTTTACCATTACGTTTAACAAAGGCAGGCCCTGAATCTCTTGTCCATCCTCTGTCAGTCTTGAATTGGTCAAACACAACATTCTTTAAGTTTGCACCATTTTTTTTCAAAACATAAAGAGCACTTTCTAAAAGCTTATCGGATTGAACAAGTACATTAACATTTTCATTGAATGAAAGTTTTCTTACAATTTCACCAAATACCCAGGGAATAGGTTCAAACTTTCCGGGCCAATCAGTTTTTTGATGAGGCCATCCAATCCAGGTGGATTTATGCTCTTCCCATTCAGCTTTTAAAAAGAATTTATCTTGAGTATCTATTTGATTGTCATTTTTCATAAAGTTTTTTCTGTTGAGGAGTTATTTGATTCATCCAGAAAACGTTTTTCTATTCCATCATATGCATCAATACGCCTGTCTCTTAAGAATGGCCAGTTTCTTCTGATGTATTCAATTCTTGAAGGGTCAATTTCAGCAATTAAAATTTCTTCCTTATCGTGTGATGCCTGCGCAATTACTATACCTTGGGGGTCGGCAATGAATGAAGCTCCCCAAAATTCCAATCCTGCTGTACCTTCAATAAATTTTTCATGACCAACACGATTTGCAGCAGCAACATAAACTCCATTAGCAATAGCATGCCCTCTTTGAACAGTAACCCAAGACTCAAATTGAGCCTTTCCATGCTCTGCTTTTTCATAGGGGTGCCAACCTATGGCTGTAGGGTAAAAAAGCACCTCAGCGCCTTTTAATGCGGTTAAACGGGCACCTTCAGGATACCATTGATCCCAGCAAATAAGTGTTCCAATATTACCAAATTCTGTGTTAAAGGATTTAAATCCCAGGTCACCTGGAGTAAAATAAAATTTTTCATAAAATGCAGGGTCATCTGGAATATGCATCTTCCTGTACATACCAGAAATGTTTCCTTTGTTATCAATAACAATGACACTATTATGATAAACTCCGATAGCTCTCTTTTCAAAAATGGGAACAACTATAACAACATTTAATTTTGCAGCTAATTTTGCAAATGCCTTTGTTGAAGGACCAGGTACAGTTTCTGCTAAATCAAATAAATCAATATCTTCCTTCTGGCAAAAATATAATGACCTGTAAAGCTCTGGCAAACAAATAACATTTGCTCCTTGCTTTGCAGCTTTGGTAATATATTCTTCAGCTTTCTTAGTATTTTTTTCAAGGTCTTTATCGATTGAGATTTGGATAAGACCTACATTAAATTTTTTATTAGTCATTTGTTATTGATAATGTTGTTAAAATTTTTTTTCAGAAAGAACTTTTCCATCCATTGAAAATTCTTTACTGCTAATTAATTTACCATCAGAATAATTCTCAATATACCACAAACTTTTATCTTTTCTGTAGATTTTTGTTTCACCATCAAGATGATTCTTCTTATACAATTGCTCCGTCCATAAAGTACCATCTTCGTAATAAGTTAAGTACTCACCCACTCTCAAACCTTTTTCATACTTTGATTTGCTTTTAACATTTCCATTTGGATAATAACTAATTACCTCACCATCAAGCTTTCCGTTAGTGAATGCACTTACTTCAAAAACATTTCCATTCTCATCAAATTCTTTTGTTATTCCCTGAAGTTTTCCCATTTCATATTTCCACTGACCTCTTAAAACACCATTCTCGTGATAAAAAGAAAACACTCCATCCTGGGTATCTCCTGTATAATTTCCTTCAGCTTTAACTTGTCCGTTTTTATGATATTCGTAAGCTATACCTTCCTTCCTACCACCTACAAGTTGAACTTTAGATTTTAGTTCTCCTGTTTCATAGTATGTAGTAAACTCACCTTGAAGTACTCCATCTTCATAGGTTCCTTCTTCACTCTTGGTGCCTAAAGGATGATAACCTGTATAAGGTCCATCATATTTATTGCTTGAATAATTATAAGTTTCCTTAAGTACGCCATTGTCATAATAATTGTAAGCCGGACCTTGTTTAACTCCGTGGTCATAAGTAATCATACTATTGAGAATACCTGCTTGAGAGTAATAATAACATTCAGCATTTAATTTACCATTATCAAGATGTTCTAATTTTTTCAAAACACCCGAAGGATACATTTCTTTTTTTTCCTGCTGAGCAGAAGTTATGAAAGAGAATAAAATAATAAAAACTACAAGCGATTTAATTTTAATAACCATAAGTAGAAACCAGTAATCCTTTCTGATTATATTCTTTACTTTTTATCATCGTACCGGTTTGGTAGAACTCTTCCCGATTTATTTTTCCATCATCGTAATAAGATTTAACCCAACCTTCGAGTCTGCCATCAACAAAATTTTCTTCAAGTTTTAAAGAATGATTTTTAGTGTAAGTATATTTAATCCCATTTGGTTTACCATCTTTATAATTCACTTCAGATTCTATTACACCAGTTTCATAATAAGTCTTATAAGAACCATCTAAAACATTATCTTTATAATTTGCCATCACCTGAACAATATTATTATCATAATAATTAAGAACAATACCGTTCATCTTATTATCTCTATAATTAACTTCTTGCTTTAATCTTCCAGATGAATAATATAACCTTGTAATACCTGTCTGCACACCATTGATATAATCCTTGGAAGCCTTCATTAAACCGCCTTCATAAAACTCAAATGAGCGTCCCTGAAGGACATCATTTTTATAATTCCATTCTTCTCTTAAATACCCGCTTGTATAATATAATTTTCTAAAATCATCTTTAACATTATTTCTTAAAAATACTTCTTCCTGAAGGGAACCATTAGGGAAATACTTTCTATCAATTCTTTCTTTAACAGAAACATCACCCATTATATCATAACGAACACGATTAACAAGTTCATTGCTGATATAATCATCCACCACACGAACATTCCCGGCAAGGTCATATATCTTAACCTGTCCTTCAAGCTTATCATTTATATAGAATGCTGTTAAAGTAAGTTTTCCATTATCAAAATAAATATTTGCAGTTCCGTGCATTTTACCATTTAAGAATTTCTTCTCTACTTCAACTTTACCATTCTTAAAATAAATTTTGGCAACTCCATTCAGCACACCATTAACAAAATTCCATTCACCCTGAAGTTCTTTGGTTTTATAATAAGTCCTTGTTATACCTTCAAGCTTATCATTAACATAATTTTGCTCAGCCCATTTTTCACCAGTTTCATAATACCATTTAGAAACACCTTCTCTTTTCCCATTCCTGTAATTCCATTCAATGCTTAATATTCCGGATTCAAAGTACCACTTGGAAAGTCCCTCTTCCCTTCCATTCATAAATCTCCATTCCTTCCACAACTTTCCGGTTGGATAATACTCCTTATAAGTACCATGAAGCTGGTCTCTCCAATACTCTCCTTCAGTTTTTAGAACACCATTTGGATAAAAAGTCTTTTTGATGTTGCTGGTTGAATCCTGAGCAAATAAGCATATTGAACTAACTAAAAAAAGAAATAAAATTCGGCTAATCTTCATAATTCCACGTAATTTTGAATAATTCTAACAAATAAATAGAATTTAAACTTATAATTTATTTGTTTTAATGAAAATTGACAAAAATCTGCACAAGTACAAAATGTCATTTTGAGTGAATCTGTAAATACTTAATTTATAAGAAATTACAAAAGGAATAATTATGAACAGAGTAGTACATTTTGAAATAGCAGCTGAACAACCTGATAGAGCAACAAAGTTTTATTCAGATATTTTTGGATGGCAAATAAATAAATGGGAAGGTCCTATGCCATATTGGTTAATCAAAACCGGTGAACAAGGTGAAACAGGTATTGATGGAGCAATATTCGAAAGGAAGGAAAACTGGCCAACTATTGTGAACACAATTGAAGTAGCATCAGTTGATGATTTCAATGAAAAAATTAAAAAAGCAGGAGGAGAAGTAGTTACTCCTAAGGATGCTATACCTGGAGTTGGATATATGTCCTACTGCAGAGATACAGAAGGAAATATATTTGGCATAATGCAAAATGACCCGAACGCAAAGTAAAGAATTATTCCCCTACTCTTCTTCCAATTACTTCTGCGATTAATTTTACTTGTTTCATCAGTTCTGTAAATTCATCAGGGAGTAATGCTTGTGGTCCATCGGATAAAGCTTGTTCAGGGTCGTAATGTACTTCAACCATTAAGCCATCAGCACCAGCGGCTACTGCTGCTCTTGCCATTGGAAGTACTTTATCTCTAAGACCTGTTGCGTGTGAAGGGTCTGCCAATACTGGCAAGTGACTCTTCTTATGTACAACGGGGATGGCAGCTAAATCAAATGTATTGCGTGTGGATGATTCAAATGTTCTTATTCCTCTTTCGCAAAGCATAACATTGGGATTGCCATTTGTAAGCACGTATTCAGCAGACATTAACCATTCCTCAATTGTTGCAGCAAACCCTCTCTTTATCATTACAGGCATATTGGATTTACCAATTTCTCTAAGCAGTGGAAAATTCTGCATATTTCTTGAACCAAGCTGAAGTACATCTGCATATTCCTGAAAAATTTCAATCTGGTTAGCTTCAATAATTTCTGTAATTACAAGAAGTCCATATTTATCAGCAGCTTGTCTCATTAACTTAAGTCCATCAAGACCTAAACCCTGGAAAGAATAAGGGGAAGTCCTCGGTTTAAATGCTCCCCCTCTTAAAAGCTTTGCACCTGCTTTAGATACATATTCAGCAATCTTAAAAATCTGTTCTTCACCTTCTACTGCACAAGGTCCTGCAATGACAATAACTTCATCACCGCCAATAGTAACATCTTTAATTTTTACTTCAGTATTTTCTTCTTTGAAAATCCTGCTTGCAAGTTTAAACGGTTCAGTAATTCTATATACTTCAGATACACCATCAAGTACTTTTATCTTACGGATATCAAAATCATTCTTAACATCAATTGCACCAAGTAGTATCTGCTCATTACCTTGGGACTTATGAACTTTAAATCCATAATCTTCAAGCTTATTTATAATCGAATTAACCTGCTCGTCAGAAATTTTTCTTTCAAGAACTATTACCAACTCATCCTCAATTTATTTATGAAAGTTCTTTTCTCCTGCTTCAACAGCAAGAGGGATATAATCTTCTTTTGTAGGTATAGCACAGGAATAGTTCGGGCTATATGAACAATATGGACTATATGCCAGGTTGAAATCTATCGTGTACAAAAAATCTTTATCATTATTCAATTCAATATCTAAATACCTTCCAACACCATAAGTCTCTTTGCCTGTTGTTTTATCTGTAAACCAGATACTATAATATTCCTGTCCTGTTTTAGCAAAACCTTTATACACATTTAGCTTATAAGGTTTAGAATCAAAATTAAACTTAATATAACCATAACGTACGGCTTTACGTTCTTCACCTTTGGTACCAAATACTTTTACTGTATCCTTTTTTTCGTATTCATAGATTTTACTTTTGAATACGAATTCAGGATCAACATCATAGTACTTCAAATTTTCAAAATGCACTTTCCCTTTATAATTAAAGGGAGATTCAGGTGAATTCTTCATATACTCGTTTTTTGCAGTTCTTTCTTTTTCGATTTCCTGAATATACTTTTGCTGCTCAGGAGTGTACTTAGTTCCACAAAATTGGAATAATAAAGATAATAATATTACAAATGATAATTTTTTGATAAACATAACTTCACTCAGGGATTTTCTTTTACTTTTCTCTTTAATTCACTCAATTTATTTAATGCATCAAGCGGAGTAAGATTATTGATTTCTATTTCATTTATTTCATCTCTAATCTTATCATCTTTTACCTCGAATAAACTAATTTGGTTCTCAATAACATTAGCTTTTTTTAATCGTTCCTTCTTTACTTCATAAGGTGTAAGTTCTTTATCTTCAAGATTGATGAGAATTTCTTTTGCTCTATCTGTTAAATACTTAGGTAATCCTGCCATTTGTGCTACCTGAATACCATAACTGTGGTCCGCCTGCCCCCTGCTTACTTTATGCAGGAAGATTACCTTATCTTCATATTCACGAACTTCAACTTTGTAGTTTTGTATACGTGGGAATATATCAGCCATTTCATTCAACTCGTGATAGTGAGTTGCAAATAAAGTCTTTGCTGCTATGTGTGGATTCTCGTGCAAGTACTCAGTTAAAGCCCACGCGATAGAGATACCATCAAAAGTACTTGTTCCTCTTCCAACTTCATCCAACAGAATTAAACTTTTATGTGTAGCATTGTTTAAGATATTTGCAGCTTCCTGCATTTCAACTAAGAATGTACTTTCACCTGTAGTAATGTTATCATTAGCACCAACTCTTGTAAAAATTCTATCAACCAATCCAATGGTGGCTTTAGCTGCAGGCACATAAGAACCAATTTGAGCAAGCAAAACGATGAGACCTATTTGCCTTAGGTAAACAGATTTACCAGCCATATTAGGTCCGGTTAGAATTATAATTTGGTTTTCAATATTATCAAGCTGGCAGCTATTAGGTGTATACTTATTCCCGGGGATCATTAAATTTTCAACAACAGGATGTCTTCCATCTATAATATCAACAATATCTTCATTATTAACTTCAGGCTTAACAAAGTTGTAAACATCTGCACACTCTGCAAATGAAAGAAAGCAGTCAAGCATTGCAATTACTTTTGCATTTAGCTGAATAATTTCTGCTTCGTTGGCTATGAACAATCTTATTTCGTTAAACAGCTGAGATTCTAATTCATAAGTTTTTTCTTCAGCGTGAAGAATTTTATCTTCATAAGTTTTTAATTCAGGAGTAATATATCTTTCAGAGTTTACTAATGTCTGCTTACGAATATATTCTGCCGGCACTTTATCTTTGTTGGCATTGCTAATTTCTATGTAGTAACCAAATACTCGATTGAAGTTTACCTTAAGAGTACTTATTCCTGTTTTTTCTCTTTCAGTTTTTTGAAGATTTGCTATCCAATCTTTTCCGTGAATTGAGATGTCTCTTAATTCATCAAGTTCAGGAGAATAACCATATTTTATTACTCCACCATCAGCAATATTGATTGGAGGAAAATCCACTATTGCATTATCAATCTTCTGAACTAATTCTTCCAGAGGGCTTAAAGATTTTTTAATTCCTTCCAGAGTAACTACATCAGTTTGTTCTAAAAATTCCTGGATAATAGGAATTTTTTTTAAAGATGTTTTTAAATTTACAACTTCTCTTGGGTTTGCTCTTCCTGTACATACTTTAGAAATTAATCTTTCAAGGTCACCTATCTCAGAAATTTCTTTTAATATATTTTTTCTTAGACTTTTATTTTTAACAAATTCTTCAGTACATTCCAATCTTTTACTAATCATATCAAGCTTAAGCAAAGGAGCAGTAATCCATTTCTTAAGTAATCTTGCACCCATTGGAGTTTGAGTCTTATCCAAAATAGATATCAGCGAACCATCTCTTGTTCCATCAAACATTGAATAAGTAATTTCAAGATTTCTTTTTGTTTGATTATCAAGAATCATATAATCAGAAGGATTATATGCAGAGATTTTATTAATATGAGAAAGATTAGATTTTTGTGTTTCCTGTAAATAATTTAATACAGCACCTGATGCTATAATTCCGGCAAAAATATTATCTATTCCATACCCTTTTAGATTTACAGTTTTGAAATGCATTAGAAGTAATTCTTTAGCATATTCAAAATTAAAAATCCAATCATCAATTTTAGTAAGCTTTATATTAACATTAATTTTTGCAAGAATGGTTGCGTAATATTCTTTGTCTTTTTTAGGAACTAAAATTTCTGATGGAGAAATGGATTCAATCTGCTGAACAATATTATTTTCTTGAACTTCATAAGTATAAAACTCTCCGGTAGAAATATCACAAAATGATACTCCTGCAATTTCATCCTTTTTATAAACTGCCATTACATAATTATTCTTTTTATGGTCAAGCAATTTATCTGAGAAGGCAACACCAGGAGTTACAACTTCAATAACTTCCCTTTTTACAATTCCTTTGGCGAATTTAGGATTTTCCATTTGTTCACAAACGGCAACTCTTAATCCTGCGCGTACGAGTTTAGGTAGATAAGAATCTAATGCGTGATGAGGAAATCCTGCTAAAGGAACATCTTCTGCAGCACCATTTGCTCTACGTGTTAATGTAATTCCTAAAACTTTAGAAGCTGTTTTAGCATCTTCCTCAAAAGTCTCAAAAAAATCACCAACCCTGAACAATAGTATCGTATCTGGATAGCTTTGTTTAATTTTAAAGTATTGGGACATCAAAGGTGTCTGCATAATTCGGTCACATAAATTTCATTTTATAATAAAGACAATTTAACTTAAAATATACTTATTTAAAATTAAAAAAGGGGGACTTTTTATTAAGTATTACAATAAAAAAACCCACGTAAAAACGTGGGTTTAAATTAAAATACAAAAACAAGAAAAGATTTCTTAATCCTTTTTGTCCAAATTATCTTTTATTTGTTTTGCTCTATCAAGATGTTTCTGAAGAACAGGTAAAGTATTTTTTGCAAAAGTCTTTACTTCACCTCTAGTATCATTATCAGCAGCATCTTTGAATAAATCTACATCATCTTCATGATCATTGACCATCATATCAATATATTTTTCATCGAACTCTTTCCCTTTAAGGTCTTTCAAATCATTCATTTTATCACGATGGTCTTCCATCATTGAATCTGGTAACACAATATTCAATTTTTGTGCTACTTGTTTTAATTGGTTATTTGCCTTGGTATGATCAGTAACCATCATTTGACCAAAATTCTTAACTTCTTTAGAGCCACCTTTTTGTTGAGCTAACTTACCTAGCTGAACTTCCATCATTCCCCCACTGGCTGCTTTCATTACGAAATCATCTTCCATATCATGTTTTTTTACAACGGTGGTGGTATCATTTCCTTTATTAACTAAGGTATCTGTAGTTGTGTTAGTACTATCTGTTTTTCTTTCGCAAGCTGCGAAAATAAACGCAAAGGTAAATAATAAGAATAACATTTTTATCTTAACCATATAATCGTCTCCAAATATTTATAAAATAGAGACTTATAATAATTAGATATAGTTTTAATAGGTGTGTTAAATAGCAATAAAAAGTGTATTTTTTAACAAGGAAAATAGATTAAAATTGTGGTTCCATTTCCTTTTTTGCTATTTAAAATAAAGGTACCTCCAAGCAATTTTGTAAATTTACTCGCCAGCGTAAGTCCTAATCCGGCACCTTCATATTTACGGGTATATCCCTCTTCTTCCTGAGAGAATGGCTCAAGTATTCTTTTAATTTGATGTTCATTTATTCCCCTACCGGTATCTGTAATTTCTATTTTTAGTTGTCCATTTTCTATATCCACTAAAACATATACTTCACCAACTTCAGTGTATTTAATTGCATTATCAATAAGAGCATTTATTACTTTTTCAAATTTTGTTTTATCAGTTATAAAGATGCAATTTTCTCTTTTCTCAAGAAGTATAAATCCAATATTTTTATTTACAGCTTCTACTTTTTTCAGACTAAATATTTCACGAATAACTTCATTAGCATTAATTTTTTCTTCTTCAATTTCAATATCCCCGCTTTCAATTTGAGATACATCAACAATATTATTAAACAAATTAAGTATTCGTTTTAGAACATCTCTGACCAATAAAGTTAATTCTTTTATTGTTTCATAATCTCCATTTTGAGTACATTCGTCAATAATTTCAGCATAACCCATCATTGCATTAAATGGAGTTCTGATTTCATGAGACATATTTTCAAGAAAGCCTGTCTTTAGCATATTTAAGTATGCATGTTTTTTTAATGCACTTTGAAGTTCATTTTGGCATCTTACTTTTTCAGTATTGTCAGTTAAATTAACTATGAAAAATTTATCAGAGCTATCAGCAGAATCGATACTGACTACTTTAACAGAATAATGTCTGTTCATCGAATAGTGGTCAAATATTTTACTTGTACTTTTTGAATTTTGAAATTCTTCAAGCTCATCTATTAGTTCAATACTTCCATTATAATCTAATACATTTGTTAATAATTTAGTAAAACAAGACGATTGATTAATATTGAAAACTTTACAGTATTTTTCATTTGCATTTTCATAATACAATAAATTTTTTCTTTTGCGAACAACTAAAATTAAATCAGAAGTGTTATTGATGATTTGATTTAACTGTTTTTCATATCTTCTAATTAATTTAATCTTCTGTATATTTCCTGTAACATCTGCTGAGGTTAGTACAAAACTTTTTTTACCATTGTTGCTATTAGGGATTAAAGTAAGTTTTTTGTAGATAGCTTTTTCTTCAACATCAATAGTAATTACTTTTTCCCATTCATGGAAATTCTTAATAGAGGATTCAAGTTCATTAAAATTATCGAAGTCAATAAATTTTAGAAGTAATTTTGGCAGATAATTGGTCTTAATATCTTTATAAGGGATAGATAATATTTTTTCATAATTATGAGTACAGTAACTTACTATACCATTATAATCAGTAAGCAAAATAGGTATATTTGCTAACTCAAGGGCTTTGTGTAATCCTGTAAGCTGACCTTCAAGCTCATTATTAAAATCAGCCATCCCTTCAACTAAAGAAGCCTCGTTTATGGCTGCTTTTTCATTAATATTTTTTTGTTGCATTTGATTAGTCTTATCAACTGTATTGGCTTTGGGAATTGGGACATTAAGACCAATCCACAAGTTTATAAATTAAAATAACTCCAATATTAATTTAACAAAATCAACTTAACTAAGCTTAATCATTTTACTATCTTCAGTATAATCAATTATCTGGGGATTCTGAAGATGCACTAAATCATTAGTAAGAACCTTAATCCTTTCAATGGATTGGTTAATTACCTTTAAATCATCTTCCAAATTTTCTTTTTTTAATTTCTGTAATTCTTCTTCTAAATTTTTAAATGCCATCATAAGGCTGCTCAATGGATTATTTATTTTATGTCCAATTGTGCAAGCCATTTCAATAATCGCTTTATTATGTTCTATTTTTTTTAATTCATTCTGTAAATTATGGATGCGTATTCCTGAACGAATTCTCGCAAGTAATTCCTGATTTTCAACAGGCTTTACTAAAAAATCATCCGCTCCAACATCAAGACCTGTAACTCTATCTTTTATTGAAGCTCTGGCTGTTAAAATAATAAAATAAATTAATCTATAATCATCATCTTTTTTTATGATATTACACAATTCAATTCCATCCATCACTGGCATAGTCCAATCTGCAACAATGACTTCAGGAGTAAATTGTCTTAAAAGTTCCAAAGCTTCAGAACCATTAGTACAAGTTGTTACTTCAAAACCATTCCTGGTTAAAAGTTTATCCAAAATGAATCTGGTATCCTTCTCATCTTCAACTACTAAAATTTTATTATTCATCTTAGGGATTATTAATTAATCTTTTTACTTTATCCAATAAACTATTGAAATCAACTATAGGTTTCGTAACATAATCTTCAGCCAAACTTTCATGAAAAAATTCTTCATCTTTTACAAGTGGTGAATATGCAGTTACAAGCAAAATGGGAATATGACTAAGGTGCTTATTATTTTTAATAAATTTTGATAAAAATATACCATTAACTTTTTCACCATTGAAATAAGTATTTTTAAGATTAATATCCATTATAACAAGATTTATTTCATCTTCCTGAATGGTATTAACAATCTTATCACCGTCTTCAAGAACAATTGGATTAAAGCCGGCTTTACTTAATAAATATGTATAAAAGTGCTGTGAAAATGGATCGTCTTCAACTACTATTATCTTATTCATTGATCTTTTATTTACTCTTTCTCATGCAGCATTAATTTTATTAATTTTTCTTTTAAGTAATTCTATTATTCTTGAATGTACCTGAGAAACTCTTGATACAGTAATGTTCAATGTATTTGCAATTTCTTTATAATTCAAATTTTCATAATAGTATAAAGTTATTATAAGTCTATCTCTCTGGTCTAATTGTTTAATGGCTTCAATTAATATTTCTTTATCTTCTTGTTTTTCTATGGTTTCTGTTTGCAATTCAATGTCAGCCGGAATTGTTTCATAAAGTTGATAACCATCATCAGCATCAATAGAATGATTTAAAGAAACATTAAAATAATATATTTCTTCATCTTTTTTATTTGAAGTTATACGAGGTTTAATTTGAAGCTTTCTTAATTCATCTATTATTTTACCACGAATTCTTTGAATGGCATAAGTTTCGAATTTAGTCCCATACTCAGGATCAAATCTTTCTATGGCTTCGTGAAGTCCTTCAATTCCGTATTGAAAATAATCTCTATCATCTAAAAAATCATTGTTCATAAATTTAGAACGATGAATAACATAATGTACTAATTTAACATAATTAAGCACTATCTGATTTTTAAGGATATCAGATGGCTGTGTTTTGTACTGTTTCCATAATAATGCTGTTTCCATATATAATAACTTTCTTCTTTTATAGATGAGAAAGATTTACTTTCATGATGTACATCAAATTCAAATAATGTACCATCCTTATTTTTTTTGAAAACAGCACTTATTAACTAATATAAGTCCTTTGGAGAGTAAATCTCTGGCTAATATTAGCCAATTGAAGGATTTTTATGAAAATTCATTTATAAGAATTACTTATTCTTTTTGTAAAATCTACCACAAGGTAATTATTACAATTTAATTTTTTTTGTAAGCAATGTACTTGGGAAAGGAAATCATTTTAAATTTATTGGGTAATTCACTTAAGGTTTCTGAACGTCCCATAAATAAATATCCTTTTTTATTTAATGATTTATAAAGATTTGAAAGGACTTTAATTTTAGAATTTAAATCAAAATAAATTAACACGTTAGAGCAAATGATTAAATCAAAATTTTTCATTTTACAAATTTCTTTATCATCATAGAGATTTACCATTTTAAACTCACATAATAATTTAATTTTATCTGCTATTTGATAATATCTTCCATCTTTATTAAAATATTTTTGAATGATATCTGGTGGAGTGTTTCTTAAAGAGTATTTATTAAAATTTCCTTTTATTGATTTTTCAATAAGTTTATTGCTAATATCAGTTCCTATTATGGAGTAATTTAGAAATGGGTATTTAGGTTTTAGATTTTCTAAGATAGATATTGCAATTGTATAAGGCTCTTCACCAGAAGAACAAGCTGCACTCCATATTTTTATATTATGATTTCCCCCTTCGTAAAGCTCAGCAATTACACTTGTTATTGCCTCTAATTGATTTGGATTACGAAAAAAGTAAGTCTCTTTAACTGTTATTGCATCAATAAAAGTTTTGTTTTCATTCTTATTTTTCTTTAAATATTGAAAATACTCTTCGTAAGTTTCAATTTTTAAAGATGTTAATCTTTTTTTTATTCGACTTTCTAAAAGACTTCTTTTATTATCCTGGTAATAAATTCCAGTATTATCATAAATAAATTTCTTTAAAAGTTCAAATGGTCTATCTGAAAGAATAGAGTCAGTAAATTTTTTATTTTCCATTTAAATAATTATAAATTCAAAAGATAAAAATTTTCTTTAAAGGTTTTTATCATACTGATGGCAAAATACGATAATGAGAAAAGATATCTCATTATCGTACCAGATTTTAATTAGTTTAATAAACTATTTTTTTATGAAACATAATAAATGTGTCCTTAAAAAAGGTAATAAATTAAAAATATTATACAAAGACGGATTTATTTTTACAATTCTTCTACTAATAGGAGGAGCTAAAGTTATTCTATTACAAAATAATATTTTCCCTCTAAATAAAGATTTGATCTTGCTTAACTTAATACCTCTAACACCTTTATTTCTTGGATTATCATAAGTAAAATCATACCAGACAATACCTCCATCATCGGTAAGCAAGTTTTCTATTTTATCAGTTAATTTTTTCTGAAACTCTTCATCAAGTATGGAGGAATAGACTCCAAAAAGAAATATTAAATCATATTTTTCTTTAAAGTTATATTCTAATGCATCTCCTTTAATCAATGTAACTTCTTTTGGAAGTAATTTTGTTGAACTTTCAACTCTTTTTTCTAAAAGTTCAATACCGGTAATGTTCTCCGGTGTAAACCCATACTCAATAAATTTCAAAATATTTATTCCAAAGCCGCTTCCAATTTCAAGTATCTTTAATTCACTTATATTTTTATTAAGTTTTTTTAATAATGATAATAAAGCTCTTTCTCTTTCTTGTAGAATCATAAATATATAAGGGTCTAAGAAGTCTTCATTTTCCCTGTTCTTATATCTTTCTATAATATTTCCGGCTTCAATATTCATCTTAAAACTTCTTTGTAAATTTGAATCATTAAATCAGTTGTTGTTGAAAGGTCATAATTACTAATTACCCTGGCTCTTCCCTCTTCTCCCATTTTTTCCCTCAAAGAAGGATTCTCAAGAAGTTTGATAATTGCATCTGCAGCAGAATTCTCATCTTTTTTATTAACAATAATTCCTGTTATTCCATCAACTACAATTTCTTTTAAGCCATTAGCATTAGATACTACAACTGCCTTAGAACAGGATGAAGATTCCAAAATAGATACCCCAAAACTTTCTTCAATTGATAAAGCTACAAAAATATCAATTTCATTATGATAGTTTACAACTTCATCATAAGGTACTTTACCAATAAAAATTATTTTATCTTCTATTGACAACTGAGATGATAAACTTTTTAGATACTCTTCTTCTGTTCCTTCACCTACAATTAATAATTTTACATTGGTAATTTTCTTACTTACTATATTAAAGGCTTTTATTAAATAATCAATCCCATAATGCTTTTCTAAGGTTTTTATTGTACCAATGATGATGGAATTTTTATAGATAGTCTTAGTTAATGGTTTAAATTTATTTGTATCTATGCCAAAAGGAGTAACTAATATATTCTTTTTAGTATATTTTTTTACTTCTTCTGCCATAATATGGCTTGTAGATAAAATTCTTTCTGCTTTTCTAAAATTGTATTTAATAATTAACTTGTTGATGAATGATTTATTAGGAAAATCATAAATGTCAGAACCCCAAACTGATATTAAGAAAGGATGAAAGTTTAAGAGTGAACCAAACAAACCATATGAAGATGCATAATGAGCATGTACTATATCGGGTTTAACCTTTTTTATTATTTTCTTAAGAGTTGGTAAGGATTTTAAAAATACGAATTTACTATTTGTATTCTTCTTAAATAAAGAATCATCAATAAGAATATTGAAAAAATGTTCTTCAGGAATTCCTGGATAATCTTTTAAATAGAATTTTGATAAGCCAAAAAGATAAACATCAATACCTTTATTATATAATGCATTTACCCATTTAATAGTATGTGCAGAAGTTGGGTCCGAAAGGATTAATACTTTAGGCATTAGTCATTTTTTCTATTTTAATTTTTTTTGAATAAATATATTTGTTATATAAATAAATCAAATTAATAATTAAAAGCCAAAATGGTAAATCTCTGGTTAACCATCCATAAGTCAATATACCAGTAGATTCGAATAACCCACGAACCAATAATCCTATCATTACCGCTATAATCATACTTACATATTTAAATTGTTTTTGTTCTTTTGCAAAATACTTTAATAAAGAAATCCCATATTTAAAGTTTAAGCCTAAAAAAAATAACGATATAGTTAAACCAACTAAACCCAATTCAGAAGTCTTGTACAAAAAGAAATTATGAGAGTGACCTGTGCCTGCATTATCATAAACCCATCGTATTTGGTTTTCATCCCAACTGCCCAACATTATCGGTAAATTATTGTATATATGATGCCTAAAGACACCCGGACCCACACCAAATATTGGATTTTGTTTAATAATATCTAATGTCATATCCCAGATTATATATCTGGTATTCTCAAAAATTCTTGTAACTCTAAAATACTGACTAAAAATATCCAGGAATGTAGATGAAATAAAAGCAATAACTGATATAGCCAAAATATATCTTAAAACTCTATTAAAATATTTTTTATTAGAAATAAACAGCATAAATAATATAGCAATGAAATAACCTAAAATAGCTGCACGAGAGTTTGTTAAAAGAAGAGATATCGAAAAGAAAACTAAAGTAGTTATAAGATATGCTTTTTTCTTACCTTCTGGTTTTTGCATTAAATAAAATATTATCTGCATGCTTGCAATAAATATTAAATTAGCAGAACCTGCAGGATTTCCAGTAAAACCTTCTTCGTGTGTCATTCCGGTTGAAACTAATAAAAGAGTAGCAGTTGGAGAAATAATAAAAGATATAAGCAATCCTAAACTTGTGAATACTGCGGCAACTATTATACTATTTGAAAACAGATAAATACTTTCTTCAAAGTCCAAAAGACTATAAAGCAGATAAATAATTATAAAAAATTCTATCTGCATTACTAACCATTCTACACTTTCATTAAAAGCAACACTCATAACTGAAGAAACAAGCATTGACAGGTATATACAAATACAAACATAGATTAATGCTTTGGGTATTTCGTGTATCTTCTTAAAAGATAATTCATATTTTTCAATATAAAGGTATATCAATAAAAAGATTGATAATATGTTCATTGCAGACCTGAGTTCAGGACTAATCGTACTTGTAACTATTAAAAATGAGACTACAATTATTGAAGGAAAATATTTTTTATCTATTATAAGAAATATCATTATAATAAAAGCCAGACCTGTTGCAATTAATATATATGGAGTAAATGCAAATACAACAATTGATAATAAAGTAGAAACAATTATTTCATTCTTTGAAATGCTCATTGAACAACTACTTCATTTTTATTATTTATTTTAAGGTATTCAGTGAAATCTAAAACTTTATTATATACTTGTTCGTAGTATAATTCTTCCATACATATAAATTTTTTACATCCATTTCTGCCCGCGTCAGTGTAACAATATTGATTATTTCCTTTTGGTATGCAGTGAACATTTGACTGAATAAATCTATGATAAAGTCCGAATGGCAAACTGTAACTAGGATTAGTAGGTCCGTAAATTGTAAATGTAGGTATGCCTAACATATTAGCAATATATAATGGACCTGAATCATTTGATATCATCAAAGAACATCTTTTTAATTCATTTAATAATTCTTCAATATTATTTGTAAGTATTACATTTTTAATGTCAAAGATAGAATTATATGAATTCTTTTCCATTATAAACTTACATTCATAATTTTTACTAAGTTCTTTTTGCAAAAGAATATACTTTTCAATATTCCATTCTTTAGCTGCCCATCCACCAAAAGGAAATATCAATATTCTATCATTTGGATTAAAATTTATTCTAAATTCTTTAATACTTTTAATATCAGGAAATTCTTTTAGTACAGGTTTCAGATACATATCAATCAGATGTGGTGTATTATCTAATTTGCAAAATTTTGTATATAAATAACTAAAATACTTTTCATTAAATCCAATTATATCTTTTGCTTTACTATAGTACAATATAGATGCTGCAATGATACTCCCTGTTAAATCGTATATTTTGCCGGGATTTGAATTATTTATTTGTTTAAGAACATTTTTATTTATAAATCTACCTTTTATAACATCTTTAACTTCAATTGATAAAAATCTCAAATTAGGTAATTGTTCTTTAAGTAAAGTCTCTGAATGTTTATAGCAAAAAATCGTTAACCTTTCTCCATAAATTTTATACAAAAGGGATATTGCAAATGATAGAAAAATTGTATCACCAATTTTACTTAAGGCAATAACTAATACTTCATTATTTTCACTCTTTTTTGAAAAAGCATTTTTAATCTTGAAACTGATAAGCAAAGGAAGATAAGTTAATATTTTTGATATTTTGATAATATTGCTGTTCATTTACAAAATATAAATAGTTAATTCTTAAAACGAAGTATATTTTTCCTTACATGAAAAAGTAAGTCCATAATATAATAGACTGAATCTTCCTTTAGAAAATAAAGACTTAAATAGTAGGAGAATAAGAAAATAATCATCTTAACTATTTTAAAGTAAATCATATCAGGGAAATTTACAAAGTTTAAAGTCAAACAAATAGAAACAGCGAGTAGGAACTGGAAAATAAATTTTTTCAATAATATGGAGGAATCTTTTAGTTTAACATTCAGAATTTTATTGGTTAAAAATATGGAGCTTATAAAGAAAAATATGTAACTTAATGAGGTGCTTAATGCAAGTCCTTCTTCCCTCATAAACTTAACCAGGATATAACTTCCAATTAACTTTACAGCTAATGCTGCAAGAGTTACAAAGAATATCTTCTTTGCTAACCCATAGCTATAAAATAATTTATTCAAAATCCCATAAGAACCATAAAAAAACAAACCTATTGAATAATACTTTAAAACACTGAATGTCATTGCAGAATTAGCACTGGTAAATTGTCCTCTTTCTAATAATATACTGATAATAATATCACCATAAAAATAAAAAACGAATGTTATTGGTATAAAAACAAAAATATTTAACAATATACTATCATTAACATTCTTCTTTATATTATCAGTATTTTCATTGGCAATATTTGAAGAGAATTTAGGGAATATTGCAGTAGCTAAAGCTGTAGTAAATATTATTATAGGAAGCTGTGATATCATGAAGCTATAATTTAAAGCTGCTACTCCTCCCTCTCTAATAACTTTATAGAAATATCTATCAACAATAAAATAGATTTGACCTAAGGTTTCTATAAGAATTATAAAAATTATTGAACTGTTAAAAGCCAGATTTAGCTTAAATAATCTTACATTACCTATCTTTTTGAAATTAATAAAGTCTTTGGCAAAAAAATACAAGATTGATAGTTGAATAGTTTGACCTATTAAAAATCCAATTGGTATTGAATAAATACCCATAGATTTATTGAAAAAAGCAATCATTCCAATTATTGCAAGATTAAAGATGATTTGTGAAGCTGCAGGAATTTTATATTCAAACTCTGTATAAAGGTAAGAAGTAATAAAGGAAGAGCCTGCTGCGAATGGTATACTAATTAAATGAAGATTAAAAATATCTTTTGCAATTTTAATATCGTTCTGTTTTAAATTCTGTATATAGAAATTTAGTATAATATCAGCACTTAAAAATAAGACAAAAGCAATTGCTATATTTATTAAAATAAAAAAAATAAAATTATTTAGAATAATAATATTCTTATTTTCTTCATCTTTTAATTTTAAGATTAAAGGGATGTAATAATTTTGAGCTATATAAAACATAACACCTATTATTGTCATAGGTATTATGCTGCCGATTAAAAAAATGTCAAAGTTTTTTTGAAAACCAAAACTACCGGCATAAACTACTTCCCTTATTAAGCCAATACCTCGCGAAAAAACACCTATGAGTGCCAAAAAAAGAGAAGCACCAGCAATGGTTGAAGTAAGTTTTTTTGACATTAAGATTATTTTACAATGTTCTTAAAGTAATCTATGGTAATTTTTAAGCCTTCACTCCTATTTACTTTAGGCTCCCATCCAAGTACGTTTCTTGCTTTGGTAATATTCGGTTGTCTAACCTTTGGATCATCTTCGGGTAAATCAACATAAATAATTTTTGATGATGTATTGGTAATTTTTATTATTTCTTCAGCAAACTCTTTTATAGTAATTTCATCAGGGTTACCAATATTAACTGGATTGGTCTCATTAGACATTAGTAGCCTAAAAATTCCGTCAACAAGATCGCTAACATAGCAAAAGCTTCGGGTTTGTGAACCATCACCAAATACTGTAATGTCATCCCCTTTTAAAGCCTGACCGACAAAAGCAGGTAAAGCTCTGCCATCATTTAATCTCATTCTTGGACCATAAGTATTAAAAATTCTAACTATCCTTGTATCCACTCCGTGGTACCTATGATAAGCCATTGTCATTGCTTCAGAAAATCGTTTTGCTTCATCATAAACACCTCTTGGACCAATTGGATTTACATTACCCCAATAATCTTCACTCTGTGGATGAACAACTGGATCACCATAAATTTCAGATGTTGATGCCAACAAAAATCTTGCCTTTTTCTCCTTGGCTAAACCCAAAACTTTGTGAGTTCCTAATGAACCAACTTTTAAAGTTTGTATTGGGAGTTGTAAATAATCAATGGGGCTTGCAGGAGAAGCGAAATGAAGTATATAATCAACTCGCCCAGGAATAAATATATAATTAGTAACATCATGCTTTATAAATGAAAAATTTTCATTCCCAGCCAAATGTGCAAAGTTATTTATATTACCGGTAACAAGATTATCAACGCAAATAACATTAAAATTTTCTTTTAATAGTCTTTCGCAAAGATGTGAACCCAGGAACCCGGCTCCCCCAGTTACAACTGCAGTTGGTTTATACATTGCTGACCTTCTTATTTCTTGAATAATTGAATCGAGTTAATATAGATTTTTTTTCATTTATCAATTGAACTGAAATAAGAACAAACAGTACAAAAAGACCACCAAGAATAGAAGAAAAAACTGTTCTTGGTGATGAAGGACTTAAAGGAGGAATTGCTTCATCCAAAACTTCAATTGTAGGAATATCTCTATTTTCCTGAATTTTTTCTTTATAATATTGCTGTTGTAATAAAACATATAATTCATTTTGCACTTTTACTTCACGCATTAAAGAGGCTAGTTGCTTACCTATATCAGGCACATCTTTAAAAGTTAAAAGATAATCCTCATTACCCATGTTGAATTTATTATATTCATTTTTTAAAGTCTGAAGTTTATCTCTAATACCTTGAAGAGCAGGGTTACCTTCCTTTAAATTATTTTGAGCAGTGTTGAGATCGATTTCAGCTTTAACAATTTCGGTTTTTAACTGAGCAGCTGATTCAATGGAAGCTTTTATCTGTTCAGGTAATGAAACTGTTTTATTTGTTTTCTGAAAACTCGAAAGAAGAGTTTCAACTGAATCAAGGTGACCCTTAGTGTTTAACAATTCTTTTTCTATATATTCTCTGGCTCTTTTTGCTTTAGAAGAAATTTTTTCTCTATTAATTAAATCCAATGCTTCAACATATGAGTTAGATAAAGCCGCAGAAAATTTCTTCAAAGAATCTAAATTGTCAAAAACCAATGGCATAAAAGAAGAATTAACTTCCACACTAATGGTAATTATACCTTCTTTAGTTAGATTTAAATTTAATCTATTACTTAATCTTTGAGCAGCAGCAAAATCGGTGCTTGTATTAAAATATTTTTTTAGATTATGTTTTTTAACAACATAAAGTGCAGCATTTCGGCTTTTAAGAATTTCCATATATAATTGAGAACTTGCATTTGAAGCTCCATCCAACAATCCGGAGAGATCCTCTTGTCCAGCTAATAAATTCCCTAACCCTAAGCCCTTTTTACCTTCGGGAGGTAAGATAGAGACAGTCGAATTGTAAGTAAGCGGATAAAAGAAGGTAAGAAAAAGATAAATAATTATAATGGAAAGAAAAGTAATTTTTGCAAATCTTTTACCATTATTTATAATAATATTTAAAAGTTCATGATATGACAATTTTTACCTCGATACTATTATAACTGCAACAATTGCAGCAACAACAGATGCTACTTGACCTAAAACAGATAATGAAGTAGTAAAAAGTTCCCAGAAAGATTTTCCAGGTGGATCTTCAGGAACCCAAATAGCATCACCTGGTTGTAATATTATATCTTCATCAGCTTCAACCCATTCACCTGTATTAGCTCGAATTATTCTAACTTGATTATCTAAAGCTCTCCAACCATAACCACCGGCTAAATTTATATATTCACGATAGTTGAGATTTTTATCATACACTATATTACCTGGCTTAATAACCTGTCCAAGCATTATGATATAATCCTTCTTTTCAGGAATAAAAATTACATCACCTTTTTTTAATGTAATATCTTCTCTAACATTATTTTTCTCAAATACATCAACAAAATCAATTACGACTTTCCCTTTGCGCTGTCTTGATTTAGCTTTAAAGTAGTCATATTCATCATCAGACATATCTGCTCGAGGAATGGTCTTTAATCTCTCAAATTCAGGATCAACAGTAATGGAACCTATGTTCCTTGTTAAAGATGCATCAAATAAAGAAGCAGCTTCTCTTAAACCACCTGATTCTTTAATTATCTGAGTCAATGTTGTTTTATCTTCAACAATTTTATAATAACCAGGATATTTTACAAAACCCTCTATGTAGACAAATTTATCTTCAAGATAATCAGGATATTTTCTAATAATTACCTGATCTTGCTTTTTCAAAATAATATTGTTGTTTGTTAATTCATCTAAAGAATAATAATGACTGATTTGATTTTTACCATCTGGTTCAAAGCTTACAACCTCGATAGTATCTTTTTTCGCTTTGGATAATAGTCCACCTGATAAATTTATAAAATCAATAACTTTTTCATTTTCAATAAATTCATATGAACCCGGGAACTTTACTTCACCTGATATTGAAACCATTAAATCTACTTTATCTACAATTACAACATCACCTTCATGCAAGAAAGGATTATTGTTTTTATCAGCGTATCTTAGATATTTTACTATGTCATAATATTTGGTATTATCATTATTGTTGACAACCTTAATATTACGATAATTTGCTTCCTTTAGAAAACCATTTGATAAAGATATGAGATCAAGTAATCTGGCATTGGCTGTAAGAGTATAACTTGCTGGTTTTTTAACTTGTCCTATTAATGAAACTTTTATTTTTCTAAAGTCAGCTAACGAGACAGAAACCTCAACATCTTTATAATATTGAAATATCTTATTTTTTATTTTTTCTTTAGCTGTTTTTAAATTGAGATTATTTAAATCAACTGAACCCACCTTAGGAATATACAAGATACCTTCCTGATTTACCAATAAGGTACTGCTAATATCCTGAATACCTAAAATTGAGATAAATATCTTATCTCCCGGTCCCATTAGATAAGCTTCAGGATCAATACTTCCTTCTGTGGCCTCCATTAATAATAACTTTTCATTTTCTGTATCATTACTATCAGAAAATACAGAATAACTTCTTTCTTTATAATCAGGAATTTGAGCAAATACATTTTTGCTGAACAAAAGAATTATTAAGAATAAAAAATATTTGATATAAGATTTTATCATCTTTTAATTATTATGACAATGATTTTGATTTATGTTTTGTTTTGTGGTCTTCGCTATTAGGTTTTGAATAATAATAATAGTATTTATAATAAGAACCATAACCCATTTTATAGCTAAAATTATTTAACACTGTCCCTATAAAAGAATCACTTCTTTTCAGAATTTCTACTGATTTTTCCATTATTTCCATTTCAGTAGTTTCAGATGATACAACAAGTAAAGTTGTATCAACTCTTCTTGAAATAATTTCAGAATCAGTAACTGCAATAATTGGAGGAGAATCCAACAAAATTATTTCGAATTGATCTTTTATTTGGTCCATAAATTCTTTCATTTTCTTCGATTCTAACAGCTCTGAAGGATTTGGAGGAATAGTTCCGGCAGGTATGAAAAATAAATTTTCCATAATGGATGCCCGAATTATTTCATTCAAACCGGCTTGTCCAAATAAATAATCAACCAAACCTGGAGTTCTAACTTCTCCAAAAACATTATGAACTCTCGGTTTTCTTAAGTCACAATCAATAATTAAAGTTCTTTTATTTGATTGGGCAAAACTTGCAGCTAAATTCACGCAGATTGTAGTTTTTCCTTCTTGCGCAGATGAGGAAGTTACTAATATAGTTTTTGTCTCATCTCCATCAAGTTTTGCAAACTGTACTCTTGTCCTCAAAGCTCTAAATGCCTCACTTGGAATAGAATCAGGTTTTTTAGAAACAATAAACTCTAATTCTTTATTGTCATTGGTTACACCTTCTATCTGAGGAATCCATGCCAATACATTTATATTCTTCTTCTTAATATCTTCGGGTGTTTTTACAGTATTATCAAAATAATTCCTGACTACAACATATCCAACTGCCATTCCCGTTCCAAGGACAAAACCAATTAAAACTATTAACATCCTATTTGGTTTTGAAGGATTTACAGGCATTCTCGCATCGTCAATAATAAGTACATTACCTGGCTGAGATTGCTCGTTGATTAAGGCTTCTTGATATTTTTCTTCAACAAGAACATAAAGTTTTTCTAATGATTCCCTATTCCTCTGGAATCTTGCTAATTCAATAGTTGTTTTAGGTAATTCATTAAAATCTTTATCATAATTCTTTACTATACCTTCTAATTCTTTTAAGGATATTCTTAGAGAATTATTTTTAACTTCTTCTTCAATAATTTTTTGAGATAATAACTTTACTTCTTCAGGGCTACTGGCAAAAATCCCAGCTTTTACTTCTTTAAGTTTATCATTTAATTTTTTATTTAAATCAGAAATCTTGTTGTTATAATCCTTAATTAAAGCATCATTGCTGCTGTTATTTTTGTTAATAGCAGCTATATCTCTGGTAATTTCAAATTTTGAAATTTGTTCTTGTAATGCTTTAATGTAGACTTCAGAAGATAATTGAGTTAGATAATCAGCTAATCTTGGATTTTGTTTTTCTAATTCTTCTCTATACTGATTTAAGACTTTAGTAGAAGCAGATAATTCAATTTGAACAGCATTTTTCTGAGCTTCAAAATTTGATAATTGTTCAATTAAATTAGTAGATTGTGCATCTAAAGCAATAATGCCACCTTTTTCCTGGAAACTTCTTAAAATTTCTTCTGCAGAATTTAATTGTTGTTGTTTTTCTTCTTTTTGCTCTTTCAAAAATTGTTTAACAACTGTGAGTTGATTTCTATTTATCTCTAAATTTAAATTCTTATATTCTTGAGCAAAACAATTTGCAATCAATGCTGCTTCATAAGGAGATGGTGATTCAACAGAAATTTCTACTATATCAAGTCCCCTCTTTTGTTCTATTGTTGCAAAGGTTGCAGCCGCTTTTATAAAATCTTCTTTTTTAACTATTTTATCTTTTCCACCAAATTTGCTTTTATCTAAAACTAAATAAAACTTATTTTTATTTGTAGAATTTTTGAATGTATCAATTACAGCATCAGCAACTTTTTCTCTGATATTATAGCTTTTTAATATTTCAATTTCATTTGCAATAAATCTATCACTTCCAAAATCCTGAAATTCCGGCATTAATGGAGCTTCAAGGATATTTCCTTTCGGTTTATTAATCTTTATTGAAGTTGTAGATTTGTATATATTTTTTGCATTAACAGCATAAATAATGGATACCGTTAAACTTGCAAGTATAATTATACAAATAGGTACAAAATTGTTTCTAATTAAATTTAAATAATCTTTAAAAGAAACTTGTTCCTGAGGGGTACTCCCATTATTATTGGTATTGAAATCGTTCATCTTGACCTTATACTAATTTGCTATATTTAAAATTAAAATTGATAGTGAAATTAAAGTTGAAACTACGGATAAAGTAAGTGATAAATAATCTCTAAAATATAATCTCTGATCTCCTGGTACTAATAAAATATCACCAGGTTGTATTTTAGAGTTTATAGGTGCCTTAACATTTTCTTTATTCCAAAGCAACTCATCATAATTCAAATTTTCTAAAGAGGCTACTGAATCTTTTCCAATTCTATAGACAGACATTTCTTTAAGTTTTGCATCTTCGGTAGGTCCACCAGCAAAAGAGATAAGGTCATTTATTGAACTGTTTTCAGGAATGATGTATTTCCCCGGAAATTTAACGAAACCCCAAATTGCAACTTTTATATTAATAGCTTCAGGTTCAGAGTAATCGTAAAACCCACCTTGTCCTCTATAAGGATTATTTGAGCCAACTTGCAGATTTTCAGTTTGTGAGAAAAGATTTTGATGTAGAGTGAACAGTAAAATTACTGCGAAAATATATTTCATTTTAAAGCTTTAATTAAATTTTTCGTGTAAATAAAGTTAAAAAAATAAGAAACCAGTTCAAAGTTTGAGCTTGATATTTTTGAGTGCAAAAATACTTACAGATATATTTAATATTGGTCCCGCTATAATTAATGCAGCTATATATATAAAATAATTTTTTATAATTAGTTCAGTAAGTGCAGTAAGGACTAAATATCGCTCTATTAAATAAAATATACCAAAGCTAAACATTAAAGAAAGTATACCTATTATAAGGGCATTTAACAATATGGGAATTTTAAGAGTATGAATTTTTGCCCCAACAAGTTTCATTATCTCCAGTTCTTCCTGTCTGCTGTTTATAATTATTTTTAATGTACTATAGACAATATAAATTGAAATAATCAGCAAAATGATTGTAATAGTATAAACATATTTTCTTACACTATTCAGAGTTGTTATAACTGAATTAGTTAAATTGGCTTCATAAACAACATCATCTACCCCTTCATTATTCTTAATATTTTTAATAATTGCAGAAAGTGAATCTTTATCATAACAATTTTCATCGAACTTGATGCTATAAGATTCAGGCAAAGGATTATAATCTAATATTTTCCTAAAATCATCTCCTGTTTCTTTTATAAAAATATTTAAGGCTTGGTTCTTATCAATAAACTTAATTGATTTAATACAGCTCAATTCATTGAGGCTTTTTTCAATATTATTCTTTTCTAAATCATTGATACTGCTTTTAAGAAAGACATTTACAACTAATTGGTCAGTTAATTTAGTTTTAAATTCCTGACTAAAAAGAATTATTGATAATGATGCGGAGATTAATATCAACGAAACTGTTGAAGTTATAAGTGAAAGAATAAAGGATAACTTATTCCTTTTTATGGATTTTAGAGCTTCTTTTATGGAAAATAGTATCATATATTAAAAATTAGATTCATCCAGCCAACCGGCTATCTGCCATTTTTGTGTAACTATATCTTTTTTTAAAGTTAAATTAACTCGACCATCAATCCTTACAATATCAGTGGGATTAAATGTAATAGTGAGATTAAACCCTCTAACAATATTGGCATTTAAGGAATCTTGAGATGATAAGATAATGTTATTCCAAATTAAATCCAATCTTTGCGAATTTTGAAATAAACCATAAGTAGTTTTCATTTCTTCATCCCGTCCCCATGAGACATCTATCCCTTGATCATAATCTCTATAAGTAAATGTAAAATCACTTCTAAGTAATTCCCCATAAATCAAAGTATCTCTTAAGGTATATGCGTATTGAAAATTATTAAATACACCTTCAATAGTTTTTAAATCCGATAAGCCTCCACCTGTATTAGTAAGGTCATCATCTAATCCTGGGGCAAAAGGATTACAAGAAATAAAAAATATGCTTAATAAGAATATTAAGCTGATTTGTTTTAATAAAACCATCCTTTTAGATCGCTCCAGCTAGATTTATTATCTGTTTTTATATCCTGCCAATAGTAAATACTCCATATTGATCTATCATCTCTTATCAAATTAAATTTAAGTTCACCCTCATAGTTTTTTGGAATATTATTATCTATGTGTGGTACATTCAAAACATATGAAGCAGTATAAAAAATACTATCTCCGGAAGGGCTGCTAAAGGATGCATTATTTAAAATTAAAGTAATCTGCTGATTTTCTTCAATTTTATTTTTAAGATTATTAAAGTATTGTTCTTCCTGCTTTTTGGTCCATGTTGTTTCAAAAACGAAAGCAGTTCCAGGAGCAAAATCGAATATGAATATTTTGGATGTATAAGATGAGTCACTAAAGCACGCTAAATAATTTTCAAGATTTCTATCTTTTAATGAATTTATCAAATTATTTATTACATCTTCCGGATTAAATGCCGTTTGGAAGTTTGCTCTTCCTTGCTCAGGAGTTTCTGCATCTCGGGTGTCGAATATATCGCATCCTGAAATAAATAATAAAATAAATCCAAGTAAGTATTTCATTTTTTAGCAATAATGATTAATCTTGGAGAACTTTCTTTAAATTCATTACCTTCAAAATCCCCGAAAACATTTTCTATATTAAAACCATTTAATCTAAGATTGAATAAAATTTCTTCTGATGAAAATAGTCTTACTGATTCCTGAAAATTAAATGCTTTATCTAATTTATTAACCTTGATATCTTTAATTATCCTATTATTTAATATAGTTCTTTTTTGTTCAATTTTTATATCACCATTTTCATCAATTGAGCTTGGTACTAAATTATCTTTAACATAATTCTTATTTAAATAATCAAGAACAAAATACCCCGGTTTTTCTAAATGATTATATATTCTTTTAAATAAAGCATAATTTTCTTCATCAGTTTCAAAGTATCCAAAACTTGTAAATAAGTTAACAATAACATCAAACTTCTTTTTTAATTGGAAGTATTTTAAATCTGACCTGATAAATTTTGTATTTAAATTTCTTTTAAAAGAATAATCTTTAGCTATTCTCAATAGATTACCACTCAAATCTATTCCAGTTACATCAAAAAGTCTTTCGGCAAAAACTGCAGCATGTCTTCCGGCACCACAAGCAAGGTCAAGAATAGAAGCACCTTCAGTTATTTCTATATTATACAAAATAAGATTTACTAATTTGATGGCTTCTTCGCTATTCCTATGTTTATAAACTTTGAGATATTCATCTGAATTAAACCACTCTTTATACCACTCTTTATTCACATAACCTCTTTATAATAAAATTCTACTATTTACTGCTCTGCCTATAGTTGCCTCATCTGCAAATTCAAGATCTCCTCCAATAGGTAATCCCCTTGCAATCCTTGACACTTTTATTCCTAAAGGTTTTACCAATTTTGCAATATATAATGACGTGGTTTCACCTTCAGTATCAGGATTAAGTGCTAATATAACTTCACTAATTTCTTCCTGTTCTAATCTTTTAAGAAGTTCTCTAATTCTTATAGCATCAGAAGAAACACCTGATAAAGGAGAGAGAACTCCTTCCAAAACATGATATAAGCCATTGTACTCATTTGTCTTTTCAATAGCTATAACATCGCTTGCTTCTTCAACTACACAGATTATTTTCTTATCTCTTTTATGACTATTACAAATTGCACAATACTCATCTTCTGCAATGTTATAACATTTGGAACATGTCCTTATTTTTTCTTTTAAATCAATAATTGATTTAACTAAGTTATTAACAGATTCTTTATCTTTCTTTAAAAGATAAAGACTCAATCTTAATGCTGTTTTTCGTCCAACTGATGGAAGCTTATTTAGTTCTTCAACAAGAACTTGTAAAGGGCCTGGCAGCTGCAAATTAAAATCCCGGAATATTTAATCCTGGAGGTATCATTCCTTTAGTAACTTTCGCCATTTCCTCTTCGGACATTTTTTTAGCACTTTCTAAAGCTTTATTTACTGCTGCAACTACTAAATCTTCAAGAATATCTTTTTCTTCTGCTTTAATAACCTGAGGATCTATTTCAACTGAAACTATCTTATTACCACCAGTTGCAGTAGCTTTTATCATTCCGCCACCTGCTTCAGCGGTAACTGTCATATTTTCTAACTCATTTTGGACTCTTTGCATTTCAGCTTGCATTTTCTGCACCTGTTTAAGCATTCCCTGCATACCACCCTTCATCTATCCTCCAATAATTTGAATATTAAAATTTTTATTTTTTGTACAAATATAATATATTGAATTGATTTATTACACAAATTTATAGACATTTGTTTCCATGATGCTTATGACCTTATTTTATGATGTAGATAGGTTATTTAATGAATGAATTAGATTTTTCATTTATTGAATACCCGGATTACATTTTAACTGAAACTTCAACCAAGATTAAGAGTAAAAATTTGGGTGAAAAGTTTGCTCTTATTCAATCATTTTTTATGGACTACCTCAAAGAATACCATATTCCTGTTAATTTGATTAGACTTGAGGGTACAAATTCTCTTAAAATTCAACAACATCAAAGATTTCCGTTCTATATTAAAATATTAAATGTTGTTGATAAAAGAACTGCAAAATTGTTCTCCAAAAAAGAAGGTGAAGTTCTAACTTTACCTATTATTGAATACCATTACTTACAACCTAATAATTCTTTGATTTCAGAAAGTCATATCATTTCTTTTGATTTATCATCAGTAGAAGATTTAAAGGTAATGAACAGAATTTGCTCCAAAGTAAATGCAGTTCTTAAATCCTTCTTTGAGAGAAGAGATCTTCAATTAGCCGAGTTCGTTTGCTGTTTTGGAAAAAAAGGAAATAAAGTTATGCTTGTAGATGATTTTACCCCAAAGAGTATCAAGGCAATCCCAGTGAATGGTAATAATGGTGATAATATAGATCCCTATAAATTAAATAATGCTCAAAGCTTAAAAAAATACACTGATCTTCTTTATAATTTAATGAGTTTATAATGTTTACAAAATATGGTTACTTTACTATTGGCATAGTTTCAGTAATATTTTTCATACTGTTTATTCTATCGTTCTTCATCCATAATAATTTAATTAAATATATAGTTATAATTATTCCATTAATTTTCGTAATTTTTACTCTTCAATTTTTCCGTGATCCTGAAAGAACTCCTCCTGCAAAAGATAACGTAGTAATTTCTCCTGCTGATGGAAAAGTTCTTTTTATTAAAGATGTAATTGAAAATAGATTTATTAAAGGTAATGCCAAACAAATTTCTATTTTTATGTCTCCTTTAAATGTTCACGTTAATAGAATTCCAATTACAGGAAAAGTTGATTACCTGAAGTATTATGCAGGCAAATTTATCGCTGCATTTGAAGATAAAGCCTCCGAAGAAAATGAAAGGTCTGAATTTGGGATAACTTCTAAATATGGAAGAATATTCTTCACTCAGGTTGCTGGATTTGTAGCCAGGAGAATTATCTACGAAATCCATCAGGGAGATGAAGTGAAACTTGGTGAAAGATTTGGTATGATTAAATTTGGCAGTAGAGTAGATGTGGTTGTCTCAAATGACTGGGACATAAAGGTAAAGAAAGGTGATGTTGTAAGTGCTGGCGAAACAATTTTATTTGAGTATTCAGAGAACAAATGAATAAAATAAGAATAACTCCTTCTGTAATCCCTAACTTATTCACAGCTATGAATATGTTCAGTGGATTTCTTTCAATTATTTATACAGCAAAAGGAGGAACGGAAAATTTTCACATTGCAGCCTTATGCATTGTTTTAGCAGCCATTTTTGATACCTTAGATGGAGCAATGGCTCGTTTAACTCACTCCAGCAGCGAAATAGGAGTTGAACTTGATTCCCTTTCTGATGTTATTAGCTTTGGTGCTGCACCTGCTTTTTTAATTTATTCGACCTACTTTAATGATTTTAATCCAATAGGACTGGGGATATTATTTGCTTCCCTTCCAATGATAGCAGGCGGATTTAGATTGGCCAGATTTAATGTCCAACTTGTTGGATTTGAAAAATCATCGTTTAAAGGGTTACCTATTCCGGCTTCAGGAATGGCTTTAGCAGCTTTCATTCTGGCTTTCTACGAGAAAGACTTCCCACAACAACTTGTAGTGTTTATTTTACCTTTAGTTTTAATATTGTCTTATTTAATGGTTAGTACAATAAAATATGATACTTTTCCAAAATTTTCTTTAAAAGCTATTAAAGAGAAACCACTTTACCCTTTTATTATTCTAGTTTCTTTAATCTCATATGCTTTTTTTCAAGATATAACTAAAGTTTTTTTCTTTTTCTTTGTTCTTTTAATTTCTCTTGGAATTCTAAGACATATTTTTAATTTTTTCAAAATGAAATCCTCAAACAAAAAAAGGACTCAAAGTGTTTAAAGTTAAAGTTATCGTAACCAGACGACCTTCTATCCTTGACCCTCAGGGTAAAGCTGCTGAAAAAGGTGCTATGCATCTGGGACTTAATAATATTAGTGACACCAGAATTGGTAAATACATAGAATTTTCTGTTAATACTAACAATAAAGAAAATGCTGAAAAGGAAGTTAAAGATTATTGTCATAAACTTTTAACTAATCCTATTATGGAAGATTATCAATATACATTGGAAGAAGTATAATGAATCCTAAGTTTGGAGTTGTTGTTTTTCCTGGTTCTAACTGTGACCATGATGCTTATTACTCATTAAAAAAAGAACTAGGTTATGATGTAGAATTTTTATGGCATAAGGATAAAGATCTTAAAGGCTCTTCCATAATTGTGCTCCCTGGTGGCTTTTCTTATGGAGATTACCTTAGAACGGGTTCTATTGCCAGGTTTTCACCTATAATGAACGAGGTGATTAATTTTGCAGAAAAAGATGGGATTGTGATTGGAATTTGCAATGGTTTTCAAATATTGCTCGAAGCTGGTTTGCTTCCTGGAGTAATGCTGAAAAATAAATCCCTACAATTTGTATGTAAAGATATTTATCTTTCTGTTGAAAATAAAAATACTATCTTTACTTCTGAAGTAAATGGGAAAAACATTTTAAATGTTCCTGTTGCTCATGGTGAAGGTAATTATTTCATTGATGATAAAACTTTGAAATCATTGAAAGAAAACAATCAGATTGTTTTTAAATATTCATCATCAGATGGAAAAATTTTAGATGAGTTTAATCCTAATGGCTCAGTTGAAAACATTGCAGGTATTATAAATAGAAAAGGTAATGTACTGGGAATGATGCCTCATCCTGAAAGATGCTGTAGTAGTATATTAGGAAAAACTGATGGTCAATTAATATTTAAATCAATCGCTAAATCTTTTTTAAATTAAAGAGGCAAGGATATGTTCAATATGGGCTCAACCGAAATAATGCTAATTGTTCTGGTTATTCTTTTATTATTTGGAGCTAAGAAAATTCCAGAACTGGCTCAAGGTATTGGCAAAGGTATGAGAGAATTTAAAAAATCTCTTAAAGACGTTGATGAAGCTATAAAAGAAGACCCTAAAACTACAGAAAACAAAACTACTGATAAACAAGCTTAGGTCTTCTATTGCTGACTTATAAAAATAATTCCTTTAAAATTGAATTAGTTAAGTCAGGTCAACTTTCGTTAACAGAAAATGTTCGATTCTTTTTAAATAAAATAGAAAAGAATAAACATTTAAATGCTTTCAATTTTGTTTTTGCTGATGATGCATTATTAAAAGCAGAAGAAATTGAAGGAAAAATTAAGTCCGGTAAGCATGGAAAGCTTGCCGGATTAGTAATTGCAATCAAAGATGTACTTGCCATAAAAGATAAGCCACTC
The DNA here is from genome assembly GCA_035654655.1 of Ignavibacteriaceae bacterium. GTDB lineage: Bacteria > Bacteroidota > Ignavibacteria > Ignavibacteriales > Ignavibacteriaceae > DASRWI01. The sequence continues at coordinate 100,382 of DASRWI010000030.1, read as the reverse complement.
ACCTGCTCCTCCAAAATACTTCAAAATTTTAATTCTGTTTATAATGCAACAATCATAAATAAATTAATTGATGAAGATGCTATAATTATTGGCAAAACTAACTGCGATGAATTTGCAATGGGTTCATCTAATGAGAATTCCTTTTACGGTCCTGTGCTAAATCCTATTGATAACACAAGAGTTCCTGGTGGTTCAAGCGGTGGTTCTGCTGCAGCAGTTGCTGCTTACTTATGTGATGCTTCAATTGGAACAGATACAGGTGGTTCAATTAGGCAGCCAGCTTCATTTTGTGGAGTTTATGGATTAAAACCAACGTATGGAAGAGTTTCACGTTACGGTTTAACAGCTTTCGCATCATCCTTTGATAGTATTGGTACTTTTACAAACTCTATTGAAGATGCAGCTGAAATTATGGAAGTTATATCAGGATATGATAAATACGATTCAACTTCCGTTGTAGAGAAAGTCCCTTCTTATAAAGTTAATATATTAAATTTAAAGAAAAACTTAGTAATAGGAGTTCCCACTCAATATTTTAGTACAGGTTTGAATGAAGGAGTAAAAAACAAAATATTGGCATTAATTGATAATCTGAAAAAAGATTTTACAATTAAAGAAATATCACTTCCAAATATGGATTATGCCATAGCCACTTATTACATTTTAACTACTGCAGAAGCCTCATCAAACTTATCAAGATACGATGGAGTCAGGTATGGCCATCGTTCAAGAGAATATACTAATCTTGATAAAATGTATAAGAACAGCCGCTCGGAAGGATTCGGTAAAGAAGTAAAAAGAAGAATTATGCTGGGGACTTATGTATTATCTGCCGGGTATTATGATGCATATTACAAAAAAGCTCAAAAAGTTAGAAGATTAATTAAAAATGATTTTGATAATGCCTTTAATGAAGTTGACTTAATTATAACACCGGTTACACCAACTACAGCATTCAAGTTAAATGAAAAGAGCAATGACCCTCTTGAAATGTATTTAAATGATATTTATACAACCTCAATTAATCTTGCTGGTATTCCCGCAATAAGTTTACCTTTGAGCACTGATTTACAAGGTTTACCCATAGGAGTACAAGTAATTGCTGATTCTTTAAAGGAAGATAGGCTTTTTCAATTTGGTAAATTCCTCCAAGATAAGAATTTAATAAAGCGCATATCTTAACTTTCTGCCACTTACAATTCTAATAATTATATCTATATTTAAATAAAAAATAGATATGATAAAATACTTTTTAATCTTATGCCTTGTAGTTAATATTTCATTTGCACATTCCTACTATTTTGATTCCAGGTATGGTAGTGATAACAACAATGGATTAACGAAAAACTCCCCTTTTAGTTCCATCAGTAAACTTAATAATATAAATCTTAAGCCTGGTGATTTTGTTTATCTCAAAAAAGGTTCAAAATTTTTTGGTGCTATTGAAATAAAAAACTCAGGAACTATTAATAATTATATTACCATAGAATCATATGGAGATGGGAACAGACCCCAAATAGATGCAGATTTTAAATCAGGTTTTTGCATATCATTAGAGAATGTAAAATTTGTTACAGTAAAAAGTATATCGTTGCTGAATAATAATGATAGAGGCAATATTTACATTAATAAGTGTTCTAATATCATTCTTGATGGAATAGATATTTATGTTACTGCTCATGGAGGAGTGTTCATTGAAAATAGTACAGATTGTTTAGTCAAGAACTGTGATATAAATACACCTTCAAACAAATATAATAAACAGACAGATGGAATTTATTTGCAAAGAAATAAAAGAATAATTATTGACCACAATGAAATTATAATCAGTAACGACCATGAAAAACCTCATATAGACGGAATTCAATCTTATCTTGAAACTGATTTAACCGTGTGCAATAATTATATTGAACAGAGAAATAGTAAGACTAACTCACAAGGTATTTATTCTACTAATTCATTTGGAACTCACCTTTATTACAATAATATCGTTTATTGTCCGAATACAAAAGCAAGTGTAATGGGATTTAAAAATATGGATAAAGGTACCGGAGCACTAAGAGCTTTCAACAATACTCTGGTAGGTAGAAGTACAAATATGATTTATGCCAGTGAAGCTAATGATGTTGAAATAATGAATAATATTATTATTTCAACAGGTAGTTCTTCCGTCCTTCACTTTACTGAAAATTTAAAAGATTATTCTAAAATAAATAATAACTTTTATAATAGAACAAAAAATGATAGAACTGTTTATATTGAAACTAAGGATGGAATTATATCAGGAAGTGAGTGGCAGGAAAAAGGAGCAGACAGTAAAAGTATATTCACTAAAACTACTATAGATAAAAATTTTAAACCGGTTGAAGAAGATTTAGTAAGGGGTAAAGGTGAAGATTTATCAAAATATTTTGATTATGACAAAGATTATAGGAAAAGGACAGGACGATTTGATATTGGTGCAATAGAATTAGATTAGGCAGAAAATAATTCAATATCTTTTTCTTCCACCTTGTTCTTTAAAATATCAGCCAAAGTTTTGTTTATATGCTTTGCGCTAAATATTTCAAAAGCATCTTTACTTTTTAATTCAGAAATTGTTTTTCTATAAAATTCATTATTTGTAATTAAATCTTCTATACTTTGTTTAATTGATAGAGTATCAAAAGGATTTGCACCTGCTCCAACTTTTTCAAATACTCCATCGAAACCTAATACTTTTTTTGAGTATAATATCGGTGTACCATTTATTAAGGATTCAGCGTAAACCATACCAAAAGATTCACTTATACTCGGCATTAAAAAAGCCAGTGAAGTGGAATAATATTGGTCAATATGTTCATTATCCACATTACCAATTAATTCAATTCTATCATTTACATTATACTTTTGACACCATTCTTTTACTTTGTATAAATAATCTCCACTACCAATAATTCTTAATTTATATTTTTTACTCCCCAATAAACTGAAAGCTTCAATTAATCGTTTTAAATTTTTTCTTTTTACTGACCTCTTGTCCATTCTGGCTATTGTTAAAAAAGAATATTTATCATATACATTCTTTGTATCTTTAAAAGGTCTTTCAATGATATTAGGGAGGAAGATTAATTTATCTTTGATATGTTTGTTGTAAAAAGTTTCTCCAAAGAATCTTTTTAGTTTTATCTTCATTATAGGTAGAAGCACAAATAATTTTTCTGAAGATGATATTATTTCTTTATATCTAGATACAATATCCGGCCTGTATTTTAAGACTGTAAAATCAGTTTGTCTAAGAGTAACGAATAAAGGAATATTATTTTCTTTTGCAATTTTATAAGCTATATAGCCTTCAAAAGTTAGTTTATGAGCATGTATAACTTTTATATCAAATAAATCAATTTTATTTTCTTCAATAATTTTCTTTATCTTTTTATAAGCTCTATTTAGATGTCTTACTAAAAATATTCCAAAAGGAAAACCCAGCACATTTAATTTAATATGTTTATTGTTTTCATTTTCTACCATTTCTTCTTTAGGATTTGGGACTCTCAATAAATCGAAAGTAATTGTATCCATAAATTTGGAAGTTTCTTTAATAAGATTTTTAACAGCAGATGTACTATCTCTATTTAATCTACTTCGTAAATCATAAGAAATGTGTAAAATAGAACTCATTTTTCTCCATTAATTAGTATTTAAGGTTGTAAATACGGTACTTCGGATTTCTCTTGAATTAATATTTCTTCCAGTAATTTATCTATATAGTCGGCATCAAAAATATTAAAGGTATCTGTTCTAAGTAATTCCTGGATATTTGTTCTGTATTGATTATTATTTTCAATTATATCTTCAATTGCTTCTTTTATGGAATTAATATCAAAAGGATTAGCAACGGACCCTACTTCTCCAAAATATCCTTCCCAACTTCCTTTGGGATATAATATAGGCGTCCCATTGAGTAATGATTCAATATATGCCATACCAAAAGATTCACTAATACTTGGCATTAAGTATGCAAATGACTTAGAATAATATTCATTTATTTTGGAATGGTCTACTGAGCCTAATAACTTTACTCTTTCATTCAGATGAAATTTCTTTATCCATTCTTCAACTTTATAAGTGTAATCTCCTCCCCCTATAATATTTAATATATAATTTTTCTCTTTTAAGAGACTAAATGCTTTTAACAATCTTTTCAGATTCTTATTAATTACCGTTTTTCTCTGCATTCTGGATACTAATAAAAATTGTTTTTCATCAACTTCGCCAATGAATATTTCCTTAGGTTTATCTATGATATTGGGAAGAAATGTAATCTTATTTTTAATATGTTGTTTGTAAAATCTTTCACCATACAATTTTAATAATTTATTTTTTATTGCTGGTTGAAGAATAAAAATTTTTGATGCATAAATTAAAACTGATTGATATATAGGTAATAAATCCGGACGATATTTTTGTACAACTAAATCAGTTCCTCTGATTGTAAGAAAAAGCGGAACTTTTTTTTCTCGGGCAATTTTATTTGCAATATATCCTTCAAAAGTAAGTTTATGAGCAAAGACATATTTAACATCATCAAGATTTAGATTTTCATTAATTAATGTTCTTTTAATTTTTTTGTATGCTCTATTGAGGTGGCGTATTAAAAATATTCCTCTTCTAAATCCAAAGACATTAAATTTTATGTAATTAAATTTTTCCCTCACAATCATTTCTTCCTTAAATCTAGGCACTCTAAGTAAATCAATAGTAAGGGTATTTAAATATTTACTTGATTCATTAATGAGATTTCTAACTGCTGAAGTTACTTCATTGTTATTTCTTCCCCTGAGGTCGTAAGAAATATGTAGAATTGAACTCATATTTACCTCTTAATTAATTATTTCAATTATCTTTTCTTCCTTTACTTCTTCAGTATTTTCTTCGAGAAGCAGTTCTTCATATTCTTCCTTCTTTTCTTTATGAAGTTGAACAAACAAGGCCAGATACGAAAAGATAAAGAAAACACCGGTAAGTACTTGAGGTCGGATAAAAGTAGATTCTTGAAAATTTACAATGATAGCAACAATTACAAACCACTTGAATATTGTTGGGTTTTTTAATTTTCTAATATTTAAAAAATAGTTAGCAATAACCCCTACAAATAAAGCTAAACCAATAATCCCCACTTCATTTAAAATATCAATATACCCATTATGAGCCTGATTAGGGAACCAGATATATCTATCATATAGAGCTAATAAGTCATTGTTTTCTACTATCCAGAATCCCTGAAAACCACAACCAATCCACAAATGCTTATTCGCTTCTCTAAGTATATCAGCCCATAAATCAGTTCTACCAGTGAAGGTTAAATCTTCACCAAAGGATGCTAAAATTTGAACGAGAATATCCCTTGCAAGGAACACAACTGATAAGACAACCGCAGCGGCAGTAAATAATCCAAGGATTGAGAATAATCTTCCAACTTTAATTGGTTTTAATAATTTATCAATATAAAACATAACAGCAAGAAATATTATAAACATAAAAGCCGTCATTGAAGTTGAACTGGACGCTCCTGCCAATAAAAGTACAGCAATCATTATCATAATAATATCAAGTACTTTCCACTTAAGATTATCATAATAAAATATTAATGACCAAATGATTATATTTAATAATGCTGCTTGACCAAGATGATTTTTTGAAGGTGCTAAACCTCTCCATGCTCCCCCTTCTCCTCTTGCATTTGGGATAACAAATACAGATGCAATTGAAATAATGAGATAGAAAAATAAAATAACTTTAAAATATTTTAATAAATCCTTATGGTCATCTGTGTACATTAAGATAGAAATGGCTACAGTTATACTTGTTATTACCTGGAACCATCTTTTAAAAGATGTGAAGCTATAATCTGACCACGCAATACTTAAAAGAGCCCAAAGGAAAAAGATTACTAACACCTTTTCTTTATAAATAATTTCAAAAAAGCTTTTAAATCTTGGTATTATTGTAATTACAGAAAGTATGAAAAGTGTGGTAAAAACTAACTGGTTCAATATATTCGATGTTGCAATATCTTCAACATCTTTTACTCTTTCTCTAAATGGCGGAGAAGTCCCAAAAAATATTGCAACAATATATAGAGTAAAAGTTATTTTAGAAAGAATCGTAAAAATTCTTCTTTCGGGTTTAACTTCAGTTCCCACATACTTCAAATTTTCTGTACTATTTACTATTCCCATATCAATAAAGCTCTAATGTTTTCTTTCCAATTTCTTTCCAGGAATAAAGAGTATCACTATCCATTTTAGCTTGCAAACCCATTTCCTCTAACTTTTGTTTGTTTTCAAAAGCATGGAAAATAGTTCCGGCTATATCTTCAGGTGAATTGTTTTTGAATATAAATCCCGTCCGCCCATCAATTATAGTTTCACTAAAATCTCCAACATCTGAAGCAGCTATAGGTTTTGCGAAGGAAAATGCCAAATGAACAATCCCGCTATGATCAATATTCTTATATGGAAGAACTACAAGGTCGGCAGCTAAAAAATAATTTTGAATTTCTTCGTTTTTAATAAAATCTAATTTATATGAAATGATATCCTTAAGTTTATAATCCTCAATCATTTGAAGATATTCTCTTTTTAGATTATCAGAATATGGGGCACCTGCTAATAAAAGTTTTATTTTTATATTTTTTTCTTTAATTATCTTAAATGCTTCAAGAAGTAAATCAACCCCTTTATACTCCCTTATATAACCAAAAAACAAAGCTACATTCTCATTTTGGCTTATACCCAGAAGCTTTCTTGCATCACATTTATTTGATAAATGTTCAGGAAGGTAATGGTCAAAATTACCATGAGCTATAACTTTTACTTTCTTCTCATTAACAGGAAAAGATGCTATTAATCTTTTTTTGATAAAATTTGAATGAACAATTATTTCTTCAGCTGCACTGTATACTATTTTATGAAGAAAATAATCTGATTTATTTCTTTCGTGTGGATAAATATTATGAGCAGTATATACCAGTTTTGGCTTCATTAATCTTAGTAAAGGAAACAACAAGAAGTCAGATTTGAACCTGAAGAATTCAAAATGTATTGCATCTGGTTTATATTTAAAGATTAAACCAATGAATTTGCTTATATATTTGAGGTAAGCATATATTTTGTATAGTTTAGAAACTTTCCTGTTTTTTGAAGGAAGCCATTTTAACATTTTAACATCTTCAAATCCATTATCCAATCTGTTTTCAGGAACTATAATAATAACATCAGAATTATTATTTATTATTCCCTGCCCCAAGCACAATGAATAATCATTTACAATGTTGGAATCAATAATAACTACTTTTTTCTTTGTCATTTTTATACAGAGAATTTTAATTTATTTGTAACTTTTTTTAAAAACCCCAATGATGTTAATACTAATTGTTTAAATTCAGTTATTAAAAACCAGTTCAAGACAATAAATATTAAGGTCAATAATACTTTCAAATAAAACATCTCAATTCCAATTAGATGCTGAATTACTACAATACTGATCATTAGGAAGAAAGGATATAAATATTTATAACCTTCGGGATGAAGATTTACTTTAATTGCGTATACATGATAAAATACCTGAGAAATAATATTCATTATAAGAATTGCATAAACAGCACCGATATATCCATATGCTGGTATTGCAAGAACACTTATTCCTAAATTTACTACACTTGCAACTGCATTAACCTTAACAGGAATAGCAGCATACCCTGCAGAAACAACAGAGTAACCCATTATGTTTGACATTACTCTCAAATAAAAATTTACCATGAGTAAAGCAAATACTGCTGCAGATGGTAAATAAGCGGCAGAGAACATTGTAACTATTATTTCTTTAGAAAATAAAAACGCAATGAATGTTAATATTGCAATACCTACAGAAAATACATTTAATGATTTGTTCATCAATGAAACGCCGGCTTTATGATTGCCTTGTGAAAATAATTTTGCTGAATTAGGGAAGAATACTATAATAAAAGGAGCGAACATTCTCATTAATGCATCAGGTATTTTATTTCCTATGTCATAAATTGCAACACTTACAGGATTTAAGAATATACCAATAATGAATAAACTCAACCTATCATAGCTAAAGGTAAGAAGGCTGTTTAGATATAATGGCAGACTAAATTTAAAAATAGATTTATAAACCTGTTTTCCTGCTTTTACTTCTGTTAATTTTCTTATGTTAAAACATAGCAACTGAGATATGATTGCTGTAATGGAAGTTATAATTTCTATAAAAATTAAATTATCCAGAGTTAACATATTATAATAAACTGCAGCAATAATTAATAAGAGCCTTGACAAAGCTGAAGTTATTTGAACTAAAGAGAATTTTTTATATTCATTCAATCCTTGAAGAACATTATAAAATAAATCTTTATAACTGGAAAGAATGAACATTATAGGTATGTAATATGATAAGCTGGAAATTTTAAGATCAAAAATTCTCATTACAAAATCACTTATGAAGTAATAACTAACAGCAAGAAAGATAAGAGTATAAACTCTTGTTATCATTATCGCTCTCAATGAGGATTTATTTTCTTCCAGTTTATCATTAGAAATAAATTTTACTAATGTAATATTTAGTCCTAAACTGCTGACTAAATTAAAGAAATTAACAATTATCAAAAAGATAACGTACCCTCCAAAGGCTTCTTTTGGAAGAACACGAGTTAATATTCCAATGCTAAACAAATGAAAGCCCATACTTATCAATGTTCCCAGGGTGGCCGCTGCGGAACCTTTGATAAAGGCTTTTTTGAATTTTTCATCCATATTTTATGATATCGCTTCTAATGGGTTACGTCTTTGGTGGTTTTCTTCTTCACTTGATGTTTTAATCAATGAAGACATTAATTCTATATACCTTGAGGACATTATATCTCCTGAAATATCTTTTAATTCTCTATATGCATTCAAGGTTTGTGTTTTTCTTTCTTCAGGATTTAAACAAAGTTCAGTTATTTTCTCAGCGAGATTCTTCGGATCACGATCTTTGAAATATTTTATACTATTACCCTTAAATGTTTTTCTGATAGTATTAAGTTTAGTTGAAACAACTGGTAAACCTGCTGCTGCACATTCAAATAATTTTGTAGAGAGTGACAAATGCATATACTTTGTACCTAAGTATGGTACAATCTCTATATCACTATTATTCATTATTTCAATTATTTCTTCCCAAGGTCTGGAATAATTTAGATAAACACTATCTACTAATTCTAACTTATTTATTAGAGTATTTAAGTAAGCTCTATAACTTGGGTCATATTTACCATAAACATACAGTCTACTGTTTGGAATAACTCTGTTTAGTTGACTTAAAGCTTCAATAGCAATATGAATTCCAAATCGGTAAGCAACAGTTCCGTGATATAATAGTTTAGCACTCTCTTCAATTTTATTAAAGTCCCGGTCATAGTTAAATTTAAATGTTTCAACATCAGCTGTATTGAGGATTAAAGTAATTTTTTCTTCAGGTACTCCCCTGCTAATTAATATTTCTTTACATCCATCTGTAACTGTAATGACTTTGTTAGCAAATTTAGTCGAAATTTTTTCAGCAAAATTTGTAACTATCCTTGTTAGAGGACTTAATTTTGGCCACTTCTCCTCAAATAATTCCGTTGTCAAATCATGAATATCCAATACTATTGGAACTTTCTTTCTTTTTTGCGGAAGAGCAGTGAACACATGAAATTCAGGCATATTATGAATTTGAATAACTTTGTAATTTCTTTCTTTGTATAATTTTTGAAGTAATAAATAAGATTTCACAAAAAAGATGAACGTAAGGAATAAATAATTATGCATTTTTTCCTTTTTCTTTGGATTTTTTAATACTCTATATGCTGTAATATTTCCAAACTTTTCAACCGGTAAATCATCAATAGAAGGTAGACATAATATATCTACTTCATATCCTTCTTTTTCTAGTGCTTCCGCTTGTCTTCTTACTCTTGGATCTAATGGATACCTGGACTGTGTAATCATACATATCGTATTCTTCATATAATCTCAATTTTATTTTTATTCGTCATATTAATTATTTATCGCAACTACATTCATTTCATTATTTTTTAATGCTTCTTCAATTTCTATTTTTAATTTTTGTGCCAATTCTTGGACAAAAGGTTCAACTAACATTCCTCTGGGACTTATCTTAAGAAGATGAACCTCTATCTTAGGAACTAAATTTTTCCATCCATAATAAGGATCATTAAAACCAACAAAATCCATTGTAGGTTTAAACAAAGTTATATTACCATTATATGCTTTAGGATTATATTTTTCTTGAGCTAAATCATTTATTTTTTGAACCAACAAATGAGGATACTTATCTTCAAGCTCTTTATTATTGGTAATTTTCGCAACCAGATTTTCATATCTTACTTTTAATCTGAATTTTGTTGTTTCTGATTTTTGCTTAACAAATTCCATTCTTGCTTTGCTGCTTGCTCTTAAAAAATTATTAAGATGGAAAAATACATTTTGCACTTTATGTAAATATTTTATTGGGAATTTTAAAGCTTCCGGATTTGCCTGAATATTATAAGTTTCAAGCATGGCAAGTAATGCTACTTTCTCTCCTTTATCTTTTAATTGCTGAGCCATTTCATAAGCTATTGTTCCACCTAAACAATATCCTCCTAAAAGATATGGTCCTTCAGGCTGCAATTTTTTAATTTCTTTAATGTAAAAGGATGCAACCTCTTCAAACTTTGGATTAAAATCTTTCAATCCATCTAATCCTTGAGACTGCAATCCATAAACCGGTTGGTCTGGTCCTAAATACTGACTTAACTCTCTGTATAAAAGAACATTACCTTCAGCTCCGTGCACTAAAAATAAAGGAATTTTAGAACCGTCCGGTTGTATGGGGACTAAAGATGACCATAAGTTTGTATAATCTTTTTTTCTAATTACTTCAGCAAGTTTTTGAATAGTAGATGAAGTAAATAAAACAGCCAGGGGAAGCTTAATTTTCATTACTTCTTCAATTTTAGCAAACATTGTTGCAGCTAATAATGAATGACCTCCTATTTCAAAAAAGTTATCAGTTATACTAATAGATTTATTGTTTAATAAACCTTCCCAAATTCCTAGTAATTGTTTTTCAATTTCATCTTTTGCTTCAATAAGTGTTTTGACTTCTTCGTCAAAGGATTTCTCCATTTTTATTAAAGCTTTTCTATCAACTTTTCCATTTGGAGTAAGAGGAAATTCTTGAATAAAACTATATGAAGTTGGTATCATATAATCAGGTAATGAATTTTTCAAATGGTTTTTAATATTAGAGATAGTACAATCAATTCCTTCTTTAGAAATAACATAAGCACAAAGAGATTGATGTCCTGATAAATCATCCCTGGCTACAACAACAGCCTCCTTAACTTTATCGTATCTATTTAATTGAACTTCAATCTCTTCAAGCTCTATTCTAAATCCTCTTATCTTTACTTGGAAATCAGACCTTCCCAAATGTTCAATTCTTCCATCAGGTAAATACTTTGCTAAATCTCCTGTCTTATAAATTTTTTTACCAGGAAGGAATGGATTATCAATAAACTTTTCGTTTGTAAGTGATTGATTATTAAAATAACCTTTGGCAAGACCATCTCCTCCAATAAATAAATCTCCCTTAACTCCAATAGGAACAGGTTGTAGATTATTATCAAGAATATATATCTGTGTATTATTTATAGGTCTGCCAATTGTAATTTTGTCTTCATCTGATTTAATTAATTTTATTGTTGACCAAATTGTAGTTTCTGTTGGCCCGTACATATTCCATAATTCACCACCTGTTGATGATAACTTATCTGCTAAATCTCTTGGTAAAGCTTCACCACCACAAAGCATCTTAATTTTTTCTTCATTCTTCCAACCGGTTTCAAGTAACATTCTCCACGCTGCTGGAGTTGCCTGCATTATAGTTGCGTTAAAATGCTTTAAAGAATGTTTCAAAAGTTTTCCATCCATTGATGTTTCTTTTGAAACAATAACAACTTTGGCTCCAATTAGTAATGGGAGATATAGTTCTAGTCCGGCAATGTCAAATGATAATGTTGTGACTGATACAAGAACATCAGTTTCTTTAATACCTGGTTCATTTTGCATGGACCATAAAAAATTTACAAGTGCTCTTTGCTGTATCTGAACTCCTTTTGGTTTGCCGGTTGATCCGGATGTATAAATGATATAAGCTAAAGAGTCTACATCGTATTTCAAATTTAAATCTTCATTGGAAAAACTTTCTGTAAGCTTATCAATATCTTCTATTTTTATAAAATCTAAATTTTCTTCATTGAAAATATCTATATACTTATTCTGTGTAATTAATACTTTTAATCCACTATCCTGAGTCATATAGACTAACCTATCATGTGGGAATGCCGGATCAAGAGGAATGTATGCTCCTCCGGCTTTTTGAATAGCCAGCAAACAAACCATCATCTCTAATGAGCGGTCTACACTCAATCCAACTAAAGAGTCTTTTTTAACTCCATGGTGTACTAAATATTTTGCTAATTTATTTGCTTTTTTATTTAATTCATCATAAGTAAGATGTTTACGTTCAAAAGCTACAGCTACTTTTCCCGGAAATATTTTTACTTGCTCTTCGATAAGTTCAATTAAAACTTTTTGAGGATATTCGATTTCAGTATTATTCCATATGTTTAATAGAAGGTCCTCCTCATTTGCAGGGATAATTTTTAGTTCTGATATTTTCTTATTTGGATTCTCAACTATACTCTTTAACAACTGCAAATAATATCTTAAAAATCTCTTTGCTGTACTTTCATTAAATAAATCTTCAGAATATTCAAGTAAACATTCGACACCCACTGTAGTATCAATAAGATTTAATGATAAATCAAATTTTGATGTATCATTATGGTAATACAATAAAGAAACCGTAGCTTTATCAAAATTTAAATTAGATGCTTGTTGTTGATAAGAAAAATCTATCTGGAATAAAGGATTGTAACTAGTATCTCTAATGGGCTGCAATTCATCAACAATTTGTTCAAATGATATTTCCTGATTGTTCTCAGCATTGTAATAAATATCTTTTGTAACAGAAGCTAAATCATTAAATGTTAGTTCATCTTTTAAGTTAACTCTTAAAGGAAGGGTATTTGCTATGTTCCCAATATAGTTAAATGAATTCTGATGAACTCTGTTGGGGAAAGTATAACCTGTGATGATTTCATTTTGTCCGGATAACCTATGCATAAGAATTTCAAATGCACTTAAAAAAGCAATTACATATGAAGTATTCCCATTACTCCATATTGTTTTAAATTTTTCGGTCAGTTCCTTATCAACAATTACTTTTACTTCTTTCCCTTTTAATGACTGTCTTTTGGGACGAGGATAATCATTTGGTAAATTAAGGACGGGAATATTCCCATTTAATTGTTTTTTCCAATAATTTAATTTTTCCTCGTTATTTGATTGTTCATTTTCAGGTATCCAATCTGTTTTAGGCAGCTCATCCTTTATATTATTTAAATAATTGTTGTAATAAAAAGATAATTCCTTTTGGAATATTATCAATGAACTTTCATCTACAATAATATTGTGAAAATTCATTAAAATAATATTATCATCCTCTGCTATTTTAAAAATATTAGAAGTGAATAAAGGACCTTTGCTAAGATTGAAGGTTTTTGAGATTATTTGTTTGATCTCTTTTTCTAATTTTTCTTCTTTACTTATTTCTTCTGATAAATCTATAATAGGAATGCTAATGTGATACTCAGGATGAATAATTTGTTTAGGCATTCCATCTGACATTTCAAAAGTAGTTCTAAATGTTGAATGTCTTTTAATAATTTTATTTATGGCATTCAAAAAAACATCATAATGAAAAAGTCCTTTAACTTTAAAAACTAAAGGAATATTATAGGCAGAATTTTCCTGATATATTAAATCCAAGAACCACAATTGTCTTTGAGGATAGGACGCATTATTTATAATATTTTTTTTATCCTTTAATTCATCAGAAGGAATAATTCCTTCAGTTTTATTGTTCATTTCCAACTCGTTCAATTTCTAATTACAATAACATTAAGCTATCATTACACATTTATCAATGACTATTCTTCATTAACAATTTCAGCAAAGGATTTAACTTCCTCTTCCTGATTAATGTTATACTTATATAATTTTTTATATGGGTCTACCAATGCTTCATCTAAAAATATCCTAAACTGTTTTTGTAATATTTTTATATTTTCCTCTGAATATATTGATGAGCAATAATGCCAATAACACAAATTATTTTTAGTAAATATTAATGTTAAATCACTACCATCAATTTCATCAAAATCTTTTATATCATTTACAATGGCTATAGCTAAAGGATATTTTATTACTTTCTTACTCCTAAGTTCAGGATATCTATAAAGTAAATCTTTATAAAATGTTTTAGCTTCCTGATAAATTTTTATTAAGCTGCTAACCTTAATAAGTTCATTAGAAAGTTTATTGTTCAAATTAAGTTGAATATTGATTGGCACTTCATTTTCAAACAAATTAAAAGCTGATTCTAATTCTTTTTTAAGTTCACAATTAAACCCGCCAAGAGTAAAGTAATCTGAAGTTGTAAGTCTACCAAAGAATAGAATAAATAATGATGAAAAATATTCGGTAAATTTTAATGATAATCCCGATAAGTTAATAGAATCTTTCAACTGATAAGGAATGCTCATAGACTGAGTGAAATATCTGTTAAAAGTTGGAATATTTTCTTTTTTATATGGAAGCTCAGGCAGTTCAATATTTAGTAATTCCTTAACCCAATAATCTTCCTTTTTATTAATTATATCTTCATAATATTTAAGCGAATTTAATTCCCGATTTGATAGTGTACTAAATTTCTTACCTGCAAATAAATTATGGCGTACAATTAAGTCTGACAATTTTATTTCTTCGCCATTCAAATGGAATAATCTTCTTATTTCAACATCATTAGTTTTAGTTGAAATTATTATATTTTCGTTATTAACACTTTTTAAACTTCCAGGCATAACTTCAGATATAATTGGTAACTCAATGATTTCTTTAATAAAATAAAAATCGTCATCTATTTTTAATTTTGCTGTACCGATAGGATTTATATCATTATTAAAGTATAAGCCTGTTACTAAGGATTTAATAGAATCTGCATCTTTATTCCAATCTATTAAGCAAGCTATTTCAGGTCTCGAAGATTTAGAAATATATCTACCTTCAATTAATTCTTTTTTATCATCATTATTATTCATTATTTTTTTGCCTATAATTCATCAAGTATTTTCACTTCGGATTTTTTATTTATATCAAATTTTATTACTGAGATTTTTATCTCTTCACCATCAAAAGCAATAGCAGAGGCAAAGGAATCAAATAGTTGTAATCTTTCATTGAACCAGTTTTGATTACTAAGTTCTTTTAAAATGATGGGAGTTATTCTTGTTCCTGAAAATGGATTGATTATAAAATTCTGTATTGGATAAGAGAAACCATTTCCTATAGCTTTAATAAAAGCTTCTTTACTGGTCCAAATATTAAAGAATGTATATATTCTTTGGAATTTATTTAAAGACTTATAATGCTCATACTCTTCTTTCGCAAAATATGATTTAGCAACCTGATCCATACCTTCAAAATATTTTATTTCTTCAATGTCTATTCCGATATTTTTATTAAAAGAGAAGGCTAAAACAATTTTATTTTTCGAATGGGAAGAATTAAAATTAATTCCGCTGAATTCGGGTTTATTATAATAAGAATATTTTAAGGTAATACTTTGTATCGGTATTTTCAGATAATAGCTTAATAAATATTTTGATAAGGCTTTCCTTACGATGGCATTTATATTGTCTGATTTAATCTTAAATCTATTTACCTTATTAAGTTCAGATTCAGATAGATAATTTTTTAAATAAGTATAATCATACTTTTCATCTAATGAAGTACACCAAATGTGTACTTCATTAAAATTTAATTCATTTATTTTTTTATCAATGAACATTTTAGGCTGTAGATTTTACTTCCAATTTATATTTGCCATAACCATAACCGTAACCGTAACCATAACGATATTTGAATGATGATTTTTCAATGTTACCGGCATTTATAACAGTTCCATGAATTTTCATATTTTCATGCTCCATTTCCTGAATTCCCCAGGTAACACTATCTTTAAATGTATGGTCTGGTCTTATAACAAGAACAACATCTTTTACAACTTTACCTATAACTAAAGTATCTACAACTCGTGTAATTGGTGGTGTATCAATAAGAATATAATCATATTGAGATGTATTTATCATATTAAAGAGATTCTTCATTCTATCTGTACCAAGTAAATCTCCTGAATTTTCACTTATACCTCCTGCAGGAAGTATATCAAGAGTATTGAGTAACTTATTATAAATATATGGCTGTGGAACTTTTCTTTTTAGATAAGAAATTAATCCTGGAGCATCTTCAGTAATATCGAATAATGTAGATAAAGCTGCCTTCTTTAAATCGCAATCAACAAGCAGCACTTTTTTTCTTGAAAGTGCAAAAGATATACCTAAATTTGACACAATACTTGTCTTACCGGTATTTTCTTCACTGCTTGTAAATAAAATTATTTTACTTTTATTTTCAAAATTTGAAGATAGTTTTGTTCTTAAAACACGGAATGATTCTTTATATCCATCTTGTTCATTCATTAAAGTAACAAACCTATCCTCCATTTTTTTAGCTGTTTGAATTTTCTTTGATAATTCTTTATTAAAGTTTGGGATAATTGCATAAATAGGCAGCTTAAAGTCATTTTCTATATCATCAAGACTAACAAGTTTTTTGTTTTTGAATTCAACAAAAAACAATGCTAAAAATCCAAAGAATAAACCTAAGATTAATCCTCCAGCAAGATTAAAAGTTTTTCTTGGCAGAACCGGTTCCATAGGTTCAGTTGGCTCATCAACAACAACAATATCCTGAAGCTTAGATAATTCAGCCATTCTCATTTCTTCTCTTTTATCAAGAAGAAGAGTATACATTTTTGTGTAAACATTTTGCTGTCTTAATAATGTGGCTAACTGATTTTCCTGAGCCGGTAAACTTTGCATTTTGCTTTCATATTTCCCCATCATCTCATTAAGTCTATTTTCTTTTTGCTGTAATGATTTGATGATAATATTATATGAAGTTAATGTATTCTCATTATATGATTGAAGTTTATTCCTAACTTGCTTTAATTGATTATCTATGTTAATAACATCAGGATGAGTTTCTTTTCTCTTTTCTAAAAGGTCTAATCTCTGTAGTTCAAGATCAGATTGTTGACGCATTAATGCAGAAAAAGGAGAATTCGTTGGTTCATTTCCTCCAGGTGAAGGTGATAAAAAGGTTTGGTCGAAGAAACCATTTTTAGAAAGTTCTCCACTCATTTGGTCATATTTATTTTTATAATCAGTCAATTGAAGTTCATTGTTTAGCTTTTCAGCTTCAAGACTACTCAAGAATCTTATCAGGTCCTGCGAACTTCCTTCAATATCCATAATTTGATGAGCAGATTTGTATTCCGTTAAAGATTTCTCCGCATCTTCTAACTTCTTTTTAATATCTTCAAGATTTTGGTCTACGAAATCAAATGAATATCTAATTGTCTGCTTTTGTTGATTTATTCTTTCAGCTCTAAAATTTTCTGTAATGGATTTTGCGATTTCTTTAGCTATAAAAGGAGTCGAAGCTCTGACACCAATTTCAAATACATCTGTTTTAGCTTTTTGTTCAACAACAATATTGCTGTTCAATTTTTTGCGAGTATCATTAATATCATCAAACTTGAAAAATATTTTTCCACCTTCAACTGCATCTTTCCACACAAATTTGAAATTTAGATCAGGTAAATTGAAATTTGCTGTGTCTTGATTAGCTTTTGCTGAAGTTAAAATATCTCCGGACGGAAGTTCATAAAATCTAAATTCACCATTTTTTTTCTGAATGTATCCTTCATATGAATTTACCATAGACAACATTGTAATATTAAGGAACTGCGGATAGCTTACTCCCTGATTTTTATCTAAGAAATATTTTTGATATTCCAAATATTGTTTATTTATTTCAATAGTTTTTGGATTTTCAATTCTCTGAATTGTAGCGAATAGAGAAAGTTCATTTATAGTTTTATTTAAAACTTCTGTGGTTTTTACTAATTCTAATTCAGTTTCAATTTCATTTGCTGATTGTAAACTTATTATCTCTGTTAATTTATCTGTTGAAGTACTTTTCTGCTGCTTTTCTTTTTTAAGAAGAGCTTTGGATTCATAAGTAGGCTTTGAAAATGTATTATATAATATTGCTAGTATTAGCATTATACTTACTGAAGATATTAATATCCATTTACGCCTATTTATAACCCTGAACAAACGACCTAGATCTACTTCTTCAGGTTTAACAAATTTTCCATTTTGATCATTCTTAGTCATACTTTCCTACCTTTAAAATTATTTTCTAGCGAAAATGCTGATTAGAGTAACTAAAACTGCTGCACCTGAAACAATAACTGCTGTATTTCTAGCACCTACCCACCATCTCCTTGGAACGATAATCCTATCACCTGATTGGAGGTTTAAATCTCCTCCATTAGTAATAATTGCATTATCTGCGATTGATATTTCTTTACCATCTCTTATAACATAAGTATCTTCTATATCTGCATCCGAAGTTTCACCTCCCGCCAATGCAACTAGACCGGAAAGTTTTTCTACACCTGTTGTATAATAAAAACCTGGAGTCCTCACTTCACCCAAGATATTTATTTTGTATAATGGTTGAATTGTAAGTTCAGGGTCTTTATATAGTGAATCATATTTATTAAATATTTCTGATTTTAGAGATTCAAATGTTCTATTTTGTACAGGTACAACACCTAAGTATGGAAATTGCACTGTGCCATCGAGCTGTATGTAATAATCTCCAGAAATTTTTTCAGGAATGTTATAGAAAGTAATTCTAAATCCATCACCTGGATTTAAATCCTGTTTCTGTCCAAACATATAACCTGAAAATATCATAATCATTAAGACAAGAATCTTTTTCATTCTTTCCCTCTTTTTGTTTTTTTTAATTGATACTTTTTGCGTTTAGAATTTAATGGGCAGAAATTACTCTGCCCTATAAATTTATTCTGCAATAACCGGTTCAATTTCTTTAATTATTTTTGCGGGTATTCCGGCAACAATTGTATTTGGAGGTACATCTTTAGTAACTACTGCGCCTGCTCCTACAATAGCATTCTCACCAATAGTAATGCCGCATAAAATGGTTGAAGATGAACCAATTGAAGCACCTTTTTTTATAAAGGTTTCAACCACTGCCCAATTGGCTTCTGTTTGAAGTGAACCATCGCTGTTAGTTGAACGCGGATATTTATCATTTATAAAGGTTACATTATGGCCAACAAAAACATTATCCTCAATATGAACTCCTTCACAGATAAATGTATGTGAGGATATTTTACAGTTTTTTCCTATTGTAGCATTTTTCTGTATTTCTACAAAAGTTCCTACTTTGCTATTATCACCTATTGTACATCCATATAAATTTACGAAATCGTAAATTTTAACATCTTTACCCAGTTTTACATTATTAATATTTTGTTTATCACTCATAAACCAACAACCTTTCCAAATTCTTTATTCTTTATACCGCCATTATCTTTTACAGCATTTTGTAAGATTCTGATTTCTTTATTTAATTCAACATATGAACCCCTATTCTTTAAAGAAATATCAGCTGCTTCAAGAATTTTTACAACATTAAGACCGTCGACTCCATTTGTTAAAGGCTCTCTATTTTCACGAATTGCATTAACAAATTCTTTGGCACCCAATGTTAAAGCTTCAGTTTGCTGAATTTTAGGAGCATACATATCTCCTATTCTATACTGAACAAGAGCTTTGTGAAGGCTTTCTGTTGTTAGCATTTCAATACCGGTATCATATACTTTTATCTTTTCAGAATTTTCCATATCATCAAATACTAACATTTTTTTTGTTCCTGCAACAATCATTCTTCTTATTTTAACTGGTGAAGTCCAGTTAACATGAAAATGTCCAAAACATTTTTTGTCTTCAAATTGAACAGAAAGATGTGCTATATTTTCCTGCTCATAAAAATTTGCAATTCCGTTTGCTGTAACTGCGCTAACCTTTTTGTCAGGAAGTAAGTAATTCATTATAGATAAGTCATGTGGAACTAAATCCCATATTACATTTATATCATGCTGAAACAAACCTAAATTAATTCTTACTGAATCAAAGTAAATTATTTCTCCTAGTTCTCCTTGCGTTACTAATTCCTTAATCTTTCTAACTGCACCTGTATAAATAAATGTATGATCTACAAATATTCTTAGGTTTTTTTCTTTTGCTAATTTAATTAATTCTTCAGCATCTTCTGAAGATGAAGTGAAGGGTTTTTCAACCCAAATATGTTTTCCTGCTAATAAAGCTTTTTTTGCTATGGGGTAATGAGTATTCACGGGAGTGGCAATTGCTATTGCGTCCACATTACTATCAAGTAAATAATCATAATTATCTGTGAGCTCAACTTCTGGAAATTTTGACCTTATAAATTGTAATCTTTCTAATTTACTATCACAAGCAATAATTTTTTCCACATCATTTGCCAAAAAATTTCTAACGAGGTTGGGGCCCCAATAACCTAATCCCACTATTCCTATACGCATAACTGATCCTCCAAATAATTATCAAATAGAACAACAACGAACATTATTTACCGCCTTTGGAGAAAAACATAACTGGTATTGTATTAGCCATGATTTTCAAATCAAAAGCAACTGAAATATTATTTATATAATAAAGGTCCAAAACTACCGAATCATCAAACATAACTGAACTTCTTCCTGAAACCTGCCAGACACCAGTGCATCCGGGAAGCACGTTCAATCTTCTTTTATGCCATTCTTCATAATTTTCGTATTCATATGGAAGACATGGTCTCGGACCTACCAAGCTCATATCCCCTTTCAAAACATTAAATAATTGTGGTAATTCATCTAATGAAGTTTTACGTAAATATTTACCAATCCACGTAACTCTTTTTTCATTTATAATTTTTGTATCTGTTGATTGAGTTTTATTATTTTTCATAAACTCAAGCATCATTTCTTTTCTTTCTTCATCCTCGCCCTTGGAAATAAACATTGACCTGAATTTATAAAACTCAAATGGTTTACCATCTCTTCCAATACGTATTTGTTTAAAAATGATAGGACCTTTAGAACCTAATTTTATCAGCAAACCAATAATGATGAATACAGGTAAAAGGAAAATCATTCCAATAGATGTAAGGACGACATCCCCGATTCTTTTTAATTTTAATGTCGATGATTTTATTTCCGATGTAGAATAAACTATTAATTCCAATCCATCTAATCTTTCAATTGGAAGTTTCTTTTCAGGAATAATTTGAAGTAAAGGAGACAATATTTTTGCTTTTAAACCATTAATCTTTATTTCATCTATGATTTTTAAAAGTGATGAATAATCCAGATCCTCAAGACTTAAAAAAACTTCTTCAATGTTATATTGTCTTTTAAGAATCGACAAATCCTTAATATGTCCAATGACTTTTTTATTATTAAATATTAATACATCAATTTCAATATTATCATCAATAAAGCCGATAACATTGTAATTCTTTTTGTAATCTATAATTGATTTTAATAATCTGGTTCCAAGATTCCCTGCACCAATAATAACAATATTTTTAGCATCAGTTTTTTTGTTAGTTTGCTTAGGGCTTCTGAATACGTAAAGAAAATAAAAAGAACTAAGCACTAAACCTGTAAATAAAACTTCAGAGACTAACTCCTTGGAAGTTGAAAAGGCTCCAGCTAAAAACAATAATGCAATTATTGATAAAAATGGAGTATTCAACTTCCGGGAGGGTTTATTAACAACTTTGGTAATTTTATGTTTAAAATTTATTAGCTTAAAATATTCTATAAAATATAAAGCCAGAAAAATATTCAGGAAAATTATAAGAAGAAATAAATATATCGTTTCTTGTTCTTCCAGATTAATTTTAAATTTACTAAGAACTATATAAGTAAATGTAAATATTGCGATTAAGAAGATCATCAAATCGGATATTTCATAACCATATTTTTTCATTATTTTAATCATTGTAATCAAGACCTAATTTTTAGAAGCTTGATACTGCATCTTTAACATTACTTTCAATCTTTTCCTTTTTAATTGCAAAGTATTCTTTAATCTTCCCAACTACATATTCAATTTGTTCATTAGTTAATTCAGCATACATAGGTAATGATAAACCAGATTCAGCTAATTTTTCTGCATATGGGAAATCACCTCTTTTATAACCAAGATGAGCAAAACATTTTTGCAAGTGCAACGGAATCGGATAATGCAAACCAGTGCTAACTCCATTCTCATTCAAATATGCAGCAAGAGCATCTCTTTCCTCAACTCCACCATTATTTAATTGAATAACAAATAAATGATAAACGTGCTTTGCATACGGCATTTCTCTTGGTAGAATAATTTCCTTAACATCAGCAAGCATTCTTTTATACTTTGCAGCATTTCTTCTTCTTGCTTCTGTCCACTGTTCAATGTGGTTCATCTTCACACCAAGAACAGCGCCTTGAATACCATCCATTCTATAGTTATGGCCATAAATTTCGTGATCATATTTTTTTATAGCACCATGGTCTCTCATCATCTGAATTTTTCTGGCAATTTTATCATCATTTGTTGTTACTGCACCACCTTCACCATAAGCTCCCAAGTTCTTACCAGGATAAAAACTAAACGAGGCAGTGATACCAAAACTTCCGGTTCTTTTACCCTTATATTCAGCAAAATGAGATTGAGCGCAATCTTCAACAAGATAAAGATTATTTTCATCAGCAATTGTTTTTAATCTATCCATATCAGCAGGTTGACCATATAAATGAACAACAACAATAGCTTTTGTTTTTTTAGTTATTGCAGCTTCTATTTTATCTGGATTTATGTTATAATTATCCTTATCGCAATCAACAAAAACTGGTGTGGCTCCATTTAATGTTGCTCCCCAAGCAGTTGCAATAAAAGTGTTAGCAGGAATAATTACTTCATCACCAGGGCCAATTCCTAAGGACCATAATGCAAGGTGATTACCATCTGTACCAGAACTAACTGCAAAACAATGTTTTACTTGATGCGCCTCTGCAAATCGTTTTTCAAAATCTACTACAGTTTTACCAAGCACGAATGAAGTATTTTCTAATACATTTTGAATTGCAGGTAGTACTTCTTCTTTAATCGAATTATATTGAGTTTTCAAATCAAGAAAAGGGATATTCATAGTTTCTCTTTCTATTTATTATTGAGTCTTTTTTATATTCACAGCTTCGCCAACTCAGCAACAGCCGATATTTTTACAAAATTCTATTTTTAAAATCACGGTTAATGGACGAAATAAAACAATTATGCTTTTAAATTGAGCTTGTATCATCGTGCTTTTTGGATTTATAATATTCTATAATACCATGCACTTCATTTATTAAAATCTTACTTAAATTTTCTATACGTTTTAAGTATATCTTATCATTTTCAGATAGATTTTTTTTATCAACATTAGATAGATATCCTAATATCTCAAATACTCTAGAATGTACTCTATGTGAAATAGCTTCATCAAAATCCAAGTTTTGTAAATATATTCTTAGTTCATTATCAACTATTTTCTTCATAATTTTTCATCGTCAATTTTATTTTGATAGAGGTTTTTAAAGTCGGGTAAATAGAAGGTCCTTCCCTCGAAATGTAGTATTCCTAGTAAATAAGGTTCGTTTTTGAATGCCTTGAACTCCATATTGATTTTCAATTCTCTGCTCATAGTTAATATCTCTTTCACCTTTTCTACAACAAAGCCATATGCACGTGTACCAAATTCGACAATCAAAATCCTTATGTCATTAGTTCTTGGTTTAACGTTTAAACCAAAAATTTTTCTAACATCAATTAATGGAATTACTATATTATTTACTGTGATAGAGGAATTATTTTTGACATTATCCGTAATTAATTGATCCATCTCTGAAGGGTTTATAATAGCAGACACATCTTTGATGTCTGCACAAAATTCTTTACCAGCAATGTCAAATATTACAAGACCAGCAAAGTTATCAATCAATTGGGGAGGATTATCTATCATACTATATCATACTCGTTTTTAAAGTATGTTTTCAAACCAAGTGCCAAGAAAAAAGTATGATTTTTTTTATTTATTTAAGGTTTTTTTTGTTTAATTAAATCCTTCAGTTCACTTTCTAAACTTTGCAGTTCAAAAAGTGATTGATGGATATATTTTATGTGAGATGAGTTATAAAGTGATTTGAACTAGATTAAGCTTGCTTAAGTAGGTTCAACGCTAATATTATTTTCCTCACCTAATTTGTAAGTCTCAATCTTATTGTAAAGAGTAGTCTTAGCTATTCCCAAAATTTTACAAGCTGCCTGCTTATCCCATTTAACACTGTCTAATACAAGTTTAATATGTTCCTTTTCAATTTCTGCTAAACTCATTCTGGATTTATTTTTATTTTTATCTACAACGCTCATATTATTTTTAAGCAATATATATTCCCGCTCCAGAACATCTCCCTTTGCTAAGACAACTGCTTGCAGCAATGTATTTTCAAGTTCACGAACATTACCTACCCAAGTGTAATTCTGGAGAAGTTCCATTACATCATAAGGAATTTTCCATACACTCTTATGTAATTCTTTATTAATTTTTTTCAAAAAATGGACAACAAGATTCGGAATATCTTCTTTTCTTTCTCTTAACGGAGGAACATCGATAGTAAATACTTTAAGCCTATAATATAAATCCTCTCTAAATTTTCCCTGTTCAACTAATAGAGATAGATTCCTATTGGAAGCAGCCACTACTCTTGCATGCATAGGTATTGTTACTTCCCCTCCTACACGTTCAAACTCTTTTTCCTGAAGTACTCTTAATAATTTTACTTGAAGATTTGGAGATATCTCTGAAATTTCATCTAAAAAAATTGTTCCTTCAGCTGCTAATTCAAACTTTCCTTTTTTATCTCTGATTGCACCGGTAAATGAACCTTTAACGTGACCAAACAATTCACTTTCAAGCAATGACTCTGATAAGGCGGTACAATTAACTGCAATAAACGGAAGGTCCTTGGTTATACCTGTATAATGAATAATCTTAGTAATTAACTCCTTGCCGGTACCGCTTTCTCCCTGTATAAGAACATTAACTTTAGTAGAAGATATGCGTCCAATTTTTTTTACAATTTCTTTCATAACCTGGGTTTTACCAACCAGGTCATTCATCAATTGAAAATCTTTTGAATCTTCCTTGATTGCAATAACAAGCCGTTCACTAAGTCTTTTACTTTCAAAGGCTCTTTTTACTATTGAATTTATTCTTTCCAATTCAAGAGATTTTTCAATATAATCATATGCTCCCATTTGCATTGCCTTGATGGTAGTTTCCATATCTTCAAAGGCAGTAACAAGTATAACTTGAATATTCTCATCAAATTCTTTTACTCTTTTTAATACTTCAAGTCCATCATAACCCGGCATTTTTAAGTCAGTAATAACTATATCGGGGTGTTCTTTTTCTAATAAACGGACACCATCTTTACCGTTGTGTGCTTTTATAGTTTGAAAATTTAATTCACCAAGATATAATTCTAAAGTCTCAGCAAAAGAAACGTCGTCATCAATAATGAGTATTTTTTCCATTTAAGTCCTGTTGTAAAAAGATATTTTGAAAATAGTTTCTCCTTTTTTTGAAGAAAGGAGGCTAATCTTACCATTATGCTGTTCTATTATTTTTTGAGCAATTGATAGACCTAACCCTGTTCCAGTATTTTTTGTTGTGTAGAAAGGATCGAAAATATGTTCACCATTACTAATTCCCGGCCCGCTATCTTTAACAAAAACATCTAAAATATTATTATTAAAATGTGAGTATACCTCAAGAATACCTCCCTCTTCCATTGCATCTATTGAGTTCTCAAATAAGTGCATAAAAACTGTTTGAAGTTTTTGATAATCTCCATAAACGTTTGCAAAGGATAAATTATTTATAAATTCTATATTCTTCTGATTTAATAAATTTTCATACAAATCAAAAATGGAATCCATCAAATTTTCTAGATTAATATTAACAAATACTAAATCAGTTTGTTTTGAGAATTGCAGCACGTTCTTTAAGAGCTTGCTTAGTCTCTTAATCTCCTTCTGAATAATTGAAAAAGATTTTTGCTTATTATCAGGAAGGATTAAACTCTTCTCTAACATTTCAATGTTTAGCTTTATCGAGGCTAATGGTGTTTTAATTTCGTGAGATAAATAAGCTGCCATTTTCCCTATAGCGGCCAGTTTTTCGGTCTTCCTTAAATTTTCTTCTGCTTTTTTCTTTTCTGTAACATCATGGTATATAGTCAACAGCAAAGGTGCATTTTTTTCAAACTCAATTAAGTTGTGAGTGACTTCTAATTCTAAATCCCTTCCATCTTTGAATTTAGCATTCATAACTCTAAATGGTTCAAAGGTTTTAGTTGCAAATTTCTTTTTATATCTTTCAAGTTTAGCAAGGTTATTTTCTTGAGTATCATTCCCATAGGCTTCGAAATAATATTTATCTTTCAATTCAGACTCTTCATGTTCAGTTATTTTGCAAAAAACATTATTCGATGCTACTATTTTCCCTTGGCTGTTGGTCAAACACATTCCATCTATAGAACTTTGCCATACTGATCTAAATTGTATTTCAGAATTTTTTAAAGCTTCAATTGCAATTTTTCTTTCAGTTATATCCCTTATAATGGCTATTATACGAGGTTTTCCCATTATACTGGTGACACTTGCATTAACTTCTACAGGAATGTATCTCCTTTTAGGATGGACAATACAATATTCGGAATTTTTGATTTTGGAGTGCTTTACTACTTCTTCTATATCTTCCTTTATTCTTTTTCTATCCTTTGAGCTTATAAATTTAAAAATACTAATACCACTAAATTCATCT
The DNA here is from genome assembly GCA_035654655.1 of Ignavibacteriaceae bacterium. Classification (GTDB taxonomy): domain Bacteria; phylum Bacteroidota; class Ignavibacteria; order Ignavibacteriales; family Ignavibacteriaceae; genus DASRWI01. Next base: position 73,230 of record DASRWI010000030.1, on the reverse strand, counting down.
GAACTTTTAATTCCATATGTGTCAGCTAATTGTTTGTTAGCCATTAATATTTTCCCATCTTCATCCATAAGTATAATTGCATCAGGAGAGGTCTCAACTAAAGTTCTATATCTGGCTTCACTTTCACGAAGTTTTTCTTCTGCTCTTTTTCTTTCTGTTATATCCCTAAATAAAGAAAGTAATAATACTTCTCCTTCAAAAAGGTCTTCCTCGTGAGAATCAACAAATACATTAGTTACCTCAAGATAGACTTTTTTTCCCGAAAAAAGATTTACATAGGTTTCAAAATGGTCCTGAATATCTCTGTTAACAAATCTTTGCCTAAAATGGTTAAGGAAATCGTCCATTGGTTCATCTTTAATATCCTTATAAACTGAAGCATAAGGTTGTCCTACAAGTTCTTCAGATGGCATTTCGACCAAATTACAGAAAGCTGTATTTACAGCAACAATATTTCCATTAAGGTCAACAAGTCGCATACCATCAAGAGAATTTTCCCAGACAGATCTAAATCTTATTTCTGAAATACGTAATGCTTCTTCTGCTCTTTTCGACCTTGTAATTTCTCTAACTATAACAAGGATGTTATTATCCTTAGGCGGTAGAAACCTTGCTTCAAATATTTTTCTTATATTTTTTGAAACAATGGAATATTCTAAAGAGGTCGTTATTTTAGCATCAATAGTTTTAAGAATTGTTTTATAAATTCTTGTGCCTACTTCGCGTGGAACAAGACTATATAAATTTCTCCCTACATATGAATTAATTTCAGCATCACCTAAAACATTTTCTTTATGATTTGAATAGTAATTTATGATGAATCCATCAATGTCAATCACTAATAAGACATCAGGAAATTTTTTAAAAATACCACTTCTTAATAAAGACTTACTAATAGGTTCAGTAGGTTCCTTGCCAGACTGTTGACTGTCGATTTCCTTATTTAATATAAAATCTTCTGAAATGTATAGACCACCATTCTTTTTGATGTCTAGATTTTCATTTTCATCATTAGTAACAAATTTCAATGGATCCCTCCCAAATGTTGGCTCCTTAAGACACTTAATTCCATTCCCAATATATATATTGGCCCTATTTCACTTTGTTGTTAAAATCACTTTTTTATGCATTTGTTCACAATATTGCAGCAAAAAAAATATTTCTAAATGACTGAATTTTATTTTTATTTTTTATTAACTTTAGCGTTAAATATTTATAAAAGGAGCTAAATGAAAAACTTACTTTATTTTCTTATTGTGATTTTCTTTTTTGCAGGTTGTTCTAAAAATGATGATAAACCATTACCTGCTGGTGTTAAGGGTGGTGAAATAGTTGATAAAATAGATGTACCTGATTATCAATACTTACAAGTTGAAGAAAAAGGTGAAGAATACTGGATTGCTATTACTAAAAATGTAGTATTCAATAAAGGTGAAAATGTATATTTTACCAAAGCTATGGAAATGAAAAATTTTAAGGGCAGCAGCATAGATAAAACTTTTGATAGGATTTTATTTGTTGAAGATGCATCCAAAGTAATACCAGGTCAAAATCCCTTAAATAATCCAGCTACTAATCCACATAGAACAGCAGTTTCTTCGGGTAAACAAAATGTAAGCATTGCTCCTGTTGCCGGTGGTAAAACTGTTGAGCAAGTTTATTCTATGAGAGATCAGCTAAATGGTCAAACCATTAAAATAAAAGGCCAGGTAACAAAAGTTAATTCTGGCATAATGGATAAGAATTGGATTCACATTCAGGATGGTACTGGAGATGAAAATTCACAAAATTATGATTTATTAGTTACTTCAAATGATGTTGCTGAAGTTGGCAAAACTATAGTAGTTGAAGGTAAGGTTACAAAAGATAAAGATTTCGGTTCAGGTTATGCATATCCAGTATTAATTGAAGATGCTAAAATTAAAGCTGAATAAATAAATTTTAGTTTAGAATAAAAAAAAGCTCTTGAGATAGAGCTTTTTTTATGTTGATTTAAAATAAAAAAGCTCCATTTTTTAATGGAGCTTTTGTTTTTAAAGCTTTACTTTTTTGTATTAGTTCCACGTTTCTTTGGATTATTAAATTCCTGAAGAACTTGTTCAGCCTGAGGATTTGTTGGATCTAATTCCTTAACCTTTAACCATAAATCTTTTGAAGTGGCATTATCATTTTTCAAGAAATAATAATAACCCAAGTAGGAATATGCTTCAACAAGATCTTTTTTATACTTTGCTGTATCTGCTAAGGCAAGCTCTGCAACCTTTTCATAATATGGTTTAGCTAAACCAGAATCAGATTCCGGGTCCAATGCAACATTTACAGTAGCTAACCACTTCCAACCTTGTATTAAATTCGGTTTCAATTCTGTAAACTTCTGGAAAGCAGGAATAGCTTGAGTGTATAGAGAGTCAAAATAATAAGCCAATCCTAACTGTAGATAATCTTGCGCTGAACCACCTTTTGGATCTTTGGCAATTTTAGTTTGGATAATGTTAGAAACATCTTTCCATCTTTTAGCTTTAAGATGAATAGCAGCAATGTTGGTCAATAAATCAACCTTACTTGTGTCTAAATTATAAGCCTTTTCAAAATTAAAAGCAGCTAAAGAATCTTGACCGAATTTGAAAAGTAAGCTTGCATATTTTTCATAATCACCTGAAGTAGCTTTATTTTCTCCGACCACACTAAAGTAATTTTCAAATGCTTTTAATGCATTAACAGAATCATCCAACTGATAATAATCATAACTTAATTGTTTTAGTGAAACTTCGTTTTTAGGGTCTGCTGCTAAAACTTCCTGAAGAATATTCATTGAACTTTGATAGTCTTTGTTCTGATAATAGATTGATGCTAACCTGGTTTTTTTATAATTAGTCGGTTCGGTAATTTCCATATATTTTTTATAGTTCTCAACAGCAAGGTCATACTTCTTTTGTTCATAGTATAGATCTGACAAACTCTTATATGCAACACCGTTCTGAGGATTTACTTCAATAGCTTTTTTGTACCAGTTTTCAGCTTCAGATTTATTAACATTTTCATAAATTTTTCCACGTTCCAAATAAGGCTTTGCCAATTTAGGATCAAGGTCCATCACTCTCTGATAATAAGCTACTGCTTCACTTGTATTAAACATAGCTTTATTTAAATCAGCTAATGCTAAATAAATTCTAACTGAATTCTTTTTCTTCTTATCTAATTTTTCAGCCTTCTTTAAAAAATCAATTCCTTTTTGTCCAAGTTCTTTAGGAGCTAAAGTAAATGCATTTCCAAGTTCAATTAAAACTTCAATATCTTCATCATCAAAAGATAGTGCCTTGTCAAAATTCGTATTAGCTTCTGCCATGTTATTATTCATTAAGGCAATTTTCCCTAGTCCGACATAGTTTAAGCCTGATTCATCATTGGCAGCAATACCTTTATGAAAAATGATCTTTGCAGAATCAAGATTACCTTCAAAGATATATACATTTCCAAGTTGGAAATAAGGTACAGAATTAGAAGGTTCTTTTTGAATCCATTCATTAGCAACTTGTTTTGCAGTATTATGTTTTTCATTCAAAACAAGCATATAGATTTCTTGCCTTTGTTGTGCAAAAATTCCACTTGCGCTTATAAAAAGAAGAAGGATTAAAGTCTTTAATTTATATTTCATTTTTTTTCTTTCTCTATTCTTAATGCTTCATTATCAACTTCAATTAATCGGATTGGCATTGTTGCAGGTACCAATCCGGCTTTTAAAACTATTCTTTGACCTTTATCTCCTGCGATGAAAGCAGTAAATCCGGTACCCAAACCTGCTCTGGCTTCACGGCTTAATACATAAATATCCCTATATAAAGGATAAGACCTTAATGCAATATTAGATTGATAAGGTTTATAATATGCACCTGCATACTTTGAAGTATCTGCCGGTTCAATTTCAGCAATTCTGATGGTTTCTAAAAATCCATTTGCCTGAACATCATCAGTGTCAGAAACGTAATTAATACCCAAAAATCCAAATGCATTTTTATCTTTAGCTATGTAATTAATTACTTCTTCACCTGAATTTAAGCCATAGGTACTTTTATTAGGGAACTCTTTCATATTTATTAATTCTAAAAAATACCTAACAATACTTGAATTTTTATTGTCGAAGACCAACTTAATATCTGCTGAGGAACCTTTTGGACTTAGTTGATTCCATTTTGTGATTTTACCTAATAAAATATCTTTTAGTTCCTGTAAGCTAATTAAAGTATCAGGGTTATTTTTATTAGCAAGTACAGCAATTGCATCAAAAGCAATTTTAGTTTCTCGAGGAATTAATTGCTCCTGCTCAAAACTTTTTCTTTCACTTTCATTAAATTTTCTTGAAACTATAACTATTATGGATGAGTCGTTTAAAAGGTCAGCCATAACTTCTGCTTCAGGTTTATAATTTATAATAATCCTGGCACGTTTATAAATTGCTTCAAAGGCATCTTTTTCAGCTTCAATAAGTGGTTTAATTGTCTCATCTACAGAGATGGTTATTTGTCCTGAAGTAGGAGTATCCTCCGATGTTTCAGGTGGGTTATGCTGATTCTGATTACAAGAAATAAAGAATACAGAAAGAGCCAGAAAAATACCAAAAGTACTATTCCTCATCATCTTCATTGCTTTCATCATATTTTTTTTGTTGTTTGATTTTTGTGTAAAGTACTACAATTCTATACAATCCATAAATTAAGATTGTTCCGCCAAAAAGATATTTTATATATGGGGGGAAATTCATCATGATACCCGGAGTAGTAAGAACCAGTATTCCAACTGCTATATAAACGAGTATCATAAATATTGTAAATATAACGGAGACTTTATTCCACATTAAGTATAATTCTTTTATAAAATAAATACTAAAATAGTAGTAGTATTTTGATTTATCAAATACTTTTTAAATGATGCTGCACGTTTAAAATAAAAAAAGGTATATGTTGAATACATATACCTTTTATTTACAATAATTAAATATTATTGAAGTTTAAAGAAAATAGGAATTTTAACATTAACGTTAACGGGTGCTCCATTTTGTTTTCCAGGAATCCATTTAGGCATTTTCCTAACAACTCTAATGGCTTCTTCATCGCATCCGCCGCCAATACCTTTTAGTACAGTTGCATTGCTTATAGAACCATCTTTACTAACTACGAATTGAACGAAAACTTTTCCTTCAACTCCAGCTTTTTTAGCAATTTCAGGGTAAACAATGTTTGCAGCAAAATACTGCATTAAAGCTTCTTGTCCACCAGGGTATGTAGGCATTTCTTCAACATATTCAAAAACTTGTTGTTTAACTTCTTTTTCCTCTTCAACTACAACATCTTGAGATTCATCTACAGTAAATAACTGAGAGATATCTCCTGTATTAGTACCTTCTTGAGTTTTAGCGCCAGGGTCTACATCTCTTAATTCTTCCTGAGAAGGAACGTAGTCATCTAACACTTTTTCGTCAGGTTTAACAACAGGAACTGTGAATTTCATTGTTGTTTTTAACGGAGGCGGTGCTAAATCAGGAGGAGGAGCTTGATCTTTTTTTACATCCGGCAACTCTGAAAGTTGAGCGAAGGTAATAGCTTTTGCTTTCTTCTTATCAACAGTTTCTTTCGGAGAAAGATAGTTAATGATTAAAGAAGAAGATGTAGCCAGAACGAATAAGATAATGGCAATCCACATGGCTTTAGAAAGATTGAACTTATAGTTCCTTCTTAATACATATGCACCATAATCTTTGTTCTTATGTGAAAATATGATATCTAAGATATCAACTTGTTTTGTTGTTGCCATAATTAGCTCTTGTATTAAATTCTAATTTTTAAACAAATATCTACTATAAAAGTTTCTTTATTATTTCCATATCGTGATCGGTAATATCAACAATAGCATATCTTTTAATACCACTAATGCTCATTTCATCTAAAATATCAACAAGATTTTTATAATTAGCTTTATCAGTAGGTTTAATCATAACCATTAAATCTTTAATAGTAGCATTTTTCTCCATCAAAGCTTTTCTGATTCCGTTCTTAGAAAAATCTGTTTTTACCGGATCAGGATCATCAATACCCATATAATAATAGATATTGTTATCTTCTCCCAAAACTATGGTCATAGCTTTAGAAGCTTTAACTGCCTGCTGTTCTTCTTCTTTAATAGTTTTATCTTTAACAGGCATATTTATTTCCATGGTCTGAGGCTTGCTAAAAGTTGTTGTCATCATAAAAAATGTAACCAACAAGAATGCAAGATCCACCATAGGAGTTAAGTCCACACGGGTAGAGGCTTTTTTAGTTTTCTTCTTTCCGTGACCTTTCTTTTTCCCGCCGCCTTGCGAGGTATCGAGTTCAGCCATCTTATTCTCCTTTTTACTTTGGCATTGCTTCTAAGTTAGTTATTAAACTAAACTTATTTATTTGCAAATCTTGTAAAGTATTCATTATATTTTTTACAATCGGGTAACTAACCTTACCATCTCCTCTAATAGCAACTTGCTGCTTTTTATACATATCATAGCTATTTTCAAAAGCAACAATCTTGGCATATTTGATCCACTCTTTCAATTCATTATTAGTAGAGTCAACCGGAATACCAGCTTGGTTATTTTCATTGTTTCTTTCGCCAGGGTCCATTGAAAGATATTCTCTCAGCTGAGAAATTGGCACTCCAAAACTTGAAGTTAAAGAAAATGCATAAACATCTTCTTTGCTGATAGGAATATTATGTTGCTGAGCGATTTTTTGAATTAATTTTTCTCTATTGTATTTACCATCTATTCCAAAGAAAATCTTGTTTTGTTTAGTAATTGTAATACTAATTATATTAGCATCAGGCAACTTTACTTCAGAAACTGATGAAGGTAAATCGACAATAAAAGGCTCATCGGATTTGAATTTTGTTGTCAACATGAAAAATGTTAACAGTAAAAACGCAACATCGCACATTGCAGTCATATCAATGTTTGTGCTTTTACGCGGTAATTTTACCTTTGGCATATTATGCTCATCGCTTAAATTGTTTATAATTAATTATGACGTGCAGCAAAGTACTGAACAATTGCTACACCTGCTTCATCTATACTATAAGTCATCTTATCAATCTGTGTGGTAAAATAGTTATAGAAAATAATAGCTAAAGCTGAAGTACCGATACCTAAAGCTGTGTTAATAAGAGCTTCAGAAATACCGTTTGCTAAGGCTATAGCATCAGGAGCACCTGCTGTTGCAAGAGCTGCGAAAGCTTTAATCATTCCTAACACAGTTCCTAATAAGCCCATCAATGTAGCAATAGAAGCTATGGTAGCAAGGATAACTAAGTTTTGTTCCAACATTGGTAATTCAAGTGAAGTAGCTTCTTCAAATTCTTGTTTAATAGCAACCATTTTCTGGTCTTTATTAAGAACTTTATCAGCAGCCATTTCTTCATATTTGTTTAAACCTGCTCTAACAACATTAGCAACTGAACCTCTCTGTCTATCGCATTCTTTTTTAGCACTTTCAATATCTTCTTTTGAAAGAAGTTGGTGAACTCTTGCTATGAATGCATTAACTCTGCCTTTACCTTTAGCTCTTTGAATGGTAATGAAACGTTCGATAACGAAAGTTATAACCATTAATAATAAAGTCATCAATATAGGTACAATTACTCCACCTTTGTAAACTGTTCCTAAATAGTTTCCAGGTAGTGGGTGATTTGCAGTGTTACCCTTTTCGAAATTTGCAGGGTTACCTAAAACATAAATGTATATTAAAACAGCTGCAATAAATATTACCGGTATTGCAATCGTAGCAAATCCAGTGAAGATAGCCTTCACATTTGTTTTGTTGTCTTTCACAGTTAGCTCCTAAATGAGTTATTGTTTTTATTGTTTCAAATTAAAAAAAATTCTAATCTCTAAATTTAATAATTAAATTTTTCTTAAACTAAAAAATAAATATTTTTTTTACTATTTAATTAAAAATTATTGTTAATTTTTTAATGAATTTAAAGTCATTAAAAATCTTTCATTCCATTCTACGAACATTTTTAAATTCAAACAAGTAATTTTTTGATGAATATTTTATTGAGAAAAGTAAATGAAATGAAAAGACAATTCTCTGAACGGCTTAAAACTTATCAATAAAAATAACTTTTGTCAATACAAAATATAATTAAGTTAAGTTTTAAACCGCTATATATTCATCTATTAACTAAGCTCTAATCCACTTTGCAATTTCTCCCCACTTAGGTTTCCTACCAGTAATTAATATACCGATTCTATAAATTTTACCTGCTAATGGAATTACAGCAGCTAAAGTAACAATATTTACGAAAATTGATAATACTATTTGCCACATTGGAACTTCTATTAAAGTGAGCCTTGATGGCATTACAATTATAGACGCAAATGGAAGCATAGAGGATATTTTGGCAATTTCGCTATTTGGATTAGTTTCCATACTTAAAGCTATAAAGAAAGGGATCATTATAAGCATCATCAATGGCCAAACCCCTGATTGAGCATCCTGGTCATTATCAAACATAGAACCCACGCAGGCAAATAATCCTAAATAGGTCAATAATCCTATAAAATAATTCAAAAGGAAGAATAAAATCTGCACAGGACTTAAACTTAATATTAAATCAGGAGGCAATAAAAACACAGCTGAACTTGTTACAATAATTACAGGTAATAGCCAGATTATCATTTGCATTAAACCTGTGGCGGAAACACCTAATACTTTCCCCATCATTAATTCTTTACTGGAAACTGATGAAAGTAGAATTTCTACAATTCTATTACTTTTTTCTTCAACTACTGACCTCATCATTTGAGTTCCTATTAATAGTAAACTCATATAAAGTAAAAAAGTAAACAGAAATGCTATAACCGTATTTCCAATACCTTCTTCCGAAACTTTATTATTTTCCGAAACTCTAAATCCGTTAAAGTCTACTGTCTTTTTAGTATATTCTTTTTGCTCAGCTGTAAGACCTATTCCTTTGAAGTAGTTCGTTAGTAGGATATTGTTAATCTTACCTTCCAGCCTCTTAAATAGTTTTATATTATTTGGATTTTTTGAATAGTACTTTATACTTTTATCTTTTAATGAAGTTTCAGGGATGTAAATAATTCCTGTTAACTTTTCACTTACTAAATCTTTATTGTGATTTTCAATAAATTGTTCAGGTGTAGAATCTAAAGTATAATAATCAGCTTTAATATTATCATCTTTTTCTGAGAAATCTTTTCTTAAAGTATTAATAATCTCCTGATTTTCAGAAATAAATACTAAAGAGGTGATATCATCCCCTTCAAAGTTCATTAAGAAAGCTTGAATTCCTATTATAGCAAATATAAATACAGGTATAAGAACCGTCATTATAATGAAGGATTTACTTAAAAGTTTTTCCCTTATTTCTCTTTTGAATACTGCTAATACTCTATTATTAAACATTTAGCATCCTCCTCTTTGATTTTTCATCATAACCTGTAAGACTCACAAAAATTTCATGCAATGAGATATCATTCGCATTAAATTTATTTATTTCAACATTATTGTCTAAGGCAAGTTTTAAAATAGTTTGTATTTTATCATTACCACTAACTTTAATATTAGCTGTGTTACCAAAATCTTCAAACTTTTCAACAAAGTTTAAATCTTTTATAAAAGAAATATTTCCTTTGTATTCCAAGAAAATATTTCCTTCTGAATGTTTTTCTTTTATATCCCTTAGAGCACCATCAAGAATTTTTTCCCCATTGTCGATAAGTACTATGTGGTCGCACATTCTTTCTGCAAAATCCATTAAATGGGTACAAAGTATTATAATTTTACCTTTATTCTTTAACTCTAAAATAAGGTCTATTAAAAGGTCTGTATTAACAGGGTCTAAACCTGAGAATGGTTCATCTAGTATAATAAATTCAGGTTCGTGAAGAACAGTAAGAATAAATTGAACTTTCTGCTGATTACCTTTTGACAATTCTTCTATTTTTGAATTTTTTCTATCAGCAAGTTGGAACATCTCCAGATATCTTTGAGCTCTTTTTTCTGTTTCTTTATTTCTTTTCCCTTTTAATTCTGCAAAATATAGGATGGTATCCAGTACTTTCATCTTTTTATAAAGACCTCTTTCTTCAGGAAGATATCCAACCTGATTTCTAAAGTCCTGCCCCATCTTTACACCTCTTATTAAGACTTCACCTTTATCCGGCTCATAAATATTCATCATCATTCTTATGGTAGTCGTCTTGCCGGCACCATTTCTACCAAGTAACCCAAATACACTCCCTTCAGATACATTAAATGAAATATCATTTACAGCCTTTAGGTCTCCAAAACTTTTTGATAAGTTTTTTACTTCAACAGCATACATAAAGCACTCTTAATTTTTTTTATTTAATTAAAATCATTTTTTTAATTGCAGAAAAATCTCCTGCTTTAATTTCATAGAAATAAATTCCGCTTGTAAACTTAGAAGCATCAAATTCAATTGAATTAAACCCTGCTTCCCTGTTTTCATTTATTAATATCGCTGCTTCATTCCCTAATACATCAAAAACTTTTAAAACAACATTTGCTTTTATTGGAAGTGTGAAATTAATTCTTGTTGTCGGATTAAAAGGATTAGGATAATTCTGTTCAAGTACAAACTCTGCTGGTATTCTAATAACTTCAACTTCATTTGAAAAATTTAAAGAACCATCTTCATCAATTTGTTTTAATCTATATAGTATTGTTGAAGAGCTAATGTTCTCATCTAAAAAATTATAAGAATGTTTTTCTGTTGATGTACCATTACCTTTAACAAATCCGGCATACTCCCAAATGTCATTTTGTTTTTTCTGAATTTCAAATCCATAATTATTTAACTCAGTAGCCGTAGTCCAACTAAGAAATACTTTATTAATTTTTCTTTCAGCAGTAAATGAGGTCAACTCAACCGGAACAGGCATTAATTGGATATTAAGTTCTGTGGCTTGATTTTGATTAACTACAACATTGGTGATTGTTTGAGAAATAAGATTGGGTGCTACTATTTGAACGTTATATGTTCCAGGAGCAATTAAACGATAAAAATCTCCAAATTGTGTAGAACTATAAACTTCAGAACTATCTGCTTCGTGACCAACAATAACAATTTTTGCCCTGACAGGATTATTAAAATTATCAATAACTTTACCCCTAATACCATACAAAACAGATTTCATATAATTTAAAAATGACCTTCTATTATATTCCCAATATGATGGTAAAGAACTTGCAGGTAAAAGCTTTGTATTTGAAAGTTCAATAGTGACTTCTCTGCCTCTCTTAAAGTAAGTCATATAATCTTGTCTGCCACCATATACAGAATACCATGCATATCCATTTGTAATTCCATTATTCAAATCATCCATATAACCCGAAAATGAATGAGCGTGAACAGTATCTGCATACCTTCTGGACAGATCATAAAACCAATTGTTGTCCGGATGCAGCCTTACAAAACAATCAAATGGATAATTTACAACTTCAGCACCTCCATGAAAGTTTGCTGAAAGAACAAAATTATTATTTGATGCTAAGGTCATCATATGGATAGTTTCAGGCTGCCAAGTTCCGGTTGGATATGGACCCTGATATGGGTCTGGAAAATTTCTATTTAAATCTATATTGTTTGCATTATATCTAACTGCACCGTTAACTGTGGTATTACCTGATTTATAAGTTCCATCAGGATTAGCAAGAGGACATATCCATATCTCTGCATTATTAACAAGGTTAGTAATATCAGAAACATTTCCATAAGTTGTAAGAAGAGAATCAATAAGTCTAAGCATAGAAACATAACCTGTTAATTCATCTCCGTGCATACTGGAAGAATACATAAACTGAGGTTCAGCTTCTCTTGTGTTTACATTGTCTGAAATAACTGCATACAAAATCTTTCTTCCATTAACAGTATTGCCTGCATCGACAATTCTGCAAATAGAAGGATAATTAATTGCAAATTGGTTCATCATTGTTACATAAGCATCATATGTAGGATATACATTCCAATCTGAAATTTCTTTCAAGTCATTGCTCATTTGGATATTCTTTACAATACCAGGAGCAGGTAGTTTTTCATAAGGTAGATTATACTCTAAAAATTTGCTAAATTCTTCCTGGTTAGCATAAGCAAAAACAATATCTCCTTTAATATTATCAATTGAAATATCTTTTGTTAATTCTTTAATGCTTTCTTTGTTACTAAGAATAAACTTGAAATAAACTTCCCCTCTGCCCTTGAAGTCTTCTGAAGTAATTTGTTGGCCAAATGTATAAGTAAAATTTAATAAGAACACGAAAAAGAAAAATTTGAATTTCATATTTCTATCCTTTGTTAAGATGCTTAAAAGTCCTATTAAAACATAATATATTATTTTAATAATTAAAAGAAATCATTTCTATTTTTTATTAAATATTTTTTTACTTATTTTAAAGTGATTTAGTGTCTTTAAGGGAAAAAGCTATGCTAAAATATTTATCATTATTATTTGTAATAATTATTGCAAGTGGATGCAATAATGATACAAATGAAAATATTTCTTCCAGCAAAAGAATATCAGGAAGAAATGAAGTTCAAAGAAAATTGACTATAAAAGAAATTGATAGTATTTCATCATCTTTGAATTACTCTTTTACAGTTATAAATTTGAAAAAAGATATTGCAGTTGTTAAAGAAGAAAAGAAAACTAATCCACATTAAACATTTTTTTTATTTCTTCATTGGTAATGGAGTTGATAATCTTTTCCTCTGACTTATCATCTTCATTTTTATTTAACAGCTTTGCAAAATCTTCAGATTTCATAATATTGCACGAACATACTCTTGCAAATTCCAAAATATTACCATCTGAGGAAATGACAGTAATTAGCTTTTTATTATCAATAGATTCAATCTGCTTTTTGATATTAATATCAGCTGGTTTATTATCAGAATAGGTAATGCTTGCCAAAGATTTAATTGAAAGATTTTTATAGCCATCAAAATGAAGATATACTTTTATTTTCTTTTTGCTGAAGTATCTATCTAATATAATAGCAAGCTTCTCTCGTGAACCTTGAGGGTCCTTCTTTTGAATGGCAGATAAATCCCTCATCTGACCTATCAGATTGTTACCATCTATTATATATGTAATTTTATTTATTTTATTTGCCACTGTAGAAACTGTCTCTTTTAGTAATCTTTAAATCTTGAAGTTGAGGAGCTTTAACTCGTATTTCAAATCTATAACCTCTATAAGCACCTATAGGATTCCAGGAGAAATTCATTAACCAGCAATGTAAATCTCGTGAAATAACTATTTGAGGTGCTGCAATTTGCTTATTGATTATATCATAACTCCCGGTAAATGAAAATTTCCAATTAGGTGTTAGGTTAAAATTAATAGAACCACTTATTGTACTTGTCTTTAATACTTGCAAAGGGGTTGGCTTGGACATATAGTAAGTATAACTTAAATCTATATTCCAAGGGATAGAAAAATCAGGTTCTTTTTCTTCATAGATATTATGATAAGTACTATTCCGTCTGTTCATATCATAATCACTTTCAGGTAAAGGTGCTTGTCCTGTTGTGTCTTTACTTTTTGATTTTAATTTTTCACCCGACAGTGAAGTCGTAATTGTAATGTTAAAATCTGTAAGACGTGCTAAACCTTTTCCTTTGCTTATAAGAAATTCGTTTATTTCTCTTTTTCCCGGCGCCCAATCATAAAAAGAAAAAGTTGAACCTCCGCTAAAACTAAAAAAGTCTGCAACCTGAGTTCTGAATCCCAATCTTAAAGGAGCAAAATTTAAAGAGTCAGCCGTAAAATCGTACCCGGTACTGACATCAAAATTAAGAAGTTGAATTTTTTTCTCCTGAGAAGATGTATCTGTAGGATCAACAACAGTTTTCATTTCTATATTATTACCAATCGATAAGGATATGGATTGAGATTCTCTTGCGGATACTCCACCAAAAATTTCTCTTCTAAATTTATCATACTTCTGGACATTTCCATTAGTATCGATATATGTATCATAATAACCCCAGAAAGGTTTTGAAAAATCAGGAGTAAAATTATAGGATATTGAAGGAGATACTGTATGCCTTATTGCAGAAACACCTAATGCATTTGGCTGAAAAATTCCATAAAACTTGGTAGATGCACTTAATCCTGTTCTAAAGGTTCTAACCATATTTATTTCGTAATCATCTCTTTCAATTATGGTATCTCTTCCGGTTTGAGGAGATGAAATTTTTTCAACAACTGTTCTCTTGTTGTACCAATTTTCTGAGTATGATAAATTAGGGGTCAAGCTTATGTACCCAACCTTAGGGGAGAAACTAAATCCCACTTGATGAGCAATTCCCCCTCTTGTATTTAGAAAACCATCTGTCTTTGTTCTTTTATTAAGGAAATTACCTGAATAACTATAACCAAAAAGTTCATACCACTTCTGCTGCCCAATAGAATTTTTTCTTCTAAAAGGATAGCTTTGAGATTTATTAAAAGTCAAATTTGGTAAGCGTTCATCAATATTCCCGTTATCAAGATTTTGGTTTCTTGTATAACTTAATGATAAACTGGTTCCTGCTTCTTCCCAGGATTTAAAGAAGTTTGCATTGGATTCAATATTTCTATTTAGTACATCATTCAGATTAGTACTTGTTCTTAAATTATAATCCTTACCGGACATAAACTGCAGGTTAGCATCAAACCTCATTGTTGGATCAATTTCCTGGTTATGATTCCATCTTATATTCCAGTTAATACTTTTTGAACGCTCTAAATCAGAAGCTTCGCCTGTAACAAAATTAGAATAGCCGCCATTTAATTCACCTGAAAAATCATAGCGTTTATAATATCTGAATCTACTGTTGACATTGTAACTTCCTCTGGTGAAATAATCTCCTGTAAAATTTATATCTACATAATCATTTATTGCCCAAAAATATCCGAAGCGTGAAAAGTATCTTCCATAGTTTGCATTGTCACCAAATGCAGGAGGTAAAATTCCAGAACGTCTTCCTGATTCTATTGGAAATACCGCAAAAGGAATTGGAACAGGAAATGGTACACCACCGAAGTACAACCAAATCCATTTGGAAATTATTTGTTCTTTATGAATTACCTTCATTTCAGAACCATAAAAACAGTAGTGTGGAGTATCTGCATTACAGGTTGTATAAATTCCATTCTCTATAAAGTAAGTATCCTTATCAACTTTCTTAATTTTTTCTCCGGAATATATTGCCCCTTCCATTTCAGTTTCAGCAGATGATATAAATCCCTTTAATGTTTTAAAGTTATATGTCATCTTTTTTCCTTCATATACTTCCCCTTTCTCAGAAAGAATAGGAGTGTCACCTATTTTTCCGGGAACAGTATCATTAGGAACACCAACAGCATCTATGTTATTGGTATTGAAATCGACTTTAATGTTTCCACTTTTTAAATCAGTTTCTTTATACTGTAATTCGCTTTTTCCATAAAGATTCATTTCTCTCTTTTTAATAAAAAATATTAATGAATCAGTAGACTTTGCATATATTACCGTATCTACATCATATTTCTTTTGTGTGACTGTATCCGCGAGCCTGGTAGTATCAGTCGAAATTCTTAAAGAATCATTTAAAATTCTTAATGAATCATTTCTAAAAAATGTACTATCCTGAGGGAAAATATCAACGAAGATAAATAGCAGGAATATTGCTATAAATGATTTCATTTATCTTTATATGAAAAAAGAACATTCAAGGTTGAATGTTCTAATAATTATAAAATACTAAAGAAGAAGCACCCTTAACACCTGCATCATTTCTTAACATTGCAGGAACAACTTTTACTCTGCTGCTTAGGGATTTAAGAACTCTATCCTTAATTCCATTTTCAATAGCTTTAATCAAAGGTTCGCCTAATCCTGAAACACCGCCTCCAATAACATACGTACTTACATCTAATATATTACTTACAGAAGCTAAGGCAGCACCCAAATACAAACCCATTTTACTAATTACTGAATGAGCATATTCATCTTTTAAATCTGCAGCATCCGAAATTATTTTTGGAGTTAATCTGTCCAAATCATTATCCACTAATTCCATAATTTTTGAATCATAGGATGTATTAGCTAATTCTTCAGAAACCCATTTAATTAAATAATTGTTGCCAATGTATGTTTCAATGCATCCATAGTTTCCACAATTACATCTATTACCTTTATAGTCAATCGTAATATGTCCAATTTCTCCGGCTGCACCAAAATCCCCGCGATATATTTTTTTATTTAAAATAATTCCACCGCCAACACCAGTACCTAAAGTAATCATTATAAAGGAATCAAAATTCTTTCCTGCTCCAAAAACTAATTCACCAATTGCAGCAGCATTAGCATCATTTTCAACAACAACTTTAACATTGAATTCTTTTTCAAGAATATCGCCTAACATAACTTTTCCCCAACCCGGTAAATTAGGAGGATTCTCCACGATACCTTTTTCGATAGAAATTACTCCGGGTGAACCAATACCAATTCCTTTTATATCAAAATTTTTATCGGGAATAACTTTACCGATACCTTTTTTAATTTGAGAGATAACAATTTCAGGACCGTCTTCTGCTAAGGTGGGGACAGAGGCTTTTTCAACAATTTCTCCAGCCTCGGAAACAATACCAACTTTTATATTTGTACCGCCAAGGTCAACACCAATAGCATATTTTTCTTTTGTAGACATATTAATTTTCAATAATTAAAAAATAAGATGTAAATTTAATTAACTTTGCCTTTAATTGGTATATGTCATATTAACAATCTTAATCTCAGATGGATATTTAATATTCCCTATCGATGAAGAAATTGTCGGCTGCGCATACATCGTTAATTTTGAAGATGAACCGCCTACTCCTCCAATACTTAAAGCAAGGGTTAAAAGGTCCTGATAATTTCCTTTACCAAAAAATTTAACAAGGTCTAATGACATCGTTAAGGGAAATACTGTTTCTTGTCCTGTACCGGGTACAGAAATTGGAGCGCTGATATTTCCCTGAATTGTTTCCTTATCATTGATCAATAACCTCCATGGAAATGAAGCAAGCTGTACATTTGTACTTGGATATCCTCCTGTTCCATCGTTAGGATTTTTTGCATTAATATTTAATGCAAATGTTACAGGAAGATTTCCTCTGGCTATAGCGCTTGTTACTTTTAAAATATCTGCAGCTGTAAAATCTGATAATCTTGATTTATTAGAAACCGGAATATCAGCTATTCTAAAATTATTTACTGTTCCAAGTTTAAATTTTAATCTTGATATGTTCGCAATCGTTTGAAAAATACTGCAGCTAATATTTGTAAATGCAAATAACAACAAGAGAACAAAAATTCTATATTTCATAATATCCTCACCTGAATAACTAAATATTTATTACCTGCTGATTTATTTTATCCATTACCATCTCAGCAACTTTTAAAGCATTAAGTCCATCTCGTCCTGATACAACAGGATTTTCCTTCTTCAATACTGAACTAACAAATAATGCTAATTCATATTGAAGAGCATTTACATCTTTTACCTCAGGCTGTTCGTAAATTACTCTTTTTTTCTTATCACCAATGCCTATTTCTCCATATGATAAAAATGAGCTGTCAGCCTTCTCTTCAACAGGTATAAGTCTATATACTTCCGAAACTCCTGAAGTAAAATCCAAAGAAATATAATTATCTTTTTGGAATATCCTCATCTTACGCATTTTCTTTTGTGATATTCTGCTTGCAGTAACATTTGCAACTGCTCCATTTTCAAATTCTATCCTTGCATTAGCAATATCGATAGAGTTTGAAACAACAGCTACTCCATTGGCATCTACTTTTTTAACCGGACTTTTAATTAGATTTAAAATAATATCTATATCGTGAATCATTAAATCTAACACTACCGCTACATCTGTTCCTCTTGGATTAAATTGTGCAAGTCTGTCGCTTTGAATAAACATTGGATTATCAAAGTACTTTTCAACTGTAAGCAGTGCAGGATTAAATCTTTCAATATGTCCGACCTGAATGTTAAGATTATTTATATCTGCTAATTCAACCAACTTTTCTGCTTGAGGAATAGTAGCTGTTATCGGTTTTTCAATAAAAATATGTTTATTATTTTGAAGACAAACCTTAGCTATTTCATAATGAGCACTTGTTGTTGCAGCAATAGAAACAGCATCTACATCTTTTAATAAGGCATCTATATTATCATAAACTTTAACTTCAAATTCTTTTGATGCTGCTTCAGCCTGTTCCTTGTTGCTGTCAAATAAACCAACTAATTCACATTCAGGATTAGTCTTAAACATTTTAATATGAAGTTTTCCTAAATGACCCGTACCAATTACACCAACTTTTAATTTTGTTTCCATTGTTTTCTTTAAATATTTTTCAAAAAGGGATTATTTTGTTTTTCATGTAAGATGCTGCTTTCTTCTCCATGACCTGGATATATAATTACATCATCAGGTAAAGTCAGCAGTTTTTCTTTTATTGATTTTATTAAGGTATCGTAGTTTCCTCCCCACAAGTCAGTTCTTCCAATACCTTCATTAAAAAGAACATCTCCTGTTATACAAATTTTTTCTTTTTCAATATAGATACATACTTCACCTTCAGTATGACCGGGAGTAAGTAAAAATTTTAATTTCGAATTACTTAAATTGAGTTCCTGGTCTTCACTAATTAAAACATTTGGTGGAGGAATTGTTTTAAGTTCAACGCCAAACATATCAGCCTGTTCAGGTGCAATGTTTAATAAATTAATTTCATTAACAGGAACCATAAAGACCGGACGGTATATATTACAAATAAAATTACATCCAAGTACGTGGTCTATGTGAGCGTGAGTTAAAATTAAATATTTTACTTTTAATTTACTTTCCGAAACAAAGTATGCAAATTCTTCTTGTTCAATTTCATCTGAGCAGCCGGGGTCTATGACAGCTGCTTCTAAGGATTCATCATCCCAGACAATAAATGTATTCTCGTAAAAAGAATTAAATACAAATTTATTAATCTTTAGCATTGATGTCCTTACTAAAATTTTCTTTGACCTGATTGAAGTAATTTAATTTATAATCCATAAAGTTTCTTTCAATCTCTTCAATTGAATCACCACCAAATTTTGAAAGCAATGCATTAGCTAAAGAGTATGCCAGCATCCCTTCTGCAATAACTGCACAAGCAGGAACTGCAGCAAAATCACTTCTCTCCCATCTGGATTTTGTCTCTTCCATTGTACTTAAATCTATACTATTAATTGGTTCAGCTAAAGTAGAGATTGGTTTCATTGCAGCACGTACAATAATCGGCAGACCTGTGGTTATTCCTCCCTCAATACCTCCTGCGAAATTTGTTCTTCTTGAAAAAGATTCACCATCAATAAATATTTCATCATTATTTTGGGAGCCTCTGATGATAGATGAATTAAATCCCTTCCCAATTTCAACACCTTTAACAGCATTGATAGACATTATACTAAGAGCAATATCAGCATCAAGTTTTTTATCGAAGTGAACATAAGAACCTAAACCTGGAATAAGTCCTGTAGCTATTACATAAAATGTACCCCCTGCAGTATCACCTTTAGCAATTATATCATCAACAGTTTTTTTAATTTCATCTTCGTGGTTTCTATCTAATACTCTAAAAATACTTTCATCAGCTTTACTTGCAATCTCTTTTGCATCAATTACATTTTTATTATTAAAAATATTTTCAACAAAATTATCTTTAGCAAATACACCGCCAATACTTTCAACAAAACTTCCGGTGTAAATTTCAAAATGCTCAAGAAAGATTTTGCATAAAGCACCTGCTGCAGTTCTTGCAGCGGTTTCACGTGCACTTGCTCTTTCAATTACATTGCGGATATCATCATAATTATATTTTATTATGCCATTAAGGTCTGCGTGTCCGGGACGTGGAATAGAAATTTTTTCCACATCGTAAGGAGTATAAGGGTCAAGTTTATCCTGCCAATTAACCCAATCTTTGTTTTCAATCTGAAGAGTAATAGGTGTACCTAAAGTTTTACCGAATCTCAAACCGGATAAGACTTCAACCTTATCAGATTCAATCTTCATTCTGTTTCCCCTGCCGTAACCTGATTGTCTTCTCTTTAATTGATGATTTATATAATCAACATCAACTTTAAGATTTGCAGGAATTCCCTCAAGAATAACTGTAAGAGCTTTACCGTGAGATTCACCTGCTGTTAAAAACCTTATCATTTAAGATATACCTATTTTTTAGGTATAAATATAAACAAATGCAGAATGTAAGAAAAACGGAGGACAGATTAAGACTATCTTTAAAATTTACCAAAAGACAACAATTGAATTTTATCTAAGAATAAAAAATAATTATTGACAATATAAAAATAAATAATTAGGTTATTATTGTAATATATTCCAATATTTCAAGGTATAGCAATAAATATAATGGGAACTATTTGCATGCAACGCTGACACACCTATATTTTCATTTCTTAAATAGTTTCAACTTTATAATTCAAGAGATTTTATGAAGTCATTGCTTATTATCTTCCTTGTTTTTTTATCAGTCAATCTATTCTCTCAAAACTGGCCTGAAGCCATTGAAAAATGGTCTTTTCCGAAAAAAGTTGTGGAGGGTAAATATCCTTATATTACTCCAGATGGGAAAAGGCTCTATTACTTATACGGTGGATATTATTATATAGACAAAACAGATACTGGCTGGTCTGCTCCACACCTTATTAATTCAAATATAAATGGGTTTAATTTTAAAAGAAAAATAGTGCTCACCCCAGATGAAAAAACTTTATTTTTCACAGCTACAGAAGACCATTTGATTTATAGAAGTTTTTGGAATGATTCTATAAATGATTGGGGACCTGCTAATTTGATTCTTGAAAATGGATTTAATAGTGGTCATTTATCGTGGCATATGGGGAATTTTCTTAATGATTCTACTATGATAGTTCTTTATGGCGATGAAGTTAATATAAGTTATTTAAATGAAAATGGATTATGGAGCCAACCGGGTAGGTACCCAACTAACTCCTATTATTTAATGGCTTCTTGGGGTTGTTGGATTTCGCCAATTAAAAATAAGTTTTATTTTTCAGAAGAAACCTATTCTTATAATAGAGGCGCAGATATAATTGTTGATTATAAAACAAGTGATTCAACATATGGAAACCCTCATACATTAAATATTTCATTCATTATGGATAGCCTTTATAAATTAGGGGAAATAAAAGGAAATAATGAATCCTGGCCTTACTTAACTGCTGATGGTAAAACTATGTACTTTGAAACCAGCTATGATTCCGGAAGATTTACAATTTATGAAAGTAAAATGCTGATAGACGAGAATGGGGATACAGTTGCTACAGGAGTTGAGACATCACAAAATGGTTTACCTAATGATTTTTATTTATATCCATCATATCCAAATCCGTTCAACCATTCCACAACAATAAGCTTTTCATTACCTTCAAGTGGATTTACTACTCTTAAGGTTTATGATATTTTAGGCAATGAAATTGTAACTTTAGTTAATGAAGATAAGCAGCCAGGAAGTTATACTGTTGAGTTTAATGCTTCAAATCTTTCTTCAGGGGTTTATTTTTATACACTAACTTCAGGCAGTTTTACAATGAATAAGAAAATGATTTTGATGAAGTAATTTTAAACAAAAAAGGGCTGTCTTATTCAGACAGCCCTTGGCTTCTTAAATCAATTATTTTTATTTCGGGACGTTAATTGCAATAAATCGTGCATTCCCTTCCTGGTCCTGAATTCTAAACATTACAGCAGAGCCTTTTTTATCTTTCAAAACATTCTCTAAATCATCAACATTATTAATTTTCTTTTTATTTGCTTCAACAATTATAAAACCTTCAACTAAGTTTTTGTCTTCAGCTTTGCTTAAAGGTTTTACATCAGTAATCTTGACGCCATTTTCAATTTTATAGGTTTTCTTATCCTGAGCTGTAAGGTTTTTTACTGTTAAACCTATGTTATCAAAAGTAGCTGAACCTGTATTTAAATCTTTTTCAGCATCACCATTATCTTCCTGAACTACAGGCTGAGTCTTTTCATTGTCCCTGGCTTTAAGAGTTACATTTCTGGTCATCTCTTTACCATCTCTCCACAATGTCAACTTAACTGATGAACCTGCGGATTTAGATGCAATATAACTTTGTAATTCATTGGGCTCATTTACTTCTTTGTCATCAACTTTTAAGATAACATCAAGTTCTTTAACATCAGCATTTGCTGCTGCACCACCTGGAACTAATCCCTGAACGACTACCCCTCTTGTTTTATCCAAGCCAAGAGATTTAGCCATTTCCTCATCCATTTCACCAATGTTAATTCCAATGTAACCACGACTGACTTTTCCGTGAGCAATTAAATCTTTTGCAACACTTTTTGCAAGATTAATAGGGATTGCAAAACCATAACCGATGTAAGTACCACCCCCACCTGCAGCTATAGCTGAGTTGACTCCAATTACTGCTCCTGATAAATCAACTAATGCACCACCGCTATTACCCGGATTTATAGCAGCATCTGTCTGAATAAAATTTTCCACTCCATATGGGTCTTTTAATAATCCTAATCTTCCTCTGCCAATAGCACTTACAATTCCTGCAGTTACTGTTGATGAAAGTGAAAGCGGATTACCAATTGCCATTACCCATTGACCAACTTTTAAACCTTCTGAATCTCCAAGAAAAGCAATTGGTAAATCTTTAGCATCAATCTTTATAACTGCTAAATCTGTTAAAGGGTCAGTACCAACTACTTTAGCTTCAAATTTTCTTTTATCATAAAGATTAACTTCAAGCTTGCTTGAATTTTCGACTACGTGATTGTTAGTAAGGATGTAACCATCAGACGTCATAATAATACCGCTGCCTGAACCTCTTTGTTCTTTAGGTAAATCTTTAAATGGGAAAAAGAAAAATTCACTATGCGGGTCTTCTGTACGAGTTGAAACTACTGATATTTGAACGATGGTAGGAGTTACTTTTTCTGCAACTTCTATAAATGCTTTACTAAATGAATTGGCATCTGCATCAAGATTAACAGGAGGATTTGAAGCACCTAAATTTATATCAGCTAAGCTTGGTCTTACCAATCCAAAACCTGAAACTAAAATTGCTCCAAATAAAATTCCAATTGTTAATAATACGAAAGCTCCAATAAGTTTTTTAGATCTCATTATGTATTCCTCCGATTGAATGCGTATTCTATTAAAATTTTAACTTAAACGAATCTAACCTTTGAAAAGATGGAACATGATATTTTAAAAACATTTCCATAAAAAATAAAGCTTTGTCCTTAATTGTTTCTTCAATATTGTCTGCTTTATAATTGTTCTTTAGACAATTGAGATAATTAAAAAGTTCCGCTTCTATCTGAAAATTTTCCATTTTTTCGTGACAATCCCGGCACAAAATACCATTTTCAAAGTTGTACGACAAAGACATCCCTGATAAATTTGTCTTGCCGCATATATGACAACTTTCCAATTGTAATTCGTAACCTATTACTTTTAAAAAGAACATAAAGTATCTTCCAAAAATAACTTTTTCATTTTCATTAGATGTATTGAACAAATCAAAGATTCTGATAGTTCCTTTAAATAGGACACTGTTCACTTCGTGTTCAGGTAATAGTTTATTAAGCAGTTCAATAACAGCAAATGAATACTTAAGCTTGTCAAGATTTTCTTTTATGTTGGGGTAATATGAGATTACTGATACATCAGAGATTAATTGAATCTCCCTTGAGCTTTTATTATATAAAACTAATTGAAGATAATTAAGAGGGTCAACAAGTCTTCCGGTTTTATTGGATTTTTGATTTCTTGCTCCCTTGAGCATAGCTGATATTTTTCCATAATCTTTTGTAAAGATGTTAACAATGACACTGGTATCCCCATAGTTTAACTTTGAAAGTATAATACCTTCAGTTTTAACAATTTCACTCATTTAAAAAATTATATGGGAAAGTATAAACATCTTTTTCGGTAATGATACCTGAAATTAAATGAGAAGGTGTAACATCAAACGCCGGTGTGAATGCTTCATATTCATCAACAGAAACATTTATATTATTCAACTTAAGAAGTTCAAACTTACTTCTTAATTCAATTTCAATATCTTCACCGGTTAAAATTGTTTTATCAATTGTTGTAGTAGGTGCTGAAATGTAAAATGGGATTTCGTGGAAGTTGCATAGAACTGCCAAGCTATATGTACCAATTTTATTTGCAGTATCTCCATTCAAAGCAATTCTATCTGCTCCGACAACAACAAGGTCAACCATTTTCTTTTGCATTAAAACTGCAGCAGTTGAATCTGATTGAAGTGAAAAAGGAATTCCGGATTTTTCAAGTTCGAAAGCAGTTAACCGTGAGCCTTGAAGTAATGGTCTGGTTTCATCTGCATAAACAAAGCTTACTAAATTATTTAAATAGCCTTGTCTTATTACATTAAATGCAGTTCCATCCCCTGCTGTAGCAAGTTTGCCAGTATTGCAATGAGTAAGCACATTGGATTTTTTATGAAAAATCCTTAATCCATTTTGACCAATCTTATCACATTTAATAATATCATCTTTATGGATTTCAATTGCTTTATCCAAAAGAAGTTTATAAATATTTTCAGAATCTTTTTTCTCTTCAAATATTTTTTTAACTTCATTCAAAGCCCAGAACAAATTAACTGCTGTTGGTCTTGTTTTAGCTAATCTATTGTATGCAGTTTCAAAAATATTACTAGAATTAGAGTTGTTATTTTTAAAGGCAAGTGCCAATGCGTAAGCTGCTGAAACACCAATTTGAGGAGCACCCCTTACTTCCAATCTTTCAATTGCTTCGGCTATTTTGTTGTAGTCATCCGTTTTAACATAAACTTCTTCAAAAGGGAGTTTAGTTTGATCAAGGAAGACAAAGAAGTCTTCCTTGAAATCAATTGGATAATAATCAGTCTTTTTCATCAAATCTTGATAGTTTTAAGAATTCTCTAAATCTATCGTGAACACGTAAGTAATCTAATTTTTCTAAACTTTGTGTACTGAATTTTTCAACGCAGAATGAAGCCATCGCACTTCCATATATAACTGCGCATTTCATACTTTCAGGACTTAAATCGCCTGTCTTATGTAAGTAACCAATAAAACCACCGGCAAAAGTATCACCTGCACCTGTAGGGTCAAATATAGATTCCATTGGATAAGCAGGAGCTGAGAAAACGGTATCTTTTGTAAAAAGTAAAGCTCCATGTTCACCTTTTTTAATGATAAGAATTTCAGGTCCCATTTCTCTGATTTTCTTTTGAGCTTTAATCAAATTTGGTTCATCAGCTAAAAGTCTTGCTTCAGAGTCATTAATAATTAAAACATTTACTCTTTTTAAAAGCTTAACTAATTCATCTCTTTTACCTTCAATCCAGTAGTTCATAGTATCGCAAACTACAAATTGAGGATCAGTCATTTGGTCCAAAACTTTCATCTGAAGAACAGGGTCAATGTTTCCAAGACATACATATCTTGCTTTTCTTGCTTTTTCAGGAATAATAGGGTCAAAGTTTTCAAAAACATTGAGCTCGGTTAACAATGTATCACGAACATTTAAGTCGTAATGGTATTTCCCTGACCACTTAAAAGTTTCACCGCCGGGAACAATTTGAAGTCCTTCAAGGTCAATATGATGTTCTTCAAGCATATTGATATAAGACTTTGGAAAATCTTCTCCAACAACCCCAACTAAGTAAACTGGTCCGCTAAAATAACTAGCAGAAAGTGATATGTAAGTTGCTGAACCACCTAAAGCATCTTCAATTCTATCAAAAGGTGTAGCAACAGTATCAAGGCCCAATGAACCAACAACAAGTAAACCCAATTTATACTCCTGATTTAAAATTTAACTTTATAAAATAAAAACAATGTTAGTTAAAGAATAGTCTTTTTTTTAACTATTTTTCAAAATTTTATCTCTACCAAGTCTAAATGGACTTTATTATTCAAAAAATAATCTTCAATTACTCTCATTGCCTGCTTTTGACCTTCCCAAGCGACTAGTTTATTAGCTTCCTCCCTTGTAACCCACTTGTATTCACAATGTTCTGAGCATAATTGAATATCCTTAACATCGGTCAAGGCGGCAAATATAGGTACCATATAAATAGCATCTTTTTGAACTGAATAAAACGAATTAACCTGAGGAGCAGCCCATAACTTAAGAGGTATAATTCCAGTTTCTTCCTTAATTTCTCTTAATGCTGTTTCATAAGCTTTTTCACCTGATTTTATTTTTCCAGTAACAGGCTGCCATACTCCGGGATAAATTACTTCTGAAGATCTTTTTAAATTAAGGAATTTTATGCTTTTCTCTTCAATCCTAAAAACGTGAGCTTCAATTATTTCAGATGTTATTTCCATATACTTCCTTAAAAAAATGCTCTTACTTCAGCGCGTAAATTATGAATAAATTTTCCACCCTGACTTCTTCCATCATAGCTTGCAGTAGACTGCAGGTTTGTAGAAAATCTATAATCAAAATTGAATCTAAGATAATAATTTTTCCCGGGTAAGTTGCTGTTTGTTAATTCAAATGGAATATAATTTTCTGTTGTGTTTGCGTTAAGCTCATTTCTTTCAGCTTCAATTCTGATTCTTCCGGTTCCTGCAAAAGAAATATTTAATCTTATTGTTTGAGCATTTTGATCTATAACAGTTGGCTTAACAGGGAATAAATCTTCATTCCTTGCAGCAAGCACTTTAAAACCCACTTCAATATTTCTGTAAGGTCGATATGAGAAATCTGTTATTATGGAATTACCTTTAATTAATCTTTTTCTGTTTGATACCGCAGCAGCAATAACATTATCAGTTGTGTTAATTAAATCTGTCTGGTTATTAATTTCTTCAACCATTTGGAATTTTATTCTTATACTTCTTTCTCTAAAATAACCTCGTTCAAGTCCGCCTGCATATTGATTTAAACTTCTTCTTTGAGCAAATCTAAATCTTATAGATAATTCCTGGTCATTCTCAAACATGAACAAATCCTGCTGAAGATAATTGTTTCCTCTGATTGTGGTTTTCTCATTTTGGAATGAAGAAAAATTAAATAAGTATATCTTCTTATAATCAGGTTCAGTACTATTCTCTTCAATTCTCCAATACGTCTCAAGAGAGAAAGGATTCAATAAAGTACTAGTTAAACCTTTTGATTTAAAGATATCCTTTAAAGTTAATTTCCATTTAGTGCTTGCCTTAAGGTCAATTACAGGAAATAATTCATCAGTAGGAAGATTCAACAAAACATATTCACCTTCAAACATTGTAGCTTCAAATTCATTTTCATCGGCAATGTTATTATTGTTAATGTCTCCTATATATCGATAATTACCTGTTCCTCTTTCTACTTTAAGAAAAACTCTTTCTAACCTTGAAGCTCTTTGAGTTGAAACTTCATAAAATAAATCTCCTTGCAATGGCTGCCATAAGCTAAATTTATTTATTGTTCTTATCAGAATAGTTTCATTATCAAGAAGACCTTTATTCTTAAATTCTTCAGAATATTTTTTACTCCTTAAAGTAACATTGACAGATGAATTTACTTCCTTCAAGCCATTATACTGAAGTTCATAAAACTGAGTAAATGAATTAGATTCTTTAGATAAAATCCCTGCTATTGGAAGGTCATCTTCTCTAAATGAATATCTTGCTGATGCTTCCAATCCTTTAATATTTATTATTTCAAGGAAAGGATCAAATTGAAAATATCTTAAACTTCCGGAATTTAATAAATCATTAGTAAAATTTTTATCCTTCTTATCCTCAGCAATAAAATCAATTCCGGGTTTAAAGATTAAAAATGAATATGAGGTATTCCCTCTTTGTCTTAACCAATAACTTTTTTGAATGAGGTTTTTGGTTTCAACATAATCCAGATTATAGCTAGCGATATATTTATCAAGTCCCAGCGAAACAGTATTATTAACTCTTTTAGATTTAAATGAACCCTTTTTTAAGAAGCCATAAGTTGAAGTTAAATTTATTTTATCAATTGGAAGATATGTTAAGCCCACTTCTCTTAATTGTTCAGAAGCATTTTCCTGAGTTTGAATATTATATTCACGATTAAATTCAACTACATTAAATCTATCAGGACTTGTAAATCTCTCCTCAATAAATCTATCCTTGTATGATAATCCAACTTTTCCATAATTATTATTATTAATCGTAATTTCTTTTGGATTAAGCTTAACGAAGATATTCCTTGCTGAACCAAAATTATCTTCATCATCTTTTGTTGATAATCTATTCCTATCCCAAATGCTTCCAGCATATTCTAAAGAGATTGATAAATCATCAATTGGTTTTACTTGTAGTTCAATATTACCAAGTTGTTTAAGTTCAGGCAAAGGAAGAAAAACAACTGGCAAATATCCTCCCTGTCCAATTCCTACAAATCTGTAATTACCAAGACTTTCTTTAAGATAATCTCCCTTACCTTCACCAACATAACTGAAGTTGACTAAGTAAATTGCTGCTGAATCCCCTGGATTGTAAACATAATAATTAAACAAGGCTCCATTTATAAGAGTATCAACCTTTTGATAAATTCCTCTATTTCTGCCTAATGAATCAAGCGGACCAATAGTAACACCACTTCTCATTGCATTATTTCTAACATCGCCTGCATTAGCTAAAGCATTTTTATCAGCATCCGATAAAGTTATGTCAATAGGTGAATCCTGGTCATCTCCTTCACGCAAATATTGGACTTTCAATCCGACTGTACTATCAAAGAATGAAGTATTTACTCCGGTACCAAAAAGATTTCTTTGAAAAAATCTATCAGTATATTCAAAATCAATGTTAACTCTGCTTGCAGAAGTAATTAATTTTTTCGGAGTAAAAGTAACCTGAGCAGATGTATAATCTATAACATAATCATTATTTTCTCCCCTTCTCATTTCAACACCATCAATATAAACTCTTTCACTCCCGGCAATTATTATTATTTCTCTTTCATTGTTGGCGCCTGTTAGTCTATATGGACCCTGTACTCCCTCCTGACCAATAAACTGATTGGTATTAAATTTTCCTTTTGAACCTGCAACACTTACATAAGCTGAATTATTTTTATAATTAAACTCCCCCATCAACCCCTGAAGCTTTCTATCTATAAATCCAAATTCACCAGTTCTTTTTTGAAGCTGGTAATCTCCAAAAGTACCAATTGCATTTGGATGTTTTACCTGAATAAAAACTTTATCAAGCTCATCTAATCGTTCAGTATTTCCTTCCGGCTGAATGGGAGTATTTTCATCAGTAAGTGCAGCCACAATTTCAATATCATCAGAAAGATTGCCTGCTAATTGTAATCTTAATCCACTTTGAAGCGAAAAGTCCCTGTTTGTACCTATTGTAAAACCTCGAATCAAAGTTCCACTTTTTTCTATTCCTTTGCCAAAAATAGATTCTGATGTAAAAGCATTGGTTGTTGAACTTGATACTCTAATGCTGTCCTTAGTTTTTTCATCAACTTTTATTACTAATTCATGTTTTTTGTATTCTTTTTCTAAAGCAAGGTCAATAAACTTATAGGTAATAACTAAAGTATCAAATATTGAATATGGAAGTTCAGATGAAAGTTTAACAAATGCACCTGAATAACTAATAGTATAATCTTCTTTAGAAAGAATTTTATCCTTAAGAGTTATTACTTCGGAACCTTTTTTAATAGTCGGCTGGCTTAATTTATAATAGTTATCAAAGTTGATAGGAATAGAATCAATTTGAATTGAAGAATAATAATCTATTTGACCATAAGTACTTATGCTCAAAAGAATTACTAAGCTGGAAATAAGTGCAGTTATTACTCTCAATTTCAAATGATTATTATTAGAAAATTAAATCTAATTCTCACTTTCAGTATTATCAAGGTTAAAGATAACGTATATCATTACTTATATTGTTATTTGCACATTATTTTCTTGTTCCATTTATTTAATTTACCTAAATTTCTTCTCCATTAAAAATGAAAGAAAAATTGAAGAAGTTTTACTTAAGATTATTTATCCCTGCAATAATTTTTATTTTTTTAGGCTGGGGTTCTATCGGACATAGAATCATCAATAGAAATATTACCCCTTCTTTACCTTCTATAATGTCATTCCTTAATTGGACGGATTCTCTTGCTGCTCACGCTTCGGATGCCGATAATAGAAAAGGTTCTGACCCAAATGAAGCTCCAAAACATTTTATTGATATTGATAATTATCCTTCATTTGTAAATAATGGAAGAATCATTCAGGATTATGATTCAATCGTTGCAGTTTTTGGGAATACTTTTGTAATTGATCAGGGAATTCTACCATGGGCAATAATAGCTGCTTATGATTCAGTTAAAGCAAATTTTCAAAGGAATGATTATCACAGAGCGATGTTATTTGCTGCAGACCTTGGTCATTATGTTGCTGATTCTCATATGCCTCTTCACATAACAAAAAATTATAATGGTCAGCTAACAGGTCAAACAGGCGTTCATTCCCGGTATGAAACTAATCTGATTAGCACTTATCAAAATCAAATTTCTTATTCTTATGATAGTGCAGTTTATGTTGATAACATTGAAGAATATGTTTTTAATTTTTTGTATGGAAACTACAATTATGTAGATTCAGTTTTATATGCAGATTCAGTTGCTAAAGCTTTTGCAGGAAGCTATAATACAACTTACTATACTAAGCTTTGGGAGTTAAGTAAAAATTATACAATAAATTTATATAAAAATGCATCTTATAGATTAGCCTGTTTAATTTATACAGCTTATTTAGATGGGAATTTGGTACCTGTTGAATTAACTTCATTTACTGCTGTAAGAAATAATGAAAAAATATCTCTTGATTGGTCAACAGCAACCGAGCTAAATAATTATGGTTTTGAAATTCAAAAGGAAGTAAATGATGTTTGGGAAAATATCGGATTTGTAAAAGGGAATGGAACAACTACAGAAAAACATTTTTATAATTTTATAGATGAAAATACAGCATCATCAACTATATTTTACAGACTTAAACAAATTGATATTGATGGTTCTGTAAATTTTTCAAATGAAGTTGAAGTCAATGGAATTCCTGCTGAGTTCACACTTGAAAAGAATTTTCCTAATCCATTTAATCCAAGTACAACAATTAATTTTAATTTAAGCAATTCAACTTATATTAAATTAAATATATACAATAGTAATGGTGAATTACTTACTACTCTACTTGAAGGATATCAGGGAGAAGGAAATCACTCAATCAAATTTGATGCTTCAAATCTTTCAAGTGGTATTTATTTTTACAAATTGGAAGCAGGAAGTTTTTCTCAGACACATAAAATGTTATTACTTAAATAATTTTAAGCGGTTCTATTGAACCGCTTCCTTTTAACATATCTCATATACATTTCTTTTTGTGATACCTAAAAAGTAGTTTTATTTTTTTTATATCTATCCTTATCTATTAAAATTATCAATCTTATATGAAAGTTGCTTTTTTAATAAATAAAAGTTCAGGTTCTTCTGATACTGATGAAGGATTAAAATCATTAATTCAATCAAGAATTAGCAATACAGATTTTGAAAGTTATTTTATTGACTGCTGCAATTCTGATTCAGAAAAACAAATAAACGATTTAATAAATGATGAATTAGATATTTTAGTCGCATCAGGGGGAGATGGAACTATAAATTCAGCAGCCTCAAAAATTATTGATAAAAATATTTCCTTGGGTATACTTCCCTCAGGTACATTAAATCATTTTGCAAAAGATTTAAACATCCCTAATGATATTGAACAAGCAATAAATGTTATTCTTAAAGGGAATAAAATTAAAGTTGATGTTGGAGAAGTTAATGGATTAATTTTTTTAAATAATTCTTCAATAGGATTTTATCCAAAAGTAGTTAAGAAAAGAGATAAACATCTCGAAAGACTTGGGGGTAATAAATGGATAGCAATGTTTAAGTCCATTATCAACGTATTTAAGAATTACAAACTTCTTAAAGTCGAAATTAAAACAGAAGAAAAATCTCACGAAATAACCACTCCTTTTGTATTTATTGGTAACAACGAGTATCAGATGAACCTTCTTAATTTAGGTAAACGTAAAAGTTTAACTAATGGGCATCTAAGTTTATATTATGGTAAGGCACATGGAAAATTTTCTGTTATCTGGTTTACTTTTCTTGGTTTGTTAAACAAACTGGACCAAAATAAAGATTTTATTATTGAAATGACTGATGAAGTCATTATTGATATAAATAAAAAGATAATTGAGGTTTCCCGTGATGGTGAAGTTGATCATCTGCAGTCACCTTTAGTTTATAAAATAAGACCAAAATCTTTATCAGTCATAGTTCCTGAAGTAGAATGAGAAAAATAATTCACATATCGGATTTGCATTTTGGCAGAGTAGATGATAAAATATGTTCAGCTATGCTTGAAGAAATTGCTTCCATAAATCCTGATGTTGTTGTCGTAAGCGGTGATTTAACTCAGCGAGGAAGAAGTAAGGAATACAAAGAAGCAAGAAATTTTCTTACTAAAATAAGCTGTCCCAAAATTGTTGTTCCAGGAAATCATGATATCCCCTTATTTGATATTTTTAGTAGATTCTTAATGCCTCTAAGAAGATTTAAAAAATATATTAGTGAAGACCTCGACCCATTATATGTAGATTCAGAACTTGTTGTTTATGGAATAAATACAGCCCGTTCTTTAACCTGGAAGAATGGAAGAATTTCCATAGAGCAAATTGCAGTAATTGAAAAAGAAATTTGTGTATTATCCAATGAGCAATTTAAAATATTAGTTACACATCATCCTTTTATTCCGCCTCCCGGAACTCACGGAATAGCATTAGTAGGACGCTCAAAAAAAGCTTTAGTAATAATTGATAAATGCGGAATTGATTTGCTTCTGGCAGGACATTTACATTATGCTTATTCAGGAGATGTTAGAACTTATTACCCATTATACAGAAGGTCAGTAATTTCTTTGCAGGCAGGAACTGCAATATCAAAAAGAATCAGAGCTCAATCTCAGGCTTTTAATACTATTGTAGTGGAAAGAAATAGAATGGAAATTGAGATTTTCAATTGGGAAGAAACCAAATTTGTTTCTTCCCGTAAATTTGAATATCGAAAAAAAGGAGATGAATGGATTACAACTTAGATTTATTCAAATCTAAGTGCTTCAATAGGGTCAAGGTTAGCTGCTTTGTAAGCAGGATAAGTCCCAAATACAATTCCTACAAAAAGACATAAACCCATTCCGATTAAAACCCAATCATAAGGAATAGCTGCTTGTGCATTTAGCATTCCTCCGGCAAGGTTTCCAAGTCCAACACCTAAGGCAATACCAACAACACCTCCTAACAAGCAAAGAACAACTGCTTCAATTAGGAACTGCATTAAAATAGTTATCTTTCTTGCACCAATAGCTTTTCTAATTCCAATCTCTTTAGTTCTTTCAGTAACTGAAACAAGCATAATATTCATAATGCCAACACCAGCGGCTATCAAAGCGATAATTGATACAACAAGAGCACCAATTTTTACTCCACCTGTAATATCGTTAATTTGGCCCATCAATGTTTCGTTACTAAAAATTTCAAAATCATTTTCTTCGCCGGGAGCAACTTTTCTAATTGTTCTCATATGACCAATAGTTTGCTCAATTAATGGATTATAATCTTTTTCACTATTGGACATTACCATTATGCTGACACTTCTTGCGTGTCTTCCATACATAGATTGGAATGAAGTAATTGGCATAATGATAAAATTATCTTCACTTTGTCCAAAAAAGGAAGGCTGCTTCTCCAGAGTTCCAATAACTAAATAAGGATAACCATCTACGCGTACAGTTCTATTTAAAGCACCACCACCAGGAAAAAGTTTTTCTACTACATCATTACCTAACAGGCAAACATCATTAGAATAATTAACATCATTTTCCTGCAATGCTCTTCCTTCAGCAACGGTAACATTGTGCGTCATAAATGCACCCATCGTAACACCAACTACATAGATGTTTGGATTAGTTTCCTTGTTACCGTACTTAACTACTCTTCCACCTTGTCCTTGTTCAGCTCCCATATATTTTGCATTTGGAAGCGCATCTTGAAGCCTGTAAAAATCAGCAAGAGTAATATCTTTTCTGTTTCTATATTTTTCCCAGCTTCCCGGACCTCCTGTATGAATTGCAGGAGTTTTTTGAACTTGAAAAGTATTTTTACTAAGGAAAGATACACCATTTTCTATTGTAGATTGAAGCATTGTAATAACTGTCATTATCACAATGATAGAAAAAATCCCTACCACAACCCCAAGCATGGTTAACATAGTACGTAATTTATTAGTTTTAAGGGACTGAAGAGAGATACTTAGAACTTCATTTATTTTCATAAAGGTTTGTACGAAACTTTTTTATAATACTACAATATAAGTAATTTTTTTATTTTATTCATATCTTAATGCTTCTATAGGATCTAAATTTGCTGCTTTGTAAGCTGGATATGTTCCAAAAATAATTCCTGTTAATAGACAAATAGCCATTCCTAAAATAACCCAATTATAAGGTATGGCAGATTGAGCATTTATAATTCCTCCGGCAAGATTACCAATGGCAACTCCAATTAGAATTCCTATAACTCCTCCAGTAAAGCATAATAATATAGCTTCTGTTAAAAATTGGAATAGTATGTTTATTTTTCTGGCACCAATGGCTTTTCTAATCCCAATTTCTTTAGTTCTTTCAGTAACTGATACAAGCATAATATTCATTATACCAACACCTGCAGCAATCATAGCAATTAAAGAAACAATTAATGCACCTATCTTAACGCCGTCCGTCATTGTATTTATTTGAGTCATAATTGTTTCATTACTGAAAACATCAAAATCATTCTCAGCACCTGGAGGAACTTTTCTAATTGTACGCATATACCCGATAGCTGTTTCAATAACTTCATTGTAATCTTCTTTAGTATAGGACATTACTGTTATGTTTATGCTATTTGAATACTTTCCATAAATTGATTGAAACGTAGTAATAGGAATAATTGCATAGTTATCTCTCGTCTGACCAAATAACTGAGGCTGTTGGTCTAATATTCCTATAACCTGCATGGGTTGACCCCCAATTCTTATATATTTACCAACAGGGTCTGTATTTGGAAATAATTTTGTAACAATATCCTTCCCAATTAGAGCAACATTATTTGAAAGAGTGACATCATTTTCTCTAAAATCTCTTCCTTCACTAACAGTCCAGTTATTAGTTTTTAATGCTCCTGTAGATGCTCCGCAAAGCATTATATTAGGATTAGTTTCCTTGCTTCCATATTTAACAACTATTGCAAATTGCCATTGTTCAGCTCCGATATATTTCGCCTGAGTCAACAAAGAATTAAGTCTTTTGTAATCATCAAGAGTTATATCTTCTCTATGCTGAAATTTACTCCAATCACCATGGTTCATCATAGCAGGAAATTTCTGAATTTGAAAAGTATTTTTAGATAATTGAGATACACCATTTTCTATACTGCTTTGAAGCATAGTAATGACTGTCATAATTACAATAATAGAAAATATGCCAACAACTACACCAAGCATTGTTAAAATTGTCCTTAGTTTATTTACTCTTAAGGACTCCAACGACATTCTAAATATCTCATTCATAACAAATCCTTTTCAATTTACTCTTTATTCATATCTTAAAGCATCAACAGGATCCATCTTTGCAGCTGTATATGCCGGAGCTAATCCTGCAAATACACCAACTAATAAAGAAATTATTATCGCTAAAAACACAGCTCCATATTCCACTTGAGTTGGGATAAACTGATTTATCATCAAACTTAGAAGAACCGCTACTATAAGTCCAATAAATCCTCCAACTAAACAGATAGTTGAAGATTCTAAAATAAATTGTCCAAGTATAGTTCTATTTTTAGCTCCAATAGCTTTTCTTAAACCTATTTCTTTTGTTCTTTCCTTAACAGAAACGAACATAATATTCATAATTCCGATAGCACCAACAAATAATGATAATCCTGTAATAAATAAACCTGCAATCTGAATTACACCAACTACAGAATTATAATTTTCCATCAAACCTTCCTGCTGATTAATGGAAAAATCATTTTCTTCATCATATTCCAATCCTCGAATGTTTCTCATAATACCTTCAGCTTCAGCTTTGGTATCTTCAATCATTGCCGGACTTTTAGCTCGAACATTTATAGTGACAGTACCCATATGCTGTCCAATAAAGTTCTTGAAGATAGTACCAATAGGAATAAATACCTGATTATCAGGGTTAAAACTTCCAAGGATGAAACTTCCCTGCTCATCAAGGACACCAACTACTTTAAAGTTAACTCCACCTATTTTTATAGTTTTATCTAAGGCATCTCCACGGGGAAATAAATTTTTAAAAATTTCACTTCCAATTACTGCAACATACCTTGAAGATTTACTTTCTATCTCATTGTAGAATCTTCCCTGCTGAAAAGTAAAGTTAGTTGTTTTAACATAATCAGATGTTGAGCCATTTAAGAAAACTGACTCAACTCTATTATCTCCATACTTAATAACTTGTCTGCTGTTCATAACAGGAGCAGTTGCTAAAGGAAGTTTTGCCTGTTCTTTAAATTTTTCATAATCCTGAATTCTGATGTTTCTTCTATTACGCATCTTCCACCAGTCAGTATTTGAAAACCAGGCCCATTTATCTACATATAAAACATCAGAGCCAAGTGAACTAATACCTTTTTGAAAGGAATTATCAATACCTTTAATAGCAGTAACCATAAGTACAACGGATGTTACACCTATTATAATTCCCAGCATAGTCAATATTGATCTAATCTTATTAGCTCGTATAGCTCTTAAAGCTATAAGCATACTTTCTTTAAATTCAAATAAAAAGGTTTTCATAAGTCAATCTTTCTTAAGCGTTTTCTACTGCTTTCTTAAGATTAGGAATATATCTTTTTTCAACAATACTATCTGATTCTATCAATCCATCTTTAATTCTCAAAATTCTTGCAGCATGTTCTGCTATATATTCTTCGTGAGTAACCAGGATAATTGTATTACCTTTTTCATAAATAATATTGAAGAGCATCATAATTTCTTCACCTGTTTTGGAATCAAGATTTCCCGTAGGCTCATCAGCTAAGATAATAGAAGGTCTTGTAACCAAAGCTCTTGCAATAGCAACTCTTTGTCTTTGACCACCGGATAATTCATTTGGCTTATGGTGCATTCTATCCTTAAGACCAACATCAACTAATGCTTGTTCAGCTCTTTCTCTTCTTTCGTGCTTGCTAATGCCTGCATATATTAAAGGCAATTCAACATTATGAATAGCATCTGAACGGGCAAGAAGATTGAATGTCTGAAATACAAATCCTATTTCTCTATTTCTAATCTTTGCGAGTTCATTATCAGTCATTTGACTAACACTTTTACCTTTAAAATCATATTTGCCGGAAGATGGAGTATCAAGACATCCTAACATATTCATCAATGTAGATTTTCCTGAACCTGAAGGTCCCATAATCGCTACATATTCATTCTGATCTATAGTTAAAGATACATCTGAAAGGGCGTGTACAGTTTCACTGCCAACCTGGTATATCTTAGCTATATGTTCAATCGTAATTATATTATTGTTATTCATTTTTTTTCCGGTAATTATGATTTCTTTTTGTTCTTATCACCGCCATCGACTTTAACAACAGTACCATCCTGTAGTTCGCGGGAAATAGCTTTATAACTTCCTGTAATTACTACATCATTTACTTTAAGACCATCTATAATTTCAATGAAGTTATCATCACTTAGACCTGTTTTAACTTCTCTTTTTTTAGCTTTTCCATTTTGAAGAACAAAAACTATTTCTTTTGGTTTATCATTGCCATTTTTCTTTTGAACTACTGGTTGATTACCGCCTTCACCTTCTTCACCAGGATTTCCTCCTTGTGGAGCTTCATTTCCTCTGGCAGTAACACTCATAATAGGTACACTTACAACATCATTCTTTGTTTCTGTCTGGATTTCTGCTGTGCAGGACATACCTGGTCTTAATCCACTATCAGGATGCAATAATTTTATCTTTACATTAAAGTTTACAACTTGTTCTTGAGTTCCAAGACCTTCTTCTTTTGCAGCGTTTCCAATTTCTGTAACAACTCCAATGAATTCCTTATCACCAAAAGCATCTATTTTTATTTTTGCAGTATCACCAATAGAAACTAACACAACGTCATTCTCATCAACTTCAACTGTAGCTTCCATATTATTCAAATCAGCAACAGTCATAAGGTTAGTACCCTGGCTAAAACCACTTCCAAGTATTCTTTCACCTAATTCAACATTTAAACCGCTTACTGTTCCATCCATTGGTGCGTTGATGGTAGTTTTATAAATCTGTTCAGTAATTTCTTTTAATGATGCTCTCATTTGAAGTACATTTGCTTCTGCACCTTCGTAACCGGCTTGAGTAGATAAGTAATTACTTTTAGAGGTTTCAAGTTCGGCATCACTTGCTAATTTCTTATTATGTAATTCCTGAACTCTTTTATAGTCCAATGTAATTCTATCAAGTTCTGCTTTTCTCATCGCCAAAGATGATTGAGCAGATTTTAAATTTGCTTCAGCTCTTTCTCTTTGAGCAACGTAAATATCACCTTTTATCTTTATAAGCAAATCACCTTTTGAAACTTTTTGTCCTTCTTTAACAGGAAGACTTACAATTTCTCCGGTGACCTCAGGAGTAATGATAACCTGATTTTCAGAGTTGATTTTACCTGTTGCTGAAACAGTTTGAGTAATATTTCTCTTTTGAACTTTTTCAGTTTGAACAGCTATTACTTCATCCTTGCTTCCGCCTAAAAGTGCTATCAAAACTAAAGCTATTAAAACTACAGCTATGCCGCTGATTATAAAGATTTTCTTTTTAGATTTTTTTTTACCATTAGCCATTTTCTTTCTATCCTCCAATTAAAATTTATTCATACTGTTTATAATCAAGAACACCTAAGTAATATTTAAGCTGTTCCTTTAATACTGAATATGAAAACTGTGCATTTATATTATTCGATTGAGCTGTGGTATATTCTGAATTTGCAATTAAAACATTCAACAATGTACCTGAGCCTAATGAATATTTTTCCTGTTCAATTTTTCTATTTTCTTCTGCAGCCATAACATTTCTCTTGCTTACATCTAATTGTTTTTCAGATGCTTCAATATCTAAATATGTCTGCTGAATTTTTCTTTTAATATCTCTTTCTAATTCTTCAACTACTAGTTCCTGATTCTTATAATTTACTTCGGCAAACTGTACCCGGTTATCAACATTAAATCCTGTAAATATTGGTACATTCAAAGTTAATCCTACTGAATAATATTTCGATTTAAATAGGTCGCCTGGTTTGTTTGCTTGAGTTGAAAAGCTAATTCCATTTGTTAATGTTGGAAAATATCCTGATTGTGCAATAGAAATGTCGTATTTTGCACTTTCTAAATTCAACTTTGCGCTTTGGTAATCAAATCTCTGAAACATTGCCTTGTTGATGACATTATTAAAATCATCTGATTGATAATTAAAATCATTCTTCATAAGTTCTTGGTCACTTAACAATAATGAATCAGAAAAAGTATAATTAGAGAGAACATCCAGACCCAAATAATATAAAAGGTCTGTTTTTCCTGACTCTAATATATTCCTCGTTCTGATAACCTCTAACTCTGCATTTCCTAATCTAACCTGTTGGGCATAAACATCTGCTAAAGTTACGGCTCCTAATCTATTTCTTTCAGTAACAGTTTCAAGGTTCTTTTGGTTCCATGTAATATCTTCTTCTTTTACTTTTAACAATTTCATATTATTTATAACATTGTAGTAAAGAGTTATAGTTTGGAAAACTACATCCTGCTTAATTCTTTCAACAATTAATCTTACAGATTCAAGATCAGTTTTATTTTTGTTTAAGGTTGCAATATTTGATAATCCATCAAACAAAGTCCAATTGGTTCCAACTCCTACATTATAGCTTCTATTTTCATCAGCAGATTTAGGAAAATAAATTAATCCAACGTCCGGGATATTTTTATAGCCTCCCTCTTCTTCATTTCTACTCCAGGACCATTGTCCCTGTGCACCCAAAGAAGGAAAGAAATTACCCCACGATGCTTTTACATTTGATTGAGCACTCTCGATGTTATTAATATTCCTTTGAAGAACGGTATTTCTTTTTAGTGCAATATTAATGGCTTCATCAAGAGATAAGTTTTTCTGTCCATAGCTGCTTGTAATAAACAACAAGAGAATTAATGAACTAAGGAATATTCTCATTTATTACTCCGGATTTTATTTTTTAATTTCATTGTTCATTCTTAAATAGTTACAAAATTATGTAATCACCCGACTACAAAAATATTACTTTATATAAAATGTAATAATAGAAAATTATAAGCGGTAAGATTACTTTATATACGGTATTTTTTAATAATTTTAGACTTTCATTGAAAGTTACCTCTATTTTCCCAATGCCAATGCCAGGGTTCAAAAGCAACTCCATACGGGTTATTTTTTGGATATGACAAATAAAAATTATACTTACTTGCATTCATAATAAGCCATTGATATTCAGTCAGTCTTTCAAAATCTTCTGAATTTTGTCCTCTGCTAAATCCATTTATGGCATCTTCATTCACTAAGTCCATAGCTGTTCTTTCAGGATTTCCATGTTCACTATAACCTGGCATTGCAATCCATTTTGCATTTTCCTTAAGGCTAAATTCACTGCTTGTTCCTAAATAATAAAAGAATAAGTAAGCCTGCTTACCTGGTGAACGGTACCCTGAATCTATGTACAATCTTTTCCCTAATTCCTTTTTCATATCCTCCATCATTCTAAGGTAGTCCTGATATGGCTGAGTTGGATAATACTGAATATCTGTTTGTATGTTATCTTTTATTTTAACATTATCTATTTTGGTTAGGTTCTTAGCTTTTCCCATCGAATATCGAGGACCCTTAAAACCTATTTCTTTTGGGTCTATTGAAAAAATTCTATCAGCAAATTTTCTTTCAAAATAATTTAATGAGCTTAGAAGCTCATTATAATCTATAATATTTCTTTTCTCTTCAGGAATAGAATTAAGCTTATTCTCAAATTT
Source organism: Ignavibacteriaceae bacterium (assembly GCA_035654655.1). Classification (GTDB taxonomy): domain Bacteria; phylum Bacteroidota; class Ignavibacteria; order Ignavibacteriales; family Ignavibacteriaceae; genus DASRWI01. Next base: position 31,909 of record DASRWI010000030.1, on the reverse strand, counting down.
TTGAAGTACTGATGAGACAAGTTTTTGCTGTAAAAAGTTTAGCTTATTGTAGCTTATCGAGGAATACACATAATAATTAAGTGAAACAATTATCAAAACAAGAAGTAAAACAAAAGCAGATAAAGCAAGTATGAACTTTTTCATTATTGTATTTTTTATTTTTATACACTAAAATACTATATTTAGAAGTTTTCTCATAGAAAATGGAGAGCATTGAATTATTTGAATTATTTGCATATGTTTTAAAATTGAAATTATTAGAAAAAATTTTGTTTAGAAAATTCACAATATTATTTTTGGTCACATTATTTATGGTTTCCACCTCTGGACTTCCGTTAATTATGCATAATTGCAAAATGACAGGAATTACTTTTGAGGAACCAAAATGTTCTGCATGCGTTCATAAAGTAAATGCCAAAGAACTTTCTAAAATTATTTTTACATCTGATAATAAATGCTGTCAACAATTTGTCATAGACAAAAATATTGTTGAAAAATATATAGCTTCATACAAATTGAATATTACTGAAGATATTTTTGTATCTGATATAATTTTATCTGATGAAATTTCTTATAAAGAATTTCAACCTTTAACAAACACACCATTTAATTTATCTACTAACAATCTTTACATAAAGAACTCCGTACTTTTGATTTAGGATTACTCTGCCCTTTTCTGTTCGAAACTAATTAGTTGAACTTTTAAAGACATTTTGGAGTAATTTTTTATGATTGAGAAAATCATTGATTGGAGTGCCAATAATAGATTTCTTGTATTATTAGCTTATTTAATTGTAATAGGTGTTGGTTTATATTCAGTTATAAACCTGCCTGTAGATGCAATTCCTGACCTTTCAGAAAATCAGGTTATTATTTATACTGAATGGATGGGAAGGTCTCCTGAAATTATTGAAAATCAGGTTACCTATCCTATTGTATCAGGATTGCAAGGATTACCCGACGTTAAAGCTGTTAGAGCTAACTCAATGTTTGGTATGTCTTTCGTTTTTATAATCTTTGATGATAATGTAGACACCTACTTTGCCCGAAACAGAGTTTTAGAAAGATTAAACACTGTTCAGGCTCAACTTCCTTCCGGAGTTGTTCCAACAATAGGACCCGATGGTTCAGGAGTTGGACACGTCTATTGGTATACTGTAGAAGGAAAAGGTCAAGACCTTGCAACTTTAAGAAGTATTCAGGATTGGTACATTCGATATAAATTAGCTGCAGTTGATGGTGTTGCTGAAGTTGCATCTATTGGAGGTTATGTTAAACAATATCAGGTTGATGTTAATCCTGAAATGCTAAGAGGATATGACCTTTCTGTTTCTGAAGTAGTTAATGCAATTCAGAAAAGTAATAATGAAGTCGGTGGAAAAATACTTGAAGTAAACGATGCAGAATATTTTGTAAGAGGACAAGGGTATATTCAATCTAAAGAGGATGTGGAAAATACTGTTGTTAAAGTAGCAAGTAATGGATTACCAATTACAATTAAAAATATAGCAAATGTTACTTTAGGTTCTGACATCCGTCGTGGTTCATTAGAGAAGAATGGTGAAGGTCAGGCTGTTGGTGGTATTATTGTAATGCGTACAGGTGAAAATGCTCAACAGGTTATTGAAAGAGTAAAAGAAAAAATAAAAGAAATTTCTCCTGGCTTACCACAAGGCGTGAAGATAGAAACTTCTTATGATAGAAGTACATTAATTAGAGAAGCCATCGGAACTCTTGAGAGAGCTTTAATTGAAGCTGCTATTGTAGTTGCACTTATGGTCGCTATCTTCCTTTTACACTTTAGAAGTATAGTAAGAATACTAATTGAACTCCCTATTTCTGTTCTTATGGCTTTTATATTTATGTATATATTTAATATTACATCAAATATAATGAGCTTAGGTGGAATGATATTAGCAGTAGGAGTTATTGTTGATTCATCCATTGTTCTAGTTGAAAATGCTTATAGAAACTTGGCAAGAGCTATAACAGAAAAAGGGCATCTTACAAGCGAAGAATACAAAAATATTTCTATAATGTCTGCTAAGCAGGTAGGAAGAGCTATCTTCTTTTCAGAATTAATTATTCTTGTTTCATTCCTCCCTGTTTTCTTATTAACAGGTCAGGAAGGAAAACTATTCCATCCTTTGGCTTATACAAAATCATTTATGATGCTAAGCTCCGCAATTGTTGTTATTACTTTAATTCCTGTTTTAATGACGATGTTGATGAGAGGAAAATTCCGTCCTGAACAAAAAAATCCGACTACAAGATTTTTTATTAGGATGTATGAACCTGTTATTCATTGGGTTTTAAAACATAGAAAAATAACAATAGCATTAAATGTTATTGCATTATTGATAGCAGTCCCAATGGTTTTAAATACCGGCTCAGAATTTATGCCTCCTCTTGATGAAGGCTCTATTCTTTATATGCCTGTCACTTTACCTAATGCTTCAATAAGCCAGGTGAATGATATACTCCAAAAGCAGGACAAAATTATAATGACAGTTCCTGAAGTTGAGCACGTACTTGGTAAAGCGGGAAGAGCAGAAACTGCTACTGATAACGCTCCATTAAGTATGATTGAAACAATTATACTTCTTAAACCAAAAGACCAATGGAGACCTGGCATTACCAAGAAGGATATCATTTCAGAGCTTGACGAAAAACTTCAGATACCCGGTGTTCGTAATGGATGGACTCAGCCTATTATAAACAGAATTAATATGCTTGCAACCGGAGTAAGAACTGATATAGGGTTTAAAATTTTTGGTCCTAACCTTGATACCTTAGAATATTATGCAATCAAAGCAGAAAATATTCTTAAAGGTGTTGACGGCGCAGCCGATGTTGTGGCAGATAGAGTTCAGAATGGATATTATCTGGACATTCAAATAAAAAGAGATATTGCTTCAAGGTATGGAGTCAATATTCAAGATGTTCAAAATATAATTGAAACTGCTATAGGCGGGCAGAACTTAGGAATCGTTCTTGAAGGACGTATGAGATTCCCTATCCGCTTACGATATGAAAGAGATTATAGAAATACTTTTGAAGATATTAAAAACTTAATTGTTCCTATTGCTGTTAATGGTGGTTCAATGAATACATCTTCGGGTATGAGTACCAACCAGGGAACTTCAATGAGTGGAGGTTCAAGTAGTGGTATGAGCTCAATGGGTAGCAGCAATAATAGTTCCAATCAGAATTATAACAATTCTGATGCAAGCAGTAATTCATTGTTTAGTTTAATTGATAAAAATAAAAATGCAAATACTATCTATCTTCCATTATCTGAACTTGCCGATATAAATGTATTAACAGGTCCGCCTATGATAAGCAGTGAAAACGGTATGCTTCGCTCTATTGTTTTTATGAATGCCAGAGGAAGAGATATGGGAAGTGTTATTGATGATTCCAAAAAAGTAATTGAATCTAAATTAAATTTACCTTCAGGTTACTCTTATACCTGGAGTGGTCAATATGAAAATAAAATTAGAGCACAAAGAACTATTACCATAATAATGCCGATGGTAGTCCTTTTAATTTTTGTTCTTCTCTTTTTTACATTAAAAGATTATCTGGAAGCTGGAGTAGTAATGCTTTCAGTACCATTTGCATTGATTGGAGGAATGTATATGGTCTACATTCTTGGATATAATTTCTCAGTCGCTGTTTGGGTGGGCTTCATCGCCTTGTATGGTATTGCTGTAGAAACAGGAGTTATAATGGTTGTCTATCTACACGAAGCTCTTGATAAAAGATTAAGAGCACACCAGAAAGGTGAGCGAGGTGAAATAACCAAACAGGATATTTATGAAGCAACAGTTGAAGGCTCTGTATTAAGATTGCGCCCTAAATTAATGACAGTAGCTACTGCAATGATTGCTCTGGTACCTGTTATGTGGTCACAAGGAACTGGCTCTGATATGATGAAACCTTTAACTGCCCCAATGATTGGCGGTTTATTAACATCAGCTATTCACGTTTTAGTTGTAACTCCTATTCTCTTTGTTATAATGAAAGAAAGAGCATTGAAAAAAGGCAAACTTGAGTTATCTAAAATGGCTGACTGGATGAAGGAGAATTAAAATGAAAAAAATATTTTTTGTAATTACAGTAATGTTAACAAATGCAATTTATCCTCAGTCAGTTGATTCATTGATAAACATTGCATTTGAAAATAATCCTTTGCTTAAATCATTCAAAGCTAAAATTGAAGCTATTCAGAATAGAAGTGAATCAGTAAGTCAACTTCCTCCTCCAACTTTAGGAGTAGAATTTAATCAGGTTCCTATCAAAAGTGCTAATGTTTGGGACGATGCTGAATCAAATTCTCTTTCATTAAGCCAGATGTTTATGCTTGGAGGTAAACTTGGTGCAATGAGAGAAGCAGAGCTTAAAGGTATTGGTGTTGAAAAAGCAAATTTAAAAACTGCTGCTATTGATATAGTAGGACAAATAAAAATGAACTACTACAATCTTTGGATGATTGAACGTAAAATAGAAATACAGAAAAAGACTAATGATTTATTAAAACAATTAATAAACAATCTTAATGTTCAGCTATCGACAAACAGAGTTAGTCAGGCTGATATTCTTTCATTAACAAGTGAGATATATACCAATGAAACTCAAATTCTAAATCTTCAAAATGAAAAAACTAAATACATAAATACCATCAACAGGTATTTAGGTGTTCGATTAGATACAATTCAAACAGTATCTGAGTTGAACAATAATATCAGTGCAGATGAAAAAGAATTAGAAAAAGTACTTGTTGATGAAAATCCTGAACTAAATAAAATGAATGCCATGGTCGAGATGAATAAGTCAATGATTACTGCAAACAGAAAAGAATTAGTCCCTGATTTGATGATACAAGGAATGATAATGAGAATGCCTTTAGGTATGCCATTAACAACTAAAACTGATTTAACAATGCTTACTATGGGAATGGGTGAACCTGCCAAAACGGAATATATGTATTCCATAATGGCTTCCATAACTTTGCCATTTGCTCCCTGGTCTTCTAACAAATATAAGTTCAAGGAGGAAGAATTGCTTTCAAGTATAAAAGGAATTGAATACGAGAAAGAAGATATGCAGAATAATATGATTTCAGAACTGAAGAATAATGTTCTGAAATTAAATAATGCAAAGAATCTTTTGAACTTATACAGTAATGATGTCATTCCTTCATATGAAAAAAGTTTGAATGCACAAATAATTTCATATCAGACAAACAGAACAAATCTTACTTCTGTTATTGATGCATTCAGAATGCTGTTAATGCAAAATATGAATTATTATATGGCTCAGGCTGATATTCAAATGGCTGCTGCTGAAATTGAAATGATGGTCGGCAGTAGTGTATTAAACAAAAATTTTGATAAAGAGTAAAGCAATGAAAAAAATAAAATCTTATATAGCAGTCTTTTTAATAATATTAATTAGTTTAGGTTCATTAGTAACTTTTGATGCTTGTTCAAATGAAAAAGTTGAAACAGGTAAAGATGGTGCGAAAAAAGTTTATTGGACCTGCACAATGCACCCTCAGGTTATTTCGGATAAACCTGGCACCTGCCCTATTTGTCAAATGGAGCTTGTGAAAAAAGTTGAAAAGGTGGCAGACTATAAAACTGATACTTCAATGCAGAATATGCTTAACTTATCTTCAGGCAAATTAGCCTTAGCCGGAGTTGAAGTTGTTAAAGTTATTAGGCAAAATGAATCTCAATCAATAAAAACTTTCAGCTATCTGGATTTCATTGAAGGATCAAGAGAAGTAATATCAGCAAGAGTTTCAGGTAGAATAGAAAAATTATTTGTGAGAAATACAGGAGATTATATTTCTAAAGGCTCACCTGTCTTTGAAATATACTCCCCTACTTTAGTTGAAGCTCAAAATGATTTGTTGATTGCACTAAATAATGGTGAAACTAATTACAGCTTAACTAATAACAGCAATAACAATAATTATATCAACCAAAATAAAATTCTTGAATCATCAAGAAAAAAACTTGAATTAATGGGCTTCACTCAAAAGCAAATTGCAGACCTTGAAAATAACAGACAAATTCAATACACAACAACTTACTATGCACCAGTAAGTGGAGTAGTAATAGAAAAAAATATTCAGAATGGAATGTATGTAAATGAAGGAGCTAAACTTTTTGAAGTTGGTGACTTATCGAAATTATGGAATATCTCTGATATTTTCGAAAAAGATTTAACAAACATTAAAGTTGGGACAAAAGTTAAAGTTGAATTAAAATCTTTCCCCGGTGAAACTTTTGATGGAACCGTTACAATGATATATCCAGTTGTCAATACACAAACAAGAACTGTTCAGGTTAGAAGCGAAATAGTTAATAAGGGTAATAAACTTAAACCTCAGATGTATGGAGAAACTACTTTCAATCTCAGTAATATAAATGGTTTATTTATTCCAGAAGCTGCTGTTTTGCAGACGGGTAAAAGAAATATTGTTTGGATTAAAACCCCTGATGAAATGTATGAAGGTCGGGAAATCCAATTAGGTTCAAAGTTTAATGGAATGTATCAGGTAACTTCAGGTTTAAATGAAGGTGATGAAATAGTTTCTAAAGGTGCATACTTAATTGATTCAGAAAGCCAATTACAAACAGGTACTTCTACAGGACATCAACATGGACAATCCGAAAGTGGTACTTCCAAACAAAATGATATGAATATGGATATGAAATAATAATCAACAAATATTAATCTTTAATCGAAAGGTACAAATGAAACAAATAATCTTAATTGCAGTATTTTTATTTAGTGCTGCTATATTAAAGCAAACTTCTGCTCAACAGCATGATATGCATAATCATAAAATGGATATTAAAACTCAGGTTGAACAGAAGTCAGATGAAAACATTGTTCGTGAAGGTGTGATAAATTTAAAGAAAATTGATAAAAATAAAGATGGTAAAGTGTTTCAGGATATGATGGATTGGAATGTTATCTCTGATAAACCTGGTGAATGTCCGCTTTGCAAAATGACACTTGAAGAAGTAACTTTAAAACAAGCAAAAGAAAATCTTGTTAAAAATAAGTTTAAAGTTAAATCATAAATAATAAAGAGGTTAAAAATGAAATACCTGTATTTAGTTCTTTTTGTTTTCTCTTTTATCTTGATTGGATGTTCTAAACAGGAAAATAAAAGTGAATTACAGCAGAATAAAGAAAATGGACAGAAAAGTGAATTAGTTAGAGATGATAACGTTGCTGTTGCTTCATTAGATGCAAACAAAGACGGTAATGTTTATCAATGTCCAATGAAAGAACATTATAATGTTATTTCAGATGAAAGTGGTACTTGTCCTTTATGTATGATGGACTTGAAACAGGAAACAGATGAAGTTGCTCAAAAGAATCTGGATAGTAAAAAAGAATAATTAAAATAAAAAAAGCGGTACACATACCGCTTTTTTTTATAACTCTTCTAATTTGGGCTTATCTGCAGCTGCATGTGAATGAACTAAAAATTTACTTAAAAATATGGTACTGAAAATTAAAATAAGTGAAGAGAAAAAGGCTCCTGTTAAAAATGGATATTGATGTCCGAAAAATTCAAATGAAAATCCTCCCCATAATGGGCCTAATACTCTTCCTAATGCAGAAATGGATTGATTAGTTCCTAATACCATTCCCTGTTCGTGTTCTTTAGAAAATTTAGAAACTAAACTTAAAATTGTTGGCTGCAATGTGCCTGTTCCTAAAGAAAGAATTGCTACAATAATAGCAATTCCCCAAAAACCTCCTCCATAAGGTATCATCCCTAATCCGATTATCATACAGACTGAACCAAACATTATCAGCTTTCTATCATCCATGAATTTAGCCAGTACATTCAATAAACCGCCCTGTACTATTACGGAAGATAAACCTATTACAGCAAACAGGTATCCATTTTGTCTATCAGTAAAACCAAAATTCTTTGAACCTAATAATGCAAATGTCCCATACATATTAGCAACAGAGAAGGTAAGAATAAAAAATAGAATTATAGATACTCCAATAGCTTTATTTCTAAAAACATTCCGTGCTGCTTTAATATCAAATAATTTTCTATGGCCTATGTGCATTTTATCTTTTGACAAAGATTCAGGCAGCAAAAACACAGTTGATAAAAAGGCAATAAAAGAAAATCCTGCACTTACAAATCCTGTTACCTGATACCCAAATGCTGAAAGGTATCCTCCAATTAATGGACCAAAAACAAATCCTAATCCAAATGCTGAACCAATTAACCCCATACCTTTAGCTCTATTTTCCTTTGTAGTAACATCAGCAATATAAGCTTGAGCTACACCAATGCTGCTTCCACCTATTCCTGCAATTACTCTGGAAATAATTAAAACTAAGTACATATCGGTAAAAGCAAAAATTACATATCCTGTTGCGTTTAAAAGAAGCGAAACTACTATTAAAGGTCTTCTTCCATATTTATCAGAAAGATTTCCAAAGACGGGATTAAAAAAGAATTGAGTCAAAGAATAAACTGCAATGGCAATTCCAATTGCAGTTTCATCAACGTGTAAAACATTATATGCGAAAGTCGGGAGTAAAGGAATTAATATTCCAAATCCTAAAAGGTCAATAAATACTGTTAAAAAAACTAAGGTTAATGGAACTCTGTTTTTCAATTTATTTTATCTAACTCCTTACATACTTCTTCAGCAAAAACATCTGTAGTAACAAAATTATTTGGATTTATATCCTTGGTAACTTTTTCTCCCCGTTCAATAATATTAGCAAGAGCCTTTTCAATTTTTCTTGCTGCTGATTCTTCATTTAAATATTCAAGCATCATTACACCTGCAAGAATAATTGCAGAAGGATTTGCAATATTCTTTCCTGCAATATCAGGAGCAGAACCGTGTACTGCTTCAAAAATTGCTGCACCATCACCAATATTAGCTCCCGGTGCCATACCTAAGCCACCAACTAACCCTGAGGCAAGATCTGATAATATGTCTCCAAACAAATTTGTAGTTACAATAACATCAAACTGATAAGGATTCATTACCATCTGCATAGCCATATTATCCACTATCTTATCATCAAATTTTATGGTTGGATAATGAGGAGCAATTTCTTTTGCTATATCAAGGAATAATCCACCGGTAAACTTTAATATGTTAGCTTTATGAACAACAGTAATTTTTTTTCTATTATGTTTAGCGGCATATTCAAAAGCAAACCTAACAATTCTCTCTGAGCCTCTTCTGGTTATAATACCAATACTTTCAGCTGCAGAATGGCTGCTGTCTATATAATGTTCAATCCCGGAATAAAATTCTTCAAGGTTTTCTCTAAATATCATTAAATCAAGATGGTCAAAAAATGTTTTAATTCCCTTATAAGTTTTTGCAGGTCTTTGATTTACATATAATTCAAATTCTTTTCTGAGAGCAACATTAACACTTCTAAAACCTTTGCCAACCGGTGTTGTCAGTGGTCCTTTTAAAGCAATTTTATTTTTTTCAATTGATTTAATTACCTCGTTAGGTAATGGGTCTCTATATTTTTCAAGGGCAATCATACCTGCTTCAACAGGTTCCCAATCAATTTCAACTCCTGAATGTTCTATCACTTTTTTACAAGCTGTAACAATTTCAGGTCCTATTCCATCACCGGGTATTAATGTTATTGTATGCTTCAAACTCATCTCCTAAATTTGATTTAGGCTACAAATATAAATAATGTAATATTAAAAATATGATTACACTTAATTCGATGTTGTATTAGTCAATTCATCCCCATATATGACCATTCAGCATCCAAATAATGAGAATTATTTTGAATTATTTATATTTGTAGTAGAAAAACAAATTAATTTTTAATGAAATACTTTTCTCTAATATTATTTATAGCATTATTATATACTGGTTGTAAGGATACCGGAGTTGATGTTGATGAAAAAACAATACCAGCATCAAACGTTAGCTTTTCTCAGGATATTCAGCCTGTTTTGGAAAGACACTGTGTAGCTTGCCATAATGAAACAACCAAAGAAGGAGACCTAAGCCTTACGACTCACGTAAATATAACCAGAGACCCCGGAGTTGTTTTTCCCGGTGAACCTCAGAATAGCAGATTGGTATGGAGAATTGACCCGCAATATGGAATGGCTTTAATGCCTCCTATTGGCTCTCCTTATAAGCCATTAAATGCTAATCAAATTGAAGGCATTAAAACCTGGATAAAAGAAGGTGCAAAAAATAATTAAACTATTTTAACCATTTCATTTTTTTGTACCATTCAACAGTTCTGCAAATACCTTCCTCAAGAGAAACCTCCTGATGATAACCTAATTCCTTAACAGCTTTGCCGGTATCGCAAGTCCAGGCCTGTCTTGTTAAGTCTTTAGCTTTTTCAATATTAAGGGTTGCAGGTTTACTGCTGAACATTGCAAAAAATTGAGCAACTGTTGCAATAGTATAAACTAAAAAATGCGGAACAGCTACGTGGAAAGCTTTTTTCTTAAAAACTTTTTGGCAAACTTTTCCAACTTCTTCCCAAGTATACAATTTTTCAGAAGATATAAAATAAATTTGACCTTCAGCTTTTTCATTAATAGCTGCTAAATAAAATCCTTTAACTAAATCAGCAACGTGAATTAAGGATACGATCTTTTTATCTAAACCAATAGTAGTAAATAATCCTTTTGAATAAGTATCAAAGAAAATAAAAATTTCGGTATCTCTTTCACCATAAACTGCAGGAGCTCTGCAAATTGTAATCGGTAAATCATCTTTATACTTTAATGCTAATTCTTCTTCAGCTAATTTACTTCTTCCATAAGTAGTAATTGGATGAGGTTTTGTTGTTTCATTTATAGGAGTATCACCTTCTGAAGGACCAGCAGCAGTCTGACTGCTGACTATTAAAAACTTTTTAATTTTATGCTTAAATAATAATGCAGTGTCTAAAAGGACTCTTGTAGTTTCAACATTTCCTTCAAAATAACCCTCTGGTTTTTTTGATTTTACAACACCTGCAACGTGGTAAATATAATCTGCTCCATCAAAAACTTTTTTCAATTCTTCTTTGTTGGTAAGTCCGCAATTGTATATTTCAACAGGTTTATCTATTAACCATTTCAAGTCACTGGATTTACGCGTAATACACCTTACCGAGTAATTTTTCTCCAAAAGAAGGTCTACTAGGTGGCTTCCTACAAATCCATTAGCCCCGGTAACTACTGCAATACCATTATTTTTCATAAATTATTATTGATTTTAAATTCATTTAACTTTAGATTTTAATAAACAAATTTAGTAAATTTATTTCTTTATATAACATAGATAATTTATTTCCGGAGGAATTTTTGGACCTATTCAAAAAATGTTACGAATTTACAAGAGCTGATGAAGTTAAAGCGATGGGCGTTTACCCATATTTCAGGCCTATTGAAGAAAATGAAGGACCTGTCGTTCAAATTGAAGGAAAAAGAAAGATTATGGCAGGGTCCAATAATTATCTTGGATTAACTGCTCATCCAAAAGTTAAAGAAGCTGCTATTAAGGCTATTGAAAAATATGGTACCGGATGCTCCGGCTCCAGATATTTAACAGGTACCTTAGATTTACATATTGAATTAGAAGAAAGATTAGCAAAATTCTTTAAAAAAGAAGCTGTATTACTTTTCTCTACCGGATACCAGACTGCTCAGGGAATTATTCCTACTTTGGTTCAAAGAGGTGAATATGTAGTATCTGATAAAGATAATCACGCTTGTATTGTTGCAGGAAATTTAATGGCTAAAGGAGCTACCGCAGATTTCGTAAGATACAAACACAACAATATGGATGACCTTGAAAGAGTTATCAGCAAATTACCTAAAGATGCTCCAAAATTAATCGTATCCGATGGCGTTTTTTCAACCGGTGGTGAAATTGTAAATCTTCCTCGCTTAAACGCGATTGCAAAAAAATATGATGCAAGAATTTTAATAGATGATGCACATTCAGTTGGTGTTATTGGTAAAGGCGGAAGAGGTACTGCAAGTGAATTCAACCTTGAAAATGAAATTGATATGACAATGGGAACCTTCAGCAAAACATTTGCATCTTTAGGCGGTTTTGTTGCGGGTGATGCAAAGGTTATAAACTACATTAAACATCATTCAGCTGCACTTATTTTTAGTGCTTCCCCTACTCCTGCTTCTGTTGCATCTGCAATAGCTGCATTAGATGTTCTTGAAGCTGAGCCTGAAAGAGTTACAAGATTAATTGATAATGCAAATTATATGAGAACAAATCTTAAGGCTGCCGGATTCAATGTAATTGATGGAAGAACAGCCATTGTTCCTGTAATTGTAGGCAATGATGAATTAGCTTTTGCAATGTGGAAAATGTTATATGACTCCGGAGTATTTGTTAATGTATTTATTTCTCCGGGTGTTCCTGAAGGAAGACAAATGATGCGTACCAGTTATATGGCTACTCATGAAAAAGAACATCTTGATGAAATATTACATATTTTCAAATCAACCGGTAAGCAATTAGGCCTTATCTAAAAATTATTAACTAAAAAAAGCATCCCTTTAGGATGCTTTTTTACTTCCAACCATAAAAAAATTATGAGCAAGATTAATATTTCAGTTGTAAAATCTAAAAAAGATTTAATGGCTTTTATAAAGCTTCAATGGTTTATTTATAAAGATTATCCTAAGTGGGTTCCTCCATTAATAATGGATAGAAAACATATTCTTGATAAAGAAAAAAATCCTTTTTTCAAACACGCTAAAGCAGAATATTATCTTGCAGAAAAAGATGGAAAGTATGTTGGCAGGATAGCTGCAATCAAAAATGATCTTCATAATAAATATCATAATGACAATGTAGGTTTCTTCGGATTTTTCGAATGTATAAATGACCAGGAAGTTACAAATGCTTTATTCGATACAGCAAAAATTTGGTTGAAAGAAAATGGATTAACTGAAATGAGAGGTCCTGCTAATCCTTCCAGCAATGATGAGTATGGAATGTTACTTGAAGGTTTTGATGATGAACCAAGATTATTAATGACTTACAATCCAGAATATTATCTTCAACTATGTGAAAATTATGGATTAAAAAAAGCTAAGGATTTATACGCATATAGAATTGAAAATAGAAAATTATTAGCTTCAGAAAAACTTGCCCGTGGTGTAGAGATTGTTAAAAAGAGGTCTGGAATAATCATCAATCAAATGAATACAAAAAAGTTTGATGAAGAATTAGAAAAAGTAAAATTTGTATATAATAAAGCCTGGGCAATCAATTGGGGATTTGTTCCTTTAACAGACGATGAAATCGATGCAATGGCTAAAGACTTAAAACCTTTAGTTGAACCTTCTTTAGTTTTATTTGGTGAAATTGATAATAAGCTTGTTGGTTTTGCATTGGTTATGCTCGATTATAACACAGCCTTTAAATATATGAACGGCAGACTTTTCCCTTTTGGCTGGATAAAAATGTTCACTAAGAAAAAAGAAATTAAATGGGCACGAGTTATCACTTTAGGTGTTATTCCTGAATATCAAAAAAGAGGATTAGATAGTGTCTTCTATTGGGAGATTTGTCAGCGTGCGGAAAAATTAGGAATTTTATTAGGCGAAGCAAGTTGGATTCTTGAAGATAATGATATGATGAATAAAGGAGCCACCTTAATGAACGGAGAAATTTATAAGAAGTACAGAGTTTATGAAATGAAAATATAAAATATTTTTTTAAGTTGTTTTCAGCCGCATTTGATATAGCCCAAATGCGGCTTTTTGTTTTAAAGATGTTTTAACAGAAACCATTTTTTTGACATTCCTAATAATTTTGGGTAAGTTGAAATCAGGGATAAATACTTCTCCTTACAAAACAAATTCTGAGGTTCATGTGAAATCTTTATTTGTATCTTTTCTGCTATCTTCAATATGTTTTTCCCAACAATTCCCTTTCGGAGTGTTTGCAAATTCGGGAGGTCCTACATCTAATCGGGGAAGCAATTATCCTCAAATGAATGCAATGGGAATAAACTATATCATAGATGTTACCCGTAACAGGCAGCCTAATGAATTTTCTTCAATAAATAATATAATTGCAATAAATGCTGCCCAATTGGATGATTATATTTATCTCTATACTAAAGGAATGCTGATGGATTGGAACAATACCAATAAATCATCAAATAATATAGTACCGGGATTTAGATATGTAACTGCAGAAGATAGTGGAGAGTATATTGTAAGCCCTGACCCAATAAATGGTCAAACTGGTATATTGTTAACAGGTCCTTATTATTTTCAATATCAAAAATATAAAAGCAATAGTGGACCTTATTCAGATGATTCTGTAACTTATCATTCAGAATTAACTGTAAAAATAGATGGTTCTACATCCGGAACAGATACAGTATTTACAGTAAAAGCTGAATACAACCATAATGGAACAAGTTATCCCTGTTTAGATGAAATTGCATTTACTGCAGGAAATTTATCAAACAATGACACTACTTTGAATTTGCCAACTTACAACCTTATGAAAGTACCTTCATTTACTTCATTAAGTTATTCCCCTTTAAGCAACCTAAATAATAATAACAACGGCATTGTATTTACCATAAACTGGAAAGGTAATCGAAAATTATATATTAAAAATCTTAAAATTTATGATACCAAAATTGGAGAGGTTTTAGTAAAAAATCCATCAAGAGTTGATTCAACTATTTATCTCGAAGTTGACAGTAATTCAAGTATTCCAAATTTAAAATATTTTTATTCATTTGATGAACCACATTCAATAGATAACTATAAACCATATAAAATAGTAGATGATATTGTAAAAAGTTATACTTCAGATTCATTAAGTTTAATAACAGCAATATATCCTGAATGGGATGGCTTCAGAGATTTTGAAGTTACATTACCCCGTTTTATTACTGAAGCCCAGCCAAAAACTTTGTTTTTCTGGTATTATCCTTTTTGGGATGAACCTCAGTATACACTTTCTAATTTAGGTTATAAATATTTAATAGATGTTCTTAACCTTCATTACACTCACGGAATAAGAGATTTCTGGATTGCACCACAGGCAGGTGGTTTTTGGCAACAGGATTGGACAAGAAGAGAAATAACTGCAAATGAACTTAGAGGCCAATCAATGATTGCTCTTGCCTATGGAGCTAAAGGATTGATGTATTATCAATACTATTCTTTGTTGAATAATGATGGTATAACTTATAGAGCAACAGGGTTAGTTGATGTTTGGAACGGAAGTGAATTTCCTGAAACTGATAAATATTATATGGCTCAAGATATTGCTGAAAGACTAAACGGACCATTAGGAAAAACATTATTATCATTAAAGTATCAGGGAGAATACAGCTGGTTAAGAAGAAATCAAATTGATTATAATAATACAGTAAATAATATTTCTTTTTTTAATTTAATTGCTTCAAATGATTCAAATGAAGTTGAGCAAAAACATGCAGGATACTTAAAAGATACAACCAATGGAATTGATTATATACTTACAACAAATTTAGATAGTTCTTTAAGTAAAAGTATTCATTTCAATGTAAGGAATACTAATTATAGAAATTATAAAAATATAGGAATAAAAAATATAGAAGTTGACTTTATCGGAGGCTTTGATGGGACATATGAAAATAACCATAGTAGATTTATAATTAACAATGTTCCTGCAAGTGATGGACTATTACTAAGAATTGCTCCTATGCTAAGATACGGGGGAGAAATTGTAACTAATGATACTACTCCTTCAGTTGATACATTAATGGATAATCTGATTATTCCGGAAGAAAAGATAATAACAGTGAGCGATAATTATTATCTTAAAGATACTATAACAATTACTGAAACAAATAATTTAAATTTAATTGAAAATGGGTATATAATTTTACTTGATAACGGTAAAGTAGTTGTAAATTCATTTGGTCCTTTAGCAAGGTTAAAAACCACAGACAACCATCCTTGGATAGTTTGGGGAGAATATACTGATGATACTCCTTATTGTTATAAAATTTATAGAAAAATAGGGAGCAATAACTGGGCATTGCTTGATACAACAAGTTCATTGCAATATATTGATGAAACTGTAGTTACTAATGATTTAATAAGCATAGGATTTGTAAGTTATTATATAGCTGCTAACATATTAGAACCAAAACCAATGGATATAAATTCAGATTCAATAACATACAGTTTTTCAGAAATAAAACAGAAAAAAGGAAATGAAGCTTCACTTAGATATGAAAATAATTTAAATCAAAATTATCCAAATCCCTTTAATCCAACAACAAAAATAGTTTATTCAATAGTAAATGATGGAAGAGTTACGATAAAATTATATGATGTACTGGGGAGTGAGAAGGCAACAATATTGGATGATCATAAAACCGGAGGAGAATATTCAATAGAATTTAATGCAAATGAATATAATCTTTCATCAGGTGTTTACTTTTACACCATTAATTCAGGTTTATTTAATAAAACAAAAAAAATGATAATCTTAAAGTAAAGGGGAAGCAGATGAAGAGAATAATATTTGTATTAATACTGATAATTGTTACAAGTTCATCTTATTCCACTATAAGATATGTATCCAAGAATGGTAAGCCAATGCATCCATATACAAGTTGGAAAACAGCAAGTGATTCAATACAGAAGTGTATGAATATCTGCAATCCGGGAGATACTGTTTATCTTGATAAAGGAGTTTATATTGAAAAAATAATAATGAAAAATAAAACTTCTTTGATAGGAATCGATAGAGACTCAAGCATAATAGACACAAGAACAATTGTGGTACAACAAAGTTTTTATGCCATCTCAATGGGAGATTCTTGTTTAATAGAGAACCTTCATCTTATAGTATCTGGTTCTAACCAAAAAGATGGAATTGCTATCAGTACATTTAATAAAAACTTTGCTATTGTTAAAAAGAATTTAATTGAAAATGCTTGGGTTGGAATTGAAATATCATTCGTTAAAAAAAGTGTCATTCATAGTAACCTTGTTGTTAATTGTGATAGAGCAATATTTTATGATGCACCCCATCCAAATGAATACTACGCTCATATATTTGATAACTATTGCTTATTTAATGATGTAGGAATTATAAATTTTTATGATGGAAATACTTTAATAAATAATAATTTTATTATATATGATAAAAATACTAGTGAAGGGATTTATATCGGCTTGGTAAATGGGTCTTTTAAAGTTAGAAACAATTTAGTAGTTTCATTAAATCAAGGATATTTGGGTATTAATTATGGAAGCAATGATACTTTATTTAATAATATAGTAGTTGGAGTGGGGACATCTGTTTGGATCAGAAGACCAATCCCGTTTTATAATAATGTTATTATAGATGGTATTAAAGGTATAAGAAATGATAGTAGCAACAGCATAATAAAGTATAATGCTTTTCATAATAATGAACTAAATCTTGATAATGGAATGCTTGACAGCACCAACATAGTAGCTGATCCTATGTTTGTTAATAGAACTAAAGACTCAACTTTTGATGGCCACCTTCAAAAATATTCTCCTTTAATTGATGCAGGTGACCCAACAATCCTTGATGTTGATGGTTCAAGAAGTGACATTGGTCTTTATGGTGGTCCTTATGGTGAAAGCTATACTTACATTGATTATGCTCCTCACGTACCTCATAATATTACAAGTACAATAGTAAAGAAAAACATCACCATTAACTGGAATATGAATACTGAAGCAGACTTCTCTCACTATGAAGTTTATCTTGATACAACAGAGAATTTTACCGCTGACTCAACAAGACTTATTGCATTAGTAGATACAAACAACTATTGGGGAGTAAGAAGCTTTGAAAAAAGCACCTATTACAGGATACTTGCAGTAGACAACCAGGGAAATAAATCAGTGCTATCAGAACCTGTATCAGTAATAGTAACAGGAGTAGATGAACCAATAGTAAAGGGAATGGATTATATGCTATATAATGCGTATCCAAATCCATTTAATCCATCAACAACAATAGCATACAGATTAAAAGAAGATGGATATGTAAAATTAAGTGTATATGATATAAAAGGAGAATTAGTAGAAATACTTGTAAATGGAGTACTCCCAAAAGGATATTATCAAGCAAGTTTCTCACCAAAGAATACAGGAAAAGATTTAGCATCAGGAATATACATATACAGAATAGATATAAGAAATAATAACAACATCCCAGTATTTTCAGATATGAAAAAGATGATTTTGATGAAGTAAGTTTTAAAAATATTAAGGTGGTTTAACACCGCCTTAATATTTTTTATCTTAATGCTGCCTCATCATACTTGCTCATATGTGCAGGGTCTACTTTTCTTAATGTTTTATAAATGTCTTTATTTTGATAACCTTGAAGCCTATCAATTATTTCTCCATTCTTAGCATCAAAAAATACTTTTATCAAAGGGCTGTTTAAACTTATTTTACTCCTCATAACATCTAAGGTAGTAATAAGTCTTACAATATTTTCCTGAGCAACTCTTTTATCTTTTTCAAAAACATCTATTCCATTGTAATGGTAATTATAAAAAGCTTCCCGGAATGGTCTGAATTTTTCATTCAGTAAATCCTCAATAATTGAACTTCTTGTATAACTGCTTCCGGCATTTATCCATCCCTTACTATATCTGCTTGATGCTCCAAGATTAATTATACTTGAGGCGCGTTGATAGTATGGAGTTCCACCTAACATTTCGTATGAATCAGTATCATAGCCAATTATCAAGTATGCATAGAAATCAAGAAAACTTGTTATTGCATCAAATGTTGATGGATTAGCTTGGATAGGTTGTCCTTTTTCATAAGTAAATGACCAGGAATTATCTACTATTGAAAGCATCTGAACATTTTGGTCAGATTCAAAAACAGGTCTCATACTGCTTATAACAACTTGCGCAGTATACGAAACTTCATCACCTGCTGCAGTAAAATAAATATTCATTGAGCAATCTATTTTTTGAACATCCCAATTTTCATTTAAAAATTTTGTTTTGTTCATATAGTCTGCAATCATATTATCAAAACCAACTAAGTTATCTCTGTTAACAACAGGAAGACCTTCAGTGTTTAATGTTACCCTGCAATTTAATTCCTGAGCGAAATAAATTGTTTGTGCAAAGAAGAAAATTAATAACAAGTATTTCATTTAAAATCCAAATTATTTTAAATAATTATTGATTTAATATAGGAATTTAGATATAATGACACAATAAAGAATATTTTCCTTTACACTAAATTTTCTATATGCAGGTTTTACATTTAATTATTGTAATTGTTTCTGTTATTTGTATTAATATTTTTAGTCAAACATCACCGGGAGCAAAGCAGACATCTCTATCTTACTCAGATGTAAATGTAAACAATGATGTTTTTGCAATATTTAATAACCCTGCAGCTTTGCAGCAATTAAATAATCAGCAAGTTGGAATATATTACTCCCCTTCTCCTTTTGGTATTAAAGAATTATCATCTGCATATGCCGCTTACAATAATCCTTTTAGTTTTGGCAATATTGCAGTTGGTTTTATGGATTATGGTTTTAAATTATATAGTGAAAATAAGATTACAGCAGCATATTCTTTTAATTTAAATGAAAGATTCTCAGTAGGTGCTGCATTAAATCTTCATTTTGTTAATATTAAAAATTATGGGTCTGATAATACTTTTTACCTTAATGCCGGTGGTTTATTAAATATTACAGAGAACATCAAATGGGGATTTTCTATTATCAATATCAATAATGCATCCTTCTCAGAGTACAATGACCAGATTCCTTCAGTTCTTTCTACTGGAATAGGTTATACTCCTATTGAATCATTAACAATAACAGGTTCTTTGCAAAAAGATGATTATAGGAAACTAACAGCTTCAATAGGAGCAGATTATAAGTTAATTGAATATCTTGCATTACGATTAAGTTATTCTAATAATCCTTCCAAAATCTCAGGAGGTATGGGGATATTTTATTCAGGTTTAAATTTTGATTATGCATTTTCAAACCATCCTCAGCTTGGAATTTCACACAGCATAGGTTTAATATATTCTTTTAATGCACTACCTTAAAATTATTTTTATTCTATTCTTTTTGTTTTTCAATTACTGCAAGGCTCAGGACTCTACTTATTCAATTATAGATTATATTACTCCAGATTCATTTAACTCAGATGATGATGTTAATATTTTTCTTGAAAATTTAATTGAAAATCCTATAGATATAAACAGAGCAGAAGTCAAAGATTTACTTCACCTTCCTCTTATGTCCCTTGAAAATGCTAAACTGATTTTAACTTTCAGAGATTCCCTAAATGGCTTTAAGGATATATCTGAACTGTATGCCATTCCTAATATTCCAAAGAACGTTGTTTATAGAGTATTACCATATTTAAAGGTAAGCAATGGACAAAATCAAAATCATCCGGGTAAATTGGATTATACAGGGAAGATTTATAAACGAAATAATCTGAATAAATTTAATTTAAATGATAACAGAGTTTTAAACAAATTCACTTTAACCAACAGCAATGAGGATGTTAAAGCAGGCTTAACCTTCGAAAAAGATCCCGGTGAAAAGAACTTTAATGATTATTCATCATTCTATTTAGAGGTAAATAATTTTTTATCATTTGATAATATCATTCTAGGTGATTATGATATAGAATTTGGCGAAGGTTTAGTTAATTGGAGTTATTCAAATTATTTCAGAACATCTGATGGTTTTTCTTATTATAACAAGGGTAACTTAAAACCACACACATATATAAATGAAAATCTCTTCTACCGAGGATTATCGGCTTTAACAACCACTAAATATTTTGATTTCATTTTCTTCTTTTCAAATAATAAAATTGATGCAGAACTCGATTCAAATAATAACATTAAGAAATTCTCCTCTTCCACAAATAACAATAATGTAAGTGAAACTGCATTCGGTTCAATAATTAAATATCAACCTAATGAAAATTTCTTTTTGAGTTTTTTATTTAATTCCTCAATTTTTGATAAACCTGATATTTTTAACAGAAATATATTTCCATCTTTTTCATTTTATTACAACTTATCATTAAACGACATTAACTTAAGCGGAGAGATTGCCAACGATAAAATCAGAACTGCCTTTGTAAATACCTTAAAATATTTTTTAAACAGTGCATTATTATATAAAGTTCAGTTAAATTATATACCACATTTATTCACATCATTTCACAGAAGAAATTTTAATAGGTATGATTTAGATGGATTAAACTTATCCAACCATCTTATTTACTTCTCACCTTTCGGCGAAATTATTATCGGTACGGAATATCTAAGCAGGATTAAATCTGAAGAAAAAATACCTGATGGAAGTAATTTAAATATAAATTATATTTCAAAAATATTTTACAAATTAAGCTATAGAATAAAATACTATATTAACATTGATAATTATACAACAACCGGAGAAAGATACAGGAAGCAAGTTTTTAGTAATGAACTGAATTATTTTTTGGACTATAGTACAAAACTAAAGTCCAGGTTAGAATACTATAATTCTGCCAAGGGTAATAAAAATATTAACGGATATATTTTATTTAATCAAATCGATTATAGGATCAACAATAATCTAAATTTATGTTTTAACTTTAGCTTCTTTAATCAGAATGATGAAAGATTATATGGAAATGTTATCGACAATGATTTAACCGGAAATTATCAGGCCGTAATTTATGAAGGTACAGGTTCAAGATGGTATATCTCTACATCTTATAAATTTTTTGATAATTACAGACTTCTATTTTATTATTCGCAAATCAGAAAAAAGAATAATGATAATTATCTTAATATGATATTGAATGTTGAAATTTAATTTTCGATAGGGAAAGTAATTTTAAACTCGGTACCCTCTTTACCATTAATTTCAAGTTTGCCCGATATTTGTTCAGTTAGAGTAGAAACAAGTTGTAGACCTAAAGAGTTAGTTTCATTAATTTTAAAGTCATCAGGAAGACCGACACCATTATCTTTTATAATAAGTTCACAATCATTACCATTTCTGTGCAAAATCGCTGTTATAATTTTTTCCTTATCACCAAAATTCATTTTTGGAGGGAAAGCATATTTAAAGGCATTAGTAATTATTTCATTAATTATTAATCCTAACGAAACACCAATATCAATATTTATATCTACTTCATTAATGTCCAAGTTTAGTTTTATGTTACTGTCATCTAACTTGTAAGAATAAAAAAGCTTATTAACAAGTTCCATTATATAGGAACTCAAATTTATTCTTGATAGGTCTTCGGATTGATATAATTTTTCGTGAATCAAAGCCATTGATTTAATTCTATTTTGACTCTCGAGCAGTACTTCAATTAATCTTGGATTTTTAACAGTAACTGTCTGAAGATTAATAAGGCTTATGATTATTTGTAAATTATTTTTAACTCTATGATGAATTTCTTTTAATAGAACTTCTTTTTCTTTAAGATTTTCTTTTAGTATTTCTTCAAATTCTTTTCTAAAAGTTATATCCACACAGGAACCAATGAATCCAATGAATCTGCCCTCAGTGCTGTATCTTGGAACTCCATTATTAATTACCCACTTATATTCGCCATTATAATTCCGCAATCTTAATTCAAGAGAAAATTCTTTTTGTTCATTGAAGTAACTATTAAAAAGCTTTATAAAAGTATCTTTATCTTCCGGATGAATACCTACCATCCAGCCTTGGCCAATTTCATCCTCAACCTTTTTTCCTCTAAACTCAAGCCAAATTTTATTGAAATAAACTGCTTCTTTATTTATATCGCACATCCAAATTAGAACAGGTGCATTATCAGCGAGCATTCTAAATTTTAATTCACTCTCAAGCAAATCTTTTTCATTTTGAATTCTCTCGGTGATATCTCTTAATATTACAGTATAGAATTTTTGATTATTACTTACTATTTGTGAAATGGAAGCTTCAATTGGAAATTCCTGTCCATTATTCCTTACACCTTTGACAGTACCAAGAGAGCCCATTTTTCTACTTGTAGTACCTGTCTTACCAAATTCAGTAATTTGAGTTGAATGAACTCCCCTAAAACCGCTTGGAATAAATCTATCCAGAGGTTTTCCTAAAACTTCAGCAGACTTAACACCAAACATTTTTTCAGCAGCACTATTAAATAATACAATGTTTTGTATTGAATCAATAGTTATTATTGCATCCATTGCTGAATCAACAATGCCCGCTAATCTTATTCTATTTTGTTCAAGTGCTTCTTCAACTTTTTTGTCCTTAAGAAAAGAAGATATTATTACCCATATAACAATAATTCCAATGGCCCTATTAAATATGATGAAATGAAGAGTGAGCATAATTGGAGAATATATTGTTCCAATAATAATTTGAATAGTGATAGTACTGGCAAGTATAATAATATCTTCTCTGTTAAAATTCCTTGAAACATAAAGAAGAGAGAACATATAAAAAATCCAAATAGAGTAACCGGCAGGTGTAATTAAATCTATTATTAGAATAATAAAATTAATGACAAATATAAACATTAAAGTAAATTTTTTTTCTTGAAGAAAAGACATTTATTACCTTAACTATATATTTTTATTCTTCTCTTAACATAATACATATCTATCGCTCCCTTACCCTTAGCATTCAACTTTCCTCTATATTCACACTCAAATAATTTATTAATAAGTTTATAAGTACTGCCAGATATATTTATTTTTCCAGGTTCGCAGTTATTTTCCATTCTGCTTGCAATATTAACAGCATCTCCCCAGATATCGTAAGTAAATTTGTTGGTTCCTACAATGCCTGCAATTACCTTGCCTGAATTAACACCAATTTTTAATTTCCACTTAATTTCTTTATTTAAATTTCTTTCTCTTATATAATGATGCATATTAATTGCGGCTTCAATTATCTTAATAGCGTGGTCTTCAGATTCAATTGGTAATCCTGCACCTACCAAATAGCTATCACTAAAAGTTTTTAATTTCTCTAATCCATGATTTTCAATTATAACATCAAAGTTATAAAAGATGTCATTAAGTTCTTCTACAAGTCTTTCTGCTGAATTTGCAATCGATATATCATGGAAATTATAGAAGTCAGTAAACATAATAGAAACATTTTCAAATTCTCTTGGAGCAGCAGAACCTTTTTCTTTTAATTCATTTACTATTTCTAAAGGGAGGATGTTTTGTAAAAGGACATCAGTTTTTATTTTTTCTTCTTCAAGTTCAATGGTTCTTTTCTTTAGTTCTGTCTCAACGCTATGTTTGTAAAGAGCCATCTCAACATTTGTTTGTAGGTTTCTGGGGTCAAACGGTTTTAATATATAACCAAAGGGTTCAGT
Organism: Ignavibacteriaceae bacterium; assembly: GCA_035654655.1. Taxonomy (GTDB): domain Bacteria; phylum Bacteroidota; class Ignavibacteria; order Ignavibacteriales; family Ignavibacteriaceae; genus DASRWI01. The sequence continues at coordinate 7,492 of DASRWI010000030.1, read as the reverse complement.
TATTTTTGCTTTTTCTAATGTACTGTCATCAGATAAACCTGTTAAATAAATGACAGGGATATTTAACTCTGATAAAATCAGTTGTGCAGTCTCTATCCCGGTAATCTCACCGCTAAGATTAATATCCATTAATATCAAATCCGGTTTTAGCTCTAAAGACTTTTTCTTTGCATCTAATCCATTAGTAACCACACCCACTACTTCATAATTTAACTTCGTTAAAGTTTTTTTGATATCAAGGGCAGTAATTAATTCATCTTCAGCTATAAGTATTTTGTTTTTTTGTTCCATCCTTAATAAATTAAATTGAAAAACAAGTTAATGAATATAATTTTATAATAAAATGATTTGGTCAGGAATAATATGTTAAAGAATCTTGTTCAATTAAATTAGCATTTTTCTTATCTCGTACAAGATACATACTAATTGTTTCATTGCCCGGAACTTTAACCTTTTTGTAGAAATCGAAATTAAAATAACTCCTGGCTATTCTTGCTGTTATACCAGAAACATTTACTTCACCGGGAAGACTAACTCTTTCCATAATATTTGCTATGTTTACAGAATCGCCCCATATATCAAAAGTAAATTTAGATTTGCCTGCAACGCCACCAATAACATTACCTGTATGAACACCAATTCTCATATACCATTTATTATCTGAAATAAGATTCCTATCAAATAAATAATCCTGCATTTCTATTGCAGCACTTATTATTTTAATTGTGTGTTTTTTATCTTCAACTGGAATACCACAGGCTGCAATATAAGAATCACCAATGGTCTTTATTTTTTCTAAACCATATTTGTCAACAATAAAATCAAAGTTCTTGAAAATATCGTTAAGTTCAGTAATTAAAAGGTCAGGGTCCATCTTTGAAGCTATTGAAGTAAATCCTTCAAAATCAGTATACAGAAGTGTTACATTCCTATATTCCTTAGGACCTACTCGCCCGGTTTCTTTTAATTCTTTGATTATTGCAGTAGGATAAATGTTTTTTAATAAGTCTTCAGTTTTAATTTTCTCTTTTTCCAGCTCTTTTGTTCTTTCACGAAGCTTTTGACTAACTTTATGTTTATAAAGAGACATTTCTATTGTTGAATATAAACTTCGTGGTTCAAAAGGTTTTACAATAAAGCCGGATGGTTCTGTTAATTTAGCTTTGTTGATGGTATTATTATCTGAAAGACCACTAATATAAATAAAAGGTATATCTAAAAATTCTTTGATTTTATATGCTGCTTCAATTCCTGAGGAGTTTTCATCTAATTCAATGTCCATTAATATAATATCTGGTTTTAATAATTCTGCCTGCTCAATTACTTCTTTGGCAGATTTTGTCATGCCGACAACCTCATATTCGAGTTTAAGAAGTATTCTGCTAAGGTCTTTTGCAACTATAACTTCATCTTCTGCTATGAGTATTTTCATTTTGTTTTGCTGCATTTATAACTATGTAATTTGTTCTAAATCAATTTAAAACATAATTATTTAAAAAGAAACTGCATTTTCTCTTATAGGTTAAGAACTATAATGTTCTTTTTTGTGCGTTATGAGACGGATTCCATGTCTATAAGTAAGATAATACCAAGCCCATTCCGCCATGACTCTGAACCTATTTCTAAAACCTATGAGATACATCACATGGATTAAAGACCAAGCTGCCCATGCAATAAATCCTGATAATTTAAAACCTTTTATTAAAGCAATTGCTTTAGCGCTTCCTATTGTCGCCATCATTCCTTTATCAAAGTACTTGAAAAATTTTCTACTTTTAGTTTCCACTTTCTTTGAAATTATTTTTCCAACATATTTTCCTTGTTGAAGTGCAACGGGAGCAATCCCAGGTAATAAATTCCCTTCTTCATCTTTTAATGCTGCAGAATCACCTATGACAAAGATGTTAGAGTCTTCTTGAATTGATAAATCAGGATTTACTAATACTCTCCCCGCTTTATCAAGTTGAGTATTTAAAGTTTTTAAAACTGGGGCAGCAACATTTCCCGCTGCCCAGATTTTGTTTTTTGACTCAATAAACTTTTCTCCAATTCTAACACCTAATTCATTCACATCAGTTACCATTGTATTTAGAAGAACCTCAACTCCCATTTTTTCTAAATCTTCTTGAGCTATTTTAGATAAATTTTCAGGATACATATTTAATATTCTGGGTAAACCTTCAACCAAAAAAATTTTAATATTATTTATGTCTATAGATCTGTAGTCCTTAGTTATTATTCTTTTAGCAATTTCTGCTATTGCTCCTGCCAATTCTACACCTGTAGGACCTCCTCCTACTATAACAAATGTTAAATATTTTTTAGCCTCCAACAGGTTTTCACATCTCTCAGCTAATTCAAAAGAGTATAGAATTTTTTCTCTTATAATTAAAGCATCATTCAGATTCTTTAATCCCGGGGCAAATTGTTCCCAATGGTCTTTACCGAAATATGAATGTCTTGAACCAGGTGCAACAATAAGATAATCGAATTTTATTTTTTCTCCATAATCTAAAATTACTTCTCTATTTTCTCGATTTATTGCTACTACTTCAGCCATTATCGTTTTTAAATTTCTTTTATCCTTAAATATTGACCTTATGGGTGAAGCAATATCTGCCGGAGACAATGACGCAGTTGCAACTTGATATAACAAAGGCTGAAACAGATGATAATTATTTTTATCAATAATTATTATATCAAATTTATTATTAATATACTTGGCAGCTGTAATGCCGCCAAATCCACCACCAATAATTACAACTTTTTCTTTCACTATTTTTTATTATGGTTTACTTATTATAAAATGTTTTGTATAATATAAAGTTGATTTATATTTACTAAAAAATCTAATAGATACCAATTTTAATTATCACTAATATTCTTTAACATACATTCAGTCAATTTAGATGTTCAGCTTTAATTTAAAATATAAAGACCTAAATAAATTTTTTGATGAAAATGGTTTTAAGCCGGATATTACTATCGTATTAGGAAGTGGCTTAGGAAAATTTGCCGAGAAGGTGAAAATACTTCATACTTTTGATTGCAAAGATATACCTCAATATCCTCCTTCAACCATAATTGGGCATTCAGGTAAAATTCATTATGCTGAACACTCAGGGAAAAAACTCCTACTATTTCAGGGAAGAATTCATTTTTATGAAGGATACGAACTTTATCAATGTCTTTTACCTATTCACATAAGCAAGATACTTAATTCCAAAAAAGTACTCCTTACAAATGCTGCCGGTGGAATAAGCAGTAATTTATACCCAGGTGCTTTAATGCTCAATTCTTCATTTAATGGTATGCAAATTAAAAAGGAACTTTATAAAGTTCTTGCACCAATGTCAATTTATGGAATCAATTACTTAAGAAATTTTCCTTCTAAAGAATTTAATGACCTTATTAGAAAAAGCGCAAAACAAAAGGAAGTAGATTTACAAGAAGGAGTCTATTGGTATACCAAAGGCCCTACTTATGAAACTCCAAGTGAAGTAAAAATGGTACAAAAGTTTGGAGCTGATGCAGTGGGAATGTCAACTGTTCACGAAGCAATGTTTGCGGCTTATTTTGGAATCCCAACTGCGGCCATTTCCTGCATTACCAATTTTGCATCGGGAATTTCTGCGCAAAAGTTATCGCATTCTGAGGTAACAGAAACAGCTTCCTTAGTTGAAGATAAATTTACCTCGCTGGTTAAAGGAATAATAGAGAACATTTAGCACATTTAATTTTTTAATCTTTACTTAGCTTAATTTTATTGTTTTACAAACATTAAGGTTATGCTATGTTCAGATTAAATTTTATTTTTATTATTGCTTTGATCTTTACAAGCATCTATTGTAATTCAACTGATGATAAGTCAGTTGATAGAACAACATCAAATGGTGATTTTACATTACCCCCGGGATTTAATATAAGTATATATGCAGAGAATTTACCTGGAGCAAGGTCAATGACTCTTTCTCCTTCAGGAATAATCTATATAGGCTCAAGAAGTGAAGGAAATGTTTATGCTCTTCTTGATACAAATAAAGATTATAAAATTGATAAGACTATTACTGTTTTAAAAAACTTAAATATTCCAAATGGTGTTGCTTTTAAAAATGGTTCTCTATTTGTAGCTGAACAAAATAGAGTTTTACGTTTTGATAACATTGAACAAGATTTGAACAATCCTCCTCAAGCAAAAGTAGTGAATGATAATTTTCCAAATGAGTCTTCACACGGATGGAAGTATTTAGCTTTTGGTCCCGATAATAAATTATATGTTCCTGTAGGTGCACCTTGTAATGTCTGCCTTGAAAATGATACAAGATTTGCATCTTTAATGAGAATGAATGAAGATGGAAGCCAACTTGAAGTTTATGCTTCAGGAATTAGAAATACTGTTGGTTTTAGCTGGCATCCTACTACAAAGGAATTATGGTTTACAGATAATGGTAGAGATTTACTAGGAGACAATATTCCACCTGATGAATTGAATAAAGCTCCTACAATAGGCCTTCATTTTGGTTTCCCATTTATGTTCGGCAAAAGTATTCTTGATCCTGATTTTGGACAAAATATTGATACATCCAAATTTGTTAAACCTGTACAGGAACTTGGACCTCACGTAGCTGCCTTAGGACTAAAATTTTATACAGGTAATATGTTTCCATCTGAATATAAGAATCAAATCTTTATCGCTGAACATGGTTCCTGGAATAGAAGTGAAAAAATAGGTTATAGAGTTACTATTGTAAAATTGGATGAATCAGGAAAAGCTTTAGAATATACTCCATTTGTTGAAGGATGGTTAAAGAATGGGAATGTTTCAGGAAGACCTGTTGATATTTTAATTCTGGAAGATGGTTCTATGTTGATTTCAGATGATGATGGAGGAAAAATTTATAGAGTTACATATCAATAAAAAAGGTTCTCAGTGCAAACTGAGAACCTTATAAATTTAGCTGATTTTATTTTTTATTTTCTTACAAAAAAATATGTTCCAGAATTATAGCTGTTGCTATAAATGAACCCGCCAATACCGTTTCTAGTTTTAATTAAGTAGGCTAAAGTATTATCAAAATCTGTATAATAAACAACATCCCCTAGGGATTCTTCTAAAAGACCTTTAAGTTTCTGGGATTTATTTAATTCATATTGTTGGAAATAAACATCTCCGTTATTTACTTTATCTTTGAATTGTTCAAAGAGATATAAATCATCTCCGGTTAATTTATTATCATCAACATCAATTTCCATAACCTGAATAAATAAATCTAATTCGATATCTGCTAGGTCATCATAATTTTCAAGACGCTGCATATCTCTAATTGCAGGTGCTTCGTCATAATCATTCAAATTATAGGTTGTACCACAACCAACAAACAATAAGGCAAAGAACGCTAAAAGGTAAACAGACTTTTTCATGAACCCTCCAGTTATTGAAATTAAATAATTTTACTATGTAAAAATATAAAAATATTACTATTTTCCTAAGGAAATTATTTTTTTATTATATATTATTATTATGATTGAACAAAAAAAGACCCTTAAAAAATCTACTAAAAATAGAAGGAATATTTTTTTAATAATTGCTGCTGTCATAGCTCTAGCTGCTTTTATTTTTTATATAACATCTCCTTTATTTAATAAAAGTAAAGTTGATGCCGGAGAGGATTATATGTTTACTAAAGAAGGTGAACTCACCATTTTAGATTCTTTAAACAACAAAAAAATTAAATTGGATATTGAATTTGCAGATAATGATTATGACAGGCAATTGGGCTTAATGTTCAGGACTAAAATGGATGAAAAACAAGGAATGCTGTTTTTATTCCCTGTTGAAGAAATGCAATCTTTCTGGATGAGGAATACTTTAATTTCTCTTGATATTATTTTTGTTAATGCTAACAAACAAATTGTTACAATTCATAAAAACACTTATACTCAATCTGACCAATCATACCCTTCTTCAAAACCTGCAATGTATGTTTTAGAATTATTAGCTGGAACGGCAGACAAGTACAATATTAAAGAAGGTGATAAACTTTCCTGGGTTGATTTGAGATTGAATATGCCATAAAAAAAATTGGAGTAAAAAATGGATAATAGATTAAAAGTAGATACTTATACAAAAGTAATATTAACAATAATTGCTTTTTCTCTGGTAATGCTTAATGTTTATCTTTTCTTCTCTCCTGCTAAAGCAGATGCTTATTCATCTGTGATAGATGTTAATTTAAAATCAATTGATGGTAATTCAATTTATAGAAACATTCCTGTTTCTGTTGAGGAAATTAAAGGTAATGGATTTAACAGAAATATGCTTAATGTAAACATTGAAGCCATAAATGGTAATTCAATTTACGGACAGGAAGTACCTGTTAAGATAAAATAATTATTTAATATTATAGAACATTAACAAAAAGGCATCATTACGTTTTAACCCAATAATGTCTGTAATACTGATTTGTTTAAAATTTACTTTCTTAAAATAGTTTTCAGCCTCTTCGTCAGTAACATATTCTTCGGCATTAAATGTAAATTCAGGATTATCAACATAAATTCCTTTTAGCGCTAACTTCTGAGCAGCTTCAAAAACAGGATTATCACCATACAAATCTTTATAAGGGAATAACTGACTTCCTGCTTTAATCAGTACATCTTGAAGTTCATTTATTGAAACATCCCTTACATTAATTTTTCTTTTTAAGGATAATGCAGCAATTGCACCTGTTGCCTGTCCTATCAGCATAACAACAGGCTGCAATCTTGAACATCCATTAACAATATGTGTGACTGAAATACTTTTTTCAGCAGCAATAAATCCATCAACTTCTTCTGGGATAAGACATCCAAAAGGAATTTGAAACGGAGCATTAGCAGGAAGATTTTCGATTAGCCTCTCATCAGGTGGTCTAAAGAAAGAACTATGATGATGGTCTAAAAAATAATCACCTACAGCAATGCTATTTTTTTGCAGTGGAGGTCTAAAGGAATTTTCCTGCGGTATAACTTCATTCTCTTTTAAAAGATGAAGTCCCTTCATTCTCCTACTTTCTCTTATGTACGGAATAAATGGAAGATGGTCTTCAGTCGGAAATTCATCAGTTGCTAATCCCCATTCAGGATGACCCATTTTTGTCTGCATATAATGAACATAGTTTAATGTATGTTCTTTTGATTTTTGATAATGATAATTTCTGGTTTCAGGATTTTCATACAACTCTCTTGGAGTTGGATAATAATCATTAGACCTGAAAGGCCAATTCAATAAATATTTGTCATTAGGCAATGCAGCATAAGAAATAAAGCTATCCCAATTATGAAGCTTATGATTTAAATATTTTTCATTCTTGGTGTCACTGTCATCTTCAATAGAGTTTTTGAAAATTTCAGGATTATAATCCTTGCTTGGAGAAACTTGCGGAGCTTTACCATCATACTTTTTTAAAATTGCACAAAATGTCATATCCTGGATTTCGTCATCTGCAACTTC
>DASRWI010000029.1:0-145434 GCA_035654655.1 Ignavibacteriaceae bacterium | reverse complement strand
GGCACTTTTTGTATTCCATAGCTGACGAACATCTCTGGAAATTAAACTGTTAACAGTAGTTTGAGCTTGAATTGAAGAAAATGAAATTAATAAAAGAAAGATACTTTTTAAGAAAAGGTCCCTTAATATTTTCATATGTTTGTCCTTTGAACATTTTTTGAGAATTTGGAGTTCTACTAAAATAGAAGTAATATTTTTTAAAATCTATTTGTAATTAAATTATTTTATTTCTAATTTTTATGAACTACAATTATAAGAGGTACTAATGCTAAAAGAATTTAGAGAGTTCGCTCTTAAAGGTAACGTAATGGATATGGCAGTAGGTATTATAATCGGTGCTGCTTTTGGTGTAATAATTTCATCTTTAGTTAATGATATTATTATGCCCCCCATTGGATTACTTCTTGGTAATTTTGATTTTTCTAATTTGTTCTGGGTGATAAAAGAAGGTGCAAACCCTGGTCCATATACAACTCCTGAAATAGCAAAAGCAGCAGGAGCAGTAACTGTAAACTATGGCAGGTTCATAAATAATATAATAACTTTCTTAATTGTAGCTTTCTCAATTTTCTTAATGATAAGAACTATGAATAATATGAGACGTCAAAAAGAAGGAATTCCTGAAGAAGCACCAACAACTAAGGATTGTCCTTTCTGCTATTCTCATATTCCTATTAAAGCTACAAAGTGCCCTGCCTGCACAGCTGATTTACATTAATTTTTAAAACAAAAAAAGGCAGTTTATTCAACTGCCTTTTTTATGCTTAAATATTTTATCTCTTAGACTTAAGAGTTCCAGTTATTCCTTCATATTTAGTAAGGTCAGCATCAATAGAGCCAATTACTACTTTTGTTTTTACTCTTACAGGCATTTTAACTTCATCATTACTTAACCAAACAAGTATGTTCCCTTCACTTTTGAAAAGTCCACCTTCCTGCACTAATGGTTCAACTATTATGCAATCAAACTTTCCTGCAGGCACTTCTATTGTTTCTCTTCCAAGATATCTTACATCCAAATCATAAACTTTATCTTTGTAAAAGTTCTTAAGGTTAATTCTTTCATTCTTCTTCATATTAGAAAAATCCAATGTTCTTGCATAGAAGAATGCTGAAACAATATCATTTACATATTTTGGAATATTGTATTCACCTTCAGAGGTTTTAGCTTTTCCTTTTCTCTGGTCAAAGAATGCAGAGAAATCCCTTGAGTATCCACCTTCTCTAATATGCTGTTCAAATCTCCAGGGGAATAATCCTTCTACATCAAGAAAGGTTTCGTATCTGTCTCTGACTTTATACATCCAATCAAAACTTGGAACAGTGTTAACTTCAAAAGTTACATGGTAAGCATCTCTACCGGAGATTTTTTTAATCTTAGGAATATGGAATGTGGCTATTCCTGCAGTAACAAAACCATATTTAACATCAAATGTAAGTTTTTCACCTACTTTGAAGGCTTTGTTTTCTACTTTGCGGAATTCTTCTTTTCCCGGTTGTCCGGCAGACGTTAAACAAAAAGGTACAATAACTAGAAAAAGAATTAGTAAAAAATACTTCCTAAGCATTATTTTCTCCATTATTTATAATAAACTTATAAATTTTTTCTGTGTATTCAAAAACACTTTTAATGTTGATATTGCTCATACAATCTAAACGTTCACACTGTTCCCTTGTACAATTGGCACATTCTATTTCAGGAGTAAAAACTTTTGATTTTAATGAATAAGGTCCCCATCTATTTGGAGAACAAGCTGCTATCTTAGGATAAAAACCTATTGTATGAACATCAAGAGCAGCAGCAATGTGCAAAGGTCCTGTTGAATTGGAAATAAATAAATCTGATTTATTTATTAATGCAGTAAGCTCTTTGAGATTAAATTCTCCGGCAGTATTAAAAATGTTTTCATTTAATCTTAATTCTTCACAAATATTTTTTTCTTGCTCTGAACCTGTCAAAAGAACGTTCACATTAAGATTTTCATTAATCCATTGTATAAGTTTTTTGTATTGTTTAATTGGCAAATCCATTGCACTGCCGCCACTTCCGGGATGAACAATGAACATAGATTTTGCTTTATCAATATTTAATGATGATAAATATTCATCTACTTTTTTATCAGCTTCTTCATCAATATGAATATTAAATTTTACATTTTCTTTATCGATATGTTCAAAGATATTCAATTGTTTTAATAAATTAACATTTAATTCAAGTTCGTGAGTTTTACCATATTTTCTATGTTCATAAACTTTTTTATTAAATAGTAATGAATACCAGCGATAGCCTGTTCCTACTCTTAATTTTATTCCACTTAAGAAAAGCATTAAAGCTACTTGGAAAGATGGGTTAACAAATATACAGGTGTCAAAATTCCCTTCTGATATTTTTTTCAAATTTTTAAAGAATGGGATTTTGCCATCTTCTTCAATTAAGGAAATTGTTTTATCTATGCAATCGTTATTTTCTGCCAAAGGTAGAGTATAATCCCTTAGCATAAAAGTAATTTCAGCATCCGGATAATGTTTTTTAATAACATCCGCCATTGGAAGCGTTAAAATAACATCGCCAATTCTATCAGTTCTAACTATTAATATATTTTGTGGTTTAATCATTTTCTTGAAACATAACGATTATTCTTTAAATAAAAACGCCAAGGCAAATCAACAGACCTCGTGATTCCAACTCTTTTAGTAACAACAATATCATCATTTTTAATTTTTTCCCCCTCTACAATAAATATGTAGTCACTTAATAAATTTATTCCATAATGCTGCTTATGAATATTGAATGCTTTGCAAATTTTTCCAGGACCACTTGTAAGATTATAAATTTCTTTTTGTGTTAATTCAGTTTTACCAAATCTATTTAAAGCCATTGTTTCAATTCCTTCAACAGGCTCTATTCCTCTAATTAAAACTCCGCTTCCTTTTCCTTCAACTCCGGAAACTACATTAACACAAAAATGATTTCCATAAGTGAAATACACATATAAATAACCGCCTTCGCCAAACATTACTTCATTTCTCTTTGTCTTGCCGCCATATGTATGGGCTGCTTCATCAGTGGTTCCTTCATAAGCTTCAACTTCAACAATCTTACCAGCAAGGATTTTATCATCTTCCTTCTTAACCAATATCGTTCCAAGAAGTTCTTTAGCAACAGCAAGAACATCTCTTGTGTAAAATTCTCTTTTCAATTTTTTATTTAATTTTATCATTGGAAAGAATGAAGAAGTGATTATAAATTTTTCAATTTAATTTTTTCTTTAAGATCTCGATTTTGGAAGTGTACAAGTCTTTTTTGTCAGGATTTTTTTCAATCAACTTCTGATAAATTTTAATTGCTTCTTTGTATTCTCCCTGAGCAGAATAAATTTGTGCGAGAGTATCAGAAACAATCATATTTTCACTTACAGTAGATTCTTCCATAGTTGGAGCTTCAGCCTTGAATGCACTTTTATCAATCTCAAAAATATCTTTTTCAATTGTATCTGATTTGGGTAATAAAGTACTTTTTGACTGCAGTAAATTCAATTCAGCAAGATAATATTCATAAGTTTTTGGAAGATTTAATAACTCACTTCCTTTTTTATACGATTTTAATGCTGCACTGTAATTGCCCGATTTGGTATAAGCTTTCCCTAATAAAATATGGGCTGCAGCGTAATTTGGATACCTGTTCAGCCCATTAGTAAGAATCTCTATAGCTTCTTCAATATTATTTTTTTCTAACTCGATATTTGCTTTTCTTACAAAAAGCGGAGTATTGCGATTATATTCAAAAATTAAATTTACCCGGTCTTCAAAACTAAGCTTTTCTCGCGGAGGCACTTTCATTAACCTCTTGCAAAGGCATGTTTTATTGAAGTAACCGAGACAAAAGAAAATCCAATGAAGAACATTAATTGGAATGGTAATGCTGCCAACTCTAAGAAATAAATTGAAGAACCAATTCCTATTAAGCAATAAATTGCCATTATCAATTCTACGAATACCGATAAACCAATTTTCTTCTGTAAATACTTTTTGCTTGCACTAACACCTTTATTACCTTCATTATTGAATTTTGGTGTACGTACGAATTCACTTTTTCTATTTAATAAGCCTTCAAATACTGCACGAGAATTATTAACTGAAAATCCCATACTGCCCGCCATAAATAAGGGGAACAGCATAATCTTTTTACGCCAGTCTTCTCTTACATCTTTTTGTGAATATAAGTAGAATAAGAATGAGCTTACAAATGCCATAACGAATAATGACATTATTGCAAAATATGCTTCGTGTGAACCACTATTCTTAATAAAGATTAAAGGCACATTAAGAATTGCAGATAATAGAATAAAAGGGAAACCAAGGTTGCTTGTTAAGTGAACAGTAGACTGTAATTTAATGCGCAATGGAACTTTTGACTTCCAAACTAATGGCAATAATTTTTTAGCTGTTTCAATATGTCCTTTAGTCCAACGGAATTGTTGAGTCTTAAGAGCATTTATTTCAACAGGTAATTCAGCAGGAGAAGTAAAATCTTTTAAGTAAACAAATCTCCATCCTTTTAATTGAGCACGATAGCTAAGGTCTAAGTCTTCAGCTAAAGTATCTGCATGCCAGTTGCCTGCTTCTTCAATACATTGTTTTCTCCAAACTCCACCGGTACCATTGAAGTTAATAAAGAAACCAGCCTGATTACGTACACTTTGCTCAATTACAAAGTGGCCATCTAAAGCTAAAGCCTGAGCTTTAGTTAAAATTGAATAGTCAACGTTTAAATGTTCCCAACGAGTTTGAACCATTCCAACTTTATCATCAGAAAAGAATGAAAGTGTTTTCTTTAAGAAATTTGTATGCGGAATAAAATCAGCATCAAAAATAGCAACGTATTCGCCCTTAGCAGTTTTTAATCCTGCTTTAAGTGCACCTGCTTTAAATCCTTCTCTTGAACCCCTGCGGATATGCTGAATATCGAAACCTTGAGCTTGTTTTTCTAAAACTTTTTGAGCTGTAATCTCAACGGTCTCATCAGTAGAATCATCGAGTACTTGAATTTCTAATTTATCTTTTGGATAATCAATTTCACATACAGCATCAATCAATCTTTCAACTACATATAATTCATTATATAAAGGAAGCTGAATAGTAACAGGAACATCATAACTGACATTCTTTGATGCTACCGGCTTAACACTTTTATATTTACGATGATAATAAATCATTACGAAACCATGACAACCAAACAAAAACAAAACGAAAAGCGTAAGGAAATAAGAAATTAATACTATGTCTTCCATATAAAGTTTAACCTTAAATTATTTTTTACCAACCTGAAACAGTGTTTAACAAAATATCTTCAGTAATATTATTTAATGCTTCATCTATTGCAGCTTTTCTGTCATCTATGCTTCCCCCTGCCGGATACAAAGCATAATTTGAAAAGCTTCTATCGAATACAGTTTTCTTTTTAACCAAATCTTTATACACCGCTTGCACTGTAATCGTTAAACGTCTTCTCTGGACGTTTTCTCCGGCTGTAATTTCTGCCGGTACATTCACTAATGATGTAATAGTAGTTTGTAAAATACTATTAGCATTTGTTCTATCTGCAACCTGGAGTGTATTATCATCAATAAATTTTTGATTTAATTTATTGGTTAACAATTCACGTAAACCCGGTTCACCGGAACCACTTCTGTCATCTGCTACCGGTATTGCTATTGTCTTAATATGTTCCGGGGTCGAACCTCCGGTAAAAGAATAAGGACAACAACCATTCAGCGAAAGAACAAGAACAAATAAAAATAAGAACTTTAAATTTACAACTAATTTCATAAAATTAAAATCTATATTTAAAAGGATAAGTCTCACAGTACATCAAAAATTAAGTTCATAATCTTTTATCTTCCTGTAAAGTGTGCGCTCACTTATCTCAAGCATTTTTGCAGCATCTCTTTTGTTGCCTCTTGTCTTTTCAAGAGCATTCTTAATTGCTTCCTTTTCAACCTGAGCTAAGGGTAAGACATCATCATTATGAGAATTTAAATAGATTTCATCCTGACGCTGATACATCAAATCCTTTAATTCAATTAAATCCTTTTTTATCTCAAATAAAGCACGATATAATAGTTCTCTATCAGCTTCTTCCGGAGATTTCCTAAGATAAACCGGCAAATTCCTAACATCTTTGTTATCAATATTACTATCAAATTTTATTAAAGGACTAAATGAGTTCTCATCTAAAACCCCTGTTCTATTCAGGGCAATAGCAGTTTCGATAGTATTTTTTAATTCCCTAACATTCCCAGGCCAGTAATATCTTTTTAAAAAATCAATAGCTTCTGTAGTTATAATTATAGTGCGTTTATCAGGATTATTATTTATGAAAAAATTAGTTAATTCTTCAATATCAATAACTCTTTTTCTTAAGGGAGGAATTTGCAATGCAACTGCCTTTAGACGAAAATAAAGGTCTTCTCTAAACCTTTTAGCCTCAACCTCTTTTTGTAAGTCTTTGTTAGTTGCTGCTATAATTCTTACATCAACTTTGGTAATAGTATCATCCCCAATTTTCATAAACTCCTGATACTCAATTGCTCTCAATAATTTAACCTGAGTTGTTAAAGGCATTTCTGCAATTTCATCAAGAAAAAGAGTTCCTCCATCTGCAGCTTCAAAATATCCCTTACGGTTTTCTATTGCTCCGGTGAATGAACCTTTTTTATGTCCAAACAATTCGCTTTCAAGAATACCTTCAGGAATTGCACCGCAATTAACACTTATTAGCTGCTTGGATGAACGACTACTAAAATTATGAATGGCTTTGGCGAAAACTTCCTTCCCCACTCCGCTTTCACCATAAATCAGAACAGAGATATCCGACTTAGCAACCTGCATGGCAATGTCAGCCAAATCATTTAGCTCTTTGGATTTACCAATTATTCCAAATTCTTTTTTAAACTGTTCTACTGTCATCATTAATAGTTATAAAACAAGTATTAAATATACCAATAAATAGGGTCATTTTGTACAACTTACATCCTAACTTAGTTTAAATTCATCACCATCAATTTGGAGAATAAATCTGGTTTTTAATGCAGATATTTTCAATTCTTCAATATTTTCATCAGGATAATGAACTAAACTCACCTGTTTTATATTTTGTTTAATCGCTGCCTTCTTAATTTGTTCTATATTAACGTGAGTTACTTCTGAAATCATATGTTCTATCTTATGCTCATTAAATAAATATAAGTCATCTTCTGCCGCAATATCGCTTGTATAAAATAAATTTTTGTCAGCATATTTGAACAAAAATGAACAGCTTGATAGAGTTAAATCATTTTCAGATGCATTTTCCATGTACTCATCAAGATGGGAATTTAATTTTGGAATAAGTGAAAAATTATCTGAAAAATTCATTTCCCTATCATAATCAAGTTGGATATATTCAAAATCAAAATTCATTCGTTCGGGTATTAGATAAGCATTCTTTAAAAAGGATTCTATTCCAGGCTTAAGTTCGGTATGTAAAACAATAGATAATTTTTTATTTCTCTTTTGTTGTTTCATCTGGGTTATTAAGGTTCCCAGACCTGAAAAATGATCGGGGTGCATATGAGTGATAAGAATAAAATCTAATTCAGTTACATCAATATTAAATTGTTTTAATCCTCGTGAAACTCCATCCCCAGCATCCACCAGCATATTTTGATTATCAAAAGAAATAATAAATGAAGTATGATTTCTATTATTGGATACTCTACCTGAAGATGTGCCTATAATTTTAATTTTCATTTGAAGTCCTTAGTCTTTAGGAACTATTTTACCTTCAACATTTAAATCTTCGCTTAGTTTCTTTAAAATAGGGACAGCTTGTTCTCTTTTCTCATAGCTTCCTGTTAGCACGATATAAAATAGTACACCACCAATATTCTTATTTCTTAAACTCACATTGTAGCCATTTTCAATAAGAGTATTCTTTAAATTTATTGCGTTAACTTCTTTAACAAAAGCTCCTGCCTGGATTGTAAATTCTCCCTTTAGATTATTTATATCAGAATTCTTTTTGTTCTTATTTATAATTGAATAAAATCCAGCAGCAGTTTTTGTATAGCTGGATGTGGAGTAATTATTTTTGAGAATGTTGTAGTACTTTATCGACTTGTCATAATCAGAAGTCATATAACTATATGAAAACAATCTATAAGCAGATGCATCTGCATACCTGCTTGTTGGGTATTGAGCAAGTATTTTTTCATATAATTTTGTTGACAGCATCCCATCGTCAGTCAAAATAGCTTCAAGGAAAATAATTGAAGGGTCATTTGGAGTTTTTGCTTTTAAAGTTTGAAGTTCAACTTCAACTTTATCGGCATCCCCTAATTCAATTCTTTTAAGGTAATTTGTTATATCTTTTTCCTGCGCAAAAGAATATGAAAAGGAAATTAAAAGAAATAATATTAAGTTCTTCATAATTTAAATTTTAATTTCTTTAATTTAAATTATTTCCTGATAACAAGCATTAACAAAAAAAATTATTTTTTTAGAGAAGGTCACCAAATAAAGTTGCAGAAGTAGCTTTAGTGATTTTTACTTTTACGTAATCACCTTCTTTAATATCAGAAGTTTTTTTAATAACGACTACTTTATTGGAATCAGTTCTCCCGGAAACAAATTGGTCTGATTTTTTACTATTTCCTTCAACAAGAACTACTTCCACTTTACCAATATTTTGTTGATTAACTTCATAAGAAATTTTTTGCTGCAAGTCTATAATTTCCTGAAGTCTTCTTCCTTTAACTTCTTCAGCTACATCATCTTCCATTTTGAATGCTTTAGTCCCTTCACGTGGAGAATACTTAAACATATATGCTCCATCATATTGAACCTTCTGCATTACTTCTAATGTCGCTTTATGGTCTTCTTCTGTTTCGGTTGGAAATCCAGAAATGATATCTGTAGAAAAACTAACATTACCAATAATTTTTTTAGCTTTATCAATAATGTTTAAATAATGTTCAACTGTGTAAGTTCTGCTCATAAGGTCAAGAATTCTATTTGAACCACTTTGAACAGGCAAATGAATGTAATTGCAAATATTATCGTTATCAGCAATTGTATATAAAAGTTTATCTGATAAATCCTGAGGATGAGATGTAGTAAATCTTATTCTTATATTTTTATCAACTTTAGCGCAGGCATCAAGCAGGTCTGAAAAATCGTATGAGTTATCCTGATAGGAATTTACATTTTGTCCCAATAGAGTAACTTCTTTAAATCCTCTTTGAGAAAGTGTTTTTATTTCTTCAACAATAGAACTAAGTGCTCTACTTCTTTCTCTTCCGCGAGTAAATGGAACAACACAATATGTGCAGAACTTATCACATCCACGCATAACAGATATCCAGGCTTGCAGTCCTTCTTCACGAAAAGGTACTATATCGTCATAAGTTTCAGTTCTTGATAATTTAACGCCAATACCTTTACCACCGTTAAACGCTACATCAATATATTCAGGTAATCTTCTGTATTCATCAGGACCAACTACAACATCAACTATTTTTTTCTCTTCAATAAGTTCGATCCTTAATCTTTCAGCCATACAACCAATTATACCAACAATAAGATTAGGATTTTGAACTTTTAAATTTTTAATGTTTCCAAGTCTGCCGTAAATTCTTTGTTCAGCATTTTCTCTAACACTACAGGTATTTAATAAAATGACATCAGCATCATTTATGTCTTTAGCCACTTTGTAACCGGTAGTTTTTAAAATACCAAGTACAATTTCAGTATCAGCCATATTCATCTGACAGCCATAGGTCTCTATATAAACTTTACTTTGTTCAGTCATTTTAAATAATATCTATTGTATTAAAAAATAGTTTTAAGCAAAAAGATGAAGAGATTTATACTTTAGTTAAGTAGTATAAGACTAAATTAAGTACTGCAAACCCAATTACACCTAAAATAGTAAAAAAGATTCTGGTTCTTCTTTTTTTCTCCTGATAAATTTCCCCGCCTAGAACTCTTTTGTCCTTATCTACGTTTACAAATCCAAACATAATTCTCTGACTAAATAATTACTAAATAATTATAAAAGATAAGAAAAAAAGATATAACTTTCAGGGAATATTTTATCCCTTCCATTATTAAATTTCACTTAAATGGGAAAAATATCGGTACAACCACCACTGAGGTAACCCAGCAAATTATATCCAAAGGAGTCCCAACTTTTAGAAAGTCTTTAAACTTATACCTTCCCGGATTATAAACAAGCAAATGAGTCTGATATCCAACAGGACTCATAAAGGCTAATGAAGCAGCAAACATTACAACAATTAAAAATGGTCTTGGGTCTAATCCCATTGATACTGCAGTGGAAATAGCAATAGGAGTAACTAAAGCAGCAGTAGCAGTATTTGACATTACTTCAGTTAGAACAAGTGTTAATAAATAAAAAGCTCCTAAAATTATATAAGGACCTAATGAACCAACATAAGAAACCAATGTATCAGAAATTAATTTTGCTGCTCCTGTTTTTTCCATAGCCTGCCCTAAGGATAAAGTACCTGCCAGAAGAAAAATTATCTGCCAGTCAATAGCTCTGTAGGCATGGTCTATACTAATGCATCTTGTTAATACTAAAACTAATGACCCAATTAAGGCAGCTATGGCTATAGGTAATAGTTCCAAAGATGAAGCTATTACTACACCAACTATAACAAGAATAGCTATAAGAATTTTGCTCTTTATAAAAGTCGGAGGTTCCACTTCATTAACAAAAAGAAATGCATTGTTTTCTCTTAAGGATTCTATGTTAGTTTTATCTATTTCCATTAACAATGCATCACCTGGTTGCAGTTTAGTATTTGCAACGTGTTCCTGCATAAAACGTCCTCTATGCCGTATGCCCAAAACCGTTAATCCAAATCTCTCTTTAAAACCTGATTGCTTAAGAGTTTTATCTTCTAAAAAAGAATGAGGTGCAATTACAGCTTCTACAAGGCTTATATTAGGTGAGGTAAAGTCCTGGTCTTTCCATTTAAGTCCCGGTTTGAAGAGCACACCATCTTTTTCCTGAAGCTCTTTAACATTCTCAACATTTAGTTTAACTCTCAACAAATCATTTTCTTTTAAAACAGTTTGTGGACTTGGTAAGAAAATACGTTCCTCCCCTCTTACAATTTCTAAAACGTCAATTCCAAGATTTTTAACTAAAGGTGAATCTTTTAATTCAACATTAACAGAGTTGGATTCTTTCTTTACAATTATTTCAGTAAGGTATTCCCCCAACCCATATGAAGTAGTTAAATCAGATTCAGCACGTCTGGATGGAATAAGTGGTATGCCTATAAAAATAACGTAAATGATTCCAATTGCAAAAATAACCAGAGCAGCCGGAGCCATTTCAAACATGGAAAATGCATGTTGTCCTAATTTTACTGCAAAAGAATTTACAATAATATTTGTAGAGGTACCTATAAGTGTAATTATTCCACCTAAAATTGACGCATATGATAAGGGCATTAATAATTTTGATGCACTTATTTTCGAGTCCTTTGCAACTTGAAGTAAAATAGGAAGAAAAATAGCAACAACTGGTGTGTTGTTTATAAAAGCAGAGACTAAAGCAACAAGAGAAAAGGTAATAATACAAGCAATAATAAAATTCATTTTGAAAACTCTTGTTACAATTCTACCCAGATAAACCACAACTCCTGTTCTAAATAAGCCCTCACTTAAAATGAACATTGCGGCTATGGTAATAGTACCTTCATTACCAAAGCCTGAAAGTCCTTCATCAGCGGATAATATTCCCGAGATAATAAGAATAACTACTATCATCATTGAGATAATGTCTACTCTTATTTTCTCGGTTATGAATAGTACAAGCGCGATAAATAAGATTACAAGTACTATGATAATCTGATGAGTCATTTATAATTTCTGTCCTACAACTTGCTTTACCTTTTGTCCTTTTATCAATGTAGCACCTTTATCAACTCCGTTTATTAAAGCTATTGTTTCCAATGGTACAACCGAAGGATACTGCTGATTAAATTGCTCAATGGTTATATTATTAGTAATTGTAACAACTTTTATTTTATTTGGTTGAACATTTAAAATTGCAGGGTCTTCAAGTTTATTAAACGTATTTATTGAATTAACAACAACAGATTGATATCCTCCCCAGGCAGCTTGAGTACCGTAGCTTAATATTTGAAATACCTGATTATTATAATTTATAAATGCTGAAGTACCGGTTAATACTCCTTGTTGAGTTTGAGCTGAAAAATTTCCCATAACTCCTGGATTCCCGTGTACATTAACCTGGCTAACTCCTGTTGAACTCATTCCCTGCTGACCAAAAAACTGCTGAGCTGCAGTCTGAGCATTATTACCTTGTGCAATCATAATTTGAATCATAGCGTCTTGATTAGGACTTACGCCCATAACTGCCTGTTTTGTATTCATAGTCTGCCAGCCTGATGGGAATGTAAAAGTAAATTTCATATCAGGATGATAAAAAGCAGTACCTCTGAAAAATCCTTCACGTGGATTTTCACCAAAGGTCATACCATCGAGAATACTAACAAATTCAGGATTGCCTGCGCTTTTTGTTAAAGGAGTTTTTGATGTATCAATGTGTTCCTTTATTAAGGCAATTCTATTCCCGGGGTCAGGATGAGTTGATAACCATACAGGAATTTTTCCTGTACTACCACTTGATTGTGAAATCTTATCCAATGTCTGCATTACATTTATCATATAATGAGGGTCGTCTTTCATTCTCTCCATATACCTTATACCAAGCTGGTCTGCCTGCCTTTCATCATCTCTGCTAAATTTTAGAAATAACAATTGAAGTCCTGCAGAAGCTAATTGACCATATTGTTGAGCAAGTTGAGGTTCCAATATGGATGCAATGCCTAATCCAACTTGAGCAAGCTCTTGCTTTGACATACTATATACGGAATGTTTAGCAGTAACGTGTCCAATTTCATGTCCAATTACTCCAACAAGTTCTGCTTCATTGGTCATATGAGTTAAAATTCCTCTTGTCACATATATAAATCCTCCTGGTAGAGCAAAAGCATTAACCATAGGGTCATCAATTACTTTAAATGACCAAGGAAGATTAGGTCTTTCGCTAAGAGCGGCAATACTCTTACCTAAAGTTTGGACATAATTTTGAACTTGTTGATTATCATAATTACCGTACGCCGCCATAACTTGCTGGTCAGATTCTTTACCAATCTGAATTTCCTGTGATTCACTTATTAAGTTGAAGTGTCTTTCACCTGTTGCAACATTAGTTGAACAGCCATTGGAGAAATAGCCTGTTATTGATGCAGATAAAAGCAAAACCATACTTAACGCATTTAGTCTTTGTTTTAAAAACGAAAATATTCTATTGTTCATTTTTCGTGCTCCAATTATCTAAAAATATTAGCATAAGATATATTTGAAGCAATTAAGTTAATGTGATTGGGAATTGGAGATATGTCGGTAAGTATATATAAAAAAAGGATATTCACTTAATCTGAATATCCTTTTCAACAACATTTCATAGGTTCCTCTACTTTGCTAAAGCGGTCAAATTATCTTCATCTTTATAATATTCGTATACTAAAGCTTCGGTCATTCTTTTTACTCTACCTGGATTTTCTCTATAAGCAAGGTCTTGTATTGCATCAATACCTTTTTCATCACCGATTTCATATAAAGATAAAGCTATAAGAACTTTTACATTATCATCATCTTCTTTGGCTAACTGATTAACTAATGGTTCAACCATTTCAGCAATTTTATATTTACCCGCCATATAGATGGCACTTTTCTTCAAACCTGTATTTTCAGATTGAACAGCCTGCTTTAGGTTAGGGATTCCATTCTTATGTAACCTGTCAGTATTTTGTCCAAGTACATTCATATAACCTAATGTTAAGGTTAAGGCTAAGGTTAAAACTAAAGTTGTTAATGTTTTTTTCATTTCTGACTCCGATTAATTTGTTTAACGTTTATCATAATCTCTACTGTAAACTTAGGGGGATAAGTTGTCAGAGGTGTCATCAGTATGTAATTGTTTTGTAAAAAGTTGTCATCAATGAGTAAGATGATACAAGGTTGTAAAAATGGGTAATAATCAAAAAAATTTTTGTTGATTGTTTAAAATAATTAGGGTAATTTCTTATTAATTTTTAAATGTAATTTATCCCAAATTAAATGAGATAAATTTTTTGTTTTTAACGGTAAAAATGCCGCATTTTAGAGGTTAATGTATAAATTTATACAATTTTTTTGCTTTGTAAATCAGTGCATTTTTTCGTAAATTTTGAAGTATAACAGGAGATTAAATGGAATTTAAATTAAACAGCCGCGAACTGGAAAAAGTATTATCAAAGTTAATTTTAGCTATACCTCAGAGAAGTCCTATACCTACTTTAGAGAACTTCCTTTTTGAAGTTTCTGAGGAACAGTTAACAATTTCTGCAACAGATATGCAGATTTATTTAACTGCTTCAATACCTGTTTCTTCTGATGGTTCAAAAGAAATGCTTATCCCCGGCAAATTCCTTTATGATATTATCAGGTCTTTGGGAGATACACAAATTCTTTTTAAAGTTGAGAACGATAAAGTAAAACTTAAAACTGATAATGGCGTTTATAATTTAAGCTCCCTGGAAAATGATGACTACCATAAGCTTCCTTCTTTTGATAAAGAGAGAGCAATTACATTTCAAGGAAATGTATTGAAAAAATGTTTCGACCAAACTTTGTTCGCTGTTAGCAAAGGCGAAATGGGTAGAGCTGCAATGACAGGTATCCTTATGGAGTTCAACAAAGATGGTTTAAATTTTGTTGCTACTGATGGTCATCGTTTAGTTAAATATACAAGTTTAAATCAGGTTACTGATATAAATGACCAGTTCATTGTTCCTGATAAAACAATTTCTATCGTAAGTAAATTAATTACAGATTCACAGGTTACAGTAAACTTCAGCAAGACCAATATTTTATTTGAGTTTAATGATATTAAATTAGTTTCCAGATTAATTGGAGAAAAATATCCTGCATACAATAGTGTTATACCATTGGAAAATGAGAATAAATTAAAAGTTAATGTAAAAGAACTTTTATCAGCAGTTAAAAGAATGCTTATATTCTCTTCATCCTCAACATCAAATCAAGTTAAGTTTGCTATACAAAAAGATTTGCTTGAAATATCATCTGAAGATATAGATAAAGGTGCAAATGCAGTCGAATCACTTCAATGTGAATATGATGGCGATCCTATGGTTATTGGCTTTAATACATCTTATGTGAACGATGTACTTTCACACGTTAATGACAAGGAATGTATTTTCAAGCTTCATTCACCAACAAAAGCAGCGGTTATTGAACAGATCGAAAAGAAGGAAGATGAAAAACTGCTAATGCTTTTGATGCCTGTACGTCTTAATAATTAATTAAAATGATTTTAAGCAGACTTCAATTAAAAAATTTTAGAAGTCATAAAAAAACTGATGTAGAATTTTCGGAAGAGATAAATTTTATAGCAGGAGGAAATGGGCAAGGAAAAACTTCAATCCTCGAAGCTATATATTATTTATGTACTACAAAAAGTCATAATGCAAAAAATGACAGTGAAGTAGTTACTTTTAATGAAAATGAATTTGAAGTAATGGGTTCGTTTAAAGAACTGACAGAAAATAATGTTAGGGTTTATTATTCGTCAATTGAAAATAAAAAATATTATTTTCAAAATGACAAGAAGGTTTCCCGTTCTGCTGAAATAATAGGTCAATATCCGGTAGTTTTATTAACACCTTCGGACCACTCAATAACCCAAGGTTCCCCTTCCGAAAGAAGAAAATTTGTCGATTCAGTTTTATCTCAGGCAAGCAAAAATTATTTGAATCTTCTTTTAGATTATAATAAAACCCTAAAGCAGCGTACTGCTTTGTTAAATCAAATAAGAGAAAATTACAGAAGTAATTTAATAGATGAACTTGATGCATGGTCAATTAAACTTGCAGATACTGGAAGTGAATTAATTAATTACAGATTGAAATTTACTGAGGTTTTTAATTCGTATATTGCAGAGTCATATAAGAAAATTATTGGAGAATTGGAAACTCCAAATATTTTTTATTCGTACCTCGATGAAAGCAATAATGAGTTGATCAATGAAAAGTTTTTAGAGCTTCTTAAGCTAAAAAGAAATGATGAGATAAGGAGAGGTATTAATTTAGTAGGTCCGCATAAAGATGATTTTGTATTTGGATTAAATGGAATAAACCTTAAAACTTATGGCTCACAAGGACAGCATAAAACTTTTCAAGTAGTGCTTAGGTTTGCAGAATTTTTCTATTTAAAAGAAACAACCTCCAAGACTCCAATCTTTTTGTTGGATGATGTTTTTGGTGAACTTGATATTAATCGGGCATCAAATATCAGCAGTTACCTTGGAGAAGTTGGTCAAGCTTTTATAACCTTAACTGATTTTACAAATCTTTCATACTTAACAAGAAGTAAAAATGATCTTCTATTAAATGTTAAAGAAGGATCTGTATATTATGCCTGATGGTTTCCGTTCATTAAATGAAATTCTGAATAATGATGAAGGCTTTCAATCCTTAAGGGAGGTTATTAAGGCAAGTGATGTTGTTACAGATTTTAAATTTATTTTTCCTGATTTAATTAAAGTAGCCGATGCTGTTAAAGTTGACAAAGGGAAACTTATCCTTAGAGTTCAAAATTCTATTTGGCGTAGTGAATTAAGATTCAGAGAAAAAAGTATTGTAGAAAAAATAAATGAATTTTATAAAGAACCCCGTGTTAGAGGAATAAAATTCATTTTATAGAATATAAATTTTTATAAAAGAAATAGTTAGAATAAAATGGCTCCACAAAACGAATATAATGCAAAAAATATTAACGTCTTAAAAGGACTTGAAGCAGTAAGAAAACGCCCTGCAATGTACATTGGTGATGTCGGTACAAGAGGCTTACACCATCTTATAAATGAAGTTGTTGATAATAGTATTGATGAGGCTCTTGCAGGTTATGCGAACAAAATAGAAGTTACCATTCATAAGGATGAAAGCGTATCCGTTGAAGATAATGGACGCGGTATTCCTGTTGATATGCACCCTGTTGAAAAACGCTCTGCACTTGAAGTTGTTATGACTGTTCTTCACGCCGGTGGAAAGTTTGATAAAGATTCTTATAAAGTTTCAGGTGGTCTTCACGGAGTTGGTGTTTCTGTAGTTAATGCTCTCTCCAAAAATCTTAGGGTGGAAGTTAAAAGAGGAGGAGTTGTTTATTGCCAGGAGTATCATAAAGGTGACCCTGTTAAGCCTGTTAAAGAAATTGGTAAAACCAAAAAAGATGATACAGGTACTAAAACTACTTTCTTGCCTGATGATGAAATTTTTAAAACAACAAAATTTAAATTCGATACTGTCGCGGAAAGAATGCGCGAATTAGCTTATTTAAATAAAAACATCAGTATTAGAATTAGAGATGAACGTAATGGCGGTGAAGATGAAACTTTCCACTTCAAAGGTGGATTAGTTGAATTTGTAAAATATCTTGACGAAACAAGAGAAGTACTTCACAAACCTGTTTATATTGAAGGTGAAAAAGATGGTACCCCTGTTGAAATAGCATTCCAATATAATACATCTTATACTGAAAATATTTTTTCTTACGTTAATAACATTAACACACACGAAGGTGGTACTCATTTAGTTGGTTTTAAAACTGCATTAACCCGTACATTAAATAATTATGCATATAAAAATGGATTAGCTAAAGAAGGAAAGATAACATTAACAGGTGATGATTTTAGAGAAGGATTAACCGGAGTAATTTCTGTTAAAGTAGCCGAACCTCAATTTGAAGGACAAACAAAAACCAAGCTTGGTAACAGTGAAACTAAATCTGCTGTTGAAACTTTGGTGGGTGAAAAACTTGCTGAATTTCTTGAAGAAAATCCCGGAGTAGGCAAAAAGATTATTGAAAAATGTATGCGTGCTGCTGAAGCGAGAGAAGCTGCAAGAAAAGCCCGCGACCTTGCACGTAGAAAAAATGCATTAGACAGTATGAACCTTCCCGGTAAATTAGCTGATTGCTCTATTACTGACCCAGAACATTGCGAAATGTATATCGTTGAAGGTGACTCTGCGGGTGGTTCTGCTAAACAAGGAAGAGATAGAAGGTTCCAGGCGATTCTTCCATTAAGAGGAAAAATTCTTAATGTTGAAAAAGCTAAGCTTAATAAAATTTTAGAGAACAATGAAATTAAAGCTATTATATCTGCAGTTGGCGGTGGTGTTGGTACGGACTTCGACCACGAAAAATCAAGATATGGTAAAATTATTTTAATGACAGATGCGGATGTAGATGGAAGTCATATTAGGACATTACTTCTGACTTTCTTCTACAGATATATGAAAGACCTTATTACATCAGGTAAAGTATATATTGCTCAACCTCCTTTATATAAAATTAAAAAAGGAAAAGAAATATACTATGCTTATGATGATGCTGAAAGAAATGAAATTCTGAAGAGATTAAAAGTTAATGGTAAAGAAATAACAAACCAGGAATCAGAAGAAGTATCAGGTGAGCCGACTAATTCCAAAGGTATTGCAATATCACGATACAAAGGTTTGGGAGAAATGAACCCTGATCAGCTTTGGGATACAACAATGAATCCTGAAACAAGAACCGTTCTACAGGTAACATTAGAAAGTGCGGCAACAGCAGATAAGATATTTGAAACCCTTATGGGTGATGCTGTTGAACCAAGACGTGAGTTCATTGAAAAGCACGCTAAGTATGTAAGAAATTTGGATGTGTAAGTTTTTTGTGTCATTGCAAGAAAAGCCAAGGTACACTGAGTGTCCCGAAGGGTATCGAAGTGAACTGAGCGTTCCTCGGCTTCGATAATGCGGTAAAAAAATTACAAAAAAAGT
This sequence comes from Ignavibacteriaceae bacterium, assembly GCA_035654655.1. Taxonomy (GTDB): domain Bacteria; phylum Bacteroidota; class Ignavibacteria; order Ignavibacteriales; family Ignavibacteriaceae; genus DASRWI01. The sequence goes on along the minus strand of DASRWI010000029.1, from coordinate 126,448 downwards.
TTAATTAAAAAATATAAAAGTTAATGGCAACAATATTTGAAAAAATAGTTCCGGTTTCTCTTGAAGATGAAATGAAATCGTCCTACATAGATTATTCTATGTCGGTTATCGTTTCAAGAGCATTGCCGGACGTAAGAGATGGATTAAAACCTGTACACCGCAGAGTACTTTATGGTATGTCTGAATTAGGTGTTTCATATAATAAAGGTTATAAAAAATCAGCAAGAATAGTTGGTGAAGTATTAGGAAAGTTTCACCCTCACGGTGATACTGCTGTTTATGATACTATGGTTAGAATGGTACAGGACTTCTCCCTTCGCTATCCTTTAGTTGATGGCCAGGGAAATTTTGGTTCTGTTGATGGTGATTCTGCTGCAGCTATGAGGTATACTGAGGCTCGTCTTGCACGTATTGCAGATGAAATGCTTCGTGACCTTGATAAAAATACAGTTGATTTCGCACCTAACTTTGACGATACCTTACAGGAACCAACAGTACTTCCTTCCTATTTACCAAACTTATTGGTTAATGGTTCAAGCGGTATTGCAGTTGGAATGGCAACAAATATTCCACCTCATAACTTAAACGAAGTTATTGACGGCTTAATTGCATTAATAAAAAATCCAGACCTTACTTCTGAAAAATTAATGAAGTATGTTACTGCTCCTGATTTTCCTACAGGTGGAATTATATACGGATATACTGGTGTTAAAGAAGCCTATACTACAGGCAGAGGCAGAATAGTTATTCGTGCAAAAGCTAATATTGAAACCTTAAAGAATAGCCGTGAAAATATCATCATCACTGAACTTCCATATCAGGTTAATAAAGCAAACTTAATTGAAAAAATTGCTGAACTTGTAAGAGGCGGAACATTAAGTGATATTTCAAATATCAGAGATGAATCTGATAGAGATGGAATGAGAGTAGTAATAGAATTAAAAAGAGATTCTCAACCTGCTGTTGTTCTTAATCAGCTATTCAAGCATACATCAATGCAGACTACTTTTGGTGTTATTAATCTTGCACTGGTAAATGGAATACCAAAAGTTCTTACATTAAAAGAAATGATGCATCATTTCATTGACCATAGAATGGATGTTCTTATAAGAAGAACAAAATATGAACTTGATGCTGCTGAAAGAAGAGCTCATATCCTGGAAGGATATATTATTGCTCTTGATAACATTGATGAGGTTATTGAGACAATTAAAAAATCCCGCGATGTTGAGACTGCAAAGAATAACTTGATGCGCAAATTCAAGCTTAGTGAAATTCAATCCAAAGCTATTCTTGATATGCGTCTACAAAGATTAACTGGTCTTGAAAGAAAGAAAATTGAAGACGAGTATAAAGAAGTAATCAAGTTAATCGAAAAATTAAAAAATATTTTAGCTAGCGAAGAAAAAAGATATTTCATAATTAAAGAAGAACTTATCGCCTTAAAAGAAAAATATGGCGATGAAAGAAGAACTGAAATCATCTATAATTATGAAGAATTTTCACTTGAAGATATTATCGCTGAAGAAGATGTAGTTGTTACTATTTCTCATAAAGGATTTATTAAGAGATTCCCTGTAAGCGGATACAAAAAGCAAGGCAGAGGCGGTAAAGGTGTAACCGGAGCCGGCACAAAGGATGATGACTTCATTGAGCATATGTTCATTGCATCTACACATCATTACATACTTATCTTTACAGATAAAGGAAAATGCTACTGGCTGAAAGTTCACGAACTTCCTGAAGGCGGCAGAGCTACAAGAGGACGCTCAATCATCAACCTTATTGAAAAAGATAAAGATGAAAACATTGCAGCCTTTGTAACTGTGAAGGAATTCAAAGATGATGCATACTTAATAATGGCTACACAGCAGGGAACAATTAAAAAGACCGTTCTTTCTGCGTATGGCAATGTACGTAAAGGTGGTATCAACGCTATCAATATTGTTGCCGGTGATAAACTGATTGCAGTTAAATTGACAGATGGCAGTAATGATATAGTTCTTGGTACTCATTACGGATTTGCAATCCGTTTCCACGAAAATGATGTTAGAGATATGGGAAGAGTTGCAACTGGAGTAAGAGGAGTTAACCTTGGTAAAGGCGATAAAGTAGTTGGACTTCTTGTAATAAAGAGAAATGATAATATTCTTGTTGTTACAGAAAACGGCTATGGTAAACGCTCTGATATAAATGACTATCGTATTACCCGCAGAGGCGGTAAAGGAGTTATAACTGTTAAAACATCAGATAAAACAGGCAAGATGATTGCTATGATGGAAGTTGTTGATGGTGATGAATTAGTAATCATATCTGCACAGGGAATGGTAATAAGACAAAGCATAAAAGACATCCGAGTAATGGGCAGAGCAACCCAAGGCGTTCGTGTCATCAGATTAAAAGAAGGTGATAAGATTGCAGATATAGCTAAAGTTGTCCCTGAAGAAGAAGGCGCTGAAGAATAAAAGTTAAAAAACATATTCCTAAAAACCCATGGCACAAACCGTGGGTTTTTTTATATTCAGGCAGAAGGTTCTTCAAGTGATTTCCGGGAATAAGGAAATTGTATCGACCACAAAGTGGTCCCTTTGGGAGAAGACCGATACACACTTTAGTTTTTTCATCCCGTAGGGATACATTAATAATAACCATGGAACTTAAAAATGATTGCATTCCGTAGGAATACTTTAATAACTTTTAATCAGTAATCCTTATAATCTATGTAATCTGTGATTAATTTTTAATAAATTTATTTTTATCATTATAATTTTTAAATAAGCATACTAATAATATGAAATATCTTCTACTCCCCTTTTTATTTGCAATGAATATATTCTGTCAAAATACAGACGTTCCCATTGTCCCCACTCCTAAAAAGATTGGAATAAAATCAGGGACTTATGAACTTAAGAATAATCTAACCATTACCGTAAATAATGAATCCCTTAGATTTTCTGCTGAAGAAATAAAAAGTGTTTTGGATGAAATAGATATTTCATCTAAAATTGTTGTAGGAGATAATGGAGATATAATTTTATCTGAAGTACCTGATAAAAGTATGCGTATTCGTCCTCAAAGTTTTGAACAATCCTATTCATTATCAATCAATGATGATAATATTAAAATAACTGCTCCCTATGCTAAAGGTGTTTTTTATGGAGCAATGAGTTTGATTCAATTAATTGATAAAAATCAAAATAAAAAACTTCAGCAAATGGAAATAGAAGACCAACCTGATATGACTGTTCGTGGTATTTCTGATGATATCAGTAGAGGACAAGTTTCAAACTTAGATAATTTTAAAAGAATAATTAAGCATATAGCTCGATATAAGATGAATGTGTATATGCCTTATCTTGAAGATATGCTTGAATTTCAATCTTATCCCACAATAGGCTTAAACAGAGGTGCCTTAACTAAAAATGAAGTTAAAGAATTAATTGAATTTGCAAAACAATATTATGTTGAAATCATTCCAATCTTCCAGACACTTGGTCATTATGAAAATATTTTAAATCAGGATGAATTTTTAAAATATTCTGAATTTACCGGAGCTGCTTCGTTAAACGTTTCATCTGACTCTACATATATCTTTCTTGAAAATTTGCTTAAAGAAGTTTTCGAAATGTTCCCATCAGAATATTTTCATATGGGCGCAGATGAAAGTTATGATGTTGGTTTAGGCAAAAGTAAATATTTAGTTGATAAGTCTGATATTGCAACTGTTCATGCTAATCATTACAAAAAAGTTTATGATATCTGCAAGAAGTATGGTAAGAAAGTCATTATGTATGGAGATATTATTCTTGACCAGCCAAGCATATTATCTCAAATTCCCAAAGATATAACTATAGTTGACTGGCATTATCGTGCTCAGGAGTTTTATCCTTCAACTGAAACTTTTAGCAAGGCAGGATTTAAATACTATGTATCTCCTACCGTCTGGAATTTTCAAACTACATTCCCAACTAATGTTAATGCAATTCCAAACATTTTTTATATAATTAAATCCGGATTGTCTAATGCTTCAACTGGAATGATAAACTCCAATTGGGGTGATAATGGTGCAGAAACTATTAAAGAATTAATTTTATACGGTTATGCGTGGTCAGCTCAATGTGCGTGGAACCTTAATGGAAGCGATTTAAATAAATTTAACAAAGATTATTTTTATGATTTCTTTGGTATAAATGATTCACGTCTGCCGCTACTTTATGAAAGATTTTCAGTTCAGCTAAATCAGGTCTTATGGCATGAGATATGGCGCCATCCTTATCTGGATTGGAGAGAACCTAACTGGTATGAAGCAAGACTTTCTCCTGTTAATAAAATTAGCTGGATGAATTCAGTTCTTCCTTCAATCAAAAAAGACATTGATGATTTAAAACCTCTTGTCAAAAAGAATAAAGACCATCTAGATATACTTTATTATTTAGCGGAACTAAATGATTGGTATAAGTTTAAACTTGAAACTCAATTAGCATTACAGAATTACAAGAAGGATGTTTCCAGAGTTGATATAAATGAATTAAAAAATAACATTAATAAAAACATTGACTGGCTTGATAAGCTTAAGGATGGTTATGTAAAAATTTGGAAAGAATATTATAAAGAAGATAATTTAAATTTAATTGAGAAAAAGTTTGATAGAGAATTGTCTTACTTCCAAGAAATAAATAAAATGCTCAATAATAATACTTTGTTAAGTTATTCTCCTGTTCTTGAAAGCAGATTTATTTATGTTAAAGATGATACTACGTTTTCCAATAAAGCTGAATTTAAGACTACTATTAATTTAACTGATTCCCCTGATGATGCTCAACTTCAACTTATTGGTGATACCTATGCAAGGCTTTATATCAATGGTAAATATGTGGACCAGGTGTATGCACGCAGGTCATTATCCTTATTTACTGATAGTAAAATGATTAAGATGATTAATATTAAATATTTCTTAAAAAAAGGTGACAACGAAATAAGAGTAGAAGTTGAAAATTATAATAGAAATGGTGCTGCGGGAGTAAATATTATTTCACAAATTAAAGTTGACGATAAAATCATAAAAGTTTTAACTACAGATAATCCCTCCTTAAATAAATGGGAAGGAAGAACTTTAACTAATAAAAACTGGCGCAATGTAGTCACTAAGGATTATCCTTATGTTCATACTGCCCCAAATTTTGAAACCGGCAGAACAAGTTGGATGGAAAAATAAATTTTAAGGGAAAAAAGAAAAATGCTCAAAGATAAAATTGTTTTAATAACAGGCGCTACTTCAGGAATTGGTAAATCTTGTGCTGTTGCATTTGCTTCTGAAGGTGCTAACTTAATTTTAATTGCAAGAAGAGAAGAAAGATTACTTAATCTTTCAAGTTCATTAACTGAAGGATACAAAATAAAAGTACTCCCTATTGTACTAGATGTAAGAAACAATTCAGAAGTTAAAAAGACCATTGGTAAGCTAACGGATGAGTGGAAAAGCATTGATATACTAATTAATAATGCTGGACTCGCAAGAGGCTTTAGCAAAATTAATGATGGAGAAGTTGAACATTGGGAAGAAATGATTGATACAAACCTTAAAGGTTTACTTTATGTTACCCGTGCAGTTAGTCCCCTTATGGTTGAACGTGAAAAAGGACATATCATCAATATTGGTTCAACAGCAGGACATGAAGCTTATATTTATGGCAATGTTTATTGTGCTACTAAATTTGCAGTCAAAGGATTAACTCAGGCAATTAGAATTGATTTGCTTGATAAAAACATTAAAGTAACAACTGTTGACCCTGGAATGGTTGTAACTGAATTTGCCAAAGTTAGATTTTCAGGTGATGAAGAGAGAGCAGCAAAAGTTTACGAAGGTGTTAATCCATTGGGTCCTGATGATGTTGCTCAGGCTGTTTTATTTGCTGCGACCAGACCAGCACACGTTAACATAAATGAAATTATTATAACTCCAACTCAACAAGCGTCATCAACTCAGGTTCATAGAAAGAAATAGTTAATGATTAGTGTTATTTGTCCTACTTTTAACGAAGAAAAATTTATAGGAAAGATTTTAGATTTCTTTGTTAATTCTAAACCAGAAGATAAAGAGTTATTTATAGTCGATGGCGGCTCTAAAGATAAAACCTGCGATATAGTATTGGATTACAGCAGGAAACATCCGAATGTTTACCTGCTTCATAATAAAAATAAGTATGTTCCTTATGCCTTTAATATGGGAATTGATAAGGCAAAGGGAGAATATATTACCATTATTGGTGCTCACTCAGAATATTCAATAGACTATTTTGAAAAAATATTAGAGACCTTTCAAAAGGTTGATGCTGATATTGTTGGCGGTCCTGCATTAACAAAGTATAACAATATATTTCAGGCTGCAGTTGGCAATGCAATTTCTTCCAAATTTGGCACAGGTGATAGTAAAAGTCATTACGCAAATTATACAGGGTATGCTGACAGTGTAACTTTCGGTACTTTTAAAAGAGAAGTTTTTAATGAAGTAGGTTTATTTGATACGCGTTTAGTTCGCAACCAGGATGATGAACTTTTCTATCGTGCCAAAAGTATGGGGAAAAAATTATATTTAACTCCCGATATTAAGTTGTGGTATTATCCAAGAGATAACATAAAAGGATTATTCAAACAATATTTTCAGTATGGAGAATACAAACCCTTAGTGTTAAAAAAAGTTAAATCCGAAATTAAACTTCGTCATTTAATGCCAATGTTCTTTACTCTTTATTTTCTTTCATTGCCATTATCTGCAGTAAGTATTTTTTGGCTTCTGCCTTTGGCGATTTATCTACTGCAGGATTTAATTTTTTCTTTCAGAGGGAATAAAACAATAAAAGGTAAACTGATTTCTATAATAGTTTACCCTGCAATTCACTTAGGTTATGGATCTGGATTTATTTATGGATTATACAGACTTCTCATAGCAAAAAATTATTAGAAGTAATTTATTTTCTTTTTTCAGCCATCTTCTTTAATAATTCTTTTTCATCTTCGGATAAATGTTTTGGAGATATAATTTTTACTTTTAAGAATAAATCTCCCCGGTTAGAATTATTATTATAAGCTGGCATTCCCATTCCCTTAACCCTTAATAAAGTTCCTGAATCAGTTCCGGGTGCAATATTTAGATTAATGGTTTTATTATCTATAGTAGTAAATGATGCTTTACCACCAAGAGCGGCAGTGAACATATCAACATTAACATCTGCATATAGGTCATTTTCTTTTCTTTCAAAGATAGGATGCTCTGCTATTTTAATCTTTAAAAATAAACTGCCGTTATTTCTTCCCTGATTTCTTAATTTTAACTTCTTACCGGATTCTAAACCAGGCTGGATTTTAATATTTATTTTTCTTCCATCAACATTAAGCTGTTTTTCAGTTCCGTGAAAAACATCATTTAAGGTTAATGGTAACTCAGCTTCTAAATCCTGTGCGGGGGCAGACTGATATGTGGTTCTTCTTCCTCCTTTTCTAGATGATGAAGTACTTGAACTTCCTCCCATAAATTGTTCAAAGAAATCTGCAAAGCCACCTGACCCACTAAAGAAATCAGAAAAATTCCCTGAAAAATTAAACGAACTCCCCTGTCCGGAGTTCTGATAATTTTTAAACCAATCAGCTTGAGGTTGACCGCCAGCGCCTTGATTTCCATAGTACTGCCAATTATCAGCCAGCTCATCATATTTTTTTCTTTTTTCTTTATCACCTAATACATTGTAAGCTTCGCTAATTTCTTTAAACCTTTCCTCAGCTTTTTTATCGCCGGGATTTTTATCAGGATGGTATTGTTTTGCAAGCTTTCTGTAGACTTTTCTTATTTCATCATCAGAAGCTTTTTTATCAACACCAAGCACTTTGTAATAATCTTTAAAATCCATTCTGCTTACCTCTATAAAAACAAAAGGGTAACTTAAAAATATTTTAATAAGTTACCCTTGAATTAAAAACTACCTGAAAGATAATTATTTAATTTTGATTTCCAATTGTTTTGGTTTCGCTTTTTCAGATTTAGGAACAATAATGGTTAATTGACCATCTTTGAATTCCGCATCAATCTTTTCATGTTCAATTGATTCAGGTAAAGTAAATGAACGATAAAACTTACCATAAACTCTTTCAACTCTATGATACTTACTATTGTCTGATTCTTTTTCCTGTTTTCTTTCACCGCTAATGGAAAGCATATTGTTTTCCATGTTTATTTTTACATCTTCCTTCTTCATACCTGGAAGGTCTAGTCTTATTTTGAAAGTATCTTTATCTTCAGAAATATCAGACAATGGTGACCAAATAGCGTTTTCGAATTCTTGTGGTAAAGAATTATCGCTATCGAATGATCTTTCAAAATTGTTTATAATTCTCGAAACCTCACGTTCAAAATTTAATAAGTCTCTTACAGGATTAAATTTTACTAGTGCCATAATTTTACCTCCTTAAAATTTATTTAATTGAAATTGTTCTTGGTTTAACTCTGTCGTGTTTTGGCATTTTAACAGTCAACTGACCGTTTTCATACACAGCATCAATTTTATTAGTATCAATTGTATCATTAATTCTAAATTTTCTTAAATAAGTATTGCCGTAACCGGTTTCTTTAAGAATATATTTTTTAACTTCAGAATTCACCGGATTCATTTTACCTTTAATGGTAAGAAAATCATCAGCAAAATTTATTGTAACATTCTCTTTAGGTACACCGGGCATATCAGCAACTAAAACAAACTCATCATTAGTTTCGTGAATATTTACTAATGGATAAATATAATACTCTTCTTTATTGTATTCCTGTACCAAAGTATCTTTATTATCTTTTACGTCTGTCATTTTAACATCTCCTGTTATTTTTATTTATACAAGAATACTCAAAGGTTGTGCCAATGAATTTGTGAGTAAATTCATCGTTTTCTCATTTTATTAATGGCAGAAGAATATGAATTAAATACAGGCAAAAAATAATTTTGGCAATAGGAATGACAAAGTGACAATAACCTATCAGTATCGTTGCGAGGAGTTCTATGACAGCTTGCCCCTATGTAGAAGCAATCTCTGGATTTTTTTTTGAATCATGATTGAAAAGATTTCTTAAAGATGTTCATGATTTAACCTATTCCTACGGAATGCAAGATTTCGTTTATAAGTTTCATTATTATTAAAATATGTCTACGGCATGATTTATTTTCCTTTGGATATCATCCTGCCACGAAGTGGTCCTCCTTTGGTATAGGGATGAATTAATGATTGCTTCGTATAACACCTATAATTTATAAAAAAAAGGAGAAGCTTTCACTTCTCCTTTTTTGCGTTACACATTTGATACATCCCGATCCGAATTCGAATCGGGATACTCAGTGTACCGCTATAAATTAAAATACATTTTGTATTCGAACGGATGTGGCATTGTGCCGATAGCATCTATTTCTTCTGTTTTTACTTTTACCCATTGTTCAAGTAATTCATCTGTAAAAATTCCGCCTCTGCGTAAGAACTCATGGTCTAATGCTAATGCGTCTAATGCTTCACCAAGATTGCGAGGAAGGAAATGTATATGGTCTTCAACATTTCTATCGAATGGTCCATATCCTTCTTTAACAGGGTCAATCTTGTTTACAAATCCATCAATACCTGCAAGCAGCATTGCTACTAAACATAAGTATGGATTTGCGGTTGCGTCAGGTGGTCTGTATTCAAACCTGGTCGTGTTTGGATCAGAAACATACTTAGGAATTCTAATTGCTGATGCTCTGTTACCTGTTCCGTATGTTAATGCAACAGGAGCTTCAAATCCCGGTACTAATCTTTTAAATGAATTTGTACTTGGGTTAGTGAATGCAGATAAGGCAGGTCCGTGTTTCAGAAGTCCGCCTATAAAGTATCTTCCCATTTCACTAATATTGCCGTATTCACCTTTTTGATAGAAAAGATTTTTCCCATTCTTAGTCAGATATAAATGCAGATGCATTCCATTGCCAGCCTGCTGATACATTGGCTTAGGCATAAAGGTTATGAATAAATTTTTCTGAAGTGCATAGTTAAACAAAGCATATTTTGTTGAGATGATATTATCTCCGGTTGTTAACAAATCAGAAAAATAAGTTTCAATTTCCTGCTGACCTCTTTCACCAACTTCGTGATGATGATACTTAACTTTTATTCCGAACTTCTTTAAGATTTTACAGGCTTCATCTCTAAAGTCATCATAAACATCAAACGGATTTGCAGCGTGGTAAGCCTTTTTATAAAATTCTTCTTCGTGCTCCACTTTATAATATGAAGATGCTGTGCGTGTATCATATTCAACATTCTTAAAAATGTAAAATTCAAATTCAGGTCCCCACCAGGAAGTATCTGCACCTGTTGTTTCAAGTAAAAGTTTCTCTGCTTTTTTTGCAAGCAATCTTGCATCCTGCGGAAATGGAGTTCTCTCTTCATCAGTAAGAACTATATGAGAATAAAAACTTAAAGCCGGTGCATCTCTGAAAGGGTCAATAACTGCAGTAGCAAGGTCAGGAAGAAGGATCATATCACTGTTTTCAACCTTCTTGAAACCATAACTTGAACCATCAAAACCAACACCTTCATTTAATAATTTTTCTAAAATACCATCATATACCGGCAAGGTGATGTGGTGAAGTCTACCTGTAAGGTCTAAACATTTTAAATCGATAAATTCAATGTTGTTGTCTTTAATAATTTTGTTACATTTTTCTAAATGCTCATTAGGCATAATGCTCTCAATTTAATTTGATAAAAAAAGCGGACTCCCTTTTCAGGAGTCCGCTTTAACATAATTTATTACATTGTATAATTTAAAGCAGCAATACCCAAAAAGATTGCAGCAGTATCAAGTTCTTCTTCAATTCTTAACAGCTGATTATATTTTGCAATACGGTCAGTTCTTGAAAGAGAACCTGTTTTAATTTGTCCTGCATTAGTTGCAACAGCGATATCAGCAATAGTAGTATCTTCAGTTTCTCCTGAACGATGACTTATTACGTTTGTATATCCGGCTTTCTTAGCCATTTCAATTGCATCTAAAGTTTCAGTTAAGGTACCAATTTGATTTACTTTAATAAGGATTGAGTTTGCAATTCCTTTTTCAATTCCCTGAATTAATCTTTGAGTATTAGTTACAAATAAATCATCACCTACCAACTGAATTTTTCCGCCAAGTCTTTCTGTTAAAGCTAACCAGCCATCCCAATCATTTTCATCAAGACCATCTTCAATTGAGAAGATAGGATATTGATTGACCCAATTAGAATAAAACTCAACCATTTGTTCAGCAGTTTTTTCTTCTTTTGAAGATTTGAAGAATGAATATTTTTTAGATTCTTTCTTGAACATCTCACTTGATGCAACATCAAGAGCTAAACCGATATCTGTACCTGCTTTATAACCGGCTTTTTCAATCGCATCAAGAATAACTTCAATAGCTTCGTCATTAGATTTTAAATTTGGAGCAAATCCGCCTTCATCACCTACTGCAGTGTTATAACCTTTTTTCTTTAAAACTGATTTAAGTGAATGAAAAGTTTCAGCACCCATTCTTAAAGCTTCAGCAAAATTAGGAGCACCAACTGGCATAATCATAAATTCCTGAAAATCCACATTATTATCTGCGTGACTGCCACCATTGAGAATGTTCATCATAGGAACTGGTAATGTACGAGCATTAACACCGCCAATATATCTATATAAAGGAAGACCTAAAGTTTCAGCGGTTGCTTTAGCAGCAGCTAATGAAACGCCAAGGATAGCATTTGCACCTAAATTTTCTTTATTAGGTGTACCATCCATATCAATCAAAAACTGATCAAGATAAACCTGGTCTGCAGCATCAAAATCTATAATTTCATCAGCAATTTTATCGTTAACATTTTCAACTGCTTTTTGAACACCTTTACCTAAGTAACGGCTTTTATCTCCATCTCTTAATTCAACTGCTTCATGTTCACCTGTGGATGCACCACTTGGAACAGCTGCTCTGCCAATAACACCACTCTCTAATAATACCTCAACTTCTAAAGTCGGATTTCCTCTTGAATCTAATATTTCTCTTCCTAGGACATCAACTATTGTAGTCATTTTTATCTCCTATCCATTAATAATAATTAAATTTATCCTTCAAAAATAGCAACGAAGCAAGTAATTACCAATTCAAAGTGATAGCTAAAATTTTGAATTTGCTTTAATAAATAAGGATTTATCGAGCAGATGATTTAAATAGTTTGAATGTAGAATTAAGGCTACATTTAATCTTTTTTTGTTTTCTTCTTAATTACGATTTAATTACTATGTTGTTTTAATGTATTCCTACGGAATGCCTTAGGTTGGGAAATTATATGTTATTATTAATGTATGCCTACGGCATGACAAAATAATATTCTGAAACGTTGATTCATTTTTTTCATCCCGTTAGGGATACTTCAATAATAACAAAAAATCTAAAAAGGAAGTCTCATTCCGTAGGAATACTTTAATCATTAATAATAAGGACGTTTATATTTATTTATCCAATCTTTTTTATTGTTAATTACACACTTTTTTAATAGATTGACTTCTTCTAATTATGAAATACATTTGACAAAAAAATAAGAATTTGAAATGAAGTTTTCTGTTAATTTACTTTTATCTGCTTTAGTTATTATTTCCTTTTATTCCTGTTCTGATGAACCTCCAGTTCTCCCCGGATTGACAAAGAGCGGTGTTACTATTATTACTGAACCAGGTAATGTTTCTATCAAGCTTAATAATAAAAGCTATGATGGTAAAAGTCCGATACATATTACTGACCTTGAACCCGGCTTTTATAAAGTGGATTTACAATTAGCTACTTATGTTGACACTGTTATTTACCTTATGATTAACAGAAATGAGGAAGATACTTTTTTTGTTGAAATGAAAGAAGACCCAAAACTTTTCTGGACAATCTATAAGGAAGGTACCTCATTGCTGCCGACAAATAATGTTAGTGCGGTTTATGTTGATGCTCAAAATATTGTTTGGGCAGGTACAAGAGGAAAAGGTTTGGTTAAAATTGATGGCACTAATTGGAAAATTTTTACTACTTCAAATTCCGGATTAGCAGATAATACTATTAATGAAATTTTTGTTGACAGCAAAAATATTCTTTGGGCTGCTACAAAAAATGGCTTAAGTACATTTGATGGAACAGTTTGGAAAACTTATAATATTGCAAACAGCAATATTCCTGATAATAATATTACGGCAATAAATATTGACCATCAAAATAATGTTTGGATTGGAACTGATTTTGGCTTAAGCAAATTTGATAGAGTTAAATTTATTAATTATACAACTGATAATTCTTTATTGTTATCTAATCGAATTAAATCTATCTTTACTGATGGTGATGTTGTTTGGATTGGAACATGGGGCGGCGGTGTTAATAGAATTGAAGGTGAACAGTGGAACTCATACAACACTGTTAGAGGAAAAATTGCAAGTAATTTTATTTCAAGTATTATTAAAGATAAAAATGGTTTAATCTGGTTTGGTTCAGGAACCGCTTTATCCACCGGTGGTTTAACTTCCTATGACGGCTCGTCATTTAAAAATTATTTTAGAGCCGGAACTACTTTATTATCAATTGTAACTGATATTGCAATGGATAGTAAAGGAAATTTATGGATTGCATCTACATCTGGTTTAACAAAATATAATGGACAGATTTGGAAAACTTCAACTGTTGCTAATTCAGGATTGCCGACAAATTCAGTTATCTCAGTTGCTGTGGATAAAGATGATAATAAATGGTTATCAGCCAGTTCACTCGCAAAATATATTGGCGGGAAATAAATTTTTAAAAACCTCGAATCATCATTCGGGGTTTTTTATTTTAAATCTAAATTGCCCCTACTTGTTTCAGTATTTCAAGTGTAATATTTTTGCGGCATTGTCCAAATCTTTGATTATCAACTGCTCTCTTTTTAATTAATCTTGTTGCAAAGAAAAACATTTTGTTATCTTTTTCTAAATATCCTACCCACCAGCCGGTATCATTCCCAAATGCTTTTGTCCATCCTGTTTTTGCTCTTATTGTAAAATCTTTGTATTCAGGATTTATCATTATGTTTTTAACTATTCCCATATTTCTCTTTGAGAATGGAAGTTTATTTTCATAAAGTTTGATTAAAAATTCTATTTGGTTTTTGGGAGAAATTCCAAAAGGACCAAAGTTCCAAAAGTCCAGACTATCATAAATAACTCCATTGCCATATCCGCAATCTTTTAAATACTTCCTATATTTTTCATTACCAATCTTTTTAGCAAATCCAGTATAAACCCATAATGAAGAAAGTTGAAAAGCTTCCTTAGTAGACATATCCTTGTAAATTTCAGGTCTGCTGCCATATAGAGTTGAATCATAATCACCTGTCCATTTTAAAACTTCATTTTCATCTTTAATCAATCCTTCTTCAAGTGCAATAAGAGTGTTAATTATTTTAAATGATGAAGCCGGAAGTGTTTCTTTTAGCGCATCGGATGAATCTGTATAAATCCATTTTTTGTTTTGATAATCGAATATGGTAGTACTCCCTTTTATATTACAATCATCAAAAGGTCTTTGAAAATTTATTTCCTGAGGTTTAATATTTAGAGCTACAAACAGAAGTAATATTAAAGTTTTTGTTTTCATATAAAGTTTAGTTTAGTTAATAAAAAAACCCACATAAAATGTGGGTTTAAATTTATAATTTTTTATTCGAATTTTATTGCGATACTACTTCAGCTTTTCCTACAAACATTCCTATACCATCACCTTTAACATTCCAGTTTACATTTATGCCAGCCTGACCAAAAACATTATCAGTAAGCAAAGTGGAGTTTTGGGTTTTGAAATAATCATAAACTACTCCATCAAATACCACTACTCTTGCTGAAAATATACTTGATGTTAAGCCTTTTGGTATAGTATCAGTAGGTACTTTAGCAATAGGAATATTTTTCTCAGCAACAGTTATTTCATTAATTTTAAATGACTGTGAAAGTATTGTTCCATTTGATGCTTTAATAAACCAATAAGCTCCATAGCATTCTTTCCCATTTGCCTGTATTGTAACATTCAAATATGAATATGGATTATTTCCTGCAGATTGTACCATTTGCATATCTGTAATATTACCGGGAACAGGAACGTATGTATCTGCAGTAGCAAATTTATCATTCCAATTTACAAGCAAAGTATATTTTTCACCTTTATGAGCAATAAGACTCGATGAGTACAAACCTTCTGAAATATGCTTTAATGTATACAAAGAATCCTTATATACTATTACAGCACTCGCATCTTTTATTTGGGTGAATTCTTTTGAATAAGGAACACCAACAGGCATTATTCTGCCAATGTAAATATCTTTAATAGGTTTTCCATCTTCGATAATTCCTCTTATTACAAGCTTAGCTTCATAAGGAAATTCTTCTTCCGATAACGGCTGTTCGCAAGAAGCAAAAATAAAACCTGCAATTAATAACAATAAAAATTTCTTCATATTAAAACTTATAATTAATTCCTAAGGTTGGTAAAAACGGAAATAAGGTAAATTGTTTAAGTACAGGAATCTTTTCATTTTTTTCATTTAACTTATATCCAATGTACTTAGTGAATGCATTATATCTGTTATAAGCATTATAAACATCCAATGATATTTGAAGTTCATTGGCTTCCATTTTAATTTCGTACTTAATACTTACATCCAATTTATGAAATGCCGGAAGCCTGAAAGCATCCTTGGAAGAATACTCATAATAAAGCTTGGCAGTTTCCTGCGGATTTATTATGCTATTTAAAGAATAATGTCCTATAGGTAATGAGAATGCCTGTCCGGTACCGTAAACCCAGGTACCTCCAATGTTCAAGTTATCTGTAACTTTGTAAGACAATACAAAAGTAATATCGTGTCTTCTATCGAATCTTGGATAGTACCATTCATCATTATTTATATTATCAAATTTTCTTTTAGTCCAGGCAAGTGTATATCCAAGCCACCCGGTAACTGAACCAATTCTTTTATTAAAGAATAATTCAAATCCATAAGCGTGTCCTTTACCCGGAGTAACCTGCTTTTCGAATTCTGTTCCATAAGTAAATTGAGCATCTGGCTTATACTCATAAAGATTTTTTAAATCCTTATAGTAACATTCAAATGTGAAAAGAAAATTTCTATCTTCAGAAGCAGCTTCAAAACTTAATGACCCTTGAGTTGAAGATGCTGGAAGAATATCCTTTGTTGATGGATACCAAACATCTGTTGGTAAATAAATATCGCTTCTTGTTAATAAATGCAGAGTCTGATGAGACTGTGCAAATGCACCTCGAATAATAAATTTATCAAGCAGATAATACGTCAATGATGCACGTGGTTCAACTTTCATGAATTTTGCATTCTGAAAATAGTATAATCTAAAACCAACATTGGATTTTAAATTAGCCAGAATGCTATACTCATCCTGAATGAATAATGAAGATTCAAAAGCATTTAACTTTTTACCATAATCCATTTTATACTTTAATTCGGTAAAGAAGATATCACTTGTTGTAGTATTAAACTGATGAAGAATTAATTCTGCACCCGATTTAATTGAATGGTCTTCTGCAAGATAGAACTGCATATCCCTTTTAATCTCAAAGTCGTGAATAACAGATTTAGTATAGAAGTCCAATGGATTTTTAACTGGAAGTTTATCCAGCATTACAGTTGAAAAAGTATAATTAGTATACATCAATGAAGTATTACTGAAAATTGTTGCTGATGTAACATTTGTCCAAGTTAGATTTGCAGTAGCATTGCTCCATTCAATATCAAAACCAACATCTTTACTGTTTGGTGGCTCCTTAATATTATCAGATGAAAAGAAACCGCTGAAAAAAACTTTGTCCTTATCTGAAAGATTATAAGATACTTTAGTATTAAAATCATAAAAAGAATAACGAGGAATATTATTAAGCTTAGGGAAAAGACCTAAAACTTTATTCAGGTACATTACTCTTCCACTTAATATAAAGGAAGCACTTGTATCAATTGGACCTTCAAGCAGTAACCTTGAGCTTATAGAATTTACTCCCAGATTGCCCGTGAATTTTTCTTTTGAACCTTCTCTCATCGTGATATCAAGAACCGAAGAAAGTCTTCCTCCATACTCTGCAGGAAAAGTTCCCTTAATCAATTTCATTTCTCTAAGTACGTCAGCATTGAATGTACTTGCAAATCCACCAAGGTGAGAAGGATTATAAACATTAACACCGTCAATTAAAGTAAGGTTTTCAGATGCCGAACTTCCTCTTACATAAATACCTGTAGAAATTTCAGTAGTTGATGACACTCCTGGTAAAAGCTGTAGTGCACGGAAAATATCAGTCTCTCCTCCAAGTGAAGGAAGTTTCTGAACCTGCTCAGGGTCTACCTGTATGGTGCTTGTATTCTGAGAAAAGTTTAATCTTTTATCTTCAATTACAACTTCTTCATAAAGAATACTGCTTTTTACTAATTCATAATTATTCTTTATGCTTTTTGTTTTAATAACTGTGAAGTCTAATGTCTCAATATAGGTTTCATAACCGATGCTGCTTATCTTTAATGTGTAAACGCCTTTAGGAAGATTAGGAACCGAATAAAATCCATATTTGTTAGTTGAGGACCCTCTAACAGGCAGATTTCCGGCTGTAGTATCTTTATAGAAAGAAACATTTGCACCAATTAATGCCTCACCAGAACCTTTTTCTTTTATCAAACCTGAAATATCAATTGTCTGAGCATTCGTTATACAAGTTATTATTAAAAAAAAGTATATAATGCCCAGGAAACTTTTGTGAAAAATAGCCAATTTGCACAACCTTTACGGAATTTGTCTAAAATTTACTGAATAAAAATTTTTGTAAAAGGACTTTATTTATTAAGTGTTTAATTTAATTAATTATTTTATTTAATTTAACTAAAAAATTATTTTATATTTAATTTTAATATAAAATTTATTTATGCATAAATACACTCTACTTCTACTAATATTATTTGTTCTTCCGGTTAATGCTCAATTTAACTTAGGATTAAATGGCGCAGCCGCAATTCCCACAGGATATAATGAAGATTATGTTGACCTGGGTTTTGGAGGAAATGTTAATATAACTTATCCGGTTGATTTTCTTAATATGGAATTATCATTAACAAGTGGATACTATTATTTCGGTCTTAAAGAAAATTTACCTGAATATAATTATTCCTATTCTACCATACCTGTTTTAGCAGGAGTAAAAATTAGATTATATGAAGGTTCAATAGTTCCATACATCGGATTTGAAGCGGGTGCATATATAACAAGGTATGACCTTGAATTAGACTATGGTTATGTTTTTAAATATAATGTAATTACAAAGGAAACTCATTTTGGTTTTGCTCCTGAATTGGGATTCAGACTTCCATTAAATGAATATTTTAATGTTGATGTTAAAGCTAAATATAATAGGGTAAATACAAAATATGTTTCAAGAGCCTTTGTACTTATTCAAACAGGATTTAATTTTTTAATTGATTTTTAGATATGTCAAAAATGAAAAATAAACTAATTGTTCTTGTTCTATTTTTTAGTTTTTCTGTATTTGCACAAAATTGGATTTGGCAGAATCCTCTTCCCCAGGGAAAAACTTTAAATGATGTGCAGATACTAAATGCTAATTATATTTTTGCTGTAGGAGATTTTGGCAGTTTCGTGAAGTCTGTTGATGGTGGTGTAAGTTGGTCTATTGTAAATACCGGTAAGCTATATAATTTTAATGCTGTTTATGCTTTATCAGAAAGTAATATCTGGATTGCCTGCGAAGGCGGAAGATTACTGCACACTCAAGATGGAGGTAATAATCTTGCTGAAATAAAAATTGATTTAGCCGGGAGTATAAACGATATAATTTTCACTGATAATTTAACAGGCTTTGCCATTGGCAATCATGGCTTATTCCTTAAAACTAATGATGGCGGATTAACCTGGATAAAACAGATAATATCATCAAGTGTAACTTTCAGCAAAATATTTATTCACAATAATAAATTTTATTTAATTGGTGAAGCTGGTACGTTATTAATATCTGCTGATGGCAGCAATAATTGGAATAATAATTTATTAACCAATAATATTCTTACAGATATTACCGCTGTAAATGATGTAATCTTTGCAGCAGGACAAAATGGAACTATATTAAAATCAGTTGATAATGGAATTACATTTAATAAGCTTTCAACTACTTTTACTAACTGGATTCAATCAATTAAATTTTTTGATGCCAACTATGGAATTGCTGTTGGGTATCCGGGAATAATTTTGACAACATCAGATGGTGGAGGTACCTGGACAAAAAATGAAGCTGGTAAATTATTTAAATTAAATAGTATTGCATCATTTGATTCTTCAGCCTGGTTAGTTGGTGAAAGAGGAATGATTCTTCACACCATAAATAATGGTTTATCATTTGAATTTAAATCTTCAGGTAAATACTCAAAGATAAATGATATTCATTTCTTCAATGAGAATACTGGTTTAGTAATCGGGAATGATGGTCTTATATTAAAGACTACTGATGGCGGTAATACCTGGGAACAAGTTGAAAGTGGAGTTATAGAGAACTTAAATGATATCTTTTTTTACACCGAAGACGTTGCGTGGATTGCAGCTGATAAGGGGAAGCTTTTAAAATCTGTTGATAAGGGAGCTACCTGGACAGTCATCAGACCTAATCCTACTAATGATTCAAAATTAAATTGTGTTTATATAACTGGATTTCTAAGTGTAGCTTGTGGTCAAGGAGGCACTTTCTATGTTTCATCAAATAAAGGGAACACTTGGACATCTGTTGGTTCAGGAAGTAACTATGATTACTATTTTGCTTATCCTCAATGGCAAGGAAGACGTGGATTAATTGTAGGTGACCGTGGAACAATGATGGTTTACTTTATGGTTTGGAAAGGATTTACAACTCAAATTATAAATGATTTTCCTGATTATAGTTTTACAAATATATTCTATACTGATTTGAAGAATGGATGGATAATTGGTCAGGATGGAATTGTTTTACGAACGCGGGCAACTACAAGTTTTTTTGAAGCAACAATGATTGACATAAATCAGTTGAACGGAATCCATATGATTGATACTTCCAATGGTTACGTAGTTGGAAGTGCCGGTTCTGTATTTCGAACAAACGATGGCGGCTTCAACTGGACCAGGCAGGATATTGGAATAACTAATACTCTAAACAAAATTTATTTCGTCAACCAATCTATAGGATGGATAATTGGTGCTGATGGTTTGATAATGAAGACTACAAACTTTGGCGGCGGCACTATACTAAATGTTGAAGAAAATAAATTAATTGCTGAAGATTTTAGTTTGGCTCAAAATTATCCTAATCCATTTAATCCATCTACAACAATAAGTTTTACTTTGCCTGAAAGAACAGAAGTTTCTTTGAAGGTTTATAATATTCTTGGTAAAGAAGTAGCAGCATTAGTTAATGAAACCAAAGAGCAAGGTAAGCATTCAATTAATTTTGATGCATCTAAATTATCAAGTGGTATTTATTTCTATGAACTACGAGCAGGAAGCAAGGTTTTTACAAGGAAGATGACATTACTGAAGTAAGAGGTTTTAAGTATTCCGTTTAGAAGTATTAATAAATCTATTGTATTCCTACGGAATACAAATCTCCTTAATTTGTTTTTTTATTATTACCTCATTCCTATGGAATGAAAAAAACATAAGTGTATTTCAAAATTTTTACTGAATGGGAAAAAGTAAAAGCACTTCAATGATATGGGCATCAATAATCAAACACACTGTAAAGGGATTGTGCCTAATTTTATATTAATCCTTTAATCCGTTTAATCCCTATCTCTGTCATCTAATTGTTAAACACTTTTTAAAAAGTTATATTTCTTATTAATTGTTAATATAACTTTAGGTAAAAAATGGATAATCTACTTGCGGCTCGTGCCACAATGACTCTCTCATTCATCTTCCATATTATCTTTGCCTGCATTGGAATGACAATGCCCTTCCTTATGGTAGTATCACACTGGCTTTGGTTAAAAAAAGGTGATGATGTTTATCTTCGTCTTACTAAAGCCTGGTCAAAAGGTGTTGCTATCTTCTTTGCTATTGGAGCAGTATCAGGAACAGCATTGTCATTCGAGCTTGGTTTGCTTTGGCCTGGATTTATGAAGCATGCAGGTGCAATTATTGGAATGCCTTTTAGCTGGGAAGGTTCTGCTTTTTTTGTGGAGTCTGTTTGTATAGGACTTTTCCTTTATGGCTGGAATAGATTAAATAAATGGGTTCATTGGACATCAGGACTCCTGGTAGGTATTTCAGGTTTAACATCAGGTGTTTTTGTTGTATCAGCCAATGCCTGGATGAATGCACCAACAGGTTTTGATTGGGTAAATGGACAAGCAATAAATATTGATCCATGGGCTGCAATGTTTAACAGTGCAATGACAAGTGAAACTACTCATATGAGCTTTGCTGCTTTTGAAGCTACTGCCTTTGCTGTAGCAGGTATTCACGCTTTAATGCTTTTGAGAGGAAAGAATTTCCAGATACATAAAGTTGCTTTAAAGATTGCTCTTTCCTTTGCTGCCGTTGCTGCTTTAATTCAACCTCTTAGCGGTGACTTTACTGCAAAGGATGTTGCAAAAAGACAACCAATTAAATTAGCTGCAATGGAAGGTTTGTTTGATACTAAAACAGGTGCAGGTTTAACCATTGGCGGAATACCTGATATGAAATCTCAAACGACACCTTATGGAATACAAATACCTAAAGCTTTAAGTTTTCTTGCATATGGTGATTTTGATGCTGAGGTAAAGGGATTAAAAGAATTTCCTCCTGAAAATCTTCCTCCTGTTTTATATGTCCATTTAGCATTTCAAATAATGGTAGGATGCGGTTCATTGCTTGCCCTGGTGGGAATAATATTTTTAATAACAAGAATTAAATGGAAAAATTTTGTATTTAATCGAAAGTATCTCTGGCTTGTGGTTATATGTACACCATTAGGATTTCTTGCAGTTGAAACAGGTTGGATTGTAACTGAAGTTGGAAGACAGCCCTGGATTATTTATGAAATTTTAAAAACAAAAGATTCTGTTACTCCTGTTCCGGGACAAATATTCCATTTTCTTTCATTCTTGTTAATATATGCTATTCTCTCAATTGTTGGTTACTGGTTAATGTTAAGACAAATTAAGGCTTTGCATAAAGAAGAAGAAAGTTTATTGGGAGGAGGAAACTTATGATTTACGTAATTATATTTTTCTTGCTTGTATCAGTATTTTTTTATGTACTGTTTGGAGGAGCAGATTTCGGAGCAGGCATTGTTGAATTGTTTTCAAAATCTAAAGAAAGCACTACAAAACTAATTACTAATGCTATGCTTCCAATTTGGGAAGCTAACCATATGTGGCTTATCATTGCAGTCGTAATTTTATTTAATGCATTTCCTCCACTTTATACACAAATATCAATTGCTTTGTACATACCTTTAATAATCTTATTGCTGGGTATCGTTTTAAGAGGTACTGCTTTTACATTCAGACATTATGATGCATTCAAAGATTATTCTAATGTAATCTATACCAGGATATTTATGTACTCCAGTTTATTGGTCAGTATAATGTTTGGCTTGATTATAGGAGCTTTAGTAAGCGGCAAAATATATGTTCAGCCGATGGATTTTTATTCTGCTTACGTTCATCCATGGCTTAATTTATTTTCTATTTCAATAGGAATTTTTGTTGCTGCCATATTTGCTTTTGTTGCATCAGTTTATTTAATCGGAGATACTACAGATTTTGAAATCAGAATAGAATTCATTCAAAAATCTAAAAAAGCTAACATTGTAATGGTTATTGCGGGCGCTCTTGTTTTTATCAGTTCGTTTATTGAAGATGTTGATTTTGCTTCAAGGTTCTTCTCCAATATAGGAAGTATCTTAATGATTATTGTATCAACAGTTCTTCTTCCTGTTCTTTGGATTACTTTATCAAAAGGAAAAATTTGGCTTTCAAGAATTATCACAGGTGCCCAACTATTTGCTATTATTGGAGCTTTCTATTTAGTTTACTTTCCAACAGTTGTTAAAATGAAAGATGCAAATGACCTTACATTATTTAACTCTGCTGCACCTGATATTACTTTGAAATATTTAGGATATGCTTTAATTGTGGGTTCATTCATAATATTCCCATCATTGATTTACTTAATTAAAGTTTTCAAAGTAGAACCAGTGAAAGAAATTCCCATCGAAGACAGACCTGTAAAATGATTAAAAAAAGCTCAAGTTTTTACTTGAGCTTTTTTTATGTTTTGATAAATATAATATTATTTAATTAAGTTCATTTTCTTTGTCATCGAAACACCTGATGAAGTTCTTAATTCATAGAAGTAAACACCACTTGCAAGATTCTTTGCATCAAAGTTAATTATGTATGAACCTGCATCTTTTTCTTCATTCATAAGAACTCCGACTTCAGAACCAAGAACATTATATATTTTCAACGTAACCTTATCTCTAACAGGAAGCATAAAACTAATTGTTGTTGTCGGGTTAAATGGATTAGGATAATTTTGAGATAATTGATAAATCTGTGGAACACCAACATATATTTCAAATATCTTTGAGTATGTAACACTTCCGTCATAATCCATTTGTTTAATCCGGTAATAATATTTTCCTGTTTCAAGTCCATCATCAACAAATTGATAATTTCTAAATTCAGTTGAAGTACCATTACCGGGCACGAAACCAATTTTTACAAAATTGATATTGTCTTTACTTCTCTCAACATCAAACCCATAGTTATTTGTTTCAGTAGCTGTAGTCCAATTTAGCTCAACTCTGTTTCCTGTTGAAGAAACATTTATTTCACTAACTTCAACCGGAACACTAAGGGTCTTGGTGTATTTCAACTGCCCCCTAATTTCTCCGGTAGGATTATTGGCAGTATATATATTAACATAAGTATGACCTCTTAAGGCATTTGCCAAGAAGACATCGCTTACAGAACCATACCAGGAATCAACTGTACTATCAGTGAATGTAATTGGAGCAATAAGTCCACCACTAATACCCGGTGCTCCAATTCTAAAGCTGGCACTTGTTATTGCTGAAGATAAATTATGAACTGTAATTCTATAGTAAAGTCTTCTGGTTGATAAAGTATCATTAACTAATCTTTCATTAGTGTAGATAAACCAGCCTGTACCTTTTGCAGGTGTTGAAACAGGAGGAACTTCTTGTTCACCACCAAATTTAGCAACTAATGGAGTTCCCCATATGTATTTAACCTGTCCTCTAATTTCACCTGCACTAAAATTAACTGAATGAATATTGAAATAAGTTTGTCCTTTCAACATTCTCAAAATTGTTGTATCTGCTATTCCATTTAATATTCCTGCGGCAGTGTTGATGCTATCAAAAGGAACCGGAATAATAGCAGGACCTGAAACTCCACTATCACCTAAATGAATATGAGAACCTGTATAAGCACTCGAAAGATTTGCATATGAAATATTATACTGCAACGACTGCATATCATCTCTCATAATCATCCACCCGGTAGCTTTAGCATTTGTCACAACAGGCGGGGTTTCTTCTGCTCCTGATAAACTAAGAGTAAAATAAACATCACCTTGACGAACCAATTGACCTCTTAATTCCCCGTTAGGGAATGCAGATGAATTAATATTAAAGTAAGCGTTGCCACGGAATAAAGCCAACAAAGCAGAATCAGGTACAAGATTCCAGAAAGTTCTATTGCTTAAGTCCGTTAAAGTAATTGTTCTGAAGGATGAACCTACATTACCTGCAGGAGCATCATTTAAACTTACAGTTTTTAATGTGTCTGTTACACCCGATATTGTTATTGAATAATGAATTCTTGAACCACTTTCAAGAATTGCATAACCTGTACCAACATTTGTTGAAGCGTTTGGAGGTACCTGTTGATTCCCATTTATTGCTGCTGTATACCCTACACCTCTTGGAACATACAGCTGTCCTCTAATTTCACCATCAGGATAATTAGCAGAATGAATATTAACATAAATTCCTTCTTTCATTATTTTTCCTATGATGGAATCAGGAACATTTGTCCAGGTACCCTCAGCGTGTGTTCCTGTAAATGTAATTGGGAATATCACCGGACCATTTTGATCTGAAAAACCCATATGAAGATGAGCTGCAGTAAAGGCACTGGATAATTTTGCATAAGTTATGTTATAACTTAAGGTTGAATGTTCGGCATCTAGTAAAAACCATGCGGTTCCGCTTGCTGTTGTTGTTACAGCCGGTATTACAAATTCTCCACCTAGACGGGAATAAAACATTTCTTGTGCAAAAATTCCGGTAGAAAATATTATGAAGGTTAAAAGAAATAAGTATCTGGATTTAGACATCGTGGACTCCTAATTTTTTTTGTTTTGAATTTTATTATTATTTAAGGAATGTAGATGTGAGTTAGAAACGATTTTAAAGTCTATGACTAAAAGGTCAATTTTTTAAATATGATTTTAATTTTGTTTATCTTTATATAAAAGTATTAAAAGTTTATAGATGAAAAAAATATTTTTGTTTGTTTTTATAGGTATAATGAGTTCATTTGGTCAGCAATGGGTTCAAAAAAGTTCTCCTGTGTCAGTTAATTTGAATAAATTATTTTTTATTGATTCTTCCAGCGGATGGGCTTGTGGAGATTCAGGTGTTATTATTTATTCGTCAGATAAGGGGAATAGCTGGACTTCTCAACTTACCGGATTAAGTTCTGAAATTGTAAGCATATTTTTTATTGATTCTTCTTTAGGTTATGCTCTATCCTATAGTTTGGATGGAACAATTGTTCTTAAGACAACTAATGGAGGCAATGTTTGGGACAATTTTGTCTTTCCATTTTCTCCAAACATTATGAGTGATGTTCATTTTTTAAATAAGGATATAGGATTTTTAGCAGGATTCCAGGGAGAAATATTTAGAACATCTGATGGTGGTGAAAGATGGGAACAGATGAATCAGGATACTTCTGTTTATGGTGGTTACCCTGTTCAAAATTTAGTTTTCATAGATTCACTTCTTGGTTTTGGCTTGGGCGGTTATATGGATATATCCGGAGTTATCTATAAAACATCTGATGGTGGTTTGAATTGGAAAGCGCAGGGAGTTGGACCTGAGCCGATTTATGATTTGGTATTTATCGATTCAAATAATGTAATTGCAACTGGGGGAGATTTAGAATATGGAGCATCCCTTACCCGTTCATCGGATTTAGGGGAAACATGGAATTATGATACTCTTGGACAATATGGAATTGGATTTCAAATAGTTAAAAGAACCTCAAATGAAATTTATATTACTTTAGACAGAAGAAATGAATACTTATTATCAACCGATTCAGGAGCAACATGGAAAGTTAAACCTTTTCCAAATAATGTTTCAATGAATGCGATGGTTTTTCTTGATTCTTTAAATGGCTATGCGGTTGGAGATTCCGGAAAAATATTGGTCTATGATCCATACTTTGTAAATGTTAAAAATGAAGAAGCAATAATACCAGAAGACCTGTCATTGAATGTTTATCCAAATCCTTTTAATTCATATATAACAATATTGTATAAGATATCTATACCTGGCAATCCTGAAATAAATATTTATAATACTTTAGGCGAAAAGGTTTATAATGAGTTTCTTGGTGAGCAAAATATTGGTGAGCATAAAAGAATGATAAATGCTGTGGAATTAAGTTCAGGTATTTATTATTTGACACTCAAGGTTAAGGATAAAATTGTATCAAGTAAAATAGTATTGTTAAAGTAGGTTTAAAAGAAAAAAGCCGTTGTAGATAAACGGCTTTTCTTAGTTTTATTAAAACTCTTGATTATCTTGCTTTAATCTGCTTATCTTGAACTAATTTAGCTATTTGAGAAGTACCATTTTTGCTGATAGTTTTAACAGCTCTGGCGGTTAATTTAACTGTAACAAATCTGTTTAGTTCTTGAACCCAGATTCTTTTCTTTTGCAAATTAGGTAAAAATCTTCTTTTTCTGCGATTATTTGCATGAGATACTGTGTTGCCTGCTATAGGACCAACTCCTGTTAACTGACATCTTCTTGACATTTTGAAAACTCCTTATTCTTACGTCTTGCCTAATTTTAAAATTTTAGAGTCTTAAATATAGTAATATTTTTTAAAATTCCTAAAAACTTTTGTAATATTTTTTTAAAAATAGCATTATTGTAGGTCAAAAAGTGGTAAAAAGTGTTATTTTTAATACTATAACCCGTTTGGCTTGCTAATGAAGATTAAGTTATTAAATTATATCAAGGTTAATAATGAACTACTCTTTAAAAAACCTCATTTTGCATAAATATTTAAGTGAAAGGAATGATGATGGAATTTTATGAATTGCACCCCGATAATCCACAACTAAGATATATAAATAAGGCTGTAAGTGTACTTCGTGAAGGTGGAGTTATTATTTATCCCACCGATACTGTTTATGGTATTGGATGCGATATCTATAATAAGGAAGCTTTGGAAAGAATATTCAGTATAAAGAATGACGGCTCAAAACTTTTCAGCTTTATCTGCTCGGATTTAAAAGATATTTCAAAGTATGCTAAAGTTTCTGATTACGCATATAAAACTATGAAACACTTACTGCCGGGACCATATACTTTTATTTTACCTGCTGCTAAACTTGTCCCAAAAACATTATGGAGTAAGAGAAAAACAGTTGGAATAAGGGTGCCTAATCATCCAATTACTTTGACCTTAGTAAAAGAACTTGGTAATCCAATAATTAGTACCAGTACAACAAATAGGAAAGGTGATTTAATTTTTGATTCTTCAGAAATAAGAAGCATATTCCAAAATCAAGTTGACCTAATGTTAGCTTCCGGAAACTTATCAGGTGATCCTTCATCTGTAGTTGACTTAAGCGATGAAGCCCCTGAAGTAATTAGAGAAGGTGCTGGAGATGTAAGTCTTTTTGAATAAATATTAATAAATGGTTATTAAAGCTTAAAAGGTCCTTTTTTAACAAAGGACCTTTTTTTTGAAATATATCTTGCCTGAATAATTTTATTACTGTAATTTTTAGTATCCTTAAAATAATTTTCTTTGAAAGGGTCATATGAAAAAGTTATTCTTCCTGTTGGCTGCATTTTTCATAACCTCTACTTATACGTACTCTAATGGAGTTGGAGTTATTGATGCAAATCTTAATACACATTTAAAATTAATTAACAGTAAAGTATTTGCAGTTGTAGAAAATCAAGTTTCTATTGTTACTGTAAATGCAGTGTTCAAAAATAATTTTACAGGTCAAAAAAACTTTTCATATGCTTTTCCTTTACCTGAAGGAGCAAGTGTAACTAATTTTATTTATTATATAAATGGTAAATGGGATACTGCTCATTTTACCGCAGGAAGTCCGGACACGACACTCCCTGGAGGTACAATGAATAGTAATCTTAAGACTTACTTAGGTGCTGCACCATTCTTTTTTGATGTGCCTGAAGCTTTAAAAGCTGATAGCGTTTTTGAAGTGAAACTTACTTATGTTCAATTGTTAACTTATAATAATGGTAACGTTGAATTCTTTTATCCAAACAATTATTCATTAATAGATACAGAGCCATTTGCTTTACAGCAGTTTGAATTTAATCTTTCATCATTAAGAACAATTGATAGTCTAACTATTTCTGAATTTACTCCTGATTCTTTTTACTTGGGGAGTAATTCAGGTTATGCTAAAATTACTATAGAAGGTCAACCTGCTGTCAAAAATTATATTTTAAAATATAAACTAAATTCAAATGAGCTTGGGTTATTTGGTATGAGTACAATGCTTCCTGCTTCATTAGTTCCTGACCAGGGAGCTAATGGATTTGGATTGTTCGTGGTAGAACCAAGTCCTTCATCTCAATATATAAGTAAAGTTTTTACAATAATTATAGATAAATCAGGCAGTATGTACGGTCCCAAAATGGACCAGGCTAAAGATGCTGCTAAATACATTATTAATAATTTGAACGAAGGCGACAAATTCAATATAGTTGATTTTGAAACTTATATTTATAAATTCAAAAATGCACACGTACCATTCAGCACCGTTACAAGAGATGAAGCTTTAACTTACATAAACAATATTGCAGCCGGGGGTTCAACAAATATTAGTGGAGCTTTTGAAACTGCTATTCCTCAATTTTCTGTAGTTAATGATAGTACTGCAAATATCATTATTTTTTTAACTGATGGTGAACAGACTGCAGGAATATTAGATAATAATGAATTGATTTTATATATCAGAAATCTTGTTACCACAACAGATTCTTCATTGCAAATATTTACTTTTGGAATTGGAGATTATGTTAATGCTCAACTCCTTACAACTGTTGCAACTCAGAATAATGGTTTGTGCGAATTACTTGGTAACAATGAACTATATTCCAAATTGGTCAGCTTCTATAATAAAATTAAAAATCCGGTTTTACTTCAGACCAAGTTAATGCTTAATCCTGTTGGCAGCTTAACTGATATTGTTCCGGATCCTTTGCCAAACCTATATAAAGGAAATCAGCTTATAGTAAGCGGCAGATATAATACAGGGCAAAATACTACCTTCAATTTTTCAGGTAAAAGATTCGGGCAGCCTGTTTCATATAACTTTAATATGACTCTTACTGATTCTAATATTACCAAGTACAGTTTCTTAACAAAGATGTGGGCAAAGCTTAAGATTGAAGATATGCTTGTTGATTATTATTTGTTAAATCCATATTCAACTGAAGCCCAGGAACTTAAACAAGCAATAATTACCTTAAGCATTAAATTTGGCGTTTCAAGCGTATTTACAGTAATGACTGGCGGCGGCACAGGAGTTGAAGATGAGTCTGCTGAAGCTGATATTATTGTAAAAGATTTTCAATTATTGGGTAATTATCCTAATCCATTTAATCCAACCACAACAATTAGTTTTAAGGTTGGTAAATCTTTTAACGAGATAGCATATATAAAAATTTATAATACACTTGGCGAACTTGTTCGAGAACTTTATATTTATGTAGACAATGAAGGTATATATAATATAATGTGGGATGGGAAAGATTTCTCAGGTCAAACAGTTCCATCAGGAAATTATATTTACACTATTTCTTTAGGCAATAATGTCTTTGCAGGTAAGATGACATTATTAAAGTAAGATAATTTTTTATTACAAAAAAACCCATGCTCATAATTAAGCATGGGTTTTATTTTTTTAAAGCTTAAATATATTTTTATTTTTTATATTCTTTTAAGAATCCTCTAAATTCTTTTCTGTGAGATTCTTCAGCGGTTAATAATTTAACACATATATCCTGAGTTACATAATCGTTGCCATCGCATAACTTTATAATTTTATTATATTGTAAAATTGCTCCTTCTTCAGCTTGTAGTACTCCTTCTATTACTGATAACACATCAGTAGTATCCTTTTTAGGCTGCAAGTATGATTGTGATGGTTTGAAATCCATTGAGCCGGGGATGGTTCCATCCAATTCTTTAATTCTGTTTGCAAGCTGCTGAGCATGACTTAATTCTTCAGTAACATCTACTTGCAATGATTTTTTAATTTCTTCTGCACGAACACCGTCTAAGTTAATTGAATTTGCAATATAACTAACAACAGTTTCTATCTCCATCCAATAACTTTTAATTAAATTGTCTATTATTTCCTGATTTTTTGGCATATAACATAATCCTTTATATAATTTTTTTAATAAGTTCCGGTTTCTTACACTTTGAATTCGAAAACTCCATAGCTCCTGTCAGACGACCTTTTGCTTTATCAATTTTATTTCTAACATCGGAAAACAAATGACCTATTACTTCCCCTTTTTTAACTTTATCACCAATTTTTTTATTAAAAATTATTCCTGCCTTTGGATCAATATCATCTTCTTTTGTCATTCTACCGGCACCGAGTTCAAGTGATGCCATCCCAAATTGATAGCAATCCGTTGAGCATAAATAGCCATCTTCCTCAGCAATCAAATCTTCTGTAAATCTTGGTGAAGGATATAAAGAAGGATTGTTAATATATTTTAAATCTCCTCCCTGATACTTTATAATATCCATAAACTTTGAATAAGCTTTGCCTGAAGATATCATCTGCTTTGATAATTCTATTCCCTCTTCCAATGAATCTGCTTTACCAGCAAGGTTAAGCATTGAACCTGCTAGATTTAAAGATAGCTCAAGTAAATCATTTTCTTTTTCTCCTTTAAGAATATCAATACACTCAAGTATCTCAAGCCAGTTTCCGATATTATTGCCCAGCGGCTGATTCATATCAGTAATAAATGCAGTAACTTTTTTGTTAAATGATTTTGTTGTATTTAATAAAGAAGATGCAAGTTCTTCAGCATCTTTTAATTCCCTCATAAATGCTCCGGAACCTGTTTTAACATCGAGTACCAATCCATCAATTCCTTCAGCTAACTTCTTACTCATTATACTTGAAGTTATTAAAGGAATGGATTCAACTGTAGCAGTAACATCTCTAAGAGCATAAATTAATTTATCAGCAGGAGCAATATCTTTTGTCTGACCAATTAAAACGGCACCGCATTTTTTAACAACTAATTTGTAATCAGATAGAGATAAGCTTGTTCTAAATCCAGGAACAGATTCGAGTTTATCTAAAGTACCTCCTGTATGTCCAAGACCTCTTCCTGATATCATTGGGACTAATGCACCGGCTGCTGCAACGATTGGAGCAATAATTAGAGAAGTTTTATCACCAACTCCACCTGTTGAGTGCTTATCAATTTTAAAACCCGGAATTAAGGATAAATCAATTACTTTACCACTATAAAGCATAGCTTCTGTTAAAGCTGCTGTTTCGATAGTGTTCATTCCTGAAAAATATACAGCCATTAAGAATGCTGAGAATTGATAATCAGGAATTTTTCCTTTAGTAAATGATTTAACAAGATAAAGAACCTCCTCTTTTGTAAGTTCTTCTTTGTTCCTCTTTTTTCTAATAATTTCGACAATATTCATATATCAACTTTTGGAATAAAAAATATTAAGTGTTTAATATATAAAA
Source organism: Ignavibacteriaceae bacterium (assembly GCA_035654655.1). Taxonomy (GTDB): domain Bacteria; phylum Bacteroidota; class Ignavibacteria; order Ignavibacteriales; family Ignavibacteriaceae; genus DASRWI01. The sequence continues at coordinate 94,270 of DASRWI010000029.1, read as the reverse complement.
TTATCATATTATAAAAAGTAATGGATTACAAGTGGATTTAAAATAAAAAAACATCCGAATTCTTTGCCCCCCAAAGAACTGCGGATGTCAAACTCCCCTCACTATATTGCCCCCTGAAAAACAAATCAAACAGAACAAGGTTCAAATTTGAATTCAAAATTTAACTGTATAGGGTTACAATTTGGGTTAACAAATGGGTTAAATGGAAGGAAAAAGTAAAATAATTTTACTATTTTTTTAAAATTTGTCTGAACTTTTTGGGAAAAGTACTATTCTTTTAAAAAATTTAAAAATAAACACCATCTTTTGAAAGGATGTCATCTTTAAGCTTTTTTAGTTCTTCACTGTGGTTTTTTGCAAAATCCTATTGCCAACTCTCCATTTTGTTTAGTGCCTGTGTAATAAATTCTATATTCATTATTGATTTTTATCCAGGTAGGATAAGAAATCATATAAGCCCAATGATTATAAGTATCATTCTCTGAAAAAACCGGATTAGCCAGTTTTTCCCAATGAATTCCATCAACTGATACTGCATAACCAAAAGCTGTTTCTGAGGCATTCATATATATCATTTTAAACTTTCCATTCTCATATATTACTGACACAAAAGAAATTGCTCCACTTTCCCAATCTTCACTTGCTTGAATTATTGAACCCGGCTGAGGAGTAAAATTTATTCCATCTTGTGAAGTAGCAACCTTAACATATTTTTCCGAATTTATTTTATTTAATTCCCTATAAATAGATGAACCAACACCATAGTACATATAATAAGTAGTTCCAACCTTTATTACTTCCATTGAACCAATCCGATGATTTAAGTCTTCAGCCATAATTAATGGAGTTGGTCTTTTTTCCCAGTTTATTCCATCCCACGATTGTGCATATCCGATATTAGTACTATAGGTTCCTTCAGCACATCCTACATAGTACATTCTATAGACAGCCACGTCTTTTAATATGGCTCCCATTATAGCATGGCGTGCATCCCAGGAACCAGGTTGTCCTTTCTCCAGTATAGGATGATTAAGAGGATATTCCCAATTTATACCATCAGAAGAAACGGCATAACCAATATTTCCCTGCGCACTATTGTAGATATTATTGTAATAAAATTTATACAAACCATTATCATTAATTATTTTTCCTGTAGTTATGTATAAAGGTGAATTTGGAGCTTGAGAGGTTGTCATTACAGGATTATGATAATAATCTGAATATTTATTATGATTTGGATTCCCCCACGTTACATAAATATGAATACTCCCTGTTCCGTGGCTTACAGGGACAAGAGTAAGACTAACCTGTGTTATAAAATTTTCCTGAATTACAACATCAGCTTCTCCAACATATAAAACAACATTGTTGCTGTCCAATGCTTCAACCTTTAGATGCCATTGACCAACATTTATATTATTGAAATTTATTTCTGCAGTGTTGTTGGAATGTATATCCATCATACCAACAATTGGTTCATAATTTTCTCTGGTAAGTGCAGCCTTAACATACTTAACATCTTCAGGAGCATTAGCTTTATCAATGCTTAGTGAAATTCCTCCGGTACTCTCTACTTGAGGATTAACTAAATTTTCGTTGCTGCAAGATGGAATAAATATAGATAAGATAAAAAGTACACTAATTATTTTTTTCATAAGATTATTTCATAAAATTTCATTATAGAAAATTATTGCAATATTATCTTATCATCTTTGTTCTGGAAGAAACTATGCAATTCGTGTATCTTTTATCAATAAAAGGCTTTTATTTGTAATTTCCTTTACTAATTTCTAAATATTTTTATTTTTGAGTATCTTATACACTTAATTTTTAGGGATAATTGTAATGAAATTTAAAACCAGAACACATACCTGCGGTGAACTTAGAGAACAAAACTTAGGTCAGGAAGTTGTTCTTAATGGATGGGTTGATACTCGTAGAGACTTAGGTGGTGTTATATTTATCGACCTTAGAGATAGATATGGTATTACTCAAATTGTATTTGAACCAGGCTTTAACTCAGAAGCTCACAATGATGGTAAAGAACTAAGAAATGAATATGTAGTTTCTGTTGAAGGTGTAGTACGCAAAAGACCTGCTGACACTGAAAATCCTGAACTCGCTACAGGATTAATCGATGTAATGGTTAAAAAGGTTATTATTCTTAATGAAGCTAAAACCACTCCTTTTCCTATAGAAGATAACATTGATACTCACGAAGAATTGCGTTTAAAATATAGATACCTTGACTTACGCAGACCAGCTTTGCAGAAGAATTTATTATTAAGGCATAAACTTTATCAGGTGGTTAGAAATTATTTTGACAAGAATAATTTCATAGAAGTTGAAACTCCGGTTTTAATGAAAAGTACTCCTGAAGGTGCAAGAGATTATCTTGTACCAAGCAGACTTCATAAAGGAAGGTTTTATGCTCTTCCACAGTCACCCCAAACTTACAAACAGATTTTGATGGTGTCAGGCTTTGACAGGTATTTTCAAATAGTAAAATGTTTTCGTGATGAAGATTTACGTGCAGACCGCCAGCCGGAGTTTACTCAGATAGATGTTGAAATGTCCTTTATTGACCAGGAAAATATTTTCGAAACTGTTGAAAGCTTAATGAAGAGATTATATAAGGAAATATGGAATAAGGATTTACAAATTCCGATTCCTCGTTTAACTTTTGACGAAGCTATGGAAAGTTATGGAAGTGATAAGCCGGATTTAAGATTCGGTTTAAAGATGGTTACTCTAAATAATGTTTTTGCTAATAGTGAATTTAAATTATTTAGTGATGCTGTATCTTCAAGTGGAATTATCACCGGATTACTTGCAAAAGGATGCGGCAGCTATACAAGGAATCAATTAGATGTATTGACTGATTTCATTAAGAAATTAGGTGCAGGTGGATTAATCTGGATAAGAGTAAAAGAAGATGACATTGAAGCACCTGTTGCCAAGTTCTTCTCAGATGAAGAAAAGAAAGCTCTTGTTAAAGAGATGAATGCTGTGCCTGATGATTTAATTTTTATTCTTTCAGGAAAAAAATTAAAGACTTTGAACTTGATGGGCTATATGAGATTGGAAATGGCTCGTCGTCTTGATGCTATTAAACCTGATGCTGAACCTGCATTACTTTGGGTAACAGACTTTCCATTATTTGAATACGATGAAGAAACTCAAAGACACTATGCAATGCACCATCCATTTACATCTCCAAGATTAGAAGATGTTGATATGATGGAAAGTGCTCCTGAAAAAGTAAAAGCACGAGCATACGACCTTGTGTTGAATGGAAGTGAAATTGCCGGTGGAAGTATCAGAATTCATAATGCTGAACTTCAGTCAAAGATGTTTAAAGCATTGGGCATTTCTGATGAAGAAGCTGAATTAAAATTTGGATTCTTAATGAATGCATTCAAGTATGGCGCACCACCTCACGGCGGGATAGCATTCGGAGTAGATAGAATGTGTATGATATTTGCAGGTGAGCAATCAATAAGAGAGGTTATTGCATTCCCTAAAACTGCAAGTGCAATCTCATTGATGGATGAATCCCCTTCCAGTGTAAGTGAAGAACAGTTAAAAGAACTGCACATAAAAGTTAGATAATTTTAATGTTAACCCTGATGCATCCATCAGGGTTTTTCATTTTTCCTTTGCATATATTAAAATAAATAGATTATATTTATTTGTTCATTCCCTGATATTCTATCCAATAAAATATTTGAAAGCATAATTATGAAACATTATACTTTTCTTAACCATCGTCAAAAATATATTTATCTTTTTTTATTTCCTGCCTTAATAGCTTTTTATACTTCATTTAAACTCAACTTTATAACAATAGAATTAAAAGCTCCGGTTCAAGGGAATGAAGACAATCCATATGCAGCTTCTGAATTCAGGTACAATATGATTGCAGGTAAAAATAACTTGTATTCAGTTGAATCGAGAAACAACGCAATTTCACATTTAGAAAAATACAACCTAAATACTAAGGAATTAACAAAAGGTAATAGTATTTCGAGCTGGTCACCATTAGGTCCTGGTAACATTGGTGGAAGAATAAGGTCAATTATAATTAAACCTTCAAATCCTAATCATATTTTAATTGGCGCAGTGAGTGGCGGAATTTGGAAAACTACTGATGGTGGAGCATCCTGGAATTCAAAGACAGATGTATCTCCAATCCTTTCTATTGGATGTATGGTTAAAGACGTATCAAACGAAAATACTATTTATGCAGGAACAGGTGAAGGTTGGGGAAATATTGATGCGGTTACTGGAGGGGGAATTTATAAGTCAACAGATTTTGGAGAGTCCTGGACTCTTTTATCCAGCACTATGAATACTTGGAATTTTAAAAATATTATAAAAATGGATTTTGATAATTTAGGAAATGTATATGCCGTAACTAAAGCTTATAACTGGAAATATGGCGGTGGTGGTTATTATACTAATGGAAATTTATACAAATCAACCAATGGTGGTACATCCTGGACAAGCATTGGTTCAGGTGCGACAAATTATTTTAATGGGAGTGATATTGCAGTAATAAATAGTAATGTTATAGTTTTTGCAACTAAAGAAAATGGGAGTACTTTAGGAGGAATTTATAAAACCACAAACGGTGGAACTAACTGGAATAAAGTATCTTCCGGTTTACCCAATAATGGTTATAGCAGAATATCAATTGCTAAAGACCCTAATAATATAAATAACCTATATGCTGTTTTTGAAGCAACAAGTATTGGTGCACCTGATTATGGATTAAAGGGAATTTATAAATCAACTAACGCAGGTGACAGTTGGACTGAATTAACTAAACCTTCAAATTTAACTTCAACAGGTCGATCCTATCTTGGTGCACAAGGTTGGTATAATAATGTTGTTTCAATAGACCCATTTAACTCAAATAATATTTATGTCGGTGGTGTAGAGGTTATGAAATCCACCAATGGAGGTTCCTCCTGGAATCAAATTTCTTATTGGCATACATATTATGGAACACCTTATGTTCACGCTGATCATCATGCAATTGTTTTTCATCCAACAACACAAAATATTGTTTATGATGGTAACGATGGAGGAATTTACAAAACTACAAATGCAGGAACATCCTGGAATAGTTTGAATAATAATTTGGCTATTACACAATTTTATGGCGGTGCAGTTTCCAATACTGGAAATGTATTTCAGGGAGGTACCCAGGATAATGGGCATCTTGCCTATTCTTCTGGAATGAACTGGACTCAAGTAGAAGGTGGAGATGGTGGTTATGCAGCTATTGACCAAAATAATTCTAATATTTGCTATGAAGAATATGTTTACCTCGATTTGGAAAAATCAACCAATGGTGGTTCTTCCTGGGTCTCTGCTATAAATGGATTAACTGATGCACAGAATGGTAATCTCTGTTTATTTATATCACCTTTCTCAATGAACTCTGAAAACTCCAATGTCCTTATAGCAGGTTCTGATAAAGTTTGGGTAACAAGTAACTCAGCTTCAAACTGGTATCAGTCAAGTAATTCATTAGGTGCAAGTATTAGTGCAGTTACAATAGTAAATGCATCTGCTAATTTTTTAGGTTTTGCAGGAACTTCAGGTGGAAAAGTCTTTAGATGTACTTCATTAAATCCAGCATCAGGTATAGATACCTGGACGGATATTACCCCAACGGGAAATAATGGTGCCTGGGTAAGAAGAATAGCGGTTGACCCTAATAATAAAAATAATATTTATGTTGCATATTCCGGTTATAACAACGGCACTAATTTAAAACATATATACTACTCAAGTGACCAGGGAAATAATTGGACAGATATCTCCGGTGATTTACCGGATGTACCAGTTCATTCAATTGTTGTTGACAATATAACTGGTACTAAATTATATATTGGGACTGAATTAGGAATATTCCAAACAACCAACAGAGGTACTAATTGGATTTACGCAAATTCAGGAATGCCTTACTACTCTCCTGTAGATGAACTTGTACTTCAAAGCGGAACAAATTTATTATATGCATTCACTCACGGCAGAGGCGCTTTTGTTACTACTTCTCCTTTACCGGTTGAATTAGAAAGTTTTTCCGCAAAGAATATTGCAAACAAAATAGCCATAGTTTGGTCAACAGCAACTGAATTAAACTCAAATAAGTTTGTTGTTGAAAGAAGCACCATAAACGAAAATAATTTTAATAAAATAGGAGAGGTTAAAGCAAATGGAAATTCAAGTTCAAGAAAACAATATGAATTTCAGGATGAAGTAACCATTGCAGGAAAGTATAATTACAGATTAAAAATGATTGATAATGATGGGGCATTTAAGTATAGCAATAGCATTCAGGTTGAAGTAAAACCTCCTGATAAATATGCATTACTTCAAAACTATCCTAATCCATTTAACTCAACTACTATAATTAGTTATCAAGTTGCGATAGAAGGTCCGGTAAAAATAATTTTATATGATATAAATGGTAATGAATTAACTCAGTTAATAAACGAAATTAAATCTCCAGGGGTTTATAAAGTAAAATTAAATGCGGATAACTTTGCAAGTGGAATATATTTTTATTCATTACAAACTGAAAATATAAAGATTACGAAAAAGATGCTTTTAATAAAATAAGGTTATAACTAAAATATTCATTTAATGTATTCCAATCCCAAAGGGACCACTTCATGTCGGAATGCTATTGATTGATTTTACTTTCAATTATTGCAGCATTCCATTAGAATGCTCTATAAACTGCAAGCTTGTTCACAAAATACACTCAATATTAATTCTAACTGAATTGTGATATCCAATATATTTTCTGGTATGGTCTTATCGCTAATTTTTTATAATTATTTTAAAAAATATAGGAAATTATATGAAAATTAAGATGATGTTCATTGTGTTATTTTGTATTGTCTTTAGTGCAGAAATGTTTTCGCAGCAAGTGGATTTAAATAGAGCAAGACAAATCATTGAAGAAAATAATAAAAAGATAACACGAGCAATGATGATGGATGATAGTCAGGCTATGTTTGATATGTATACTTCCGATGCTTATTCAATGTCGCCACTAGGTCCAACTATTCATGGGTTAGATCAAATAAAAGCGCAGCATCAATCAATGCAGGGGAATATGCCAAGGTATAATCAATTTGATTTGAAAACAGTGGATGTCTATGGCGATGGAAAATATATAATTGAAATAGGTACTTATGTTCTTGATATGCTTTTACCACAACAGGCGTCTCCTGTAAAGGATAATGGAAAATATGTTACTGTTTGGGAACAGCAGCAGGATGGTTCTTTAAAAATTAAAACAGAAATTTGGAACAGCGACATACCAACAACAAACAAATAAAAAAGGATAATTAAAATGAAAAAGATGATGATGTTCTTTTTGGTTTTCACTTGTGCAGCTTTGTTCGCTCAAAATGATCTTTCAAAAGTTAAGGATGAAATAAAAAAAGCAAATGATAAAATGGAAAAAGCGATGGTTCAAAATGATGAGAAAACGCTTTTATCTTTATATACAGAAGATGGAATTTCACTTCCTAATAATAGACCTATAGTTAAAGGGATGGATGCCTTGAAAAAAGATATGGAAGGAATGAAAAACGAGAAAACAAATAAGGTAAAGTTCAACACTAATGAAGTTTTTGGAGATGGTAAATATTATTATGAAATTGGAACTTTCGAAGTTAATTATGTTAATCCTAAAACAAAACAAAATGAAGATGATAAAGGAAAATATTTAACTATATGGGAAGTTCAAAAAGATGGTTCAGTTAAGGCTAAGGTTGATATGTGGAACAGAGATAAGATGAAAGAATCAACCATGGCACCAGATATGGAAAAGAAGGATACTAAAGAAAAAAAATAGTTTTTCATTTCTTATAAAACCCCGAATTGATTTCGGGGTTTTATATTTTAATAAATAAATTCGTTTTCAATTCAATATTAGCTCTTCGATATAAAAAATTTACTTCTTCCGATTGGTTTTTTAATTCCTTATTTTATATGTAACCCTGTGAAAAATAGTAGCAGGTTTGTCCAATTTTATGAGGTACTATTATGAAAAAAATGTTACTCAGTATACTCGTTCTGGCACTTTTCTCCTCTCTCACACTACCACAAAACAAAACAATAACTACTTTTTCAGCCCCTGATGTAGATGGTAAGTATCAAGATGAATTGTCATCTCAAACAGACGGATATTTTAAATCTTTATATAATCCCGATGCTTATACTTTATTCAGTAATTTTCCTGTTAAAGGTGGATATGTAGTCTTCTCACCAAAAACAGGAGGTATTTTCTGCAATATGGATGCAGATGCTGACCTTGAATTAGTATTTGGTTCAGGGCAAGTTCTTTATGCAATAAATAAAGATACTTCCTATGTAACAGGCTGGCCAAAAACTTATGCAGTAAACAATGAAGTTGCATGGTCAATATCTTTTGGTGATATTGATGGTGATGGACAAGGTGAACTTGTTACAGGTGTAGGTGGAGCTTTAGGAGGTAAGATTTATGCATACGAAAAAGATGGAACAGATGTTACAGGTTTTCCATTTACTACTGGTAAATACCCAATGGGCGTTACTCTTGCTGATGTAGACAATAATGGTTCTTTGGAAATTGTTTTCGGTGATAGAAACTATAGAGCAAATGTTCTTAAGGGAGACGGTACCCAAATGCCCGGATGGCCGAAATTAATGGATAGATACGTTGCAGCTAATGCCTCTGTTGGTGATGTTAACAATGATGGTTTCAAAGAAATTTTTATTCAATCAACCAAAAAAATTCATGGATTTGATAAAGATGGGAATACTCTACCTGGATTCCCTTATACTATCAGAGATACTGTCAATGGTTCAAATTCATATTCTGCTTCTATTTTAGTTGACATTGATAATGATGGCCAAAAAGAAATAGTTTTTGGTTCACACGAATCATCTGCCGGAGTTATGTACGTTATAAGAAATAATGGTACAACTTATCCGGGATGGCCTAAGACTTGTGTTGGATGGGTTTATGGTGCTCCTTCAATAGCTGATATTGATGGTGATGATACTTTAGATATTTTATTCCCTGAATATGGTTCATCAACAACACCTGATTGTTTCATTTATGGATTTAAAAAAGATGGAACTACTCTTCCTAATTTTCCTTTAGGACCATTCTTTGGTATGGCTAATCAAATTACAATTGCAAACCTTGATAGTGATCCTGCTATGGAATTACTATTTGACCAGAATATTCAATTCGGAGATTCAGGTTATTACAATGCTGTTAACCTTGATAACACACCAGTTACCGGATATCCTTTGAAAGTTCAAAAGAATACAAGTTTCCAACAGCCATCATTATTAGATGTTGATGGAAATAATACTCTTGATATCTTTGGAGGTTCCTTCAACTTTGCAGCACCTAAAGATGCATTTTATTATTTATGGAATACCGGTCTTCCTTATAATGAAGATGAAATATTATTGCCGATGTATTTATACGATGCCCAGCATACCGGTTATTTCAATAAGTATAATACCGTACCTGTTGAACTTGAAAGTTTTACCAGTTTAGTAAATGGTAATAAGGTTACATTAAATTGGAGTACTTCTACTGAAACTAATAATAGTCATTTCATTTTAAAAAGAGATGGTAATGTTATTGGTAATGTAACAGGAAAAGGTACAACATCAGAAAAACAAATTTATTCTTTTGTTGACAAAAATTTATTGAATGGTTCTTACACTTATACATTAGTACAGGTTGATTATGATGGGACAAGTAAGGTCGCCGGCAGCTTAACTGCTGATGTTAATTCTTTAACTTATACTTTGTCGCAAAATTATCCTAATCCATTCAACCCAACAACAAATATCAGCTTTAGTATTGCCATGGATGGTAATGTAAAATTATCTGTTTATAATATACTTGGGCAGGAAGTTGCACAGTTAGTTAATGGATTCTTAAAAGCAGGTGCACATAAAATTAATTTTGATGCATCATCCTTAAGTACCGGAACATATTTCTACAAAATAACTGCAAACAACTATTCTGAAGTTAAAAAACTTTCTTTAGTAAAATAAAAGTTGTAGTTACTTATTTAAAATTAAAAATCCCAAGTTAAAGCTTGGGATTTTTTTAATGTTATTTGTTGATTGAATTTATTTTTCATCCCGTAGGGATACATTAATAATAACAAACCTAATCAAAACATTGTGCATCCCGTAGGGATACATTAATCAAGGTCTAGATATTCGAATACATATCTTTCATCATATGGAATATTAAAAGCTTTCAGGAATCTTTCATACTCTTCCTTAAAAGATTTTGACTTATGATGCTCTTCTTGTTTAGCAATGTAAGTTTTGACCTTACTGAGCTGCGATGCTCCGTAAGAAAAACAAGCATATCCGCCTTGCCAAGAGAAACTTTTTACGTTTAGATTCCCCTTTATGAATTTAGTAGAGTGTACTTTTAATTCTTTTACCAAATCAGATATTGATTTATTTGGGTCTATACTTATAAGAAGATGTAGATGATCCAAATAACCATTTAACGCAAGTAGTTTTTGAGTTTTTAAATTAATTATAGAATTAAAATATCGAAATAAATCTTCATGTACTTTTTTGTTTAGTAACGACTCTCTCCCTTTAACAACAAAAATGAAGTGCAAGTAAATTTGAGTATATGTATTAGGCATAAGAAATAATTATTTTGAATAAAAATAAATATAAATATTAGGAGTGATAAATAGAAAATTTCTAATGTATCCCTACGGGATGCAAAGCTTATTTGTTGAACTTTGTTATTATTAATGTATCCCTACGGGATGAGGAACTCTTTTTTGCCCTATCATAAATAAAGAGTGAAAAAAAATGCCTCCGCAATAAATACGGAGGCAAAATCCAACACAAATCAATAGCCTTTATCTTATCAGCATTAACTCTTCTTGTGGAGTGGAGATAAACTCGCAACCATCTTCAGTTAAATAAACCATTTCTTCTAATGTTGAAGTTCCATAGCCTGCGACTGGCAAGCGGGGTTCAATTGTAAATATCTGGTTTTTCTCAAGCTTCATAAATGGAGCATTACCATATCTTTCCCATCTTGGAAATAATCCAGCTCCACCATCGTGAACTTGTCTGCCAACCTGATGTCCCAATCCATGTGGATATTCTTCATATCCATTTTCAGTAATATAGTTGCGGGCTATGTCATCAATCTCGCAGCCTGTCATTCCTGGTTTTAATTTTGCAGCAGACATTCTGATTGCATCTTTAATTATATTAAATCCTTTTTTAACTTCTTCAGGTGCATCAGTTTCATCATCTTTTAGAACATACCACATACGCTGCAAGTCAGAACAATAACCTTTATATAAAATTCCAAAGTCCATATTAACAATATGTCCTTTTTCAACTCTCTTATCTGTTGGACCTGAATGAGCTCCTGCAGTATCAGGACCTGTGAATACAGCAGGACAATGGTCTTCATCCCAAGCTAATCCAAATCCTTTGTCAAAAACAAATTGCTTTGTAAAATCTGAAATTTCTTTTTCAGTTTTTCCGGGTTTAATAAACTTTGTAACCTCATCAAAAATTCTTAAAGTTTCAGTTATGGCTTCTTTCATAATCGCCAATTCAGAAGGTGACTTTCTGCCTTTTACTGATGAAACAATTTCTTCAGCAGAAATTAATCTATTCTCCATTCCTATCTCCATCAGGTACTCTCGTAATGTAATATACATTCCATGTGAAAGACCATCAGCAAGACTTGAATTAACAGAGAAGTTTATCGCGATTTGTTCAGGATTTTTTTTCTTCAAGTATTCTAACAAAGGTTCTTTTACAGATTGAACATACCCTATAACTTCTTTAAAACATTCCAATTCTGTAAAATTGCTTTCTTCAATTGAACCAACAATTGCAGCGGTATCACCATCTTTACAGAAGATAAAAGCTGAGTGCCAGGTGCAATTTTTACCCACAACCATATCCATCATAGGGTCATGAACAGTAGAACTTTCGCGTGCAAATATCAGCCACATATCAATATTCTTATCTTTTAGAATACCGATAGATTGTTCAACTTTTTCTTTAATTATTTTATCAAGCATAGTAAATGTATCCTTTGCGGTTTTTTCTTTAGCTGCGTTAAAATAGCTAAACACTTTTATCTAAACAAGCAGCAAAAATTAAAAAAAAGTTTTAAAAAGTTTGAGTTTTTGAATTATAAATTAGTAATTTAGTTAAGTAAAAAATATTTAATGTGGTAGTTTACGAATCAGTTTAGTCACTCTTTAAGTTTTAGAGACTATGTGAAATTTTTGGGGAAACAAGAGTTTATTTCGTCTTCCAAAGTGAATTATGCATATCTGTGCACTTCCTTATTTAATAAAGCAAAGTTCGGTTTTCTAATTAATAATTATCATAAAAATTACAATAAACAAAAATTATTTTAAGAGGATCTTATGTCAGAGTACGTAAAAAAATTAGTAGCAGAAGTTAAGGCTAAAAATCCTGCTGAACCTGAGTTTCATCAGGCTGTTGAAGAAGTATTTGATTCTTTAGATTTAGTGTTAGAACGTCATCCCGAATATCGTTCTGCGAAAATTTTAGAGAGAATGGTTGAACCTGAAAGAGTTATGATGTTCCGTGTTCCCTGGATGGATGACCAGGGTGAAATTCATATAAACCGTGGGTTCAGAATTAATATGAACAGCGCAATTGGTCCTTATAAAGGTGGTTTAAGATTCCATCCTTCTGTTAACTTAGGTATTTTAAAATTCTTAGCCTTTGAACAAGTATTCAAAAATAGTTTAACAACATTACCTATGGGTGGTGGTAAAGGTGGTTCAGATTTCGATCCAAAAGGAAAGAGCGACAACGAAGTTATGCGTTTTTGCCAAAGCTTTATGACTGAATTATTCCGTCATATCGGGCCTAATACTGACGTTCCTGCTGGTGATATTGGCGTTGGTGGAAGAGAAATCGGTTACTTATTTGGTCAATATAAAAGATTAAGAAATGAATTCACTGGTGTTCTTACTGGTAAGGGATTAAACTGGGGTGGTTCATTAGTTAGACCTGAAGCTACTGGCTTTGGTGCTACTTACTTTGCTCAGGAAATGTTAAGAACTAAAGGTATGGAAGTAGAAGGTAAGAAATTTGCAGTTTCAGGTTTCGGTAACGTAGCTTGGGGCGCTTGTACAAAGATTGCTCAATTAGGAGGTAAGGTTGTTACCCTATCAGGTCCTGATGGATTTATTCTGGATGAAGATGGAATATCAGGAGAAAAGATTGACTATATGTTAGAGCTTAGAGCAAGTGCTAACGATAGAATAAAAGATTACGCAGATAAATTTAAAGTTAAATTCTTTGCAGGTAAGAAACCTTGGAGTGTACCGGTTGATGTTTGTATTCCTGCTGCAACTCAAAATGAATTGAACGAAGAAGACGCAAAAGAAGTTATTAAAAATGGCGTTAAGGTTGTTTGCGAAGCTGCAAATATGCCAACTACATTAGGTGCATACAAATTAATTTCACAAGCTGGAATTATGTTTGCTCCTGGTAAGGCTGCTAATGCAGGTGGTGTTGCAACATCAGGATTAGAAATGAGCCAAAATTCAATGAGATATAACTGGTCAAGAGAAGAAGTTGATGCAAAATTGCATACTATTATGAAAGACATTCACGATACCTGCTTAAGTACAGCAGAAAAATTCGGAACACCAGGTAACTACGTTAATGGTGCAAACATTGCAGGATTCTTAAAAGTAGCAGATGCAATGTTAGACCAGGGTTTAGTATAACAGTTCAATTATATTAGTTAATCTAGGAAGGCTCAGCACAAACGCTGAGCCTTTTTTTATGTGAAGTTGTGTCTATGCAAGTCACAGGGAAAGCCACACTTTATTAAAAAAGAAAATGGGACAAAAGGCGAACGGTCTTCGAGTGTTTTCTGAGCGAAGCGAAGAAAATGTACCGAGAAGCCCGACCTAATAAAGAATTTATTTTTTTTAGATACTTATCCCTTACCCCCTTCCCTGAAAAAGGGAAGCGGAATTTATTGTTGTATTATTCTTTAGCCGGGGTTACTTCTGACTCATTCCTCTGGGATGAAAACAAATTTATAAATCAGGCTTATCTTTTATAATCTTCTTAATCTTTATTTAAGATCATTCTTGCTCTCCCATTTAATTAATAATTTCATTTTAATTACATTTGAACATCATTTAAAATCTATTTTGTTATGAGAAATTGTTCATTTGCTAAAACTAAAATTTTATGCACTATAGGTCCTGCTACAAGTGCACCGGATAAACTTGAAAAACTTTTACTTCAGGGAATTGATGGTATTCGTTTTAATTTCTCTCACGTTGATTATAATTTTTTTGAAGAGTTATATTCCAACATTGATACCATCACAAAAAAACTTGATACACCTCTGGCAGTCCTTGTAGATTTACAAGGACCAAAAATAAGAATTGGTAATCTTGAGAAACCTGAAATTGAAATTGAAACCGGTGAGTTCATTGAAATTTCAGTTAATGATTGTGTTGGTACTAAAGATAAAATTTGCTGCTCTTATAAATCATTAATAGATGATGCTAAAGTTGGTGACCCAATATTAATTAATGATGGTCTTATTCGTTTAAGAGTAGATGAGAAAAAAGAAAACTCCTTGATATGCTATATTGAAATTGGCGGCATATTAAAACCTAAAAAAGGAATGAACCTTCCGGGAATGAATCTTTCTACTCCTTCATTAACTGAAAAGGATTACAAAGACCTGGAGTTTGCATTGAAGCATCGTGTTGATTATGTAGCTCTTTCATTTGTCCGTAAAGCATCTGATATAACTGAGCTTAGAGAATGGCTGCACAAACATAATGCTGATTTACCTATAATAGCTAAGATTGAAAAGAAGGAAGCAGTTGATTGCCTGGATGATATCATTGATGTTGCTGATGGTATTATGATTGCCCGTGGAGATTTAGGTGTTGAGCTGCCGCCTCAAGAAGTACCTGTTCTGCAAAAATTGATTATTAAAAAATGTAATTCTGTTGGTAAGCTTGTAATTACTGCAACTCAAATGCTTGAATCAATGATAGAAAATCCAATCCCAACCCGAGCTGAAGCTTCTGATGTGGCTAACGCCGTTTGGGATGGTACTGATGCAGTTATGCTTAGCGGGGAAACCTCAATTGGTAAGTATCCGCTTAAGGCTGTTAAGATAATGAATGATATAGTTTGCAATACTGAACTGCATCTTAATCCTATATCTGAATCTTTGTTTAAAATTCCAGTTCAGCCTGAAGAAAATTTATTTGATTCAATAGGAAGAGCTATTACTGCAATGAGCAGGCAAATTGATGCGAAAGCAATTGCAATTTTTACTATCAAAGGTAGAACTGCTGATTTGTTTTCAAAGTTCAAACCTAAAGCTAAAATAATTGCATTCTCCAATAACAACGATACTATAAATAGACTTTGCCTCGTGTGGGGAATTCAGCCGATGTATTTACACGATATTGATAAAGAAAATATTGCAATTGATAAAGCAAAAGAATTAATATTAAAAGAAGGATTTGTGAATAAAGGAGATGTTGTAATCTTTACAGCAGGTACTCCTTATCCTGATAAATCAAGGGCTAACTGGATAAAGTTCGAAACAGTTTAGTTTATAAATTTTTTGCCTCGAAGGTACTTCTTCAATCCTTGTTATTTATCACCAATAATGATTCCTCCAAAACATATCTTTGCCAAAGCTTAGATGAGGACATCGATGAATACAAATAGGTATATAGTAAAAGTTGAAGGAAAATGGGGCAATATTTCTATAGGTAGTGCGAAAGTAAAAGATTTATACAATTCACAGGACGAAGCTTTTAAGGCCTCTTCTTCTGTTTGCATCCCCATTAATTTACTCAAAAAAAAGCCGAATAGTAAAATTGAGAATGTTTATGATATTCATTTATTTGAATGAAAAAGGGCTCTAATGAGCCCTTTTGTAATTGGAGAGTTTTACTGATTTACTCAGTGGTTATATTATTTTTTCTGTATGTTCAATTACCTTTTGTACTATTTCTTTCTCCAATTGTTTCCCATTATCTCTTCCATACCATAAATGAAGACGTTCGTACATCTCTTTTTTAGGCAAATTTTCAGCTTTAGCTTCTAATATTACCTTTTGAGCTTCAACTGGTCTTGGTCCCCATTGAAAAATTTCATTTCCTTCTAAATTAAAAACAATTAATTTGGGGATACTCCTGGTACCATTTGTTAAATACATATCCATAATATCTTCATTGGAATCTCTTAATATTATTCTAAAGTCTATTAAAGGGTTAATTGCTGCTATTTTAGCTATATATGGAAGATTTTGTGCAGAATCTCCACACCAATTCTCAGTTATCAACATCCAAATTTGAGGCTCATCTATTGATTCAATATTTTTTCTAACTTCATCTGATATTTTGTAATTCTTATCTATTCTGCTGCTTCTTTGATAATTTAATTTAGTGTAATCAAATAATTCTTTTTCAGCATCAGATGAGAAGTTTTTATTTTTAGTTTGAGTATAACTTAAAAATGCATTACTATATTCCTCATAAGTTAAACCGGTATGAGGACGTTTTTCTTCAAAAAATTTATGTGCCAAAGATGCTCCTAATGGAAAATTGTTTACTTGTAGTTAGAGAGCGGAAAGTGAAAAAGGATTCAGAAAATTGTAAGATTATTTTAAAGATAAAGTAAATTCGTCTATAAGTTTAACTTGATTAGTTGACTTAGGCAATCCTTTTACTTTTATATCAAGTTCGTCCCCGATTCTATCAAGTAACAAATAATGGAATGGTCTGGGGGCAGGTAAAGAACATAGGTCATCGTGACATCCTTTTCCTTTATTTAGCATAACTCTTGGTCCACCTCCACCGCCCGAAACTATGAACATCTTCCCTTTTTCTTTAAATCTTTCATATGTATGAGCGTGGCCTGAAAAGAAACTAATTGTTTTAGGAGAATTAAGGAAATCCTGCAAAAAAGCTTTCTGCACCATAATCTCATCGGTAGTTACCTTACTATTTGTAAAAGGTGGATGGTGAGTAAAAACCAATATCCCTTTAATTTCGGAACTTGTGTCCATTTTTGCTAATGTTTCTTTATACCATTTAATTTGTTTGTTCCAGCCATCTCCCATTAATTGAGGAAAATTAGAGTCAAGAAAGATTAAACCTAAACTATCATAAACCATTGTAGACCAGGTAGAGCCGGAAAGCTGAGGAAATCTTTCTGAAATAAATTTAAATCCATTCCTTACATTGCCAAAATATTCGTGATTACCCATTACAGGAATTAATGCAGAGCGATTTCTAATTATCGGTTTAACTAAAGTATCAAAATATTTCCAATCGCTATAATTGTCTCCTTCAAAAACCATATCACCAAGGAGAATATTTACTGCTGTACCTTCCTTGCTGAGTGCATTTGCAAGCTTAGTTCTTTCTTCATCATTTTGCTCCCGACCTAAAATAATTTCAAACAAACTAGTACGCTGTAAATCTCCTATGACTGCAAGTGGAGGAGGATTGGATATATCATATTCAGGAATTTTTGAATAAGAAATAAGAGCAAGCCTTTTGCCTGAAAGGTCATTTGAGCTAAATTCAAAAAGTCCAAAGATAACGAGAAGCCATATCCACTTTTTAAACATTAATATCCTATGCATAATCCTAATCGTTATTATAATCCTTAAATGTAAAATGATTTACATCGTAAATCACAGAAATGTTCCTTAGTTGAGGATGAATATAAAATAATTTAGAATAGTGGCAAAGATTACCCATGCTAAATAAGGGACCATTACTACTCCAGCTAATGAATCTAATTCATTAAAGGACATTACACAAAAGAAAATCAAAACTGCCAAAATCATTATTTCAATTAGTGCAGCTTCATAAAGTGCATATTCAAAAAATAAAATAGGCCATAAAAAATTCAAAAATAATTGAAGAAGATAAATTGTATATGCATTTTTATGGTTTTGATTATTATAAAATAGAGCAATCCTATAGGATGCATAACCCATTAAGAGATATAAAAAAATCCATATAGGTGCGAAGTAATAAGGCGGAGGAGCAAAACTTGGTTTAGCTATGGAGTTATATATATTAACATCATCCCCAATAATTAGAATATTTGCTAACCCCACTAACTGAGGTAAGGCAAGCATTGCGATTAAAAGAGGAAAGCTTGATTTTCCTTTAACTGTATAAAAATTATACATTTTTTAACCTCGAGGAATATTTTTTTCAATATATAAAAAATTTATTAAATAAATAAATTAATTTTAAAACAAAAAAAGCATCTCCAAATTTGAAGATGCTTTTTAATAATTTTTTATAAGATTTAGAAATCTGCCCCTAAAGAAATATAGTACTTCGGCTTAGAAAAATGTTCTACATTATATGCCCACGCAACATCAAACCTTACAAGGAAGTACAAGAAAAATATTCTTGCACCTAAACCTGTACCCATTAAAAGGTCTTTTGAAACAACTTTTCCATTTTCATTTTTGTGAAAGAATTGAAGTTCTTTATTTTTATCCCAGGCAGTTCCCATATCTATAAAAGCGGCGCCTAAAACATTGCTGAATAAAATTGGAATTCCTGTTACAAGGTAACGAATGAACGGAAATCTGAATTCCATATTCATTAATGCATATTTTGTTCCTATCTGTTCCGCATAATTATATCCTCTTAAAGGAAGTGCAGCAGTTAAGAATGCATAATCTGATGGTGAATTTAATGGAATATCTCCAGTTGAAAAACTTCTGTTTATCCAATTTTCAATACCACCAATGAAAAATCTTTGTGGATTATTTCCTCCTGAATATCCTCCCGCCAATCTGAATGCAAATGAATAATCATACCAGAACCTGAAATATTTTCTATAGTCACCTAATAAGGAATAAAAGCTTAACTTTGAATTTCCAATACCAGGATTTCCCATTGCATCTAATCGATAACGTACTCCTTCGATTGGGGCTGTATATCCCCAAAGTATATTATCGTGAATGAAACTTAAGTTTGGGATTAAATAATTAACCTTCTGATTTGCAACTGCAGAATTCTCAAGGTTTTCCTGTGATAAATTTAAATAACTTAATGCAGCATCAAATCTGTAAAATCTATTTAATGGATAGCTTAATGAAAAAACTAAACCATAATTTCTAAACCTATAGAGGTCCTGACCATCAAGACTTCTTAAATAGACAAATCTTGCAGTATGAAAACCTTCAATTCCTATATCCAATCTATTTGGCAAATAGTAATAAGCCAATCCATAATCAGAATTCTTTAAATCAATTTGCAAACTGGTTTGACCTATTAATCTATGATTACCAAGCACATCGCTAAATGATAAGACTGTTGTTCCTAATAAACCGTAAAGTGTACTATAACCTGCATTTGCATAAACTATATCAGGTGAAAAAGTAATTTTATATTTATTTACTCTATAATTACCATTCTTATCTAAATTATCTGATAATTTAAAATTTTCATTTATAGTTGAATCAGGAGTAACCTTAATGTTATTTCCAAATACATAATTATTAAAATCAATTTTTATGGAATCTCCATAAACATTTGTTGTATCAACAATATTGCCTGTATAAAAAATGCTTGATGAATCTTTATTAGTACTATTAGTTACTGTAGTATCAACTTTGGCTTTATCTTCAATCTGGTTATTTTTTAATGAAAGCAGTTTAGATATATATAAAGTTGGTTTAAGCTTATTAGTATCAAGAGTAGCTTCAAAAGGATTATTCATAAGGAAAATATTATATGCTGCCTGATGCAATGATGAAAAAGCAAGTTTTTTTCCATCTTTGGAAATTGAAAGTTGATACAAACCATTTAATGAATTTGTAACCGGTATAGGATCGGCACTTGGATTGATGGAATCATTATTGCCAATCTTCTTTTTATAAATATTACTTATACCATTTAAATCAGAAATAAAAAGAATTTCATCTCCATTAGGACCAACAACAGGCGAACTTTCATTACTTAATGGCAGGTTCGTTATCCTTGTTAATTTTTTAGTTAAAAGATTCATTGAATAAATGTCATCCTGGGTGTAATTATGATTATAAATCTTAAAACTATCCGGCAATGAATAAGATTCAAGATTGTCTAATCTATCAGAAGTAAAATAGATAGTATTTCCATCAGGAGACCAGCTGGCAAAATTATCTGAGAAAATATCGTTTGTTAAATTGATCATTTCTTTTGTTGTTAAATCATAAACATAAACATCTGATTGAGATGCTGTATGACCAACGAATAATATTTTTTTCCCATCAGGTGACCATTGAACATTTTTTATTTCATCAAGACGTAAATTAGTTAACTCTTCTCTATCTTCACTTTCAACATCAATAAGATAAATTACATCCCAACCTCCGCTCTTTGCCGACAAAGCAATTCTTCTTCCATCAGGAGACCAGCTTAATCCCGGTGTTAAAATATTCAACTGTTCAAAATCATTAGTTCTATTACCTTCAATTAATTTCTTAATAATTTTCCCATCTATAGCGCTCATCAAATAAACATCAAAAAAGATATTTCTATTTGTAATAAAAGCAATCTTATCTCCCTGGGGTGAAAGGGCAGGACTTGTATTATAAAATCCTCCATCCTTTCTATGGTCAGTTAACTGCTTTGAAAATTCTGCCGGTTCTTGTCTTATTGCAATGTCAGGCCAATATTTTTGTTTAATATCTTTTTTCCATCTTTCATTTAATTCTTCAAGATTAAGACCAATAGATTCTTTCAAGCCTTGCTCAAGATTTCCATTCCCTTTAACCTTATTGATTAACTCACCAATTTTTTCTTTTCCATATTTTTGAGATATATAATAAAAAACAGATTGTCCACCTCTATAAGCAAAATACCCATCCAGTTGAGGTATATCAGGAAGATACTCGCTTATTGCAGCATCTCTTATATACATATCAGTATTAACATCCCATCCCAATGACTGATATTCAGCCATACCTTCTGAAAACCACAAAGGAAGATTTATGTTTATATTATTGGTAATAACATTTTGAATTGACCCGCCAAAAAACATATCGTTCATAACAGCGTGTGTAAGTTCATGATGAATAAGGTGTCTTAATTCCTTATATGAACCCATAAATTGAATTACTACTCTATTTTTAAATAACTCAGTAAATCCTTCTATACCTTCTGTAAGATATTGATCAGTAACATTGGTTTCTTGAAAATCATTTGTGGAGTTGTAAACAATAAAAGTAATTCTATTATTAATTCTATATTTAAAACTATTTTGAATTGAAGATAATGCTTCCTCAGCAGCCTTGGCAGTAAATTCTGCAAGCATACTCCCCTGTTTAGTAAAGTAAATATCAAAATGTTCTGTTTGAATATAATACCATTCAAAATTTTTATATTGAACTTTATTCTGCCCGAATTGTGCAAAAGCAGAACTAATAGCAAACAGAAAAAGAATGAAAAAATATTTTTTCATATGGTAAAAACCTTTAATCTATAATAGTGAAATCAATTTCTAATTTTTCAGTATCTACTCTAATTAATTGAACTTTCAATTTATCGCCGAACCTATATTGCTTTTTATGAATTCTTCCTATCAACGCAAATTTCTTTTCATCGAACACATATAAATCTCCTTGCAAATCTCTTAATTTAATTAATCCTTCAGCCAAAATATCTACTAATTTTACAAACAATCCGTAAGGTGTAACACCAGAAACAATTGCCTCAAATTGGTCACCAACTTTATCTTTCAAGTATTCAACTTGTTTCAGTTTAACTGAGTATCGCTCAGCATCTACTGCTGACCTTTCGGTAATTGAGATATGATCGCATATAGATTCAAGATGTTCTTGATTATAAATTGGTTTACCATCTTTGTCATTATATTGAAATAATAATCTATGTACTAATAAATCTGAATACCTTCTTATAGGCGAAGTAAAATGAGTATAATATTGAAATCCCAATCCATAGTGCCCAATATTATTGGTTGAGTAAATAGCTTTCGCCATAGAACGGATTGCAAGTTCACTAATAACTGCTTCTTCTTCTTTACCTTTTACTTCTTCCATCAACGCCTGCAATTGATTTGTCTTTGCTTTTGCGTGAGGATTAAAATGGTAACCTAAAGTCTTAACAAACTTTGAAAAATCTTCAAGCTTTTCAGGGTCAGGAAGATCATGAATGCGATAGACAAATGGAGGAGGCTGTCTCCTATATCCTGGAACAGCAATATGTTTAGCAACTATTTTATTAGCCAAAAGCATAAACTCTTCAATCAGCATATTGCTTTCTTTAATTTCTTTTTTATAAATGCCAATAGGTTTATTGTTTTCATCAAGTTCAAATTTAACTTCGGTAGAACTAAAATCAATACTTCCTTCACGCATTCTTTTTTTGCGAAGGTTAGTTGCAATGGCATTAAGAGTTAAAAGTTCTTCAACAAAATCACCTTTTTCATTATCAATTATTTCCTGTACTTCATCATAATTGTATCTTCTTTTACTATTGATAATAGTTTTTGCTAATTGATATGATTCAACTTTTCCTCTCTTTGTTATTTCAACTATACAGGAATAAGTCAATCTATCTTCATAAGGTACAAGAGAGCAAATATTTGTTGAAAGATTTTCAGGAATCATCGGGATTACTTTTCCAACAAGATAAACACTATTGCCTCTTTGTTCTGCTTCCTTATCAATGGATGATTTAAGGTTAACATAATGAGCAACATCAGCGATATGTATTCCTATTCTATAATTTCCATTCTCCAAATTTTCAATTGATAATGCATCATCAAAATCCTTTGCATCAGCTGGATCAATGGTGAAGACATTTTTACTCCTAAAATCTATTCTTTTTTCTAATTCTTCTAAAGGTATTTCTGAAGTAAGATTATTTGCTTCTTCAAGAGTTGTATTATCAAATTTATAAGGAAGGTCAAAGTCCTTAGCTATGGATACAACTTCAGCATCTATTGAACCCGGCTTTCCTATAACCTCAACAATAACACCTTCTGGATTTAATTTTCTATCAGACCAGTCAATTTCACCAACAATAACTTTTTGTCCTTCAATTGCACCGTTAAGATGTTCCGGGTCTACATAAATATCTTTATCAATATCTGAATCATCGGGAGTTACAAAATAAAAGGCTTTTGATTTATGAAGTGTTCCAACAAGTTCTTCTCTTTTTCTTTTAATTACTTTTTCAATTTGCCCTTCAATATTTTTACCCCTCTGCTTTGCAAATAAAGATACTTCGACTGTATCCCCATTAAAGGCAGTACCAATATTTCTTTGAGCAATAAAAATATCCCCTTTAATATTTTTATCTTTTACAATAACAAATCCAAAACCTACTTTAGTAACTTGAAGAACACCTTTTATATTGCCGGGAACAACATCTCTGTCAACTAACTTTGCTCTGCGTTGTTCTCTCGGAGGTCTTGTACCTTCATCGTCAAAAGATTTTCTTCGTCCACCTTTTTTACTTCTTTGTAAATCACTTTCTATTGAAGATTCATTTCCGTTATTTCTATTCAGTTTATATTTTTTACCATTCCTTGTTAATATACCTTCCTCATAAAGCTTAAACATAAGGACTTTAAGAGAATCCAGTTCATCTTCATCAAATATGTTTAATTTTTTCCCTACATCCCTACTTTTAAAAGCTTGGTTGGGATTCTTTTTAAAGAGCGCAATAACTTCTTTTTTCATTTAAAACTCAAATTTGTATTTAAGTCCCAGTTCATTAACCATTTCGTTTGTAATACCCATTTCATTTATTGCTTCTTTTCTTTCAAAACGCATTGATAAATTTTCAATTAAAGGATATTCGATTCTAACATTAGCGTGACTAAAATCTTCAAACACACTTGTAGTGCCACCCACTGTATATTTAAACTTGTTCACTTTTCCCGAAAGATTAAATTTAGTTTGAGTACCAACTTGTCTTAGTTCCACACTTCTGACATAATCTCCAAGATAAGAGTTTAAAACTCCACCAATTAACGAGCCCGCAATTGTTGTTGCTGTGCTTGAAAATTGGCCGGCTGCATCACTTCTTTCATTTTGAGTTAAGTCTGCCTGGAATTTTCCGGTTGCAATAAACATTAAAGCATCCACTGCATCTTTTGTTGGGTCAGGCTTGTCGTTATCTATATTATCTTTACCATAGTAAACTGCCATATTATCTTTTTCTTTGATAAAATTCTTATCCAAATCTTTTAATGGACCTTTAACTTTTATTTTAACTGCAGCTTCAATTTCATTCTTAGAAGATGTTGAGGAATCCGGTGGATAATAGTAATCTCTATAAGTTGCTGTTATATCCAGATATGGATTACTTATATCATTTTCAAAACGAACTGAACCCTCAGCAGAGAAGGTTTTTATAAATTCCAATGTTGAACCTTCCAGCAATTTAAATTCACCTTGTGCATTACTGTTTCCGTTTTGGCTAACATAATCTATATTACCTGACATTACAGCAGTTAAGGTTTGATTTAATTCTTTAGATAATATAAAAGAGAAAGTTGCTTCATCTTCTATACTCATATTTATATCATAATCAAAAGGTATGGAAGTGGTTGAAGACCCTTCAGCGCTTTCTCTTTCCTTTTGTTCTTTTGACATTTCAACTAAAGAATTAAAATCTTGATTTGCTGAACCTATATGAACAGTATCTTCAACATATTTATAAACAAATTGAGAGTTTGAGTTCTTATAAGAACCTTGAGATGGTACAACCGTAACATCAGCTTTTTTAATTACAATAGGAGCTTTTAAATACATTCTATTTTCATCAATTGTAAATTGAACATCTCCATTTGTACCTACAACTAAATCACCATAAGCGCCTAATCCTGATGTTTTAGAAACTTCATCCAATATTTTTAAATCACCAGAAATGTTAAACTTTGAAGAGGCAATAGCCATTCCATTTAATTTAGCATTACCATATCCAAGCATACTACCGCCTTCTTTAGTGTTAGGAATATTTTCTACAAAGAAGGTATCTATTGAAATATTGTCATTATTAATACCAACATATAAAGCAGTATTGTATTCAAGATTATTTGTTTCTAATAAAAATCCAGCATTGCTTAAATGGATAAAACCGCTTGGAGAAGGTTTATCAATGAGACCTCCAATTTTCAAATCTGCATTAAACATACCTCTTAATCTATTTACAGTTGGTAAAATATCTCCCAATGCAGCAAGGTTAAAGTTTTCTGCTTTAATTGCTACATTCATTTCTTTGGTCTTGCTAAATAATTCTTTTGCCTGAGATGAAAGATCAATCGGTAAACTACCTTGAATTACAAATGAAGGATGTTCCAACGCTGCAGATTTATTATTGGTGGAATCAATAAATCGAACATCAACATTCATATTAGCATTATTATAATCTAATTTGGATACTAAATTCCCAAAAACTTTATTCTTATATGTTATACTATCTACAGTCATATTAATGGCTGCCACAGGATTATCCATTGTACCGGTTATATGTGCATCCATATTTATAATAGAAGCAATATTGTTTTCATCTCTCATATTCCCCAACTGTTTTAAAATAGATGCACCTGATATATTTTTTAATGATAACATCAGATCGCTATTACTATTTTGTGAAAGAATTCCGCTTATACTAAAATCTCCGGCTTCATTTCCAAGAACAAAACTCTTGAAGTTAATATTGTCTTTAGTATATGCAATATCTATAGGTTCTCTGTTCAAGACATTTATGTTATTATAATTAACACTTAAAGTATCTAAAATGACATTTACAGCCTGGTCATTAAAATTAAAAGTACCAAGAATTTTTGCTGATGCATAATTTTCAAGATTGCCGGAGAAATCTATATTTGAATTTTGGTGATCTAATTTCAAGTTAAGATGAATATTTTTAACATCAGTGCCTGCAAAAACTCTCTCAGTGCTTAACTCAAGATTAGCATAAATGTCCTCAACTGATTTAGATGAAAGGTCATTATGCAAATCAAAATCCAAATCAAAGTTTGCTACAAAGAAAACCTGATCTGGACCCCAATATTTTATGTGAGCTAAATTAGCCTTATAAGTGATTATGATACTATCTCCAACATTAACAAACTCACCTGACATTTCACCATCTATGTCAATATGTTTATTATCCAGGAATAGTGAAGCTAAAGTTAAATCTTTGAATTCTAGCAGGTACTTAATATTAGTTGTTGAATCCTGTGGAGTTTTTTTCTGTTGAATATCTTTTTTCTCAACAATGTTTTTACTTATTTCAGCTATTGTATCCTTTACCTGAGGGATAAAGTCCTTCATCTTTTCTCTTATAACAGTAGAGATTAATCTAATTTCATTATTTATTAAATCCGATGTTTGAGCAAGTGTATAATCACCCGATATTGTTATATCAGCCATATCAGAAATAAGGTTAATAATTCTTTCTCCATTATCATTGCTTCTTATATCGGCTATAGCTCTTGTACTATCAAGTTTCTTTCCTTGTATGGTTGAATTGAAAACATTCAAGGTCATATAGAGGTTAAGAGAATCAACATTAAAACTTTTACCTTCTGCATCAATATTAAAATTAAGATTACTCATCATTGCTGAATCTTTAACAAAATCATAAAGGTCTAAAGATCTTATGCCGCCTTTGATACTATATTCAGGAATATTCTTATCATTATAGCTTATTGCGCCATTTAAATCTGCACCGGTTGTATCTTTAATAACGTGAAGATTAAAATCAACTTTCCTGTTAACAGCATTTGCTCCAATCTGCAAGGCACTAAAATAATTGCCGTTTATTGTAGAACCATCTGCACCTATATAAACCTTACTGTTCATTTCTTCAGGCTTAGAACCGGAACCTACAATTGTTCCTTTTGTATTTAATGAAGAAGAAACTCCGGCAAATGGATGAAGGTCAAGTTCCTTTGTATAAAAGTTTAAATCATATGTTATAGGTTTTGCAGCAGCATTTAATTTAACATCTGCCGATACAACACCTCTATCAGTTCTTAAATAAAGATTTGTTCTAAAGTTTGTTGGACTTCCATCGAAGGTCAATGTATCAAGATTTATAATTCCATATTCTTTATAAACAGGAATACCAAGAGAAGGAACAAATTCTCCAATGTCCAATTGATTTATATGTGAATTTTGAAATGCTGTTTTAATGTAAAGTGAATCAGAATCGAGTAAATTATAAACAACACCTTTTGTCTCAAGATGAGTATCAAGATAATCCAAAGTAATATTTTCAAGATTTAATTTTTTAGTAGAACCTGATGCTTCAAATTTTG
The DNA here is from genome assembly GCA_035654655.1 of Ignavibacteriaceae bacterium. Classification (GTDB taxonomy): domain Bacteria; phylum Bacteroidota; class Ignavibacteria; order Ignavibacteriales; family Ignavibacteriaceae; genus DASRWI01. The sequence continues at coordinate 66,859 of DASRWI010000029.1, read as the reverse complement.
AATAAATCTGACCTTTAAACATATTCATGGAAGGAGAGAAAACAGCAGCATCTTTAAAATCAAATTTATCAGCAACCATACTTAACTTTAAATCAGCTTTGTTGAAATCAGCAGTACTGTCAAACATATTAAAGTTTTTTACAGAGGCATCAATTTTAAATTTTGAAAGCTCAGTATAAACATTCATCCCTTCAACAAGAATTTCTTTTCTATTAACTGTTAAATTTCCATTAAACTTTTTAAGAGCAAAGTTGTTGAGGTTTGGCTTCATCGAAATATTTTTAATATTAACTTCATAGCTATCATTATCGATATCACCCCAAACTCCCAGAGAAACATAAATGTCTTTTGCCCTAAAATCTTTCATATCCAAAGTATCATATAATCTTTTGCTTGCAACCTTGTCAAAGTTTTGCATTGAAAAATCAGTATTAACTAATTTTATATCCGGTGCATTAACTGTAAAAGGAAATGATGAAGAAGTCGTATCTTTTTTAGATGGAGGAAGTAATTTACTGATGTTCCATACACCCTTGTCGTCTGCAACTAATTTAATTGATGCATCTTTAATTTCAACTTTTCTAACATAGATTTGTTTAAACAATAATTTTAAAGGACTAGTACGAACCTCAACCAATCCTGCTTTAAACAATGTATCCTCTTTCATATTAACGGATACATTCTTTAAAATAAGAGAAGTAAAAATTGTCCCTTCAATTTTGCCAATACTTAATGTGCCATTCAATTCTTTATTTGCTATATCAACTACCTGTTCACGCAGAATACCGCGGAAGGTAGACGTTTGGGTAAATCCCAGAACTAATAAAATGATAACAAAAATTCCTATAAAGATGTAAAGAAAAACATTTACTATTTTTCTAAATAATGTTTTCTTCTTCTTTTCTTTTTTAGGTTTTTCTTCAGGCTTGTTATCAGCACCTTTATTTAATTCATTCTCATCCAAAAGAAACCTGCTCAAATATTCCTAATTCTTTAAAATATAATAATTTAACTTTAAAAGTAATCAATTATAAATATATTATAAAATATGAGCTTTTTATGGATTCAAAATCAAATACTAAATGAGTGATGTATTAAGCATCATAACGCTTCAGGATGGTATTGATGATGTTAGAAGTAGATTGAGATGTAATAAATTTGATATTTGTAACCGATCCGCCATTAGCTTCTACTATGTCTCTCCCCACGATGTTATCAATAGACCAATCTCCCCCTTTTACCAAAATATCCGGGATAATATCACTGATAATATTAAAAGGAGTATCCTCTTCAAAGATGGAAACATAATCAACAGGTTTTAGAGAAGCTAAAAGATTTCCTCTTTCTTCCTGGTTAAATATCGGACGTTTTTCTCCCTTAATTCTTTTTACAGATGCATCTGAATTTAAGCCGACAATTAAAATATCCCCAAGAGCTTTTGCTTTAGTTAGATAATCAATGTGACCGGGATGCAATATATCAAAAACGCCATTAGTGAAAACAACTTTTTTATTCTCTTCTTTTAATTTTTTTCTAATGTTTATTATTTCTTCGCGTGAAACAAAATTTTTCATTTACAATTTTCTTCTAAAGTTTTGAACAATTTATCTTTTTCAATTGGGACTATTCCAACTTCTTCGCAAACTAAACCACCTGCATAATTAGCAAAGTAAGATGATTCATAAATATCAGCACCTGCAGCCAATGCCATTGTCAAAGTTGAGATAACAGTATCACCTGCACCGGAAACATCCGCAACTTGTCTGGCTTTAGTAGGCATTCTCTTTTCCGCTTTACCTTGTTCAAAAACTGCAATACCACCTTCACCTAAAGTTAATAAGACATATTTTGAATTTAACTTTTCAAGTAATGTTGTACCTGCTAATTTTATATCTTCATCATTTTTAATTTTAAATCCAAGAACATCTTCTGCTTCTTTTCTGTTAGGTTTGAACACAGTAACATCTTTATAAGAAAAGAAATTATTAAATTTAGGGTCAACTGTAACAAGCACATTATTTTTATTCGCAAGTTCAATCACTTTTTTAATTAATTCCGGAGTCATTACTCCTTTGTTGTAATCTTGTAGAATTATACCATCAAGTTTTTTAATTGATGATGCCAGATAAGAAAATAATTGGTTTTGAACTTCGAAATTAAGATAATCCTTACTTTCCTTATCAATTCGTACAACGTGCTGATTTTGAGCAATTACTCTTGTCTTGGACGTTGTGGGTCTGCCCTTATCAATGATAATTCCATCAGATGAAATTCCGGTTTCTTTAATCAGCGAGTTAAAAATTCCACCATCATTATCCTTACCAATAACACCAACGGGAATAGGAATTCCTCCAAGCTTTAAGATATTTAATGCACAATTGGCAGCGCCGCCAAATCTGAAAAATTCATTATCAATTTCCACAATAGGAACAGGTGCTTCAGGAGAAACCCGTTTTACATCTCCCCAGAAATAACAATCCAACATCATATCACCAACTATGGCAATACGTTTACCATCGAAAGCTTTTTCTAATTTACGAAGTCTTTTTAATGAAATATCTACCATTGATGACCATAATATTAAAATTTGTAAGCTTAAAAATAATTAGAAATTAGGGTAACTAAAAATCAAAAAGATGAGAATGAAGGATTTTATAAAGTTAAAAGATATATACCACCTAAGATAACCAGCACTCCGCATATTTTTTTAATTATCAAAATAGTTTTTGAACCCTCACTCCAGTTATGATAAGTTTGTACTCTATTGAGCATTGTACCTGATAAAACTATAACTGAGCAATGTCCTAATCCAAATGCAGATAATAAAAGAATTGAAGAAAAATAATTTGATTTTGCAGTTTGAAAAACTACGCCCAATACAGGTGCCATATAGGCAAATGTGCAAGGACCTAAAGCGATACCGAAAATTAAACCAAGAATAAAAGCTGATAACAAGCCTTTTGATTTTACTTTTCCCAGAAAATTAAAATTCCAATTAAATTTAATAATATCAAGTAGATATAAACCCACTATAAAAAATATAGCAGCTACAAAATAATTGCCAATACTGCCGACATCTCCCATCATTCTTCCTAATGATGCGGTTATTAAACCTATTAATGCTATTGTTATTAATATACCGACAGCAAAAATAAATGAAATCAAAAATGTTTTTTTAAGAGATATAATTCCCTGGGTTGTTATGTATCCAATAATTAATGGAATGCTAGAAAGATGACAAGGTGAAAGTATAATGCTTAGGATGCCCCATATGAAAGAGGCTAAAACAGAAACCCATAAGGCTCCCGTCATCGCTTCATAAAGTGTATTAAAAAGTAAATCCATATATTTATTTAATTGGCTTTATTCCTCTTTTAGAAAATATTTTATCTATTTCGGTTTCAGGATAAAATCCTTCATGTCTAAAAAATTCATTTCCCTTCTCATCAAGAAATACTTGTGTAGGTATCAATTTAATATTATAATCATCAGCAAAGTGTTTTTGCTCCGGTTTCCATACATCGTGGAAAACAACTTTTACCTGGGAACCATATTTTTTTTCAATAGACTTCATTACAGGCTGCATTTGTTTGCACGGGATACAATTTACAGAACCTAATTCAACAAAAGTTATTTTAGGTTTACTAAAATCTTTTTTTTCTTTTTGTGAAAAAACATTAATTGATAAAAAAATAACTGCTATTAAAGTTAATGATAAAATTCTTTTCAATTTAATTCTCCTTTAACCAATTTAAAATTTGTTCTTCCTTAGGAATTATGCCGCTGCTTTTTACTTTTTCATTAATTACCAAGCCAGGAGTCATCATAATTCCATAGCCCATTATTTTTGCAATATCATCTACTTTTGTAACTTCTGCTTCAATATTATTTTTTACTAATAATTCCTTAACCTTCGCTTCAAGATTTCTGCACTTAGGACAACCCACACCAAGAATTTTTACTGAAATCATTTTAATCCTTTTAATAAAGTAAATTAAATAAATACCCGACTACAGTAATACCTATAGCCATTATACCAATGAAGATAAATATCATTTGTATCTTCAGAACTTTTTTAAGTATAATCATTTCAGGCAATGATAATCCGATTACTGCCATCATAAAAGCTAAAACTGTTCCTAATGAAGCACCTTTTGCTAATAAAGCTTGAACTATAGGAATTATTCCAGCGGCATTTGAGTACATTGGAATGCCAAGTAATACAGCGGAGGGAACTGACCACCAGGCACTTTTTCCCATAAACGAAGCCATAAAATTTTCCGGTACATACCCGTGAATTCCTGCTCCAACCAAAATACCGATTACTATATATATCCAAACCTTAGATACAATTTCTTTTACAGCGGTAATGCCAAGTTGTATTCTGTCATTGAAACTTAATTTTTCTTCTTCCTGTTCAATATCAGCGGCTTTAGTTTTATAAACCCAATCTTCAACAAACTTTTCCAATCCTAATTTTCCAATAATTGTTCCTGCTAAAATTGCTATCAATAATCCTGTAGTCATATAAAGCAGTGCAGTCTCCCATCCGAATAAACCAAACAGAAGTATGAGAGCAACTTCATTTATCATTGGTGCGGCAATTAAGAATGAGAATGTTACTCCTAGTGGTACACCACCTTCTATAAATCCAAGGAAAAGAGGAATTGCTGAGCAAGAACAAAATGGAGTGACAACACCAAGAAGACTTGCAAGTATATTACCTGCAAAAGTTTTTTTGCCTCCTAATAATTTACGGGTTCGTTCAGGTGAGAAGTATGTTCTAATTATTCCTATACCAAATACAATCAATGTTAATAGAAGCAGTACTTTAGGAACTTCAAAGATAAAAAACCAAATTGCTTGTGTTAAATGCTCTTCAGGGTTTAAACCTAAAACATTATAAACCAAGCTATTTGTTAACAGTTCTAAATTCATATAAATTATAATCCAGAACAGTAGAAACAAGGTAATGTATATTAATGTTTTGCTTAGAGTATTACCTTTTATTTTTTCTATTACAGATAAATTGTTCATATTATTCAGCTTCAGCAAGAGCGTTCATAAACCAGTGAGTTAAAGTGGCTTTCACCGGTATTTTACCTGAAGAAATTATTTTATCATTTATAATTAAACCCGGAGTTCTAAGAATTCCATGCTCCATGATTTCTTTATAATCTGTAATCTTTTCTATTGAAGCTTCAATACCATTTTCTGCAATAACTTCACTGCAGAGATGTTCAAGGTCAACGCAATTTTTACAACCTGGGCCTAATACTTTTATTTTTAGCATATTTTTATTTCGTTAATTTTCGAATTATTTATTGACTATTTCAAATCTGTTTACTTTTTTTGCTGCGCTTTTATCCTTTTTTGCAATCTCTTCATCTGAACCGATTAAATTCATAATTGATAATAATGATGCTACCTGGGGATTTTGAGGGTGATGGTTAATTTTAAAATTAGTAAACTTTCCTTCTCTTTCTTCTAGAATAAACTCTTCTTTTTTTAGAATAGCTAAGTGTTGTGATACTGTTGAAGAGGCTAGACCAAGAACTTCCCTTATTTCACAAGAACATAAAGGCTTATCCTGCAGCATTTTTAGAATACGTAGTCTGTTACTGTCTGAGAGAGCTTTAAAAACATTTGTAATTTTTTCCATAAATTTCATTTCGTTATATACCGAAATATAAAATAAAAGATTACTTGTGTCAATAGAAAAATAAAAAAGCCTGTTATAATTTTAACAGGCTATAAAGGTAGGGGAGATTATTAAAATATAATTATAAAACTACTTTTTTGGGCTTCAGTGTATAATCACCAATTCCTACTTTTCTAAAACAAATCACCGGTTCAGCAGCCCAGCGTGGATTAAAAATTTTGTAGAGGGTTGTCATTAAAAATTGAAACATAAAGGCCTTAAATTTTGAACGGTCTTTTAATCTGCTAAACTTTGTGCTGCCTTCAGGTTTTCCAAGATAAACTGCTTCTGCTTTGTAACCATATTCAGAAAAGTATTCAAGCATTGTTCTATAAGTAAAGTATCTTATATGAGCAAAAAACTCATACTTGTCAACAGAATTCATAGGGTCATGGAAAGTTTTCCCCGTAATTAGAAAAGGGATAAGGTAGGTTAATCCTGAATAATTTGGAGCTGATACATAAAAGCATCCATCATCTTTTAGTATTCTTCTTATCTCTGAAAGATAATGGTCAGTATTCATCAAGTGTTCAATTGTTGCAAGAGATATAATTGCATCAAAAGTTCGGTCTGCGAATGGATAAGATGCCTCTTTATTATCAAGATCAAAATTGAATGTTTTAAGCTTGTTTTTAGTTAAAATGTTTAAACACTTTTCTGAAGTTTCATTTACGTAAAGGTCACAAGGATAATCTTTTTTAATTCTGCTTGCAACCAGTCCTACACCTGCAGAAATGTCCATAACCATTTGGTGTTTCCTGTCTTCAAATACTGCCGGAAAAATTCTGTGGCGTTCGTGTACCTGCTGATAATCAGACAGGTCAATAACTTCCTGTAACCTCTTCTCCTCGAGGATAATGGAATCTTTTCTCATTTACGTTCCTTTTGTTTAAGTACTACTTTTGTTTTAAAAGATTGAACAAATCAGTTATTCTCTTGAAGAACGGTTTCATATCTTTCACATCAAAGTTTGCATACACGTGTCTGCCTTTGTATGGATTAACTAATTGACTGAAAGAACTTTCCTTTAACAGTTTCAAACACATTATCGGGTCGTGACTTTCATCTATCCAATACAAATCCTTAACATAACTTTGCTTAACATCTAATAATTTTTTATTCAAAAGGTAGTTGTAGTAAATCCAGGGGAAATTCAATCCTGCTCCAACTGTATGAATAATTGAGCGGTTGAATCTTCCATTTATTTCGAGGAGCTTATATTTTCCATCTCTTTCATCCTTCTTAAATTCTATACATGAGTATCCTTCAAAATTCATTTCATTCAATATTTTTTCAGCGATTCCTTTTAGTTCAGGTATAGGCTCAATAGAAACTGCAGAGCATGGAACACCGTACGGAGTAGGAGTGTATCTTATTTTTTTTGCGGTAAAATCGAGAACTATTTTTTTATTTATTATTAATGAATTATAATTTATTCCATTTTCCTGAGGACCAAGTATTATTTCCTGAATCATTACTTCATGTCCATTATCCTTTGCTTTTTTATATGCAGACTCAAGTTCAGAATAATTATTAACCACTTCCATCTTCTTACCGAAAGCATTATAATATTCATGACTTTTACTTGGTTTAACAAGAACCGGGAAATTTAAATTTAATTTTGTAAAATCATCTACATCATTTAACTGAAGTGTCCTGGGAACATTTATTCCTAATTTTTCAGCGATTGTATACGTGTATTGTTTTTCAATATATTTTTGAGTTACATCCCAGTCAGAACATCCGACTATATAATTATTTTCAAGCAACTTTTTATTTTTAGAAACTGCATTAAGTGAGGCATCATCAGCTGGAAATAAAACATACTTGGTTCCTGATTTATTTATATCTATTAAAGCTTTAATAAAAGCATCTTCCTGATATTCTGCATGAGGTGTAAAATATTTTTCCTTTACATACTTTGAAACATATCCCATATCTTTCTTTTCATAGTAAACAGCAATAATTGGAACATTCATTCTTCCAAGTGAACGAATTACTCCATAGCCCATCAAATGTGTTGATAATATTACTGCAGGTACTAAGCTGTTTTCTGTAAACATAACACCCACCTGTTGCAAAAATGTTTTAAAAAGTTGAAGGGATAATTTTTAGCCAGTGAACTAAGTTTATAATGCAACTTTAAAGATATTGAATCGGAGAATAAATTTCTTTCATTAAAAGTAAATGGTCCATATCCTATACATTCGTGTTCAATTAATTTAAAATTACATTCTTCAGCCATCTCAATAAATTTATTTAATCTAAAACGTTTGTTTAAAAAGTTTTCATTTGTACTTAAATCATTTAATGAGTTTAGTTCCTTCTCCTTAGATTTAAGGATATATTTATATCCTCTTTTTATAAGGCGAACCGGGTCTAGTAGATTATTAAGCTTTAACAAATTAGGCATTGAAATAATCAGGTATCCATTTTTTTTGATCACTCTGTTCATCTCGAATAAAGCTATCTCAGGAACAGGTACATATTCAATAACGCCAAGGCAGGTAATAGAATCAAAACATTCATTATCGAATGGCATTTCTTCAGCGGGAGATTTTAAACATTTAATATTTAAATTTTCTTTTTTTATTTTTTGTAATAGATGGTTTATCATTCCTCCAGCAATATCAACTGCACTTACTTCATAACCTCTTCTTGCCAACTCCAAAGCCAGAGTACCGGTACCACAGCCGACATCAAGTATTGCATTTCCTTTTTGACAATATTTAGAAATGTACTCTAATGCTGTTTCCCTTCGGTGCATCATACTTTCCTGTTGAATCAGAGAACGTCCTGATGCAGGATGCTCCTTCTCATACACAACATCCCAAAACTCTGTTTTAGTAGAAAAGTATTCGGCAACAGCGGAATGATGTTTTTCCTCTGCTGAAATAAATTCATTATGATGAGTCATTTTATCTTATTTTAAGGTTGAGGTAAAGGTTATATTTCTTAATTAATCTTACTATATTTTTTTTTATTAAAGAATATCAAAATTATTTTATATGAAGAAATAATATAATCTGTGTTAGTAAATACACCATAAGGATTGCCAAAGTAGAGAAGGCATAAACGAGAATCTCATAACGAACTTGTGTCCCTCATCATATTGTAGGTTGCAAACTAAATGCTTTTTCAGCAAATGTTTTTTTATGCCTTCACTAACCACTTGTGGCGTATTTGTATAAATCATTAATTCTATCTGTTTATATAAATCAAAGAATAAGGTGATAACTTACTTGGAGGAGTAAGTGATAAATAAAGATTTTTATACTTTATACATTTAATGTATTTTAATTTGTTACCAACCGGGTTGTGCTGGTAAACTTTGTAAGGTATAACTCCTCTATCTGTTAGAACCGCTTCTTCGATTGTAAAAGTTTTTTTCATGGACATAACCATCAGCGGTATAACGAAAGGGAAACTCATAGGGTATACCCCTACGATTGCAAAAGATAAAATAATAATAATCATGGTTCCTAAGGTTTTAAGTTTATAAATTCTTAGGATAATAGTACCATAAAATTGCCTTTCCGTAAATGTCCTAGATACTTCAAAGTATCTGAACAAGGGAACTTGTGTTTGCATTAACAACTACATAGATAAAGCTTTGCTTGTGAGAGATGTATATTTTTTAAAACAAAAATCCCGCAAAGTTATTACGGGATTTTCTATAATCTATTATTTAATAATGTTTTAACTTTCCTTAAAAACATCCCTAATAAAATTGAATTCTTCTTCAGTTAAGGGTTTATCATTGTAATGTAAATTTGCCATTACCTGTTTTAAATTTCTAAATCCAGGAATGACAGCACCAACAACTTTATAATGTAACAAATAATGTAAAGCTGCTCGTGATAAATTTTCAACATCAGAACCAAACTTACTTTTTAATTTTTCAATTTTTGGTTCAAGCCTTTCTAAATTTTCTTTAGAAAATCTTGGATTACCTGCTCTGTGATCACCGGGCTCAAACTTTGGAGGATTATCTTTACTATATTTTCCTAAAAGTATGCCTTGTGCGACTGGACCAAAGGCAATAAAAGAAATATTATACTCCTCTAATAATTTTCTTGTTGGACTTCCATCTTTCACAAACCTGTCATCAATGGCACTTGCAAAACTTTGAATTGCAACAGGTTTTACTTTAGGAATAAGCCTTTGAAAATCTTCATGGCTATATGCTGACTGACCTATAGCTCTTATCTTACCTTCATCCTTAAGTTTATACATCACTTCAATTGCAGCATTAAGATATACATCATCCTTTCCAAAATCTCCATGATGAAAATAGTAAAGGTCTATATGGTCCCTCTGTAAGTTTATTAATGATTGCTCACATTGATGTCTTATATGTGCAGGTTCAAAAACGTGAGCAGCTGTTCCGGGAAACCAACCTACTTTAGTTGCTATTGTTACTTCATTAAGTTTATTCCCTAAAGTTCTTGAGAGCATTCTTTCAGCTCTTCCATTGCCATAAACATCTGCATTATCAAAATGATTAACCCCTTGATCTAATGCATAATCAACTGCTTTTTTAATTTCATTTTCATCAACATTAGCCCAGCCATTTGGAGTACCATTAACCCAATTTAAGCCGCCCATCGTCCAGCAGCCAAGCGATATTTCAGAAATTTGTATATCTGAGTTTCCTAATTTTCTATATTTCATATTCCATCCTGAATAATTGAATTATCTTTGAGTGAGTAATCGTCAGGTTCAACGTGGACCATAACATTATTTATAGATAGGTTAGAACCCATAAGATTGTCTTTTAATCTATGTGCAATCTCGTGTCCCTTGTAAACTGAAATTTTAGAATCAACTGATATGTGAATATCAACTAAATAATGAAAGCCGCTTTTTCTTATAAAACATTTTTCAACGTGAACTACACCTTTAGTTCCGTTAGAAATTTTTCTAACTTCATTTTCTATAGTTGCAGGAGATGCAGCATCCATTACTTCATAAAGTGCAAATCGCATTATTCTTATGCCATTAAAGGCAATTATAAAAGATGCAAGTAAGGCAGCCCAATCGTCTGCTGAAGGTATGTTAAACAATAAAGAAATTGAAATTCCAATAAACGCAGCAGCCGATGTTATTGCATCTGAACGATGATGCCAGGCATCAGAAGTCATGGCAGTACTTTTAGCTTCTTCACCAAGCTTAGACATTCGTCTAAATAAAAATTCTTTAATTATAATAACACCGGTAAGTACAATTAAAGTAAAAGGTGCAGGACTCATCCTGGGGTTAAATATTTCCCCGATACTCTGAAAAGCTATCCCTACAGCAGCAGCAATAAGAGCAACTGAAACAACCAATGCAGCTAAAGATTCAGCCTTGCCGTGTCCCCAGGGATGATTTTCATCCGGAGGTTTGGAAGCAATTCTAATTCCACCATAGACAATAAGAGAACTGAAAATATCAGTTGTCGATTCAATTCCATCAGCAATTAACGCATAGGAATTTCCTACAATTCCTGAGATAATTTTTATGGCTGCTAATATTGAGTTTATTAAAACTCCAATGAGGACAGTCTTAAGGCCTTTATTTACAATGGACATTTTGCAATTTGTAATTATTATTTAATTGCAAAGATACTATGTGAAGCATAAAATAAAAAAGCCGTAAGCTATCAACCCTTACGGCTTTTTAAATGATTCTTATCATTTAACTATTTATCCGACTATAATCAACCTAATGCATTCGAAAACATAAAATCAGAACCATTTAAGAATTAATTTGCAAAAGTTCTGTTCTAAAACGAGTATGTATGTCATTTATACAACATAGAATAATCATCTTTTGTGCCAATAAAATTATTTTAATTTTTTGATTTTTTTTTATAGTTATACGAACACACTATGTAATATTTTCGTGCTTGTGAAATAATTACTTTAAGTGAAATGGTTTATTCGATTTAATTTTTTGTCCACGTTTGTACAAAAACACTGGAAGAACCTTCACTTCATTGTAATTTTATATGCAGTTATATCTTTAAATGAATTATTCTGAGGAGGTTTTATGCCCGGACAAGTAACTACTGAATTATTAAAATCATTTCTTGAAGCTTTTAATCGTCACGATTTAGATTCTATTATGGAATTCTTTGCAGATGATTGTGTTTTCTATATGCCAAGAGGAAGCAAACCCCGCGGAGATAAATTTGTTGGCAAGGATGAAGTAAGAGCCGGATTATCAAAGCGCTTTGAAGGTATACCTGATGTTCATTATGGAGACGATAAACATTGGGTGGGAGAAAACTTTGGAGTAAGTGAATGGACTCTTACAGGTACATCAAATACTGGCAAATACATTGAAGTACGCGGAGTTGATTTACTCGAATTTAATAATGGAATAATTATCCGTAAAGATTCCTTCTGGAAAATAGTTGAATAATTTTCTTATAGCTTTCTTGCTACAACAATTGTTTTCTTGAATTGCTCAGAAAAATTATTTTGTGCAGAATGAAACTCAATAAGTAGAATATAAATTCCCATCTTTAAATAATCACCCTGCTCATCTTTTCCTTCGAAGATTATTTGACCCATCTTGCTTCCAAGATTATTATAATTGATATCGTTGTGCATCCTTCCTTTACTGTCAAATACTTTGATATTGATATAGTCAACTATATAATCTCTTTTATAAATAATATATGATAAGTCCTCAAAGCCATCCTCATCGGGTGAAAAAGGATTAGGAGATATTAATAAGTTTTCAGTTGATGCTGCAGGTACATCGTGCTCAATACTATTTTTATAACCGGGAGTACCTCCTGTAATTGATACAGATGCTCTCCAGTTTTGTTTATCATTATTTCCTTCAGATGATATTTTTTCTATGGATTTATATGTTGTTGGTGTTATCCAATCTCCTAAATATTGCAATGAATCAACAACATTACCAAACGCATCTTTTATAATAATTACATCTCCATCATTATTGAGTCCTAAGCTTTTATTTACAACATTAACATTGATATTTCCTATTTTATGTTTAAGAAATATTAGTGTATCTGATGATATTACATAATAACTGTCTGGTGCAATAATTTTAGATGTTAAAGATAAATCGCAGATATATTTATTAGCATCATGTAACTCCCATCCTGATATGTCTACAGCATTCTCATTAGAGTTTTTATATATTTCTATAAACTCATTATCATTAACACCAGGATTAAACATAACTTCATTTATAAATACTGCATCTTTAGTATAAGGTTTTACATAAATATTTGAATTTACTTCATTTATTGTAGAGCCTCTTTCGTTTAAACATTTTGTCCAATTTAGATAAGAATTAGTGCCGCTAACAGAACTGACTCTTTCATAGGTTCTATTAGTTAGATTACTTCTGAAGAAGCTAGTATTTAAAGAATCAATAACATTTGCACTATCATAAAGAACAATTTTGCTATTAGTAAGATTACTAAAGTTTTTGAAAATGATACAACCATAAGGAGATAGTTTATTATCATTTGTTATAGTAATAAATTCTTTAGGTCTAAGAATTAGATTAGTATCCAGCAGATACTCTGAATCATTTACTTTTAACTTCTTACCATTTATTAAGATAGTTCTTTCGCTTTGATTATAAAACTCTACCCATGACTTACCATTTTCATTGTAAAGCATTACTTCATTTAGGACAATATTATTATTATTAATGTTATAATTATATAGTATATACTTCTGATTATCAGATGAATCTTCATCCAATGGGAATGCCAGTGAAATTAAATATCCTTTCACATTTTTATCAAAAGCTTCTGAGATAAATTGCGTGGAAGAGTTAAATGTCAAAGAATTATCTTTTTGTTCAATTAAATTATCTGGGAGAGAATCTAAATTTTTATCTTCGTAAATATTTATTTTAAAATTGGCTGCATTCAATCCTTTATTAATAATATCTGCTTTAATCCTGATATTACTTAGCTCTTCAACAATAGAAACATTTAAAAGTGAAACATTATTGTGGTTTGTTGAAACAGTATTATAAGCACCGGGAGTTGCGTGTTCGGAAGTCTTCCAATTGTTCTTATCTATAGATAAACCATTTACATCAATCCTTTCTAATGATTTGCCATATAAACCGCCATACGATTCAGAATAAAAAACAGAATCAATAGTTCTGTTTAATGAATCTCTAATAATAATATTATCAGCAGAATTGTTAAGAGGATTAAATTGGGAGGTGATGAATGATAGTCCCGGATAATAATTAACCAATGTAGTGTCAGTACTTATAACCAAATATTTTGAAGGTTCAAGAATAAAATCATAGTCAATTATTTTGTTTGAAAAATTTAAGTCTGCGATAATATAATTTTTTAAGTTTATATTTTTATTACTTCTATTATATAATTCTATCCATTCAGATTCACCATTAATAGGTGCATACATAATTTCATTTATAACAATATCATTTTTTATTTCGTTTATCTTCACACCTGTTGCAGTTAAGTAATAATCATTATTTAAAGAATCATTATCAAAAGAATAATTAATTAGAAGTTTTAATGAGTTTATTCCTTCCTTTAATCCTGCAGCTATTATTGTACCACTAATATTGTTGCCAGCATAAACATCGGGAACAGATATTTCATTCAGTAATTCAATTTCTGAAAAAACAGAATCTCCATTTATATCGTTATACAATTTTAATTTAGATGTAGATGAATTTTGAAATCCATAATTATGCAATGTATAAATAATACGAAATGGTTCATCAACTAAAAAGTAATTGCTGGAAGTAGAAGCAGATTGAACAATTAAGTCTATATTTTTAGTGGTAACGGAATTTATTCTACCGGGTGTAGCTGTTAACCTGTCAATGGAATATTGCCAGTTATTTAGGTTAATTGAAGATGAATCAAAGTTTACCCGCTCAACAGAGTTTTTTATGCTTGTATTAGTTACCCGGTATATCATTGAATCAATAACTTTATTATAATCATCCTTCAATAAAACAGCATCTCCATCATTATTTAATTGAGGAAGATTTGCAAGTATTGTTCTAAAATCATATTTATATAAGTTTGGTAAACTTAAGTTTGCTTTTAAAACAACATATTCGTGAGGATATATAATTATCGAATCATTTGTTATGGTTAATATTTGCGTATTATCTGCAAGCTTCCATCCTCTTAAATTAATTAGTTTGTTTGTTCTATTATAAATTTCAATCCATTCACCTTCATTATCAATTGGATTATATTTAACTTCATTTAAAATGAGTTCATTAAAGTCATTCCTTACTCGAACGGAATAGGACATCATTGTTTTATTGTTGGTGGGATTTTCATCAGGAGGATATTCTAAAATGCTTATGATATTATTATCTCCAATTAAGGCTGCAATGCTATCTGTATATATTATAGAATCTGCTGATGATAGAGAAGTAAAGTTTTTTGTTATAATCAACACTTCAAAATCGGGCATAGAATCATTATTAACATCATTATAAACTTTTAAAGTAAATGAGGAGGAATTATTTACCCCATAATTTTTGAAAACGAAATTAAATTTTACAAAATCACCTTCAATTATATCATCAGGATAATACAAAGAACTAAGGGATAGTTCATCATAATATTTGATGATTGTGTTTGCTTTACCCGGACTGCCATTATATGAAATTGAATTCCCCCAATTTGAAGCAGAGGTATCTCTATTTCTTAATATGATTTCATCTGAATGTGCTGTAAGATTATTAGGGCTATATGTATACCTTTGAACCAGCTGATTAGTATTATTAAGTAAATCAATATATCTGGTGTTTCCATCAGCCATTCCCCCGGAACCAAAAGTATTATCTATTACCAAAATAATAGCTTCCGGTGGAATTATATTTTTATAAATACCTGTGGAAATATCATAATCATTTTCAAGAATTACTGCATAGGTTTTAGGAGGAATGATCATTCCCTGGGATAAGGCTTTTATTGTATCACGATAATCCCAGAAGTATTTTATTTTATATCCGGATAAATCGAAAGGAGTCGAACCTGCATTGTATAGCTCAACAAATTCGTTATTACCTGATTCGGCATTAAACATTACTTCGGAGATAATTAAAGAATCGTTTTGACTAAATGCCTTAATAGAAAAAACAAAAAGAATAAGAAGGAGATATTTTGCCCTCACAATAATCCCTAAAATATTAATAAAAAATGCCGCAGTAATTTTCTGCGGCAGGAAAATAATTTTATTCTACCCCAAGTTCAGCTTTAACTTCAGCAAAGCACTTAATTGCAAAATCAAGGTCTTCCCTGGTATGAGCTGCAGAAATTTGAGTTCTAATTCTTGCTGTACCTTTTGGAACTACAGGGAAGAAAAATCCAATTACATAAACTCCTTTTTCCAGCATACGGGTGGCAAATTTTTGTGAAAGAACAGCATCACCTAACATAATTGGAACTATAGGATGAACACCATCCTTAATATTCAATCCTGCTTTTTTAATATTCTCTCTAAAATATTTTGTATTGCTTTCAAGCTTATCTCTTAATTCAGTTGAACCCTGCAGCATATCAAGTACTTTAATTGATGCAGCCACTATGCTTGGTGCAACGGTATTTGAAAATAAATAAGGACGTGAACGCTGACGAAGTAAATCAATAATTTCTTTTCTGCCGCTTGTGTAACCACCGCTTGCACCTCCAAGAGCTTTACCCAAAGTACCTGTAATGATATCTACTCTTCCCATTACATCATTATATTCGTGTGTACCTTTACCTGTCTTACCCATAAAACCAACAGCGTGAGAATCATCCACCATAACCATTGCACCATATTTTTCTGCAAGGTCGCAAATGCCTTTTAAGTTAGCAATGTAACCATCCATTGAAAATACACCATCTGTAGCAATTAATTTTACTTTTGATGCAGAAGCTTCCTTTAATTTTGTTTCAAGGTCATTCATATCATTATTTTTGTATCGATATCTATTTGCTTTGCAAAGACGAATACCGTCGATGATACTTGCGTGGTTCAATTCATCACTGATGATTGCATCCTCTTCTCCAAGTACAGTCTCGAACAAACCGCCATTAGCATCAAAGCAAGAAGTATAAAGGATGGTATCTTCTGTACCAAGGAATTCACTAATTTTATATTCCAGTTCCTTGTGAATTTCCTGAGTGCCGCAAATGAAACGTACTGAGGATAGTCCATAACCCCATCTATCCATACTCTCCTGAGCAGCTTTGATAATTTCCTTATTATCTGCTAAACCCAGATAATTATTTGCGCACATATTTAAAACTTTTTTACCGCCAGTAACTTCAATGTTAGCTTGCTGAGGAGTACGGATAATTCTCTCCTGCTTAAATAAACCTTCCTCCTTAATGGAGTTTACTATATTGCTATAATGTCCCTGAAATTTTTCAAACATAAAATGCCTTAAGATTTAATCTAATATTTCTAATTTATGAACATCTAAAAAAGAATTGTACTCTTCTTGAAAAGAAACCTTCTTATGATGTTCTTTTTGATTCATTATATATTTATAAACTGAAGAAGCAATACTTTCACTTACAGAATAAACCGAATAACCTTTTTGCCAATAAAACTTTCCTCTGAAGAATTGATTATTATTAATCCAATTAGAAGACGAACCTTTTATAGCTTTAATTATGTCAGTTAAAACATATTGAGGATTAAAAAGAATCAATAAATGTAAATGATCTTTAGTTCCATTTGCTGCTTTTACTTTACAGGAGAATTCGTTTTCAAGTTTGTCTATAATGAATTTATATAATTCTCTTTCAAGTTCTTCATAAATATAAGGTTGTCTATTTCGAGTACCAAATATTAAGTGAAGCCAAATTTTACTAGATGAATGAGACATATTTTCTTTTTACCCTATCCCCCAACCCCTTTCCCAAGGGAAAGGGGAGTTGTGGGGATGAATTTCTTTACCCATGACTGAAGTCATGGGATACTTTAATAAATAAAAAACATTTCCTTCAGAAATCCCATAGCTTCAGCTATGGGTAAATGAACAAAAAGAATGTAGACGACTTTAGTCGTCAAAGTTATTCCTTCAAACCCTAGCCCCCAACCCCTTTCCCAAGGGGAAAGGGGAGTTTATGGGGAATTTCCTTTAACCCATAACTAAAGTTATGGGATACTTTAATAAAAATTTTAAATAATAACATAGCTTTTAGCTATAAAAATAAGTTCTTCTCAAATCCCATAGCTTCAGCTATGGGTAAATTTATAAAAAGAAGATGACGACTTTAGTCGTCAAAGTTATTCCTTAGTTAAAAGGTTAGCCCACGATTTTAATCGTGGGATATTTTTTAATTTTTAAACCGTTTCCCAATCGAGAATTATTTTTCCTGAATTTCCTGATTTCATTATTTCAAATCCTTCAAGGAAATCTTTGTAATCAAACCTGTGTGTTATTATTTGGTCTATGCTTAATCCTGATTGAAGCATTGCTGTCATCTTATACCAGGTTTCAAACATTTCACGTCCGTAAATTCCTTTTAGAATTAATCCATCAAAAATTATTTTATCCCAGTCAACTCCGGCACCTGATGGTAATATTCCCAACAAAGCTATTTTCCCTCCGTGGAACATTACATCAATCATACTATTAAGTGCTTTAGGATTCCCTGACATTTCCAGACCAACGTCAAATCCTTCTTTCATCCCAAGCTGCTGCATTACATCTCTGATATTTTCTTTGCTGATATCAACTGCTCTAGTAACTCCCATTTTACGAGCTAACTCTAATCTATAAGGATTCATATCAGTGATAACAACGTTTCTTGCTCCAGCGTGTGTTGCTATTGCTGATGCCATTATTCCAATTGGACCGGCACCTGTAATTAAAACATCTTCACCAAGTAAATCAAATGACAATGCTGTGTGTGTTGCATTTCCAAATGGATCAAATATTGCAAATAATTCTTTTCTTATTGAAGGGTCGCAATGCCAAACATTTGAAACAGGAATGCTGAGGTATTCAGCAAAACAACCTTGTCTGTTTACTCCTACTCCTTTCGTATTTGGGCATAAATGCCTTCTTCCTGCAAGACAGTTTCTACAATGACCGCATACAATATGTCCTTCTCCACTTACTAATTGTCCTATTTCAACATCACGAACATTGCTTCCAATTTTTTCGATAACACCAACATATTCATGTCCGACAGCCATAGGAACAGGAATAGTTTTCTGTGCCCATTCATCCCAATTATAGATGTGAATATCAGTTCCGCAAATTGAAGTTTTATGTATTTTTATTAAGACATCGTTTATGCCTATTTCAGGAACCGGAATTTCATCCATCCATAATCCTGGTTCAGCATGTTTTTTTACAAGGGCTTTCATTTTTTTCATTATCTATTCCTATAAGAGTTTACCTTAATTGTATTTCAAAATTAGGTAATAGTATTCTAATTTTAAAGACGAATTTAGCAATATGTGAATGTTATTGGAATGTTTATTATATTTAATTAAGGCTCGATGCTTTTTATAAATATTCAGGCTTTTATGAAGATTTTTATATTATTTATTTTTTCTGCAGCATTCATTTTCCCGCAAGTTAAAGTCAATGTCTTTCCAAATTTTAGAATTCATCCAAGTACTGTTACGCAAACAGAATTGATATCTGTTTTCCATCCGCTTAATAATAATATAATTTTTACTTCGGCAAATGCTATCTCATTTCCTCCACCATCCTTATTTATAAGTGAAGGAATTTACGTTTCAACAAATAAAGGCGCTGATTGGTTTGGTAGCGATACTGCAAGGGGAGCTAATATAAATTATCACGGTGGAGACCCAGGAATTGCAATTGATAAAAATGGTAGATTTATTTTAACTCATTTAGGAAGAGAACCTTTTGTTGGATTGTTTTCAAATTTTTCTACTGATAATGGAATTACCTGGTCGAACAACAATAGAATTGTTACTGATATTTTAGAAAAAGCAATTACAGTTTCTGATGGTAATACTGCAAGCCCTTACTTTGGAAGAACATATTCTTTTTATGTAAGTCTTGATTCATTGCCTCCTAAAATACTTTTTAATTATTCTGATAATGGAGCAGTTACCTGGTCAACTAAATCAAGAATAAATAATCCTTCTCAAAGAAATTGGGGCGTCGAAGCAGCAATTGATGAGACAGGAAAAATATATTTAACCTGGGGAGTTGTAAATAATTTTTCTCCTTTTAAAGAAGTGTATTCAGGTTTTGCTTCATCAACTAATGGAGGTTCATCCTGGTTTGTTAAAGAAACCGCCTTTCCAATGAACGGTATTCAAGGAGTTCTATCAAATAAACAAAATATTCGTGTTAATGGATTGCCGAAAATTGCTGTTGGTGAAAAGAATGGCTCTAAAATTATTTATATAGTAACAACTCAAAAAGAGCAGTTACCTGCAGGAAATGATGCAGATATTATTTTAAACTATTCAACTGATGGAGGAAATACTTTCAGCAGCGGTATAAGAGTAAATCAGGATGATTTAAATAATGGTAAAACACAGTTCTTCCCTGCTGTTACGATGGATGGAAGAAATGGAATCAATGTCTTATACTATGATGACAGAACTACAACTAATGATTCTGCTTCTGTTTATTTATCGCGTTCTACTGATTATGGTTTAACGTGGAGAGATTTTAAAATTAGTAATCATAATTTTAAACCAACTCCAATAGGTGGATTGGGACAGGGTTACCAGGGAGATAATATTTCAATAATATCTTCGGGTGATTCCTTATTTGCTTTTTGGATGGACAATTCAACCGGTATTTATCAAGCCTGGTGTTCAATTATTAGTCTCGATGCGTTAACTGATGTAAAAGAGGAAAAAATAATTGCAGTTAATTTTGAAGTTATAGGTAATTATCCAAATCCTTTTAATCCCTCTACTAAAATCAGGATATACAATAATACTTTAAGCAATGAAGTTAAAATAAAAATTTATAACTCTTTAGGTAAAATTATCAGTAGCAATATCTATAATTTAAGTTATGGTTATAATGATTTAGAGTTTGATGGTTCTAATCTAAATTCGGGAGTTTATTATTATCAGATAATTTCGGGAGATAAAATTTTCAATAATAAAATGATGTTGATTAAATAATTTTTATTGTAATTCCTGCAATCTCTCCCTGGCTTCTACTTTAAGATATTTATCTCTAAAATTTTTCTCGGGTAAAGATACAACTTTTTTAAGTAATGCAAACTCCTCTTTATTCATATCCTTTTCTCTGTAAATTTCAGACAAATGATAAATTGGTTTTATCCATTCCGGTTCTAACCGCAAAGCTTTTTTAAAATTTTGTTCAGCTTCAGGTAAACCACCATCAGGAATTTTACCTAGGAATGTATTGGCAAATGTTCTTTCAAACCAATTAAGCTTTGATAGTTCAAAATAAAATAAACCTAAAATTACATAAGCCATTGTATCCTTTTCATCCAACTCTATAGCTTTTTTTGCATACTTTTCGACAAGGGCACCATATTTAATTTTATCTTTGCTTCCCTTAAATGTTGCCATATCACCATTTGAAGCTGCAAGATATGCCCAGGTCTCTGATTGTTCAGGAAACTTTAATTTCATTGTCTCAGAAAATTGAATTGCTTTGTTATAATAGAACTCAGCTTTTCCTTTATCACCATTCTTCATATATTCTTCACCAACATCAAGATATGACCTTGTCAATTTTAATAAAACTTCAAAATCATCGGGAGCAATCTTGTATGCTTCTTGAAATATATTCAATGCTTTTTGATTTTCAAATTTTTCATAAAATTCATCCCCTTCTGTAATTAATTTTTTAACATCAGGAACAAAAGGATTAAAAAATAAAATAATAACCAAAAACAATTTTGTCATATCATAACTCTAATAAACTATTTTAATTTAGATTCAATTTTAACAAGCTAGATTCTTATTTTTATAGTTACTTTTCTTCATATCACAGAGTCATTTCAAATTGACAATAATTATGCAACTACTTAGTTTTACACAAATATTGAGATTTGAAAATGAAACAATTACTTGCCTTTTTAATTTTAATAATTTCTATTAGCATTATGGCACAAACAAAACAAATGGATGTGAATGTTCCTGCCTGGGCAAAAAAAGCAGTATGGTATCAAATATTTCCTGAACGTTTTAGTAATGGAGATATATTTAATGATCCTACTCTCGAAAGCATTAAAGGTTCCTGGCCCCACGATTACAAATCCCCTTTTGAAATTCATTCCTGGACATCAGATTGGTACAGATTAGAACCTTACGAAAAGAAAAATGGAAAAGATATCTGGTTCAATATTCAAAGAAGAAGATATGGAGGAGACCTTCAAGGAATCATCGATAAACTTGACTATTTAAAAGATTTAGGAATTACTGCAATTTATTTAAATCCTATTTTTGAGGCGCCTTCACTTCATAAATATGATGCTTCTACTTATCATCATGTTGACCCACATTTTGGTCCCGATATAGATGCTGACAAATTAATAATGGCAAAAGAAGACCCTGGTGATAGTAATACGTGGGATTGGACTGAGGCTGATAAATTATTTATTAAGCTTATTAAGGAAGTCCATAAAAGAAATATGAAAATTATTATTGATGGTGTATTTAATCATATGGGCATCAATAGCTGGGCTTTTCAGGATGTTTTGAAGAATCAAAAGAACTCAAAATATAAAGATTGGTTCACTATTATCTCCTGGGATGATGCTGAAAAAGGAACAAAGTTTGATTATGAAGGATGGTTTGGAGTAAAAGAGCTTCCTGAATTAAGAGAAGATAAAAATGGAATCGTTGAAGGTCCGAAGGATTATATATTTGATATTACCAACAGATGGATGGACCCTGATGGAGATGGAGACCCTGCAGATGGAATAGATGGATGGCGTCTTGATGTTGCATTTTGTGTTCAGCATCAGTTTTGGAAAGATTGGAGAAAACATGTAAAATCAATTAATCCTGATGCTTATATAACTGCTGAAATAGTAGACCCTCCCAAAGATGTAAAACCATATCTTCAGGGAGATGAGTTTGATGCAGTAATGAATTATAATTACTTGTTTGCTGTATCAGATTATTTTTCAGATGATAAAACTGCTGTAAGTACTTCAAAATTTGATAAGTTACTTAAGGATTTGAGAAATGCTTTCCCTGAAGAAATAACCTATGTTCAAATGAATTTAAATAATAGTCACGATACTGAAAGATTATTAACTAATATTGTTAACAGGGATAAGTATAAAATAAGGGATTGGGGGCATACCTTTGATTTGAGAAAAGGAAGCAATAAAAATTATGATACCCGCAAACCTAATGATTATGAAATAGCTGTTAATAAACTTATAACTATATTCCAGTTTACTTATGTTGGTGCTCCTTATGTTTATTATGGTGAGGAATGTGGAATGTGGGGAGCTAATGACCCTGACTGTAGAAAGCCTATGGTATGGCCTGATTTTAAATATGAAGAGGAAAAATATTTACCTAACCAAACATTAAAACCTTCTGCTGATAAGGTTGAATTTAACAAAGACCTTTTTGAGCATTATAAAAAGATGATAAGTATTCGAAATGATAATGAAGTTCTACAAACAGGTAAATTCAAAACATTAAAAACAGATGATGCTGACAATGTTTACGCTTATTCAAGATTTAATGATAAAGATGAAATTATTGTTATTCTAAATAATAGTAATGAGGAACAAAAGGTGAATTTAAAAACTAACCATAAGGAATACTATAAGGATTTATTATCAGGACAAATTGTGAAGACTGAAAAGGGCACTATAAATGTCAGTATCCCTCACAAATGGGGAATGATTTTAAAAAAGGATTATTATAAATAAGACCGAACATAAAATTTTCATAATAAATGAAGGGTCATTACTATACAATTTGGGAAAATCCTAAAAGATTTTCCCAAATCACTTAATGTATCTTCAATCTTATCTTTTACTCTCATTTTTCTGTTATTTTTTTTTATTTTTGCAATGGAAATTTTCAATTTTTGAAATTAAGGAGATATAATAATGGATTCTGAACAAACGAAAAAATATCATTTTAAAGCTGAAATAAAAAAATTATTAGATATTCTTGTTCATTCTTTATATACAAGCCGTGAAATTTTTGTACGCGAGCTTATTTCTAATTCATCTGATGCATTGGATAAAGTAAGATTTCAGATAACCAAAGGAACATATGTAATTGATAAAGAGCTCCCTCTTGAAATTAGAATTAAACTTGATGAAAAGAATAATATAATTACCATCTCTGATACCGGTATTGGAATGTCTCACGATGAGCTTATTGAAAATATTGGTACTATTGCAAAATCAGGTTCTGAAGAATTCTTAAAACAATTGGCGCAGAATAAAACAGATGCAAATAATATAATTGGAAAATTTGGAGTAGGCTTTTATTCGGTCTTTATGGCTGCTAAGGAAGTAAGGATAAAGAGCAAATCATATCTTAAAGATGAACCTGCTGTTATGTGGATTTCAGATGGATTAGGTGATTATGAAATTTCTAAAATTGATAAGGAATTAAAAAGAGGAACTTCTATTGAAATTCATCTTAAAGAAGATGCAAAGGAATTTTCAGAAAAATATAGAATTCAAAGTGTTATAAAAAAATATTCTAACTTTATCACCTTCCCAATTTATCTTGATGATGAAGTCGTTAATTCTGTATCTGCTATTTGGAGAGAACCTAAAAATAATATTAAGAAAGAACAATATTCTGAGTTTTATAAATTTTTAACTTATGATAGTGAAGAACCGGCTGATATAATTCATAATTCAGTTGATGCACCAATTCAATTTTATAGTTTGTTGTTTATACCTAAAAAGAATGATGAATTTTGGAAATATAATAGAGAAGATTATGGATTGGATTTATATGTAAGAAGGGTTTTAATACAACATAAGAATAAAGAATTGCTCCCTGAATATTTAAGCTTTGTAAAAGGTGTAGTTGATTCAGAAGATTTGCCACTAAACATTTCAAGAGAAACCTTGCAGGAGAATGCTATATTTTCAAAAATAGCTAAGAATGTTGTAAGTCAAATCTTAGGTTATCTGCAAAAGAAGGCTAAAGATAATCCTGAACAATATGCAGAGTTCTGGAAGGAACACGGAAAAATATTCAAATGGGGTTATGGTGATTTTGCCAATCACGATAAATATACTGAATTGTTAAGATTCAACTCATCAAAAAATGAAAATGAAAATGGTTTAACATCATTGGAAGAATACGAAGGAAGATTAAAAGAAGGACAAAAGGAAATTTATTTTGCAACTGGTACAACCAGGAGTTCGATTGATGGGTCTCCTCATGTTGAAGTATTCAAGAATAAAGGGCTGGAGGTTCTTTATTTAACTGATCCAGTTGATGAATTTGTTCTTTCTACTTTGAGGAAATATAAAGATTTTGAATTTAAATCCGTAGATTCAGTTGATGCCTCCACATTGGAAAGATTCAAAGATGAAGTTGAAAGTAAAAATGAATTAAATGAAATAAGCAAAGAAGATGAAAAACATTTTAACAGTCTTTTGGCAAGAATGAAAATAATACTTGGGGATAGAGTTAAGGAAGTAAAAGAGTCTAAAAGATTGGTTAATAGTCCTTCTGTTTTGGTTACAGGAGAAGATGGAGGAATGTCAGCTCAACTACAAAAAATATTGAAAATGACTAATAAAGATATGGCTGATTTGCCAAAGATTTTGGAAATTAACAAAAATCACACTCTAATAAGAAACTTGATACAAATCTTTAAAATTGATTCAAAAGACTCGTACATTGAAAATGTAGTCGAACAATTGTATGAATCTGCATTACTTCTTGAAGGAAGTTTGGACGATCCGCATAAACTTGTAAACAGATTAAGTAAGATGATGGAGGACTCATCAGGCTGGTATTTAAACATGAAAAAATAAGGCTTCTTTTGCATTAATATTAAATTCCAGTAATCTGGAGCACGTCTTATTAAAAATTATTTCTTCACATTGTGATTAGAAATAATGTTATTAATAATATGTTAAATGTTATAGGACCAGGAGGCAGATCATGATGAATACTAGAGGAGAGAGAACTCTGGAAGTGCTGAATAATCTCGCCAAGAATTGTATAGAAGCTGAAGAAAGTTATAGAAAAGCAGCAGAAAACATTCATGACGAGAATTTGAAGCAAATCTTTATTATTCACGCTTATCAAAAAGCCGAATATATTGCTAAATTAAAAGCTGAAATTAAAAGACTGGGAGGAAAGGTTTTAAATTTCAACTATAGAAATAATGATTTGGAGTTATATAACTCTGATGAGCATCCTACAGAAATTCTAAACACTTGCGAAAACAAGGAAGCTAAAGCTATTAGAAATTATGAAATAGCTATGAATGATGATGATCTTTTATGGGAAGTTATTCCAATCGTTTCCCGCCAATATTTGGAAACTCAGGAAAGTTACAACCAAATAAAATATTTGAAATCAAATTATACTGAGGCCTTTGCTCACTTTTAATTGAGTTTTTAATTTAGTAAAAGTCCTATTAGAAATTTTTATGAAGGGGAAATTTTTAATAGGACTTTTGCTTTTTTAGACCATTATTTTTCTGAATTTTTCTATAAATTACTCCTATATAAAAAATAATTACAAAAGTTGTTAAGAAATAAAATTTTATCCATTCTTTGGTTAAATTATTTTTTATGACATGAAAGAGTCCTGGTTTTCCCGCTAACTTGAAGATTTTGAATTGCGGAATATCTGGTTTCTTACTTATATATGAATTCTTAAAATTATTATTTCTTTCTTTATTTATTTCTTTCCGGCTATCAACATCATGAACTGATATGGTAAGCTTAAGATCCATATCTTCATGAGGTTTTATACCTATAGCCGACCATGCAATAGCAAGTTCTACTATATATCCCCAATCTTCATCATACTGAATATTAACGGTACCTTTATGATTAGAAACAGCATTGAATAAAATATTGGATTGGTTTACTTCGCTCATTTCATTTCCGAAGCTGAGATAAGAAAATTTATCTCCTTTATATACTGCCTCATCACCAAGAACATCAACAACAAATTGATAATCATTATAATTTAAAAAAGATTTGTTGTCATTGTAGGAATCTATATAAAGAAAAACAGCATCGTTCTTGTAAAGTTTGCTGTCTCTACCTCTTTCATTTTTAATTAGATACTTATCCCTTATAATAAATAAAGCGTACAGATTTTCATTATCCCAGTTAAAATTGACTTCACAATAGTTTCTGTATTTTTCAATTTGGTTGGATGTATATTTTAATGCGTTAGTCCTATCCCAATCATTATACTGACCATCTATATTAATTTTTCTGTCAACAAAACAAATTTTTTGTTGAGCCTGGATAGAAATACAGCATAAAACAACAAGAAGTATTAAAGTTTTCATCCTATGTATTTAACTTAATTCTTTTGAAAAGAATATAAGTCAATGGGCTAATTTTTGAAGTGTTTTATCTAAAATTAGCCAACAGGATGTGTTTTTTATTCCTTTTAAATTGAAACTAGCATGATGCTAAGAGCGACCATGCAGAATGCAATTATGAACGCAGTTCCTTTAGAATTTGTTGAAGCACTATCCGGAATGTATTCGTCAAGAGAAGCTACATCATCCCATTCACCTAGTTCGGGGGATGCATCATCAAAATAAGTTTTAGCAGTATCTTTATTAAAAGCTATCTTGCTATTGTTGTTCTGATCAAAAAGGACTCTGCCACTTTGGATAGTTACACCTGCAGGAGACCAATCATCAAAATATAATTTTGTGCTCATAGTTTTACTCCCACCAACTCAAAATCTGAAAGCGAGAAGATTTTAAGTTAGCTTTTGCGTTATCTATTGCTGATTTACTGTATAAAAATTTAGCATTACCAGCTGCCTGGATGCTAACATTTTGCCCAACGAAAATTGAAGAACCATAAATACCTGCATTACCAATTGTTCTGGTTTCAATGGTTGATTGACCATAAGTAATAACAATACCCCTAAAGGTAAAGTTTCCACTTAATTCAAGGTTACCATTTACTATCATAATTCCATAACCGTAAGCATCTCCAGATAAATGAACATCTCCTGAACAGTAGGTAATCTTAGGTTCGGATGCTGTACCTAAAACAGTTCCTGTTGTATAAGTTCCCGTTGCCAGACTTATATCTGCCGCAAAAATCAAGTTCTCAGTTAACTTTTTCCAATCAGTTGCATCTGCAAAGGTGGATACACTTGGGGTACCACCGGCACCTACAATATCGTTGGCTATTTTTGGCTTTAAAGTATTAATAACATATGCACTATCAGAAGCATTATCAACTCCGATACCCGGCAAAGATGTGCCTGTAACAATATTTCCATTCATATCGTGGTCATTTCCATCAATGGTCATATTACCATTTAAATCCAGGTTAACATTTGTCGAAGAAACATAAATCGCTGAATTAATAGGAGGCATTGTAATCTTGCTTCTTGATGCTGTTACGATAGTATTATGTACTTTTTGTCTGTACTTACCTACACTTTTAATTGTCATTAATGAATCAGGGCCATAAATATATATATCATATCGGCCATTCATTATAATATTATCAAAAAAATTTCCTGATAAGGTTTTATTTCTTCTCAATTTTTCGAGATAGATTTCAACTCCTGAATTTGCGATCAATCTTGATTGTGTAGTTTCATAAAAATCTAATGTCGAACTAAATGCTTTGTCATTATTAGCACTAATGTTCATTATCAAAATTGATGTTAGGATTGACACTCCTAAAGCAAGTATTAAAGTACCTTTTCCCATATTACAAATTCCTCGGATTTATTGTTAGTTCCCAGTAAGTAAATGGATATTTATCTTTAACTTTGTTTAAAGTTTCAACCCACATTTCTGCTTCAATATATTTTATTGAATCTAAAGCGGTGGCTATTGCTCCGGAGCTTGTTCTGTAAATAAAATTTAAGTTAACTAATCCCAGAGAAGAGCCTGTAGAAGTATCGTTATTGACTATTCTGTAGAGGATTTTGTCTCTTGGATTTTCAGTTTCTAACATTTTTAATGAATCACTTAATTGATAAGTTACTATATCCATTACATTGTTAGAATCTATGTCGGCATAAAAAGATAATTTCTTGTTTTGAGCAACTATTATATCTGTTCCTGCGTGTTTAAAACCGATTTTTCTTAAATCATAGTTAACTATTTCAGCTAATGTTTTAGCGTGAGATTGAAGACTCAATTCACTGTCGGAAGAATATTTATTGTCGTTTTCATAAACTTTTAAGTTTAGCATCAGCAGAACAAAAATTCCTGCTACTATAAATGAGCCTGTTATGTCTAATATAATTTGCATTATTTAAGTGTAAATATTGATGATAATTTTATAGGATTTCTCATATAAGGACTTGAAACAGTAATAACTGCTCTTTTACAAAAAGTTTGTATTGAACTTACCTGGTCAGGATTAGTCTGGCTTACATAATCAACCTTACAAGATATGGTGTAATTTTCTGCGTGTGGAGCACTTACATATTTTGTAAAGTTATTATAATCATCAACATCATCATAAAAGGAATTTTCTTTTCCTAAATTAGCTACTGGAGTTAAGGTTAAAGGGTTGTTAGTTGGAAAAGGTCTGGTAGTTTCATCATAAGCTTTAACTTTTATTTCTTCAATTAAATCATCAGCTAAAGAAAATGCTGTAAGCATAACTTTATTTTCTACCTCAGAAGTAGTCTTATGCATTACTGCTCCATTAAACCTTAAACTGGTCAATGAAAGTATTACTAAAGCACCTAATGTTAAAATTGTTTGAATATTCATAATTAAAAATCTATGATTTATAACAAATAAAGCAAATATTATGCCTACATTTATTATTTATAATGGATGAAAATATTAAAGGGACAATAGATTATCGGTAATTTTTACAAATAATTAAATAATTAGTAAAAATTTCTAACATAAAGTACTTTTTACGTAAATATTAAAATTTAACGGATAAAGAGGCTTTTATGTCGATTAACTGAAAGGTCGAAACATTTTCCATGTCAATTGCTAACGATGGCCAAAGTTCACCAATAATGGTTTTATAGTTTGCGCCAATATTCAGCCATAAAGGTTCAAATAATTTTATGTCAGCATTTACTCCAAAGTTAAATCCGCCGCTCCAGTCAGTTTGTACATTTTGAGGAAGATTAGCAGCAAAAATTAAAGTATTAGTTCCATTCGAATTAATAAATATCGAATCATTATATGCATTTCGGGTAAACTTCCAGTTATAAACACCAAATCCAAAGTTCAAATAAGTTTTTAAGAAATCATTTTCATAAATTTTATAATCGGCATTTGCAGAAATTCCATATGCAGTAAACTTCATAAACTTTTCAGGAAGGTTAAACTTATATTCCTGACCTTCATAAACTTCTTTTATATATGAACCTTCATCATTCTGATTATCAAACACAATATATTCAAACTTCCCTGTCCACCGCCAGTTTTCACTGGTTTGTTTTCCAAAATATATGTTATAGCCAATTTCAGGTTTAAATCTATCTGAAAAACTTCCAAATGGAATTAAGTAAGATGCTCCGGTACCAGCTACATAATTTTGTGCAAATGAGATTGAAACAAATAAAAATATAATCAAGAATGTAAATTTAATTTTCATAATTTTTTAGTAGAGAAAAGTTAAACCAATTTTAAAATTTAATGAATTTTCAAATGGGAAATTTGCATAGCCATATTTTCCACCTATCTCAAGCACCTGCTGATATTTACCACCGGCATTTAATCTTAGGTAATCTGTTAATTGGTATTCAACATCTAATCCGCCTAATAAATAAAAAGGATTTCCTGTTTTATCCTGTGCAAAATTTCTATATGAATAATCAAACAAATAATCTTCAGAAGCGTAATACTTGCTCCAATACTCTTCAAGATAAAGTTTACGCGTGTAGAACATTACTCCACCACCCGCATAAGGCTTTAAGTAAATATTGGCATAAACATTCCATTCATAATTAATTGTTAATTGAAGAGGGATGATTGACATTTTCTGTACGGGATTAAGTAATGCATTTAAACTTGGATCTGCGGCAGTATCAGAGCTGACATTACCTTTATATCTTGTATCATAAAATTTCCAGTTCCATTGCTTAACAGCATTATCCTGACCAAGACTATAAAGCTCATATCCTAATCCAATACCTATTTTAATATTTTCATAAACATTAAATTTAATTTCAGCTCCACCGCCAAATCCTGAAATTCTATTAACTTCTAATCTCTTGTTTAAGGGTGAAGAATATCCGGAAAATAAATTTATGGAATGTACTTGTGCAGATAAATCAACTGCAAGGAATAAAAATAAAAATGCGATTAAATAAAAATTTTTCTTCATCATTATAAACCAAATTGAACTGTTAATCTTAAAATGTCTCCCAATCTTCCATAATCAGAATATGCAAAATCAAGAGTAACAGGCATAGGCAACTGCGGATTTACTCCTATACCTAAAGAATAAGTTTCTTCATCATAAAAGAATTTATAGCCACCGCGGAACATCACCATATTCTGCCAGCCGAACTCAGCTCCAATATTTAATCTTTCATCATTGTCGTTAGGATGAACTGCTTCAGCAGATAAAGTTAGTCTATAGTCAGATTTGAAATCCCCAATTACCTCCATTGCAGCACCAAGTCTGAGCATTGAAGGCATTTTTATAGGGTCATTTATAAATTTTGAATCTACACCAAAGTTTGAAATGCTTGCTGCAATTCTTAATGAAGATAATCCAGTATAATAAAGGATGCCTCCATCGAAAAGAATATTATCAGCTTTGTATTCATAGATGGATTCTTTTACATATTTGAATGTAACTCCAAATGAAAATTTATCTGTTAATCTTTTTGAATAACTTAATCCTAATGAAAGAGCATTTGCATTATAGGTACCAAGCACTGAATATAAGTTTGTACTATTTGAAGGAACTGCAGTATGAACAAATTCACCATAGTCAAAAATAACTGCTCCTATTCCAATTACTCCAATAGGTGAGCTGAAAGAATAACTTGCTGCATAATGTTTTATATCAGCAATCCATGGTGCATATGAAATAGATAAAGAATGTTCCCTATCTGTAAATCCTAATCCTCCGGGATTTGTAAAAACTGCATCTGAATTCATATCGAACAATGCAATGGAAGTTTCACCTAATGCAGCCGTTCTTGCATCTACAGGAATTTGTAAAAATGTAAATCCGGATGTTGCAGTCTTTTTGAACTCTTGCGGAACTATTGCAACTGTAAAAAATAATATTACTATAAGTACTTTGTTAAACATTAATAAACTCAATCAATTTTATCTTATTATTGAAAACTTACCGGTTTTATTATCAGAAGCAGATTCAACATTATAAATGTATACTCCGCTTGATACATACTGTCCATAATCTGTTATCTGGTCCCAGGATGCAATAGCACCATCACCTTCATTAACATTTATCGTCTTCACCAAGTCACCACGCAATGTATAAATTCTAATTGTACAAGGATTAGGAAGATTTATAAATTGTATCCTATCATTTTCTCCGGGCTGACTTCTTCCTTTACCTATAACAAATGGATTAGGAACCACTACAATATCATTTGCATTTTTAGATGCAGGTAAAGTTGCAGTAAATCTTGTAATTTTTTTATTTGCATAAATTGAGGATTCCAAAGAAGGAACTCTGTTTGAACGAGTCTCTTCAAATATTTGAGAAGTATTAATATTCCAGGATGCTCTTCCTGTATCAAAAGCTGTTAATGAGTAATAATAACTTGTTCCTATTTGAACAGTTGAATCAACAAAGGTATAAGTACCACTTGAATAATTTTTTGGGTCCTGTTTGTAAACAGTTCCAACAGAATCCCATGGACCAATGGGTAAATGCGATGAACGATAAACTTTATATCCAACTAAATCAGCAACGCCATCATCAGGGTCAGTGTAGTTATCCATTTCATCTGACCAGGTAATCTGGTTCGCTACAAACTTTTCTCGCTCTTTATAGTAATCGACTGTAAAGTTTGGTGCAGCAGGTGGATCAGGATGATTAAAATTATTTTCAAAAGTTCTTAATGCTTTATCTGAAGTTGATAAGAATATTTTCCCTCCTTCAGAACCGATAACTGAGCCCTTGCTTGAATCAACTGCCAATGCATAATCAACACCATCAACAATTTCAGCAACTGCAAATCTAACTGAATCACCTGGATTTAAATCCCAGGGACCAATAGACATCAATGACCACATTCTTGAACGTTTCATATAAACTGTATCTGTGGATGTCTTTACAAAGTTAGATGCAAATGATGGGTCTTTTAAAACTTCATACTGAGTTATTTCAGTGTTC
This sequence comes from Ignavibacteriaceae bacterium, assembly GCA_035654655.1. Taxonomy (GTDB): domain Bacteria; phylum Bacteroidota; class Ignavibacteria; order Ignavibacteriales; family Ignavibacteriaceae; genus DASRWI01. Next base: position 33,710 of record DASRWI010000029.1, on the reverse strand, counting down.
TTATTAGTTAATGGACCTGCAAAGTCAAATGAATTATCAGCAGCAGACCACCCATATCCAACAACTGCATTTTGAACATTATTTTTATTAATTGAACTATAAAGCAATCTTAATCCAACATAACCTGGAGAAAGGAATTCTCCGCCTAAACCTTTTTCTAAAAGTTTACCCTGTGAATTTGCAAACCCAAAATCTCTTTCAATTATTGCAGTGTTTAGATAATCAGATGCTCTTCCCCAAATCATTTTTCTTGATGGATCCCAGAAGTACCAGGTGTTTTTTGCACCGGGAGTTTCAGTCGGGAAAAGAACTGTCCAGCTTCTTGAATTTGCATGCATTGCATAAGTAAACATTGAATAAAAATCTTTTAAGGTATCCGGAACAGATTTAATTCTTAATGTATCTCCAAGAGCAGCAAGCTGTTGTTTAATTTCATCGCTTATATTCTTAATTACATATTCATAAAGAACATAATTCTCTTCGCGTTTATTGCCGCTCCATTGATGAGCAGTTCTTCTAACACGAATAGGCATTTGCATTTTAATGCCAACAGAATCAGTATAGTTGATGTTGTATTCCCAAATTGTTTCAATTACTTCTTCACCTTTATTAGGGTCAGTCTGAAGCCAGAAATTTCCATTATCACCAAATATTTTGGCGTGCTTAGTAATTTTATATTTTGCACTTGGTTCAGTGGAAATAGTCGAACCCGCAATAGCCCAATCTTCAACAACAAGAACACTATCGTTTGTTTTTTTGCACCCAACTATAATTCCACCTGACAACATATAAGAAGGAGCCCCACCAAGATTTTGATTTACCCAGCTTGGGTCAAATCCCGGCCAATCTAAACCAATACCAACTCTTCTCCAGTTATTAAATGACGGAGCAATTTTTCCGTTAAAAACAGACTGCCATAATTTTCCTCTATTAAATGATAGGGAGGAAGATTGTATTTGAGCATCTGCCTGAACAGAAATGATTAAAGTAATAAATAATAATTTTATAAATGTCGAAAAATATTTCATACTAATTGAATTTTTGAATTTCATTAAAAACCTATTCCTAATGTAAAGAACACCTGACGAGGTATATTTCTATATGCTTTAAACGATGCTAATACATAACTTTTTCTTGTTGGGTCATTACCAGGGTCATCAAGATTAACTCCCTTTTCAACCCAGTTCTCCATATCATCGGCAAGACCGAAAGGAGTTAGCCATTTGTTGTTAAACAAATTCATAATCCTTAGCCCCATAATTATTTTATAACCAAACAAATCAAAGTTCTTAACTGCATTGAAATCAAAGATTGATTCTAAAGGATATCTTCTATTGTTAACAACATCGATTAAATCGAATGAAGTTATGTAAGTGTATGGAAGTCCTGATTGAGCAGTATATGTTAAACTTAACGTTGAATTTTCAAATGGATAAACACCAAACCAATAAGCACCTTCATCTTCTGCTAATGAGTATTGAAGCAAGCCTCTGAAGTTATGAGTTCTATCGCTATAACCAAGATTTTGCTGAGTGAATCCTCTTGATTGATTTACTGTATTATTTGGATAAATATATTCTGTACCAAAATTTCCTTCAGTAGTTTGAGACAAGCTGTAGCTTAGTCTATAACTCCATTCACTATAATTTATTTTTTCAAATACAACTTCAAATCCTATTGAGGAACCATAAGCATTGTTTGCATAGCTTGTATAAGGATATAATGGAATGTTATCATCAGTATAACCTCTTACACCGCCTTGTGCACCAGTGCTGCCTGTAAATGATGCCCATCTTTGTGTACCTATTTGACTAACTCTATCGTTATAATATAGAGCTAAATCAAGACGATGAGTTTCATCCAGCATTTGCTGAAGTCCAAATTCATAGTTAATTGTTTTCTTATAATTTAAATTTGGATTTCCTCTAACAAGCCATCCTTTATCAGTACGCTGAGATAATCCCTGAGCAAAGATTGGCATTGAAGCAAAATGTCCATACTGAATTCTGAATGCAGTACTCTCTCCAATTGGGAATGAAATACCTATACGAGGTAATAAAATATATTGGGTTTCACTTGGTATTGTATTTGGATTTCCATAAGGGTCATCTGCTTTACCAGGACCATCTTTTCCCTGATAAAAAACATTGAATGGGTCAATCGGAACATTAGCCTGAAAATTATAGGCTTCAGCTCTTAAACCAAGATTAGCAACCATTCCTTCATATTCCATTTTATCCTGTAGATAGAAAGCCACATTCATTGGATATGCGTGGTAATATTCAGCGTAGCCGCTTCTTGCTATATAAGAGTTTGCCTGAAAGCTTGAGTTAACAGCGTTGTTGAATAAATCCCAGTAATAAAATCTAACTCCTGCTTTTAACAAATTTGTTTTTAAAATTTGATTTGTATAATCAACACTTCCATTCCAATTGTTTGAACGGGAATCCTGATAATAATTAGTGCTTACATTAAAAGGAGGACGATAATAAGCAGTTTCCCACCATGGACCACTTCTTAGCAAAGAACCTTGAGGGTCATTTAAGCTGTCTAATCTATCAGCCATCTGGTCATAGTTTGTCAAGTATTCATAAGGTAAAGAAATATCTTCCTTCTGATGAGATAGTGTTGCTTCAACAAATGATTGGGGATTAACTGTGTATGTCCAGTTCAAACTTTGAGCAACAGTAAGTTCAGTTCTCACAGGGTCAACAGTAATATAATATTTTGATGAAGTACCAGAAGGAACAAATGGAATTCCTGACCATCTGATATCATCTGAGCCTGACCATATACCACCTCTATAACTTTGATATGAACCCATAAATTTAATTTTATGAGCTTCAAATGGCTGCCAGGTCGTATTCACAATATAATTTTGATAAACCTGATTCTGTTCAGGAGTTGGAAGTCTTGTTGGATTTTTTCTATACTCACCCGAAAAATAAAATCTTAAAAGATTAGGGTCTTTTCCTAAAGGTCCCCCAATGCCAACTAAATACCTTGTATAAGCTTGCTTAGTATAATCGTAAATTCCTAAAGGACTATTTTTGGATGGAGTATGATTTTTAACCCAGGTTTCATAAGCCCAAATAATTTCGTTGTTCTCTATAGTGGTCATCTGGTTGATTGCAGCAGAATCATTTGGATGAGTTTTTATATAATTGTATAAATAATCATATCTTTTATCGATATTAAGATTTTTAATTACTTCACCGCGTTGATTCATCCAATTATTTAACGAACCCCATTTTTGCCATTCATAATTGTTGCGTGAATATAAATAATCTCCAAAATGATATTGTCCCTGGGGACGATATTCAACTCTGAATTCACCGCTTATTTTAGGAGTACCTTCCTTCAATACAACTTTAACAACACCTGCCTGAGCATTTCCATATTCAGCAGAAAATCCTCCTGATATTAATTGGACCTGGGAAACACCTAAAGGATTAACATCAAACTTCCAGGAGTTATTTGCTTTTTCAGAGCCGGGAGTTGAAGCAGGAGAAGTTGTTGAACTATTTATCTGCTCAACACCATTTATCTGAAAATTAACTTCATATGAACCTGAACCACGCACCTGGTAATTACCGGTTGCTGTTTTTTGAAATCCTGATGATAAATCCAAAGCACCTCTAATGCCTTCAATAGGTGCAGCTTTAATTTGCTCCTGAGATATAGTGCTTGATGATGATGTCTGGTCTTTAATTATTTTGGGTTTCTCTGCAACAATCACAACTTGCTCAAGCTGAACAGACTGGTCCTGCATTTTAAAATTTATTTCAGTAGTACGGTCAACAATAGCTTCAACATTAGTAACTGTGACTTTTTGATAACCTATGCTTGTAGCAGTAATTGAATAAGTGGCAGCAGGAACTCTTAAGATTAAATAATTTCCATTAACATCTGCGGCAGCACCGAGAGTGGTACCATTTACAATTACTGTTGCACCAATTATAGGTTCACCTGTAACAGCGTCAACCACTTTACCGGTAAGCTTTCCATATTGTGGGAAAACATTAATAGAAAATAAAATTAAAATAAAGAAAAGGAAGGAAGTAAAATTTTTGAGCATAATGTACTAAAATTTTTTTTGATACTAATTGGGTTCAATATTACAATTAATTCATTAATCAAATTACAAATTGAGATAGGAACTTTCAATAAAAAATTAAGAAATATTGATAAATATTCACTGTAAACCAAATAAATTTTTATTTTAATAGATTTAGCACACCTAACAAGTTTAGAACAACTTATCATTTTTTACCATTAAAGAATATTTTAGATTAAGATAGTATTTAATTATTCTGGGAAAAGAGTCACTAATTATTTAAAGATTTGATGTTATCAGAACAGTTAATAACAATAAATGGGAATTTATGAAAAAGACTTTTATATTATTTTTTATTATATCATCCTTAGTTTATTCACAAGTTGGCTGGCAAGTTAAAAATCCTGAAATTTATTTTTTGGACAATAATATAGGTTGGATTCTTACTGCTGTAAAAGATAATAAAAGTATCACTATTAAAACAACTAATGCCGGGGAAACTTGGGAAATTCAAAAAATAGATACATTTAAAAATTATGGATTATGGTTTTATAATGATTCTATTGGATTCGCAAAATATTTATATATTCATTATCCAGATATCAACTATCCTTTATATAAGACTATAGATAAAGGTAAAACTTGGCAGATAAATCCATTTGGAAATTATGACATAGTTGATTTTTATTTTTTCAGAGATGGAAATACAGGTTACGGAATTCAGTATCTTATAGATAGTACAAACAATAAAAAGCAATATTTTAGCCGCACTACAAATGGCGGCCTAACTTGGGATACACTCTCCTACTTAGGAAGCCGCAATTATGATAACATTTCTTTAAGTATTGGTTGGGTTCTTAATCATAATAATATTTTATTAATTGCATTTTCTTACGGGAGACCTTTTACTCAAACAATATTAAAATCAAAAGATGGAGGTTACACTTGGTTATCTTGTGGAACCTTAAGCCTTGGAGATGTTGGTACTGGTGGTATAAGTGGACTTTGCTTTGCAGATACCAATATTGGTTATTTAGAATTTCACTCTGAAGCATCTAACGGCAATCCTGATGGCAGATATAAAACAAGAGATGGCGGAACTACTTGGATGCAGGATTCAAGCTACATTGGTGCTGGAACTCTTTTTGTAGATTCTTTAAATGGGTTTAACGTATTTGATGGATGGGAGGGTAATTTGAACAAAACAACAAATAAAGGAGAGAGTTGGAATTTTGTTAACAAAATTATTTATTCCTATTTTCCTTTTATTGGTTTTAGTGCCTTAACTTTTTTAGATGAAAATAATGGTTTCGCACAAAAATCTATCTTTGAAGATGAGATTCATTGGCGTAATGAATTCTGCAAAACAACAGATGGAGGTTATACCTGGAGTTGTTCACCAATAGTATTTGATACTTCTGCCCTTATTACCGCTATTGAAGAAACACATATACTTTTAACTGAATATAAGTTAGAACAAAATTATCCTAATCCTTTCAACCCAAGTACAAAAATAAGTTTCTCACTCCCTGAGGGAGGTTTAACAACCATAAAAGTATATGATATACTTGGAGAGGAAAAAGCAACTATATTGAATGAATATAAACAAGCAGGAAGTTATACAACAACATTTGTTGGTAAAAATCTTCCATCGGGTGTTTACATTTATACAATAACAAGCGGCAGCTTTAAGCAAAGCAGAAAGATGCTGCTGATGAAGTAGTCCATTTCTTAGAGTGACAAGCTTTACCCCTTCCCCGACAAAGAGAAAGGGGTATTTTTTTAAATTTATTTTTAAATAATAACACAACGGTTATGCATCCAATCTCATCTTCCTGAATCTAACAAACATTCAATATTTAACAGGAGAAGAATGTCAGCTACAAATATCATATTATTAGTGCTACTTGCATATTTAATTTACAGGTATATCCACAAATATTTAATATCTCAAAAGATTAAGCAGTATGTTCCTGCTGAAGCTAAAGAGCAAATTAAGTTAAATAAGAATGTAGTTGTTCTGGATGTTAGAATTGAAGGTGAAAGAAGAGCAGGTTTTATTAAAGGTTCCATAAACATTCCTGTTCAGGAGCTTCGTTCAAGGGTAAATGAACTTGAAAAATTTAAGAAAAATGAAATTATTGTTTATTGCAGAAGTGGAAACCGAAGTTTAAATGCTGCATCATATCTGAGTAAGAAAGGATTTAATGTTGCAAATCTTAAAGGTGGCTATTTATCGTGGAATTAAAAAATTTTGATTATAAAAAATTGTTGTATTTAAGTCCCGTTCTTTTAGGTGCTCTGGGAGGTTACTTATATTATGCATTTATTGGCTGCAATAGTGGTACTTGTGCAATAACTTCAAATCCTTATATAAGTACTATTTATGGAGCAGTTGCAGGTTCATTATTTGTACCGGGAAAGTTATTTAAGAAAACAATCAATAAGGAAACTAATGGTTAAAAATATGAGTTCTGCAGATAGACTTATCCGCTTTGCTGCAGCGGTTATTATTGCGTTACTTGTTGTAACAGGTGTACTCACAGGATTATGGGCAACGATTTTATTAGTAGTTGCTATTATATTGGCATTAACAGGTTTAGTAGGAACTTGTCCAATTTATTTGGCTTTGGGAATAAATAATAACAGAAAAAAACAGGTAGTATAATATGCAATACGGTTTTTCAAAAAGTATAAAAATTCCTTTTGATGAAGCAATAACAAAGGTTACTGATGAATTAAAAAAGGAAGGCTTTGGAGTTCTTACAACTATTGATGTAAAGGATACCTTAAAGAAAAAACTTGATGTTGATTTTAAGAGGTACACAATATTAGGTGCATGCAATCCAACATTTGCGCATAAAGGTTTAAGTATAGAAAATGATTTGGGATTACTTTTACCCTGCAATGTTGTAGTATCTACAGATGATAATGGAACAGATACAAGAGTGTCAGTGTTTGACCCGATGATAATGACAAAAGTAATTGATAATCCGGGGATTAAAGAAGTAGCCGAACAGGTAAAAAGTAAATTAGAAAAAGTTTTTGATAATATATAATTTAAGAGAGAGAAGAAATGACTGAGCATTTAACAAAAGAAACTTTCAAAGAAAAAGTTTTTGATTACGAAAAAAATACTGAATGGAAATACCAGGGAGAAGAACCTTGCGTTATTGATTTCTGGGCTCCATGGTGCGGTCCTTGCAGAATGGTTGGACCTATTATAGATGAATTATCAACTGAATATAATGGTAAAGTAAAATTCTATAAAATCAACACCGATGAAGAGCAGGAACTTGGAAGTATTTTTGGAATAAGAAGCATCCCTTCATTATTGTTTGTGCCTAAAGAAGGACAGCCGAAAATGGCAGTAGGTGCTTTACCTAAAGATTCATTAAAACAAGCTGTTGAGCAGGAATTATTAACAGTTCAGGATAATAACCAGAACAATTAATTTTTCATAGCGATTCTCAAAAGCGGAATAGATGGGCTCTGTTCCGCTTTTTTTATTTATACATCTCTTCCCATACATCTTTTACTTCATCAAATTCATAGAATTGTTTTTTCTCTGCAGCGTGTAATGGAATATAATCTCCTGCACATTCTTTTAATGGATGAGGAATAGCTTTTCTAACTTCTTTGTATATATCGAGAAATGATTTTTCTTTTATATTCCCAAATCTTACCGGAAGAAATACGCAAGGGTTAAGATATCCTTTACTGTTAATATAAAGATGAGATAATCCTCCCATCATACAGCCATAGTTATCTTTGTTCTCAGTAAAGTTAGTACTATAAACTAAAGGATAATCCAGATACTTTGCATTTGAGTTAACTTCTAAAATAAAATCTTTAATGATTTTCTTTTCTTCTTCTTTAAATAAAATATTCGTAGACTCATTAAATCCTCCGCATAGTTTTGGCTCAATTAAATGAGTGATGGCTACATTTAATCCTTTAACAAATTCCAAATACTTCCATAATCCACCTGAATGTACTAAACCTTTCGATAAGCATATATTTGTACAAGTCAGAATTCCTGCTTCATTAAAAATTTTAATTGCATTAACAGCATTATCATATGCACCTTTTCCCCTAAAAAAATTATTATCTTCTTTTTGATAATCATCAAGACCTATAAACACAGCAGATAACCCATATGCCTTAAGTAGTTCAGCTTTTTCTTTTGTAATTCCAGTACCTGAAGTATGCAAATGAACTTCAGAAAGATTTTTATCAATGGATTTTAATATTGTCAAAGTTTTATGGAAATCAGCTAAAGGCTCACCACCTGTTAAAACTATAACACCAACACCATAATTTTGAATTTCCTTTATTGTTCTTATCCATACATCAGCAGGAATATCTTCACCGTTGTTTACATTTAGTTTTTCATAACAGTGCTTGCAGTCTAAAGGACATCTACTTGTAATAGCTAAAAGAATTAAATCAATGAAAGGTTTTTTATCAGTACCGGCATCTCCGAAATTAAATCCCCCCTTTGCTCTCATATTATCAAAAGCAGCTGAAGGATATGCAGGAACAGAGATGCAGGAAAAAAATTTATTTTGATGCTTAACAACTTTGGTAAGCCCTACCTGATACCGCATCTTTATGCTTTTGTATATTGAGCTTTTACCGAAGATGGAATAACGATGATATTTTTTTCTGTTGAATAAATATTTCCCAAAATAAGATTTAAAGAAAAGATTTAGCAATTTGAAATCTTTTACAGAATAAAATTCAATTTTATTTTTCATTAAAAGTACATCCCTATTTTAAAATGTAAAACTTATTTTCTTAAAGCTGCTACTTGTTTATTAGTTTCAAATTGTTTTCTAATAGAATAATTAATTATCTCGCCTCTCTTCATTGTAGTTGAGTATAGCAATGGCAAATTATTGGTTTCTGTTTTAGGAAGATTGATTTTATAATATCCTGAGGATTTTGCAAATACCGTTCTTTCCATTTTTTCTTTTAAATCAGGAGCCGGGAATTGTAAAAAATATTCTTTTTGCTTATCAGGTATCACTGCATAATTCTTATCATTAGTTTGAAGTAATTCTGCAGCATTATTTTCCTGTTCATCTACTGCTTTTGTGAAGTGTATTTCTTCAGATGTAATCGGAACAGAGTTATAGTCGACAGCTACGTAATCCAATGTCCAGAATGTTTTAGGAGGATTTAATCTTATTTCAAGCTTGTCATTTTTTACATTAGTGATGTCAAGTTTAACAGTCCTTGTTTCTGAAATGAATGGACCCCCTCCATTTATTTTCCCTCTTACAACCCAATCATTACCTTCTTTAACGTATATTTTAATAGTATATAGTTCTTCCTGCTCAAGATAATAATCCATCAAATTCTTTTCAACTCCACCTTCATTTACATTTTTATACCAATCGTTTACAGTATTTCCTCTTAATAAAAGCATATCCTTAATCATATATGAACCCCATAAACTTGTACCTATATTTAGCACAAGATTTACATTATCCGCATCTTTTGGTTTATCAAATGAAAAAGTTAAATGATGTCTTGTATCTTGAACAGGTTCAGGAGAAGCAAATTTTTTAGTCATCCAATAAACCCCGTCATCCTTTGAGATAAAATTATTTAAATTATTTCCTTCTTCATCAAAAGCCAAAAGAGGGTTAATTGGTTTAACTGCGTAAAAATTTCCTTGTGCATCAGGAACAGCTACTGTATTTACCGGATGGTCAACTGTTAAAAGAGAAAGGTTATTTACATACTGAACTTCATCAACTTCATTTGTCATTTTAATTTTATAAGTGTTATCAACAGGTTTAATATTATCCAGCCTGCTTATCTCAGTCCTTTCCAAACCTTCTGTAATTGCTCCGCCCAAAGGTTCAGCATCAAAAACATAATTTTTACCATCATATGAATAAATAAATGGGCAAGACTGTTTGGATGCCAATATAATAACCACTACAACTCCGGCAGCAACTATACCGCCGCCAATGCAGGCTAACGTAGTTTTAGATGCATCCTTTCTAAGAACTTTAACATACAAAATATCATTTACAGAATAAGTATGTAATTTATTATCATTTAGGGGATAACCTTTTATAGCTACATCCGAAGATTGAAATTCTGCAACAGAATTCCTTACATTATAAGCCCTATTGTTTGAACTAACAATCTCATAAAAATTAAACTTGGTCCCATTGAGTAATTCTTTGAAATTGTACAGCTTAGCTTCACCTACTCTAACCTCCTCAATATAAGCAAATGGAATATTCCTTGGATTAGTTTTTCCCAAAGAATCTTTCAATGTAGTTTTTATATAATTATGCACTAAATCTACAACGGGATTAAAGCTCTCATCAATTATTTCACCACTTTTTAGTAAAATTTCCTTAAACTTTGTTTGAGGTGTTAAAGAATTAATTGGTATAGTTTCAAGTGGAGTCAGTTTTATTTCTTTTATATGATTAATTGCTATCTCCAGATTATAATCTCGCCCTGAATCATCCACAGCAGGAATGACCAATCTATTGGGCAAATTTAAAGCAGTTCCACCTTTTTCATTGAACACAACTATATTGCCATCATTATACACAATTTCTTGTATTACTTCATTAGGTTGTACTTCTTCAAGAGGAACAACATAAGAGCTTTTACAACCGTAGTGAAATAATAAAAATAAAACTATAAAACTATATTTGATGAAGTTAATCATTTTATTTGCCTCAAATTTTTATTTTAATAAAGGTGTAGAATAGTGAAGGTCGTGCAAAAATATTCCTGCTACTATTATTGCCACTACTGATGCTCCTACTCCAACAAATAGAAACCAATTTTTAGTGTGATCAAATCTTTCAACTTTAATACTATGAAGATTATTTATAGGATAATTTGTAACCTGTCGTTTCCCAAATTCAATCCCTTGAACCATAATCTCCCCAGTAATATACTTTATAGGTATAGGACATTTGATGGCTATGTTATTTTTGTTAAGAATTTCACAAGACTCGATATTAAAATACGGCATAATTTTATTTATATCATATAATACAGGTTTTTCAATTCTAACTTCTTTTATCAAATTAAATGGAAGCTTTCTTTGAAGAGGTTTGCTCGATGAATAAGAATTATTGACCAAAAGAATTTTGTTCACTACATCTGTTTTATAAATAGAATTTTTTTCAATAACTTCATTGTTCGATAACAACAACTCATAATAATCGAGTGAGCTTGATAATGAATCTACAGGGTATGTCTTAGGTTCTGAAATACGAATTTCTTTTATTTCGTTAATTGGTATTTCTATTTTAATGTTTTCCCTTAACCCACTTAATCTATCTGGCATTAAGGAGATTATTCCTCCTTGTTTGTTAAACTTAACCACATCACCATTATTAAATACAATTTCTTGTATAAATTCACCAGGTTGAACCTCTTCAAGAGGAATTACATAGGAGCTTTTACATCCATAATGAAATAATAAAATTATTCCAATAAAAATATATTTAATTAAGTTAATCATTTTAATTCTTCAACTTAAATAAAAAATATTATTTGAAATCAATACTCTGACGAAGATGTCCAACAAGTTTTTTCACCAAATATATGCTGCTCTGCATCTTCAAGGATTAAATATGCTATTATTCCAACCACCACAATACCACCACCACAAATTAGAAACCAGGTTTTCGTAGGATCACTTTTTTCAACTTTAAGAGTATATACATCGTTTACTAAATATTCTTTAGAAATTCTTTCTCCTAATGGAAATCCTTTAATTATAGTTTCTTCCGGTATGCAAACAATGGTATCGACAAATGAAGCTATAATATTATTCTTCTTTAATATTTCGTAGGGGTATAATTTTAAATAAGGTAAAATATTTTCAAGAGGATATAGTTCAGGTTTTTCCGTTCTAACTTCTTCAACAACAAAAAAAGGAATAGTCCTTATTGGTTTACCATCAGGCTGTGGTACAAAAATCTTTTTCTCATCCGCTTTTATTATGATTGATGAATCATTAGGAATTATTTCTTTATTAACCAATAATAATTCATAGAAGTTGTGGTTCTCTGCAATTGTTTCAATGGGTATTGTTGGTGAGTGTGATAGACGAATTTCTTTTATATCGCTGATAGGTATTTCAGTGGCTGAAATTGATTTGTAATCTTTTAAACCGCTAAGTCTGTCTTGCGTGAAATATATTCTACCACCTTTTTCATCAAACCTTACATTCTCACCATTTTTGTATACAATTTCCCTAATTAAATCATCAGGACGTGCATCCTGGACAGGAATATCGTGAACTGAAACGCAGCCGACAAATAGTAAACTTAAAGGAAACAAATATAAAAGACACTTTTTCATAGCAGATTCCTTTTGTTAATCTAAACTAATTAATTACTACCTTTATATCAACGAAACATTTGAAAAACTGAGAAAAATTTTCATTTAATATTTTGGGACTCCATTACTTAAATTAGGTTTTTTTAATACTTCTCTTGCAACTATAGCCGTAGCTGCTATAATACCTAAAGCAACGATAACTTTATTATAGGGATTCATTCTTATTACCTTTATGTAGGAAATACTATCAAGGGGAAAGGATCTATATTCACCGCGCGTTGTCACTCCGCCAAAATAAATTCCTACTTTCTTAAATTCAGCCTTACCATCAACAAATATATAATCAACATTTTTATCAGTAATTACCTCATTAATTTTAATAGGACCAGGTGTCAAACTATTCAAATTGACTGAGATGGCTTTTCCTTTTCGAATTTCCTTAACATTTTTTAAAGGTATTTCCTTTGATTTTTTTTCATTGTTTGTATCAATGCTATTATAAGTAAAAGTTTTGGTATTATCATTAAACGTTAGATTAGTATCGTTCTTTATTCTAATATTATTATTCAATAATAATTCTGTAAAGTTGGTGCTTTTATTAAAAGAACTGAGCGAAATAGTATCTAAATGATTTGTCCTTATTTCTTTTATTTCAATAAATGGCAGTTCAACGTTTCTGGTAAAACCTTCTGCATAGTATATATCACCTACTATTCTATTGAAAAAATATTTTTTACCAGCTCCTTTCTCATCGAAGTTGATATTTGTACCATCATTATAAACAATTTGTGAAACCATTTCGTATTCTTCCAATTCTTCTAAGGGAATTTGTTTAAGCGAATAGCATCCCAAAAAGGGTATGCAAAATAATAAAGCTAATAAAAAAATCTTTTTCATAATAATTTTATCTACATTGATGTAATAAATATCAAAAGAAGAATTACTGCTATAAGACTTGATATAACAAGAAAATATTCCAAAAAATAATTTTCTTCAACCTTTAGAGATAATATGTCACTCAGCGAATAGCTTTTATATGTGCCCTCTAAAGTTCTTCCGGCAATGCTGAATTCACTACTTTTATAAACAACCTTGTTATCAATAAAACTAAAATCTAAATTCTTATCACTTACTACTTCATAAAGATGTATTTCAGAACCGGGGATTAGTTTTGGTTTATCGATTAATGCTGGTTTACCAGTTCTAATTTCTAAAATATTTTCCAAGGGAATTTCTCTTTCAATTTTATTCCCTATTGAGTTTTTAACAGCTAAAACAAATATCTTAGTATCTTGGTTGTACGTAAGATTTTCATCGTTCTTTATTATTGTTCTATCTTTCAACAATAATTCTGTGAAATCTTTTTTATTATTAAAGGAATTACGCGAAATTGTATCTAAGGATGAAGTTCTAATTTCCTTAATCTCATTTAGTGGTAATTCTATAATGGTTTCTTTATTCTCGTTTATTTTACCAATTAATCTTTCAGATAATAATTTGACACGACCTCCAGCTTCATTGAAATCAACTTCAGAACTATCATTTAAAATTATTTGGTGAACTGTTATTTTTTTATTTTCTATTTCTTCAATAGATATTGTATGAGAATAACATCCGGCAAATGAAATGAATGTCAGGAATAGATAAATAGAATATTTTATAACCTTTTTCATAGTTAAACCATAATTTCTTACGGAAAGTTATAAAGAGTAAAAGGAGGATTTGTCAGGAAATTGTAAAAAAGTTGTAAGATATTAGCTTTAAAAGGGGTAGGTTTCAGTTATTATTAATTTATGCCTACGGCATGCAATAAAAATGATATAAGATTAAATATTTTTTTAATTAAAATTTTAGTGATTTCTTCATCCCATAGGGATATTTTAACAATAACACGTAATGTAACTATTTCCTCCATTCCGTAGGAATACTTTAAAACAAAAAAGCCATCTTAGTTTTAAGATGGCTTAATGTAGATTTTATTAAAATAAATTATTGTCTGTATGCTTCTTTTAATCTTCTGAACATTGCTATGAAGAATCCTATTACTGTAACTAAAACACCAATCCAAACAAAACTAATGAATGGCTTAATGCTTGCGTTAACAGATAGCACTTCTTCTTTGACAGGTTCAGTCTGCTGTCCGTCTAATTTTGCAACATTTACTTCAACACTACCGGCAGGATTCAAATTAAGTAGTTGAATTTTTACATCTGCATCTTTTAAATCAAATGATGTAAATGTGGTTTGTTTATTTTTATTTTTTAGAGCAACAATTACACCTTCTTTTTTGCCGGCGTATTCAGCTGTAAGGTTAACACCAATTTCAAAATCTTTACCATCCTGCATTGCAGTTCTTGCTTCAGGACCAAAGTTGAAATCATTAAATGTAAGCTTAACGCCCTCAATTTCCTGCGGAGTTCCTTTTTGAAGCTGAAGATTAGCTCCAGTTGTTGCACCCGGTTCTTCATAACCCATTGGTGAAATGTAAATATCTTTTGATATCATTGATAGAATATCAGGTTCGCGCATAAGTCCATTGTTGAAATCACTTATGTACATAATGGGAGCTGCATTGTATGTCTTGCCATCTTTAGTAATATCTATATGGAAAGCATATTTATTTTCATTAGGTAATTGTTTAACACCGGTGAAGGTGAATTCATATCCAAAATGTTTAACAGGTTTACCTTTAACTAATGTTAATGGAGCTTCCTGACTTAATCCTGCACTTCCAACAACTCCTAGAATAAATATTGCAATACCTATGTGTGCAACATAAGCACCAAGCATTTTCTTGTTTCCCCTGATAATCTGATATGCAATTTGAGCATTAACAACCAAAGCGAAAGAAGCCGATAATACTAATAATAAAAGCATTATATCTGTTAAACCAGCTATAACAGCGATTAGTATAGTTAAGACTAAAGTTGCTGCTGCTGAAGGAAAAATCTTTTTAATTAAATCTTCTTTTTTGGTGTCTTTCCATTTCAAATAAAGACTTAATCCATTTAATAAACCTATAATGATTGCAAGTGGTACGTGCATTTCATTATAGAAAACTGTATCAACGGCTTTGCCTAATAATGGCGCTGATGTACCAACTAGAACTATAATTGCACTTGCCATCAAGACTGCAGAACCTGTGAACAATGCAAAATCTCTTGAAAGAAGTCCATCTTCTTTGGAAGTTAAAGATGTTAAACTTCCCCATCTATAAAGCAACATCCCAAATCCTAAGATTGTAAATGTTGAAATGAATAGAACAAGAAATGCATAAACTAACTGTCCTGGATCAACAAATGAATGAACAGAGGCATCACCAAGAACACCGCTCCTGGTTAAGAATGTACTGTATAGAACGAGTACATAAATCATTATGCATAATATTAGGTTTGTCTTAGCAAATTTTCCAACACTTTGATCATTCTGAGTTTTCTTTTGAACAATCATAGTGTGGATTGCTGCGGCACCAACTAACCAGGGAACAAGACTTGAATTCTCAACTGGGTCCCAAGCCCAGTAACCACCCCAACCAAGCATTTCATAAGCCCAGTAACCGCCAAGCATAATACCTAATCCTAAAATTCCGGTACCTGCAAGAACCCAAGGGAAGGATTGCCTTATCCAATTTCTATAATCATTTTTAATTAAGGCAGCAACTGCAAAAGCAAAAGGAACAGTCGCCATTGAGAAACCTAAGAATAAAATCGGTGGATGTATCTGCATCCAGAAGTTTAACAACTGAGGGTTTAATCCTTTACCATCAATAACTAATTGATTGATTGAATATCCTGCTGCATTTAATGCATTATTTAATTCAGCACTTACCTTTACAAAATTTTCATTTGATGCAGGGTCAGCAAATGCAAATGATTGAAGTACCGGAAGATTTAACATTGCAGGATTAATATCCTTTAATGAAATAAATATTGGTTCAGCCCAAAGCATTTCAAAAGGATTTTTAAATAAAGGAGAAACCATTATCAAAAGAAAAGTGGTGGCAAGAGTATAAACCATCATAACTCTTGGCTCAAGGTCACCTAATTTTGATGTGTAAGATTGAAGTACTATACCAACAATTGAAGTAAACAAAAGCCAAAGCATAAAGCTACCTTCCTGTCCCCCCCAGAAAGTGGAGAAGAGAAATCCGAAAGAAAGTTCATTACTGCTGTAGCTGTAAACATATTTATATTGATATTGATGATTAAGGATGTAGTACCATAAAATAGTTGATGCAACAATTATCATCATTGACATTACGTGATATGATAATCTTGCATAACTTAAACTCTTTTCTTTACCTCTATAAGCAAGCACATATGTTACCATAGATGCAATGCTAAAGAATAAAGCTAAGGATAAAACTATACTGCCTGCCATTTATTCCTCGTTATTAAACTTGTCTTAGTTTACTTGATGTAATTATAAGCTCGAAACTTTTTGTTTTTCCTGTTCGTATTTACTAGGACATTTTGTTAAAATATCTTTTGCGTGGAAGGTGCCGTTTTCATACTTGCCTGTAACAACAAGAGATTGTGCACTTTCAAAGTTGTTAGGTATTGAACCTGTATAAACAACTTTCATTTCAGTCCCCTTCTCATCTTTCATAACAAAACTAAAAGTTCTGGCTGCATTATCCTGAACAAAAGATTTTTCTTTAACCCAGAAACCTGCTGCTTTGAAGGTTTTATTATTTGACATTACATTTTGAAAGTTAGTCTCATATTTGATGCTGCTTTGTGTGAACATTGAAACCATTAGTATTAAAAATACAACTATGATTATCCCACCAAAAATGTATTTTTTATTCATCGGTATCTCCTTTTTTGTTAAACTTTTCTATTGACTTCAATCTTTTATCAAGGTTTAATAAATATAAAAATATTCCGGCCCAAACTATAAGAACAATTATTAAAACGATATATATAGAGTTCTCACTCAAAAATTGATATAAACGTTCCAAGTTTTTTACCTCTATTGTAAATAATTTTCGTTAGTTAATTTATCTTTTAAAATTATGCTTCTATATGCAAGATTCCACATCCAGAAAAACAAAATTGTAAATCCAATTAAGGACAAAAAGAAAATAAGCTGCATATTGCCATTCATTTTAAAATTAACAACCGGACCCGCATTAGTATCGTTTGCTGAACCGGGATGCAAACCTGTCATTATTCTTGGCATTATAAATATGAAAAAAGGAACAGTGAAGAAAGCTATTATTGAGTATACGGCAGCTAAAGTAGCTTTTTTATCTGGATTTTCAATTGATGACCTTAATGCAAACCAGGCACCATAAATTAATAAAAGAGCAAAAATGCTTGTTTGTCTCGGATCCCAGCTCCAGAATTCACCCCAGTTAAACTTTGCCCAAACTGCTCCAGTTACTGTAGCAAGAATACAAAAAATCATACCTATTTGAGCAGCGCTGTAAGATTTTGCATCGTCATCAAGATTTCTTTTTCTTAAATATTTTATACTGTAAATAGTAGAAACCAGGAAAGCCACAACTGTTAACCAGGCGGTCGGAACGTGAAAGAAAATTATTTTAGCTTTCTCTTCCAAACCGGGAATATAAGGAAATTGATACCAGGCTATTGGTTTCTCAACTATGGGAAAGGTTATACCAGCAAATGATACAAAACTCAACAGTAAAAATAAAAATATTTTCCAAGCCATAATTTTTCTTTTAATTTATTAGTTAAATCTACTAATCTTTCCAAATAAAATCGAACAACATATAAGACGCTGCCAACATTATAACATCATATGAAAGAAGAATACCTAACTCTACTAAAGCTTCGTCAATTTTGGTGCCATCTATAGAAAAAACTGTAAGTTGAACTCCTGTAAGAATTAATGGCAATAAAATAGGAAAAGAAAGTACAGGATACAATGTCCCTTTCGCCCCCGCCTTTGATATAATTGCGGCAATAATTGTAGCTGAAACTGCCAGTCCCAGATTACCCAAAATGAAGGTTAATAAGAATAAAGCAAAGTTTTTAATTACAAATGCATCAAATACAGTTGCATAGAGAATAGTTATGACTGTATTCATTAGGAATGTTAGAAAAATGTTGAAAAGGAACTTTCCTGAAAAAACTGTATCCGGTGAAGCAATTAACTGTAAGGTTAAGGAAGTTCCTCTTTCTTCTTCGGAAACAAAAGCTCTTGAAAGTCCGGACATAGCAGAGAAGAAAATGACTACCCAGTACAATCCTCCTGCAAGGCTTTCGCTTATTTTTTCCTGACCAACAGAAAACATTATAATACTTATTGTTACTATTATAAACATAGCAAGAGCGTTTACCGCGTAGCGGGTACGCATCTCAGAGTGAAAATCTTTTAGGAATAAAGAATAAGCTTTTTTCATTTGGTTGTTTTATAATTTTCCAGATAAATAATTTCGCTGCATAAACTCAAATCATTTTCTTCATTTGAGGCAACCATTACGATTGTATTTTTTGATTCATTTTCAATAATCTTATATACAGTATCTTTCCCTTCGTTATCAAGATTGGAAACAGGCTCATCAAGAATTAAAAGATTAGGTGAATGCTGTAAGGCGAAAATGAATTTTAATCTCTGCTTCATTCCTGATGAATATCCTTTTACAAAATCATCTTTTCTTTTGAGTAATAAAAAACGATTAAGCAGGTCATCTATTTTTTCTTTATCGAAAGGAACATTTCTAATTTTAGCAAAGTAGTTTAAATTTTCGTATGCAGTAAATTCATCATATAAAACAAGGTAAGGAGAAACTAATCCGATATGATTGTGAAGATGTTCAAAAGTTAATTTCTTTTCATTATAAGTGTGTATAATTTTTCCGGCAGTAGGTGCATTTATTCCCGAAATAATTTTAACCAGGGTTGACTTACCGCTTCCATTTGAACCTGCAATTCCATATACACCGGGATTGCTATAGTTAAAATTTATTCCGTTAAATATTAAACGTCTTCCGAAATTTTTTCTTATGTTTTCTGCTGATACAGAATAGTTAGTCATTAAAGATTACCAGTTTGCCTTTCGTTGTACTGTCGCCTGATTTTATAACGTAAATATAAACCCCTGATTTCAATTTGTTTTTATTTTTATCTAATGCATTCCATCTTACAACATAATTTTTATTTTCAGTATAGAATAAAGATAAATTTGTTCTTTCTGAAAAAACTAAATCCATTGATGATGTATATATATTTAACTCTGCCGTCTCTGTATTGTTGTATGGAACTGTAATAGTTATGAACGAGCCAAAGTCATAATTTTTTATATAATAAAATGGATTGGGAAAAGCATAATCTAATTTTCCGGTAATCGCAACAGGATTATACGTACTTGAATCTAATCTTACAACAGTATTATTTAAAATTTCAGATAAAGCCCAGTAAGCATCATTATCAGCAGTAAATAAATTATAGTATCCATTTGTTAATTTAATATAGCCATTAACTGAATCTCTGCTCAGCTCATAAGTAAAACTTGAAACTGTATTTGTACTGTCAAGAGCTTTACTTATTTCAGCATTTGAAATAACAGAAACCAAACTATCGCTATTTAACCCTGATGTAAATCTTAGGAAGGTATTTGATGTTACATCAACATTCATATCCACTCTTATTTGAGGCTCGCTAAATGTTAATGTGGATAGAACCTTAAGAGCAGGTGAATAACTTCCTCCCTCTTCAAAATATTTTCCAGGAATTTTTCTGTAGTTTGTAAAATAAGCCCAGACTCCAAATTCATTAAATTCATGTCTGAAGTTTGTGTTATAAGTTTGAAGATTATTATCAATGGCATTCAAAGCTCTCATCTGAGGCATTAGTTCCCATTGAGCTCTAACAAAAGATATGGTTTTTAATTTTTCTGAAAGATATATATTCCATAAAACTTCTTCATAACCAGAATAACTTCCAAATGCTTCATTTGGATTTTTTAAATAGTCATCTATATAGGCATAGTAGTCGTTAATATTATCATAAACAAATTCTTCCATTGAGGTAGAGGTTAGTTCATAAAAATATGAATCAGTATCTCTATAAAGATAATCACCCACTTGTATTGCGTGGTGATATTCGTGAGCAACTGTTACCCTTGCACCATTTATACCGGCAGAAAAATATCCAACATAATCATCATCAATTACCATATAGGTTATGTATTTGTTCCCGCCAAGAGAAGTTTCAAGTTCAGTATATCCATAAAGACCACTTCCGTTTGAACCAAGGTCTGATATATAAATATCATAAAGGTTATCACCGCCTGCACCATTATCTACAGGAGGTGCAGGAAATCCAAGGTAATTAACTTCAAAATTATATACTGAATCTAAAGAGGTAAGTAATTCATCTAAACTATATTTCGGATTATCACCAGTTTCATCATAATGAACACGAAAATATCCACGCGGACTAACAATGCTTTTTGCTTTGTCAGGTCTTTGCATAAACTTAGCTAAGTTTTGCTGTTGAGATGGATTAAAAAGTTCAAAGTAAGTCTTTACTTTTGCAGATAATAAGAATCCACATTTCTCAGCTTTTACTTCTCCTTCAACCTTGTTTACTCTTTGTCCCGTTTTTAATTGGATATAAGCATTATATAGCGAATCAGTATTTACCTGCGCAAATAAACTAAAACCATAAAGAAAAAGTATTAAAATTTTATTCATCAAATAATTTGTTTAAATGTTATACAATTTTTTACAGGATCAGAATAAACAATATAAGAAATATTTTTTCTTAACCTATAAACAAAGAAATAGTCTATATTTAATCCGCTAACAAATTCATTAACAACAATACTTTTATAATCTACAAAATACAATTTTCCTAAAGTTTTGTCTTTGACATTATAGAAATAAATAATACTTAAACTATCATCTTTAAAATAATACAAATTTTTCTTTTGTTTTATTGGGAGAACACGTAAAAGGGTGATCGTATCGATAGTGTAAGTACTATCAGCAGTAACAGCCATTACTCCTGAATTTCCTTTACCACTAACATTAATAGCAACATTATTTTTACCAAAAAAATCTCCAACCACTGAATATCCATTTACCGGATTATTTATGTTTATTGTTTTTAAAACCTCTGTACTATCATTAAATTTCTTTTTAATCGATACTACATTAGGCTCAGTCGTCATATAATAATAAGATATCCTGTTTTGAGAAAAAGAAATCGACTCATCAAGAATATTTTCATCAAGATAATTTTCATTAGACAGAGCATATTTGTTTTGTCTTTTTTCTATAATGGCAGTATAAGATTTTTCATTTATTTTATAAATCAAGTAAACTCTTTCGCTATTCTTACCCGCTCTGATTTCAACTATGTTTCCCTTAGCGTAAATAGATGTTCTATCAAATTTATTTTTCTCGAAATCCACTTTAATTATTTCAATTAATTTTTTATTAAGAGAATAACAATAAAAAGTTTTTATTGATGCTGAATTTCTAACAGTATAAATTTCTTCAAGGTCATCATACAATTGATATTCATAATATCTTTTATAAATACCTTTGGCACTTTTAGTTAAAAATTTAATTTTTTTATCTGCTCTGTCAAAGTAACATACGTCTATTTGTTTATCATTATTCAAATCAAACCAGGTTAAACCTGAGAGACTTCCGCCAATATGAACACTATAATTTTCGTTAAAGGATGATTGATGTGAAAATTTATATAGGCTTCCGTCCCCTGATAGAAAAACTAATTCCTGTAAAGAAAATTGTAACGAAAAGTCCTGGAGCTTCTTTTGATTTAAATAAAATATTTCAGTATATCCATTTCCTGAAAATATAATACCGCCATAATTATTTTCTTTGTTCAAATAAACAAAATCAAATATGTTATCTCCGTTTAACTCCAAAGAGCTAACTTTATCAATTGAATATTTTGTTTCGAAGTATCCTCTATTCTTATATGCAGATACAGCATCACCATAGATAATATTTATTTTGTTATTACCATAAAGATAAAAATCATTAAAATTATCATTGTCAATGTAAGCAGTGCCAAAGTTGTTTATCTTAAAATTACAATTAAAACTTCTTACATAATAAAAAGTACCATTACCTCTGTTATAAAAAATATCTATGCAGTTTTTTAATATGTTAAGTCCCGCTATATCAGGATAACCATCATTATTAACTTGAGTAAAAATTGCATTACTGTATAATTGGTCTGATGAAATTTTATTTTCTCTAAAATTATTTCCATCCGCTGTAAGTAAAGAAATTCCTCCATAGGCAGAACCTGAGACAAGTAAGTCTTCCTGTTTATCTTCATTTATATCTGCGTTGTCAATATGTTCGGGGTATGATGTTAAGGTATATTCTTTATTTATGGAAGCCTTATCATCGTGGATGGATAAAATTCCTGCCTTCATATTTTTTCTTGAGATGAAAGCCGCACTTCTTTTATTGCTTATTGGGGAAAGGTCGGTAACAACATAAGGAAAATTTATTGTGGTTGAATAAACTCTTGAACCTTCAGTGTTATTTACTAAAATTACTTTTTTTGTTTTATAATCAATGAGTAAATAGCTGCCGAATGATTTACTTTTTTGTGCAAATGGAATTATGCCGGAAAAGTTTTTGCGCACTTCTGAAATTTCAAATTTGCAAAAACCATTAATATTAGTCTGAGGAAATAAATTGTAATTAGATAGAAGAAGTAAACCAAAAACTAATTTACTTATGAAGCCCTTTAAGCCTATCTTCTCTTCTCTTAAGAGCATCCTGGAATCTTCGTATTTCTTCTTCAGTCTCGGGAACAGCTTCAATAGCTTTAACCGGCTTTCCATCACTATCGACACCCACAAAAGTTAAATAAGCTGAATTAGTATGAATTCTTAAACCCTCTCTGAACGATTCTGCAAAAACTTTAACGCCAACTTCCATTGATGAATTAAAAACTCTATTGATTGATGCGAAAAGAGTTACAGCATCACCTAATTGAATTGGATGGTGGAAATCTATTCTATCAACAGAAGCAGTTACACAAATCCGTTGATTATGCTTAGCTGCACATAATGCTGCACAGATATCAATCCAATGCATTAGCTGTCCGCCAAGTAATTTCCCAAGCTGGTTTGTATGATTTGGCAATACCAGTTCAGTCATTATCATCAGAGATTGAGATACTTTTTTTGAATTTGTCATTTATTTATAGACAACTGTTTTTCTAAACTGTTTTTTAGTTCAACTACTTTAGAATAATTTTTATCATTAGGGAAACGTTCGATGAACTTGTTAATTTCAGCCAAAGCTTCTTTATCTCTATCTCTATTGATAAAAATATTTATGCGGTTGTACATTGCCATAGGTGCATATTGAGAATCATAATAAGTATCAATTACATTATTATAATAAGATAAGGCAGCATTATAATATTCCATTCGTTCATAAATGTATGCGTTACTATATTCTTTATAAGCCAATTTATTATTAAGCTCTTTAATTTTACTTTCAGCTTCTTTCACCCTTGCATCCGTAGGGAAGAAATCTACAAAAGATTGGAACTCAGAAATAGCCTTTCGGGTATATTTTTGGTCCAGGGAATAATCAGGTGATAGTTCATAATAACATTCAGCTAATTGATATTGAGCCTGAGAAAGGAGATCACTACCAGCCATATTGTTTATCAATTTACTGAACTCATAAGCAGAGAGAATATATTCTTTTCTCTGGAATCTTGTCATTCCCAAATAATATTGAGCATCATCAACAACAGCATTACCTGGAAATTGAAGTACGATTGCTTCAAATTCTTTTACAGCTTCTTCATAATCTTCATCTTGATAAAGCTTCATTGCATAAGCAAGACGGTCTTCAGGTGAAAGATTTGCTGTATCAATAGAAGCTGCACATCCTGCTAAAAAAAATACCGAAAAAAGGAAAATAATTATGTTTTTCATATACAAATTCAAATTTATCCTACAATAATAAATAAAAATATAAGGTCTTCAAAGGTAAAATGGAATAATGTTCATTATAAAGGGGACAAGTGGTATAGTTCCCACTGTAAGTGTATGGGATTATAAATAATTCAACCCATCGAGGATTCAGGGTTGTCTCATTCTTTATTCTTTACCATGGGTTTCACCCACGGCTACGAAAGTTGAACCCTCGACAAGTTCGGGTTCTAAAACTAATATTTAATACAGTAAAATTTTAGCCCATGACTTTAGTCGTGGGAAAAGATTATACGACTCTTAAAACAAAAAATCCGGCAGAAGCCGGATTTTTAACAGAACTCATTATAAAGAGATTACTATTCTCTAACTACCCATACTTTAATCTTTGCACTAACGTTGGTGTGTAGCTTTATGTTAACACCAAAAATGCCTAATGATTTTATTGGTTCTTCAATATCAATTTTCTTTTTATCAATTTCAAAACCTTTTTCAGCTAAAGCATCTGCAATCATTTGATTAGTTACGGTACCGAAAATTTTATCTTCTTCACCAACCTGAACAGGTATGGAGATAGATACTTTTTCTAATTCTGCTGATAAACTTTCAGCAGCTGTAACTTCTTTTTGTTTTTTCTTTTCGAAGTTTACTTTCTCTTCTTCAAGGGTACGCAAGTTACCTTTTAAAGCAGTATATGCAATTCCCCTTGGAATAAGGAAATTTTTTGCATAACCATCCTTAACGTCAACCACTTCGCCAACCTGACCAAGAGTTTCGTAATTTTGTCTTAATATTACTTTCATTTTTTCTCCGATTATCTTACAGTGTCAGAAACATATGGTAAAAGAGCCATGTGTCTAGCACGTTTAATAGCTAAAGACAATTCTCTCTGATAGATTGATTTGGTACCGGTAATTCTTTTAGGAATAATTTTTCCTTGTTCAGTAACGAATCTTTGTAAAAGTTTTACGTCTTTATAATCTATATAAGTAATTTTATTTTGAGTAAAGCGGCAAACTTTTTTAGTTTTTACTACTTCTTTCTTCATTTATTATATTTCCTTTTTCATTAAATCTTGTTCATCGTGTGATAAGAACTTATCAAAAGAGTCTTCAGTGTAATCTACACCTTCTTCATCAACAAAAATTTCTGCTTCATCGTAGCCATTTTCACCATTCTTAACTCTTTTATTTAAAAATTGAATTCTTCTTGCTTTAATTTCAACTACGCTTCTGGTATGTCCATCATCAGATTTCCAGTTACGGGACTGCAACTCGCCATCAACAAGAACTGCAGAGCCTTTTTTTAGTCTTTCGCGGCAGCTTTCAGCCAGCTTGTTCCATGCTACAATGCCGACATAACATACGTCCTCCTGCCAATTGTTTGAACTATCTTTGTACTTTCTATTTGAAGCAATAGAAAAATTTACTACAGGAGTACTGTTGGTAGTTTGTCTAAAAATTGGGTCTTTAGTAAGATTACCGGCAACAATAACGTAGTTAATTTCAGGCATTTTCAAATCAGCCATGGTATTTGTCCTCCATACTAGGTCTTAATTTATTAAGTTGTTTACTTCTCGTCCTTAGATTCATCTTCAGTCTTTTCGATTATCGTTGGGACTTCTTTCTCTTCAGCAATTTCAGTTTCAGCTAATTCAATTCTATTAACTTTGTTCTTCTCTATATATTCTAAGGCTTCTTTGCTTAAATTAATTGTAAGAAAACGTATGATGTTTTCATTTAAGCTGTAGAATCTTTCTAATTTGGAAATAATAGTTGAAGGTGCATTAAATCTAAATATCGCATAGTAACCAATTTTGCTTTTATTAATTACGTATGCTAATCTTTTTCTACCCCAATTTTCGAAATCTGAGATTTCGCCGCCATTATTAGTAATGGTTTCTCTAATACGGGCTATTTCTGAATTTATTTGCTCATCATCCAGCGCTGCATTGATAATGACAGCACTTTCATATGCATTCATTTTCATTTACACTAACCTTCCTTTGGACTTATGGCCCTCTTCTATAGAGAGCAGGATTTATATTTTATTTATCTAATCTTTATTTACTAAAAAATATCTTTACAATATTAAGGATTTATTTTTTAATATTCAAAGAAAAAATATTAAATTTCTTCTTTGTTAAAGGGGTAAATTTCCTTTTTCTTTTCTTAATCTGCTATTTGCATCCATCAGCTTTTTTACTCCTCCCTGAATAAATTCATCAATTAGCCAAATAAGGTCTTTGAACATTGGCTCCATTGTTTTAATTTCTTCTGGAGTAAAATCATCCAAAACGTAATCAGCCATATTTCCTTTTGCAAAATTAGAACCTATGCCTATTCTTAGTCTTGGAAATTTTTCAGTATAAAGATGATAAATTATTGAGTTCATACCATTATGACCACCATCGCCTCCTGTGGCACGAAGTCTGAACTCACCTACCGGAAGATTTATGTCATCAACAATAACAAGAAAATCATCCGGCTGCACATTGTATTTTTTAAGAACATCTGATGCGGCTTCACCGCTTAAGTTTACATAAGTAACCGGCTTAATCAGGATAAATTCTGAATTTCCCAATTTACCGGTTGCAGAATAATAATCACCTTTTGAAGCTTTAAACGATAAGGATTTCTTTTGAGAGTAGTAATCTAGAAGAATAAACCCTGCATTATGCCTATTATTCTTATACTTATTACCTGGATTTCCTATACCTAAAACTGCACGCACAAATTATATAAACTATTCTTCTTCTTTTTCTTTACCCTTAGTAATAACTTCAGGCTCTTTAACAGCTTCTTCACCTTCAACAGTTTCTTTTTCAGTCTTAGGATGATTAACAGCCACAATAACTGCATCTTCAGAATTTAAGATTTCAAACTTATCGAATTTCAAATCGTTAACGTGAACTGCGTCGCCCATTTTCAAATCGGTAACATCAATTTTAATATCCTGAGGAATATCCGTAGTTTCACATTCGATATTCAATTTGTGCAATAATTGCTGAAGAAGTCCGCCATCTTTTACACCGATAGCACTTCCTGTTAGAACAACAGGAACTTCCATTTGAACTTTTTCACCTTTTACTAAGCCCATTAAATCGAAATGAATTACTTTATCAGTAACAGGGTCAAACTGTACATCTTTAATAATACATTCAAATTCCTGTCCATCACCAAGATTCAAACCAATAAGGTGAGTCTTTGATGTGAAAACAAGAGGGTTTAATGATTTTTCTATAACATCAATAGCAACCGGCTCCTGATGTTTAGTATAAAAAATACCCGGTACTCTTCCGCTGCTTCTTAACTCGCTTCTGGAAGCTTTACTAATATTTTTTCTTACATTTGCTAATAATACTACTTTATCCATTATTACTCCGAAACTAATTTATCCTTTATCTGTCTCAAAAAGTGAACTAATTGATTCATTATTAAATGTTCTTCTAATAGCCTCTGCAAAAACTTCAGCAGAAGATACCACCTCTATTTTAGCAGATTTCTTTTCGGATTTAAAATCAATCGTATCCAGCACATACAATTTAGTTAACTCCGATTTTTCGATTCTTTGAATTGCAGGACCAGATAGCAAAGGATGAGTGATAGCGCCAAAAATTTCCTTAGCTCCTTTGTCTTTTAAAGCTTTAATAGCAGCAACAAAAGTACCTGCAGTATCAATAAGATCATCTACAATTAAAACATCCTTATCTTCAACATTTCCAATGATATTTACTACTTCAGCCATATTCTGCTGTGGTCTTTTTTTATCAATCACAACAAGATTAGCATCAAGTCTGCGTGCGTAAGCTCTTGCTATTTTAATACCGCCTACGTCCGGTGAAACAACAACAAGATTTTCATTTTTCTTAGTAAATATTTTTTTAAAAACAGAAGAACCATAAAGATGGTCAAAGGGAATATCAAAAAATCCTTGAATCTGGGAAGCGTGCAAATCCATTGTCATTACTCTATCTGCACCGGCAGTAGTAATAAGATTTGCAACAAGTTTAGCAGTTATTGATACTCTCGGCTGATCTTTTCTATCCTGCCTTGAATACCCAAAATAAGGCATAATGGCTGTAATTCTTTTGGCTGAAGCTCGTTTAGCAGCATCAACCATAATAAGAAGTTCTAAAAGATTTTCAGCAGGAGGATTAGTTGGTTGTATAATATAAACATCAGAACCGCGGATGTTTTCACCATACTTTACCCAAATTTCACCATCGCTGAATCTTTTTATTTCAACTTCACCCAAATGTCTGTTTAATTTTTCAGCTATCTTATTTGCTAAAGGCAAATTAGACGTACCTGAAAATATCTTAAAGTCATTTATTGCCATGGGATTTTCAGCCGGATTTTTTGATTTTTAAAGTCTTTAAAAATTATAGACAAGAAATATAGTTAAATGGCTTAGAATAGTCAATAAAATGATAGGGCATTTAAAGGGGGAATGATGGGATGAAAAAATCTTCCACAAAGTAATCTTTGATTTAGCTTAACCCATGACTTCAGTCGTGGGTGCTATATAGTTTATGATAATTCAACCCATCGATGACTCAGGGTTGTCTCTTTTTTATTCTTTGTCCATGGGTTTCACCCACGGCTATGTATATTGAACCCTCGACAAGTTCGGGTTCCAAAGACAGCTATTTTATTTTTATTTACAATTTTAGCCCATGACTTCAGAGTGGTATTTGAGGGATAAAACAAAAAAAAGGCTGCATTATTTCTAAAGCAGCCTTTGATAATCAATTAATGTTTTATTTTATTAATCTTTTTTATATGAGTGCAATACTTTCATATAGTTGCTTCTTTCGAACAAACCAGGGTCTGGTACATTCATATAACTCATACTGCCTCTCATTTGAGAGATTGAAGCATACTCATTTATTTCCATCCAGTACTGCATTTTGGTTAAAACTTCTGTTAAATGTTTAACTCCAAATTTTAATAATGCTGACATCATCTGAACGGATTTAGCACCAGCCATAATCATTTTGATTACATCTTTTTCTGAATAAATTCCTGAGGTTGCTGATAGGTCTGCATTTATTCTATTATATAAGATAGCAATCCATCTTAATGGAAGTCTTGCAGCCATTGGTGTACTTAACAAAACATTAGGCACAACTTCAAGGTTTTCCAAATCAATATCAGGCTGATAGAATCTGTTAAATAAAACTAATCCATCAACACCTGTCTTATCCAACTTGTAAGCAATGTTAGCTGTAGATGTAAAGTAAGGACTTAATTTTACTGCAACAGGAATATTAACTGCTGCTTTTACGTGCTTTACTATTTCAACATAATTATTTTCAATCTGCTCAGCGGTTTCATTTAAGTTTGTAGCAAGTTTATAAATGTTTAATTCCATTGCATCAGCACCGGCTTGCTCTAATTTTTTAGCATAGTCTGTCCATCCACCTAATGAAGAACCATTTAATGATGCAATAACAGGAATATCGACGGCTTGTTTTACTTTCCGTATATATTCCAGGTATTCCTCTGGTCCTGTTTTGAAATCAATATGGTATGGGAAATAGCTTGTTGCTTCAGGCTGTAAATCGCTGGTCACTGAAGTATAATGGTCAATTTCAAGTTCTTCATGAACAATTTGTTCTTCAAATAATGAATGAAGAACAACAGCAGCAGCTCCAGCATCTTCTAATTCTTTTACAATGCCTAATTCCTTTGTTAAAGGACCCGCAGAAGGAACTATAGGATTCTTTAAATGAAGGTTTAAGTACGTCGTTGATAAATCCATATTTCACCTGTTACTAATTTAATATTTTACAAAAAACATAACTGCAGTTAAAGTAACAAGAACTTTAACTGCAGAATTTTATCAATTACTTCTTATCTTAACTATAATTAATCTGTTTGAACAGTTTTATTTGTTTCTGCAGGTTTAACTGCTTCAGCAGGTTTTTCTGTCTCCACAGGTTTTTTAACTATAGAACTTTTTTCAAAGTTAGTATCAGCAGACATCTGCTCGTACATTTTATATCTTGAGGTTACATCTTCCTGAGCTTCTTCCATAAGTTTTTCAGCTAGATCAGGATGAGTTTTTGTTAACATCTTATATCTTGTTTCCATATAAGCATAATCTTTAAATGGAATCTTCAATCCTTTTGATTCAAGTTTGAAAGGATTTTTTCCTTCTTTTTGAAGTTCAGGATTGTATCTGAATAACTGCCAGTGACCTGAATCTACAGCAGCTTTCTGATTCTTCATTCCATTTTCCATATTGATACCGTGAGCAATACAGTGAGAGTATGCAATGATTATTGATGGGCCATCATAAGCTTCAGCTTCAAGAATTGCCTTAACTGTCTGAGCATCATTTGAACCCATTGCAACTTTAGCAACGTAAACATTACCATAAGACATTGCAATTAAAGCTAAATCTTTTTTGCCCATATTTTTACCGGCAGATGCAAATTTAGCAACAGCACCTCTTGGTGTTGATTTTGAAGCCTGACCGCCTGTGTTTGAGTAAACTTCAGTATCAAGAACTAAAATGTTTACGTTTTTACCGGAAGCCATAACGTGGTCTAATCCACCGAAACCAATGTCATAAGCCCAACCGTCACCACCCATAATCCAAACAGATTTTTTAACAAGGTAATCAGCTAAGCTTAATAAATGTTTCAATTCAACTTTTTGTTCACTTGTTAAACCATTACTAACAAGAATGTTTAATCTATCTTTTAATGAAGCAACTCTTTGTCTCTGTTCGTAGATACCGGCTTCATCTTTTTGATCAGCATTCAATAAATCATTTACTAATTGAGTTCCAATTTCAGCAGCGTATTTAGAAATCAATTCTTTTGCCTGTAAATTGTGTTTATCAATTGCTAAACGGAATCCCATTCCGAATTCAGCATTGTCTTCAAATAAAGAGTTTGACCAAGCTGGTCCGCGACCGTCTTTATTCATTGTCCAAGGAGTAGTTGGTAAGTTACCACCATAGATTGAAGAACAACCTGTAGCATTGGCAACAACCATTCTATCACCAAATAATTGTGATACTAATTTAACATATGGAGTTTCGCCGCATCCTGAGCAAGCACCTGAGAACTCAAATAATGGTTCTAAGAATTGTGAATCCTTAATAGCGCCAACTTTTAATTTAGTTCTATCAAATTCAGGAATGCTTAAGAAAAAGTCCCAGTTAGCTCTTTCAGTTTCTCTGATAGGAGTTTGTGGTTCCATATTGATAGCTTTGCGTTTAACTTCTGCTTTATTCTTAGCAGGACAAACGTCAACGCAAAGTCCGCAGCCTGTACAATCTTCAACTGCTACCTGTAAGGAGTATGCTAAGCCTTCGCCATATTCTTTACCTTTAAAGTTCATAAACTTGAAAGTTTCAGGTTTGTTAGCAGTTAATTTTTCATCATAAATTTTTGCTCTGATTGCAGCGTGAGGGCAAACGATAACGCATTTGTTACACTGAATACAAGTAGCCATATCCCATACAGGAACGTCAAGAGCAATATTTCTTTTTTCCCATGCAGCAGTACCAGTTGGGTATGTACCATCAATAGGCATTTTGCTAACAGGAACCATATCGCCTCTTCCGGCAATAAGCTCAGCTGTTAAATTCTTAACGAAGAAAGGAGCTTTATCAGAAACAACCGGAGGTAATTCAAAAGTACTTGTTGCGGTTGCAGGGATTGGAATTTCAAATAAGTT
Organism: Ignavibacteriaceae bacterium; assembly: GCA_035654655.1. GTDB lineage: Bacteria > Bacteroidota > Ignavibacteria > Ignavibacteriales > Ignavibacteriaceae > DASRWI01. The sequence continues at coordinate 1,700 of DASRWI010000029.1, read as the reverse complement.
TTCAATTGTAGCATCAATAGCTTTGAAGTTCATTTCAACAACTTTTTCGCCTTTGTTGCCGTAAGTTTTCTTAACTGCTTTTTTAATTAAAGCAATTGATTCATCTTTAGGAAGAATATTTGAAATTGCAAAGAAGGCAGTCTGCATAATAGTGTTTAACCTGCCGCCCATTCCATTTTCCTGAGCAACTTTATAAGCATCAATAGCATATAATTTCATTTTCTTGGAAATTAAATCCTGCTGAACTTTATGAGGTAATGAATCCCAAACTTTTTCTTTTGGTTCTAAGGTACATAATAAGAAGGTAGCACCTTCAACTGCATCTGCAAGCATATCAATTTTTTCTAAGAATACCTGCTGATGGCAAGCAATAAAGTTAGCTTGATTAATTAAGTAAGTAGATTTAATTGGTTTAGGTCCAAAGCGTAAGTGAGAAGTAGTTGTTGAACCTGATTTTTTAGAATCATAAACAAAATAACCTTGTGCAAAGTTATCTGTGTTTTCACCAATAATTTTGATTGAGTTTTTGTTTGCACCAACTGTACCATCTGCACCAAGACCGTAGAATTTTCCACGGAAAGTTTCTGGAGCTTCGATAAAGAAGTTAGGATCAAAATCTAAACTTGTAAATGATACATCATCAATAATACCAATGGTGAAATGATTTTTAGCTTTAGCTTTTTTCATTTCATCATAAACTGCTTTAATCATTCCGGGAGTAAATTCCTTAGAAGATAATCCATATCTTCCGCCAATAATTTTTGGATAAGCAAAAGGCAAAGTACCTTCGTTATATCTTTCAGATATAGCATTTACTACATCAAGATATAAAGGTTCGCCGGCTGAACCTGGTTCTTTTGTTCTATCTAAAACTGCGATGGATTTAGTAGTGGCAGGCAAAGCATCAATAAATTTATCAATTGAAAATGGTCTGTATAATCTAACTTTAAGAACACCAACTTTTTCTTCTCTGTTTAAAAGATAATCAACAGTTTCTTCAACAGGTTCAGCACCTGAACCCATTATGATTACAACTCTTTCAGCATCAGGAGCACCGTAATAGTCAAACAAATGATATTGTCTTCCTGTAAGCTGAGCAAATTTGTCCATTTGTTTTTGAACTATTTCAGGACAAACATCATAAAACTTATTAACTGTTTCTCTTCCCTGGAAGTATACATCAGGATTTTGAGCTGTTCCTCTCATAACAGGAGCGTCAGGAGATAAAGCTCTTTTTCTGTGTTCAATCACTAAATCATCATCAATCATAGATTGAATATCTTCTTTAGAAAGCTGTTCAATTTTCATAACTTCGTGAGAAGTTCTAAAACCATCAAAGAAATGAAGGAAAGGAATTCTTGCTTCTAAAGTTGAAGCCTGAGCGATAAGAGCGAAGTCCATAACTTCCTGTACAGAATTAGAAGAAAGCATTGCCCAACCTGTTGAACGGGTTGACATAACATCACTATGATCACCAAAAATAGATAAAGCCTGAGCGGCAATAGATCTTGCAGAAACGTGAAAAACAGTTGAAGTTAATTCACCTGCAATCTTGTACATATTAGGGATCATTAATAACAAGCCTTGAGAAGCTGTAAAAGTCGTTGTCAACGCACCAGTTTGTAAAGCACCGTGAACTGCACCTGAAGCACCACCTTCACTCTGTAATTCACTTACTGAGGGAATAACACCCCAGATAT
>DASRWI010000028.1:0-46580 GCA_035654655.1 Ignavibacteriaceae bacterium | reverse complement strand
GATTGCTTCTTCGTTCGAGGACTCACTCATCGCAATGACAGTCAATTTCTTTTTAGGTTAGTCCTTAGTTAGCATCAGCTTTTAGCAAAGGCACAACCAATTTATTTTTTTATAAATTTATTTTCTTTCTGACTATATCTTGGACCAATGTTCGGATACATTTTTATTATTGTTTCAATATCAAACAAATCCTGTTTAGATAATTCAACATCAACTGCTCCTGCATTTTCTTCAAGATATTTTCTTTTCTTTGTACCGGGTATTGGAATGACATTATCTCCACCGGCTATTACCCAGGCAATTGCTAATTGGGCAGGTGTACATTTCTTGCCTTCAGCAAAATCTGCAAATGCAGCAGCAAGTTTTTGATTGTTCTCTAAATATTCATCCTTAAATCTTGGAAGATTAGCACGGAAGTCATTGGACGAAAGTGAAGAAGCATCAAGCTTGGTTGTTATCAATCCGCGGACTAATGGAGAAAAAGGAACGAATGTAATCCCAAGTTCTTTTGTTAATGGCAAAATTTCTTTTTCAACATCACGCGTTAAAATTGAGTATTCACTTTGCAAAGCAGCAATTGGATGAATAGAATGTGCCTTTCTCAAATCCTCTGCATTGCATTCGCTTAAACCAAGAAATCTCACTTTTCCTTCTTTAACTAAATCAGACATAGCACCAACTGTTTCTTCAACAGGAACATTCGGGTCAATACGATGAGCATAGTATAAGTCAATAACATCTATCTTTAATCTCTTTAAACTTTTTTCAACGGCTTCCTTCATCCATTTAGGTGAACCATCAATCAGCATTTCCTTGCTTCCATCTTTTAATTTAAAACCAAACTTAGTGGCAAGGAATACTTTATTTCTATTTGGTACTAAAACTTTAGAAACTAGTTCTTCATTTTTCCCGTTGCCATAAATATCTGCTGTATCCCAGAAATTTATTCCTAATTCAAGAGCATACTCCAATGTTGCAATACTTTCCGCATCATCGGGCTCTCCATAAGCGTGACTCATACCCATACAGCCTAAACCAATTGAAGAAAGTTTTTCACCTGTTTTTGCTAATTCTTTATATCTCATAATAAAGTCTCCATAATATTCGCAAATATACCATAAATAAATTTTTATAAAGTATTATAGTGACAAAGTGTACTTAGAAGAAGAACTTTCGATAAAAAATGTAAAAAGTAATGTAAATCACTCAAATTACATTTTCTAAATCACGTATTAGATGCATATTGACATTGATTATAAAGATATTTAAACTTATGTAAACGTTTACATTATTAATGGCATTTTAGTATGAATCCAACAATAAAAGAAATTGCTAAAAGAGCGAATGTGTCCATTGCTACTGTTTCCAGAGCTTTGAATGACCTTAGTAATGTAAAGAATGATACTAAAGTTCTTATTAAAAAAATTGCTGAAGAACTTAATTACAACCCCAACATAGCCGCAAGAAATCTTGTCAGTAAAAAAACTCAAATAATTGGATTTGTTCTTCCTGAAATTGAAGGTGAGTTCTATACCGAAGTAATTAAAGGTATTGATAAGGTTGCATACGGTTCCGGTTATCATATGATTGTTGCAAGCTCCCATAGTGAGAGGTCAATTGTTGAAACGCTGACAAACTTTATGAAAAGAAATTTTGTTGATGGAGTTATCGTTATGATTCCTGCTGTTAATCAACAGGTTAAAGAGTTAATTGAAGGGAGCAGAGTTCCTGTAGTAATAATTAATGCTAAGAATGAAATTGATAATGTTGATACTGTAAGCATAGATAATTATCAGGGTGCATATTCAATAACAAATTATTTAATAAAAAATTCAGGTTACAAAAAAATTGCAATAATAAAAGGTCCTGCACAGAACAATGATGCATTAGAAAGATTTGAAGGTTACTTATCTGCATTAACAGATAATAATATCGAAGTTAATGACAACTGGATTATTGAAGGTGATTTTACAATGAAGGGAGGAGAATTAGCCTGCAGCCGTCTATTAACATTAAGTGATAGACCTGATGCAATATTTGCCTGTAATGATATTATGGCAATTGGTTGCTATAAGGTTATCAATAATCTTGGCTTGAATATTCCTGACGATATTGGAGTTGCAGGATTTGACCATATAAACTTATCTGAATTTATTTTACCACACCTGACTACAGTGCACGTTCCTAAAGAAGAGCTTGGTACTGAAGCAGGAAAACTTTTGATAGACAGAATAGAAAAAGGAGATACTAAAGAAATTACCCATCTTAAAATTTCCACAGGTATTGTCTTTGGTAATTCCAGTAAAAATTAATTGTATCGAAATAATTCAACAACAAAAAAAGCGAGGTTAATATGAAGCTGGCTTTATACATGTTCGTGCTATCAGCATTTCTTTTTTCTGCAAGTGCTCAATATGCAAATCCTAATGCTTATGATGTTATCAATGCTACAGGTACAATCACTGTAGATGGTAATATGAATGAAGCTGCCTGGAATATGGTCCCGGCTACTTTGGTATTTGGACCAAATTTTAAATCCACTGTAACTAATTTATCTGTTACTGGTGGAGCAAGTGTAAAGGTTGATTCTCTTCACGGCTTTGATACTACTTATACATATCTAAAAGTAATCAAACAGGGAATGAAGCTCTACATTGGATTCACAAGTATGGATAAACAAGTTTGTAAGTTTGGTGACAGCTGGGAAGGTGATGGCTTGTTTATGAAGATTAAAAATGCTGCTAACGAAGATAAGGAGTACAAACTTTACTTTAATGCTAATGGTTTAAATCAGCCAATGATATTTGAAAACCAGGCTCCAGGAATGGGAGTGGGAGTTAAAAGTCCCGGAACAACAACTAATGATACAACAAATATAGACAGCGGCTATACAGCTGAAATGGTTATCTATCTCGATTCATTAGGTTATACTCCGGCTACAAAATCCGTTCAGGTGTTATTTAATATTTTCGACCCTGATTATTATCATGCTGGAATGCTTCCTTGGGGTACTTACGGTTCATATTATAAAACCTGGTGGGGCAGTGAATGGGGTCCGGGAATGAAAAAATTAGTATTTATGGATGATCCTGGTAATTTAACTGTATTATCAACGGGCGGTAATTTAACTATAGATGGCATCTTAAATGAACCTGTTTGGAATATGAATTTCGAACATCTTTTATTTGGTCCCGGAGCTGTTGGTGATCAATATGCAAAAACCGTTACAGGTGGAACGCAGGTTAAAACAGATTCTCTTGGCAGAACCGATACAACATTTACACACTTAAAAATTCTTCACAATGGAATGAAACTTTATATTGGTTTCTATTCAAATGATAAATCGGTTTGTAAATTTGGTGATAGCTGGGAAGGTGAGGGAGTTTTCCTGAAAATTAAAAACTCAGCTAATGTAGATAAAGAATATAAACTTTATTTCAACGCTAATGGTTTAAATCAGCCAATGATATTTGAAAATCAGGCTCCGGGAATGGGAGTTGGAGTTAAAGGTTCAGGAACAACTACTAATGATACAACAAATATAGATAATGGGTATTCTGCTGAAATGGTTATCTATCTTGATTCATTGGGATATACAACTTCATCGACAAATGTTCCTATTATGATAAATGTTTTTGACCCGGATTTTTATCAAGCTGGAATGGTTCCCTGGGGACCACTTGGTGCATTTAATAAAACCTGGTGGGGAAGTGAATGGGGTCCAACATTTAGAACCTTAACACTTTCACCTACCATTCTTCCTGTTGAGTTAACATCATTTACCGCAAATGTAGTAAAAGAAGGTGTTCAACTAACCTGGACAACAGCTTCTGAAAAAAATAATCAAATGTTTGAAGTTCAAAGAAAATCAAACAATGATTTTATAACTATCGGAACAGTAAACGGTAAAGGTACAACTGCTGAAAGAACAGTTTACACATTTATGGATAAAGATGTTAATGCTGGTATTACTTACTCATATAGATTGAAACAAATTGATTATGATGGTTCAGTTGATTATTCAAATATAGTAACTGCAAGCGGAATTGCTCCTCGTGAATTCGCACTTGGGCAAAATTATCCAAATCCATTCAACCCTACATCAAAAATAAATTTCTCACTTCCTGTTAAAGCTAATGTCTCTTTACAAGTTTACAACTTGTTAGGTCAAGTAGTTATGACTTTAGCAAATGGTCAAATGGAAGCAGGAACTTATACATTCGATGTTAATGCAAGCAACCTTTCATCAGGTATTTATGTTTATCAAATAAATGCTAATGATGGATTAGGAAACAAATTCACATCAAGTAAAAAAATGGTTGTTCTTAAATAGTGGATTAACTATATGGCACCGGAGTTATAATTGCTCCGGTGCTTTTTAATAATAAAAAGATTTCACGATGAACAATTTCAAAACCAAATATGGTTTTTTCTCTGACGATGGTAATGAGTATATCATAACTGATATCCAAACTCCTAAACCTTGGGTGAACGTAATTTCCAATGGAGATTATGGACTGGTTATATCACAAACAGGCGGAGGATTTAGCTGGAAAACTCATTCTGAGTTAAACAGACTTAACAGATGGCATCAGGACTTAATTCAGGATAACTGGGGGAAATATTTTTACTTCCGAAATAATAATACTGGTGAAATATGGAATCCATTATGGATGCCTGTTAAAACCGACATAACTAATTATGAATGTAGATATGGATTTGGGTATGCAGTATTTAAATCATCATTTAAAGGAATAGATGTAACATTAAGAGTGTTTGTTCCTGTAAATGATAATTTAGAAATATGGAATTTTTCTGTTGAAAATAAAACAGGAAAAAAACTTAACCTGTCTATTATAAGTTACTTCGAGTGGTGCTTGGGTACCTCATCAGATTTCCACAGAGAATTTCACAAAGCTTTTATTGAAACTCATTTTGAAGATAATATTTTATCAGGCACAAAAAGATTATGGGAAATTCCACTTGGCGATAGAGGACATTGGAATATTGAATATGGTCATTTTGGATTTATAACTTCGGATCAGAATATTTCTGAATTTGAAGTTGATAAGGAAAAGTTTATTGGTCAATATGGAGATTTAAAAAATCCACAAGCAATAAGAGAAAATAAGTACTCTAATAAAACCAGTAGATGGCTTGACCCTGTTGGTGTTGTTAGGGTAGACCTTGAAATAAATAGCTCAGCAAAACAAGATGCAAATTTTTATTTAGGCATTGTTGACCATAAAAAAGATATAAGGGAATTGATCAACAAATATATTGGCAAAGAAGCTATAGACTATGCACTTGATGAAGTTAAAGAAAATTGGAAAAATATTTTAGGAACACTGGAGATAAATACTCCTGATGATGCAATGAATTTGCTTGTGAACAAATGGTTGAGGTATCAGGCAATATCAGGAAGACTATGGGCTCGCACTGCATACTATCAGCAAAGTGGTGCATTCGGCTTTAGAGACCAGTTACAGGATAGTTTGGTTTATCTTCCAATAAATCCTGAAAGAACTAAGCAGCAAATTAAACTACACGCAAGGCATCAGTTTGAAGATGGAACTGTACTTCATTGGTGGCATCCAATTTCTGATACTGGTTTAGAAACAAAAATGACCGATGACCTCCTTTGGCTTCCATTTCTAATTCTTGAATACATTAAAGAAACTTCTGATTACTCAATACTTGATGAAACTGAACATTATTATAACTCAAAGAAAACTGATTCACTTTTAAATCATTGTATTGCTTCTATTGAAAAAGTTTTGACAAGACTTAGTACAAGGGGGTTAGCTTTAATTGGTGCAGGAGACTGGAATGATGGATTAAGTGCTGTTGGTCTTAATATGAAAGGGGAATCAATTTGGCTTACTCAATTTTTATACTACATACTTTCAAATTTCGCTGACCTATTACAGGACATTGACAAAGAAGATTTATCAGAAAAATATAATCAAAAAGCCGCTGAACTTCAGGAAGCTTTTAATAAATATGCATGGGATGGTGAATATTATTTTGGAGCAACAAAAGACAGCGGTGAAAAAATATTAAGCTCAGAATGTGAAGAAGGGAAGGTTTATCTAAATACGCAAACGTGGTCAGTTATTAGTGAAATAGCTCCAAAGGAAAATCAACTTAAGGCAATGGATGCAGTTGAAAAATATTTACTTAAAGACTTTGGTACTTTACTTCTTCATCCAGCCTATTCAAAGCCTGATAAGTTCATCGGTTATTTAACACGCTATGCTCCCGGAAGAAGAGAGAATGGCGGCACGTATACTCACGCAGCTACCTGGTCTGTTTGGGCTTATTCAATTTTAAAGGAAAATGATTTAGCATATACTTGCTATAAAAAAATATCACCAATAGATAATGGAATGAATCCTGATAAATATGTTGCAGAGCCATATGTAACTCCCGGAAATATTGAGGGACCTGATTCTCCATTATATGGAATGGCAGGTTGGACATGGTATACAGGCTCAGCAGCATGGCTTCAAAAAGTTGTAGTGGAAAGAATATTAGGTGTTCGTGCAGTTAATCAGGGATTATTAATAGACCCTTGTGTTCCAAAAGATTGGAAGGAATATTCTGTAAGAAGAATGTTCAGGCTAAATAATTATAATATAAAATTTATTTGCGGTGGTTCATCAAATAGAGTTGATAAAATAATTGTAAACGGAAAAGAACAGAAGAGTAATTTGATTGAACCACAATGTGAATCTGAAAATGAAATAATAGTTTACTTAAAATAATAATATCAATGAGGAAGGTATGAAAAAGTTCAATATACTATTTATAATAATTTTGATGTTTCAAATTGCTGCTATGGCTCAGATGAAACGTCAGGATGTAGTTTGGGCAAGAACAATTCCTGCAGGAACAATAACACTCGATGGTATTCTTAATGAACCTGCATGGGCTCAGGCAGAATCATTAAAAATAGTTTATGGTCAAAGTGCAGGATTGCCAACCAGTGGATGGAGAGCAGAATTTCAACCTGATGCAATTACTGACCCGACACATGCAACAGTAAAATTTTTAGTTCAGGGAAATCAATTATTTATTGCGTTTGATATTCCAGATTCTTCAATTGGGGGGAATGTTGATTGGGCAAGATGGGATGCCATTCTTATGTCAGTTAAAGATAATTTAAATAGAGACCCATTAACAAAAGTTGCGGCTGCCAAAGAATATTTTTATTCCTGGTGGACAAATGGCTTAACTAATACTACTCCTATTGTTGGTTCAAAACCAAGATTTTTAGGGTTCTTTGGGAATTTTACAGATACTACACGGACACCTGAACAAATAAATGCCTGGGATGCTGTTACTGTTATTAAAGGAACATCTAATGATAACTTAAGAGATACTTCCTGGGTAACAGAAATGAAAATTGATTTAAGCGTGCTTGGTTATGATGTAACGAAAGCAGAAGGTGACCTTGTTGCTTTACATTTTAGTATTTGGGATTGCGATTATTTATTTGAAGGAAATCCGGGAAGAATAAGCACTACCAGAACTCATTTTCAGGCACCTTGGGGTAATGCACACGGAAGTAACGTTGCAAGAATTATTGCACGTCCTGATATTGGTTTAACTTCTGCGATACCTAATGTTGAACCTGATGTAAGTGTTCCAGAAATTGCCGGTGCCAACATAACTATGGATGGGAAATTATTTGAGCCTGAATGGAATACTGCTTATTCATTTAATATTGCTTGGGATGATTCAGTATTAAGGTCAACTTATCCGGGTGCCGGAAGGTTAATGTCAGGTCATTGGCAACCGGAATTAATACCTGGTTTGAGACCTCCAATTTTGGATCCTTCTTTTGGAACTGTAAAAATGTTCTTCAAAGATAATTTCTTGTATCTTGGTGCTGATGTTAAAGACCAACTAATTCAAGGCACTGAAATATATGACCAGATTGATGGTGCAGCATTTATTATAGGGCATAGAAATTCATTTGATGCTGAAAACACTATGGAGTTCAAGTTATTAAGAATTAACTATAATAATCTTGGCAATCCTGCTGCATACGATTACTTACCGGTCCTTCAAGATTCACTTGGTGCAGAATGGTCAATGTCATTAAAAGGTAGTTCAACAGTAAATGTTAATTCCGATATTGACAGCGGTTATACTATTGAATTAAAAGTTGATTTAACAAAGTTGGGATACCCTGCTGGTTTAGGAGATAGATTGTTATTTATGGGAGTAATGTTAGCAGATGGCGATTCATTTGATGACAGTACAAATAATTACGGGAGCAGAACCTGGTGGTTCCGCGAACATGGCGGTGCACCTTCTGCAGCCTGGATGTACTTATCTGCCGGAGGTTTGAGTGTTGATGATAATTCTAATTATTCACCATCTTCATTTAAGTTATTTGGAAACTATCCAAATCCATTTAATCCTTCAACAAAAATAAAATACGCTATTCCATCTGAAGGTAATGTTACATTAACAATCTATAATTCCTTAGGTGAAGAGATTTCAAAAATATTTGAACAAAATAAAATTGCCGGAGTTTATGAACATAATTTTACAAGTAATAATCTAAGCTCAGGGATTTATTTTTATAAAGTAAAATTTGAATCTAATTATTCAGGTACCAAGGAATTAACAGGTAAAATGATTTTAATGAAGTAATAAATTTATGCCGCAGCAAAGCTGCGGCTTTTTTATTCTTACAAAATTAATTTTTAATTAAATCCATCTACGCCTATGAAAAAAATATTTACTGCTTTTTTATTTATAATACTTTATTCTCAGATACTTCCGCAAACAACAGGAAAGCTTTCAGGTAAAATTACAGATGAAACAGGTGAAGTTTTAATAGGTGCAAATGTTGTTGTAGTAAGTACTAAGCAAGGCGCTGCAACTGATATTGAAGGTTATTATTCTATCTTGAATTTGCGTGCCGGAGTCTACACAGTTCGTGTAAGCTACACAGGCTACCAATCTCAGGTTATTGAAAATGTTAGAATAGCATCTGACCAGACAAAAACTCTTGATGTCGTTTTAGCGGTTCAGTCAATTGAAGGAGATGAAGTAGTTATTGTTGCTAAAAGACCAATAGTAGAATTTAATCAAACCAGTTCAGTATCAAATATTAACAAGGATGAAATTCAAAATCTTCCGGTTCAAAATTTAAATGATATTGTAAATCTGCAGGCTGGTGTAGTAGATGGGCACTTTCGCGGAGGCAGATTGGGTGAAGTACAATATCAATTAGATGGCGTCACTGTAAATAATCCTTTCAATAACACTTCAACAATGGAAGTAGACAGGTCTATCATTGAAGAGGTACAGGTAATAAGCGGAACATTCGATGCAAAATATGGTCAGGCAATGTCGGGAGTTGTTAATGCAGTATTAAGAACTGGAAGCGACCACTTTGAAATATCAGGAGAAGTATTTGGCGGAGATTATTTTACAACTGATACTAAAAGATATCCTCATAATAGAAATTTTAGTCCGATAGGTATTTATAATTATCAGTTAACTGTAAGCGGACCAACGGGAATTGATAAAACAACTTTCTTCTTAAGTGGTAGAGGCTATAGAAATTCAGGTTACCTATTTGGTGAAAGAAGATTCTCTCCATTTGATAAAAATGATTTTGAACAAAATATTTTCTATCCTACCGGTGATAAGAAAATTGTTTCGATGAATGATAATGATGAATATAATGGTCAATTTAAAATAACAAATCAATCAATAGATGGATTGCAAGTATTTTATCAGGCAACTTATAATTGGTCAAAAAGAAAAGTTTATAACCACGCACTTAGATTAAATCCTGAAGGTTCATCACCAAAGACGACAACTTCATTAACTCATGGCTTAGGAATTACTCATACAATAGCTGACAATTTATTTTACAAATTAAATTTCCGTCAGAATTATTTTGATTACAAAGATATGTACTATGATAATTTATATGACCCCTATTATTTGGCAGCCGGAGAATTTAAAAGCTCAGCAAATTATGAAGATGGTGCAATAGTTCAGGGAGTTGACTTAACAAGATATAAACAATTAACCAATGGCTATATAGTTAAAGGAGATTTAACCTGGCAGTTTAATAGAACAAATTTATTTGAAGCAGGAGGAGAATTCCAAATTTCCGAAATTGAGTTTGGAAGTCCCGGGTTCTTTGTTTCTACAAGCATAAATGGAGTTCAAACATTAATACCACGTGAAGAATGGCCGAGAATACCGGGAGTCGAAAAATATTATCCAAAACAATTTGCTGCTTATGTACAGGATAGAATTGAATTTGGTGATATAGTCTTAAGAGGAGGAGTTAGATTTGAAATGTTTGATGCAAACAGCTGGATACCAAGTGATTTATCAAATCCTGCAAACACTATAACAGGTGCTCCAATATCAGTTCCGCAAAAGACAAAAATAAAATCTGAAATTGCACCGCGTATTGGTTTGAGTTTTCCTTTAACTGCAGTTTCATCAGTGTATTTTTCTTATGGACATTTTTATCAATTACCCGGTTTAGGTTTATTATACGGTAATGCCAATTATGGTTTGCTCGACCAACTACAAGCAGGCGGCATAAGCTACGGAGTTATGGGTAATCCTGATTTGAAGCCGGAAAAAACTGTTCAATATGAATTTGGTTTAAAGCAGGCAATTGGTGATATCTTCGGTGCTGAATTAACATTCTTCTATAAGGATATCAGAGATTTATTAGGAACAGAATTCGTAAGTACATATACAGCTGCTGAGTATGCACGCTTTACGAACATTGACTTTGGCGGAGTTTATGGATTTACAATAGCTTTAAGCCAAAGAAACTGGAGTAACTTTTCAACTTCATTGGATTATACTTTGCAATATGCACAAGGAAATTCAAGCGACCCACGTGAATCATCCAATAGAGCATCAAGCGGAAAAGACCCTCGTCCAAGAAATATTGCTTTCGGATGGGACCAAAGACATACATTAAATGCTACTGTTGTTTACTTCATTCCTGATGATTACTCAATAAGTACGATAATTCGATTTGGAAGTGGACAGCCTTACACTCCTGAAATTGGTTCCGGATTTAATGCAGAACTTGAAACAAATACCGGGAGAAAAAATAGTTATGCATTAGTTGACCTTAGAGCAGAAAAATATTTTGGATTTGGTTCACTTAATTTTTCTTTATTCTTAAGAGTATTTAATTTGTTTAACACAAACTCAGTGAATGGTTTTGTTTTTAACAGTACAGGTTCACCTGATTATACTCTTACTCCTGCAGCATCCCCATCAGCTCTTTATGATCCTTCAAGATTCTATGAACCGAGAAGGATTGAATTTGGTATTTCATTTAGAACCAAGTAGGAAGAAACAGAAATGAAAAAAATAAAAATATACTTAACTGTAATAATTATTTCACTGATGGTTCCTGTTTCTTTTGGACAGGTATTGGATACACTTCGTGGAAGGATTGATGCTGAAAGAACAGGCACGCACGACGCAAATAAAATTAGAACAATTTTTTATAATTATGGGATGGTTGGAGATTATCCTCCTGATCCATTAAGAGTAGATTATAGTGTATTCCATTCTGTTGAAATACCAAAAGGTTCAGGTGAGAACTATTCTGATGGAACAACTCCTTTTGTTTTGGCAAAAGTAACACAAAACAATGGAGCTTCGGCATACATTATGGAAACAGGCTTCAGAGAAAGACAGGGTACAAGTCCAATAACAAGTAAGACTATGCGCTTTGAACCCCGCTTCGGATATTTTCAAGTGGACCCTACAATAAACAAAGGGCGCTCAGTTGCAATAAGTAATGACTTGAGAACATGGCCTGACTATTGGATTGATAAAATGAATGACCCTGATGATCCGGGATGGAGAGGCAGTTGGAATGGTTACTTTGGAAAAGCACCTAAAGCAGACCAGGAAAGTTTTGTTGTTTATGATGATAACTTTTATGATGCCTGGGATTTTTATCCTGATGTTCGCGACAATACAAGAAGAGGACTTGGACTTAGAATTGAACAAAGAGGTTTTCAATGGGCAAATCCACAGGCAGGTAATGTAATCTTCTTCCATTATGATATCACCAATGAAGGCACCACTGATTACAATGATAATATAATTTTCGGTTTGTATATGGACTCTGGTGTTGGCGGCTCTGGTATTGGTGTAGATGGTATTGCAGAATCAGACGACGATAATGCTTTTTTTGATAAGTCAATTGGATTAAATCTTGTTTACACCTGGGATAAAAACAATAATGGTGTTCAGGGAAAAACAGGATACTTAGGATATTCATATTTGGAAACTCCTGGTAATGCTTTGGATTTAAAAGATAATGATGATGATGGAATTACAGATGAAAAAAGAAATAGTGGACCAGGTGAATTGATTGTTGGTCAGGATAACATCCGCACATATATGAATGCTCATTATAATATGACAAAGTTCGAAGCATTTGGCGGTCCATTAGAACAGTATCCTGCTTTTGTACAAGGTACCTGGTGGACAGGTGATGAAGATGCAGATTGGGTTGCCGAGTTTGATGATACCGGTGCTGATGGAGTTTTCGGAACTAATGATACCGGTGAACTTGATGGTAAGCCAACAAATGGTGAAACTAACTTTGATAAAACCGATATTGATGAATCCGACCAAATAGGCCTAACCGGATTTAAGATGAACAGAATTCGTGCTGGTGCAGGTTCTCCTTCAACTGCTGTTGATAATATTGTTTTCTTCGATGATGGAAAAGAATGGCCAAAAAGATTATATAATATTTTTACAAATCCTGATAGTGCGTTTGATGCACCATTAGTTTTAAATTATAATATTGGATTTTTATTTGCATCAGGTCCATTCACTTTAAAAGCAGGACAAACAGAGAGATTCAGTCTTGCATTAAACTTTGGACAAGATTTACGCGAATTAAGGACTACTACCAAAGTAGTTCAGCAGATTTACAAAGCTAACTATCAGTTTGCAGTTCCTCCTCCAATGCCTACATTACAATCATTTGCAGGAGATGGTTTTGTTACCTTAACCTGGGATGATGCGGCGGAAAGAACATATGACCCGATAACTCATACAAATGATTTTGAAGGTTACAGAATTTATCGAAGCACTGACCCGGCATTTCTTGACCCTCAAGTTATTTTAACAGGAACAGGTACTCAGCCAATTGGAAATGGAAAACCAATTGCTCAATTTGATTTGAACAATGAGTATGTAGGATTTTCTAAAACTACTGTTGAAGGTGTTGCATATTTCTTTGGTACGAACACAGGACTGGTTCATACGTTCACTGATTCAACTGTTAAGAATGGTCAAAAATATTTTTATGCAATTTGCGCGTATGATCACGGTGTTGATTCAGTTGAAATTTATCCTTCTGAAAACGCCATTGCAGTTAGTCAGACATTAAGAGGCGGTACTGTTCTTCCCAAAAATGTTGTTGAAGTTACTCCAAATCCACCTGTTACAGGATATCTACCTGCTACAGTTACTGCAGTTGAACATACTGAAGGAAGAGGAACTGGAACAATTGATATACAAATAAAAAATTCTGCTTTGATACCTGATGACCATCTTTTTCAAATTGATTTTACAAGTTCAATGGATAGTGTAAGGGCATACAATTATTCATTAATTGATGTAACATCTGGAGATACGTTGTTCGTCTTTGGCAAAGACTTGCAGGGAGAAGGTACAGGAAATATTGGAAGTGGTATTCTTCCAATTATAAATACTCCTTTAACTATTTCAATTGACTCAGCTAATACTGGTTTTACAGGACAAACAAATATTCATTATAAAGCAAGGTATGCACCATCCTTTCCAATTGAATTAAAACGTCCCGGATTCCCTGAAAAAATAGAAATAGTATTTAGTGATGTCATAGTTGATACTTCAACAGCTTACTTCGGTGCGCAGCTTAGTGCAAAACCGGTTAAGTTTAAGATATTGGCTAAGACTGAAACGGGTGATATGAAATTAAAATTCAGGTTCTACAGTCAAGACCCAACTGCTGATAATTTATATCGCCCGGGTCAGTACATTGAAATATTAACAGCAACGGCTGAAAAACCAAATGATTTAAAATCTACCTGGAAAATTGAAGTTGATACAGCGGGCTATCCAAGTCCTGTAGTTCCACCAACTGCAGGTGATGTTTATAAACTAAGTTTAATTTATCCATTCTCAAGTGAAGATAAATTTACATTCAAAACAACGGGACAAAAGGTTAATGAAGACTTATCTAAACAGGAATTTTCAAAAGAACCTTATGTTGTTCCAAATCCTTATGTAGCAGCAGCAAGCTTTGAACCTCAAAGATTTGGAGTATCAGGAAGAGGTGAAAGGAAAATTGAATTTAGAAATCTTCCTCTTGGTTCAGTAATTAGAATTTATACAGTTGCAGGAGATTTAGTACAGACACTTAGACACGATGGTGATATTACTAAAGGTATTGTTGAATGGGATTTAAGAAGTAAAGATAATCTTGAAGTTGCTCCCGGTTTATATATCTATCACGTTGACGGAGGCACTTCAGGTAATTTCACAGGCAAATTTGCAATTATAAAGTAGAGGCAGTTATGAAAAAAATTACATTAACATTTTTAATTTTTACAGCTGTTTTTACTTTGTCATTATTGAATGAAACTTACTCTCAAAGTAAAACAGGTACTACTATCGGACAGTTTTTAAAGATAGAGCCATCTGCACGTTTAGCAGCAATGGGTAATGCAGGTTCAGCATCAAGCGGCGAGGTTATTTCTTTATTCTATAACCCTGCTTCACTTGGATTATTACAAAGAACTGATATTCAATTCACATACAATAAATGGCTTGCAGATATTACTTATAACTATGCAGCAATAGGAATAAACTTTGCTGACATTGGAACATTAGCATTACAGGTTACATCCCTTAACTCAGGTGAAATATCCGTAAGAACAGTTGATTTGCCTGAAGGTACTGGAGAGAAATATACAGTTAATGATTTTTCAATTGGACTTGGATATGGACTGATGTTAACTGACAGAGTATCTGTAGGTTTTCAGATTAATTATATAACTGAAAACATTTGGCATAGTTCATTAGCAACATTCGGATTAAACTTTGGTGTTCAGTATAGATTGTATGAAGGTGGTCCTACTTTAGGAGCAAGCGTTTCTAATTTTGGTCCTGCAGCGAAATATGATGGAAGAGATTTATTTTTTGATTATGATATTAACCCCAGAGTTTACGGCGATAATAATAAACTTCCTTCTGAATTCAGAACGGATAGCTACTCACTTCCTACTATTTACAGGGCTGGAATAAGTTTCCCATTTAACTTTGGTGATGATTATAAATTCTTAATTGCTGCTGATGCAATTCATCCAAATGATAATTTCGAAAGCATAAACATTGGAGGTGAATTTACTTTACTGAAGTTGTTCTCCATTAGAGGCGGTTATAGAAATTTATTCCTTGAAGATTCGGAAGGTGGATTGGTACTTGGAAGTGGAGTTAATATGAATATTCTGCAGAGCTATAATATAAGATTTGATTATGCCTGGGCTGATTATGGAAGATTAAATGAAGTCCATAGAATAACAGTAAGCATGAACTTATGAAAAAATTAATAATAATTTTTTTATCATTAGTTACTTTTTCTTGCTCTCCTCAGGTGGAAACGTATAAACTTTCATCTGAAGAAGAACAGTTTTTAGATACACTTCAATATTATACATTCAAATATTTTATCAATGAAATAAATCCTGAAAATGGATTAGTAAAAGATAGAAGTGCCTCATATTCTCCTGCTTCAATTGCTGCAACAGGATTTGGAGTTGCAGCGTGGATAATTGGAGCTGAACATAATTGGATTACTCGAGAAGAGGCAAAAAAATATACTTTGGCATTGGTAAAATTTTTAAATAATTCTGACCAAAGAGGAGATACAAACTCAACCGGATTCAAAGGTTTATATTATCACTTCCTCAGAATGGATAATGGTAAACGTGAGTGGAAAAGTGAACTCTCCACAATTGATACAGGATTATTACTAGCAGGCTTAAGAGCAGCATATCAATACTTCAACTCCAATGATGCAGATGAAAAAGAAATCAGAAGATTGGTAGATATAATCTCTAACAGAATTGATTGGGACTGGCTTACTGTAAAAGAGCAAGATGCAAAAGAAAAAAAGTTTGTTGGCTCTTTATCTATGGGATGGCTTCCTGATAATAAAGAATTTCACGATATGGGATGGATAGGATACAATGAAGCAATGATTATGTATGTAATGGCTGCAGGAACAGGATACAAAAGTGCAGCATCTGCATACCAGGTTTGGCTGGATGATTATCAATGGATGGAACCTTATCAGGGATTAGCACATATAGTTTTTCCTCCTTTGTTCGGACATCAGTACACACAAATGTTTCTTGATTTAAGAAATTATTATGATGCTTATACACGAAAAAGAAACATAGATTATTTTGAAAATTCAAGACGCGCAACTCTAACTCAAAGAATGTATGCAATAGAAAATCCGCATAAGCATAAAGGATATGATTCATTAACCTGGGGAATAACAGCCTGTGATGGTCCAAATGGTTATGCGGGTAGAGGAACAAGCGGACCACAATTTAATTACTTTGATGATGGAACAATTGCACCAACAGCAGCAGGAGGTTCAATTCCTTTTGCTCCCGAAATTTGTATTCCAACTTTGATGAACATTTATAATAAATATGGAAAGCAAGGATTATGGAGTAAGTATGGTCTTACTGATGCATTTAATCCTTCAGCTAATTGGATTGATAAAGATTATATAGGAATTGATCAGGGACCAATTGTTGTTATGATTGAAAATTATAGAACAGGTTTGATTTGGAAGTATATGATGAAAGACCCGGTCGTTCAAAAAGGATTGGAAATCTTAAACTTCAGAAAAAAATAATTTTCTTATGAAAAAAGTTTTAATTATTTCTTTCTTAATGTTTGTTGCTTCTTTTGCACAGGAAAAGGTTCTTGATGATTTTGAATCAATAGACAATTGGAAAATTTATAAAGCTGAAGGTGTTGATGTAAAGGTAAGTTCAGTAAAAGGATTTAATGGGAATGCCATCAAGCTTGATTATAATTTTGTTAAAGGTGCAGGCTACGGAGGAATTCAAAAAATAATTCACTTAAACCTTCCAGAAAACTATCAATTTTCTTTTTGGATAAAAGCTGAATCTCCTGATAATAATCTTGAATTCAAGTTGATAGATAAAAGTGGTGATAATGTTTGGTGGATTAATAATAGGAATTATTCTTTTCCTAAAGCGTGGAAAAAAGTTGTTATTAAAAAAAGAAAAATAAATTTTGCCTGGGGACCAATAGAAGATAAAAATCTCAAAGCAATTGACAGACTTGAATTTACGATTGCATCTTATGTAGGAGGTAAAGGAACTGTCTACCTTGATGATTTAAAATTTGTAGAATTACCTCCTGTAAGTAATAAAACAATTGAGCCTACATTTTATTTATATCCCTCCAAAAAGAAAATTAATTTTGATTATACAATTAAAAAGAATGAACAACTCTTAATTGATTTAAATGGGATGAATGAACTCGGTGGATTAAAAATAGAATGGAACAAGACACCTCAGAATATTGAAGTATTATCTTCCGTTGATTTAGTTAAGTTTGAAAACATTGAAAAAGTCGAATTGATTAAAAACGATAAGACAATCTTATATCTACCTGAGCTTGAAACAAAATATTTATTATTAAAATCTTTTCCTGGTGAAATTAAAAATATAGAAGTACTTCCTGTAGATTATTCATCTACTATTAATAGATTCTTTATAAACAAAGCAAAAGAATTTGATAGAGGATTATATCCAAGATATCTTTATGAGCAAGGGTCCTTCTGGACAGTTGTTGGATGGGATAAAAGCGAGCATGAAGCTTTGCTTAATGAAGATGGAATGATTGAAGTGGATAAAAAGAATTTTAGTATTGAGCCATTTATTTCAGTTGGTGATAGCATTTATCGCTGGATTAATTCAACAATTTACGATTCGCTTAAAGATAATTATCTTCCACTACCTTCAGTGCAAAGAGATGCTGGTGGGATTTCTCTTACAGTAAGTCCTTTTGCATATGGTGAAAATGATAATTCAAGGTTAAACATTATTTATAAAGTGAAGAATAATTCTAACTCAACAAAATCAGGTAAATTATTATTATCAGTAAGACCTTTTCAAGTGCTGCCATATTATCAGGACTTAAATATTACCGGTGGTTTTGCGAAAATTACTTCAATCAAAAAAAATAATTCAAAAGAATATTTAGTTAATGATAAAAAAGTTTATCTGGGCACTACTCCAAATAGTACGTTTATTTATAAAATCAACAGTGGAGAAATAAATAATTATCTAGATGGAAATTCAATAACTAATTTGTCTGACGATGAGGGATTCTTATCGAGTGGATTTATATATCAATTCAATTTAAAACCAGGTGAAGAGATTGATTATACATTAGTCATTCCATTTGAAGAGCAAGGCAATCTTAACGCAAACTTTGAAAAAATTAAAAGGGAGCAACAAAAAGCAACAACATTCTGGACAAACAAACTCAACAAAGTTGAATTCAATATTCACCCCGATGCTGATAAAATTATAAATACAATAAAATCAAATCTTGCATACATTTTAATTAATAAAGATGGCGCTGGAATTCAACCGGGGTCTCGGACTTATGAACGTTCCTGGATTAGAGATGGCTCTTTGACTTCATCTGCATTACTTAAAATGGGAATTGTTGATGAGGTTAAGGAATTTATTAATTGGTATTGTAAATACCAATATGATAATGGTAAAGTACCTTGTGTAGTTGATAAAAGAGGAGCAGACCCAACTCCGGAAAATGATAGTCACGGTGAACTAATTTATTTAATTAAAACTTATTTTAATTTTACTAACGATACTTTATTCCTTGATGATAAATATAAAAATGTAGTTGCTGCTGCTAAGTATATAAAAGAATTAATTGAGCAGCGTTCAACTGATTATTACAATAATGGAAATGACAGCTTAAAAGCTTTATATGGACTTCTTCCTGAATCAATTTCTCACGAAGGTTATTCAGCTAAACCTATGCATTCATACTGGGATGACTTCTTTGCTTTGAAAGGATTAAAAGATGCAGCAGATATAGCAATAATCTTGAATAAGAAAGATGACATTCAATGGCTTTCTGAATTAAGAGATACGTTTAAGAAAAATTTATATAACTCTATTCAACGGTCAATTAAAAATCATAATATAGATTACATTCCCGGTGCTGCTGAGTTAGGGGACTTTGATGCAACTTCAACAACAATTGCGTTGTATCCGGTTAATGAATTGAATAATTTTCCTCAGCCTTATCTTGATAATACGTTTGAAAAATATTACGAAAATTTTACCAAGCGAAAAAATTCAAGAGATTGGATAAATTATACTCCTTACGAAAATAGAGTTATAGGTTCATTCATATTCTTAAATAAACCTGAACGCGCACACGAATTAATTGATTGGTTCTTAAAAGACACAAAACCTTATAACTGGAATCAATGGGCTGAAGTTGTATGGAGTAATGATAGAGAGCCCAAAATGATTGGCGATATGCCTCATACCTGGTGCGGTTCTGATTTTATAAACTCTGCAAGAACTTTATTCGTCTATGAAGATGAATTTGATTCATCACTTGTTATTGGAGCCGGGTTAAAAAAAATATGGCTGGATTATGAAAAAGGTTTATCAGTAAAAAATCTTCCCACTTATTATGGGCTGTTATCGTACACCATAAATAAAAATGGGAATGATTATATTGTTGATGTATCTTTAAATGGAAATATGTACCCGCAATTTACTGTTAGAAAATTTCCATTAGTTATAAAAATAAAATAATATGAAAAAATTAAATGGTAATTGGAATTTTATAATTGATCCAAAAGGGAATTTCTCTTTGGATTATATTAATGAATTTATTATTAATGGTGATTACTCAGGTGAAATGTCTGTTCCTTCCAATTGGGAAAAAGAAGGGCTGCAAAATTATTCAGGTACCGTCTGGTATGTTAAAGATTTTAATCTATCTGAGAAGGAACTAAACTCGCATCTTAAAGTTCTTACTTTTAATGGAGTGGATTATTTTGCTGACATTTGGATTAATAACTCTTTTGTAGGAAGGCACGAAGGCTATTTTCAAAAATTTTATGTTGATATTTCTGAAGAGTGCCAGAAAAATAATTTATTAATTGTTAAAGTAACATCGCCAAAAGAAGAACCAGGGAAAGCATGGCCATACAAGAAAGAGTTGATTAAGGGGGTACTTAATCATCACGATTGTCGACCCGGCGGATGGAGTCTGAAGGATGGACAAAATGGAAATACAGGAGGAATATGGAATGATGTCTATATTGAGTTTTCAGAATCCTTCTTTATTGAAAATGTTAAAGTAACTGCTTCCGCAAAAGATGAAAAAGTTATTGCAAGAGTTTCATTCTTCGCATCTACTGAAGGCTGCACTTTGAATTATATTATTACTTCTCCAAAGAAAAAAATTATTGAGGATAAAGAATATCTTAATGTTAAAATAGGTTACAATGAGATTGAAGTAGAAATAAAAGTTGAAAATCCTGATTTATGGTATCCCTGGGAAATGGGGAAGCAGCCTTTGTATGAACTGGAAATAAAAATTAATGAATGTTCATTTAAAACAAAATTTGCATTTCGTGAAGTCTCATTAAATGCTTTTGACCAGTTTTCTATAAATGGTAAAAGGTTTTTCCTTCGGGGAACTAACATCATTCCAGAACAATATTTATCTACTTTAACCAGCAGCCGTATTAAAAAAATGGTTGCATTGATGAAGGAAGCAAACATAAATATTGTAAGAGTGCACGCTCATTTAACAAGACACGAATTCTATGATGAATGTGATAAGCAGGGAATTTTAATCTGGCAGGATTTCCCACTTCAATGGACTTACAGTGAATCAAAAGAATTTGAAGCTAATGCAGTCACTCAAATATTCACAATGGTGAATCAATATTATAATCATCCGTCAATTGTTTTTTGGTGCTGCCATAATGAGCCTGGTGAACAAATAAACAGGTTAGATAAAATTCTTTATTCAGTAGTTGAAGTCGAAGATAAAACCAGAATTATCAGAATTGCATCCAACTATGAAGAGCATCCTTACGATGGCTGGTATTGGGGAAGTTATGAGCATTTTGCAGCAACCCCTATGGGTCCATTAGTAACTGAGTTTGGTGCACAAGCATTACCTGAAGTAAATTCATTGAAAAAATTTATTCCAAAAGATTCATTGTATCCGCCTAATTGGGATGTCTGGAAGTATCATAATTTTCAATACGAACAAACTTTTGCAGTTGCACAAGTTGATAAAGGAAAAAACATACACGAGTTTGTTAAGTACTCTCAAGATTATCAATCTGATTTCATTAAAACAGCAGTTGATTTTTACAGACGCGAAAAACATAAAAAGATAAATGGAATATTTCAGTTTATGTTTATAGATTGCTGGCCATCGATAACGTGGTCAGTGGTTGATTATTATCAGCAGCCTAAAAAAGCTTATTATACTTTGCAGAATGTTTTTCAACCTGTTTACGTTTCGTTAAGATTAAGACAGAAAAAATATTTTCAGTCAGGTAATTTGCAGATTGATATCTGGATAATAAATGACCTTCAAAAATCTTTCAACAATTGTAAGTTGAAATTACAAAGTAAAGGAAAGCAATTTGCTGCCATAGATGTTGGCAAGGTTGAGTCGGATGCAATAAAGTTTATCAGTTTTGAATCGATAAAAATTCCTCTTAAAGGATTTAAAAAAGGTAAACATCAAATTGATGTAATACTTGATAGCAATAAAAAACAAATTTCTTCAAACTCTTATGAAATAGAAATGATAGAATATGTATAAAGTACTACTAATTTTATTTTTTACTGCAACGATGTTATTTGCCACTTCTCCAGGAAAACCAACTGGAGTTCAGGCAATATCTTATGAACAGCACATTGATATTATCTGGAATCTAAATACTGAATCGGACCTTGCAGGATATAAAATATATAAATGGAATGGAACAAACTTTACTTTGTTTTCAATTGTTAGTGAAAGAAGGCAATGGTATACTGAATGGTATGGGGTTCAGGGAGTGCAGGGAATGTATAAAATATCAGCATATAATTTCAGCAATGAAGAATCCCCACTAAGTGATAGTGTAGTAGCTCAAACAAAGCAGTTGACTGATGAAGAATATCTGGATATGGTGCAGCGTGCTGTGTTCAGATATTTTTATGATTATGGACATCCTGTTTCAGGGCTTGCACGTGAAAGATTAGGCAGCGGAAATACTGTAACAACAGGAGGCAGCGGCTTCGGAGTTATGGGCCTTCTTGTAGGCATTGAAAGAAATTATATTACTCGTGCACAAGGTACAGCACGAATGCTTAAGATTTTAAATTTCCTTTTAACAAGAGCTCAAAGATATCACGGTGCATTTCCTCATTGGTTGAATGGAGAAACAGGTGCAACTATACCTTTCGGAACAGTTGATGATGGAGGAGACCTTGTTGAAACTTCGTTTATGATTCAAGGTCTTTTAACAGCAAGGCAGTATTTTGATGGTTCTGATTCTAATGAAGTAAAAATTAGAGAGCAGGTAAATCAAATTTGGCAAGGAGTTGAATGGACGTGGTACAGACGCGCATCTTTTAGTCAATATTTATATTGGCATTGGTCTCCAAATTATCAATGGCAAATAAATATGAAGCTGGTTGGTTGGAATGAAACTATGATTTGCTATCTTCTTGGAATTGCTTCACCAACATATAAGCTTCCTGCAAGTATGTATTACCAGGGATGGGCAAGTGCAAGCAATTATGCTAACGGAAATACTTTTTATGGCTATAAACTCTGGGTGGGCGCAAATTACGGTGGACCTTTATTCTTTACGCATTATTCCTTCCTTGGATTTGACCCAAGATTTAAGAAGGATGCATATACAAATTATTTTTTCAACAACAGGAATCAAACTTTAATAAATCGTGCTTACTGCATTGCTAATCCAAAAGGTTTTGCAGGGTATAATGCTAATAGCTGGGGATTAACAGCAAGCGATAACCCCTGGGGTTATTCTGCACAGGAGCCTTATTTGAATGATAACGGTACTATAACACCAACAGCCGCATTATCTTCAATGCCATATACCCCAATAGAATCAATTGAAGCATTAAAATATTTTTATCGACATTTTGGAAATAGATTATGGAGTACATATGGTTTTAGAGATGCGTATAATGAAAGTCAAAACTGGTTTGCAAGTTCTTATATAGCAATTGACCAGGGACCTATAATCGTGATGATTGAAAATTATAGAAGTCAATTGTTATGGAATAAATTTATGTCTGCTCCGGAAATTGCTGCAATGGTTGATTCAATCTTTACTCCGGATTCGACAACATCGGTGGGGGAGTTGATAAATACACCAGGTGAGTTCAGGATAATTGGAAGTTATCCAAATCCTTTTAATCCTGAAACTAATATTGAGTTTAATCTTCCTGAAAGAAGTGAAATAAAAGTTAATGTATATAATGTGTTGGGTGAAAATATTCGCAATCTTTTTGTTGGTGAAATGGAAAGCGGAAGACATACAATTTTGTGGAATGGAAAAGATGAATCAGGTGCTGCTTCTCCATCAGGAATTTATTTTATTCAGATAAGCAATAAAAATGAAATTCTTGTTCACAAAGCTGTACTGCAGAAATGAAAATTAAAAACTTAATAAATTTTTTTATCATTCTTTTTGCATTGGCAATCATTGGCTGCAGCAGCCGTAATGACGATAAAATTCATATTAAGTTTTGGGCTATTGGAGCTGAAGGGGAAAAAGTAGCTAAGCTTATTCCGGAATTTGAAAAACAAAATCCTAAAATAAAAATCGATATTCAGCAAATTCCCTGGACAGCTGCTCACGAAAAATTAATTACTGCTTATGCAGGCGAAACCCTTCCTGATTGTTATCAAATAGGAAATACCTGGGTAGCAGAGTTTTCACAGCTTGATGCTATTGAACCTCTTGATAAATACATTGAAAAATCCTCTGTAATAAAAAAAGAAAATTACTTTCCCGGAATATGGGAATCCAATGTAATGAATAATGTTGTCTATAGTATTCCCTGGTATGTTGATACAAGAGTAATGTTCTACAGAACTGATATGCTTATGAAAGCAGGGTATAATGAATTTCCAAAAACATGGAGTGAGTTTTATAAAGCAGCAGAAAAAATAAAAGAGCAGACAGGCAACTACGGAATTTTTCTTCCAACTAATGAATGGCAGCCGTATATAATTTTTGGATATCAAAAAGGTGCCGACTTCCTTAAGAATAATTGGTCTTATGGAAATTTTTCTTCTCCTCAATTTATAAGTGCAATGAACTTTGTAGATTCAATGTACAGCAGCGGAGTTGCACTATACGATATGCAAAAAGTTATGAATGTTTATCAATCATTTGGTGCCGGATATTTTGCGTTCTATATAACCGGTCCATGGAATGTTTTTGAAATGAACCGCAGCTTGCCAGAAAGTATAAAAGATAAATGGATGACTGCTCCAATGCCTTCGTTTGATAATGATTATCCGGGTTATTCCAGTGCGGGAGGTGCAAGTCTTGTTATTAGTAAATATTCTAAAAATAAAGATGCTGCCTGGAAGTGGATAGAATTCCTTTCAGAAAAAGAAACTCAAATAAAATTTTTTAGCATAGTTAATTCTTTGCCTTCAAGAATAGATGCGTGGGATGACCCTGCAATAAAAGACAATAAATATATGAAGGCATTTTATCTTCAGCTTCAAAAAACAAAACCAGACCCTAAAGTGCCAGAATGGGAGCAAATTGTTTTTGAAAAACTTCGTGTAAAAGCTGAATACATTGCAAGAGGAGATATGAAGGTTGAACCTGCAATGAAGCAGCTGGATAAAGAAGTAAATTCAGTTTTAGAAAAAAGACGCTGGCTCATTGAAACAGGAAAATTGGAATGAAAGAAACCAGTAAAAGAATTGTCTTTTTATTTTTAGGACCATCGCTGATTGTCCTGGCGATTTTCTTTTTTATTCCTGTACTTGCTGCATTCATACTAAGCTTTACTGACCTTGATATTTATTCAATTGGCAATACATCTTACTTGCGATTTGTCGGTTTAGATAATTATGCAAAATTAATTTACGACCCTGTTTTCTGGACATCCTTAAAAAATACTTTTTACTTTGTACTTGTCGGCGGACCATTATCAGTTGCAGTGTCACTTGGTGCTGCATTGCTTTTACATTCAAAGCTGATAAAGTTCAAAGGATTATTCCGTACATTTTATTTCCTTCCGGTAGTTACAACAATAGTAGCAGTGGCTGTCATCTGGATGTTTATTTATCATCCAAGATTTGGAGTTTTAAATTATTTATTGTCATTAGTAAATATAAATCCTGTTGATTGGCTTGGAGACCCTAACTGGGCAATGCCTGCAATAATTTTGCTTGCCGTATGGAAAAACTTCGGATACAATATGATAATCTTTATTGCAGGATTACAAAACATTCCAACAGATTTGTACGAAGCTGCAGAAATTGAAGGCGCAAGTAAATGGAGACAGTTCATTAGCATAACAATTCCACAGCTTGCACCAACCACATTGTTCATAAGCATTATAACAATGATAGGTTACTTCCAATTATTTGCAGAGCCATATATAATGACGCAAGGCGGACCGGTAAACAGTACACTTAGTATTGTTTTATATATGTACCAGGAAGGTTTCAGATGGTGGAGAATTGGATACTCAACTGCAATAGCTTTTATGCTTTTCATTATCATAATGATAGGCACAGTTATACAATTCAAACTTCAGAAAGAATCTGATTGATGAAGACATTCAAAAAAATATTGCTCTACTCATTGGTAATATTCATTAGTTTAATTACACTCATTCCATTTTTGTGGATGGTGTCAGCATCGTTTATGTCAATGGGAGAAGCAAGTTCATTTCCGCCAAGATTTATTCCTGAACATTTTACACTTGAACATTACATTACACTTTTTACAAATTTAAATCTTACAAGATATTTCATTAACAGTGTTATAATATCAACCGGAGTTACATTAGTTTCACTCCTTGTAAATACAATGGGGGGATATGCATTTGCAAAATTCAGATTCAAAAGAAAAAAAACATTGTTTAACTTTTTACTAAGCTCAATGATAATTCCCGCTCAGGTAACTATGCTTCCTGTATTTTTGATATTAAAAAATTTAGGATTGATAAACACATACTTTGCAATCATAATTCCCGGAATGGCAAGCATCTTCGGAATATTTTTGATAAGACAATTTGTAATGGGAATTCCGGATAGTTTAATTGAAGCAGCGAAAATGGATGGAGCTGGGGATTTTGAAATCTACTACAAAGTAATCATTCCATTGTGCAGACCAATATTAATTACTCTTGGAATCTTCACATTTATGGGAGCATGGAATGATTTTTTGTGGCCATTAATAGTAATGACAGATTCAAATATGTACACAATGCCGGTAGCATTAGCAAGTCTAAGCGGTGAACACAGAGACGATACAGAACTAATGATGGCAGGCTCCTTCCTGACCGTCCTGCCGGTAATAATAGTTTTCCTTGCACTGCAAAAGTACTACATTAAAGGCATCATGATGGGGGGAGTAAAAGAATAAAAATTTAAGGTGTCATTGCGAGAAGTGAGTCAGCGAACAACGAAGTCCCGAAGGGATGGCTCTGCCACAATCTCTGTATTTAGAATCAAGATTAAAAAGATTTTTCAAAGATTTCCGTGATTTATTTAGAGCAGGTCATTGCGAGCTAATAGCTATTCTTTATGGGGAACAAAGGTCTTACATTGCGAGGACGAAGCAATCTCAATTCTTGTAAAAATATTCTTGTAATTTAAAAAGTATATAATTAGCTTTGTAGAGGAAGCCACTATATAAACCATCTTCACAAGGAATCTATCAATGCTTGAAATTAATGATTTTAATAGACTAAAAGAAATTAAGGAATTAAATAAAAAATACTTTAATTCCAAAAGTGGTTACACAGGAACATCATCTAAAAATTTATTAGAAATTCATAAACCAGTCCAAAACAAAATAAAAAACATTTTAGAAATTATTTTAAATCAAGCTTATTTTAATAAAAAATTTGATATTACTATAAGTAAGGCTAATAAAGAGACTAACCAGTTTGAAAAAGGTTCTATAAGAAATCTCATATGGATTTCCTTTATTCCAAGTATTGAATTAAATAAACTTAGCAATAAAAGATATGCACATTCAAAATTACCGCAAATCCAAGTTTCTATTAATCATGATAAGTTTGTGGTTGCATCAGTTTGGTTAGAAGGTAATGCTTGTGGTAGATTATTGAGAGAGAAATTCTTAACATATTTAAAAGAGAACAAGTTACCTAAAGGTTATAAAATTACTATTTATAATAAAAAAGAAAAAACTCCTTTATTATATAAGAATAAATTGAGTGAAAAAGAATTTGTTGATTATTTTAAGAACAAATATTATAGTTTAGGAATTGAAAAAAGTATTAAGCCACAGAGTGCAATATCTTACGGTAAAAATTTACCCAATCAAGTTATTATCGAATTACAGGACTTAATTGAAGATTTTTATCTTCCATGTTTCAAGTTGAATATAGGAAAATCAAAAAAAAATAATCATGAAATTAGAAACAGTCGAAGAAGTAGTAATTTTGATGAAGTTTACGAAACAATAAGAAAAGGTGTCTCAAAAACAAAAATTAATTTCAGACATAAAAGAATTCAGAATGAAATCAGAAAATTATTAAAGGAGAAGTATAAAGATTCTCGTGTCATCAAATTAGAAGAGGATTTTGTTGATATTAAGGTAGAAAAAAAGGATGAAATTATTTTGTTTGAAATAAAAACAGATTCTTCAGCCATTTCTTGTTTGAAGCGTGGTTTGGGTCAAATTCTTTTCTATAGTCTTAAATCTGAAGTTAATAAGTGTTCTAAAAAACAATTGGTGATTGTTGGTTTACATAAAAAATCAATGGAGGCTAAAATATTTATAAAAAAAATAAAGGATTATTTGGGTAATGATGCATTTAAGTATTTAATGTATGATGATGATTCGAAGATATTACTTTCTGAATCAGAAAGTTAGGTCAAAAATTTCATGATTAACAAAATTGAATTTGAAGAAATTGGTTCAATAGAATTAAAGTGTCCTTATTGTAAAAAAAATCTTGAAAAATTTCCAATACGAAAAACCGAATGTAAAAATTGTGGTAAATATTATTATATTCGAACAAGACCCCTGGATCATCTAAAAGTTATTGTTACAGAAGAACAAATGAAATTTATTGAAAATCAATGGAGCCAAAAGTATAGAATTGATGAAATTTATAATGAATATTTGGAAGTTCAAGAACGTTTTGATAAAATTAGATCATCAATAAAAAATCAATCAAATGTGGAACCTAGTGATAACGAAATATTTTTAAAGGTCTATGATGAATTATTAGATGAATTCTATGATAATTATAATTGGGGCTTATACAGAAACATTAAACTTAAAATAGCAAGGTCATTGGAAAGAGAAATAAGAATTAACGAAGCATTTCAATTTTTTTTAGAAGTTTTTTACTTAGATGTAAATGGTCCCAATAATTGCGGGACAAAAAATCAAAAAATATTAAAAGATTTTCCTCCTTTTGATGGGTACTCTTTTATACCTCCAGGAATAATTTACTCTTTAAATGATTTAATGGCTCAATTAAGAATAAAAAAAAATGATGTTGAGAATATTTTTATTGAGGTGGCTAAAAAGTTAAGCGAAAAGATTAGAATACTACCTGTAAATCCAGAAAAAGCCTGGGAAATTTACGAGAAAGATATATTTGAAGATTAATAATAGTAATTCCTCAACTTCTATTTTACTTATTAATAAAAATGCTTCTTTTTGCCAATCTTGATTTTCTATTTCTAAATTTTTAAAGTTTCTCATTATATCCTTTAGATGTTTTATCTCTTCATATATCAGAGATCCCCTCCCAAAGGGATCTCTTCGGGAACGGTCGTCATAAAATCCACCGCTTATGGCGGATGACTACCCTCGGGATGACAGAATGTATTGATATAGAGTTACAATTAAATCATCTCTCTGGGATGAAGATATTGAAGTCGAGAGTTTTTTAATTTTTACAAGAGCACCGAAGGTGCGATTCTATCTTTAGCCGTTAGCGTAAGCTAATGGAAATGTAATAATAATATTTTGAGCCCTGAAGGGGCGGCTCGATTCGCAATGACACACCTGGATCTTTTTCATGCAAGTTTTTTAGTTTATCCCATAACTGAAGTTATGGGATAATTGAGAAATTGCACTTTGACTACCCTCATCTCTCTGTAACTTTAATTCTTTAATTTCATCTAATAAATAAAAGATATTATTATGGAAGAGCATATTGTAAAAATATTGGATATTGAGCCTGTTACTCACGATGTTAGAAGATACAAGATTGAGAAACCTGAAGGTTATTCTTTTATTCCCGGTCAGGCAACTGAAGTTGCAGTCAATAAATCGGGTTATGAGCAGGAGAGAAGACCTTTTACTTTTACCAGTCTTAATGAATGGGACCATCTTGAATTTACTATCAAAAGTTATAATGACCACGATGGCGTTACTAAATTGCTTGGCACTCTTAATCCCGGTGATGAAATTATTCTTCATGATGTTTGGGGAACTATAAATTATAAAGGTCCCGGTTTGTTTATTGCAGGAGGTGCAGGTGTTACTCCTTTTATTGCAATTTTGAGAGAACTCCATTCTAAAAATAAAATTGCAGGGAATGCATTATTGTTTGCCAATAAAACTTCAGCTGATATAATCAACAAAGATGAGTTTGAAAAAATGTTAGGAAAATGTTTTATAAATATTTTATCTGATGAAGATGTTGATGGTTATGCAAAGGGTTTTGTTACTGAAGATTTTCTTAAAAAATATATTAGCAATTATAAAGTATTTTATTTATGCGGACCTCCTATTATGATGGAAAAAGTTGAAGCTGCTTTGTTAAATCTTGGTATCAGTAAAGAATCTATTATCACGGAAGCTTTTTAGAAAGATTTCAATTATTGACCTCATCAACAATTCATAATAAATCTGTGTAAAATGTTATTTTTTTTAATCCATTTGATATGTAATTTTTATTAAATCACGTAATAGAAAGGTGTATCAAATGGATATTTTAGATTCAATTAAATCCACCATAGGTGGCAGTGATTCAAAAGAGGGGAATATATTATCTTCAATTACAAGTATGATTGGAGGCGAAGGTCTCAACGGAATTATAAGTAAGTTTAATGCAAATGGACTTGGTAATTTAGTTTCATCCTGGATTGGCAAGGGTGAAAACTTACCTGTTTCTCAAGACCAAATAAAAAATGTTATTGGTAATGAAAAAATTAATGAGATTGCTCAAAAAATGGGAGTAGAACCTGCTGAAGCCGCAGGAAAATTATCTGATATGCTACCAAAGGTAATAGACAAGTTAACTCCTGATGGTAAAGTACCTGAAGGAGATATTCTTAGCAAAGGTATGGATATGCTAGGTGGCTTTTTCGGAAATAAAAAGTAGTAAAGTTTATAAACCTCTTTCATTTTACCGCAATTAAAAAATGGAAGAGGTTTTTTTAATCCCACCTGGTGACCTGCTCAACCAATTGTTGTTTTATTTTCAAATAACTTCCGCAATTAAATTATTTTTGATTTAGTTTATATGAGGTGAAATTATGATGATGCAATATGAAGTGACAGGAAGTGGAAGTCCGATTGTTCTTGTACCGGGTGGATTAACCGGGTGGCTTAGCTGGGAAACTCACGCAAAAATTCTTTCCGAAAATCATACAGTAATAAGAGTTCAACTTATAAGTGTTCAATTAGGTTATGAAGACAAAATGCTACCAGATGATTATTCAATCAAAACTGAAAGTAACGCTTTAAAGGAAACACTTGATTATCTGGGATATAATTATCCGGTGGACATTGTAGGTTGGAGTTTTGGAGCTTTCACATCTTTGACGTTCGCAATTGATAATCCTAATCGTGTTAGAACTTTGACTTTGATTGAACCGCCTGCATTATGGGTTTTAAGACAGGATGGCAAATTAGATGAGCAGACAGCAAAGGAAAGAGAATTCTTTATAACTCTTCAAGGGGATATTACTGAAGATATGCTTGCCAAGTTTTTAGTACACGCAGGGTTTATTAAGGAAGGAGAAGATGCAAGAAAAATTCCTCAGTGGAATAAATGGATTAATTTCAAAAGATCCTTGCGAAATTCATTAACAGTTGCTAATTATCAGGATGATTTAAATAAGTTGAGGAATTTGAATATCCCTGTTTTGTTGGTTAAGGGGACAGGTTCTTCAGCCTGGCTTCATAGAGTGATTGATACTTTGGGAAAGAGTATTCCAAACTCAAGAATAATAGAATTACCTGAAGGTCACGGACCTCATTTAGTTTCTATGAATGAGTTTTTGAATGAGGTTGATAAGTTTCAAAAAGAAGCGAATGAAACATTTGATTTAGTCAAATAATATTTTTTTTAAGTAATACTTTAAGGATTTTATTATGAAAAATATTTTGAATTTAATGTTGCTGATAGTCATCCTCTTTTTATTTTCAGATTTAATTTACTCTCAAACAACTATTACCAAAGAAACGATTAATAAATATGTTAATTATTGGAATACAGGAGAATTTATTGGAATTAAAGACGTATTAGATCAAAATTTTGAATTGATAATGTCACCATTATATGAACCTGCTTCAGGTATAGAAGCATTGAAGAAAGAAATTATTGAAACTCGGCAGAAGTTTCCTGATTTTCATATTAATATTGAAGAACTATTTTATAATGATACAACCGGTGCAGGAAGATGGTTAATCAATGCAACAAGTGAGGATGGTAAAAAAATAAATGTAAGAGGTATAAGTTTATTCCATTTTGTTGATGGAAAAATAAAAGATGAATGGGTAGCTAACGGAGATTTGCTTTGGATGCAGCAAATGGGTTATCAACTTGTACCTTTGGGAAAATCCAAATAAGCTATTCTTTTACAAGATAAAGTTTATTGTCCTCAATTAAGTAATGCATTGGAGCAATGATTATCTTCGGATATCTGTTCCTTAATCTTTTTGCTTCACTAAGAGTAAAATCAATTGAGTTTTCTATTTCAAACATTGGAGCAAAATGTTGAAAATGTTCCTCGGCGGTTTCAATGTTCCATCCTGCATTTTTAATAAGACCATCAATAAATTCCTGTCTGCGTTCAACAAGATTTACCATACCGCAGTTGTTATGTCCGATTAAAGCTATATGTTTTACATTACCAATTGATATAGCGTAAGAAACTTTAAACTCACTGTACCGCAGGTTTGCACCACCTGTGCGAATAATAAAAGAAAAGTTGTTGGGTATGTTAAGATGTTTTCTGTTATCCATACACATTCCAATTAAAAGATGTGCCGAATTATACTCTTCATAAGGTCTATTGAGATTATGATATTCCAACAACAAGCCTATTGGAGTATCCCGATATTCAACAGGAATATTTTCTTTAGAGTTTATTTCAATGAGTCTGTTCATTTCTATTCAAAAAAATTTTTAATTACTTTGCTGTTAATTTTTTTTTCAATATTCTTAATTGTTAAATGAAAGATAATAAAAAATGAAAAAAATTATATTACTCTTAATCTTATTAATTCCTTTTCATATGATGGCGGATAACTTTGAGGAACAAACAATTAATAAATTATCTAAATTGTTCACTATAAGAGATAAAGTAAAAGATATCCACCCTTTTCTGAAAAATCTCTATCCGGTTGCAGTTTCAAGAGGAAATAGTCTCTATATTTTTAGTTCAGCTGAAGAAAGTTATAAGCTGGAAAAGGTTATTCCTGCACCTTTTAAAATTCCGCAAGGTATAAGAGCAGCTTTTCCATTAGCAGGTTATGATAACAAACCGGCATGTGTAGTTACAGAGGATGTATTTTATAATGATGAAGGGTATACAATTATTTTACACGAATTTATGCACTGTGCTCAATTTGAAGGAGTTGAGAACAAAATCAAAATGGAGCTGCAGATTATGAAAACTGCAATGGAGAAGAATAATTACTCGTGGGAATTAAATCATCCATTTCCATATGAAAATAAAAAATTTATAGAGTTTTATAGTCAATATGTTAATGCTCTTGAGAATGATAATATAAATGGGGCAATGAACATTAAGACAATTTTGAAAGGTAGTTTAAGTAAAGAAGATTATGAATATTTGGTTTGGGAGGAATGGAAAGAAGGATTTGCAAGATTTATAGAAAATAAAGTTAAAGAAAGAATGTCAATAAATGAAAATACAGGTGGGAAGGGTGAACCTTATAACAGAGTTTCATTTTACTACTCCGGAGATAAACTAATTCACTTGATTAGTTTAGACAATAATAAACTATTGAATAACTTAGAAGAATTATTTGAATATATAAAGAATTAAAGAAATATATAAGGTTATAAATTAAAAATAAAAAACCCATTCAGGTGAATGGGTTAAATTAAACCGAACTTTAAAATAATATTATTTTAAAAGCATCATCTTACCAACTGCCTGAAAATCACCGGCACTTATGGAATAAAAATAAATACCACTTGTCAGATTATATACAGCTGCATCAACTCTGATGCTATGATTACCTGATTCTTGCGTTGAGTTTTCCAAAATTGCAATTTGATTGCCCAAGGCATCATATAATTTTATTGAAACAAATTCCCGTTGTGGTATTTGATATTTAATTGTTGTAGAAGGATTGAATGGATTGGGATAATTTTGACTTAATTTGAAATCCAAATTATTATTTATTTCATTTATAGATGTAACCCCTGTAAAACTTGCTAAACGTCCAAAATCTGCTGAAAGCCATCCATGTTGTTCATCAAAGAAATAAATACTAAAGATAGCATTACCAATATTACTAAATGGAGTTGATTGTTGAGTCCAGGATGTGCCGCCATCAGTTGTATGATGTACAACAGGAAAATCATTTGTCTTTGAAGATATCCATCCAAGATTTTCATTTAGGAAAAAGATTGCTTTACAATCATCTCCGGCACCAACATTAATTGCATTCCAATTTACACCACCATTTGTAGTTTTAAGTACTTTACCTAATTTACCAACCATCCAGCCGTTATTTTCATTTACAAAAATCATATTAGTAACAGCATTAGGAGTATTATCTTGACCAACCTCAGTGTAACTGATTCCTCCATCATTAGTCTTCGAGATATGGAAAGGAGGTTCACTACCGTTTGGACCAGAACCATAAAGGGCATATCCAACATTTGAATTAATAAAATAAAATATGCCAGCACCATTAAAGGGAGCCCAATTATTTCCTCCATCTGTTGTTTTCAAAAAAGTAGGAGTTTGAGTTTGGAAATTAAACGTTAAAGCCCAACCAATATTTTCATCAACAAACTGACATTGAACTCCGTATGTACCTGCTACAGTTGAAAGTACTTTCTTTTCCCAGTTTATTCCACCATTAGTAGTCTTAAAAATAACCGCACCTTTAGCGCCTTCAAAACTTTGAATTGTATAGATATTCCAACCATGAGTTGTACCTACCCAGCTCATTGTATTTGAGGGGTCACAGGCACTTTCAACGGTATCATTAGGAAAAGGTTTCACTGAAATCCAGGTAGTTCCTCCATTGGTAGTATGAAGAAATCCTCCTAATTTTGTAACGACCCAACCTTCTGTTAGACTTACAAATTTTATTCTACCTGTCATTGCATCTTCACCAGTACCAAGAGGGTTTGTCTGTGATACCCAGTTTTGTGAATAACCAGAACCAATAAATAAGAACGAGATTAGAACGACGATAACTAGTAAAAATTTTTTCATACTATACTCTCTTTCTCTCTTTAATAGTTTAAATTATAAGTAACTTTTTAGTTCTTCAATTCCTGCAATAATTGATATTAAATTTTTATTTTTATCGATAAGGAATAATGTTGGAGTGGCATAGATATAATAGTCTGATGCTGCTTTGCCATTCCATCCCTGAAAGTCAGAAACATTAAGCCATTGATAATTATTTTTATTGATATAATTTATCCAATCATTCTGTACGGTATCTAATGAAATAGCGAGCACTTCAAATGTTTTCTTAGTTTGATTTTTATATATATCATTAATCTGAGGGAGCAAAGTCTGACAATGCGGGCACCAGCTTGCATAAAAAATTATTAAAGTTTTTTCTGCATTAATATTATTTAAACTGAAGCCTGATTCTAATGAGTTGGCAAATACAATATCAGGCACTTTAATACCGTTTTTAAAAAACTTTGCTTGTTGAATTCTTCTATCCAAAGCAGCAGTCAGTTTTTCATCAAGACATAAATCGTCATTTATAACGTAGTTCTTTACTATATAGTTTAGAATATTATCAAACCCAAAATTTTTAAATCCATCCAGAAGATATTCCACAATATGTTTGTATACTATTGCGTTTACTCTAGCTTTATTTAAAACGGAATCAATTGCAATTTCAAATTCTTTTTCCAGCAATGGTAATGGAAGCTGGGGATTTTTAAAATAGGAGAGATACTCTATAGTTTTATTTGTAAAAACATTGGAGTAGATTAATTCTTCATCTTGAAAATTAATGTTGTCTAATGCATGAGTTTTTAATTTTAATAAGTAATCTTCATTTGAGATACTATTTTGTACAATCGGTAGTTGAGATGATTTAATATATCTGGCAACAAATGATTTTGAGTCTTTTTGAGAAACAACATTTAAAAAGTTTAAATAATTTTCTTGAACCTCATTCAATTTATTTTGGGTTATTTGTAAGTAATCATCTTTGTCAGTATAGTTAGTTATCACAAATCGCAGTAGTTCACTTTTGGTTGAATATTCTTTATTGAGTTTCAAAAAATTTATTGCGTCATTATTCTCTTTTGAGTTTACAAATGTAGAATTATAAGATGTATCAATTTCTATTTGCAAATCAGAATTATCAAAAAAGAAGCTGATGGAATTTTTTTTACTAAAAACTAATTTATAAATACCTGGATGAGGAGGTTTACATTTAAATATATTTTGAGCTTGAAGTAAGGTGTCAATGAATATCAGTTTTTCTCCTGATAAAGAAAACAAAGTTGCCTTATCCTGCTTGATATTAGATGTATTTATTATTACATCCTGAGAAAAAGAAAAATTATAAATCAATAAGAAGCAGAGTAACAAATATTTCATTAGTTAACATTCCTGATACAACGAACACTCAAGCCCCAACTTGGCATAGTACCTTGTTGTAGATAAATAGTATTACTTTCAGCTACAATACGAAAATCATAAACACAAGAATAACCACAAGAACCATTTTTACTTGAATATAAGTTCGTAGATTGTCCTAAACCAACAAAGCCACTGGAATTATATAATCTACCCCCGGCTAATAAAATAGAAAATCCACTTGAATTTGTTCCTTGACCTTCACCAGTTCCCTGGCCTATTTTTTTCAATGCATTCGCATGATTACCTACAGAATCAACTAATGTTTGAAACTCAGCAAACGTAGGTATATGCCATCCTGTGGGACAAATACCTTTTGTTCCTTCAGTATTTACATACTGCATAGCCTCTTCCCATAAATACAATCCCCCATAAGTTTCACAATTTGCAGGATTGTTATCATAGCAGTATTTTTCAATTATACTATTATTACTCATACCTAGATAGCTTTCAATTCTAGTTCCAACATTAAGGTTTTCTTTTAACCAACACTGATTTCCTATGAAAACAGTATTATAATCTTGACCTGCATAATTAATTTTAGATGCTCCACAAATAAATAGTGACATAGAATCAACACGAGTCATATTGATAATCTTTGTACTATCAGGGTAGTAAATTGTTAAAGTTTTATGTTGAGCATAACTGTAATCGAAAAGAAAAAGTACTATAAGTAAAAAAATTATTTTTTTCATATTGTTACCATTTAATTTTTAATGCAACGTACACTTAATCCATTAGCTTTATAATGGCCATTATTAATAAATATTTCGGAACTTTGATAACCAAGAAATAAATAGTTAGAAAAAGACTGATTAGCTGGTTCTGACGTCCAGATAAAGCATTCATAACTTAAACTTCCATAAGAACTTGAATTACTTCGGTACCCGGCCATCAAACCAGAAAAACCTGATGTATTTGTCCCAATACCTCCTCCAACACCCTGGTCATCTCTTTTTAAAGTATTGCCATCATTATTTACAGCAGATTTTAATACAAGAAAATCGTTTATTGTTGGTATGTGCCAACCCGTAGGACAAATTCCTTTTCCGCCACTTGTATAAACATATTGCATAGTTTCGTACCAACTATATAAACCACCATATGTTGTACAGTTACTTTGTAAATCATCATAACACCACTTTTCAATTATTCCATTATCAGATTGATTCTGATATCTGGTTAAAGTAGTTCCTAAGTTAAGGTTCTCTTTTAACCAACATTGATTACCTATTTCAACAGTATTATAATATTGACCGGCATAATTAATTTTGTTTACTCCACAAATAAAAATTGACATCGAATCTACATTAGCCATATTGATAATCTTAGTACTATCCGTGTAGTAAATTGTAAGAGTTTTATTTTGAGC
Source organism: Ignavibacteriaceae bacterium (assembly GCA_035654655.1). Taxonomy (GTDB): domain Bacteria; phylum Bacteroidota; class Ignavibacteria; order Ignavibacteriales; family Ignavibacteriaceae; genus DASRWI01. The sequence goes on along the minus strand of DASRWI010000028.1, from coordinate 8,728 downwards.
ATAACTATTGCCCAGAAGAAAAAGTATTAAAGACAATAAAAATAATTTTTTCATAATTTTAATTTTTAATTTTTAATGCAACGCACTCCAAAACCCCAAGTTGCCAAACCACCTGTTCCACCTACAACTTTAGATACATCACCCTTTAACTCAAGTGTGTAACCACAGGTAGAACCTGAACAAGGATAGGAATAACTGGAATATAAAAAACTATATAGATTTAGATGTGCAAAACCACTACCATCATAAACTTTACCACCACCAAGCAAGGCTGAAAATCCACTTGAATTTGTTCCTTGACCTTGACCTGTTCCCTGACCTACTTTTTTTAAAGCATTAGCGCTAGAATCAACAGTGGTAATTAAAGTTGAAAAATCAGACCTTGTTGGTATGTGCCAACCGGTAGGACAAATTCCTTTTGCTCCTTCTGTAGTTTCATATTGCATTGCTTCATTCCAGGTATAAAGCCCACCGTAAGTATCGCAATAAGTAGTGTCGTTATTATAGCAATATTTTTCAAGAATACCATTATTACTCATATTGGGAGAACCATTAATTCTGGTTCCTACATTAAGGTTTTCTTTTAACCAGCATTGAGTACCAATTAAAACTGTATTATAATCTTTTCCTGCGTAATTAACTTTACTCGTTCCGCAAATAAAAATGGAAATCGAATCTAAGGTAGAAATATTTATAACTTTTGTACTGTCAGGATAATATAAGGTCATAATTTTATTTTGAGCCATTGCCAAAAAGTTTAATAAAACTATTATCAAGATTATTTTATTTTTCATAACTCTCATTTATTAGAAGTGAATGCGATTATTTAAGCAAAAGCATTTTAATTGTTGAGTTAAAATCTTTCGACTGCATCTTACAAAAATATATTCCGGTGGGTAAATCATTTGCATTAAAGTTTATAGTAAAAGTTCCTGGACTTTGGTAACCATTGAATAAAGTTTTTACTTCTTCACTTAACACATTAAAGATTTTTATAGAAACAAATCCATTGTCAGAAATACTATAAGTTATAGTTGTTTGTGGATTAAATGGATTTGGATAATTTTGCAATAAATGATATTGAGAAGGTTTAGTTAAATCAACAATAATGATATTGCTATAACTTGACTTACCATCATTATCTGTTTGTTTTAATCGATAAAAGTATTTGTTGCTTTCTGAAGGATGATCAACATAAGAATATTCTATTGAACTATTGCTGTTGTTATTCCCATTTACGAATCCGCATTTTACCCATTGATAAGGATTAGAACTATTACTTCGTTCAATATAAAAACCATAATTGTTTAATTCCGTTTGAGTTTTCCAATGAAGTTCAACTGAGTTACCATTTACGATACCGCTGAATGAAATTAATTCAACAGGAAGTGGAACACCTAAAGGGACATTGCTTAAACTTAGAAGAGTTATTTGAGATAAGTCTTCAGATAATACATTCCCATCAGACATATGGAAATCCATAGTGCTGTTAGTATAGTTGAATGCAATTTTACTTAGTTCACCTAAATTGGCATTTTTATAACTTCCATCTATAAGATGTAAATTTAAATAGGATTGCGAAAAGGTGCTTATCGAGAATAGTAGCAAAAAAATAGTTACTGATTTCATAGTGCCTTCCATTTTAGTTGCAAGAACCTGGAACACAATATCACGTAAAAATATTTACTCTTTCAAATTATTACCTTGAAAATGATTTGTCAACAAAAATCATAAGGATTCAATATTATTAATATTAAATTTTGAAAAATTAAACTTAAATAATAGTAGAAGGTAATTTTATGAATAAAATAACTCCATCTTTGTGGTTTGATAATAATATAGAAGAAGCAGTTAACTTTTATTGTTCTATTTTTAAAAACTCAGAAATAACTAGTGTATCCAGATATGGAGATGCCGGTTTTGGCAAAAAGGGAGATGTGCTTGCAATGTCATTTAAATTAAATGAGCAGGAGTTTCAAGCAATCAATGGTGGACCTATGTATCAATTCAATCCTGCTGTTTCATTTTCAATTGACTGCAATGACCAGAAAGAAGTTGATTATTACTGGGAGAAACTTTCTGATGGCGGTGCTATTGAGCAATGTGGATGGCTAAGAGATAAATATGGTTTGTCGTGGCAAATTGTTCCTAATATATTACCAAAATATTTAATGGATAAAGACCCTCTCAAAGCTAATAGAGTAATGCAGGCAATGCTGAAAATGAAAAAGTTGGAAATAGATGTCCTTAAAAATGCATATGATGGTATGATATAAATAAAAGTGCCAATTAAGACAATCATTAGCATGTGGTGATTAAGTACCTAAAATTAATTTTTTATTATTCTATATTAAAGATGAAATTTTGCTTAAAAAGGGCAAAAAATTTATTTATCTTTTTATGGAACCACAATGAGAATACTTCTTGTTTATCCACGTTACCCGGATACTTTCTGGAGTTTTAAACACGCAGTAAAGTTCATTTCAAAAAAAGCAGCTTTCCCTCCTTTAGGTTTAATAACTGTTGCATCTTTAATTCCTAAAGAATATGATGTAAAATTAATTGATATGAATATTGAAACTTTACAGGATAAAGATATAACTAATTCTGATTTTGTTTTTATAAGTGCAATGTCCGTTCAATCCCAATCAGCAATTCAAGTAATAAAAAAATGTAATGATTTAAACGTTAAGATTGTTGCAGGTGGTCCGTTGTTTACAAGCAGTTTTGAAATGTTTGATATGGTTGACCATTTAGTTCTTGATGAAGCAGAAATTACCCTTCCAAAATTTTTTGAAGACCTTGAAAAAGGATGTCCACAAAAAATATATAGGGCAGGTGCTTGGGCAGATATTACAACTACACCATTACCTTCCTGGCAATATGCAAAAATGAAATTATATTCCTCAATGAACATACAATACTCAAGAGGTTGTCCTTTCGATTGCGATTTTTGCGATATTACTGTTCTTTATGGAAGAAGACCAAGAACAAAAACTAAAGAGCAGGTTGTTGCTGAACTTGATAATCTTAAAAATGCAGGATGGAAAGGACCGGTATTTTTTGTTGACGATAATTTTATTGGTAATAAAAATAAATTGAAAAAAGAAATTCTTCCTGCAATAGCTGAGTGGATGAAGAAAAACAATCATCCTTTCTGGTTCAACACTGAAGCATCAATAAATATGGCAGATGATGGAGAACTTATGAGGCTTATGGTTGCTGCAGGATTTGAAGCTGTGTTTATAGGAATAGAAACACCGCTTGAAGAAAGTCTTACTGAATGCAATAAAATTCAAAATAAAAATAGAGATTTAATTTCTTCTGTTAAAAAAATTCAAAGCTTTGGATTAGATGTGCAGGGAGGATTTATTGTTGGGTTTGATAATGATCCTTCAACAATTTTTGATAAGGTTACAAGTTTTATTCAGGAAAGCGGTATTGTTACTGCAATGGTTGGATTGCTTAATGCTCCTAAAGGTACTAAGCTGCATAAGAGAATGATTGCAGAAGGAAGAATGCTTGAAGATTTTAATGGCAACAATACGGATCTATCAATAAATTTTATTCCCAAAATGGATTTAAATATTTTGCTTGATGGTTATAGAAGTATAATTAAAAATTTATACACTCCAAAAGAATATTACAAAAGACTGCATCATTTTCTTAAAGAATTTGAACATAAAGGTGAAGTTAGTTTTCATTTTCAGTTTAGATATCTTCAGGGATTATTTTTATCCATGTTAAAACTTGGTATGATTGGTAAAGAAAGAATTTATTTTTGGAAATTATTTTTCTGGACTTTAATCCGTAAGCCTAAATTATTTTCACTCTATATATTATATGCAATATATGGATTTCACTTCAGGAAAATATTCGAAGTTTAAAAGGATTATTGAACTTTACTTTTAATTATATTCTTAATTTTTTCAACAAGAGGAAGTCCTTTGCTATTGCGCAAAGGACCTGAGGAATAATTATTTTCTGCATAAAAAATGGTTATCATTGAGCTGGTTCCACTACCGATGAAATCTCCAGACAAAGGGATTAAAACTTTTTTAGCTTTAATCTTTCCAAATACTTTTGAATCAAAATATATGAAATCATTAAAAACAACTTCAATCAATGACTCTTTCTTTTTTAATTCTTCTATTCTTGAAGATGTAACAATTAATTTAAGCATATCATCAGTGTTATAAGCTAACTCCTTAAATAAATTATATACTTCTTCCATACTCTTTTTATCAAGATTAACATTATATGTTTTATTATCCTGATAATAAAACACTTTAAATGAAGTATCATTTTTAGTGCAGCCAAATCCTAAATAGGAGATGGCTGCTAATACTATGTACATTATTTTATTCAACTGTAATATCATCTAATAATATAGCGGAATCATAAATACTATCTCCAACATCGCCTGCTTTTAATATTAAAGTAATTGATTTACCTCTATAAGCAGAAATATCAAAAGTAGAGGTTATCCAATCAGTTTTAAAAACTCCTCCTCTATCAAAAACAATTTCAGGAGAAACCGGAATTAAGCTGCCTGCTGATTCTTTAGTAGCTCCAAAATCAGCAGCAATGTTATCAATAGTTTTGCTTAGTAGAACAACTTCAGTACCATCATTGGTTTTTATGGATATTACAAAATAATCTTGATACTGTGAATTTATATATTCAAGAAATTCTTCAGAGAGGAAGTTCCATTTTATTTTCAAAGTAGATTGAGTATTTCCAACTTTGAATGATTGTGAAATTTGCCCTGTGGCAGTTGTATAACCAAGTCCTGTGGAAATAATACCCTCATAACTTCCAAATGGATTTATTGAACCTAACCTCGTAATAACTCTACCATCGCCTTCTTTTTTCCAGCCATCAAGATTTCCAAATTCGAAATCACCATTTATAAGACCCGTGAAGAAATACATATCATGACTACCCTTTATTTCTGATACTGCATTTGGAGATTCTGAATCTGTTCCTGCCAAAAATGATTCACCGGTAGTTTTAAAATCCTTTACCAATCTTTTGACTGTTGAATCAGCAACTGTTTTGCAGAAGGCTGTGTTAACTACTTTGGTAAATCCATAATATGACTTTGCTCCTTTACCAATAAAAGCATTTTCAAGATTTGCCCCCATCGTACTTTCACAGGAACCGTTAAAAATAACGCTCTTAGGCATTGTACCATTTATAGATGAGATAAATGAAGAGGTAACTCCATAAACACTATCCTTAATTGAGAAAAACCATATTTTATCAACAACTACATCATTAAAAATAGCAAGTTTGTTTTGCTTTAATAAAGATTCATAAGTTTTTTTATTCTCGGTGGTCACTCTTTCACCTGTTAGTAAATATTCACCTTGAGCACCGTGAGTATCAAAAATTATTAGTCCATATTCTGCAAGATTATTTAATGCAGTAATATCTGCTCCTGTGTTGACTAAAACATCTACATTGAATTTTAAATCTGAACTGCTAATGATGGCTTCTAATGTCGGGCGCATATCAATAGCAAATGCATTTTCGAAAGGTGCATAAATTAAAACATCTTTATCGCGAATTATATTTGGATCAATTTCTAAATTATTATTTCTTTTATACAATAGTTTTGAGTTAGTTCCTCTTGTTTGATGATTAACAGGAATTTGTTTTACCTGATAACGTGAGGTATCAGAACTTACTCCACCTTTTGTGACAACATTTCCATTATTGTCTAATTGTGAAATAATCATACCACCTGTAATTCCATTTTTGTAATGGATAATTATACTTCCTGCACCTGTCTTTACGGAACTTACATTAGATTGAGTTTGAATCCATGCAGCAGTTTTAGAAATTATACCATCTAAATTTTTATCTGATGAAAATTCATTTAATTTACTTACTGCATTTTTTTGTACTTCACTGATAGCTATATATTCAGATGCTAAAACAGGTTCATAGACAAGAATATTTGCGAAAGCCGAATAATTTTCTGATTGACCACCGGTTGAATTGCTTTTTGCAGATACTCTTAGTTTAAGATTTCCAATTGTGGATTCATAAAAACTAATTTTTGCACTGAATACGCCATCATTTGCAATTTCATCACCATCACTTAAGCTACCGTTATCCACAAGATTACCAAGTTCAGAGTATGAATTCGGACCCAGGTATTTCATCAATTTAACTTCTGATGAAATTAAATCATTTGTAACTTTTATAGGTATGGTAACAATAACTGAAGTATATTCATTTTTTGCAACTCCACCAGGATTTAATTTTGGAATTGAAAGAAATTCAATTGATTGATTTTTTGTAATAATAATGGTATCAGCTGCAGAGTTGTTGCCATTATCGGTACAAACGATTGAAAAAACATTATCTCCTTGCTGAAGTTGAATATTGGGGATAGACCAATTTTCAGTAACTGTCACAGTTCCTTTTTCAACAGAGTTTAAATACCATTTAATTTCTTTAATGCCTTGATCATCTGAAGCAACTCCGGCGATAGTTAAATTACCATTAAGAGTAACATAACCTTCTTCAGTTGTAGGGGTTTGGATTATTATGCTTGGAGGATTTTTGTCGCCATTATCAGGCTCTACAGGGTTATTATCTTTTTTACATCCTGTGAATGCTGTAAGAACAAATAACAAATAAAGTAGAAGTTTTTTCATAAGAACTCCTTTTAGATTAAGTTTTTTAACTGGACAAACTTATCGTATAGCTAAGCTGATACATCAATTTCAATATCAACTAATCGTTTACTTATTTGTTCTTAACTGAAAAAATAAAATATTTTAAAAGAATATGGTTAAGATATTTAAAAATACTTCTTTTTAATTATGAAATCAATAATTAATTATTTGGGAAGAATTTGGATTGAAAGGATTGAAAGAATTATGCTTTCAATCCTTTTTATCCGTTTACATTGCCATTTGTCTCTTCTCCAGCAATTCGGATAATCTTTCAAGAGTTTCTTTGCCTCCTTCTAATGCACCGAACTTAATCATCTCTTGTCGAACTTTTGCAGAAGCAAATAGATGATACAAAATTACTCTTGTGGATTCACCTACTTCTTCAAGAATAGTAGCTGACTCAAATTGTTCAGGGTCATTCTCTTTGCTGCCGTTATGATATACAATTATCTCAGGTTTTTTGATATCTACATATTGAATATAGTTTGGAAAATCTGTACCATCAGGTCCGTGCATAATAAACTTCCAGCTTCCACCGGGTTTTGCATCCATATGGTGTATGGTTGTAGTAAATCCGTTAGGACCCCACCATTCACTTATATGTTCAGCATCCAAAAAAGCATCAAATACAACATCGCGGGGAGCATCTATTATTCTTGAAACTTTAATTTCTCTTTCCGCTCTGCCTTCAAAATTATTTTTATAATCCATTAATATTATCTCCTTACAAATAATTATTTATTTAAATAGATTTCAAGTTTATCAATAGTTTGTTTCCACCCTTCATCCATACCCTCTATATATTGTTCATTACCTTTGATGGTTTTGATTACCTGGGCATTCAATAGGACTTTAGTTTTTCCTTTACCTGCATTCTGAAAAGTGACAGTATTAAAGTCTTCGATTAATGTTAATCCTTTATCATCAAGCAGGGCAGTAGTAAAAACTATTTTTTCATTATCAACAATTTCAACAAAATTTCCTCTGTTGGGATATTCCTTTCCATCCGGACCTTTCATTGTAATTCGGATTGAACCACCCGGAACCGGATTTATTTTACAATAAGAAACAATAAAATCATTTGGGGAAAACCATTCAGAAACTATTTTTTCATCTATCCAGGCATTGAATACTTTTTCTATCGGTGCATTAAATACTTTTTCAATAACAACCTTATAATCAGTATTAACACTTGTTTTATTAGGCGTACTCATATTATATCTCCTTAATTTTTATTTTGGCTAAATACTTATACTTAATCAAAAATTAGTGCTCTAAGTCAAAACATTTTTATAAAGAATTATTTGAAGAGAAATGTCGTTCAATCACGAATTATAAATAAGTATCATTTTCAACTTTATTATTCAAAATGGAATAGTATATTCTCACCTTTAATAAATTAAACAAAAGGAGTTCATAATGACAAAAGTAAATCCATATTTAAATTTTAACGGAAACTGTGAAGAAGCATTTAATTTTTATTCATCTGCTCTGGGAAAAGAGGTAAGAATTATGAGATTTAAAGATACTCCTCCGGAAGCAAGGCAAGGTATTTCAGATAAAGAAAATGATAAAGTAATGCACTGCGAGATAGTTCTTTCAGAAGGACAATCAGTAATGGGAAGTGACATCCCGGAATCATTTGGAAAAGCAACGATTGGACAAAACACAGCAATATCAGTTGAAGTAGACAGCGAAAATGAAGTAAATAAAATTTTTGAAAAACTTTCATCCGGTGGTGAAGTAACAATGAAACCTGGTAAGGCTTTCTGGGGTGCATACTTTGCAATGTGTACTGATAAGTTTGGTATTCACTGGATGGTAGGATATACATATCCCAAACAGTAATAAGAAGGATAAACAAAACCCACGAATAAAAAAACCCATGACTAAAGTCATGGGCTAAAAGTTTAAATCCAGAGATCACCACGTCGTCCAAGGACTCCTCGTGATGACAGAAAAGTAACTGTCATAGCGAGAGACATCATCCGCCTTAAGCGGTGGATTTCATGATGTCCGTGGCTATCTCTGACATA
>DASRWI010000027.1:0-6763 GCA_035654655.1 Ignavibacteriaceae bacterium | reverse complement strand
TAATCTCTGATATAAAGAGGAAATCAGCAAACCAAGATAAAGCCAGCTGAAAATGATCTGGATTGTGCTGATTACATAGACATCGTCCTTATAACATGTGTTGGAACTAAACTCATCAAGAATTTGTCCTGTATCCAGACTTACAGCGGAATTTAATGAATGAATAGCAAGTGTAATGAAATCACAGCAATTGTTTAGATAAACAGAATATATTAATGTAAATAAAATCTGAACAATAATAAATGACATTATTATTCCTGAAATATTTATTGTTCTCCCAACCAGAACATAGATTGGAAATAGTTTTCTCCTTCTTGATATTAGGAATATAATTACAAAGGGAACAAGCAGCAGGGGCAGAATATACTTATAATAGTCTTTAAAAGAGAAAAGACAAATTAAGTTAGTACCCAGGAACAAGAATCCAATCCAACCAAAATCAAGGAAATAAAACCTAAAATTTTTAAACTGGCTTTTTATGTTTTTTGATAAATCTGTAAGTCTTTTCATTCTTTATTTCAAAAATCAATAAAATATTTTTTCAGATATTCAGGGAAAAAATCAGTAATATTTTTTCCAGAGGCATTCTGCACATACTCTCTCAGACATGCATCAGCAGATTCCAATAGTTCTTTATCCATGTAGATATGTCTTAAATCTATTGCAAGCTGATTTAATAAATTCCTATAAGCTTCATCATTGTTCCAACAAATGCGTTTTGCAAGAGATTTTAGTTCCCGAAATTTAATATGTACTAAATCAGGATCATCGCTTGCACCAATTAATTCAACTTCAAGTTGCGTTTCAGATATAGTACGTAAATATAATGCCCTAAGCATTTCTAAAAAATGAAATCCATTCAATAATTCCAATGCTTCCTGGGAGAGTAGGGCTGCAGTCATAAAATAATTTTGTTCATAGTATGCCTGACTTCTGTTTATTAGAGTTTCTGCTAAGCTAAGGACCTTCGGAGAGATGGCATGGCCTCCAATCTGATCATATACAAGCTTCTCTGCATTAGTCTGCTTTCTTGTCGAATCCATTGGAGTTTCGTCAAGAAAAAATTTCCTATAAAAATTTCTATACTCATCTTTCCCTATAGAATTATAGAATGAACCTAATATTTTGAGAAATTGAGACATTCCCTCGATTGGTTTGACAAGTCCTCGGAGGGTGCATCGAGATTTATTATTTTCGAGTATGTAATGTTCTGTAAAACTTGGATTTAAGTCACAATGAGGTGTATTGAAGTTTTTATCATTTTCATTAAAACACCTTGTAATAAAATAGTACCTGCTATTTGGAAAACTCTTCCAAATTTCATCAATTTGTGACCATTGATTCTTAGCCTTATTGAAACATAATTCTCTAAGTTGAGATAAAAGTTCAGGGCTCCGCACTGATTCACTACTTGAGGTTTTCAACACTTTCGAGTCAGGGCTGTTATAATCATAATCTTCAAATTGCAGATCCCAGTCCCTAATAATTAGCTTTGGAGTGTCTTTGTTTTGAAATATATAACCTTGAATTCGCAAATTTGACAATTGTCTAAAGGAAATTACAGGCATAACACGAAATCCATATCTATATAATGTATAAGCATTAAAATAAGCCTGCTTACTTTCCTCATCTATAGTAAAAGCAATGTAAGATTCTCTTTTCGTATGAAGCTCTTTGAAATTATCTTTAGCTGCTTTTATATCTTCCAGCAAACAGTTTTTTAATACAGTCCTTATACCGGAAAAGTCAAACATATTGCTCTTACCAGAAATAGCAAGCTCGAAAGATTCTTGAATACTTTGAAGTGAAAAAATATGATTATATTTTAATTCAGGAGTGTTAAATTTAAGATCTATATTCCTCTTGTCTGTGCTTGATTCGTACTTTGATTTAATATATGTTATTAAGAAGTCCAAGTTATTTTCAGACGTATAAAAAAATATTTTTAATTCAGGATACATGAGTATAAATTTTACAATTAGCTCATACTCATCTTCAGAATATCTTACTGGGGAATCAAACAAGAAATATGGGTCAATTATCAAGATAGATGTCACAAGAACCTCAAGGTTAATGTCATCAAAAATGTTAAAAACATCACAAAAATGATTAGCCTTGGATAATTTTAGATTTATATCAGTATCATAAATAAACTTATAATATTTATGGTTTTTGAAATCCACACAAAGCTTTTCAAATTGCTTTCTTCTTTCATGATTTCTGGTGTAAAACAATACTGTTTGTGTTTTGAATTTCATGTTGTGAAGAGTTAAATATATACAAGCAATAACATAATTAAAATTTGAACTACTTTAATTATTATTTGATATTTTTTTAATTAAGCCGTCCAATCTTTCATTAGTTTCATTAATAAATGATTTAATCATATCAACATCAGTACTTCTCGATTTTATATTAAAATCTGTTATATGAAATTTGCAGTCAATTTTATTATAAAAGTTTTGAATTTCGTTGATTTTTAAATATACCATCTCAATGAATTCAAGTGTCAATAATTGATTCATATATATTATATCGGTATGTGTACGAAAATCACTTTTTAATAATTGTACTTTTTCGAGGATATAATACTTATTCCAAACTTTCTCGAAGTTTTCCAGATGAATTTGAACTATCTTTTCATCAGGGTGAAATAGACCATTCTTATTAAGATCACCGTAGTATAGATCTCTGGTTAGTGAATTATGCCAACCAAATTCAACAATATTAGGATTAATATCACCCTCGTATTTGATATTATTTTTCGGGATACTGCAATCTATACTTCCATGATTATGTGATAAAATAAGGCACATTGAAGGTTTATTATAATCAAGAACACTTTTTATGTAAGAGTTAAAAAGAACCGAATTGTTAATATTTGAAAGGAGCAGTAAATCTTTGCAATTTTCACTGAAAAACTCAGTCTTTGATAAAAATTTCCAGTGCCAATTAAGGAAAACAATTCTATCCATGATTTTTAAGTTAAGATCCAAAAACAACTTTAATCAAATTGTATTTAATGTCAAAATCATCGTTATATGAAATTCCACTTTCAATTGCATTTATAAAGGACTCAATTGGTTTGAAGATAGTGTGCTTTGAATAATTAGAGTTCAGTTCATTAATCCACGAACTTCTGCCTCTTCCGGTGGTGATCACTAATATAAAATTTGGATTAGAAATTAAGTGTTCAAGTTCATTCTTAATGAATTCATTTATAAAACCTTTTGTTGTTTCAGGATATCCAAGTGACTCAATAAAAGAAAGATGAATTATTAAAATATGTGGGGAACCATATTGACAAATAAGGTTGTTTATATCATATTTAAAAGAATTTTCAATAAGCTTTTCTTCTCTTATTAGAAAATTAAGCGCAGTTTCATAAACACTTATTTTTTGTTTGCTTAAAGGCAATCTTGAATGCAGTCTGTTATCAAAAATGTATATACGTGAAGCAACTATTTCTGCAAATTCAAGAATCAAATTTTTATTTTCGGTTAATTCAACTATATTTTGAGAATTACTCACTAGTTTGCATGGGTTACTTTCGAAATTTGAAAAGAATTTATTCCAAAACATTCCATGACTCCTGATATTACAGCAGTTATCTTCATCTAGACCGCCATGAGAAATTGTCAAAATCACGTTATGAGTTGAAGAGTTTAATTCTGACCCAACATCTTGAATAGTCTTTTTCTTAATATTAATTTCTATTACTTTTCTGTCCCAATTATGTACAAAAACAATCTTTAAATTATCTTCGATCCTCAACCATGACTTCAGCCACAAAAAATATAATTGCTCCAGAATTTGATTCCCCTTATAAGGTTTTTTTACCTTCGTTTTGAGAATGGCTTGTCCTTTTTTATCAGAAATTATTCGAATAACACCTTCTCTTCTTGACATTTCAAGAAGATGGTCCTGTTCTTTTACATTCTGAATAATCAAGAATTTGAATCGTGATATATTTTCTCCACAAAGGTCCTTAGTATCTTTGAGTAATAAATAATCTTCTCCTCTCCATACAAGAAAAAAACTCTTTAGGACACCTGTTGAATCGCTGTTTATGGCTTTTCTATATTTATCTATTTTGATACTTCTCTCGTCTTCAGAACATCCATGGATATCAGGTAGATCATAATCAGACACAAAATGATATTCAGATTGATTGGTAACATAATGTTTCCATGGATAATTCAAAAGGACATCTCCGCTTCTACTCTCTACTGAACTGAATTTAGTATTGAATAGCATTGCAGCACAAGCCTTGTCTTGGGCATTACCGCCCATTCTTGGGATGCCATCTTTTTCATCCAAAATGGGCATAACAGAGGATTGGTAAACCTTTTCCCATAGGAATGTATTTTCATCCTTCCTATGAATTTGTAATTTATTGGGATGCCCAAGCCATACACAGATTTTAAAAAATTTATTGGGATTAGTTTTAAGGTTTTCGATTGAAATCCAAAAATCAATTCCGTGTTTTCTAATTTTGGCCAAGTCTGATTCACTCTTGTAATGCTTAATATTCCTTATTGAATTCTCAAAAATGGTAAAAAGTGCATGTTCTCCAATTACACCGCCAGGGAGAAATGCCTTGAATGTACTTGTTTGAAGGATTTCTCTGAAATGTGAAAAACACTTGCCAAGCCTAATCAAAGCATATTTGTTATATTTAGAAGAGTCTACAAATTTTGAAGAATACCTTTTGCATTTATTTGAATTATTAAAGAAGCAGTATTCATCGTTATCTGCATCTACAGACAATAATATTTCCTTAAGTTTTTCATCAAGCTTGAAAAGTATGCTATCATTAATGCTTACTCTGTTCTTTTTAACATCTTCCGGTAAAATGTTCAATGCAGGTAAATAACTTTCAATCAGTTCGTAATCCTTTTCATCGTATTCAATTTTCAAACGCGGATTATTTGCGATCCTCTCTTCATACTCCAAAAGAGACAGGTCAATAGTAACGAATCTTCCGGAAATCCATTTATTTTTGGTTAGAGGATGTCGAATGGCAAGGTTCAATTTTAATTTAGTGATCCCTTCAGATTTTGCAATTGAGCCAAGATACAGCGGATTGTTTGAAAAATCAGTCCATAGAATATCATACCAGGATTTAGACTCACCTCCAAAACTAATATCTCGGGTAACCCCACTCCAGAACGCACCTTTATCCCTTAAAAACCTTAAAAAAGGGAATAATGCATAATCCAATGATACAGGAAATCTAGGTTTGAAAGTATCATTTACCTTGTGACTGTACTTCTGTTCATTATTGAAGCTAAGTATATTAGAAAAAGAGTCATCCAAAAAGTTATATTGAAGTAGGTCAAATAATGAAAAGTATCTTGAATTGAATGAGCTATCTGTCAAACCTAAAGCATCATAGTATTTATATCCTGTAGAAAAGACCGGATCATCGGTTTGAAATTGACTGGAGTCTGACGTAATGGAGGTTGAATAATTTTTAACTTCACGTTTAATATTAATATTTTGGGGTTGTAGATTTTCAAATTTGATTGGATCATTACCAATATAAATTCGTTTACAAAGTATTTTTGATCTTAGTTCAAACCACCACTTTAAGGCAGCAAGACTGTGTGCACTTATGTTATGAGCATATGAATCAACCAAAATTGAAATAACAGCTGTTTTTAAATTCTTTTCCTCAAGACGTAATTTCTGTTCTTTTAGGGCCAAAAAGTAATAATGGTACTTAACAATTGCATGAAGTTCTTTTATAAATTCTTCTCTTTCAATCTGTCGAGTACAACTATACTCGTATTTGGATAGCCCCAGATTAATTCCAAAGTTACTAACTCCTTGACCAAAATGAATTACGTGATAAATCATTTGTTTCAAGGAGTAATCAACTTTAAAGAGAAAGAGAAGACCGTATGTTAATTTCCCACAATGATTCGTAATAATTTGGTTAAGTTTATCCTTACCATAGAAGTGTTTATATCTTTTAATTATTTTGATGTGCTTATCATTGATATTTATAATTTCAAATACAAATTTCAAAATGTCATTCTTAAAGGTTATTGTAAGGGTGTTTGGTTTAGATAAACGATTATTATTATCATTTGTTAAAATTTTATAAGGTTTAACTACATTGGTACGATTTAGTGTTGAAATCAATGATACAACAATGCTAATATTATCGCTCAGCTTCAGTTCTTTTTGGGCAAGTTCAGATATCCTTATTAAGTCCTTGGATTTAAGATATGATTTAAGGCTGTTTTGGTCAACCTCCTTATCCACATTATTAAGAATAAATCTATTCTCTATAATAGAATAGTAGGTAGGTGAACTCCATAAAATACTTGAGAAGTACTTTTTACTAAGATCAGTTATGATTTTATTTACATTATTATTATACTTTCTGATGCACTTGTCTTCAGTGCAATTATTCTTTCGACATTTAGAAGAAGTATTATATAGGCAGTTTGGTGCAGAATCAAAAAACTGAAAAAAAGAAGCTAATGATGTGAGCTTATCAAATTCAGAAACGATATTTGTGAGTGCACTAACTGTAGAAAAGGAATTCATATCAGAATAAGGTTATATTATTATCCCATGAGCATCTTTTCTGACTTAAATTTATAATTTGTTTTTCAATGTTCAACAATTCGTCATAATTTGCTTGACAAAAATATTTGACCCAATCACGAGACATCTCTGTAAAATCAAACAAATCCTTGTTATTGTATTTGCCTCCCAGATCCGGTACATTTTTCAGCATGCTGAAAGC
>DASRWI010000026.1:0-159086 GCA_035654655.1 Ignavibacteriaceae bacterium | reverse complement strand
TTAGATTCTATTTGTACTAAGAAATTCTCAAGCTTATGTTTATCACCATCAAGGTAATTTTCTGCAAGAGATAAAAAGTTATTATCAAAACCTATCCGTTTAGCAATTTCAAAAGCATAACTTGAGCCTGGTACCCCTTGTTTAAATATATATGTTGGCTTAAGATTAAGATTATCAAACTCCATTGCAGAATTTTCAAAACCTTCAAGTTCATTAGCAATTATCTTTAAGCTTCCGTGATGAGTAGATGCAAAAACTATTGCTCCTTTTTCCTTAAGCTTTATAAGCATTGCAGCCGCGAGAGCAGCACCTTCTGTTGGATCAGTGCCTGTTCCAATTTCATCAACAAGAACAAGCGAATTCTTATCTGCACTTAGTACTATTTTATTAATGTTAGATAAGTGAGAACTAAAAGTAGACAAATCATCTTCAATGGATTGTTCATCACCAATATCAACATAAATATCTTTAAAGAAATGAAAATTCGAATCTGGATTTGCAGGTATATGAATACCAGACTGAACCATCAGACATAATAAACCTATTGTTTTAAGTACTACTGTTTTACCACCAGCATTTGGACCAGTAATAATTATAACCTGATTCTCAGTATTTAAGTTTAATGGAACAGTATTATTCTTTCCCCCTTTTTTAAGAAGGATAGGATGTCTTCCATCAAGAATTGCAAATGGTTTTTTATTATTTACCTGAGGATATGAACCAATAGATTCAATACTGTAATTGGCTTTTGCAAAAATCGAATCAATATAAGATATGATTGAAAGATTTGTCTTTAACTGAGGACTATATGAGCCAATCTTTTTTGTGAGCTCTCTTAATATCCTTTCAATTTCCCTGCGTTCTGCAAAGGTTAAAGAGATAATATCATTATTAAGCTCAAGAGTTTCTTCAGGTTCAATGTAAACTGTTTGTCCTGTGGAAGATTCAGAATGAATAAAGCCTCTTATGTGTCTCTTATGCTCAACCTTAATGGGAATTACAATTCTTCCATCTCTTAGAGTAACATAATCTTCTCTGATTATATCTTTTACTTCGAGAGATTTCATTATTCTATTTACAGATTTAACAAGCTCATCATTTTTACTTCTTATATCGGCTCTTATCTCAGCAAGCTTTGCACTTGCATTCTCTTTAATATCACCGGTATCAGAAACTACTTTTTGTATATGGTGTTCAAGCACTTTATCATAAAATAATTTTTCTGTTATATCTTTTAACTCGATAGCAATAGGATTATTCTTAAAAAAAGTAAAAAGATTTCTTGACATTACTGCCAGACGAAGAATTTCCAAAATCTTTTTTGCATCAAGGAAAGCACCTTCAATTGTGCTTTGTGAAAGAGCTTCATAAACATCTGATAAGTATTCTAATGGAGGATGAACATTCTTTATTAAAATTTCTTTTGCTTCAGTAACTAATGCACCTTCATCTATAGCTTGATTCTCATTATCATAAGGCTCCTGCTCCAGAATAATAGTTTTTCCATTATCTGTAACAGCATACTTTGCAATGTAAGTAAGCACCTTATTATACTCTAATTTATCTAAAACACTCTTTATCATTTTGTAGTATCTTTATCTCTGATATACTGTTTGATCTTCAGTTTGGGATCTGTTGAAACTTTTTTTATTACATCAACTGCCTTTGGAATAATCCCGTAAACAGGTTTGTAAAACAACGAATTACTTCTGGTCTTTGTATTTGGCACATCAAAAATGTTTAACAAAAATAAGACAGCACTTAAGAAAAACAAGATTTGAAAAATGCCCATCGCCCCGCCGATAATTTGATTTATTTTATTGTTCACTTTATCGTGTGGATGTACAATCCTTTTAATCAATGCAGTTACAACTATAATTAGCACAAATATTATTATACCCGCAATAATTTCAGCAAGATAATATTCCTCTATACTAAATACTGATTGCATTACTGGACCTAAAACTCCGGCAAAACTTATTGCCAGGTAAATAGCAGCTATAAACCCAATAAAGCCTATAACTTTTCTAATTGCTCCATCTTTAAAGCCAAGTATGAAGCCAATAATTACAAGTACTATAATTATTATATCAAGTATATCCAATTGTTTCCCAAATATTTTTCCACCAATCCTTTTATAACTTTACCCTCTGCTTTGCCTTTTAAGTTTTTTGCAACTACAGGCATAAGCTTACCGAAATCTGATTTCTCTTTTGCTCCAATTTCCTGAGCAGTTTTTTTAATTTCTTCATAAATTTCTTCTTCAGAAAGCTGCTTAGGAAGATATTCCATTATGATGTTCATTTCTGCTTCTTCTTTAGATGCAAGGTCTTCTCTGTTAGCATTTCTATATTGCTCCATTGCATCTTTTCTTTTTTTAACAGCTGTAGATAACATTTTAATTTCATCTTCAGAACTTATGTCTCTACCTGCTCCACTTTTTTCAAATTCAAGTATAAGAGCTCTAATTGATCGTACAGTCTCTAATCTCAACTTATCGCCAGACTTCATTGCTGACTTAAGGTCTTCATTTATTTTATCTTTTAACGCCATTGTTGTAACCTCTAAAAATAAATTATTTTAATTCAAATCTTGTTTTTAACTCAATTACATTTGAGTTATAAAAATTAAATTTATTAAAAATATCAAATGCAATTTCACCAATTTCCTCAGTCTTAATCCATCCTTCGTAATCGCCGCTCGTTTCCCATTCTCTATTCGCCGGGGTATCAATTATGAATGGAGCAATTACATTTGCAGTTAGATTTATTTCCTTTCCTTCTAAAGCTAAAGTTTTGACTAAATGTATCAATGCTGCCTTAGTGGCACCATAAATAGATTTAGTTTTTTCAGGATGAATTCCAACATATGCTGCTGTAAAAATAATGGAACCGCCTGCACACTCTTTAACTTTTTGAGCAAAATATTTAGCCAGGTAGAAATTAGTCTTAATATTAATATTTACCATCCTATCAACTTCATCTGAGCTAATTTCCCAGATATTTTTACCGCCTATATATCCGCCAATAGTGCTGAACAAAAATAAAAGTTTGTCTTTTCCAGTTTTAACAACATCAAAAGCTTTTTTAGTATTATCCTCAATAGACAGGTCATCTATTTGAGTATAGACTATATTGTTCCCATCAAGTTTATTTTTATTTTCTCCTTGATTGAACAAATAGATATTATTAAAATTTTTTTTACTTAAGACACTTACAACACCACTCCCCAGTGCACCATTGGAACCAAAAATTAATAATTCTTTATTCATATTCACCTTCTTAAGATAAATAAAAATAACAAAAAACTACAAATATTAAATTGATAATATTATAAAAGGTAAGTTTTATATAAGAAATAACGTTATTTCTTCAAGGATACTTCAAAACATTAATCTCAAACCAGCCGATATACCCCCTTCAAAACTACTTTCTAATAGTCCTCCCCTTCCTCTTATAAGTAAATCTACATATTTATTTAACTGGATATTTTGTTTTAGTAAAAGACCAAGATTTTGATATGGACCATAAGAAACACCCAGCCAGGTTAAATTTCTTGTGCCTTGCATAGGAAATGCAAATCCTGCATCTATCATTCCTCCTCCGGAAAATAAAGGTGTATTGCTTAAATATTGACCTGTAAAATGAAATTTTTCAAAATTCCCAATTCTAACATACCAGGTAGGATTTATATCGTTATTACCTATTAAGTAATCAGTAACATTGCCATAAAAGCTTAGATTTTTAAAAATAATAAGGCCTACATTAAATTCTATGAATTGATTGCCAAAGCCTACAAATGGATTAACATAATACACTCTTTTATTTGGGTAAAGACTATCATAATTTATAGGTGTCCTATAGTAGTAATAGTAATTCTCATCATAATTGCTCTCCACTTCTTTTAGTTTAAGAGAATAACCACCACCTCTTAAACCAACCTGCAGATTTTTATATTCATATTTAACTGAAGCTCCATAATCAACCGTTGTATGTTTTCTTAATTCAATTAAGTTGCCATTACAATCATATGAAGCATATGAATGCTGACCGGTACCAATCAGAAAATCTACAGTAGTTTTTGAATAGCTTGAATCAATTGGAGAGTAACCAACGAGGTAAGGATAAATAAATATTAGTAAAATAAATTTTACATAATTTCTTTTAAAATATCTTTTTAAATTTTTCATTTACAAACCTCTAATTGTTTTCAAACTAAAATAAAATTAGAGCTTGTTCAATTTGTCAAAAAAATGTCAATAAAATGTAAATTCTAATACTGAATAAGTTTTACAAAGCACCAATTCTTATAGGAAGTATTACAAATGGTAATCCCTGATGATACAATCTTCTTTGAGTGGTAAATACAATCTGGTTGTGAAGAAGCCTTGAAAAGAATGTTTCACGAGGGAAAACTAACTGACCACCAAAGAAAACTGAATTAGGAAATTTTAGGAATATTTCTGCAGCAAGACTTTCAATTCCTTCCACTGCTTCTGTTTCAAGCTTATAAAAATTTTCAGCATAATAACCGCTTTGCCTTATAAATTGAACATAGCGGTTCCCCTCCTGTTTTATATGCTCTTCAAGCTTATGAATTTCTGTTGTTCCCTTAAAGTTACCAGCGTCTAAAACTCCAACCTGAAGAAAGATAAAATTTTTAAATACTCCCGGAAAAGTTTTAACTACACTCAACAAAGTATGAACACCTAACCCATTAAACCCATTAACTAAAACAACGGCAGTTTTAGCTTCTTTATCATATTTAATCCCATCATCAATTGCTGGATCGCCATTCCTTAAGATGTCAATTGAAGAAGTAAGGGCAGGTAAGATTTGAGAATCCAACTCTGAAAGCATAGTACCGGCATTTTTATAATGTCTTTTGACCGTAACAGAAAATGTTATTAAACTTCCGGTAAGAATAATAGTTATCCATCCACCTTCAAAAAATTTGAAGACAACAACAGAAATTAAAATAACAGTTGTCATCACTAATCCTATTGAATTCACAGTTATTTTTCTAAACCATTTTCTTTCTTCTTTTTTACATTTCCACCAATGAGTAACCATGCCCAATTGAGAAAGGAAAAATGTTAAGAATACATTTATAGAGTAGAGAACAACCAGCAGTCTGACTGAACCTTTTGTTAAGATTAAGATAATTAACGCACTTCCCCCCATTAACAATACACCATTTTGTGTTATTAAACGATCACTGAGAATAGCAAATCTTGAAGGAAACCATCTATCAGCAGCCATATTAGCCAGAACAGAAGGACCTCCCAAAAAACCTGTTTGTGCAGCAACAAAAAGTATTACAGCTTCTGAAACTAAAATGACAATTAAGAAAATACTTGCAAAACCAGGAGACCACCCACTTACAACATTTTCAAATAGAACTGCATTTAATGTTTTACCAGGTGTATGTTGTACATCGAAGAGAATATAACTGAACATTATACCTATTACCATAAATGATAGAGATACTAACATAAATCTCATTGTCTTTTTGGCAGTAACAACTTTTGGTTCTCGCAACATCGGCATTCCATTACTGACAGCTTCAATACCTGTGTAGGTACCGGCACCCATTGTGTAAGCTTTTATAATAAGAAATATCATTCCCCATAAACCTAATTCACTTTGTGTATTCGAAAGCTCAATACTTGTTTTACTTGTAAAAGTTGCGAAATCAAATAAATGAGTTGAAATGCCAAATATAATTATGAATACATGTGTAATAATAAAGATGATAAAAATCGGTAGTAATGGTATAACCGACTCTCTTATTCCTCGCATATTCAATATTATTAATAATGTTACCCCAAAAATTGCAAAGAATAATTTGTATGACACCCAGGCATTTGGTAAAAAGCTAAACAATGCATCCGTTCCACTCGCTACTGATATTGATATTGTAAGAACATAGTCAATTAACAAAGCGCAGCCTGAAACCATTCCTGTTTTTGCAGATAAAAGTTTGCTTGCAACAAGATATCCTCCTCCACCTAAAGGGAAAAGTTCAATAATATGAGAATAACTCATACTAATGATAAGCACTGTTAACCCTGATGCTAAGGCAACGAAAATACTTAAATAATGATGATTACCTAAAGCTAAATAAGCTTCTTCAGGACCATAAGAGGTTGATGATAATCCATCTGCACCGAGGCCAACCCATGCAAGAAAAGCAGTTAATGCTAATTTATGAAAAACATTAGGGTCTTTAATGTTTCTTTCAGCGCCAATTATAACTTTTTTAATCTTACTGATTATAGAATGTTTAGCCATATATTATAAAGCACCAATCCTTATTGGAAGAATGACAAAGGGAATACCTTCGTGATATAGTCTACGTTGGATACTAAACACAATTTGATTATGTAATATTTTAGTAAAAAAAGTTTCGTGTTTAAATACTAATTGACCACCAAAAAAAACTGAATTAGGAAATTTATTATAAATTTTTTCTGCAAGACTTTGTATTCCATCAACTGCTTCAGTATCTAATTTAAAAAAGCTTTCAGAATAATGCCCAACCTTTTGCATAAACTCAACATATCTTTTCCCTTCATTCTTTATGGATTCTTCAAGCTTTTGAATTTCAGTACGTCCTTTAAAATTTCCAGCATCAATTACTCCCACTTGAAGAAAAACAAAGTTATTAAAAGTTTTAGGAAATGTCTTTACAACACTAAGCAAAGTGTGGACACCAAGACCATTAAATCCATTTACGAGTACAACTGCAGTTTTAGCTTCACTATCAAATTTAATTTCTTTTGTTTTTTCTTCAGCGGAATTTAGATAATCTATAGATGAAGTTAATGCAGGTAATATCTGAGAATCTAATTCCGCTACCATTTTACCTGCTTTGTTATAATGATTTTTGATAAGCAATGATAATGAAATTAAGCTGCCAGTTAAAATTAAGGTAATCCAGCCGCCTTCAAAAAATTTGAATATAATAACTGATATTAAAATAATAGTAGTAAGAATTAATCCAATAGAATTAACAGTTATTTTTTTTATCCATTTTTTCCCGGTTCCTCTAATCTTCCACCAATGTATTACCATCCCCAATTGAGATAAAAAGAATGTTAAAAATACATTAATACTATAAAGGACAACCAGTAACTTAACAGAACCTTTTGTTAATATAAGAATGACTAATGCACTTCCCCCCATTAATAACACTCCATTGTGTGTAATTAATCTATCACTTAGTATTGCAAATTTAGATGGGAACCACCTATCAGATGCCATACTCGATAATACCCTTGGACCATCTAAAAATCCTGCTTGAGCAGCAACAAATAGAATTGTAGCTTCAGATAATAAAATTATAATTAGAAAGATACTTGATACCCCTGGTGCCCAACTGCTTGTTGCATTTTCAAACAACACAGCATTTAATGTTTTGCCTGGAACATGATGAACTTCATATAAAATATAAGAGAACATTATTCCAATTACCATAAATGAAAGTGAAATTAGCATTAATTTCATTGTTCTTTTAGCTGTAGTAACTTTTGGATCCCTTAACATTGGAGTTCCATTACTAACTGCTTCAATACCTGTATAAGTACCGGCACCCATTGTATAAGCTTTAATAATTAAAAAAATCATTCCCCAAAAACCTAATTCATTTTGAGTGGATGATAATTCTATTGAAGTTGTGCTAATTACCTGGTTAAAATTAAATAAGTGCGTAATGATGGCATAAAAAATAATAAAAACGTGTGTGAGAAGAAAAATTATGAAAACTGGTAATAAGGTTATAACAGATTCTCTAATTCCTCTTAAATTTAAAATTATCAGAACTATTAATCCGAATGCGGCAAAAACTAATTTATAATCCAACCATCCTATTGGTAGAAAACTAAACATCGCATCACTGCCACTTGCAATAGAAATGGAAATGGTTAAAACATAATCTATTAATAATGCACAACCTGAAACCATTCCTGTTTTTGGAGACAAAAGTTTGCTTGCAACTAAATAACCTCCACCACCGGAAGGAAAAAGTTCGATAATATGAGTGTAACTCATACTTATTACTAAGATTGTAAATCCCGATGCTAACGCTACAAAAATGCTTAAATGATGATGATTACCTAAAGCTAAAAAAGCTTCTTCAGGTCCATAAGCACTGGAAGAAAGACCATCAGCACCAAGACCAACCCAGGCAAGAAATGCAGTTAAGGCTAATTTATGAAAGACATTAGGGTCTTTTATATTTCTTTCTGCGCCAATTAATGTTTTTTTTATTTTTTTTAATATTGAGGACATATCATAGTTCAAGATTTTCAATAGGATCTATAAACTAACATTCTCACTTTCTTCTATTGATAATTCAACAAGTTTAACAGAAATACCTTTAACTAATTTTAATCTATCTGCTAATGCTTTATGCTGCTCAACGTCTCCAACTAATTCACAAAACACTAAACCATTATCAGAACAATTTTCCAATACACCATCGTGAATCCCTAATCTGGTTTTGATGATACATCCCCATCCAGTTAAAATTGCCTGAACTTTTGGCGCTGTATCTTTTCTATTCCCCATATAAATTAAAAGTATACTTTTCTTCATAAGGAAACCTCATATAAATTAACCTGCAAATATAATAAATAAGCAAATCACCTGTATATATTTATTTGTATTTTAATATCCTAAAAAAATTGAGTTTTATGAAAAATATTGATGTATTAAGAACATATTTTAGTTATGATAACTTCCTGGGTGAACAGGAACAGATTATAAATTATGTAGTTGAGGATAAGAAAAATTGTTTAATACTTATGCCAACTGGAAGTGGTAAATCATTATGCTATCAAATCCCAGCTTTGATCTTCCCTGAAGGTACATTAGTTGTTTCTCCTTTAATAGCACTTATGCAAGACCAAGTTGCAGCACTTAAAAGAAAAAATATTCCTGCTGAATTTATAAATGCTACTTTAAGCCGTGAGCAGAAGGAAAAAAATCTTGATGCTTTTATAAGTGGTAAAATAAAACTGCTTTATGTTACTCCCGAAAGATTTCGCAATGCTGATTTTGTTAACAAAATAAAAAATAAAAAAATCTCTCTTCTTGCAGTTGATGAAGCACATTGCATCTCTGAATGGGGACACGATTTTCGTCCTGATTATTCCAGATTAGGAGAATTCAGACAGATAATAAATAATCCTTTAACCATAGCTTTAACTGCAACTGCAACTCACGATGTTCAGGAAGATATTCTTAATAAGTTAAATATTTCCGGTTCAAAAATTTTTCATCAGGGGATTAAAAGACCAAACCTAAGACTTGAAGCTATTGAAGTTGATGATGATAAACAAAAATTAAATAAAATTGTAAAAGTCTTAAAAGAACATCCGGGTTCAGGGATTATTTATTTTGCCCTAATAAAAACTCTTGAAGAATTCTCACAGCATTTATTAGATAAAGGAATTAAACACAAAGTTTATCATGGTAAATTAAAAGATACAGAACGGTCAAGAATGCAGAAGGAATTTATCAATAGCAGTAATGTCATTATGCTGGCAACCAATGCTTTCGGAATGGGCATTGATAAACCAGATATAAGATTTGTTATTCACGCTGAAGTCCCCTCTTCAATCGAATCTTATTATCAGGAAATAGGTAGAGCCGGTAGAGATGGGAAAGATTCTATTTGCCTGCTTATTTATAATCAGCAAGATTTATATACTCAAATGGATTTTATAAAATGGTCAAATCCATCCAGCGATTTTTATTATGCATTATATGATTTACTCCAGAGGGATATTCATCAGGCAAATTCTATAGGATTAGAGTACTTAAGAGAAAACTTAAACTTCAAGAACAAAAAAGATTTCCGTTTAGAAACAGCATTAGGTATGTTAGACAGATATGGAGTAACTGAAGGTTCAATTGAAGATAAAAATTTAGTTCTTGTAGATGATTTACCTGAGCAATTAACTGATGAAGAATTTCTAAAAGATAAATTAATGAATAATAATAAGAAGTTGTTATCAGTGGTGAATTATTTTAGAACAGAAAAATGCCGACGGGTTTTCATCTCCGAATATTTTGGTTTCCACGATGAAAAAGATTGTAATAATTGCGATGTTTGTGAAGAGAATGAATTAAAAAGTAATGGTTTCCCCAATTAAATTCATAAGGTTATTATATAATAATTGATAATCTAATTCATCCACATAACCATCAAAATTAAAATCTGCATAATTGTAATTGCTGCTATTTTGAAACTTCAACAATAAATACTTATTGAAATCAGAACTTGTTATGTGGAAATCATTATTTAAGTCACCTACATATAGACCAAATAAAGTAGTTGTTAATTGTTTCTGTGGATTAATACCTTTTGCTTGATATTTAATCAATGAAAAATCATATAGAGTGGTTGATTTATTTAAAGCTAAAGGCACTTTGCTTATAACAGGTAAATATCCTCTTGCATAAACTTTTAAATAATATGTTCCGTAATCAAGATTAAATTTAATTTTGGAGCTGCCATCTACATCAACTATAGTCCCATTTTTTAATAAGAACCCTGCTCTTCTGCTTAATACTGATGAATCATTAATGTTTATTAATTCTACTAAAATCCAATCAACAATATTTTGATTGTTTATATAAAAATTATCGGCAACTCTTTCTGTTCCATTGTAGTCGAAGGGTGCTGCACTAAACGGTTGAGATTTTGGAAGCCATCCATTAGAGTTCAATGTAGTATTCATCAAGGAGGTTTGAGAATTAAAAGCTCCTTCAAGAAAGATTTTAGTATCCAAACAAAGTGGAACAATAATATTCCCATTTGACACTTCATAAGGAATGGTGCCTGTATTATTCGTTTTTCTAAGCTCAACATTTATTAAGTTAAGAATTGATGAACCCGAATTCTTAGGTCTAAAAGTAACTTTGAAAAGTAATCCTGAACCGGAATACCCTGTTCCCCCTAATACCACATGGTCAATTTTTAAAATGTTTGGATTTGCAATTGATGGTGCAGTGATAAAAAAACTTGAATTTTGAAGAAAGGTACCTTGAGTTGCATTAACATAACTTACTATATTCGAGTTAAAATTGACTGATATGCTGTACCCAAATAGTTCAATAACATCAAGAACTTTTACATTAACGATAATATCTTGATCCCCTGACGTTTGAGTCTGAGGATCAATATAAATTATTGCCTGACTAAAAATTATAACATTGAATAAAAGAACAAAGTATAATGTCTTAAACATTATTTTATTAAAATCAATTTCTTACTAATTCTAAAATCATTAGCTTCAAGAACATATAAGTACGTTCCTGCTGACAATTTTGAAGCATCAAAATTAATCTGATGTACTCCCATACCATACTTTCCTTCAAGTATCTCTGTTACTTTTTCACCTAAAGTATTATATAATGATATTTTAATATTGCTTTCATTAGGAAGAGCAAAACTAATTATTGTAGAAGGATTAAATGGATTTGGATAATTTTGATAAAGTTCTGCAGTAACAGGAATAATTATATTATTAATTAATACTTCATTACTGTAATTGAATGAGCCATCATTATCTATTTGTTTTAATCTATAAACATAATTAAAATTTGAAACTTTCTTATCTGAAAAATAATATTCATTTGTAGAATTAGAATTACCATTTCCATTGAGAAATCCAATCTTTTGCCATTCTTTATTTTGACCAGTTAAAATGGCTCTTTCAATTTCAAAACCATAATTATTTTTTTCAGTAGCTGTTTTCCAATTCAGCTGAATTTCATTCCCTACCTTCTTTCCAGTAAATGAAATAAGTTCTACAGGTAAAGGAACACTGCCTATTTCAATAGGTTCAGGTAAAGTTTGATTAAAAATAACTCCATTCCTGGGATTATTATTTAAATTTTGAAAAATACCAATGGCATTAGTTACACGATTAATAGTGATACTTGCATTTTCAGTTGGATTAACAATTCTAAAAGTCAGCTCAACCCAAGTATCATAAACATCATTGAGAATATTATAGCCAGCAGGATCGCCTCCTCCATTTTCGTTAACACCCATACTTGTACATCCAATTCTTACGGTATTTCTAACTCTATTTACAAATCTGCTATAACCATTTGCAGAGCCAAATTTCCACTGAGCAGAGCTTTCGTACATAAGCAAAGTTGAATCTACAAACAAATCAATAGTAAATGAACCTATTGTCCTTGCAACTGGAAGGTTTATTCCTTTTATATCCATTCCAATTTTAAAAATGCCATCTTGTACTTGATCATTTTGTATTATCGTTAATTTTTGTTGAATGGATTGTGCATTAATACCATAAAATGAGATAAGTAGAAATAACACAAAGTATTTAATTTTCATAATTCCCTCTGTAAAATTTAGTTAGGTACCTGAGTAGACAATATTCTTATAAAATTAGGATTGAAATAATTGAAATCAGTACTTGTAACATTTAAGTCTAAATTGAAGTCTGAATTCAAATAACCTGAACTTATGTTATTGAAAGATGGACTAAAAATATTAAAATCTGTACTTGTAATATTTCCATCTGAGTTTGCATCCCCTGATGCCATCCCAAAAATTCCAACACCGAGTTCAACCATTGGATTATTTCCATAAGCTTGTGTTTGAGATGTAGTAAAATCATAAGTGGATAAATCTGAAAAACTTTTAGCTGAAGAAGTCATTATTGCTAAGTGATTTCTATGTTTAACTACCAGGAAATAATTTTCAGGAGTTACACTTCCAAAATAAATTGGGTTTGTACCATCCATATCAACTATCTCACCACTTTCCAATAAAAATCCAGCTCTCCTTGAAATAATTGATGATGAAGATATATCAGTTCTTAATTCTAATAAAACCCAATCTACAATATTTGTATGCTGTTGGAAAAAAGATGCTGCAACATTTTCAGTCCCATTATAATTAAAAGGTGCAATATTAAAAGGTTGAGCAGTAGGTAACACACTTAACAAATTAACATTCATTTTATTTGTTGAAGAATTATAACCACCTTGTAATAATACTTTAGGTTTAACCATAGGCAAAAGAATATTAATAGTTAAATTCGTTGAATTCACATCTATTATATTATTTTCGTTATCTCTCATTCTTATTGATTTAATACCTAAAGTAGTTGAGCCTGATTTTTTAGCAGCAATTTTAAGCCTTATAAAAGTTCCACTACCACTCACTGTAGAAGAACCAAGTATACTTTGGTCAATTTGCATTGTATCAGCTTGAATATTTAATGCTGGTGAATATTCAAAAAATACTCCTTCATTCGCCGGATTATCTATTAACAAACTCCCCTGCTGCACATCTGTTATATTAATTATTTGTTTATCATATTGTAGGACAATACTCCCTCCAAATAAGTTATTAACATCATTGATTTGAAGTAAAACTTCAACAGGTTGGATATCATTAATTTGTAATGGCTGACTATTAAAACTTAGATAAGCTGTTTGCCCTTGAACCATTGAAATTGAAACTGCGAACAAAAAAAGTACTAAGTAGATGTTGTTTTTCATAATTGAACTTATTTTAATAAAATCATTTTGTTGATGGTAGAAAATCTTTCATTTGATAATCTATAAAAGTAAACACCTGATTGTAAATTTAGAGCGTAATAAAATATTTTATTTTTCCCTTTTTCTAACCAGGCATTTTTTAAAATACTTTGAACCAATTCTCCGGTAATGTTAAATATATCCAATGAAACTTCTTGAGCTTTATCCAAATTTATTTCAAATGTAGTTGATGGATTA
Organism: Ignavibacteriaceae bacterium; assembly: GCA_035654655.1. Classification (GTDB taxonomy): domain Bacteria; phylum Bacteroidota; class Ignavibacteria; order Ignavibacteriales; family Ignavibacteriaceae; genus DASRWI01. The sequence goes on along the minus strand of DASRWI010000026.1, from coordinate 145,299 downwards.
AAAGGATTTGGATAATTGTTCATTACCACAAAATCTTTCTTTATATCATCCTTAACAATTAAATTATTCTGAATCTTTATTATTCCACCTACGGCATTTACTATCATCTGAGTGTTGTTAAAGCTTCTAAAATCTTTGTTAGCAAAAATTAATTCGGTACTCCCTGTATCCTTTGGAACAAAAATAATTTTTGCTAAAGTTCCATTACCACTAACTGTGCTTTGTCCTAATATTGCTTCATCAATCTGAATTTTCCCCAAATTACTATCAACACTGCTGAAGAAAAATGTTGAAGCATTTTGAGAAAGAAAATTCATTTTATTAATTGATTTACAAAATAAAATGGTTTTATTATAACTTAGCTGCACAGAATAAGCAGCTAAATTCTCCATATCGGTAGCTGATACCTCTATAGTGATTTCAGTATTTCGATTGCTTATTAAAGATGCCGGTGTAATGGAAACAGATTGAGCAAATATTAAATTATAAGCGAAAAGTATGTAAATGAAAATAGTACGCATTATTCCTATAAGCTTAGCAAGAAAGTAATTACAACTTAGATGCCATTTTTTATTTCATTTTTTTGAAGTAAAAGAAGCTTTTAACAAAAATTTTTTAAATATTTTTAATTTTCTTCTTAATTTTTTAAAATTATTTAAAATGAGGTCTAATTTTTCATTTTTATATTATTATAAAAAAACTATTTTTATGCAAGTCTGCAGCTTTTTTTATTTCTTTCTGTTTGGTTGGCGTCGAACATAACTAAATAATTATAGCAGGCTGCAGACTATTTATTTTCTTTTACCGATAATATTTCATTGAAGTTTAACATAATTAAAGTCTTCCCGTCAATTTTCAACTTTCCCCTAATCATTTTGCTTTCATCCCCATTCTTAATTAAATCTTCAATTATTTTTTTTTCAATATTCAAAATTTCTTTAACTTGGTTAACCCTTATGCTGGCCACACCTTTTGCGTAATCAATTAAAAGTATTCTGCTGTTTTTATCGAATTTTTTCTTTTTTAATTTTAATATTGAAGTAAGATCAATGAATGGATAAATTGTATTCTTAAAAACTATCCCAGGATTAGATAAAGAATTTTCAATTGAGTATTCTTTATCATTTGCATTTAAGATACCCTTTAATTCACTTATTTGAATACAGTAATCTTCATCTGAAAGTTCAAATATTAAAATACTGCTGTATGAATCGATATATGATGTAATTGACATTAATAAAGACATTTATATTTCAAATATTTATCTCCAACAAGAATGCCAATAAAAAAAATGGGTTTTATTAGAAATAAAACCCATATACCTTCAAAAATTTTATAATATATTTAAAATATTTAAAGTTTTTTAATTACTCTTTTTTAATTTGTAGGTAGATATTTTATTATATAAAGTAGGTAAAGATATTTTTAATTGCTTTGCAGCTTTATTTTTATCCCATTTATGTTTGGTCAAAACATTTGAAATATGTCTCTTTTCCATTTCAGCAAGAGAGTAATTATTAAAATCTTCTTCTTCAGTAATTATCGAGTTATTCCTAATAAGAAGATTTTCTTTTTCAAGCACATCCCCTTTTGATAAAACTACTGCTTGTAATAAAACATTTTCAAGTTCTCTTACATTCCCAATCCAATCGTACTGTTGAAGAATTTCCATTACTTCAAATGGAACTTTATTTACACTTTTATGAAGTTGGAAGTTAATCTTTTTAAGAAGAAATAACACTAAATCAGGAATGGCTTCCTTTCTTTCTCTTAATGGAGGTACATCAATTGAAAATACTTTAAGTCTGTAATATAAGTCTTGTCTGAACTTTCCGTTATTAACCAATTCTTCGAGGTTTCTATTGGTCGCAGCTATAATCCTGGCTTTCATAGGTATACTTTGCTCACCACCAACTTTTTCAAATTCACGTTCTTGAATTACTCTAAGTAACTTAACCTGTAATTCAATGGATATTTCAGAAATTTCATCAAGAAAAATTGTACCTTCACCTGCAAGTTCAAATTTTCCTTTTTTATCCTTTACTGCACCGGTAAAAGACCCTGTTACATGCCCAAATAACTCACTTTCTAATAAACTTTCTGATAAAGCTGAGCAATTAACAGCTATAAAAGGATGCTCTTTATTGATGCCGCTATAATGAATAATCTTTGCAATTAGCTCTTTACCGGTTCCACTTTCTCCCTGGATAAGAACATTAACTTTATTCATAGAGACCTGGCCAATTTTTTTTACAACTTCTTTCATCATAGAAGTTTTAGCCAGGAAACCATTATTATTTATATCATATCCATCAGAATCTTCCATTATAGAAATTTCTAATCTATCACTTAATTTTTTTGAATTTATAGCACGTTCAACAGCAATTTTGAATTTTTCAGTGTCTAAAGGTTTTTCAATGTAGTCGTACGCTCCTAACTGCATAGCCTTTATAGTTGTAGATATGTCTTCGTAACCGGTTATTAAAACAAATGGAATATTCATATTTAACTCTTTAACCTTCGTTAATAGTTCTAATCCATTCATTTTAGGCATTTTAATGTCGCTAATAATCAGGTCTGGATTTTCTTTTAGCATTAATTTATAAGCTGCTTCACCATTATCAGCAGTTATAACATTGAACCTCATCCTCTTTAAATAAACATGAAGGGTTTCCCGAACAGCATCATCGTCATCAACAACAAGAATTTTTTCCATTACTCATTCCATAAAGGTAAAATTAGTTGGAAAATGGTCTCCCATGACTTGGAAGATATTAAAGTAATAAATCCATCATGTTGCTTTACAATTTTCTTTGCTATTGACAATCCCAAACCAGTCCCAGTGGATTTGGTAGTATGAAAAGGTTCAAATATTTTTTCTTTTTGCTGAACTCCCTTACCATTATCCTTTATCAATATCAATGCAACTTTATTTTCTAAATCAATAGAACCACTTACTTCAATGATACCATTTTTTGGAACAGCTTCAATAGAATTTTCTATTAAGTGCATAAAGAGAGATTGTATATTAAATAAATCTCCTTTTAAATATATATTCTTTGTTAAGTTTTTAAATTGAATGTTCTTAGTTTTTAATAAGGGACGGAATAATTCTTCAATATGATTTATTATTTGAAACAAATCTAATTTAACGAAAAGAGTTTCAGATTGTTTAGAAAACTGAAGGATCTCTTTAATCATCTTATTTAATCTATTTATCTCCTTACTCATTATTCCAAATGAATAACTATCTTCATCATTTAACTTTTTACTGCTAACAAACATATCCATGTTCATTTTTATTGAAGTTAAAGCTGACTTGAATTGATGAGTAATAAAACTAATAGTTTTACCTAATTCGAATAATGAATCATCCTTTTTAATTTCTTCACTTTTAATATCTAAATGGGCTGGAGGGATTTCATTAATTACTGTAAAAACTTTTTCTGACATTTCCCTGATAATACCTAAAATGAGGTTAGGAGAGTTGTTAAGATTACTAATAAGTGATACATCAATTCTTAGTAATAACTCTTTCCCATCTTCAAGTAAGATTTTTTTCTCTATAACATAATTAGATATTTCTTTTTTTAATAAAGAAAGGAAAAGGCGGTTATTAGTACTACTATCCTGGAAATATTTCAGAAATGTATCCTCAGAGCTTATTTTAGCTGAAGATAACCCTGCAATATTATAAAAATAATTATTGGCAAAAATTAATTTACCATCGGTTGTAATAACTAAAATTCCCTTTTTGCTATCTACCGAAATTATTTCTTCATTAGAATCGGCAAACCTTAGTCCTTTATGATTTAAAGAATAATTATCAAAAGAACTTTTGTATACTGCCCCCATAATACCTGTTCCCTATTTTTTGTTTATTAAAAAATAAGAAGCAGAATTAATAAAAGCAAATTTATTTTGTTTTTATTTTAGCAGCACTAATTTTTTTTGTATGGAAGTATTGTCAGTTTTTATTCGATAAATATAAATTCCGGATGGTAAATCTTTTGCATTAAAATCTATGGATGCTATACCGGCTTGAGTAAAACCACTAAAAAGTGTTTTAACTTTTTCTCCAAGCATATTATAGATAGATAAATCTACATACTGACTGGTTGGTATTTGAAATTTAATTGTAGTAACCGGATTAAATGGATTAGGATAATTTTGATATAATTGATAATCTATTTTTGCGATATTGTTTTCATTAACCGATGTAGGAATTACAAATATCCCTGTTCCACCTGCTTCATTATATCTTTTTTTGAATTCCTGCAAATACAAATTAGCTATTTTGGAATCAGAAATTATAAGAGTGTTTTCGTCATTATCTTCATTAGCTGCTCTTGACCAGTTATGTGAACCTGTAATGACTGTTGGATAACTATCAGCATATAAGGCATCTATAATTGCATATTTATGATGAGCCGTAGGATCAGGTGCAACAAACAAATCTCCATAAGATTGAAGATCATTGTATTGGCTGCCGGTAATATTTTGCTGGTCAATTACTCCTCTAACATCATTAGCACCAATTTGATATCGGTTGTAAATTGTGCGCTCTAAATTATCACTTGTAAATGCATACATTGATACATAAACGGATTTGTTAGCAGTAGTTAAAGCTTGAACAATCTTAGATTCTGTTTGGTCTGAGGGACTAAAATATAGTTGAACACTTCTTCCGCCAATATTAAAGGAATGTGTTACGTTATCAGTTTTGTAAGGACCAAATTTTGCATTAGTTGAATTTGGGTCTTCTGTATTGCTTCCCCACATTTCTTCAAATTCTTTTGTATAAGCTTGAGCTAATGCAGGATCATTTATCTCCACTACATTATTTTTCCATCCAAGTTCCGTTGAGGTTACATTCCACGAGCCTGTCCAAACCCAATCATTTGATGGAATAGTATCTCTTGCATCTATAACAAAAAATTTATTATGCATTATACCATTTATATTAGGTCTTCTGCTCATCTTAATACCAGCATTTAATAATGTCTGCATACTATTCTGTGGAACATTCCCATCCCTATAATCATAAACTACTCTAACTTTTACTCCTCTATTCTTAGCAAGAACAATAGCATCAGCAACATAAGGCATTCCGAAAAAACTATATAAAGCTAAGTCAATTGAATACCTTGCAGAGTTTATTCTTTCAATTAATTTATTTTCAAAAGGAACATTACCATTTGCTTTATTATCAGGTAACGCTATGGTTGTATCTACAGAAAAATTGAAATAAACATTAATTTTACCTATTGAAGTATCCTGAGTTGCAGTAGTAACCATTTGAATTGAACTTGAGCTTGTACCAAATTCATTCGAAGAAAAAGCTTTAAAGTAATAGGTTGTTGAAGGTGTTAATCCGGATAAATTAACCTGGTGAACTGTAGTATCTTCATTTACTACAACAGAATCCAACTCAAGATCTTGTGTTAAACCATATTTCACCATTGCATTACCATTTCTTGCAGTATTAAAAAATACTGAAAAAGATGTGGTATCAATGTTTGCAGCCATAATTGGATTAAGAATTATCGGACTACTATCATAAACTATATCCGAAATATATCTTGGCTGAATCTGATAGCCTGAATTGTAAGGAGCCGAATATTTATACTGAGCAACTATTCCGATAATATCAACCTGACCGGATGGAATAGCACTTCCAATTATTGTTGTTACATTATTATCAATTCTTAATCCGCTTGTTAATATTCCTGAAGTATCGGTAATTGAATAATTGGTTCCGCTTGCAAAATTACCTGTACCGGAAATAGTAACATTGTTAATCCTTACAAGTTTTCCTTCAATTTCTTCAATGCCATTCCATAATTGATTTTTTATTTGTGCTAAAGAAACAAGTTCAGGTTCAATAATATTTCCTGAAGAATGTTTAACAACAGAGCCTCCAGGTTTTGAAAAATCTATTTGAGTTAATCCGCTGTATTGACTTAACGTCCCTGTAATGGTTACAGAATCACCTATGGACACTGCATTTGCAAATGAACTTCCATAAACAGAAACACCTGCAGTTAAATCCTGAATTGCACCCGGTCCTGCATTACCAAATTGACTACCGGCAGTAACAATCCCTGTAAGTTTAAATATTTTTCCTGTATCTACAGGAACACCATTAGCATCATTATATCTGGTATTGATTATTGGTTCAAGCGTTTGTGAAAATAAATTAATGCTTAAGGATATTACAAATAAGCTAAGGGTGCAAACTAACTTCATAAATCTATCTTATATCAGTTGATAAAATGAATCTAACAATCCTATTGTTTTTAGTATCCGCCACATAAATGGTCTTATCAAAAAAACCTACTGCATATGGTGATTTAAGTTTTAATGCATCATCACCTGCAATTGATTGAAGCTGTTCTCCTCTTGCATTAAACTTAAAAATTGAATCTTTACCTGCATCTGCAACAAAAATATTTCCCGAATTATCAATACAAGTTCCTTCAGGTTGAGAAAATCTATTTGGAATCATCATCTCAGCATTAACTGGTGACAATTTACTTTCATAAGCAGATTTTTCATTTGTTGAAATGAATGTCAACCATTGAACCTTAAAGCTATTATTCCCTTTATAAGTTGCAATTATATCAATGTTTTTTCTTGAGAATGATGTTAATGAAGTGATATTGTTTGCTGAACTTAAACCTGTGCCTAATGGTTCAAGCAATGATACTTTTCCAACCAAACTATCTTTATTATCAATAACGTTGAAAACTAAAATAGAGTTATCGGGGTCAATAAAACTCGTGTTATTAGGACCAAATCTGCTTACATAAAATGAATTATCATAAAATGCAGTAACACCTGTATATTTTCTTTCAGGTGCACTTAAGTCTGATGGTCTTGGTAATATCATTTTTATAGGTGCCGCATCAATATTATGATTAGCTGCAACCATATTTAATTTATAAACTGCTGAATAAGTTTTTGTTACTCCATTTATAAGAGTATCAAACTCCGCACAAACAATTAAATTTAATTTATAATCCTGAGTAATAGCAATAGGTTTTTTAATGCTTCGATATCCAAGTACCTTACCATCAAGATTCATCATTACAATTCTGTCGTTATCTGTATCCGCAACATACAAGAAAGGTTCTTTACCAATAAGTAAATCCTGAGGATTATTAAAACCTTCCCAAGTAGGATTTAACTGAATGTAAACTGTATCTCCACCTACATTAGCATTATTTTCATCAGTTTTAAACTGTGTAATATCAAACTTTTCTGAACACCCTGCTATGAATGCTAATAGAATAAATGATAATGTTAATATTCTTAATTTCATTTATAATCCTAATATAATTGAGAATCTATGAGCTGAGCCTAATTTTTCAAAATTAGAATAGGCATAATCTAAATTAAAGTCTGCAAAACTTATTGGAAGATTTAAACCAAATCCAAAAGAATAATCCTGCTCTTCTACGTTAAACTTATAACCACCTCTTACATATAAAATTTTTCTCCAGGAATATTCTAAACCTGTTGAAACGTTTTCACTATTATCATTTGGATGGTTTAACTGCAATGATGTAGTAAGCATATGTTCTTCAGTATAAATTGGTTCAAATGCAAACCCGATTCTAAAAATTGTTGGAGGTGAAAATGACTGCCAATCTGATTTTTCTCTTTTTCCAACTAATACAACTTTTCCGTCAGGTGCAATCTGGTTACCAAAGTTGGAAACTGTAACAGCAAATCTTGTTGTACCCAAGCCTGTCCAGTACAGAGTACCAAGGTCTATCATTACACCTCTCATTTTCAACTTATCCATAGTTTCATCGATGTACCTGATAGTTCCACCAAATGAAAACTGTTCTGTCATTCTTCTTGAATAAGTAAGAGCAATAGCTAAATCTCTATAGCTGAAATACTCGCCTGTTCCGAATGGAGCAAATTCAGTTGTAACAGCCATATCCTTTGTTCCAAGAGATGTTACTGATACACCAAAAGCATTCGCTTCATCAAGATGATAAACAGCTCCAAGGAAGTCATGAGTAATATCTACAACCCAGTTATTATGCGAAAACAAGATTTGGTTCTTTTCAAATTGAACAAGTCCTGCAGGGTTCCAGTATAATGAAGAAGCATCATTTGCAACTGCAACAAATGCATCACCTAATGCTGAAGCTCTTCCTCCGACTCCAATTTTTAAAAACTGAGCTGTCGAAATACCTGCTCTTTGCCCTCCTAATACAGGAAATATCTGAGCATTGGCTTCTTTAATTAAAAATGATATAAGTAATAAGAATAATGTTTTTTTCATAAATTAAAATCTTAAGCTAATTCCAAACTTTATGTTTCTTCTAGTTAAATATCTTGCAGGATTAAATGGATAAGGATTTAATGGTGCCTGCAAATCAGGGTACATTGGATCATTCCAGGAGTTCGGAGTCGGGTCACCATATTCGTAAGCCTTCCCAGTCACCGGATTAATTATTGCAGAGTTCTTTATATCTAAGATATTATTCATTTCTGCAAATACAGAAAACTTCAAATTGTTTATTGTAAAATACTTTTCAAAGTTTACATCCAGCCAAAACCAATTTTGACCAATCTTGTTGTTTCTGTCTGTTCTAATAGTTTCATACTCAGGTCTCCCGTCAGGTCCATAACTTTTTGTAAATACTGCTGGAGTATATCTTTTACCTGATTGGAAGAAGAATCTTAAATAAATATTATAATCATCAAGAATGCCTTCACCAAATCCGAACAAAGCTTCACCTTTTTCAACATAGAAATTTGTTGTTAAGGATGCTGATAATGGTCTGTCCCAGGATAGATATTCTTCTTTAATTGATTCATCCAAATCACCTCTTAGTACAAGTATTCCTTCATCAGCTGATGAACTTTTACCAGTTACAATGGCGTAAGTGAATGATGCACTTCCGGTAAACCATTTACCAATTCTCTTTTTATATTCTAATTCTAAACCTCTTGACCTTGCATAATCAGAATTTACATAAGTAACAAAACTTTGAGTAGCGAATCTTGCAGAAGTAATTTTTGCAGTACGGGTACTTACATAATCAAATATATCCTTGTAATACGCAGTTACTGTTAATACATCATTTTGAGAGAATTGATTCTTCAAACCTAATTCATAAGCAACAGTTGTTTCAGGATTAAGGTTTGGATTTCCAAACTTCTGGAATGATGATTGGGCATTCAATGGATCCAATTTAGCATAAACAAATTGAGGTTTTGGCCATTTGCTGAAATGTCCATATGAGAAAAATAAAATTTGATTATCAGAAACCGGATGTGAAATTCCAATTCGAGGACTCAATCTTGCTTTAAATCTTCTATTACCATATAATTTGTAAGAATCATTTTTGTAATCTTCTCTTGTTTGATCAGGAATTGTAATTACTGCAGGATTATCAACTGCATCATCAACATATTTTCCCGGGAACCAGTAATCTAATCTTAAACCAAAGTTTAATATCATACCACTGAAGTTGATATTATCTTGTGCATAGAAGGAACCTAATGCAGGATAGACTTTATAAATATCATTGTTTAATCCTAATTCACCAACCCAAGGTTTGTAAATATCAATTACCTGCATTTCCTGAAATTGGAAGTTAAACCCTGCTTTAAATTTATTCTTTTCATCAAAGAAACTTGTTAAGTCTCCTCTTAAAGATAATTCCTGAACAAAGTGGTCTCTCCAGGTATAAGGATTACCAACATCCCAGAAACCATCACCGGGAATTACTCTAATAGTATCTCTATCTAAGTTGTAATATTGAATTGGAAAGTTTGTAATGTCTTTTGGCTCAGTATATTGATTCCAATTTCTTCCATTAGCATCAGCTCTTAGATTTGTATAAAAGTTACTTATCTTAAAATCATAGAATGTACTTGAATTCAAAGTATGAGTTACGCCCAATGTATGATATTTATTTATATGAGTAAAAGTGTTCGCTAAATCAAGAATGTTTTGAAATTCATATTGATAACCAGGACTTGGCTCAACATATTCAAGATTAGATTGTAATGATTGTGAATTTTGATTAATATTTACAGATTGATTAAAAGAATAAGAAAACTTCAAAGTTGGAGAATATTTATAGGTAATTTTCCCTAACCAAAAACCACTGTTCTCTGCTCTTGGAGCAAATCTGCTTCCATAAAAAGTTGAAGATATTAATTGCTTTGCAGTGCTCTTATTATAACCTTGGGTAATACCATCACTTACTCCAAAATATGCATTACCGAAGAAGGTAATATCCCCGGGAATATCAATTCCTAATGCGGGTAAGAAGTACTCAGTAAATGGTTCAGGACCGCTGAAGTTCGCTTCAAGAATATCAATATTAAAAATATTATATGAAGTTCTTTCCCCTAAGTTATCTCTCTTGTAAGAAACATAGCCATTGTAATTTAATCCGCCTTCTCTTGTCTTAACATTAACAACACCAGAAGTCGCCTGACCATATTCAGCATTGTAACCTCCGGTAATTACTTCAATTTCTTCAATAGCACTTGCACTTAGCTGAAGACCAAAACCGGTACCAGCTAATGGATCTTGTACAGAAACACCATCCAATAAGAAGGCATTTTCGTAGGAACGTCCGCCTCTAATATGAATTGAATTATCTGATTGAACCACACCTGCCTGCTGAGTAACAATATCACCAATATTTTCAACTAATGCAGCATCAAGGTCTTCTTTTGATATTGAATGTTTACTTTGTGTATCTTCAACATCCATCATAGGCTTATCACCTACAATAACAATATCCTGTTCAATTGTTAACGCAGATTCATCTAAAGATACATCAAGGTTTTTTGTTCTGCCTGCTTCAATTTCAATACCTGTAAACTGTACAGTTTTATAACCAATAAAAGATACTTCAATAGTATAGTTACCGGGAGAAACATTAATTATTTTGAAATTTCCCTTACTATCAGAAGAAGCACCATAATATGTACCTTTAACAATAACGTTAACACCTGGTAAAGCTTCACCTGTTTTGGCATCAACAATTTTACCATTAATAGTGCCTTTGCCCTGAGCTAAAATTAATCCAGGAATTAGTAGAATAAAAAATAAAAAAATGTATTTCATTTTCATTTGCCAGCTCCAAACTCGGCTATAAATACTTTTTCAAAAAACTCTTTCACATTCCCCTCACCTCCATTTAATCTATCTAATGGAAGTCCAATAAAATATAAATTGTTGGTATTGTTTCTAAAAGCAGTAATAGGATTTCCTGTTGTACCAAGATTATATAAAGCCACTGTAGTTAAAGGGTTAGGATAAAATCCTCTTACTCTCTTAACCGGAATATTGCTTTGGTCAACTTGCATTGAAGGGAATCCTGAAACTAAAGGATTTATGTTTATTCCCTTAGCTAAAATTCCTATTGTTGAAGGATATAAACTGTCAATAGGTAAAAAGTCTGATAATAATGAAGCCTCAAAAAATGTTGGAAATTGCATTGAGAATAATACTTTACCACCGGCTTCAGTATAAAATCTTATGGATGTTTGAGCAGGTTCAAAAGATGGTATATCATCAGTATACCAGAATATGTACTTAAACAATTTTAATGTTTCTGTAAACATTGGGTTAAGTAATTTTGGCAGCATTGAACCGGAAACCGTAGATGTTTTATTATAACCTATATCAAGAACATCAATTTTATTTGATAAATTTAAAGAATCAAAAATTGCATTATAAAAATTTGCAGTATTATCAGCAACATTATAATCATCAATAATTAAAATTTCACCCTTTGGTCTTTTTACAAACCAATTCTTTAGAGACCCTTCTTCAGGCATCTTAAGCATATTGCTCTTTGCACCTGCAATATCCTCACTCCAAATAAAAATCTTATTAGTATTGTTTAATTTCAATCCACCTAAATTAACACCATAAGGTTGATTGATTGAAGTACCTAAATAAAGAGCACATTCAGCAACATCATTTCCGTTTAGAATAGCTTTTAGAGTTAGGTATCTTGTATTGCCGGGAAGTTGTACTTTATTGGAAGTATCATTTAATGCAACAAAAACCTTGGTGATAGTTTCATTGCCATCTAAATCTTCAGCATCCCATGCGAATGAAGCAACAGTAAATGTTGTCTCAGGAATTGCTATGGTGATTCCAAGTTTATCTTTAAAAAATGAAATTTTTGGTGAAGTATTTTTTAAAGGCAAATTTATATCAGCTGGAGTAGGATCAATCTTTCCCAAATCTATGAAAGGCTCACCTTCAGTATATGAATTACTATTATCAACGTCTGTATAAGGTTCGTGGCCAATAACAGTACCATTGTAAACAACCTGACTATCATAAACTCCATTGCCTTGGTCATCAACTGCTGCAACCTTAAAGTTATAGACAGTATCAGTTCCTAATATTGAAAAAGCAATAGTTGAATCATTTTTTGTTGTGAATGCCCAATTAACGTTATCATACGTAATAAAGTATCCTGCAACTAATCCATCAGGATCATCTCCCCACCAATGTACTCCTATTTTACTCTGCTGCTGACTAATAGTTGAATCAGGATATAAAGACATAAAAGTATTTGGTGCTTCATTTGCATTTATTGCATCAGTAATGTTTTCATAACAGGATGTAATAAATATTGATGTAAGGAGAGTTAGAACTAGTAAATATTTTTTTATCATATACTTTTTTTATTTAAAAAATATAAAAGAGATTTGTCCCTGTTTTTCAAGGGACAAACCTCAAGTTTTTTTAATTACTTCAACAATAACATCTTTTTAGATGTTGTAAAATTGTTAACATTAATCTGATAGAAATAAACGCCTGATGATAAATCTCTAGCATCAAATCTAACGCTATAGTTACCGGCATTTTGGTCCTGACTTACTAATGTTTTTACTTCTTTACCAAGAACATTATAAATCTTAATAGTTACAAAACCATTGGTAGGTATTTGATAAGTTATAGTTGTACTTGGGTTAAATGGATTAGGATAATTTTGACTCAACTGATATGATTCAACAACAGTATTGTTGTTATTTTCAGTTACGTCAGAAATATATCCTACAAAGTCATCAGCTTTTCTTGGAACAAGTTTGTAATTACTGAATGAGTAATACATAACTCCTCTAAGAGCTGTAAAGTAATCGCCTTGTCTAATGTGGATGTTACCTGGTAAACTATCTAATGCAGCATCCCATAGGTTATGATAAGGATGATTACCTTCCTGCAATTCAACTCTTGTTGGAACGTCTGAGGCTGTATCAGCTACAGAAATTTCACCGAAGTTACTATTCCCTGTAATGTTTGGACCAGGATTTCCGTCAGAGTTTTCATCTGTTACTAAAACGTTAGGATATTCAACTAATACACTTTCCCATTGTTCAGCTTGAACAGTTCCACCAGCTAAATTAGAAATTACACTGGTACTTAATACTTCAAAAGGAGGAAGAGCATTACCGGTTGAGTTTGTGACTACTTGAGTAATACTATCGATTTTTGTGAAGCTATTACTTTCCATAATTAAACCACTTATTGTAACATTCTGACCACGAACTAAATTATCAGCTTCTAATCCCCCAACCTGAATACCGCTCCAAGGACCTGTACCATTCTGAATGTGCACTCTTCTTGAAACTTGATTTCCATCGCCTTGTAAATCAGATGTATCTGCAGTAACAGTTCCGGTTATAGTTACTCTGTAGTTGTTATAAGCGCTATAACCACCACCAAAAGGACTATATTGAACATCCTGAATTGTTAAAGGTCTGTTTAATACTAAATAGAAATATCTACTTCTTGCTGTATCAACAGGTTCTACGGTAACTTTGCCATCATTATCCTGAGCCCAGACAAAATAATCAACTAAAGCTGAATCAGCTACACCAGGAATTTGAGCAGACCAAATGCTATCAGCACCTGCTGTCATATTTAATGTTGTTAAAGTACCGCCATTAACTCTATACATTAACTTTGCAGAAGTAACAAAACCACCTGCATCGATATCTAATATTTTAGCTGTAATATCTACTGGAGTACTTGGAGTAACAACTCCTAAACTTCTTCTAATGCTTGAAACTACAGGTGGAGCAGCACCTGTTAATACGTCGTCCATATATATAGGTCTAATAACAAATGATCCATCAGAGTTCTGACCAATTACACCTCTGATGTATGGTAAAGTAGTACCATTTACTGGTGGGTCCCAAACACGAAGTTTATAATCTCTTTTTGTAAAATAACCTGATTGTCCGTGTACAATTAACTTATTACCACTTCCATCAACAATAGAAAAAGGATTAGCAACAGCACCTGTATTTCTATCAGTGGTATTAACATTTCTAATAACTACATAAGCACCTTCATATTTTTCACCACCTACTAAATTAGGAGCAGTACCATTTACAAAATCAGCAATAGTTACTTCAATAGGTTCACCTCTTGAAGGAGTTCCACCAACAAAACCTATAGGGATGCTTGGGATAACTTCAATTTGAGTTTGTTTTCCAAATTCACTTACTTTACCGGTTATTTCAACAACCATTGAAGTATCAAGAAGGTCCATACCTGAAGTTGTTGTTAGCGTATCCATTTGAATAATGTTTACACCACTAAAATTTAAGGTGCTAAAGCTTGTGTCTCTTAAATATCCAGTCCATCTGGCACCAGCCCACATAATTGGTTTGTGAGCATCATTTACAGTTTTTGACATTACTACACCGGTAACAACAACTGTGTCTCCCAAATATTGAGAAGCATCATTGCCGCCACCCAAAGCAGAATCAGAAACAGTTTGTAATTCAGTTACTGAAATGTGTGGGTAATTTTGCCCAAATATTACAGTGCTAAATGCAAACAAACTAAGAAAAAGGAATATTCTTTTCATTTTTATCTCCTATTTTACTATTAAAAACTTTCCGGTTTTAATATCTCCTGTTTTGTTGTTCTTAACAGAAAATAAATACAAACCCGTTGCTATTGCCTGATCACTATCTGTAATTAAATCCCAGGCTTGTTCTCCACCTGACATTTTTTGGTCACCGGCTTTTGAATATGTTTCAAACCATCTATATTCTGCACCATTACTTTCAGATGTATGATGCATTCTCTTAATAACGTCACCTGATAAAGTGTAAATTGTAATATCACAGTCTGCTGGTAAGTTATTGAAATAAATTTTTCTTAATCTTTCTGAACCGCCGTCCCAATATGCATTTCCATAATAAGGATTAGGATATACACCAACCTCTTTATCATCAGTTGCTGGTGTTCCGGGAATTATTCTTGCTGAGTTAGCAAGCATACTTGATTCAAGACTACCTAAATTATTTTCAGCATCTCCTTCATCAAAAGCGGTTACTGAAAAAACATATTGCCAACCATTCAAAAGGTTATCAACCTCAAACTTATACCAATATTCATTCGGGTCACCTTCAAATTTTTTGGGTTCACTTAACGCTGTATAACCAAAACCTGTATTGTAACCAACTGAATTTCCTGTACTGTCAAATTCAGCAGCAACAAACATTGATGATAATACATCCTGACTTCTATTTAAATCAAACCCTGCATTAGTTCTATAAACTTTGTAACCTTCAAAATCTTTTTTCCCTGAGATAGGGTCTTCTGATAATTCAGCACTTTTATCCCAATAAATAACTACCTTCTGATTTTCAGGAACTACCTTTACTCTTGGAGTTGTTGGAGGTGCCGGTAAAATATATCTTGTAATTTTTCCATTACCATCCTGATCCTCACCCGCGTCTAATTGGTTATTTCTATTTCTATCTTCTCCATAATAAGCTCTTAAAGCCCAGCTTGCATTTGAGTATAAATTCTTTTTCTGTTCAGGAGTGTCGTTGATGTTAGGATCAGTTCCAAATTTCTTAGCAAAAGTAAATGAATAAACTATATTGACTGAATCTCCAGGAGCTAATGTGATGTATGGTCCTGCAGTAATCATTATTGATCTATTTGAAGGTTGTTTCAGATCGTTAGGATTTATTCCTTTTCCATAACGATTAGTTCCTCCAAAATAGCCCTGCATCTTTTCATATCTTTCAACATCAACCTGAGGCGCAAATAAGTTTGGGTCTTGTGTATTTCTAAACTGCCAGCAGTTAAAATTAACCGAACTTACAGTATCATTATTTAAATAAACAATTTCAGGTAATGCTGGAGTTGAACCTAAGAATTGAACTCCAATGTAACTATCAGAAAATCCTACATCTCCTGCAGCATCAAATTCATAAGCAATTTTTAATGTATCTGCATAACCATCTCCACCTTTACTAAAGAAAGTACCACCTGTTCTTGGAGAAGTAACATTAGTATTTCTAACAACTGCATCAGTCCAAAGTCCTATATAAATAGAATCAACATATTTGTTCGAAACATTTTTAATTGTGTAATTCATTAAAACAAAAAAATCTGCGAAAGGATAATTCCATGCATAAGATTCCTGATGAACTGATAACCCAAGAGGTACGTGTCCTTCAATTAATTCTCCATTTGATAAATACATACTGGTATCAGTATAATCTGCTATAAGATCTTGATGCGAAACTGCATCCGGACTATAAAATTTTGAGGTAAGTAAAGATGATCTTTCAATTATTTTACTTCCCGGAAGGTTTGTATATTCAAAACCACCGCCTCTTGCAGAAACTGAAGCAGCATCAACAGCTCCTGTAGTTACAAAAGGACCTGTTCTACCATTGCCCAATGAATCATTACTGATAAAACCGCCAATCCATAAACCACCATCAAAAATATGCTCAATTCCGCTGTTTATTGGATATTCTGCACTTGGTTGTTCAGGCCAAAGACTAAATCCATGCCCATATGTACCAAAGTTTGTAACTGTTAGTCCAACATTCCCGATATTCATATATTTTGAATTATCGTCATCTACCTTTTTAGTGATTTTTTTATCATCGTCTGGGGTATTAATGAACGCAAGGAATGATAGGCTTAAAAGCAAAAAGGGGATCTTTTTAAACATCAATTATCTTTTTTATCAATTAGATTAATAATTAAATTTTGTTAGCAAATAAAGATAAACGATTAATTCAAATTTGAAAATAGAAAAAATATTAAAATGAAAATATTTTTGGGTAAAAATTAAGATATTTATTCATTTAAGTATTTATAAAGTATTTTTTTATTACACATTAATTTTATTATTTTACCTAAGATTCTTCAAATACAAAATGCAATGGGATGCTTATATTTAAGCAACGGTGGTAAAAAAGATTTTTTAATATTATTCGGATAAACAAATTATAATTGCTTAGACGAAAAATTATAAATTTAAGGGTACTACTATGAAAAAAATTTTTCTTCTTTTTTTTCTTTTTCTTCCAACAATTTTATTCAGCCAAACTGTACACCGAATGTTTGTTAATAAAGTAGATATGCCAATTAACAATGAAGGTGTTATGGCTGATGTCCTTGTAGATGGAAGCGATGGAGGAAGAATTGATGGGAAAACAGTTATTTTTTCTCAAGGTTTTTTTCTGGGAGGTTTAGACCAAAATGATAGTATATGGGCAAATGCTGTTGCTTCTGCATCAAGAATTCAAGACTATCTACCAGGTAATGTAGACTCCTCAGCTTTAAATTCTAAATACAAATTATATATAGTTAATAAGAATGACTCCCCTTTTGGAACAAGCTGGCAAAATTGGAAAGATGCAGTAAAAATTGGAGCTGAGTTTTATGATGGAAATAATGATAGCGTATACAATCCGCTTGATATAAATACAAATGGTAAATGGGATTCAACAGAAGATGCTCCCCCTTTAATTGGTCAGGAAATAGCCTGGTGCGTTTATAATGATGGAATGGCTGATTCAATGAGAAGATTTTCAAATGTCTTGCCAAAAGGACTAGAAATTAGACAATCAATCTTTGCTTTTAAAAAAGATGAATCAAACAATCAATTTGAGCCTTTAGATTATACAATTTTTACGAAATACGAAATTATAAATACCGGTAAGGTCTCAGTTTCATTTGATTCAGTGTATTTAGGATTATGGTCTGACACTGATAATGGAGACCCTTACAATGATTTAGTTGGGAGCGATACATTAGTACAGTCAGGATATGTATATAACCAGAATAACATTGATGCAGATTTTGGTGCCAATCCTCCAACGCATTTCCTTACACTTTTGCAAGGACCTGTTGACTATATTCCTGGAGTTACATTCATTGATAATAATTCCAATAACACATTTGAACAAGGAATTGATACCCCTTTGGATTCTGCTTTTAACTACAAAGGTTTGTTAGGAACAGAAATTTTGCCAGGAGCAAAAAATGTAAGCTTGTCATCATATTTCCACTATCAAAGTTCTGATGTACAAGTAGGTGATCCAAATGATGAGAAAGAAGCATACAATTATTTAAATGCAAAAACCCGTCTTGGAGTAACCCCTGATCCATGCACTTGGGCTTTAGGAGAGGTAATTGGAGTAGATTGTAATTCAATCAATCCAAAATTTTTATATTCAGGTGACCCTGTTTCAAAAATTGGCTGGTTAAATAAAAGAGCAAATGACCAGAGACAAATGGCAGCTGTTGGTCCTTTTAGATTAGAGAAGGATAAACCTAAAACTATTATTATCGGAAGCATAATTGCAGGAGGTTCAAGCAGCCAGAACTCAATAGATAGAGGTAAGGGGTATGCTAAACAACTATTAGAATTCGTTCAATCAAACTTTTCTAATTTTAATATTACTGATGTTAAAGAGAATAAAAACATTCCTGCTAATTTTTCTCTAAGCCAAAATTACCCTAACCCTTTTAATCCAACTACAAAAATTAATTATAGTATTCCACATACTGCAAATGTTAAACTTCAAGTATATGATGTACTTGGAAATTTAATTACAACAATAGTAAACGAAGAACAGAATGCCGGTAGTTATAATGTTGATTTAGATTTATCAAAGTTCAGCAGCGGTGTTTACTTTTATCAGTTACAAGCAGGTAGTTTTATACAAACTAAGAAAATGTTATTAATGAAATAAGGGATAAAAATGAAAAAATTATTTTTATTTATAATTTTATTGTGCATTCAAATAAGTGCTCAAAATGAATATCTGCTTAATGTAAATAAAATTGATTTACCTTTAGATAATAAAGGTATACTTGCTGATGTTATGATTAATGGACGTAATGGTGGAAGAATAGATTCTATTTTATATTTATTCTCGGCGGGTTTCTTTATGGCAGGTAAAAATTCAAATCAAATATGGGGCAATGCAGTTTCATCTATAAATAGATTTCAGGATTACGAACCAGGAAATGTAGATTCTCTTCCCTCTAACCCTCTTTATAAAATTTATGTCATAAACAAAAATGATACCCCTTTTGGAGGTAGTTGGCAAGATTGGAAAAATGCAGTAAGAATAGGTGCAGAATTTTATGATGGGAATAATGACAATAATTATAATCCTATTGATTTAAATAATAACAACAAATGGGATTCTAATGAAGATGCTCCACCTTTGATAGGTGAAGAACTTACCTGGTGTCTTTATAATGATGGTGTTATTCCTGACTTAAGAATGTTAGACACAATCCCTCAGGGAATAGAAATAAGACAAACATTATTTGCTTTCAAAAAAAACTTTTCGAACATAGAATTTGAACCATTGGATTATACTATTTTTGTACGTTATCAAATTCTGAACACTGGAAAATTTTCACAAGTTCTAGATTCAGTTTTCTTTGGTTTTTTTGCAGATGCAGACATTGGGTATAATCCGGATGATTTATCTGCAGCAGATACACTTGTACAATCCGGTGTTATTTATAATTCTCCATTTGATAGTATTTGGGGGAATCTTCCTCCTGCTTATAATTCTTCTTTACTGCAAGGTCCACATTCATATATACCTGGAGTTACTTTCATCGACAACAATTCTAATAATAAATATGAAGAAGGAATTGATACCCCATTAGATAGCGCATTAATTTATAAAGGTATTTTAGGAGTTGAGAAAATACCGGGAGCAAAAAATTTACAAATCAAAGCAGTTGTAAATAATGTTACTGGTGATGTTTTCCCAGAAGATGCTTATCCTGATAATCCTGAAGAAGTTTTTTGGGTTCTTAATGGAAAATGGATTCATAATAATTATATAAATCCTTGTGATTATCCAAGAGGAATTGTTAACGGTGTTGATTGTAATAAGGTAAATCCTGTTTTTTGGTATTCAGGCGATCCAATCACGAATGTTGGGTGGATAAATACTCAACAAGAAGAAAAAATGCATTACGTTTCGACAGGTCCATTCACGCTTGAAGCAGGCAAACCTGTTGATATCCTATATGGAAGTATAATAGCAGGAGGCAATAATAATCTTGATGCAGTTAGACGAGGAAGAGATTATACAAGACAAATTCACGAGTTCGTTCAATCAAACTTTTCTAATTTTAATATTACTGATGTTAAAGAGAATAAAAACATTCCTGCTAATTTTTCTCTAAGCCAAAACTACCCTAACCCATTTAATCCTTCAACAAAAATTAATTATACTCTTCCATATACCGCTAAAGTTAAACTTCAGGTTTATGATGTATTGGGGAATCTGATTACAACAATAGTAAACGAAGAACAGAACGCCGGTAGTTATAAAGTTGATTTAGATTTATCAAAGTTCAGCAGTGGCATTTACTTTTTTCAATTACAGGCAGGTAATTTTATACAAACTAAGAAAATGATTTTAATGAAATAGTTTCATTTTTAAAATTGACAACTTAGCTTTTTAAAAATCATTTTGAAAATAACTGTTGCATTATTCAAAAAAAAATTGCAAATTTATTTTGAATTAGAAAGATATCTTATTCAACAAGTCTTTTAGTGTTCTATTTAAATAATCATCCCCTAATGAAAGGTACTTTTTATGAAAAAATTTTTGTTACCTTTAGTAATTCTTCTTGTTTCTTTCACAATTAATGCACAACAATTCATTGAACAAACCTCAGGTACTACCAATGCTTTAAGAACAGTATCTGTTGTTAATGCTAATATAGCATGGATTGCTGGTGCCAGTGGAACAGTACTTCGTACTACGGACGGTGGTACTACCTGGACAAATGTATCTGTTACAGGTCTTTCCGGAACAATTAATAATATTTACGGCTATAGTGCAACCTTGGCATTCGCATCTGCTAATCCTTCTGCTCCTGTTGCTGAAGCTGAATTATGGCGCACCAGCGATGGCGGTACTACTTGGACAAAAGTTCTTTTCCAGGATGATGCTGGAGATGTAGCATTCTTTAACGCTGTCGTAATGTTTGATGCAAATAATGGTTTCTGTACTGGTGACCCTGTTGGTGGACGCTGGACAAACTTTAAAACTACTGATGGCGGTCTTACCTGGGATTCAACCGGAATGTTTTTACCTCAAGTAGGAACTGAAGCTGGTTGGAATAATGGTATTCAGGTAATGGGTAATAATTTATGGTATGGTACTTCCAACTCAAAAATTTATTATTCTACTAATAAAGGCGCATCATTCACAGCTATTGCTTGTCCTGTTGGCAACACTTTTGCAATTTGGTTTACAAGCACAACTAGAGGTATGGTTGCTGGTAGTATTGGCGGTGGAACTGCTATAATTGCTAAAACAACTGATGGTGGAGCAACATGGACTACCGTTACTCCTGGTGGAACAACCGGAACAGTTTATTCTATTATGGGTAAAGGCGATGTTTGGTATCATTCACGTAGCACAGGTTTCTATCGTTCAACTGATTTTGGAGCTACCTGGGCATCTGCTTATACAGCTGCCGGTACTATTTACTTTGCTCAGCAATCAAGAAATCTTAATGAAGATATAATTTTTGGCGCAAAAGCAAGTGGCGGTATCTTCAAGGGTTTAAGTTTAGGCCTTCCTGTTGAATTAACATCTTTCACTGCTGCTGCAGTTGATAATGGTGTTGTATTAAATTGGACAACAGCTACTGAAATCAATAACCAGGGCTTTGAAGTTCAAAGAAGTGTTAATGGAAAAGACTTCAACACAGTTGGTTTTGTTAAAGGTAATGGAACAACTACTGAAGCTCAAAAATATTCATACTTTGATGCAGTAACATCAGGTAAATATACTTATAGATTAAAACAAATGGATTTCAATGGTACTTTTGAATATACAAAAACAGTTGAAGTTAATGCAAGTATTGTATTAGCTTATGATTTAGTTCAAAACTACCCTAATCCTTTCAACCCATCAACTGTAATCAGTTATGCTGTTAAGGATGCAGGATTAGTAACATTGAAAATTTATAACATTCTTGGAAACGAAGTTGCTACTTTAGTAAACGAAGTTCAAGCTGCTGGTATTCACGATGTAACATTTAATGCTTCATCATTATCAAGTGGAGTTTACTTCTATACATTAAATGCAGGTAACTTTACTGCAACAAAGAAAATGATTCTAACAAAGTAATAGAATTTTTTCTGTTCAATAAAAAAGCCGCTTTTATAAGCGGCTTTTTTTTCATCAACTAATAAAATAAAAGGTCATTGCGAGCGAAGCAGCTTGTCCCTATGGGATCGCAATCTCATTATCGTGAATTACAAATCTCTTGCGTGTTTATCTGCGTGGTAAGAACTTCTTACTAATGGAGATGATTCTATAGCTTTAAATCCCATCTTCAATCCTTCAGTCCTATAAAACAAAAATTCTTCAGGAGTAACAAATCTATCTACTGGTAAATGATTTTTTGTCGGCTGAAGATACTGACCAATAGTCATTATATCGCATCCTGCATTTCTTAAGTCCTGCATAAGACTAAGCACTTCCTCTTTGGTCTCCCCTATTCCAACCATAATACCGCTTTTTGTTCTTAAACCTTTTGCTTTAAACCAGCTAATTAAATCAAGACTTCTTTCATACTTCGCTTGTGGCCTTACTGCATGATAAATTCTTTTTACTGTTTCCATATTATGATTAAGAATATCAGGAGGATTTTCCATTATAATTTCAAATGCTTCTTCTGAACCTTTGAAATCAGGAATTAATATCTCAACAGTAGTATCATCATTTTCTTCTTTAATTAACCTGGTACATTCTTTAAATATAAATGCACCACCATCTTTTAATTCATCTCTATTAACAGATGTAATAACAACGTGTCTTAAATTTAATTCCTTAACAGAATCCGCAACTCTTCTGGGTTCAGCAAAATCTAATTCATTAGGTATGCCAACTTTTATATTACAGAATCCGCAGCTTCGTGTGCAGGTATCCCCTAAAATCATAAATGTTGCTGTTCTATGATTCCAGCACTCAGCCATATTCGGACATCTTGCCTCTTCACAAACTGTATGAAGTTTTTTATTGCGCATTAGGTTACGTACATCCTGATAATTCTCTCCAGTTGGGAGTTTTACTTTCAGCCAATCCGGTCTTTTACCTAATGATTCTTTATTTTTCTCTACTTCTTCTTTAAACGCTCTTTGATGATTATTTATTTTCATTATAATTTTTCTTATCTGCCTTCCTATAATTTTCTTTGAGAATTAATTAAAGCTAAAATTCTCAAGCTCATCTTTAATCTTTTTAATAAACATTCCCCCTTGCATTCCATCAATTAAACGATGGTCGTGCGAAATGGTTAAAGTCATCATTGGTCTTATGGCAATCATATCATTTCCATCAACATCAATAACAACAGGTTTTTTAATTATTGTACCAACTCCTAAAATTGCAACTTCAGGTTGATTTATAATTGGTGTACCTGATGTTAAACCAAATACTCCGTAATTAGTAATAGTAAATGTTCCTCCTGAAACTTCATCTGGAGACAATTTCTTAGTCCTGGCTCTTGCTGCTAAATCGTGAATTGCTTTTGCCAATCCAAAAATATTTTTATCTTCTGCATTCTTAATATTAGGAACAATTAATCCTGCAGGTTCAATTGCAACTGCTATTCCCAAATTTATGAATTTTTTCTTTAGTATTGTAGTCCCATCTATGGTTGAATTTACTATTGGATATTCTTTCAAAGCTCTAACGCATGCATAAGATATAAAAGCCATATAGGTAAGTTTAATCCCTTCTTTCTTAAACAATTCATCCCTATTTTTTTCGAGGTAATTATGGATTTTTGTCATATCAACATCAATAGTTGCAGATACGTGTACTGAAGTATCCCGGCTTGCAATCATATGCTGCATTATCTTCTGCCTGATGTTATCCATAGGAATTCTTTCAATAACACCCTGTCCATACCCCTCAGTTTTTGAAATCTGTGAAGATGGTTCAAAAGTTTTTTGTTGAGGAGCAAATTCAGGTTGTCTTTCAATCTTTTGAGGCTGTTCTTTTCTTGTTTCAAGATATTTCAAAACATCATTCTTAGTTACTCTTCCACTTGCACCGGTACCTTTAATTTTATTTACTTCAGAGAAAGGAATTTTTTCCTGCTTAATAATATTCATAACAACCGGAGATAAAAACTTATTTGATTCTTCATCAGCATTCTCTTCTTCTTTCTCTATTGTTGTCTTACTAAAATTATCATGCATTGATGAAACTTCCTTATGTTCTTCCTTCTGCTTTTCAACCACACCTTCAGCTTGAACATTAACATCTTTTTTGCCGGAAGAAATTTTTGCAACTACAGTACCTACTTCCACAGTTTCCTGTTCTGCAACTAATATTTCTGTCAAAGTACCTTCAGCAGGAGAAGGAACTTCTGTATCAACTTTATCTGTACTTATTTCAAAAATAGTTTCATCCTTCTTAACAGAATCTCCAACCTTTTTATACCACTTAATTATTGTTCCTTCCATAACAGATTCTCCCATCTTAGGCATAGCAACATTAACAGTTTCACCTTGCACATCTTTTGAAGGA
Organism: Ignavibacteriaceae bacterium; assembly: GCA_035654655.1. Lineage (GTDB taxonomy): Bacteria > Bacteroidota > Ignavibacteria > Ignavibacteriales > Ignavibacteriaceae > DASRWI01. Next base: position 120,420 of record DASRWI010000026.1, on the reverse strand, counting down.
GCTTTCTCAGTTTGAGTAAATTCTTTTTTGATTTCTTCCTTAGGTTTAGCGGTTTGGCTTTTCTCTTCTGTCTTAGGTTTTTCTTCTGCCTGAGGTTTCTCTTCAGTTTTCTTTTCTCTAACAAGCTTAGGTTCAGGTTCAACTTTTTCCTGAGGTGCTGCTTCTCCTGAATCTATTACTCCGACTGCAGTTCCAACTTCAACAGTTTCACCTTCATTAACTAATATTTTACTTAAAGTTCCATCAACTGGAGATGGCACTTCTGTATCAACTTTATCTGTACTGATTTCAAAAATTATTTCATCTCTTTTAACAGCTTCACCCGGTTTTTTATGCCATTTAATTATTGTACCCTCGTTAACACTCTCACCCATTTTAGGCATTATTACTTCCATTTTAGCTCCTTGATTTTCAAAATATTTCAGTACATTAATAATTTTTTTATACCTTCGTACACTTCGTTACGATTAGGCAGAATAGCATTTTCTAAAATTGGACTATATGGTATATGTGCATCTTTTGCTGCAATTCTTCTTACAGGACCATCAAGATTTTCAAAGCATATATCAGCAATTCTTGCTGCTATCTCTGCTCCAAACCCACCTGTAAAAGTATCTTCGTGAATTACAATCGCCTTATTTGTTTTTCTAACAGAATTAAAAATTAATTCTTCATCAAGAGGAATGATTGTTCTTAAATCAATAACTTCAACACTATAACCTTCATCTTCTAATTTTTTTGCAGCAATAACAGAATCCCATAAACTTGCTCCATAGGAGATAACAGTCAAATCTTTACCTTCTTTAACAACTTTACCTTTACCAAAAGGAAGTAAATAATTTTCATCCGGTTCCGGAGAAGTTGCATAGCTTTGTCTATATAAACCTTTATGTTCACAGAATAAAACAGGGTCATTTATTCTGCAAGCTGTTTTAAGTAAACCTTTTGCATCTGCAGCGTTGGATGGATATGCAATATATATTCCTGGTACGTGTGCAAAAATTGATTCTATGTTCTGGCTATGATATAATCCTCCGTGAATATATCCACCAACTGCTACTCTGGTAACAACAGGTGAACTCCAGGAATTATTTGAACGATACCTCATTGTAGCTAATTCATCTTTCATCTGCATAAATGCAGGCCAGATGTAATCGGCAAACTGAATTTCAACTACAGGTTTAAGTCCAGCTAAGGACATACCAATAGCAACCCCCATTATACTTGCTTCAGCTAAAGGAGAATTAAAAACTCTTTCTTTACCAAACTTTGTTGACAATCCTTTAGTTGCTGTAAAAACTCCCCCTTTACTGTCAGCAATATCTTCACCAAAAACATATATATCTTTATTATTCTCAAGCTCTTCAAGCAAAGCATGGTTAATAGCATCAACCATTACAATATTTTTACCTGAAGGTTGGTTTTGTTCATAAGACAAATTATTAATCATCCCACTTTCATCATAAACATATTTAGCAGCAATTTCCGGTTTTGGGTCTGGTGCTTTATCGGCTTCATCAGCTGCTTTGTTTACTTCAACTAATATTTCTTGTTTTAAGTGATCAAATTCATCCTGACTTAAATATTTTTTCTCGATTAAACTTCTGGATAACTTTTCAATTGGGTCTTTCTTTGATTCTTCTGAAAGTTCATCAGGGTTTCTATACTTCTTCTGGTCATCAGATGATGAATGCGATTGCAATCTCACAACCTCTGCTTCAATTAAAACAGGACCTTTACCTTGCTCAATATATTCTTTAGCCTGCTTAACATTTTTGTAACATTCAAAAAAATCTGTTCCATCTATTTTTAATTTTAATAAGCTGTAATATCCCTTCATCATTTCGGCAATCGAACTTCCCTTACCACCACTTTGATTTTCAACAGGAACTGAAATTGCATATTTATTATTTTGAATAACAAACAATACCGGAAGTTTCTCTCTGCTTGCCCAGTTTACTGCTTCGTGAAATTCGCCCTGACTTGTGGTGCCCTCTCCACTGCTAACATAAGAAATGGTCTTCAATCCTTTTTTTACTGAAGCTAATGCTGTTCCAGTTGCCTGTAGAAATTGAGTACCTGTGGGACTGGACTGGGATGGAAGATTAAATTTTCTTGAGCCCCAGTGTGTTGGTAATTGTCTTCCACCTGAAGCAGGGTCATCAGCTTTTGCAAAACATTGCAAGAAAAACTCATAAGGTGTTACACCTGAAGATAAAACTAAAGCAATATCTCTATAATATGGGAAATACCAATCCTTCTTCGGGTCTAACAATAAGCCAACGGCACTTTGAATTGCTTCGTGTCCTGAACCTGCTATATGAAAAAATGTTTTACCTTGTCTTAGCAAGTTCATTGCTTTTACATCAATGTTCCTTGCTGTCAGCATTATTCTTAAAGCTTTTAATAAATCTTCTTTTGAAATTTCAGAGTTCAAATCATTGCTGCCATTATTATTTAATTTTTCATTAGAAATAATTTCCTGAACATTTTCCTGCTTGTTTTTTTTAGCCATGATTCCTTTCCAATTAAATATCTAATATTAAATCCTGATAGCTTAATCTCTCTACCATATCATAACCAAATTCTTCTTTGAATTTAGTTAATACAATTTCCTTAACTTCATTTAATTCAATATGTTTACCCAATTCTTTTTCAAGAGAAGTAACATCTTTATTTTCTTCTTTAATACCACAAGGAATTATACCTTTAAACAAATTTAGATTTGTATTTACATTAAATGCAAACCCATGCATTGTAACCCAACGACTTACTTTTATCCCAATTGCACAAATTTTTCTATTCTCTATCCATACTCCTGTATATAAAGGATTTCTTCCTGCATTAATATTATATTCTTTAAGAGTTTTAATTATAACTTCTTCAATTGACCTTAAATATTTATGAGTATCTTTTTTCCAATCCTCTAAACTAATAATAGGATAACCAACTAACTGTCCCGGTCCATGATAAGTTATATCTCCCCCTCTATCAATATTATATACTGAAATATTGTTCTTATCCAAATAATTTTTGTCACTAATCAAGTTGTTTGAATTTGCAGTTTTTCCTAAAGTATAAGTATTAGGATGTTCAAGTAGTAATAAAAAATCAGGGACAGTATTGCTTGCTCTTAATTGGTGGATATTTTTTTGCAAGTCCCAAGCTTCCTGGTAATCCAAAAGGTTTAAGTCTATATATTTTAGTGTTTTAGCCATTTTTATTTAATTTTCATTCTCTTATATATGAATAGCTTCACCATAAGCCATTGCAGAAGATTCCATTAAAGTTTCTGCCAATGTAGGATGAGCGTGAATTGTTTTGAATATAGTTTCAGCAGTTGCTTCTAATGATTTTGCCAGTCCAAGTTCTGCAATAAGCTCAGTTGCCTCAGCACCAATGATATGAGCACCTAATAATTCTCCATACTTTGCATCAAAAATAACTTTGACAAATCCTTCTCTCTCACCAATTGCAAATGCTTTTCCGCTTGCCATAAAGGGAAACTTTCCAATCTTTAATTCATATCCTTTTTCTCTTGCTGCTCTTTCAGTTAACCCTATACTTGCTACTTGTGGCTGACAAAAAGTGCACCCCGGAACATTATCATAATTTACATCAGGTACTTCTAAACCTTTTATCTTTTCAACGCAAGTAATCCCCTCAGCAGAAGCAACGTGTGCAAGCCAGGGTGGACCAATAACATCACCGATTGCATAAATGTTTTTAACATTGGTTGCATAAGTTGACTTATCAACTTTTATATGTCCCTTAAATATTTCGACTCCTAATTCTTCAAGTCCAAATCCTTCAATATTTCCAGTTACTCCAATTGCACTTAAAACTTTTTCTGCAGTTAATTCTTTAACACCATCTTTGGTTTCAACAGTTACTTTAACTTTATCTCCAACTACTTCTGCTTTCTTAACACTGGCTTTAGTATATATTTCAATTCCTCTCTTCTTAAGACTTTTCTCTAAAGTCTCTGACACTTCCTTATCTTCAATCGGAAGAATATTATCCAACATTTCTATAACTGTTACTTTTGTTCCAAGTACATTATAAAAGTAAGCAAACTCAATTCCAATTGCTCCTGCTCCAATAACAATCAAATCTTTTGGCAGTTTATCCAAGCTCATTGCTTCTGTGCTTGTGATAATATTTTTATAATCAACAGGAATGAAATCAAATTTTCTTGGTCTTGCTCCTGTTGCGACAATCAAATTATCAAATTTTATATTTTGAACTTTTTTATTTTTATCGTCATAGATTTCTAATTCACTATTCGAAATAATTTTACCAAAACCTCTAACTCTTGTCACCTTATTCTTCTTCATCAGCAATTCAACATTATTAACAATGCGTGTTGATATGTCTCTACTTCTTTTTATTATACTATTAAAATCAAATTCTAATCCTGATACTTTTATCCCAAAATCTTTAGAATGGTTTTTCATTAAATCAAATAGTTCAGCATTTTTTAGAAGTGATTTAGTAGGAATGCATCCCCAGTTAAGACATACCCCACCAAGATTATCTTTATCTATAACAACTGTTTTGAAGCCCAATTGTGCTGCTCTTATAGCTGCAACGTATCCACCTGGACCACCACCAAGAATTGCAATATCGTATTTATTATCCATTGAATTAATGAATCTCCATAAATGTTTTTAAGAATCAAAAATATAAAAGTATAAAGGATTTTGAAAGTTAACGTGAGTGATGTAACTATTGAGATAAGAAAGATTTAAAATAAAAAACCCCGGCTATTTTGTAACCGGGGTCTGTATAGAACAATAATCGAATTACTTCAAAAGAACCATTTTCTTAGTTTCTCTGAATGAATTTGATCCATCAAGAGCACTTGCTTCTAATGAATAGAAGTAAATACCAGATGTTAACTGTTTAGCTGCTGATTTTGTATCGAATTTAATTTCGTAAGAACCTGCACCTTGAACAGTATTTACTAATTCTTTAACAACTTCACCAGTTAAGTTGTAGATAACAACTTTAACTTTACTATCTGTAGGTACTGAGTACTTAATAGTTGTTGAAGGGTTGAAAGGATTAGGATAATTTTGTGATAATGTGAATGATTTAGGACCTTCAAAAGTTACTTCTACTTCTTTTGAAAATTCAACAGAACCATCAAAATCAACTTGTCTTAATCTATAAGCAACTTTACCGCTTAAGTTAGAAGCTTTATCGGTAAATGTATATCTATTAACTTCAGTAGAGTTTCCTCTTCCTGCAACGAATCCAACTGTATTCCAGCTGTTTCCAACTTTTCTCTGAATATCGAAACCTTTATTATTAGTTTCAGTAGCAGTTTCAAAGTTGATTGTAACAACATCACCACTAACAGTAGCAGTTAATGAAGTTAGCTGTACAGGAACAACTCCGCCCATTGCCATAATAGATTTTGTTAATACGTCAATTGCGAATTTAGGATTGTGAACACCATTACTACCATCATTAGCTATCATTTGATAGTTCCAGTAAGCTTTTCTCTTTACTACAGTATTGTAGTTAATAGAGTCAATAGTAACAGGTAATAATGCTTTTAAAATTGTTGATAAACCAATAACTTCATTCTGATAAGATTCGATAGTACCATCACCATCATAATCACTAACAGCAACGAAATCATCAAAGCTATTTTTCAAACCGTGACAGCTTTGGCAAGCTCTAGTATTGTCAAAACCAGTTTCAGGGTTTGTAACTCTGAATGAGTGTCCACCAACTTTATCTCTATTTACGTTACCAGTATCAACTGTAGCATACATATGGCAGCCTGCGCATGCATCTGTAATAGCTGTCTTATGAGCTTCACTTGATAAGAAAGGAGTAGAACCAAATACTACAGCGTTTTTACCTAATAAAACGTCTGTTTGAACTGAATGGTGAGGTCCAAAACGTGAACTTGTAACACCAAGTGCAACCTGAAGATCACCATTTCCTCTTGCTTTGTGGCAGTTCATACAAGTATGACCAGCACCACCGATACCAGCAATGTTTAATCCTGTTGCTAATGTATCAGAAGCTGCAGGAGTAAAACGTAAGGAAGCAGTATTTGTGTTTCCGTGTGGATCGTGGCAAGTAGAGCAGCCAATCATAGTTTGGTTGTATGATTTCATTCCGGTAGTGTTAGTTGTTAAACCTTTTGTAAAGTTAACATAACCTTTACCATCGTGGCATCTAATACAATTAGCTAAACTATTATTTTGACTTGTTGAACCTTGAGCAAATGAAGATGACCAAAGTGCTTCTGAGTGCAATGAATTTTCGTATTCAGAATACTTGTTGTGTCTCCAAGGTTCATCATGGCACTGAGCGCAAACGCCAGAATCATATGATTTTGCAATCTTAGTTGGATTGAAAGTAGCAGCATGCTGTGAACCAGCACCGTGGCACATTTCGCAGCCAATAGTTGCAAAGTTTACAAGGTTAGGATAATTAGCTTTTAATGTATCCCATTTACCTGAATTTGTAGGAGGAACGAATGACCAACCTAATGATGCAGCAACATCATCAAATCCATTATTAGAAGCAGCTACATTATGGTCATAACCAGTTGTATGGCATTTCATACAACTTGTACTATAATGGTCACTTGTTTCTAATTGTTGTTGGAATATAAGTGCGTGTCCTGAAACTTTCCATCTATTGAAAATTTCTTGAAATTTTGCTGAACCAGCGTGGCAAGCTGCAACGCAGTTTGGTTGAGTTCCTGTGATACCTTCAAAGTTACCAACACCTAAATAATTAGCTGCGGTAATAACTTTGGTAGTATCGTGTACACCACCTGGTGTAACTAAATGTAAGTTAACTGTGTAATCACCAACTACATCTGGTTTAAAATAAACCCAGTTAGTTCCAAAAGTAGTTAAACTAGCTGTTGAACCTGAAGGTTTAGTTGTAATAGAGAATGTAGCAGAAGTAATAACAGTATCGGTACCAATGTTTCTTGATGACAAATAAACATAAGTCCCATTTCCAACGACATCCATTCCTGTAGAAACAGAATTTGTTGGTAATCCAAGTGTGGTTAAGCTATGTGGAGTAACGTTTTCAGTCTTAATAAGACCTCTAGTTGTCTGAGCACTAGCTATATTACACACAAAGAGAGCCAATAATACAATTCGTATTATATTTTTCATTTACAGTACTCCCACTGTTTAATTATTGAACATACGTGCTTCTACTAGCAAATAATATACCGATGTTGGGAAAAACACATAGTTCAATTATTAAGCATTTTTAGCTCAATTTTATATCTTTTTCCAATTTTTAGGAATACCTTTTTTCAATTATTCCATAGTTGAGAAAGATATTTTTACCAATTTTAAGAAAATTAAATTTTTATATTATTTTTTTGACTTTATATGGATTTTTGTTTTAACTTTCATTTTAAAATTTTGATAATTATGAGGGATTTATGGCAGATTTTTCTTTCTCCAATGAATTGATTAATATTAAAATAGATGAGAATTATAGTCTTAAGTTTAGACCCCAGGAATTATTAGACTTGACTGACCAATCTTACCACTTTCTTCTCAATAATAAGGATAAATTTCCTCCCTTAATTAAAAAAGTAGAAAAGAATAATTTTTCTTTTAATGTGACTTTTACAGATAATCTTGGTTTTTGGAAAGATTTAGAAGATAACATTTGGGAACCTGAAACCTTTCAGGTATTTGATAGATTTTTGAATGATAAAACTTACTATTTTGATATAGGTGCCTGGATTGGTCCAACTGTACTTTATTGTGCGCAAAAAACTAAAAAAGCTTTCGCTTTTGAGCCGGACCCCTCTGCATTTAAAGAATTGAATGCCAACTTTTATGCAAACAAGGATGCAAAGTGGTATAATGATGTAGAAATTTTCAACGCTGCCATCTCAGATAAACCGGGGAAAATTAGAATTGGAAATGAAAAATCTTTTGGAAATAGTAATAGCAGCATTTTGTTTGCCGATGAAAAGCTGTCTGTTGAAGTTGATTCAATATCTTTGATAGATTTTATGAAAGAACAAAAACTAACTGATAAAAAGTTATTTCTTAAAATTGATATTGAAGGAGGTGAGTTTTTAATCTTACCTAAAATTAAAGATTTCCTGAAAGAACTTGATGTCACTATTTATTTATCAGTTCATTCAGTTTTTATTAATAGTTTCAGAAATAAAAATCTAAATGAATTTATAAAATTTCCTTTTAATCATACATCTTTTGTATATAGACATTATAAATTATTAAATGCTCTCCCTTTTAAAAACATTTATAATGCACATGGTAAAAAATTAAATAAAGGTAGAGAATTATTAAAAGCTCTTTTCTTAGAAAGATTCCCTGCAGAGATTGTTCTTACAAATGAGAACTGGTAATTACTTTACCAGTTCTTTTATTTCGTTAAAATATTTTTCTGATAAGGAGTTTGCTTCTTCCTGACTTTTTGATTCCGTGACAATTCTAATTATCGGTTCAGTATTTGATTTTCTAAAATGCACCCAATGGTCAGGAAAATCTATTTTTAATCCATCTTCATTATTTACTTTTTCTTTAGCATATACTTTTAACATCTTTTCAATAATAGTATCAGGATTTACATCTTTAAGTTCAATTTTCTTTTTAGAAATATAATATGCCGGTATTTCTGCTTTTAATTCTGAGATTGAAATATTTCTTTCAGTGAGAAGTTGAAGTATTAGAACAATACCTACCATAGCATCTCTTCCATAATGAAGTTCAGGTAAAATTACTCCACCACTTCCCTCTCCTCCTATTATCGCATTAACTTCTTTCATCTTCTTAACAACATTAGCTTCACCTACAGATGACCTATAAACTTTACAATCATATTCATTCGCAACATCATCAACAGCTCTTGTTGTTGATAAATTTACTGCAGCATTTCCTTTTTCTTTACTTAAAATAAATTTAACCATTGAAGTTATGGTATTCTCTTCACCAAAGGCTTCACCCTTATCGGTAATTAGAACCAATCTATCAACATCAGGGTCAACTACAATTCCCAAATCTGCTTTTTCTCTTTTAACAACAGCCATTGTTTCAGTTAAATTTTCAGGTAAAGGTTCAGGAAGTCTTGGGAAAATTCCGGTTTTCTCACAATTAAGCTCCACAACTTCACATCCTAATTTTCTTAAAAGTTCAGGAATTACATATACTCCAGCACCATTAACGCAATCAGCGACAACTTTAAATTTTCTTGCTTTAATTTTTTCAACATCAATGTATTTTAATTTTAAAACATCATTCATATGCTTTTTCAAAGCAGAATTATCTTCTACAAGCCTCCCTATTTCATTCCATGGTTTATAAATATTAGCACTCGAGTTAATTAATATTTCCTGGAGTTCAACATTTTCTTCGGGAGTCATAAATTGACCGGTTCTGTTAAGTAGTTTCAGTGCATTCCATTCGTTAGGATTATGACTTGCTGTAATTGCAATTCCGCCATCTGCTTGTAAAGTCTTTACTGTATATTGAACAGTCGGAGTTGGTACAATTCCAATATCAATTACTTCAAAACCTTTAGCAAGCAAAGTTCCTATAGTTACATTCTTAACCATCTCTCCTGTTACTCTTGCATCCCGACCAATAACAATTTTTCCTTTTTTAATAAAGTCCGCATATGCCGAAACATATTTTACAATAACCTGAGGATCTAATCCATCTCCTATTATTCCTCTTATACCAGATATACTAACCATTATTGTTGGCATTGTCCCTCCTTAATATAATTTGCTTCGTTTTTGAATGTAACTGAATAATGCTTTATCAAAAGTTGTTGATGTATCAATTAAATTATACTCTATATTAGAATTTAGACTTTCTGTCTTAATTCTATTAATAAAATCATTGAATGTTTCTTTATATGCTTTTTGAATTTGATAAGGCTGAGTTGTCATTTCTTCTTCAGTCTCAAGGTCTTTAAAAACTGCATCTGTACCAAAAGAAAAATTTAATTCCATCGGGTCAAGAATTTGAAAAATTATAACTTCATTTTTATTATAGCTAAAATGCTTAAGCGCAGGAAGTAAGGCATCAATATCATCAAAGAAATCAGAGATAATTATTACTATTCCTCTTCTTTTAATTTTTTCTGCAATAGCATTTAAACATTGAGCAGTGTTTGTTTTGCTTCCGGCTTTTACTTCACTTAAATTTTTATATATCTCCTGTAAATAAACTCTCGACGCTTTAGGGGGAAGAAATTTCTCTATCTTATCTGAATACAAAGTTAACCCAGCAGCATCCTGCTGCTTAATCATTAAATAACTTAAGGCAGATGTTAAGGTTGCTCCATACTCAAGCTTGGAAATATTATTACCGGACTTAAAGCTCATTGACTTGCTTGTATCAAGAAGAATATAACCTCTTAAATTTGTTTCCTCTTCATACTGTTTAATAAAAAACTTTTCAGTTTTTCCGTAAATTTTCCAATCAATATTTTTTATGTTATCCCCTAACATATAAGGACGATGCTCTGAAAACTCCACACTAAATCCGTGGTAGGGACTTTTATGAAGCCCCACCATAAATCCTTCAACAACAAATCTCGCTTTTAGTTCAAATGAATTTAGCTTTGAAATAAATGTTGGAGATAAGTATTTTTTATAATCTTCAGAGGAAAATTGCATTAAATATTAACTTCTTTTTGCTTCTTATTTAAAATATCATCAGGAGATTTTCCCATATTCTCAAGTTCATACTGTGCTGAAGATGCAAGTTCATGCTTAGGAAATTTCTCTAAAAATAATTTATAAGCAGCTGTTGCTTTTTTATATTCCTGAAGTTCATTTGCTAAAATGAAACCTGAATAAAATAATGCTTCCGGTGCTTTATCATAAGAAGGATATTTGTCATAAACTTCTCTAAACAACTTAACAGCATTTTCACTGGATTGCTCAGCAGGGACATTCTTTAAATATTTATTTTGATAAAAATAAGCCATATTAAATAATGCGTCAGGAGCGTGTTTACCTTCCGGATAATCCTTTGCAATTTTATCATATTCTTCAAAAGCTTTTTGATACTGATTCCTGCTTTTTAATTCTTCAGCACTTTTAAATAACTCTTCATCATTTTGTTTTCCACAGCTAAAGAACATAATAGATGTTAATAATAAGAAAAAGAACTTTTTCATAATTTCCTTTGTTTGTAAAAATTAAGAACTAAAATTATTAAAATAGGAATGAACTAACAATATTCTAATAGTCATCACTAAAGGGCAAAAAAAAGCCCGATTCTTAATGAATCGGGCAAGTAACTTAATTTTGATGAAATTTTATTTCATTAAAGTCATTTTCTTTGTCGATGTAAATACTGAACCATCTACTCCTTTTGCTTCTAAATTGTAGAAGTAAACACCTGTAGAAACATTCATTAAATTAACATTAACACTATGACTTCCAGCCGTTAAGTTATCATTAACTGCTGAATATACTTCTTTACCAAGAACATTATATATTTTAATTGATACTCTTGCATCAACAGGTAAACTGAAATTAATTGTTGTGCTTGGGTTAAATGGATTAGGATAGTTCTGAGCTAAGTTATAAACCTTAGGCATAGTAGTATTAACATTAACTACTTTTGAATAGTTATATGAACCATCAAAATCAACTTGTTTCAATCTATAATAATATTCTTTTCCGGCTTGAACATTATTATCAACAAAAGAATATGAATTCTTTTCAGTTGTTGTTCCATTACCTTTTACAAATCCAAGTGAAGAGAACGTTTTATTATCTGAACTTCTTTCAACCTGGAATCCTGAGTTGTTAATTTCACTTGCAGTTAACCAGTTCAAAGTAACTTTATCTGAACTTGCTTTTACTGTGAATGAAGTTAATTCAACAGGAGTAATTAGAAAATCAAAACCATAGAATCTTGGTAATAATTGGTAGGTTACAAATTGACTACCAATAGCAATTATTTTTTGTGGCCAAATTGGTTCTGGCTGACCATCAATATCTGTGTCAGAATCAATTCTTAATTCTACAGTATCAGCAAGGCTTGTACCTTGAATCATTTTTAATGTAGCACTTAAACCGGCTCCTGGCCAAGAACCACTAAGTTTATTTAAATTATCAATTTCAACTAATTTCGCTTCATACATTTCAGCGTTAGCTTTGTATTGAGCCAATGTTAATTGTACAGGGGCAGGAACTTCATTACTATCTGAAATGAAGAAGAAGCTTGTTGAATCAAATGTTGAAATTTCAGTCAATCCGTTATAATGTAAAATTTTTCCTTTGATTCTATATTTATCACCTAAATTCATTGCTGGATTATTTGTTAAACTAAAAGAGTATGTCGCAATTCCACCAGTTTCATCGTTGATATAATATGAACGATTTGATGTTTGGTAATTAGGACCAATTACAACACCAATAACAGTTACTGTATCGTTTAATCTATCAGGGATTAAATCATTATTTAAATCTTCTCTTGCCTGAGCAATTGTAAGCATATTTGTTACATAGGCTGTAATGTTGTTATTAGAAACTAATCCATAAACAGTAAATGTACCATCTAAGTTATCGATTACAGCAGCATCACCAGTAGCATTTGCATTAGCTACATAAGGACTATCAGGGATTAAATCTGCCCAAATTGTAGGCCATTTTTCAGAGGTAGTAATGTCAGACATTCTTACTCTTGAACCTTCTTGAGTATCATTTTTACCAACTGATAAGATATATTTTCTGCCTGTATTAGGAGCAAAATATACTACATTATGCCAGCCTGAAGAAAGATATCCACCATTAACGGTGTCGATGATTGTGCCGGTTGATGAAATATGATAAGTGCTTGTTCCTGAACCATCAACCCATAGATCTGAATTTAAACCTGTTGTAATAGGAGAAATACCTCCTCTTGCAATACCTGTTGCTACTGTAACAGTATCATAAGCTGTAAAAGCTAAACCATCAGTAGTAGTAAATCTGTAAATCTTTGTGCTGCTTGAACCACTAGCATATATAATAGTGTTAGCACCTGCACCTGATAAACCGAATGAATCACCAACTCTTAAACCTAATGTGCCTGAATAAGCTACAGTAGGAAGTGCTGTCTCAGAATCCCATCTATATATTTTAAATGGTGAACCTGGACCTGTAGTTAAATTACAAACGTAAATTTTACCATCCGGAGTAATTCTAATCATATTAATTAAATATGTACCTCCGGTTATTCCTGTCATATCTAATTTCCCAATAGAATCACCAGTAACAGGATCCATAATTATAACATTTGATGCTACTGTTCTTGAAGGAACTAATAAATGGTTTGTAACAGGATTAAAAGCTATACTTCTGGTATTACCATCATTTGCAAAAAAAGTACCATTTGTAGCTCTTTTATTCCATAAAATTTTATAAGGTTTTGCCTGACTAAATGTTTCTGTAGTCAATGCGAGAACTAAAAAAATAGAGAAAATGATGTAAAGCTTCCTCATTTTCTATCTCCTTTCAATTAATAAATTATAGCGTCCTTTTAACTTAAGATTATTTTTAATTTATATCAATAAAAACTAAAAATTTAATTTATCATATATTTTCATTTTTCAGCATACTCTGCTCTTCCAAATTCTTCTTGTACTCAATCATTTTATTCAATAATTTTTTATCAGAAGTACTAAGAATTTGTACAGCAAGTAATCCGGCATTCTTTGCCTGATTTATTGCAACTGTTGCAACTGGTACGCCACCAGGCATTTGAACAATTGATAATAACGAATCCACCCCATCCAATGATTTTGATTTTACCGGAACTCCAATTACAGGTAATGGAGTATGAGCAGCTGTCATTCCCGGAAGATGAGCTGAACCTCCTGCGCCTGCAATTATAACTTTCAATCCTCTTTGATGGGCATTCATTCCATATTCAGCCATATATTTTGGAGTCCTATGAGCACTAACAATTTTAATCTCATAAGGGACTTTAAATTCATCTAAAACAACAGCAGCTTCTTTCATTACTGAAAGGTCTGAGTCGCTTCCCATTATTATTCCAACCAAAGGATTATTATTCTTCATATTTTTTCTCAAAGATTTATTTTTTCTTCAATTGATTTTGCTTTAGATAAAATTTTATTTAAGTCATTCCCTACAATAGTTATATGCCCCATCTTCCTGCCTAATCTTGAACTTGCTTTACCATATATATGAAGATGAACATCTTTGTGTTTTAAACATTCATTATAAATCTTCATCTTATCATCTTCAGTTTTTTTACCTAAAAGATTTATCATCACCGCATATTTCTTTATCATTTTAGTAGAACCTAATGGCAAGTCGAGAACTGCCCTGATATGATTTTCAAACTGCGGAGTAATACAACCTTCGATTGTATAATGTCCTGAGTTATGAGGACGAGGTGCCATTTCATTAATAAGTATTTTATTTTTCTTTGTTAAGAATAATTCTATCCCAAACAAACCATAACCTTCCACAGCTTTAACACAGTCAATTGCCATTCTTTTAACTTTCTGTATTATACTTTCATCAACTTCAGCAGGTGCAATTATTATTTTACAAATATGATTTTCCTGGATAGTCTCTACAACAGGATAAGCGTCAATTTCTTTTGAAGTACGGACAATCATTACTGCTAACTCTTTATCAAAATCAACAAAAGCCTCAGCCATTAGCTTATCACTTCTTTTGCTTAACCTTCCATATGCTTCTCTGAATTCATTTTCATTTGAAACACTTGCATTACCATATCCATCATAACCCATAACTCTGGACTTCAATAAAAACCGTTCACCTAAAACTTCTTTAATTTCCTCATAAGAAGATTTAGATGTTACTTCAATAAATTTTGGAACAGGAATATTGTTATTCTTGAGTGTTGTTTTCTGAATAAACTTATCCTGAATTAACCCGATTGTTTTTGAAGATGGTATAACTTTTTTATGATAATGTTCTTCGATATGCCTGAGTTTTTCAGATTCAATAAATTCATTTTCAAGGGTAACCACATCTGCTTTATTACAGAACTCGGCAATGACATTTTCATCATCCATCCATCCGGTATATTCAAATTTGGTAAGCTGTCCAGCAGGTGAGTTAAATTCTTTTTCGATTATTGCAATGTCAAGCCCTAATTCATAAGCTTGGATAGCAGACATACGGGCAAGCTGTCCGCCCCCTAAAATTCCAATACATATTTTATTTTTCTTATCCATCAATAATTCTTTTGCCAATTTATTTTTTCAATATGTTCTCCATCGGACCTTAAAACAACTGCTCCTTCAAGATCTGTCCTAAATATTTGAGCATGTATTTTTAACCTATCAATAGTCTCATTATCAGGATGACCATATTTGTTTTTGTAGCCTACACTGACTAAACTCATTTCAGTATTAACAATTTCTAAAAATTTTTCAGATGAACTTGTACCGCTTCCATGATGAGAAACTTTAAGAACATTTGCTTTAAGAAAATCCCCATATTCCATTACATATTTGCTCTCACCTGCCGTACTTATATCTCCAGTGAACAAAAAGCTTGTTTTACCGTATACAAGTTTTAGAACAGCACTACCATCATTCTCATTATTATACTTAGTATTTGGATTCTGTAAAACATAAATTCTTGAATTACCAAAATCTAAGTAATTATTTTCATAATATGAAAATCCAATATTGTTTATATTCAGAAGTTTCTCAAACAAACTATCTTTATCGGAATGTGGTTTATAAACAAAGTTTACTTTCTTATTAACAACCAAGCTTAACAACCCACTATAATGGTCTTTATCCAAATGCGAGATAAAAGCATAGTCAATCTTATTTAAGTCCAGCCTGTCCATTAAAGGCATAATAATTTTTTCACCTGAATCCCGACTTCCAGAAGCATCACCAGCATCAATTAAAGCTGTTTTCCCATTCGGAAATTTAATAAGAAAAGCATCCCCTTCCCCTACATCAATCATCATAACACTCAGGTAATTTTTCTTTAATATATAAACATCATCCCAACTTATTATAAAGAAAAAAATAAAAATAATTATTGGGATTAATGCTAACTTAAAAGATAAATTAAATTTAAGTTTATAAATAATTATACCTAACCCTAAAAAGATATAAAATAATATTATATCGAAACTTGAAAACTGATTTATTGAAATAACAGAATATTCAGGATTTGAAAAATATTTTATAATGTTATAAAGAATAATTGTTAATAAATCATTTGTACTTGCAAACAAGGATGCTATAAAAGGTGAAACTAAATTTATTATTAAAGTCACAAAAGAAATCCCCAACATTGCTCCTGTTATTGGAATGGCAGCCAAGTTTGTTATAAATACTATGAACGATACTTTATGATAATAGAATAAAATAAAGGGGAATATTCCTATTTGAACAATCAATCCCGTACTGACAAATAATATAAAATTCGCAAGTAACCTATTCTTAATTTTTAAATAAATTTTATCCTGTAGAGGTGGGTAAAATATGGCTAAAGAGAGTATGCATAAAAATGAGAGTATAAAGCCTCTGTCAAAAAGAGAATAAACATCAAAGATTATTATAACCAAACCAGCAATCAATATTGAATTTATTAAGTTTGTTGAACGTTTGGTTAAGTAGGTAGTAATTATGACAACTCCCATAATAACTGACCTTACTACCGGAGGTTGGAATCCTGTTAGAAAAAGAAATAAAATTAATCCAATAGAAGTAAAAATGTACTTTGCTTTTACATTAAATCTTGAAAATAAAAGTAAAAATAAAAGAACAATATAGGATACATGTAGTCCGGAAACTGACAAAATATGAACAACACCAGTGTTTATAAAGGCTTCATTTACATCAGGATCAATATCGTTTCTATCCGCTAATATGAATCCTCGAATTAAAGCTGCTGTTTCAGGTAAATGAAGTTTTTTTATCTCTGCATCTAAATATTTTCTAATATTAAAAAAGAACGATGATATAAAATATTTATCTTCATTTATTATTTTAAACTCATCTGAATTATAGCAGTAAATTGTTCCTGATATTTCTTTATAATGGTAGTAAGATGCAAAATCAGGTTCGCCAGGATTGCTCCATTTCTTCGAGGTTCTTAAAAATCCTTTAATGCTTATTCTATTTCCAGGATGAATCTTATTATAAATTTCTTTAATGTTATCTGATTTTAATATGCTAATAAATTTTGCATGAATAACTAAACAACTATCTTCTGATTTTATTGAATCACTTATAATATTGAAACTTATCTGTTCTTTTTTAATTAAATCAATATTATTTATAGTCCCATATACCTCAACATTTTTTAGCATTTTCCAATCATCTGGTAAATATATTTTTGAGGAACTATTTATTGAAATGAATAATAAGCCGGAAAAGAATATTGATAAATAAATAATTGAACTGAAAAATATATTTTGAGGTATGCTTGTATTTTTAATGACACTAACTATGTAAGTACTTAGAAGCAAAATTAAAATAATGGAAGAATAAGGAATATTCACTCCAAACTTATCACCTATAATTATTCCAACCAGGAAAGGGATAATAAATTTTAATAATGGAATTTTTTTCATCTAAAATGCTTTATAACTGCATCTTTAATTTCGGAAAGATCCTTCACTTCTTCAAATATTAAATTAGAATTAGTTATTGTAATAGAAGGATTTAAAGTATGAGTTTTAACAGAAAGATCTTCAAAGTTTCCATGGTCTGAGCAAATAAGCAAATTCATTTTTTCATCATCTATATTTGTCAAAAGATGGAAAAGAAATTCATCCAGGTTTCTCATTATTGGTTCAATCTCTGGGATATATCTCCAATGACCAAGATGGTCAGTCAAAAAATATTCATATAGGGTATAATCATTTTCTTCAGCAATGTTTAACAATCTCGCCGCAGCTTCTTGGGGAGAAATAATTGGAATATCATAGTTTAATATTTTATTCCATCTTTCATTAGTAATCTCTGCAGTTAAAGCTTTTCCTTCACGCAATTCATCTATAGTATTTAATTTTATTCCTGATAAGGTGCAACTCTTGGAAGTGACACTTAATCTTTGTCTTCCGGAATTTAAATAATCAAAAAAGACTTGTGGAAATGCGTTCACAAATGAAACCTTTAATCCTAAATCAGATGTACTCTTAAAAATATTTTTATCTCTTATGATTGGGATTGTTGTTGAATATGGGAAGGGTCCGAAATGTTTTCCAACAAACTTTGGAGCATTAACTCCACAAAAAATTGAAACCTGGCCAGTTCCGCTTTGAGGTAATCCTTCAATACCTAACCTTGCATCTGTTGGAAATAATATTTTGTTAGCACTTCTTAAAATTTGATTTTCTAATGTGGGAACATCTCCAAAATATTCCGTAAAAGTCTTAAAACCATATTTAAAGAATGGATTAAATTCCGGATTTGGTTTCCCAATTCCGACTCCATCAATAAATATCATTAAAAACTTTTTCAAAGTTATCCTTTTGACTCCACTATGACAGTTACGGGTCCATCATTCATAATTTTAACGAGCATCATTTCACCAAACAAACCACTTTTTACTTTATGTGCTCCAATATTTTCTTTTACTCTTTCAATAAATTTTTCATATAAGGGAATAGCTTCTTCAGGTCTTGCTGCTTCAATAAAACTTGGTCTGTTCCCCTTAGCTGTTTCACCATAAAGAGTGAACTGAGAAATAACCAAAATTTCACCATCAATATCTTTTAATGACAAATTCATCTTTTGGTTTTCATCTTCAAAAATTCTTAGATTGCAGCACTTATCTGCAGTAAATATAAGGTCCTTTTCAGTATCACCTATTTTAATTCCTAATAAAATTACTATACCTTTTGATATTTCAGCATAGTAATTTTTATCTTCTATTTTGACACTTCCTTCAGATACTCTTTGGACTACTGCTCTCAATATACTCTCCAAAAATTACACGTTCTATGTTTAGCAAATCTTTTTTTGCTTTAATATTTTTGTATCCATTAACTACAAAAAGATTTTTTAATTCATCTGACATCTTGTCACCAGTTTCAAAAAATAATCTTCCATTATTTTTCAGAAATTCCTTACTTCTCCTTAGAATAACCCGGTAAAAAGTAAAGCCATCACTAAAATCAGTTAATGCATCCTTTGGTTCATATTCTACTAATTCCTTTTGCAGGGTAGGATACTCTTCAATCGGTATGTAAGGAGGGTTAGAAACTACAATATCAAACTTATCCTCAAAGTTAACTAAATCTGTTAAAATATCTTTGTGTAAGAATTTAATTCTTTCCTTTACATCATTTAATTCGGCATTATGTTCAGCAACGTGCAAAGCATTTTCATTTATATCAATGGAGGTCCCTCTGGAAGTAGGAAGATTTTTTATTAATGATATTATAACATTCCCAGAACCTGTACCTATATCAAGAATATTTAATTCCCTTTCACCCTTATAAACATTGTAGACTGTTTCTATTAAAGTTTCAGTTTCCTGGCGAGGTATGAGAACATTCTTATCTACATTAAAAGTTAATCCATAGAACTCAACATTACCAACAATATACTGTAGTGGTTCAAATTTACCTCTTCTTACTATATAATCTCTATATGTATCCGTTTCTACAGTTGTTAATTCTCTTTCAAAATTTAGATAAAGAGAAAGTCTACTCATTTTTAGAATATCAGATAATAATAATTCAGCATTTAATCTTGATTCAGTTACTCCCTTCTTACTTAAAAATTCTGCCGATTTTGTAATGGATTCTAAGACATTCATTCTATTCTGTTAAAAAATGGTAAATAAGGACTCCAAAATTTACTTGCAGTACTCCAAAAGTAATTCCGCTGATAGTATCAAATCTTTTAGTCTTATCTAAATAACTTCTGTTCCCAGAAAACTCATATTCATCAAAATTTTTATCAGCTTTAATCTTAAAATAAGCGGTTGCAGCACCTAAAGCAATAATGCCGCCTAATAAATATTTAAACACAGGTCTATTGAAAAAGCTATCCTTTTTATTTATTCCAATAAAATGCAAATTAACTATTTCATCTTTTCTTAAATCATTAAGAGCTAAAACCTTTTGTTCATATCCATCTTTCTGAAGTATTAAAGTTGAAAAACCTTGTTCAAGTTTTAAGGGTGTATGTCCTATTAATGAATCTCTTAAATAAACATAAACATCTTCAGGATTTGTCTTAAGTAAAATCAAACTATCATCTTTACTATAATATTGTTTGCCTTCACTTTGACTAAATAAAGTAATGTTAAAAAAGAATAATATAATAAAGGTTCTATTTAGATATTTCATAAGCTTTAACTACTCCTCTATCAATACCTAAAATGAGCATATTCTTATAAATTATAGGAGAAATCCTAATCCTTGTTTCAGTGGTATATGTGTTTTTTATTTTTCCATCTTTTGCATTAACTAAATAAAATTTTTCATCCATATCAGGAACAATCAAGTTATTACCTGCTAATAAAGGAGTCGAATTAAGTACTCCCATGGTATTGGTTTTCCAAATCAACTTACCTTCAGAACTTATTTTATAAAAAGTACCTGATAAATTTCCAATATAAACTGCATCATCATATACAATTGGGAATGTAGAAATCTTGGCTCCAGTATTATATTTCCAAATTTCTTTTCCATCAATTAAGTTAAAACAGTAAACTATACCTTTATCATCAGCTATATAAAATTTGTTTTCGCTAATTGATGTTCCACTAAAAAAAGATGAGCCAACTTTATTTTTAAATCTTATTCTTCCAGTACTTAACTCAACGCCAATAACTTCTCCTTTATCATCGCCAAATACCATTAGTTCATCATTGGCAGCCGGTGAAGAATGTACAAAGCTTTCAATTTTAGTTTCCCAAATCTTTATTCCATTTAAATCATACTTGTAAGCAATTCCATTTTCAGTTACTAAAACAATTGCATTATAAACTTTTAAGATTTCATTTAATATTCTTCCTTTAATCTGGGCATTATCTTTCAATTTACCATTTTCAAAATCGTAAAAGGTAAGAATTGATTTATTCTCATCACCAAAAGTTTCCACATAGATTAAAATATTTTTATTTAGAATTGGGGTACCCATTATGGGGTTTTTAAGCTTTAGAACTCCTGAACCTTTTCCTGTATTTAGATTTATACAATAAACTCTTCCGGATAAATCGTTAACAAAACCATAGTTTTCAAAAACAGAAATAGATGTTGAATTGAAGCTTCCAGTTAATTCGTACTCCCACTTTTCGGTCAAAGTATCTATTTCCCCAACCTCAGGATAAACAAAATTTCTTTCAGGAATTTTACCAAACATTGGAATAACTTCTTCCCTGCTGGTCAAATCTAATTTTATAATTGACTTACTACAGCCAACAAGAAATAAGGTTAATATTAAAAATATTAAATTAAAATTTTTCAAAAATCCCATCCAAAAAAGAATTGATAAAATAATCCTTTCTGCAATTTAGACATATTATTTTCAAGCTTCTTTCCTATGTCATATCTAAATACCAAAGCATTAAATAAATTTATTCTCACTCCTGCTCCAACGCTTCCAAGGGTAGAACCATATTGGTCATCCCAGGCACTGCCTGCATCCATAAATGCAGCAGCTCTAATACCAAAGAAACCTAAATCCACAAATGGAAAACGTATAGCTATTTGGTCAATTAAAGGAACACGTAATTCAAGAGAAGATAACCACATCTTTTCACCTCTTATTCCCCATCTTGGCCAACCTCTTAGGTCCCAGCTTCCTCCCATAAAATATCTTCTTGCTTCTTTTCCTTGATTAAAGAAAAATGCACTTCTAAAAGCAATAGCAGATCTTAATCCAATTCTAAAATATTGTCTATAATCTGCAATTACTGAATAATAATTAACATTACTATATTTAACATCTCCTGTGTAAGCAAGTAATAACCTGGCTCTAATTCCATCCAAAGGACCTGTTGGACCCCAAATTGAATTATCTGCCACCCAGGAAATACTATTACTCACCAATAAGGCTTTTCTTTCAAGAATGCTGCTTAATACTTGCTTATCAGAATTTGCAATTGATATTGATGTTTCTATTCTTTGAAATTTTGAGATTGGAAAATTCAAAATAAAAAATCCGCCATAACTTCTTTCAAAATAATATTCATCACTTTCTCTAATATCATAGCGCCTTCCGCTGAAATGGAAAACACCATATCCATAATTTGAGCGTTCACTCAAATCTATTCTTTGTATTTGAACATTAAAACTTTTTAGAAAATCACTTTGAACATCAGCAGTGTTATAAACTAAAAAGAAATAATTATCATTACCGAACAAATCACTTAATGAAAATACTGCTCCGCCTCTTGTACCAAATACAGGGTCAGTAGATATTTGGCTTTGTGCATAATCTAATGTGTATTCTTTCTCATAATTCAATTTTTCTTTTTCGGAATACAATGAAAGCTGCCCTTCCTTCCATTCTGTTCCAACAGAATCATAATTCATAGTAATTACATTATCAGGTTTTTTATCTTTTAAGTCGAGGGTATAAAGATTAAAAGATAGTTCTTCAAAACCAGAGAAACATATTTTACTTGAATCCATAAAAACAGGATTGAAGGAACTTGTTAAAAAGCTCGTAACTTTTTCGATTTTATTTTCTTTGTCCGGTAAGCTTAAATCCATTTTCCAAATATTGAAAACAGTATCTGCATTGCTGGTAAATAATAAAGTATTTTTATCTTCAGAAAGTACAGGTGCGACATTATCAGCATTGATGTATGTTAAATATCGAATTGATAGATTATCAGTATCAATAGTAAACAAGTTATATTTCTTTTTATATTCCCCGCTTGTTCTATCAGAAGAAAAAATTATTGTATTATCGGTCTTACCAAACTCTGGGTCTTTGTCGTCATAATAATCATTGGTTAATCTGATTACCGAGTCTTTATCAATATCATAGATATAAATATCACTAAATCCTTTTTGATCTATTGCATTAAATGTAATTAGATTATCATCTGAAGAAAATTTTGGAGAGGACATGCTAATCAAATTTGAACTCTGGTATGAATGAATTACTTTCTCTGATTTTGTATCAAAAAGATGTAAAGCATCTGTTGCCCCTGATTTGGTTACAAATGCTATAATTCCTTTTTTAGAAATATCTAAAGCAGAGGAAAATAAATGAAAAGCTTCAAATTCTTCAGTCTTTTCACCTCTTAAAATCAGTTCAGGTTCCTCTTGTTCTTCTTCGCCAATTTTCATTTTAAATAACGAAGAATATCCATCATTGTTCCCCTGGAAATATAAATAATTGCCATCTCCATTTTTGTGGAATACAGGAGAAAAATAATATCCATCCTTTGAAACTTTTTTTGCTAAGTATTTTTGTGGTGCTTTATCTTTTATTAAAGGATAATATTTTACTTTATTATAATACTGCCATTCTGCATCTATATCTTCAAACTTTTTACCTATTGTATGTTCAATTACTTTATTAAAGTTGGTGTACATCCAAAAGTTTTCAAGTAATAAAATAATTTTTTCCTCGCCATACTTTTCAGACACAAACTCTAAAAAGTTTTGGCCTTCCTTATACATTATAAATGTGCCATAAATCTGGTATATATTATCAAGTCCAACAAAGTAATTGTTGATTACAGCATCCCTCATTACCATTTCAGCTTGAGCGTCAACTTTAGTTGACATATACTCAGCAAAACCTTCAACAAACCATAATGGTGGAAGTGCATCTGTAGGCAGTCTTCTATCAGCTAAAACATTATAGACCTTATTAGTCATAAAGACATGAGCTAACTCGTGCCTTATTACATGTCTAAAATCAGTTAGTGAACCAGTAGATGGAATTACAACTCGTCCTTTCAGGAATTCAAAAAATCCTCCAACTCCTTCAGGGATAAATCCTGGTGTTGTATTAGTTTGCTGAAAATGAAGCGAGGTATTATAAAATATTAAAGGGATTCTTCTTGTGAAGGTATGATTAAATTTTACTTTATATTCATTATATGCTTCTTCGGCATAAAAGCCTCCTATTTCAGCAAGCTCTTCCATTTCATTGTAAAAATAAACATCGAAGTGTCTGGTTTTTAAGACCTTCCATTCGAATTTATCGAACTGAACTTTATTGCGTCCAAAAAAATAGAATTGAGCATTTAAAGTAGAAGTACTTAATAATAATAATAAAAAGATAAATCCTGATATCTTCCTCAATATCATCCTCATTTAGTATAATATTCAATTTATCAATAAAATAAATTCATAAAATTGATATATCAAGTACTTTAATATGTGGTTTTTACAAGTATGACTATAAACAATCTATTTAGATAATTCATTTTTCAAGTAATGAATATAATCTATTTCGGATGGATCCATATTTTTAAGAATTGCCAGGTAGTATGATATCCAATCACATAAATAAACTAATTCCAAAAAACGAAATTTAAAATCCTCATGCTTACCTTCTAACTCAAGAACTTCCACTCCTTTATCTTTAATCAAAGAAGAAATTATTTCAAATCTTTTATTAACCTGAGGATGATAAATAGGATCCATAATATTAATTACTATGGAAGGAAATTTATTCTGCAGATGAGTTTCCCAGCCAATTATTTCATTGTGATTCATTTCAGGAATTACATTACAAAATGCATGGTTCTTTGAATTTTCATTTAATTGACCTTTTAAGCGATACCCTATAGCTGATGTAATATCTGCAGCAGAATAAATTATTGGTATATGTCCCAATATTTTTTCAGCATATTTCAGAGCTTGATTATCTTCCTTGGAATATTCTTCCCCTTTACTTTTCCAAAGGTCAATTGTTCTATTAACTATTTTATTGTGATTAGGAATTATATTCAATTCCTGTAATAATTTAAGTAAGCTGAATAAACTTAAACCTAAAGCATATCTCGGTTGAAATCCGGGTTGTACTTTAATTATAGGAAGACCATTTTCTTCAGCTATCTGCTCAACTTTTCCGCCGGTAGTAATACAAACAATATTGCATTTTTTTGCTACAGCATCTTTTAAAACTGAAACTGTTTCTTCTGTATTACCTGAATATGAAGATATTATTATTAAAAAATCATCGCTTACAAAATCGGGCAGTGTATAATTTCTATTAACATATAATGGTAGTTTAAGGTCTGCTCTTAAAAAATTATATATTAAATCAGCACTTATAGCAGAGCCACCTAACCCACTAAAAAATAAGCTTTTAAATGTTTTTTCCTTAAGAGAATTAATGTCTATTTTATTGTTCCACACAAACTCAATTTGTTTATAGGAATTTATTAGAACATCAAATTGATTATTTTTATCGTATTTGGTAACAAGTTCTTTTATCATCATTCTATATTATGTTCCTTGTTCTGGTTATATTATTATCTTTAAAGAATTTTTCAATCCTATCAGTTATTTCATTTTCAGTTAGATATTCAAGACAATCCTTAGCCATTGCTTCAACTTTCGCGAACTCACAGCTTCTGATTATTCTTTTTGCATAAGGTATAGTTGTTGGTGCCATACTGAGAGAATCCAAACCGAGTCCCACTAATAAGGGGATTGCTAAAGTATCTGCAGCCATTTCTCCACAAATACTAATTTTTTTACCACACTTTTTCGCCCCCTGCACTATATGGTAAATTGTTCTAATTACCACAGGGCTAAATTCCTGATATAGATGCGAAACTAAATCATTACCTCTGTCAACAGCCATCAAATATTGAATTAAATCATTTGTACCTATGCTTATAAAATCAACTTCATTAGAAATTTCATAAACCATAATTGCAGCAGATGGTACCTCAATCATTACCCCAATCTTAATGTGACGGTCAAATTCAAGTCCTTCTTTTCTTAATTCTTTTTTGCATTCTTCAATCAATTCTTTTGATGCTCTTATTTCATTTAGATTGGAAATCATAGGCAGCATAAATTGGATATTTTTATTTACACTTGCTCTTAAAACAGCTCTTATTTGAGTTTTGAACAATCCTTTATTCTCCAGCAGAATCCTTATTCCTCTCATTCCCAGAAAAGGATTTGGTTCTCTAAAATCTAATATCTTAACTTTATCTCCACCAACATCAAATGCCCTTATAGTAATGGATTTGGGATAAATCCTGGTTGCTAAATTATAATACAACTTAAACTGTTCATCTTCACTCGGAAATTCTCCAGTTTCTTCTAATATTTGCTCACTACGATATAAACCTATTCCTTTGGCATCATTGGTTATTACCAAATCTATTTCCCCCGAAACATCAACATTGGCTAATAAAGATACTTCTTTACCATCTGTAGTAATAGCAGGTTTATCTTTAAGTTCTTCTAATCCCCTTTGAAGCTCTAAAAGCCTTTCAACTTTAAGTGTAAAAAAGTTTAATTGTTCTTCAGTTGGATTAAATATAACGTAACCATGGAAACCATCAACAATTATTAAGTCACCATCTTTAATTTGTACGGAAGCATTATGCGCACCAACGACAGCAGGAATATTTAATGAACGTGAAATAATAGCTGCGTGACTTGTTAAACCTCCGTGGTCTGTTACAAATCCTTTGACTTCACTTCTTGAAAATAAAATTGCATCAGCAGGAGTTAAGCTGCTGCTTACAACAATTACATTAGGAGTGATTTTGGATTGCCATCTTTTCTTCTGAAGGTTCCTGATAATCCTGTTTTTTATATCTTCAATATCATTAGCTCTTTCTTTCATATAA
Organism: Ignavibacteriaceae bacterium; assembly: GCA_035654655.1. Lineage (GTDB taxonomy): Bacteria > Bacteroidota > Ignavibacteria > Ignavibacteriales > Ignavibacteriaceae > DASRWI01. The sequence continues at coordinate 93,662 of DASRWI010000026.1, read as the reverse complement.
GGAGCTAATGACGTTCTCATTAAATCCTGGAATTTTGTAATTTCATCATCAACTATAAATTCCGGCTGTCTTTTTTCTTTAATAATTCTTTTTTTAATTCCCTCAATTAAAATGGGGTCTTCAAGAATCATCAATTGAGCTTCAAAAATTGCGGCTCTATCCTTTTCCATTTTTTCTTTAGCAATGGAAAATACTTTTCCTAATTCCTTTTTTGATTTCTTAAGTGCCTCTTCAAGGTTTTTTGTAGCTTCTTCAACATCATCAATTTTACCATCATTTATCTCTAAAATTTCTTTAGAAAAAAGATAAACTTTACCAATAACAATCCCTGGAGCAGCTGCAATACCTGCTATTTTATTAGTACTCTCTCTATATATGTTCTTAAAGCTTTTCACATTTCGTCAAAGCCTCTATTAAAAAAATCTATTATTTCCGCCGCTGCTTCTTCCTCATCTACACCATCAAAAGATAATGTAAGTTCTGTACCCATTTCAGCAGCCATCGTCATAACACCAATTATACTTTTACCATTTATATGCATACCATGCTTGGAAATATAAAACTCGCATTTATATTTAGCTGCTAACTTAACAATAGTGGCAGCGGGACGAACATGCATACCTAATTTATTAACTATTTTTACTTTTCTTTCTATCATTATTTACTTCTTTTAATTAAAGAATCTGCCAACCATATAAATGTATTTCTGTCTTCCACTTTATCTAACTTGTTCAATTTACTTAAAGCTTTTTTAGTAAATCCCTTAATCTCATTTCTAGCATCATCCAAGATACCTAACTTTTCGTATATCTTTTTATATTCATCAATCTCTTCTGGTTTAATTCCTTTTTCTTTTATCATCTTTCTAAGTTTCTTTTGGTCATCACCTTTAGCTTTTTCAAGAGCCTTTATAAATAGATAAGTTTTCTTTCCTTCAACAAGGTCACCGCCAATCTTCTTTCCAAAAGATTCACCGCCAATAATATCAAGCATATCATCTTGAATTTGAAATGCCATCCCAATGTTCTGGCCAAATGCTGAAAGTGCATTAACTACTTGCTTTGACGCTCCAGTTAATAATGCACCAATATTGCAGCACATAGATAATAATGCTGCTGTTTTTTTATTTATCATTAAATAATATTCATCAATTGAGATTTCCTGGCGAAGTTCAAAATCCTTATCTAAACTTTGACCTTCACAAACTTCAATAAGACTATTATTAAACGATGACAAAACTAAATTAGTGTTTTGTTTGCAATCTTTCAATAATAGCTCGTATGCTATTGATAACAAACTATCACCTGTTAATATAGCTGTATTAACATCATATTTCTTGTGAATAGTTAGCCTTCCTCTGCGTTTATCGGCATTATCCATTATATCATCGTGCACCAAAGTAAAATTATGAAGCAATTCAACAGCTAGTGCTGCATTATAAACCTGACTTAACTTTCCTCCTGAAGCCTTAGCTGAAAGAAGCACTAACAAAGGTCTTAGTCTTTTACCACCACTTTGTAAGATGTAACTTCCTGGTCCATAAAGAGAATCAGGTTTTTTATCATCCAGAACTTTAGATATCTTTTCTTCGATTATTAATCTCTGTCGTTCATAAATATTATGATATCGATTTACTTCGCTCAATAGAGCTCCTCCTTTTTTACTATTTTAGAACTTAACTCTTGAATACTATTAGAATTTGTAAGTAACATTATTTTCTTTAATGTTTCGAACCACCCTTTAATTAAATCCACAACTTCTTTTTCTCCACCATTATGAACAGCTTTTAGTAAAGTTCTTGCAGAAGCAGTGTAATCTGCCCCTAATGCAAAAGCTTTAGCCATATCAAAAGCATTGTTAATACCGCCGGAACCTATTAAAACAAAATTATATCCGTATTTAAGCATTTTGATTTTTTTGATGCAATACGATGTAGGCAAACCCCAATCCCAGAAATCAGAATTAAGATTATTATTTCTTAAAATTTCAACACCACTCCAGCTTGTACCACCGGCACCTGCAACATCTATTCCCTGAAAACCAATTTCCAATAATCTTTCAGCAGCCTCTTCAGATATTCCAGCTCCAACTTCCTTAGCTATAAAAGGAATATCAATTTCATTAATAATTTTCTTGCAGTTTTTTAAAAATCCCTTAAATGCTACATTGCCTTCAGGTTGTAATAATTCCTGTGCAGGATTAAGATGAACTAAAAAAGCATCTGCTTCAATAACATCAATTAGTTTTTTTATATCATCCACTTTTGCGTTAACTATTTCTGCCATCCCAAGATTACCAAGCACAGGAATATTCTTAGCTTGCTGACGAATGATTTTGTAACTTCTTAAATATTTATCATTCTCCAGTAATTGTCTCTGACTTCCCACACCTATTGGAATATTTAACTCGTTTGCAGCAGAAGCTAATTGGTAGTTAATTTGTTCAGCTTTTTCAGCTCCCCCTGTCATTGATGATATTATAAAAGGATAATTTATCCACTTATTAAAAAATTTAGTTGAAAAATCAATTGCCTTAATATCTATTTCTGTTATTGCATAATGCATAAAATCATATTTTTCAAATCCTGTTGTCTTTTCCTTAAATTTAACCTTGTCAGTTAAACATAATTCAAGATGATCTTTCTTCCTATTTGATGTTTCTTCAGACATTTTTTACTTATTAATATTGGTTTAAAAATATTAAAAAATAAGTAAAGAATCTTATTTAAAATAAAAAATCCCGACTTATAGTCGGGATTTGGAGAAGAGGTAGAGAGAAACTTAATTATTTTATCTTCCTCTTTTACGAGTAATGTCCTGCCTTGTATTATTTTGTTCTCTCTTATCCTCGCGTTTATTTTGTCTAATTTCAGGTTGTTTGTTTTCTTGTCTTTTTACTTCCTGACGATTTTGATTTCTTTGTTCGTTCTTCATCTGGAATTCTTGTCTGTTTCTTTCTTCTCTAACCTGAGTTTTATTTTCATTTCTATTCTGCTGTCTGTCAGTCATTTCGAACTTTCTTTTATCTTCTATTCTTCTCTGTTCCTTAACATTATTTTGTTCTCTATCAAAGTTGCTATTACGTTTTTTAAGTTCGATATCCTGATTTTTTCTTACATCCTGATTCCTATAATCTTCACGTTTTTTCAAATCATAAGAATTATTTTTTTGTTCCTGTTCTCTGTTCCTTACTTCAAGTTTTCGCCTGTCGTTGTTTCTATCCTTAATAGTATTGTCATTATCTCTAACTTCAATCCTTTGTTTATCATTATTTCTGTCTCTTACAGTATTATCTTTTTCTCTAACCTGAAGTTTTTGTCTGTCACCATTATTATCTCTTAATGAACTTCTATCCTGTCTATCACCAAGTTGTATTTTATCAATTCTCAAAGAGCTTTTTCTATTATCGTTTCTTTTAATATCCTTAAAGTTTTCTCTTTCATTCCTAATCTCATCTTTAGATATCATATAAGATCTTATTCTATCGTTATTGCCGCCTCTTTCGTTTCTAATTTGAGGGTCTCTAACCATTTCAATATTTCTTTCTCTGATATCTCTGCCGCCTCTATTTCTAAATTCTCTAATATCTATTCCGTTATTATATATTCTTCCATCTCTATAAGAATAATATGTTCTATCCTGAGTTCTGTTATATATTCTATATTTATTTTTTGAAGGTACATAATGATTATATACATAAGGATCATCAAAGTAACGATAGTTAACAAAATGCCAGTGATGATAAGGAACGTGATAATCATATGTGTAATGAATTCCAATGTTGATGCTGAACATTCCATAAGGTGACATTGGTGCCCAACCTATATAATCATCATCATATCTCCATTCAACCCAGGCAGGTGCCCATTCATAATCTGGCAGCCAAATCCAACCATAATAATCATCATAGTGCCAGCGTCCATAGTGAAAGGTTATTTGACCAAATGGTTCGTATGAATCCCAATACCATCCGCAATTAGTATATATCCATCTGCCTTCACTGTAAGGCTCCCAGTATCTTCTTACCATTGTTGGTCTCCAGGCTACAACTCCTGCGTCTATTTCAATCCAACTACCATAAGGAGTTAGAGCAGAATAGAAGTATCCAACTTGTGCTGCTGTAGGTGTTTTTGCATTAATATTACCTGACAATAATATTATTATAAATGCTGCTGTTAATAAAAATAATTTTTTCATGACTGACCTCAATAATTTACATCTTCAATGAACCAATTTACATGCCATTGTCATTTTTAATATTATTGAAGATTTAAGAATGTTTTAAGAAGTTTATTGTATAGAATAATGTACAAAGAGGCTTGTTAATTATACAAAAGGTACTTTTTAAGTACGTAAATTCCTATTCTTCCACTTAAAAGTACCAAACACCCCCATCAAGGTAGAGTATATTATATAAGGAATATGTAGTAGTTCAGCGGTTAGAAAAGTAAAATTTAAGTTAAATGATAGATGAAGTTTGCGCCTTCCCTTTACCAAAATTATATATTCTGTAATAATTTTTAATACCCATAATCCAATTAAAAGCAATAAATATTTTACATTGCTAAAACTAAAAATTAAGAGTATAAAATAATTTAGATAATAAAAAAAGATACCACTCAGGGCTCCTACCATTTGCTTATCATAAAAATAAATACTTTTACCACTCCATCTTTTTCTCTGTTCATTGAATTGAGATATAGTTTTATTCGATTTGGTTCTTACGATAGAATTTTCTTCAATACAAACTTCAACTTGCTTGAATGTATTTTTTTTTATTTTCTGCATTATAAAAAGGTCATCACCTGAGGAAATATTTCTTTTATCCTTAAAGCCATTCACAGAATAAAATAAATTCTTTTTATATGCTGCATTTGCCCCATTGCAGATAATAGGATAACCTGCTCCCGCCAGTCCTGCACCTGCTATAACTAATCCTGAAAATTCGATTTCTTGTAATTTCTTGAAGAATGTTTTCCCTGGGAAATACTCTACTAATCCTATTACAAAACCTGTATTTACATCAAAAGAATGAAGAATGTTTTCAAGCCATTCAGGTTCATACTCACAATCAGCATCAGAAGTTACAATTATGTCTCCCAGACTTTTGCTTATACCATATTCTAACGCAATTTTCTTACCAGAGAAATGTCTGTACTCTTCAGGTAAATCTATAACTTTAATGTTTCTGCATATATTATTTTCATTTAATAATTTAACAGAATTATCATCAGAAAAATCATTCACATAAATAATTTCATATTGATTATTACTCAAGGTACTTTTAGAAATGCTTAATAAATTTTGAAGAATATTCCCCTCTTCATTACGGAATGGAATAATAACAGAAATAAAACTATCAGTCTTCTTTTTTACTTTTTTCTTTAATCTTGTTAAACCGATATAAATAACAATTAGAAAAAATGTATAATAAGCTGCTAATCCTAATGATATATATAAAATAAAATCATTCATCATTTCGTCTAAATAAATATAAAAAACTTAACGATGAGGGGATTACTAAATTTATAAAGAAGATTAGAATAGAAGCATTAAATCCTGCTGCTTTACTTTCGTGCATTTGATTTAAGAAAAACACCGTTATTCCCTCTCTAATACCTAATTCTCCAAAAGTAAAAGATGGCACCAGGCTTTTGAAGAACATTATCAGATTGCTGTTCCAAACACATTGCATAAAATTTATTTTATCAGAAAATGCATCCAACAGCAATGAGAATTGAATTATATAGGTGCAATAGAAAATAAAGGAAAATCCCACCATCTTTAAAACAAATTTGCTATCTACTTTTTTAAGGATATATAAAGCCTCAACTACTTTATAGATATATTTATTTTTTATTTTCTTTATGAAATGTTTGTAGGAGTATAGAACCTTAAATACAAAAAATGTTAGAATTAATATGAATAAAAATATACTTATTGATAATGTTAAACTAACATTCAAAAATGCATAAAGATATATTATCAATGCAGATGCACCAACCAATAATATTATTAATAATGTAAATAGTTTATCGATTAATGCAGCCAACGAAATCTCTCCAATAGATGGTCCCTTAATGCCTATAGCTCTTCCAATATATTCTCCCACTCTTGCTGGAGTAACAATTCCGGTTGTAAATCCGTTTAACAAGGAAACAAATACTTTTCTGTTATCATTTACTTCTAAAAGTTCAGAGCAGACTATTGACCATTTTTTAAACTGTAAATAAATATTCAATGGAAGAAGAAATAAAGCAATGTTTATGAGTAGTAAGTCTCCCTTTCCTGCAGCTAACCATAATTCTTTTGGATTTATTCTGAAGGATAAATAAGTCAAAATAAGCACTGCTGCTATTACTTTAAGGATTAAGAAAAATCTTTTATTCATTTATGGGTAATTTCAAAAGCTCTTGAACACTGTTATATTATTGTTAAGGTTTTTTCTTTTTATTAGTTTTACAAAGTAATAAATGGAGTTTTAATGTTTATCAAGTTTTCAGACATTCCAGGTAGTCATAACCTTTTTTTAGATTATTTATACGAATTTAATAATGTAAAAAAATATTATAATACAGACTTTAGAAATACGTCTGAATATCCAACTCACCTCAAAAAAGTTGCTGATCATTCAAGACCTCATAAACAGGAACTCTATTCAATAATAAAAAATCAATATAAAGATAAGAATCCAAGTGAAAAAACGAAACAACTAATTGAGTTTTTAAAAGAAGAAAATTCACTTGCAATAGTAACAGGTCAACAGGTTGGAATTATTGGGGGTCCTTTATATACAATTTTTAAAGTTATTACTGGCATTAAATTAGCTGAACAATTAAACTCCCAATATTTGGATTACAAATTCTTCCCTGTTTTTTGGCTTGAAGCAGATGACCATGATTTTGAAGAAATAGCCTCAATTAATTTAATTAACCAGGATAATAATCTAACTACCATTTCATATCCTCTTCCTGAAGAAGAGGAATCGAACAAAGGAAGTGTTGGTTACTTAAAAATTGAAAAAGAAATTGATACCTTCTTTGAACAATTTGATGCTTCTTTAAGGAATACAGAATTCAAAACTGAAATTCTAAATAAACTAAAATCATTTTACTGTATAGGCAAGACATTTAAGGAAGCTTTTAGTGAATTGTTATTTGATTTATTTGATGAAAAAGGTTTAATCATTTTTGATCCTCAGGATAAAGAAGTTAAAAGGCTTTTAAAACCTGTTTTCAAAAATGAAGCTGCTAATTATAGAACTCATAGTGAGAAGCTAATTGCTGTTAGTGCAGAACTTGAAGAAACTTACCACGCTCAGGTTAAAGTTCGTCCTTTCAATTTATTTTATAATTATGAAGAAGGAAGATATTTAATTGAACCGGTTGATAATGAATTTAAATTAAAAAGAAAAAGAAAAAAATTCTCATATGATGAACTTATTCAGAGCATTGAGAATGAATATTATAATTTTAGTCCAAATGTTTTATTAAGACCAATATGTCAGGATTATTTATTCCCTACTGCATTTTATGTAGGTGGTCCATCAGAAGTGTCTTACTTTGCACAAGTAAATGTTTTATATCCTTTATTTGATATTCCTTCCCCTATTATTTATCCAAGGTCCTCAGCGACAATTGTTGAAAAAAATATTTCGACAATAACTCAGAAGTTTAATCTTGAAGCAAGGAATATTTTTATATTAAATGAAACATTAAAAGATAAAGTTATTGCTGAACTTTCAGATAATTCATTGTCAGATTTGTTTGATAATTCCCAAAAAGAAGTTGATGCGATTTTTGATAAGCTAAAGGAATATTTATTTAATATTGATAAAACCATAAGCGATGCAAGTGATAAGTACAGACAAAAGGCGGTGAATTCAATAAGTGAATTAAAAAATAAATCACTTGATGCGCAAAAAAATAAGTATGATGTAGTAAGTAAACAGATTGACAAAATATTGATTGCTTATATGCCTAATTCAAATCTTCAGGAAAGAGAAATAAATATCTTTTACTTTATTAATAAGTATGGATTTGATGTATTGAATAAGATAATTGATGAGCTTGATATTCAAAAGTTTGAACATCAGATAATTAACTTATAATACTTTTTATTTGTTCTAAAAAGTTTGGATTTGAAATGTTTACACATTCAAATTCCTTTACTTCTCCTCCATTCAATAGTAATGAAATAATAGAAAATGTCATCGCTATTCTATGGTCACTAAAACTTTCAAACTGTACTTTATCTCTAGAAGGATTACCGTCTATTCTAAATCCATCTTCATATTCTTCAACTAATAGATTAAGTTTTCTAAAGTTTGCACATAAAGATTTTATTCTGTCAGATTCCTTTACTCTTAATTCCTTTGCATTTCTTATTTGAAAAGCACCATAAGCAAAAATACCGGCAGCAGCTAAGATTGGAATTTCATCAATAATATTTGGAATAATTTCATCCGGTATATCAATATTCCTTAATTTTGAACTTCTAACCAACAAATCACCATAAGGTTCATTATTGCTGATTTTTTGTTCTACGATTTCAATATATCCCCCCATTTGCTTGAGAATATTTATATATCCTAATCTGGATTCATTTAATGAAATATTTTTCACCAACAATTCAGAATCTTTTAAAATTAGGGCTAGCACAATAAAGAAAGATGCGGATGAAATATCAGCAGGAACAAAATATTCTGAATTCTGAGGATAATTTTTTTTTGACACCGATATATATTTTTTATTATCCAAAACTTCAGTTTTAAGATTTAGCATTCTTTCAGAATGGTCTCTTGTATAAAACTTATCAATAATTTGTGATTCTTCATCAATATGCAATGCTGCTAAGATTAAAGCACTCTTAACCTGAGCACTTGCCACAGCTAATTCATAGTTAATTTTTTTTAATGAAGAAGGGAATATTTTCAATGGAAGTTTTTTATTATTTGATTCAATCTTTGCTCCCATAAAAGTCAAAGGTTCAATTACTCTCTGCATTGGTCTTTGAGAAAGAGATTCATCTCCAATTAGAATTGATTCAAAATTCTGAGCAGATAATAATCCCGTTAATAACCTTGCTGAAGTACCTGAATTTCCACAGTCAAGTTCACCATTATATTTCTTAAAACCTTTATGACCACAACCGTTAACGACAATTATAATATCTTCAATTTTTATATCCATGCCTAAGTTTTTAAGGATGTTTAAGGTACTTTTAACATCTTCTCCTGAAGATAAATTTCTAATAATGGATTTACCTGAAGCCATAGCTGTAAAAATAAGAACCCTATGAGAAATGGATTTATCACCTTGGAGTACTAATTCCCCTTTTATTTTATTCACCTTTGAGAAAGACTGAATCATTTTCTTAACCAGCTGTCGATTATTTCCTTTGCAGTTTCTTCATCATAGGAATTTTTATCATACATATTTTTTAATGTACGCTGTCTTAATGCTTCATATAAAATAATAGCAGTTGATACTGAAACATTCAGACTTTGGACCATTCCAAACATCGGAATGATAAATCTCTCATCTGCCGCCGCTAAAGCTTCTTCCGAAATTCCCCTATGTTCATTACCTACAACGATGGCAACTTTCTCACTAAAATCAAGTTCATACATATTTTTAGCATCCTCAGAAAGATGAGATGCATAGATTTTAAAACCATCCGCTTTTAATGTTCCATAACAGTCATCAACGGATTTATACTTATCTCTTTCAATCCACTTAAATGCTGATGCGGAAGATTTTTTACCAATCTTTGGGAAAGGTTCAATGTTATAAAGAAGTGATACCTTTGGAATTCCAACAGCATCGCAGGTTCTAAAAATTGCACTTACATTATGAGGGTCGTGAATGTTTTCTAATACCAGATGTAATGAAGGTTGTCTTTTATATACAACATCTTTAATCTTATTATAGCGTTTATCAGTACGATAGTTCACTTACTTGTTAAAAATTAATTTGTAAATAGTTTTATTTTCTTCAGTCCTCGCCTTATCAATTTTCATTCTTCGTCTATCGTCAATCTTTAAATAGAACATTGCCATTTCTATAACTGCTCTTAATGCATCATCCTCATTGTGAGCCCAGCTATCACACCCATTTAATTTAGGAATATACGCATTAAAACCATCATCAGTTTTTTTTAAAATCAGATCCAATACCATTAACTAATCTTATCCTTCAAAATTTCGATACTTGCGCTTGCACCAATTCTATCTGCACCATTCAATAAAAGCTGTTCAGCAAATTTTCTTGTTCTTATACCGCCTGAAGCTTTTACTTTTACGTTATCACCAACAACATATTTCATTAAAGCTATATCTTCAATTGTTGCACCTGATTTTGAAAATCCTGTAGAAGTTTTAACAAAGTCAGCACCTGCTAACCTGCATATTAAACAAACATTTACCTTTTCTTCAACATTCAATAATGCAGTTTCAATTATTACCTTTAAAATGGCACTATGTTTTTTTACTGCTGCAGCAACATCACTAATATCTTCATAAACATAATTATAATCTTTGCTTTTTACATAACCTACATTAATAACCATATCTATTTCAGTGGCACCATTCATTATAGCATCTTCTGCTTCATATACTTTATTTTTAGTTGTTGTTGCTCCTAATGGAAATCCTATTACAGTGCATACTTTTACTTTGGTACCTTCCAACATCTTAGCAGAAGTTTTAACATAAGATGGATTAACACATACTGTCGCAAAATTATATTCTGAAGCTTCTGAACATAATTTAATTATATCATCAAGTACAGTTTCTGGTTTTAACGCAGTATGGTCAATATGTTTAGCCACTTCTATATCAGGGATTCTTGAATTTTCTTCTATTACATTAAATTGTTTTGTAGTATATTCATTCAAGTTTAAGGAGCTGATGTTTATTGATTTATAAAGTTTGGATTCTTCAATAAACTTTTTTATAAATTCATCTATTACTTCTTTGTCCAAAATATTTTTTTCTATGTTATTCATAATTATTTATTTTTTTAAATGCCTTAAATGTATTACTCATTAACATTGCTATTGTCATTGGACCAACACCACCGGGGACAGGAGTAATAAAAGAACACTTAGGTGCTACTTCATTAAAAGCAACATCACCAGTAATTCTATAACCTTTTTTCGTAGATGAGTCCTCAACTCTGTTTATTCCTACATCAATAACAACAACACCTTCTTTTACCATATCTGCTTTAACAAATTCACTAACACCAATTGCCGCAATCAAAATATCAGCACTTCTGGTATAATCAGCCAAATTCTTTGCAGCTGAATGACAAATTGTAACTACTGCATTAGCGTTAGGTTTTTTCTGAAGCATAATGTTTGCGATAGGTTTACCGACAATATTACTTCTACCTAATACAACTACGTGCTTACCTTTAGTATCAATATTATATCTTGTTAAAAGTTCCTGAATTCCTGCAGGTGTGCAGGAAACAAGTGCATCTTTTCCTATAACTAAATTACCAATACTTATTGGATGAAAGCCATCAACATCTTTAGATGGTGATATTGCTTCTATAACTTTATTTTCATCTATATGTTTAGGCAGAGGCAGCTGAACTAAAATTCCGTGATAATCATTATCATTATTATATTGATGAACAATATCAAGCAATTCTTTTTCAGATATGTCTTTGCTTAATCTTAGAGTTTTACTTCTCATTCCAATTTCATTACACGCTTTCCCTTTACTCTCAACATAAATTGATGAAGCCGGGTCATCGCCAACTAAAATTGCAACAAGACCGGGAATATTTTTTCCTTCACTTACAAGTTTCTGAACTTTAACATTAAGTTCTTCTCTTATAGCAGCTGAAACCTTTTTACCGTCAATTAACTCCATTAAGTTTACACCAATGTTTTTATTTTTTTTGATTTATAAGAAATATCATATTTAGATTTAAGATACCTTATAATTTTCTTATCGTTTTTAATTTCTTCAGCAAAAGGATTACCATTCTGCCAACCAGTTCTTCCGGATGTTCTTAAATTTTCAAGTCTTCTTAAAGTTATTTCACAATAAATTGGGTCAATATCAATTATAAAACATTTTCTATTCAAACGCTCTGCTGCAATTAAAGTAGTTCCCGAATGTGAAAATAAATCTGTAATTACATCACCTTCATTTGAAGATGCTCTTACAATTCTTTCAATAGACTTTAATGGCTTCTGAGCATAACAGCCATTGACATTTTCTTCCATTCTGTAAAAAACCTGCTGAATGTCTATCCAGACATTACCTGCCCTAATATTTTCAGATTTGCTGCGTTCAAGATTTTCAGTCTGTACACCATTAATAATTTTGTAGTATCCTTTAAGCACTTTTGGGATTTCAGTATATTCAGCACTAACATTAAAAACAGGTTCACCTTTTTTATAATATAAAAGTTCCTGTTTTATAGCCATCCAATTTTTTTGTGTACCATACCCTCTTTGGTTTCGCATAGTAATAAAGCTTCGGGATTTAACTCCAAACTCTTTCATCATTAGCATAAACTCAGGCAACGGTTGAAAATGATTCGCCTGGTCAGCACCTAACCATATATATAAAGAACTATTTTCATCAAGGAAATCCAAAGTGTTATTCACCCATTTTCTTGACCATTCAATAAAATCTTTAACTTCTAATTCATCAAAAGCTACAAAGTTATAAGGGGGATCGTGTACAGCAAGTTTAGCTTTCTCATTACCAAACAATTCTGATAATTTATCCTTATCATTGCAGTCTATACATCCAATTTTATGACCATTTATTTTATCAACATAAATATCATTTTCCTTAAAACGGCAATATGGTAACAATAATTCCTTTAGAATTTCATCTTCATCTATTCTTGGTAAAGGAAAATTTATCATATATTAATTTGAAATAGTTTTAGGAAAATCAGGAAATAAAATACGTTCTATCTCTAAAGTCTTACCTGTCTTTTCATCAATCTTCAAATATACTGCACATAGATGAACATCATTCTCGGCAGTTTCATACTTCTGTGGTGTCTGATATAAAAATCTATTTAATGCAGCCTGAGTTTTCATTCCGATAATAGATTCATAAGGACCAGTCATGCCAACTTCAGTAATGTAACCTGTACCGTTTGGAAAAATTTTTTCATCACTTGTTTGAATATGTGTATGAGTTCCTATTAAAGCAGATATTTTACCATCAAGAAAATTAATCATTGCATACTTTTCAGCAGTAGCTTCAGCGTGGAAATCAACAATTATAACATTTGTTTCCTGTTTCATTTTTTGAATTGCCCATTCGCTTGCTCTAAAAGGACAATCAATTGGGGACATAAATGTTCTTCCCTGAAGATTTAAAACTCCAACTTTTCCTTTTTTACTATCAGCAATTATAAAACCATTACCATATGCTCCTTTAGGATAGTTTAATGGTCTTATAGCTCTGGGTTCAGTTTTAAGATATTCTTGCGATTGATGTTTATCCCAGGTATGATTTCCACCTGTAATAACGTGAACACCCAATTCAAATAACTGTTTTCCTTCTTTATCCGTACACCCTTTACCATCAGAAGCATTTTCACCATTAGCAATAACAAAATCAGCTTTATATTTTTGAATTAAACTTTGCAGCCAAGTCTGAGTAATAGTCATTCCCGGTTTACCAATAATATCACCAACAAAAAGTATGTTCATTAATCTCTTTTCATAATTATTTTTAAGTAAGTAATATATCGAAAATAGCAGAAATATAAAAAGATTAGTTTACTTTTAAGAATAGTGATATTATATTAAATATTATCAATGGAATGCGAAATGAAAAAGTTCTTAATTAGTTCAATGTTATTCATTTTTCTGTTTACAAGTAAATCTTTTACTCAGGAAGGTTATCAATCCGGTGATCACGAAACCCTTGTTTTTCCTACTGCTTTAACTATGGAAAAAGGTAAATTTTATTTTACCTCTTACGAACTGGCATTATTAAATTTTACTGGTGCACCAACAGCAACGACTCATATTGGTGTATTTACATTATTTCCCATAATGACCACCTTTCTTGAAACAGCTTCATTGGGAGTTAAACAAAGGATATCAATTTCAGATAAGTTTAATGTTGCAGGAATATTATCCTATACTCCTAAAGCCGAGTTTTTAACTTTTGGCGGAGTTGCAACATACGGTAAAAGAGAGGAACATTATAGTATAGGATTTATAGGGTTTAAAACATTTATACATGATGATTTTATCTTTAGTGAAGAAGATAATGTTGATTACCTGGTTTATTTCAGTGGTGCTTATGATGTTTCAAAAAGAATAACACTTTTAGCTGAGACATCTTTTTTAGCAGGTGTTGATAACTCATTAATATTAGGTATTGGTGTAAGGTTCAGGTATGAAGATTTAAGCTGGGAACTTGGAGGCATCAGACCTTTAATGGGTAATTTGGGAGATTTGATTATGATACCTATGATTAAAGCTAATTTTGTGTTTTGATAAACAAAAAACCTCTCATTGCTGAGAGGTTTTTTTGTTTAATTATGTTATTGATCTTTTTATTGTACTTCCCAGGTGTTACCGCTGAAAAGCATTTTTTCTAAATTGCCTTCACCTTTTTTAGCTTTAACTTGAGCAATCTGGTCGACAATACCTTGGTCCATTGTTGGTTTATCAATTTTTCTGATAACTCCAACTGGTGTAGGATATTTTGGATCGTCGGTTAAGTGAGCTAAAATCATAGCCATAATAGGCAAATGTTCAGTTTCATTATGAACTAATAAATCATTTACAGAATATTTTCCATCAGTCAGGTCAACTACTAAAGGAGTAGTCCCATCCAATTTTATTCCTTTATCTTTATTCTTACCAAAAACCATTGGTTTTCCGTGTTCAAGGAATAATACATTATCATCTTTAGTTTCTTTGTCTGTCAATAATTCAAAAGCACCATCGTTAAAGATACTGCAGTTCTGAAATATCTCAATGAATGCTGTTCCTTTATGGTTTGCTGCTCTTTTAATCATTGCCTGCATATGTTTAGGATCTCTATCCAAAGTTCTTGCAACAAATGTAGCCTCAGAACCTAACGCCAATGAAACTGGATTAAATGGATAATCAACACTTCCGTATGGAGATGTTTTAGTAATTTTTCCTTTTTCAGATGTAGGAGAATACTGTCCTTTTGTTAGTCCATAAATTCTATTGTTGAATAATAAAATTTTAAGGTCAATATTTTTTCTGCATGCGTGAATGAAGTGGTTACCGCCAATACTTAGTAAATCACCATCACCTGTTGCTACCCAAACTGAAAGGTCAGGTCTTGCAACTTTAACACCGGTGGCAATAGCAGGAGCTCTACCGTGAATTCCGTGAAAACCATAAGTATCCATATAGTATGGGAATCTTGATGAACATCCAATACCTGAAATGAAAACTATTTTTTCTTTTTCAATTCCTACTAGGTCAGGAAATGTTCTTTGTACCTGGGCAAGAATGGAATAATCACCACAACCCGGACACCATCTTACATCCTGATTTGAAGTAAAATCTTTAGCAGTATATTTCTTTGCTTCTACAACATTATTTTCCATTATTTCTTACCTCCAAGTATTTCAATAATTTTTGCTTCAACATCGCTTGTTCTTAATGGTAAACCTCTTACAAGATTGAACTGTTTAATGTCAACTAAAAATTCACTCTTTAAGTATTTTGCTAATTGACCTAGGTTGATTTCAGGAACAAGTACATTCTTAAAATTTTTCAAAACTTCGCCTGTATTTGAGGGCAAAGGATTGATATATCTTAAATGAGCTTGAGAAACTTTATAACCTTTTTCTCTTGCCATCATTACTGATTCTTTTATTGCTCCGAAAGTCCCACCCCATCCAATAACTAACAAGTCACCACTCTTATCACCATCAACTTCCAACAAAGGAATATCTTTAGCGATATTTTTAATTTTCTTATCTCTTAATCTTATCATAGCGTCGTGATTATCTGGCTCATAGTTTACATTACCAGTAATGTTTGCTTTTTCCAAACCACCAATTCTATGTTCAAGTCCTGGAGTTCCAGGAACTGCCCAAGGTCTTGCAAGATTTTCATCTCTTGAGTAAGGAGCGAATCCTTCTTTCTCTGTTCTAAATTTAACTTCAAATTTAGGAAGTTCGTTAACGTGAGGAACTTTCCAGGGCTCTGAACCATTAGCAAGATAACCATCTGTTAATAATATAACCGGGGTCATATATTTAATTGCTATTCTTGATGCTTCCATTGCCATATTGAAACAATCGCTTGGTGTACAAGCTGCTAAAACTGCAATAGGAGCTTCTCCGTTTCTGCCCCATAATACCTGAAGTAGATCAGCCTGCTCTGTTTTTGTAGGTAAACCTGTGCTTGGTCCACCTCTTTGAACATCGACAATAACTAATGGTAATTCAGTCATTACAGCTAATCCTAAAGCTTCAGTTTTTAAAGCTAAACCAGGACCGCTTGTGGTTGTAATTGCTAAGTTACCGGCGAAAGATGCACCAATAGCAGATGTAATACCTGCAATTTCATCTTCAGCCTGAAATGTTTTCACTCCAAAATCTTTATATGTACTTAAGAACTGTAAAATGTCTGTAGCTGGAGTTATAGGGTATGAACCCAAAAACAATGGAATATTTCCCTGAACAGAAGCTGCTAATAATCCTAATGCGGTAGCTTCATTTCCTGAAATACTTCTATAAGTTCCTGCAGGTAATTTTGCCGGTTCAACTGAATATCTTGTGCTAAATACTTCAGTAACATCTCCAAAATTATAACCTGCTAAAAGTGCTTTTTCATTGGCTTCAATAAATTCAGGATTTTTTGCAAATTTATTTTTAATCCATTCTTGAGTAGGTTCTAATGGTCTATCAAATAACCAATACATTAAACCTAAAGCAAAAAAGTTTTTACATCTTGAAATTTCTTTTACTGAAAGTGTTGTTCCTTCGAGAGCTTTGATAGTTAAAGTTGTAATTGGAACCGGAAATACATCGTAACCTTTTAAAGTATCATCTTCAAGAGGGTTAACATCATACTTGGCTAATTTTAAATTTTTTAAATCAAAGGAATCAGTGTTTATAATAATAGCACCACCCGGTTTCAATTCAGGTAAATTTTTTCTAATAGCTGCCGGATTCATTGCAACAAGAACATCAGGTCTATCTCCTGGAGTATGAACATCACTGCTGCCAAAATGAAGCTGATAACCGCTAACTCCATACACAGTTCCCTGAGGAGCACGAATTTCAGCTGGGTAATCCGGTAAAGTGCTTAAATCATTTCCAACTAAAGCTGTAGTATCACTGAACTGGCTGCCTGTCAATTGCATGCCATCTCCAGAATCTCCTGCAAATCTTACGGTGACTTCACGAAGACTCTGAATTTCTTTTTCTTTTAACATCTCTTTACTCTAATTAATTTGTAAGTTATTTATTAGCTAATATGCACAAGTATTTAATAAGGAAAAATAAATAGGATATTCATTATAATAAATATAAATATTTATATATCATTCAAAATACTACCCTTTTATTATATATAATTCAATTCCTTAAACAATATATTAATTTACATTTTTCAATTTTTTCAAAAATTCTTCAGGTGATAAAAATCCTGTTATTCTTTCAACTTCTTCACCCTTAGAATTAATTATCAATACTGTTGGTACACCAACAACATTGTATTTGTTTCTTAATTTCTCAACTTCAGGAGATAAAGATTTAGTCATATCTGCCTTATAAGTATAAAAATTTTCTGATTCTTTAATCACGGCAGGATTTGAAAAAGTCATAGCATCAAGCTCTTTACAGGGAATACACCAATCTGCATAAAAATCAATTATTACTCCTTTTTTATCAGTAAAGCTTGCTGGAATAACATTGGTTTCATAATGCTGCCAGGAGATTGATTCTTTTTTATCCGGTAAAATGCTGTATGCTGCAATAAGTATTAAAGCTGCAGAAAAGACAATCTTGAATATTCTAAAACCTTTATTATTGTTTGCTATTTTATCAAAGAATATTAAATAAATTCCTACAAAGACCATATAAATTGGTAAAATATAACCGCTAAAACTCTTTGGTAATAATGGTAAGATAAAGTAAATCGCCATTCCTATTAAGATAAAACCAAAGATATGTTTAACTGCTTCCATCCACACACCTGCTCTTGGTAAGCTTTTAATTTTACCTGAGAAAATAGCAAGGAATAAGTATGGAGTGCCTAATCCTAATGAAAGAACAAAGAACATAACAAATCCCATTAAAGGATCAGCTTTAGCAGCCACATAAGTTACAAGAGCAAGTACAATAGGTCCTATACAAGGTGCAGCAACAATACCCATTGTTAATCCCATAAAGAATGCACCAAACAATCCAGACTTTGCACCACCTGCTTTATTAACCAAAGTATTAGGCAAGCTTATTTCATATAATCCGAACATACTTAATGAAAGAACAACAAATATTAAGGCAATAAAAATTATTACAAATGTATTTTGAAGAAGAGCACCAAATACTGCTCCCGTTAAGGCTGTAATTACTCCAATGACAGAATATGTTAATGACATACCTCCAACAAAGAGCAAGCCCATTAATGCTAATCTTTTGGTATTCCCTTCACTCTGACCTCCAAAGTAGCCAATTGTTATTGGTATTAAAGGATAAACACAAGGTGTTAAGTTTAATGCTAAACCCCAAAAGAAAATTCCGATTAAACCTAAAATTAATCCGCTTTCGCCAAGTAATGATTCAACATCATTTTTTTCTTCATTCGGTTTTGATTCAGAATTTGATGTAACCTTTGAAAAAATATCCTGATTAATATTTTTTATTTCAGATGCATTAGATGTTATTACTATATTAATTGTATCATAGGCATTAGTTGGAGCCAGACAGATACTATTATTACAAGCCTGATATCCAAAATTAAAAACTGTTTTATAATTTCCAGGCTTTAAATCCTGAGGTACTTCAAATTCTGCTTTTAAATAAATTTCTTTCTCCCAAACTGATAAGGGAACATCAGAAATATCGAGCCTTAAATTTTGTGGGGTTGGATAAAAAACTTTTTTTATTTTTATACCTTGCTCATTAACAATGGTAAGCTCTGAAGGAATAAGAATATCTTCGTTAGGCTTATTAGAATTGATATGCCATCCATCATCAATCTTTACTTGAATGATAAACTCATTTACTGAACCCGGCAATATTTTATCTTTATCAGCAAAGGATTTGATTGTTACGTGGTTTTCCTGAGCAGTGACACTGAGTATGCTAAATAATAAAATAAAAAATAAAAAAATAATTTTTTTCATAAAGTTTTTGTTTTAATAATTACTTTCTCCATCCCTGTACTATAGGAAATCTTCTGCCATAGCCAAAAGCTTTAGCAGAAACTCTAAGAACAGGTGCAGACTGTTTTCTTTTAAATTCATTTATATCAACTAATCTAAGTACCTTTTTAACTAGTACTTCATCACCAATTTCTTTAGTGATTTCATTTTCTTCTTTGTTTTCTTCAAGGTACATTTTTAAAATTCTGTCCAGAAGTTCATAAGGAGGTAAAAAGTCCTGGTCTGTTTGATTATGTTTTAATTCAGCACTCGGAGCTTTCTTTATAATTTCATAAGGAATAATTTCTTCTTCCTTATTTATGAAATCAGCTATTTTAAAAATATCAGACTTATATACGTCAGCAATAACTGCAAGACCTCCACACATATCACCATACAATGTTGAATATCCAACTGCAACTTCAGATTTATTACCAGTAGAAAGAACTAAATAACTAAACTTATTAGATAAGGACATTAAAAACATTCCTCTTATCCTTGCTTGCATATTCTCTTCCGTAATATCAAAAGGTTTACCGTCAAATAAAGGTTTTAGCTGTTTATTCAAATCTTCAAAAACCGGTTGTATAGAAACCACATTATGTTCGATGCCCAGGGTTTTAATAAGTTTCATTGAATCATCAATGCTACCTTTAGAGGAGAATTCTGAAGGCATCAAAAGAACACGTACGTTTTCTTTGCCCAAAGCTTTAACAGCTATATAAGCAACCATTGCAGAATCCATACCTCCGCTTAAGCCAAGAAGGACCTTCTTAAATTTTAATTTGCTGCAGTATTCTTTAACTCCATATATTAAACCATTAAGAGTTTCTTCTTCAAATGAACCTTCAACTTTATTTATACTGTCATAATCTGCTTTTGTGTCAAAGATTAGATAATCTTCTTCATATATTTTGCCTAATTCAACAAGTTCCCCTTTAGAATTAAAGCACATACTTGCACCATCAAATACCAATTCAGTCTGTACACCTACGCAGCATACATAAGCTAATGGGATACCATCATTCTTTACCAATGTTGATAACATCTCTCTGCGGTCTTCCCTCTTGCCATAAGAATAAGGAGATGCAGAAATATTTATTAGTAAAGTAGCCCCCTTTTTTATTAAATCTTCAACAGGGTCATGGATATATCTTCTCTGGTGCCAGTAATCTTTATCGTTCCAAATATCTTCACAAATGGAAATACCTAACACTTCATCTTTAAATTTATGGACATTTACTTCTTTGGAAGGTTCAAAATACCTTACTTCATCAAAAACATCGTAATTAGGGATTAAAGATTTTTCCTGTACAAAGTGAACTTTATGGTCGTAGCATAAAATAGCAGAATTGTGAATGTTTGTTCCTATTAAATCATCAGATTCTGTAATGGCTCCAAATAATAAAGCAGTATCTCCACTCATCGAAGCAAGTTCATTTATAGCTTTACTTACAGCCTGGCGAAACTCTTTTTTTTCAACAAGGTCTAATGGAGGATATCCAATTAAAGATAGCTCAGGAAAGATGACAATATCAACTTTATCATCAACAGCTTTCCTATAATCTTCTTTAATTTTATTCTTATTATATTCTAAATCCCCTATAATGGGATTTATCTGCCCTAATGCTATTTTCATTATTAGAATTTATTTAATCCTAATAAGTTACAAAAGGGATTATGCTTTTTCAAATGTAAAATGTAGATTTTCTTCATATTAAATTATTCCCAAACATCCTTATAAAATACCAATTAACAAATTTTTAATGACTGGAGGTATTTTATTGTATATAATTGCGGTAGTTAAAATTTGGAGTCCTATTATGAACAAGAAATTATATAGATCAAGAAATGATAAAATGCTTGCCGGAGTATGTGGAGGCTTGGCAGAATATTTTGATTTCGATCCCGTTATTGTAAGATTAATTTTTGTTATCACGATATTCTTTGGTGGTACGGGAATACTCGCATATATTATATTATGGATTGTTGTACCTGAAGCACCATTGATTTTTAATATGCCTCCCGGAGAACAGGAATTTTATAATCCCGGTTTTAATCCTAACCCTATTGAACCTGATGAATTTGCAAGACAAATGCAGGAGAAAAAACAAAAACGTTCTTTAATCATAGGAATAGTATTAATCTTAATTGGTATTTTATTTTTCCTAAACACAATTATGCCGGATTTTTCTTTTCGCCACTATGCACCTGTGCTATTAATTATTCTAGGTGCAGCCTTATTAATTAAAAGGTAATTTAACAGAGGTTTAACATGAGTAAAAAACAAATTTTTTGGGGTGTTCTTTTTATTACTTTAGGTTTGCTGGTGCTATTAGCAAACCTTGGAGCAATTCATTTTGCAGTGCTTGAAATTTGGAAGTACGCACCATTATTATTAATAATTTGGGGCTTAAGTATTATTATTAAACAAGAGCCCGTAAAAAAAGCCTTATTGGTAATTACAGCATTGTTTATAGCATTTGCTTTGTATTCAGCTTATTATTCAGTTCATTCTTTTGTCAGTGGAAGAAATATTTCCTGGAGTAAAAGCATAACCCATGCAGACCAAAAATTCTTTGAGCCTTGGGATAAAAAAATAAAATATGGGAAGTTTGTTTTTCAGGCAGGTGCAGGAAAATTCTTAATGATGGATTCTGATTCCGGCTTAGTCAATATTTATTCTAAAGGCAGCAGGAATGATTATGATTTAGTTTCTAATATTGTTGATAATTCTGCTGATGTAACTTTTAATATGCGTAATAGGCACATTGAATTTTCTGATAATGACGAGAAACATGAGATAGGTATTGGATTGAATAAAACTCCAATATGGGATTTAAGATATGATATAGGTGCGGCTACTGCATACTTTGACATTTCTCCTTATAAAGTTGAAAATGTTGAACTTAATACTGGTGCAGCTTCGGTAAGAATAAAACTTGGCGACTTAAATGATCAGACTAATTTAAGTGTTGATGCAGGTGCAGCTTCCATTGAAATTTTAATTCCTAAAACTTCAGGTTGTGAAATAATTTCTAAAGATGCATTGACTTCAAAAAGTTTTGAAGGATTTAGTGAAATGAGTGATAATCACTATCAAACCGAAAACTTTGACAAAGCAAATAAGAAAATATTTATAAAATTTAATACCGGTGTTTCATCTCTTAAGGTGAATAGATATTAGATTCAAGGAGCTCAGCAATGAGCTCTTTTTTTTTGTGTGATAAATTATCAGGATTCTTACTTCCCAAATCACCAGGTCAATTCTAATGCCCTCCCCTATCACTTCTTAAAATTGATTTGTAATTATAATTCATACGATGATTTTATTTTTTATGCGAGGATATACGATGAATGCTATTAAGATTCTGTTCTTGGTGATGTTCTCTGTCCTCTTTTACAACTTAACCTATGCACAAATTGATACAACAAAAGATTATAATTTTGATCAAGTACCGCTTGATGTTATACAGCATTATACTCCTATGGATATACCGAAAGCAATGATAACCGTTGATGGTTATGATAATTTTTTTATGGGCATTGATTTTGCGGAACCACACGCCTCAATGAATCCATTAAATAACCAGGAAATATTCACTGCATGGAATGTGAATAATGCGCGTTGGACTACTAATGGTGGTCTTGAATGGCTCAACTCAATTCCAAATTTTGGACAAACTATGAGAGGTGATCCTGTTACTGCATATGATAGTTTAGGTAATTTGTATTATGAGAGTATGTATGGTTCAAGTTCTGTTGAAGGAGCTTATGTTCTAAGGTCTACCAACAATGGTGCAACCTGGTTATCTCCTGTAAGAGCTATCGAAGGATTTGATAAAAATTGGCTAACAGCTGATCAAACGAACGGACCTTATGCAAACTATGTTTATACTACAATGACAAGTATATCAACTGGAGGTAATTTTGCTCGCAGTACTAACTTTGGAAGAACTTTTGTAAATACAGCAACATTCAGTACTCAATCATTACCCGGTATGATGCCTGCAGTTGGTCCTTACATCTCAGGTAACATAGACATCCCTGGAGGATCAGTTTATGTTGTTACAAATGATGGTCAAAGTTATGCATCAATATTTACAATCTATAGATCAACTGATGGTGGGTTAACATTTCAGGAGCGTTCACAAAACACTTTTGCAAATTATGTTGGAGATTATGTTAATTTAAGAATGTCAGTAATGGGGATGCGAACCAGACCATATCCATTCATTGCTGCAGATAATAGTTATGGCCCATATAGAGGTCGGCTGTACCTGGTTTATTCCTCCAATGACCCTGTTGGTGCGGGTAATAGACCGGATATTTTTTGCAGGTATTCAACAGACCAGGGATTAACCTGGTCAGAACCAAAAAGAGTTAATGATGATGAAAATACTCAATTTAATTATCAATGGCATTCAAATATTTGGTGTGATAAATTAACCGGGAAATTATACATTAACTGGATGGATACAAGAGATACTCCATCTTCTGATAGTGCTTACATATATGCTACTTATTCTTCCGATGGAGGTCAAACTTTTGCTCCTAACCATAGAATATCAAATCAAAAAATGAGAATAAATTGTTACTACTGTGGTGGAGGTGGAGACCCCAGATATCAGGGAGATTATAATTCGATTACTTCATCTGATATTTCATTTCAAGTATGGACAGATTTTAGATATAATTCATTTGGAAGTCTTTCAAGTTACTTCCCTGATTTTGCTATGGTTCTTAATGGTCAGCAGGATTCATTATGCAACAATGTTGACTCCTGTATTTATACCATTAGTGTTCCTTCAGTTAAAGCATACACAGATACAATTTACTTTACTGTCGATATAGACCCAAATCCTTCTATAGGGACTTTTGATGTAATCCCTGATAGAAAAATAATTACAAACTTTCCAGATTCTATAACATTTAGAATATCTTCAAGAGATGTTACGCCTGGAATTTATAAATTTACTTTTAAAGGTTTTGGACCACGAGGAATTCCTGTCCATACAAGAACAACATCATTGAAAATTTATTCTCAGGTACCGGTTGAATTAACTTCTTTCACTGCAACTAACACAAGCAATAAGATTAAGTTGAACTGGGAAACAGCCACTGAAAAAAACAACAAAGGTTTTCAGATAGAGCGTGCATATAAAAATTCAGAAAACCTAAATTGGGAAATAATTTCTTTTGTTAATGGAAAAGGAACAACTACAGAAAAAAATTATTATTCATTTATTGATACTGATGTAAAAAGATTAGGCACATATTTGTATAGGTTACTCCAAATAGATTATGATGGAGAAACAACTTATACTAACAATGTTGAAGTTGATATTGAAGCACCGCAAGTATTCAGTCTAATGCAGAACTACCCTAATCCATTTAATCCTGTTACATGGATTGATTATACTTTACCGGAAAAATCTATGGTAAATATTAAAATATTCGATATACTTGGAAATGAAGTGGCTCAAATATTAAATGAAGAAAAAGAGCCGGGAAATTATAAAGTTGATTTTGATGCATCTTCATTAGCAAGTGGAATTTACTTCTACCGACTAGAAGCTAATAACTTCATTAATACTAAAAGAATGATCTTATTAAAGTGAGAGAAACATAATCAAGAAAGCCTTAATATGACTTACATTCTTATTAAGGTTTTTCTTGATTATTATCTTTTGATAATTGGTCCATCATTAATACATTCAATTACAATTTTTATGAAAAAACTATGGCAAACAAGTTTGCATTAATATATCAATGGTTTTCTGAATATTTTAAGTTTTGTCCTCTTACAAGGAAAAAAATTAAAAACATTTCTCCATTACTCGTAGTAGGACACAGAGGTTCTCCTTCTAATGAAATAGAAAACACTATTCCTTCCTTGGAACTTGCCTACCAGGAAGGGGCAAATGGTTTGGAAATAGATTTATGTATTACAAAAGATAATGTTGTAATCTTGTGGCACGATTGGAACCCTAATGATACAACTGCACTATTACGAGAGGCAGGGTTTGAACCATTTGTAAAATATAAACCTCATCCTCCTGATTTAGGAGACGAATTAAGAGGTCCAATTCCGAATTTATTATTTGAAGAAGTAAAAACTCATTTTAAAGTTAAAGAAAGAAAAAGTGATAATCCGATTCCCATAGATGCTAATATTGCAACGCTTGAACAATTTTTTGAGTGGACAGTTGATAAACCAAAATTAAAATATATTTTCCTTGATATTAAGACTCCTGAAAATGCATCTCTAACATCCCTAAAAATTCTTGACAAGGTTAAAGAGCTATATTGTAAATATGATAGTAAGTTCAAGGTAGTTATTGAAACATGTGTAAAAGATATTTGCCTGCTGATGAAAAAGCATTTTCCGGAATTTGAATATTCACTTGATATTGAGCCAAGAGCAGGAATAATTTTTAATCCTAAAGATTATAGTTGCGTACAGCCCGCCATTGAGCACAATAATAAAATTGCTTTGGCTTTAAGACCTCGAAAAGTAACTATCGCCAATTGGACAACTTATCGAAGAATAATAAGACATGACTTAAGGTTGAAAAACCTTTTTAATAAAGTGAGTAAAACTCATACTATAGATAAAGTTGTTGCAGCAACAGTAAGCAAGAAACATGAAATGAAGTGTTTGCTTAAAATGGGAATAGATGGGATACAAACAGATTACCCTGAACAACTAATTAAGATTGCTAAAAGATATAAGAGGGAGATTGCTTAAAAAGATAATGACATTATAAAAATTGTGTCTTTGCAATGAGCGAGTCATAGAGCGAAGAAGCAATCTCGTCCTAATTAAAATTAAGGAAAACCAGAACCAGAGATTGCTTCGTCGTAAAACTCCTCGCAATGACACATTATTTTAATTCTGTGAAAACTTAAGTAAGAATGCCTTAATAAAACGATTTATATTTCCATCCATTACACTTTGAACATCTGAGGTTTCTTCATTGGTTCTATGGTCTTTAACCATATTATATGGATGAAATACATATGAACGGATTTGACTTCCCCATTCAATCTTCATCTTACTTTTTTCAACTTCATCTAGTTCGGCTTCCTGCTTTTCTTTTTCAATCTGATATAATTTAGACTTCAAAAGTTTCATTGCATTAACTCTGTTTTGATTTTGAGAACGTTCACTCTGGCAGGCTGCAACTGTACCGGTTGGGATGTGAGTTATTCTAACCGCAGTTTCAACCTTGTTAACGTTCTGTCCACCTTTACCACCCGAACGATATGTATCAACTCGTAAATCAGCAGGATTAATTTCGATTTCTATTGTATCATCAATTTCAGGGATTACAAACACACTGGCAAAAGAAGTATGTCTTCTTTTATTTGCATCAAATGGAGATATTCTTACTAAGCGATGAACTCCATTCTCAGCTTTTAAATATCCATAAGAAAATTCACCTTCAACTTCTATGGTAACGCTTTTTATTCCTGCTCCATCACCATCAAGGATATCCACGATGTTCATTTTATGACCATTCTGCTCTCCCCATCTTAAATACATACGCATTAACATCTCAGCCCAATCCTGAGCTTCAGTTCCACCTGCTCCTGAATGAATAGTGAGGATACAATTGTTTGAATCATCTTTTCCGCTTAACATATTCTTGAATTCAGCATTTTCAACTGCCTGTTCAAGTTCATTCATTTCTTTTTGAATATCATCAGCAAAGGATTCATCATTTTCTGATTGAGCAAGATGAATAAACTCTTCCAGATTATCTGCTTTTTTATTTACATCAGACCATAGTTCAACCCAGATTTGCAAAGATTTTATTTCCTGCAAAATAGATTGAGCTTTTATTTGGTCATTCCAGAAATCAGGTGATTCAGTTTTATTTTGTAAATCCCTTATGGTTAATTCTTTTTGTTCTACCTTAAAGATAACTCCGTAGATTAATTATTCTTTGGTTGAATACATTAAGCTGCTTGATTTCTTCTTCGTACATTTTTTTTCTCTAATTTAAATTTCAAGTTCCATTTTTAATAATGCTGCAGCAAGAGTTTTACCTTGTGCATCGTGCTTTAATGATATCGTTCCCCCGCCTCCTAAAGTATTATGCAATAAAAAATTTAGTGCATTCAAATTAGGCAGTTCATATCTTTCAACTTCACCAAGGCAAATGCCTTCAAAATGTTTTTTAACTTTTTCTTTTGTAACATGCTTTGCAATTATTTCATATTTTTCTTTATCGTAAGCAATAATTCCAATATTAGCTGCATCTCCTTTATCGCCGCTTCTTCCGTGAGCTATATCTATTAATTTAATTTTCATATTCTATAACTCCAAAATATTTACTTTAGATTTAACTAATTTTTTTGGCATCAATGCAGGCCAGTATGCAACAACCTCACTTGGCTTAGGTCTGCCTCCTGCAAATCCTGTTACTGCAGGAGGACCTGTTAAAATTAATGGAGCAATTTCTTTCCCAAATCTCTCAACAGATTTATAATCCTGTGACCTTACAGAAAATTTAAGTACAACTTCATTGATTTTTTCTTCATCAATCTCATTTGCTAATGGACCATGGCAGGCATTATATCCTAAATACTCAACATTAGTTTCATCAAATTTTAAACCAAGCTTTTCTAATCTTCCTTTAAGAATATCACCAGCTAACTTTGCTTTAGTCAATGCTTTTGGCCAGGAGTAAGTTAACGAACCTGAGGCTGCATATCCATATGCATAAGAGCAGGATACTTTATAAAATTCAGTGGCTGGAGTTCCTTTAATTCCAAAAACTTTTACTCTATCTTTACCAGCATCTTCAATGTGAATACTTGTAAAATCAGCAACACAATCAGGAGTTATATAATTTTTTGGATCTCCTATTTCATACAATAACTGCTCAGCAACAGTATCCACTGAAACTTTACCGCCTGTATTTGAATGTTTAGTTATTATAAATTCTCCATTTGGATAAGCTTCAGCTATAGGGAATCCAATTTCAACAAAATCTTCAATACTCTCCCAATCACCTAAAAAGTTTCCACCTGAAGATTGAGCTCCACATTCTAATATATGTCCTGCAACAGTACCTGCTGCCATTAAGTCAAAATTATTTTCATCCCAACCAAACTCATAAATCATCGGAGCCAAGGTAAGACCTGTATCAGTAGTTCTTCCCGTAATAACAATATCAGCTCCATTTTTCAAAGCTTCAACAATAGGTATAGCACCAAAATATACGTTAGCACTTAGGACTTTATCTTTAACCATGCTAATAGGCTCACCAGTCTCCATATTCTTAAGTTCAGCACCTTTGGAAATCATTTCATCAAGGCAGTCCAAAATATTATCACCAGTAACCACGCCTAACTTTAAATCTTTAATGTTCAATTCTTTAGCATAATTCATAATGGCTTTTGCACAAGCTTCAGGATTAACACCACCGCCATTAGTAATAACTTTAATTCCCTTTTCTTTACAAATAGGTAATATCCTCTTCATCAGCTCAGGAAAATCTTTAGCATAACCTAGTTCAGGATTTTTATTTTTCTGTTTCTGAAGAATGGACATTGTTACTTCAGCAAGATAATCCATTACAAGATAATCAATATCTCCTTTGGTAACCTGATAATAAGGAGCTTCTATTAAGTCACCCCAAAAACCTTGTCCTGAAGCTATTTTAATTTTGTCTTTCATAAAACCCATCTATATTGATTTTAGAATATTTTCAGCTAATATAAATAAATCTTTTTTAGATTCTAATGATAACCAATGAATTCTTTTATCAGCATTGAACCAGGTTAACTGACGTTTTGCATATCTTCTTGTATTTCTCTTTATCAATTCAATTGCTCTCTCCAATGAATATTCACCTTCAAGATGAGCAATGATTTCTTTATATCCAACAGTGTTCAAAGCATTTACATTTTTATCATAATCCATTTTCAAAACTTCATCAACTTCATTTACTAAACCTAAGTTAATCATTTCATCTACACGATTATCAATGTTTTTATAAAGAACTTCTCTATCAGGCTTTAATCCAAATTGAACAAATTCGACATCAATATCTCTATCATAATTCTGATGATGTTCCCAAATAGGTCTTCCTGTTAGTTCAAATACTTCAATTGCCCTTATTACTCTTTTCCAATTTTGAGGAAGCATTGAATCAGCACTTTTAGGGTCAATTTTTTTTAGTTTATCATATAGGTATTCATTACCAAAACGTTCTCTTTCTTCTTTTAATGAATTCCTTAATTCATCACTTGTAATAATAGTTTCTGTAATGCCATCAATAAGAGCTTTTATATATAACCCTGAACCGCCGACAACTATTGGAACTTTATTTTTTTTATGTAATGAATTAATAATTTGAATAGATCTGTTTTCAAAAATACTTACATCAAATTTTTCATCAGGTTCAAGTTCATCAATAAAATGATGTTTAACTTTTTTTAATTCTTCAGGAGATGGTTTGGCTGTACCTATATTTAAGTATTTATATACCTGCCTGCTGTCTGCTGAAATAATTTCTGAATGAAGTTTTTCAGCAAGCAATAAACTTAAATCAGTTTTACCTGAACAAGTTGGACCAACTATTACAATTACTTTTCGTTCCACCCTTCTCTTCCAATTAGAGGTACAAATGAAAATTCAGGTATTGTTTCTTCCCTGTATTCAGTTTCAGATAATCTTGTAACTATTTTTAATTTTTGTGATGTTTTATCCCCAATAGGAATAACAAGTTTACCACTATTAATATCAAGCTGTTTTTTAAGAGAAGCTGGAATTGATGGAGAGCCAGCTGTTACAATAATTCCATTATAAGGTGCAAATTCTTCCCAGCCAATTGTCCCATCACCAAATTTAGTATGAACTCTAATTCCTAATTCATCGAATAATCTTTGTGTTGCATTATAAATTTCAAATTGTCTTTCAATACTATAAACTTTTGCCCCCATTTTTTCAAGAATAGCTGCCTGATAACCGGAACCAGTTCCAATTTCAAGCACTTTATCGCCTGGTTTAACATTTAAAGCCTGAGTCATAAACGCAACAGTATATGGCTGAGATATTGTTTGACCGTGACCTATTGGAAGAGCTACATCAAGATATGCGTGCAAACCAATAGCATCCGGAATAAATAAGTGTCTTTCAATTTCAAGCATAGCTTTCAAAACTGATTTATCCTTAATCCCTTTCTTAGCAAGTTTTTCTATTAAGGATTTTCTTTCTGATTCGTACATAATATAAAATATTCAAATTTTTGTGAAGAGCAAAGATAAAATAATAATAACAAACTTTTACTTTTGTAAAATATTAAAAAATATATTTATTAACTTTGTGAAATTAAATTCAATTTTTATGAAAGTAATAGATGATTGAAGCGATATATGGTGCATTTATAATAATGTGTATGCGTATTTGTGATGTTTCCATTGGGACTATCAGAACAATTCTTGTTGTCCAGGGAAGAAAATGGCTGGCAGGACTTGCAGGATTTTTTGAAGTACTTATTTGGATATTTGCTATCCGTTATATTATGCAAAATCTTGAAGTCATTATTAATCTTTTCGGTTATGCTACTGGCTTTGCCTTAGGTAATGTTATAGGGATAACTATTGAACAAAAAATTGGATTAGGTTATGTTGAATTAAATATAATATCAAAACATTTTACAGATAAAATTGCTGATACTTTAAGATTATCTAATTATGGTGCAACTATTATTCCGGGTGAAGGTGGGACTGGTGGAGTTTCAATTATTATAGTTATTACTGCAAGAAAACTTCAAAGAAAAGTTATTCAATTAATAGAATCAATTGATAAGGAAGCATTTATTACTGTTCAGCATTCCCTTCCTTACAGAGGATTTATTCACGGAAGTAGAAAATAGTTATCTATACTTAATAATATCTGCAAAAAATTCATCAAGTTTTCTTGCATATACATCAAGAGTATAATTATCTATAACAACATTATATGCATTAGTACTAAGAGCTTCTCTTAGTTGAGTATCTTCAGTTAATAATTTTATTGCTTCAACTAATTCATTATCTTCTTCAACAGGATATGATAATCCTGTTACACTATCAATGATATATTCTTTTGTACCTGGAATATCCGATGCGATTATTGGAAGCTTTGCTGCTCCTGCTTCTAATGGAGCTATGGGAAAACCTTCAGAGCGCGAAGGAAATAAAAATATATCCATAGCTTTATAATATTCCCAGACATTTTCTATATAACCCGGCATTATTAAATCTTGAGGTGCTATATCAAACTCTGCTGCATAATCTAAAACTTCCTGCTGCTTTTCTTTAGGAATGCCAATGATAAGCAGTTTATAATTACCAACAAGTTTAGAAAAAGCTTTAAATAAAATATCAAAACCTTTTCTTTCTTTGTGGAACCATGCAGAAACACCGAGAACTGTTTTGTCTTGCAGATTAAACTTTTCTTTTATGGAAGTTCCGGATATATCATTTATATCAAGAGGTATTTCAATTCCATAATGTATAACTTTAACTTTTTTCTTCTTAAATCCTGATGAATATAAACTTTGAGCTACTCCCTCACTGCAGGCAATAGAATAATCAAAATAGTAGTTATAAAGCAATGAGCCAATAAATGGAACACTTTTAGATTCATTATGTCTATAAGCAATATTGAGAAACTTCTTCTTGAACTTTCTTCTTAATGCTAATCCTACTTTTCTATCAAGAGAATGATTTGAAACTACAATGTCAGGTTCATCGGCAACAAAGTTATCAGAAACTATTTTAAGTAAATCTTTGAAATTGGTATCTTTTTCAATAGATATGGTTCTTAATCCGGCTTCAAGGCATCTTTTTTCAGTTAAAGAATCTTTAGTAGCAAAAAAGGTAATATCATAATTTTTGCTCAATTTGGTAGAATTCATAATAGCCATTTTCGCACTGCCGGCATATCCATCTCCAAAGCATATTTGATAAATTTTCTTTTTTGTCATTAAATATCTTCCTATAAATCGACTTTTTCTTTTACTATATTTGTTTATAAAATTGAAGCATAAAAAATAATAACTATTTAGATTATTAACTATAAACAAAATAAATTTTATCCGGAGTTCGATGGAAAAGATTCCTTCTTGTAAGAATTTTAATGGCTATAAACCTTGTTATTCCGACCATAATTGCTGGTTAAATGGATGCAAAAACAATATTCCTATGGGTACAAAGATACTTATCATAAATCTTGATGCTATGGGGGATGTTTTAATGACAACTGCTCAATTACCTGCATTAAAAAGAAAATTCCCTGATTCTACTATTTGCTGGGTTACTTTGAAGATGGCTGAAGGTCTATTAAAGAATAACCAGTACATTGATAAGGTTTATCCTTTTGATTTTGAAACATCTTTAATTTTACCTCAGATGAACTTTGATTATGCAATGAATGTTGATAAATCTCAGCGCTCTGCTGCATTGCTTAATTCTGTTAATGCTGACCATAAACTTGGATTTGGATTGAACTCGGAAGGTAAAATCATTCCAGTGAATAAAGGAGCTTTTTATAATTACAATTTAGGAATGGATGACCATCTTAAGTTTAAGGTTAACCAAAGAACCGGTCAGGATTATTTAGCTGAAACTTTTGAAGTTGATTATCAAAGAGATGATTATACTTTTAACTTTTCGAAGGAAGAGTTAGAATTTATCAGCAATTACAAAAAAGAAGTTGGAATTACTGAAAATGATGTTGTTGTTGGTTTTAATACAGGTTGCTCTACCCTCTTCCCTAATAAGAAAATGACTATTGAACAGCATGTATATTTGATTGATAAATTATTATCCCAAGGCAAATATAAAGTCGCTTTACTTGGCGGTCCTGAAGACCTTGAAAGGAATAATGAAATTTATTCCAGATTCGAAGGAAGAATTATAAATACTCCTGTTTCTGGTGGTGTTAGGAAAGGTGCCTGTTATGAAAGTATTGCTGATGTTGTGATTACTGGTGATTCCTTTGGTATGCACTTAGCTATTGCATTAAAAAAATATGTAATTGCCTGGTTCGGACTTAGCTGTTGGACTGAAATTGACCTTTATGACAGAGGTGTAAAGATTTTTCACCCAGACCTCGAATGCTCTCCATGCTGGAAAAAGATTTGTGATAGAAACTTGGAGTGCATTAAGAATTTGAATTTGGATAAATTTATTGATGAAGTAAATTATTATTATAACAACGTACATTTTAAACAAGAACAAATAGCGTTGTAGATATGAACGAAGAAGCAAACAATCCGTTTTTTATTGCAAGAAGAAATAAAGTACCTCTTATTCTTGATGGTGCAATGGGAAGTTTGCTGCAAAATCAGGGATGGGCAACAGACAACAAGCTTTGGATGTCTTATATGAACTTATCCAATCCTGATGTTGTTCTAAAAGCTCATAAGCAGTATGTTGAATCTGGTGCTGATATTATTACCACAAATACCTTCAGGACAAATCCTGCTGCAGTTAAAGGAACTGATTTAGATGGTGAACATTTAGTTAGGATGGCAGTTCAAATTGCACGCGAAGCTATTGAAGATAATCCTGTTTTTCTTGCCGGTTCAAATCCTCCAGCTGAAGACTGTTACAAAATTCAAAGAGATTTAAGTCTTAATGAACTTATTTATAATCATCAAAAGCATATTGATTACCTTTACTCTGCCGGATGTGATTTCATTTTAAATGAAACAATGAGCCATTCAGATGAATTAAAAATTATCTGCCAGCATTGTAACAGAAATAATATTCCTTTTGTTGTTAGTTTATTTTTTAATGATGACCTGAGATTACTTTCAGGTGAAAAAGTTGTTGATGTTGTTGATTTTATATTACACTACAGACCATTGGCTGTTGGATTCAATTGCATTAAGCCGGGTAGATTTGAAATGCTTGCGCAGAAATTGAATTTTGATTTTGACTGGGGTTTATATTTGAATTGCGGTAAGTCCGAATACGATAATAACGATATAAACGAATCAATCACTCCAGATGATTACATTACAAATACAAAAAAATATTTAGATAGAAATCCTTCTTTTATTGGAAGCTGCTGCGGCTCCTCTCCATCTCATACACTCAAATTAAAAGAACTATTTAATGAACGATATAAAAGTTAAATGTCCTGCTAAGATAAATCTTGGTTTGAACATTGTCGAAAAACGTCCTGACAATTACCACAATATTGAAACTGTTTTTTATCCGGTTAATATTTTTGATTACTTAACTATTACTAAATCTTCTATTAATTCTTTTAAGACTAATAATGACTTACTTAATTCAGAACAGGATAATCTTATTCTTAAAGCAAAAAAATTATTAGAAGAACATACTAAAGAAGAATTAACTTCAGAAATTTATTTAGAAAAAAATATTCCTATAGGTGCAGGTTTAGGTGGTGGAAGTTCAAATGCTGCTGCAGCATTAAATGCATTCAACCAATTGTTTGAACTTGAAGTCGGGCACGAAGAATTAGCAAACATTGCCTTGCAATTAGGTTCAGATGTTCCTTTCTTCTTAACTCCTCAACCAGCTTATGCTGAACTTAGAGGAGAAAGATTAATTTACTTAGATTATAAAATTGATAAACCAATTTTGATTATAAATCCAAATATCCATTTATCTACTAAATGGGCTTATGAAAATATAACTCCTAAAAAACCTTCAAATAATTTGTACGATGTATTAGTGATAAAAGAAATCGGTGTTGCGGAGTTCAAGGATTATATCACTAACGATTTTGAAGAACCTGCATTTAAGCAGTTCCCTCTTATCAAAGAAATAAAAGAGAAATTAACTGAACAGAGTGCTATTTTTTCTTTATTATCCGGGAGTGGTTCATCTATTTTTAGTATATTTGATGATATAAACTCTGCAGAAAATGCTCAGCAATTTTTTAATAAAAACTATAAAACTTTTATTCACAATGAAGATTAAATTTTTACTACCTGTTCTATTATTCACATCATTCTTTTTGGTTTCCTGCTCATCAACTGTTGACCTTTATAAAGAAGTTAAAATTGTTCCAAGGTCTGAATGGAATGCAGTTGACCCTAAACCTTTTAAATCTCACGTTCCTGAAAGAATTACAATCCATCACGAAGGTGAATTATTAAAACCTGATGAAGATGCAAAAGTTAAAATTCATAACACCCAGGTTTGGGGAATGGGTCCTGACAGAAAATGGGCTGACATCCCTTACCATTTTATGATTGGTCTTGATGGAACTATTTACGAAGGAAGAAATGTTTTTACTGCAGGTGAAACTGCAACAACATATGATCCTACCGGACATCTACTCATTACTTGTTTAGGAAATTTTGAAGAGCAGACTTTATCAAAGGAACAGCTTGATGCTTTAATTAAACTTACTGCTTATTGCTGCAAAAAATATCAGATATCCCCTGAAACAATCAAAGGACACAAAGATTATGCTGAAACTTTATGTCCTGGTAAAGATTTATACAAGTATATCGAAAACGGTTATATAAAAGCTGAAGTTAAAAAACTATTAACTGACTAAACAACCGCACTTTCCAAATATTCTAAAGTATTCTTGAGGGCGTTGAAGTGAACTTCAATGCCCCATGGAATTGTAATATTATCCTTAATATGTCCATGCTGGAAGTTATAAACAATTGGTGCTTTTAAATTGCAGAAGTAATGTTCAATTATTTCACCTAAGGTCAAAGTCTTAGTCTCAGGGTCCTTTTCAACACATTCAGTGAATGCTCCTAACATTACACCATTAGCGTTTTTTAATATTCCTGCAAGCTTTAATTGGTTTAACATTCTATCTAATCGATATGGAGCTTCACCTGTATCTTCAAGCATTAAAACTTTATCTTTTAAATCAGGAAAATATTCTGTTCCCATCATTGAAGTTAATAATGCCAAATTACCGCCAAGTATCTTTCCCTTAGCTGAACCTTTTCTGATTACTTCCAGTTTTTCATTGTTAGGGAATTCAATATGTCCTCCCTTTTTATCAGAAGTAACTAATCTCCAGAATAACTCTTCAGTATATTTACTTCTTTCTTCAGAATGAAAATCAACTGCAACCATTGGACCTGCAAAACTTACAAGTCTTGCTTTTTTGAAGAACGCCATTTGTAGAGCTGTAATATCGCTGTATCCAACAAAAATCTTTGGATGCTTTTTGATTAAATTATAATCCAACTTATCAAGCAGTCTTGGAGTACCATATCCTCCTCTTAAGCAGAAAATTGCCCTAATTTCTCTTTTGCCAAACATATAATGAATATCTTCAATCCGCTCCTCATCCCTCCCGGCTAAGTATCCATAGTATTTACCTACATTCTTTCCGACTTCAGTACGGTAACCTAAGCTTTCAAGATACTTAACACCTTTTTGAATTCTTGTTAAATCATTGGGGGTAGACGCTGGAGAAATAATTCCAATTACATCCCCCTTGGATAATTTCTTCGGTTTTAAAAGTTTCATATTGTTTGACTTCTAATAGTGAAATATTATAGTACCTAAAATATACCCTTTATTATAAAACATCAATCATTTTTTAAAATTTTTAGACTTATATTTATGGCAGATTTTAGAAAAAATAAAGATTTTTATGGCTATTGCAAAAAAACTTAAAGAAAATAACCTTCACCTGATTGAAAAAGCCCGCAAAGTTAAACTTGTTTTAACTGATAATGATGGAGTTTTAACAGATACCGGAGTTTATTATTCTGATAAAGGTGAAGAGTTGAAAAGGTTTTCAATCCGCGATGGTATGGGAGTGGAACGATTAAGAAACATCCTTGGCATTGAAACAGGAATAATAACAGGTGAGCTGTCAGGTTCAGTTAAAAAACGTGCAGAAAAGTTAAAGATAACAGAACTTTTTCTTGGTGCAAAAGAAAAACATAAACTTCTCGAAGAAATTGTAAAAAGAAATAAAATTAAACCGGAGAATATTGGCTACATTGGCGATGATGTTAATGATATTGAAATGATGAAGTTAGTTGGTTTTACTGCCTCACCCGGTGATGCAATGATAGACGTAAGAAGCATAGTAGATTATGTATGCGAACAAAAAGGAGGCAATGGCGCCTTCAGAGAATTCGCAGAGTTGATAATAGCATTGAATGAGGAATAAAAATTAACCCACGAATGAATGTGGGTAAAGGCTAGCCCACGATTTTAATCGTGGGAAAATAACCATGAATAAATTCATGGGCTAACCTAATTTTGATTTTACTTTTGGACTATCCCATGACTTTAGTCATGGGTAACTGAACAATGTACTTCGATGACGACTTAAGTCGTCATTCTTTTTTTTATGACCTTCCCATAACTAAAGTTATGGGTTTATTAAGTAATCCCACGCCTGAAGTCATGGTTAACAAAAAATCTAAAACTTATACTGCATTCTTAGTGTTAAAACATTATCCTTTATATCTTTTGCTAATGGAACAAAGGCGACGGGATTAGATACTGTTCCTTCATTTTTAACCATTTCATAATATAAAGTAAATTTAATATTTTTATCAAAGTAGTATAACCAACCCAACCCCAGTGTAGAGAACTTCATATCTCCAGCTGAATTTATGTACGTATTATCATTATCTTTTCTGTTAGGATCATACACATCATACTTAACTACTAATTGATTTTGTTCTCCAATGTTTTGTACAAGCATTGCATAGTAGCCATTGAAATCTCTCAAGTATAAATCGCCGCTTCCAACTTTATAATAGCTGCTTGTGTTTTGATTTCCCGGCTGCTTACCGGTAATATACTCACCTCTTAAGGCAGTGTTACCTAAAACAGGAATTTGGAAATTTACCTGGAGATCAGCACCTAAATAAGTTCTATCATATCCTCTATTTACCGAATCTATAATTAAATTGCTGCCTGTAAATTCTGACGAATATTTTCCTTTATCCATCTGAACTTTACCAAAGTATCCTGAAACTCCACCTGATACCTGAAATTCTTTTTTAGCTGGAGTTTGAAAACCTACTCTTCCAATAAAATCTTTATAATTATCTGTTTCAGGGCTGGTGCCGTTACCGGTAAATACTCCGGCTTGTACATTTAAGAATGACAACATTCCATCAGCAGGAATATAACTTATCATTGCTCCTAAATCTCTTTCATTAGGAAATAGAGTCTGAAATAATCGTGAGCGTTCTGGAGATTCTCTCAAACTTGATGAATAACCAATTTCAAAACCAAAAGGTCTCTCGAAAACACCGGCAGTTAACCCAAATGATTTAATCCAGGGTTCTTTGAAATTTGCATAAACATCTTTTATTGCAAAACCTTTTTCAGTAACATCAATCTGCATAACATATTTAGATAATATGTTATCATAGGTAACTTTTAATCTTCCACGTCTAACCATAAATCTTGATTTTGAATCAGCCGGGAAATCTCCTCCTGAAAATGATTTTATTCCTTCACTTTCAGCTAACTGCCATTGGGTTTGAATATATCCTGATATTTTTATTTTCTTAAGTTCTTTTATAGTCGAGTTCATTGATTCTACTATCGAATCATTTTTTGTTGTCACATCCTGTGCAAATAATGGAATGCTCATTAAAGAGATAACCAGTAATAACAATAATTTTCTATACATAATATTCCTTAAATTAATGTAAACTAACTTATATATTATTGAACATTTATATGTTAAGAAATAGTTAAATTACTGTTAAATAATTGTTAAGTTATTTCGATTCTCAACAATTAATTCTTTTAATTTCTTAACAATTCTTTTATATTAAACCATATAATGTAAAAGTGTCTAATGGAACTCTTAAAACCCAAAGAAAAACATCATAACAAAATAATAAACAAAAAGGAACCTGCATTAAGAGCATTAGCGCTTGATGCACTGAGAGGTATTGCTATACTTGGAATGATTTTATCCAGCAGAATACCAAGTACATTACCTTCGTGGATGTTTCATGCACAGAATCCTCCACCGACTCATTCTTTTCATCCTGAAATTCCTGGTATCACCTGGGTTGATTTGGTATTCCCTTTTTTCTTGTTTGCTATGGGTGCTGCTATTCCATTAGCGTTAAAACCTAAGCTTGAAAGTAATAAAATTACAAATGTACTCTTAGATATAGTTAAGAGAACAGTGATGTTAGTGTTCTTTGCAATTGTTATTGAGCATATTATGCCCGGCGTTATGGTTAAAGATCCAACATTCTATACATATATAATATCTTTACTTTGTTTTTTATGTTTATTCCTAAGCTATGTCAAACTTCCTTCTCATTTAAAGCTTAAGAACTATGAACGTATTTTTAGGATAATCGGATTTACAGGATTAATTATTTTCCTTGTCTGGATAACTTATCCTGATGGCTCAGGATTTAGAGTTCAAAGAAGTGATATAATAATTCTTGTTCTTGCTAATGTATTTTTCTTTGGTTCACTACTATGGCTTGCTACACAAAATAATTTTTTAATAAGACTTTCTATTTTTGGAGTACTTTTAGCATTCAGACTTACACATACTCTTGAAGGTAATTGGCTTGCATGGGCTTGGAATAATTTTCAAATCCCCTGGCTTTTCAAAATTTATTACTTGCAATATTTATTTATCGTAATTCCCGGAACTATTGCAGGAGATATAATTCTTAAATGGATTAACAACGCAGGTAAGGAAGATACTCTCAATTCATTTCTGAATAACTCAAGTTTAAAGATTAAAAATATTTTCTTAACTTCTTTTATATTTATTTCGATAATTATTATCGTATCCGGTTTGTACAGCAGACAAGTTTTCCCAACCACGTTATATGCTTTTGCTTTTTGTTTAATTGGTTGGCTGCTGATTTACAAAGACAAATCTGTAAATGAGAAGTTTATAAAATCTTTATTTGGCTGGGGTACTATCTGGCTAATTATTGGAATTATGCTTGACCCTTATGAAGGAGGTATTCAAAAAGGAAGACCTACTTTAAGTTTTTACTTTGTAACTTCAGGAATAGCTTTGATGTTTTTGGTTTCATTTACAATCATAATTCACTTTTTTAATAAACATAATTACTTAGATTTAGTAATAAAAACAGGACAAAATCCTCTATTGGCTTATGCTGGTGGTACTAATTTAATTACACCATTGCTTGCAATTACAATGATTGATGGTTTACTTCAGAGTTTAGCTATCACTCCCTGGTTGGGATTTGTCAAAGGTTTATTTGTAACTTTATTATTATTGTACTTAGTCAAAGTTCTTACTAATAACAAAATATTTTTACGCGCATAAAAGAAGAAGATATATGTCAATTCCTTGCAGAACAATACCCGAATTATTTAATTTTTTAGGAACATTATATACCAATCCACCTAAGCACATTGTTAAACGTA
The DNA here is from genome assembly GCA_035654655.1 of Ignavibacteriaceae bacterium. Classification (GTDB taxonomy): domain Bacteria; phylum Bacteroidota; class Ignavibacteria; order Ignavibacteriales; family Ignavibacteriaceae; genus DASRWI01. The sequence goes on along the minus strand of DASRWI010000026.1, from coordinate 52,922 downwards.
AAGTTAATGGAGTGTTTGAAGGGATTTATTATGATGAGCTAAAAGAACATACTGAAACTTTTGCCTTAGGTTTGGCGGCTTTAGGAATTAAGAAGGATGATAAAGTAGCTATCATTGCTGAGAATAGACCAGAATGGGTTTATTCTGATTTTGCAATCTTAGGTTTAGGTGCAATTGATGTACCTCTTTATCCATCCTTAACTGCAGATTCCATTGAATTTATTTTGAACAATTCTGAATCAAAAGCAGTAATTGTTTCAAATAAATTTCAGCTAAATAAATTAATGAAGATAAAAAAGAATTGCAGAAATCTTCAGTATGTTATAATAATGAATGAAGTGGATATGATGGAAGGGGAAGAAGCATTATATACCTTCAAAGACATTCAGAATATGGGAATTATCTTTAGAAATAATCACACTGATTATTTTATAAACTCGTCTTCCAAAGTTAAGGAAGATGACCTCTGCACTATTATTTATACTTCAGGCACTACAGGTGAACCTAAAGGAGTAATGCTTTCGCATAAAAATATTTTATCAAATGTCCGCTCAGCATTAAAATTTATCCCTGTTAATGCTAATGATATTTTTCTTTCGTACCTCCCTCTTTGTCATATATTTGAAAGAATGGCTGGTTATTATACTGCTTTCTCAACCGGTGGTGCTATTTATTATGCTGAAAGTATTGAAGCAGTAGCTCAAAATATGATTGAAGTAAAACCAACTATCATTACTACTGTACCCAGATTATTTGAAAGAATTTATAGTAAGATTTTAAAAAATGTTGAGAGTCAGCCTGCAACAAAGCAAAAAATTTTTTACTGGGCAGTTGAAATTGGTAAAGAGTATGCAATAGCCAGGAAGAAAAATAATATCCCAATGGCTCTTAGTGCAAAACATAAAATTGCAAAAAAATTAGTCTTTGATAAACTCCTTGAAAAAACGGGAGGCAGAATCAGGTTTTTCATTTCAGGTGGCGCAGCATTATCAAGAGAGTTAGGCGAATTCTTTGAAGCAATTGGAATTTTAATTATTGAAGGTTATGGTTTGACTGAAAGCTCGCCTGTTATAGCAGCTAATTGTCCTGATGCTTATAAGTTTGGAACTGTTGGAAAAGTTTTTCCTGAACTGGAAGTAAAGATTGAAGTTGATGGAGAAATTTTAGTTAAAGGTCCAAGTGTTATGCTTGGTTATTACAAAAACAAAAAGGAAACATCTGAAACAATTAAAGATGGTTGGCTGCATACTGGAGATATAGGTGTATTTGATCCAGATGGATTTTTAACTATTACAGACAGGAAGAAACATTTATTTAAAACATCAGGTGGTAAATATATTGCTCCAACACCAATTGAAAACTTGTTCCTTGCAAGTAAGTATATTGACCAATTTGTTCTTATTGGTGATAGAAGAATGTTCTTAAGTGCATTAATAGTTCCTGATTTTGAATCCTTGAAAGAATATGCAGATTCTAATAAGATTAGTTATGATAATGTTCAGGACCTTATAAATAAAAAAGAAATAAATATATTACTTGAAAAAGAAATGGGTCAGTTCCAGAAGAAGTTAGCCAACTTTGAACGAATTCGAAAATTCACCCTTTTATCAAAACCATTCACTCTTGAAGAAGGTGAAGTTACACCAAGTCTAAAACTTAAACGCAAAACTATTGAAGAGCGATATAGTAACCTTATTGAAGAAATGTATAAGTAATGATTAGAGATATTGAACAAATCGCCAGAGAAGCAGGTGAAGTTGTTAGAAACGGTTTTGGAAAACATTTAGATATTCAATTTAAAACAGGCGAATCAAATCTTGTAACCCAAATTGATAAGGCATCTGAATTATTGATTGTCAATTTTGTAAAGAAAAATTATTCATCTCACGGAATTCTTGCTGAAGAAGGAAGTAATGTAAAAGGTTCATCCGATTATTTATGGGTTATTGACCCTCTTGATGGTACTACTAACTTTGCTCACGGACTTCCAATTTTTTCTGTATCAATCGGTGTTCAGAAAAATAATGAAACAATTGCCGGAGTTATTTACGATGTAATGAAAGATGAATTATATTCTGCTGAAAAAGGAAGCGGAGCTTTCCTTAATGGGAATAAAATTAATGTAAGTAAGAATTCTATATTAACACAAAGTTTATTAGTAACAGGATTTCCTTATGATATAAATGATAACCCTGAACACGCATTTGAAAAATTCACTGCCTTAACTAAAGCATCAAGAGGAATGAGAAGATTAGGTTCAGCTGCTGTTGATTTCTGCTATGTAGCCAGAGGAATTTTCGATGGCTTTTGGGAAATTCATTTACATCCCTGGGATATGGCTGCAGGTATGCTTATAGTTGAAGAAGCAGGGGGAAAAGTAACAGATTTTGAAAGTAATCCTACAACTATTTATACCAAAAAAGTACTTGCCACAAATGGTTTAATTCATAAAGATATGATTGAAATTATAACCAATTATTAGAGGATAGGTTTAATTTATACTCTAATCGTTCCTTGAATGCCCTGCTTAATTTTGATATATTTCCATTTTATAAAATACTTTTAGCGGTAAAGGAGCTTTTAATTGAAGAGGAACAATGAAATAGAAATTAGCAGTACGACTAGCAATACGGACCTTGTTGAAAATCTTCCCGAAATTCTACCCATTCTCCCCTTAAGAGATATAGTTATTTTCCCTTATATGATATTCCCTGTTCTCGTTGGCAGAGACCAATCTATTAAAGCAGCTAATTATGCAGTAGAAAATTCAAAATATATTTTCTTATCCACACAAAAAAAATCTAACATAGAAGACCCAAAAAAAGAAGATATATATGCTGAAGGAACGATAGCTAAAATTATTCAAATTCTTAAACTCCCAAATGGTTTAATGAAAATTTTAGTTGATGGATTATTACAAGGTAGAATAAAGAGTTTTACGGATAAAAAAGAATTCTTCGAAGGAAAAATAAGTGTAATAATTCCTGAAAATGAACACGACCATGAAATGAATGCTTTAGTTAGACAAGCATCTCAGTTGTTTAAGAATTATGTAAAGATTTCAAGGAATGTTCCTAATGAAGCAATTGCTGCTTATGATAATATTGAAGAACCTGATAGAAAATTGTTTTATATAGCTGCCAATATAAATCAATCAATCGAAGTCAAGCAGTCAATACTTCAAAAATTTACTATTAAAGAACAATTTTATGAAGTAGTTAAAATACTTAACTCTGAAATTGATATTCTTAAAATTGAAAAAGAAATTGATAATAAAGTTCAGGAAAATATTGCAAAGACTCAGCGTAAGTTTATTATACAAGAACAAATAAAAATTCTTCAGGATGAATTAGGCGATGATGAAGATATTTCTCCTGAAATTCAAAAATTAAGAGAGCAGATTAAATCTGCCAAAATGCCAAAAGAAGTTCAGGTTAAAGCATTAGATGAATTGAACAAGCTTAAGAAAACTCCTCCAATGTCTCCTGAGCATACAGTAATTAGGAACTTTCTTGAATGGATGGTCGATGTCCCCTGGTCAAAGAAGACAAAAGATAATCTGGACATCAAACACGTACAAAAGATTTTAGATGAAGACCATTTTGGATTAGAAAAACCTAAAGAGCGCATAGTCGAACACATTGCAGTGCTCAATTTAGTTAAGCAAATGCGTGGACAAATTTTATGTTTTGTAGGACCTCCGGGAGTTGGTAAAACATCTTTGGGCAAATCTATTGCAAGAGCTTTGGGAAGAAATTTTGTTCGTATTAGTTTAGGCGGGATTAGAGATGAAGCTGAAATTAGAGGACATAGAAGAACTTACATAGGTTCTATGCCGGGCAAAATTATTCAATCAATGAAGAAGGCCGGTTCAGTTAATCCCATTATGCTTTTAGATGAAATTGATAAAATGAGTATGGACTTCAGAGGTGACCCTTCATCAGCAATGCTTGAGGTTTTAGACCCTGAACAAAATCATTCCTTCAATGACCATTATCTTGAAGTAGATTATGACCTATCACAGGTAATGTTCATTACTACTGCGAATGTAAGGTATAATATCCCTCTTCCACTTCAGGATAGAATGGAAATCATTGAATTGAATGGTTACCTTGAACATGACAAAATAGAAATTGCAAAAAGACATATTCTTCCAAAGCAGCTTGAAGCTCATGGTTTAAAAAATAAAAATGTTGTATTTGAAGATTCAGCAATTAAAAAAATTATTGAAGATTATACACGTGAAGCCGGTGTAAGAAATCTTGAACGTGAACTTGCTTCTGTTTGTAGGAAATTAGCAAAAGATATAGTTATTAAAGAAGCTGAAGAATCAAAAAAACCTGAAAAGCATTTGGTTACTGTTGAGACCATTCAAAAATATTTGAAGACTCCAAGGTTTAGAAGATTAAAACACGGTACTGAAAGTACCGTTGGTAGTGTTACAGGTTTAGCTTGGACAAGTGTAGGTGGTGAAATCCTTAATGTTGATGTTGCGATAATGAATGGTTCTGAAAAATTAATTCTTACCGGTCAGCTTGGTGATGTAATGAAAGAATCTGCTCAGGCAGGCTTAAGTTATCTACGTTCAGATGCCAAACATTTAGGTATGGATCCAAATTTCTACAAAGGAAAAGAAGTTCATATCCACTTGCCTGAAGGAGCTATTCCTAAGGATGGTCCTTCTGCAGGCATTACAATGGCTATGGCTGTACTTTCTGCTGTTAAAGGTATTCCGGCATCAAGTAATGTTGCTATGACAGGTGAAATTACTTTGAGAGGAAAAATTCTTCCTATAGGTGGATTAACAGAAAAATTATTGGCAGCTAAACGTAATGGAATTACAAACATCATTATTCCAAAAGATAATGAAGTGGATATAAAAGAAATTCAAGCAAGTGTACTAAAAGATTTAACAATTATTCCTGTGGAAGATTTTAAGGATGCTATTCCTTATGTATTTCCCAAGTTAAAAATAAAATCAAATAAAAAGAAAGCTATTCGTGGAAGAAAATAATATTGTATTAGAGCAAAAGCTTTCTGATAAAGAGAAATACGAACAACTTAGCAAGGTTGTTGAATCTTTGATTGACAAGAATGATAATCTAATATCTAACCTTGCAAATTTTTCCGCTTTGTTAAAACAAAATTTCAATAAAATTAGCTGGGTTGGTTTTTATATTTATGATGGGAATAAACTATATTTAGGACCTTTCCAGGGAAAAGTAGCCTGCACTCAAATTGCAATTGGCAATGGAGTTTGTGGTACTGCTGCTGAAAAAAGAGAAACGATTATTGTCCTTAATGTGGATAAATTCCCCGGACATATTGCTTGTGATGCGAATTCAAAATCAGAGATTGTTGTTCCGATTTTCAATAAAGACAATTCTCTTTTTGGCGTACTTGATCTTGACAGCGAAAGTTATTATTCATTTAATGAAGAAGATAAATTTTATTTAGAACAATACTGTTCATTTATTTCAAAAGAGATTTTATAATATGGCTTTTATTGTAACTGCAAGAAAATGGAGACCTCAAAAGTTTAATGATGTTGTTGGTCAGGAACATATAACTACAACATTAAAGAATGCGATTAAGAATAATAGAATAGCGCACGCTTATCTTTTTACCGGTCCAAGAGGTGTTGGCAAAACTACTACAGCAAGAATTCTTGCAAAGACTTTAAACTGTACCAACCCTGTTGATTTTGAAGCTTGCGGTGAATGTGAAATGTGCCAGAATATTCAGAATGGTCAAACATTGGATATTATTGAAATTGATGGCGCATCCAACAGAGGTATTGATGAAATAAAAAATCTTCGGGAGTCAGTTAAGTTTGCCCCCGCAAGAGGTAAATACAAAGTTTATATTATTGATGAAGTTCATATGTTAACAAGGGAATCATTTAATGCTTTCCTTAAGACATTAGAAGAACCCCCTTCACATACAATTTTTATTTTCGCTACTACTGATATTCATAAAGTCCCACTTACAATTATCTCACGCTGTCAGCGTTATGATTTTAGAAGAATTCAACTTGATACAATAAAAGAATTATTAAATAAAATTGCTATTGCAGAAAATATACAAATAGATGATACTTCGTTAACCATCATAGCAAAAAAAGCTGATGGAGCTTTGCGTGATGCTGAAAGTTATTTTGACCAGGTAGTAGCATTTTGTGGTGATAAGATTGACCATCATACAATTGCAAAGATGTTAAATCTTGTTGATGATGAAATTTATTTTGATATATCTGATGCTGTTATAAATAAAAATTTCAAAGTTGTTTTTGAAGTATCAAAAAAGATTTATGAGAATGGATGGAACTTCGTTGATTTTGTTGATGGATTAACTGAACATTTTAGAAATATTATGACTGTAATTCTTACACAGAATTCTGATTTGATTGAAGCAGCTCAAATTTATAAAACCAGATATTTAAACTATATTGACCAATTCTCTGAAGGTGATTTACTTAGATTATTAAACTATCTCAATAAGGTCAATCAAGAACTAAAATACTCTCAGAACCAAAAGTTAAAAGTAGAAATTTCGCTCGCTCATATGATTGGTCTAGAAAGGTCCTCTACCATAAGCAGTTTACTTTCTAAAATAAGCGAAGGTGATGTAGAAATTCAAGTTACAGCAGAAAAAAAAACTCCATACCTAATAAACAGCAGTAATTTTACTTCTAAATTAGATATTGAACCTTCTGTTGAAGATAAAACAACAGAAAAAAAACCTGCTGCAACTACTGCTCCTGAAGTTAAGATAATGGCTTCAACTCTTAAAGCTGAAAAACCACTATCAGCAAAGCAGCCTGTTATTACATTTGATGAAATTAAATCTAAATGGGATAATTTCGCCAATTACATTGCAGAAGATAATGGATTAATACTTGGTCCGTTTATGAAAAGCTTAAAGCTTGCAAGTTTGGAAGGTAATAATGTAAATGTTGTGACTGAAATTGAAAATGCTCAGCAAACTTTTAATATGAATAAAAAATTGCTAAATACAAAAATTTCTGAATTCTTTAAGGTTCCCTTAAATCTTAATCCTAAATTTATTCAAGCACCTTCTAAACCTGAGAATAAATCTCAAAATAAACTTGATAAAAATGATCCTTATGTAAAAATCATTACAGATGAATTAGGTGGTAAATTGGTTTAAATTGCGGCTATTTACTCTGATTTATCAACCCAAGCAGCAAGAACAATATCTCCTGAAACATTAACAACTGTTCTTGACATATCAAGTATTCTATCAACTCCAAGAATAATTCCAATTCCCTCTGCAGGCACTCCTACTGTTTGCAGAACCATTACCACTAATGGCAACGACCCTCCCGGAACTCCAGCAGTTCCTATACCTGCAAGTATTGATAAAAATACAACCATTAGCTGCTGCAGTATAGATAATTCAATCCCAAAAAATTGAGCAAGGAATAGAACTGTGATTCCTTCATAAAGGGCTGTTCCATTTTGATTTGCAGTTGAGCCAACTGTTAAAACAAAATTCGTTATATCTTTATCAACTTTTAAATTATCCTGAGTTACTCTTATTGAAGTAGGCAATGTTGCATTTGATGAGCTTGTAGAAAAAGCAGTAAGCAATACTTCGCTTATATCTCTAAAGAAGTGCCACGGATTTCTTTTAATAATAAACTTTATGATTGCACCATACGTAAAAATAAAGTGGATTAGCAAAGCGCTTATAACAACCATAATATATTTTGCCAAGATTGTTACAATAGAAAATCCCAATCCGGCAGCAGTTGAAAATACCAATGCTGCCACTCCATATGGAGCAAGTTTCATAGCAAAGTCAATTATTTTCATAACTACTTCATATAATGCTTGAAATACCTTGATAAGAGGTGCCGCCTTCTCTTGACTTATCATTGCTAAAGCTATTCCAAATATTAAAGCAAAAAACATAATTGATATCAATCCCCCACCGCGATAATTTGGGTCAAGATAACTTACTATGTCAACGAATGGATTACGTGGAATTATATCTACAATAATTTGAACTAAAGATTTTGATTCATTTGCTTTTTCAATAATCGATGAAACATTTTGCTTATCGGAAATCATACTCATTAAAATGTTTCTTCCCTGCTCATCAATTCCTTTTCCGGGCTGAATAACATCAACAAGGAATAATCCTATCAATACAGATATTGAAGTTATTAAAAACGTATAAAAAAGTACTTTAAGACCAACTCTGCCAATTTTATTTATATCTTTAAAATCCGCAACACCAAGAACAATTGCAGTAAATATCAATGGTACAATTATCATAAAAATTAATCGCAAAAAGATTTGTCCCAATGGATAAGCAATATTAGCAACAAACCATTGAACATCTTTATTTTGAGGGAAGAAAAAATTTGTTATTAATCCTGCTATTAAACCCACTGCAAGACCAATAAATATTTTTATGTAGAGAGGATATTTACCAGACATAATTTGTTCAGCTAAATTAAAGATTTTTATCTTTTTAACTTACTTAACTAAGTTTAATCTTTCAAGAAAAATTATATTAATTTACAGGCTAAAGATGACATCTTTTAAAAAGATGTCATCTTTAATTATTTAAATCTTCTCAGATTAATAAAAATATATTATTTTACCCTAAGTCTAATTTTTGAGGATGCAATGAAAAGATTATTCATAGTTCTTCAGCTTTTCTGTTTTATTAATATTCTCCCCCAATCTGATAGGATTGAAAGAGGAAATCTGGTCATGGAAAATATTCCGGAAGTTCCTCAGAGAATAGTTGATAAAGTTTTTCAATATCAAAATGTTCGTTCAGCAAGATTTGCTGATTGGCTGCCCAGTAAACAAGGTATGCTGATAGGGACAAGATTCGGAGAGACCGGTCAGATACACTACGTTGCAATGCCTGGTGGTGCAAGGCAGCAATTAACTTTTTTCAATGAACCAGTTGGTAATTTGATTGTTTGTCCTGATAAAACAAAAGATATGTTTTTATTTACAAAGGATGTTGGAGGTGGTGAATTTTATCAGATATATACATTCAATATTGATGATGGTTCATTTCAAATGTTAACTGATGGAAAAAGCAGAAATGGATTACTTGGATGGTCTAATAAAGGAGATAAATTTGCTTTTTCAAGTACAAGAAGAAATGGGACTGATAATGATATTTATATAAGTACTATTAATGATGTTATGAAAGTACAGCCAATTATTTCTGAAGGTGGTGAGTGGGCCGTATTCGATTGGTCAGATGATGACTCAGAATTGATTGTAGTTAAGTATGTATCAGCAAATGAATCTTATATTTATACTTATAACTTAAATACAAACGAACTTATTCCTTTTAATAAGAGTAATCAAAATATTTCTTATGGTGCAGCTTTATTTGCAAAGGATAAAAAAGGAATAATTTTTACAAGCGATGAAAATAGTGAATTTATAAAACTTAAATATTATGATAGAGCTACTAAGAAGATAACTGTACTTACTCCTGATATAAACTGGGATGTTGAAGAACTTGAGCTTTCACAGAACAGTGATAAACTTGTTTTCACTGTTAATGTAGATGGCTTAACAAAAGCTTATATGATGGATATGAACACAATGAAATATAAACCTTTGGATGTTCCAGAAGGTATTGTAGGAGGTTTTAATTTTTCTTATGATGATAAAATGTTAGGGTTTACTGTTAATACTCCTCAGCTTCCAGGTGATGCTTTTTCGATTAATCTTGATGATAACAAAATGGAAAGATGGACTTTCAGTGAAGTTGGAGGATTAAATACACATAAGTTTGTTAAAGCAGATTTAATTCACTACCCTACTTTTGATAATAGAGAAATTCCTGCATTTGTATTTAAGCCGAAAGGTAAAGGACCATTTCCAGTTATAATAAATATTCATGGAGGACCTGAAAGTCAATTTCAACCTGGATTTTCTTCTTTAACTCAATACTTTGTTAATGAAATGGGAATAGCAATGGTTGCTCCAAACGTTAGAGGCTCAACAGGATATGGTAAAACTTATCTTGCCATGGATAATGGCTTTAAGAGAGAAGAATCTGTTCAGGATATTGGTAAGTTAATTGAATGGATAAAAAAACAGCCTGACTTAGATGGTAATCGTATATGTGTTTATGGCGGAAGCTATGGAGGTTATATGGTTTTATCCACGTTGACTCATTATAGTAATCAACTTAAGTGCGGCATTGATGTGGTAGGTATTAGTAACTTTGTTACCTTCTTAAATAATACTCAATCTTATAGAAGAGACTTAAGAAGAGTTGAATACGGAGATGAACGTGAACCAAAGATGAAAGAGTTTTTAACGAAAATATCTCCATCTACTAATGCAAGTAAGATTACAATCCCATTGTTTGTTATTCAAGGTTTTAATGACCCTCGTGTTCCTGTTACCGAAGCTGAACAAATTCTTAATGCTGTTAAGAAGAATGGAGTAAAAACCTGGTATCTAATGGCTAAGGATGAAGGTCATGGATTTCAAAAGAAAAGCAATAGAGACTTCCAAACTAATGCTATGATAATGTTCCTTGAAGAAAATCTCTTAAAATAAGAACACACAAGAATTATGTAGCTCCTTCTTTATTGAAGGAGCTACCCTCTTTTTTCGTATTTATAAAAAAAACAAGTAGCACTTCTTTATCAAATAATAAACCTTCAAGGTTCATACTGAATAAAAAATAGTTTTTAAATTTTTTGACCTAGAAGATAAAAAGTTAAACAAACATCTTCAATGTTTTAAGATAAGTGTAAAATATTTTGTTTAACGTATATTAAAAACTCTACATTCATTTTTTAACAGATTAAATTTCTGATGGAGAATTACTATGAAAAAGATGGCTACAATTACTATGATGTTTTTTTTAGTACTTTTTTTAAGTATTAAGCTATTTGCTCAACTTCCAACTACCAACAATCCTTTATATACACATCCAGTTGTTAATGCCGAATTGTTACCAAAATTTGTTAATCCACTTCCCATAATAGAACGACAAGATATTACTGCGGGAGGAAATATCACTATCTATATAGGGGAAGGTTTACACGATTTTGGGTTGAATCCCTCAGTTCCTACAAACACCAAAGTTTGGGGTTATAGTGTAGACCAAAATGTTTTTGATTATTTAGGACCTACACTTGTTGCAATGGAAAATAAATCTGTCAATGTTCATTATGTTAACAAATTAGGCTACGAATACCCTTTGCCTCTTGATAATACATTACATTGGGCATTTGCAGAACATAATGGAATGGATATGTATAATATTGCAACCAATGGAATTCCTATTGTTCCTCATTTACATGGTGGCGATGTTGAATCAGTAAGTGATGGAAAGCCTGAAGCCTGGTGGACGCCTAATGGTACAAAGGGGCCTGATTTTATAAAAGATGTATATAATTATGAAAACAAACAAGATGCTTCAACCTATTGGTTTCACGATCATACCTTAGGTTTAACAAGAACTAATGTATATATGGGTCTTGCAGCTTTTTACCTATTGAGAGATAATAACGAATTAAAACTAATAAGAAAAAATAAAATTCCTTCCGGTACACATGAAATAGAAATGGTCATACAGGATAAAATGTTTAATGGTAATGGTCAACTTGCAATTCCTGATATACCTGCTGAATTTGTTGAAGGATTCAGATTATTTGACCAGACAAAACCTTCGATACAACCGGAATTCTTTGGTGAAGTAATTCTCGTTAATGGTAAAGCCTGGCCCTACCTTGAAGTTGAACCTGTTAAATATAGATTCCGTATCCTCAATGGCTCTGATTCAAGATTCTACAGAATGAAGTTGACATCCAATGATGTTCAGGATATAAAATGGAATGTAATAGGTTCTGATCAAGGATTTCTTGAAAATGTTTCCCCAATAAACGAATTACTTGTTGCTCCAGGAGAAAGATATGATGTAGTTATAGATTTTTCAAACCCTGCTTTGCTTGGAAAAAATATTATTATAACCAATGATGCTCCGGCTCCATTTCCTAATGGAGATGACATACCTGATCCAAATTCAAATGGATTGATAATGCAGTTTAAAGTGAAAAATATAAATGTTGTTGATAATGTTCAATTACCATCAGACCTTGGTAAACCAATAAAGAAATTGCAATCAAAAATCATTCGCAAACTAATGCTTTCTGAAGGAATGGACCAATATGGTAGAATGCAGCCAATGTTAGGTATAGTTGATGAAAATAATCCTAATGATGGAACTTTAACTTGGAATGACCCTATTACAGAATACATCAAAAATAATTCTACTGAAATATGGGAAATCTATAATACAACAGAGGATGCACATCCCATTCACCTTCATTTAGTAAGATTCCAAATTTTGGGAAGGCAAGAATTTGAAGGAGTTTTATTAGATAAACATAATATGGCTCACGATCATTCAATGGTAATGGGTTATAAATTAACTGATATTGATAAAATTGATACTGAAGAAGAACCCGGTGTTTATGAAAAAGGTTGGAAGGATACAGGCATATTGTACCCTGAAGAAGTTACAAGATTAATTGCAAGGTTTGACAGAATTGGTGAATATGTATGGCATTGTCACATACTCTCACACGAAGATCACGAAATGATGAGAAAATTTGTGGTTGTTCCAACTTAAAGAAAGAAGAGGATGAACAAGTTTTAGCAGCAGGATTTAACCTGGAACAGAATTATCCTAATCCATTTAATCCTGTCACTCACATTAAATTCAATCTTAAAGAAAATGAATTTACTACATTAAAAATTTATGATGTATTGGGGAATTTGGTAAAAACATTATTAAACCAGGAACTTGTTGGTGGAAAATATGATATCTCTTTTGACGCATCAGAATTAGCGAATGGGATGTATGTTTATCAGCTTGTTTCAGGAAATAATGTCCAATCAAAGAAAATGATTCTTCTAAAGTGATTTACGGGAGCTTCTGCTCCCTTTTTTTTATCTTCATATCTCTTATATTATTTAATAATTTCATCATATTTTTTTATCTTTATAGTTTAAATATTGGTTTATATGGACGAGAAGGATCAGGAGAAAAATATAACTGTTAACAGGAAAGCAAGACACGAATATCATGTTTTGCAAACTTGGGAAACTGGTATAGTTTTACAAGGTACTGAGGTTAAGGCACTAAGAGAAGGTAAAGCTAATCTGGTGGATAGTTATGCTATTCTTAAGGATGGTGAGGTATGGTTGAATAGTGCTAATATTAGTGAATACAAGCAAGGAAATATCAATAATCACGAACCAACGCGCAGTAGAAAGCTCTTGCTTAATAAAAGTGAAATTAGAAAATTGATTGGTAAAATAAAGGAAAAAGGCTTAACGCTTATTCCTTTAAGACTATATTTTAAGAATGGCAAAGTAAAAGTTGAACTTGCCTTGGCTCAAGGTAAAAAGATGTATGATAAACGTGAAGCTTTAGCAAAGAAAGATTTTCAAAGAGACCAGGAAAGAAAAATAAAGTACTAATGACAGAAAAAATAAATTTCCCCAGCATTAATGAACAAATGGACCTTATTAGAAGAGGTACATTTGAAATTATTCCGGAAGATGAATTATTAAAAAAATTAGAGAAGTCCCTCAAAGAAAATAAACCTCTAAACATAAAATTAGGATGCGACCCAAGCAGACCTGACCTTCATATTGGTCACTCTGTTGTACTTCGCAAGCTTGCACATTTTCAGGAATTAGGACATCAGGCAATATTAATTATTGGTGATTTTACCGGAATGATTGGTGACCCTTCAGGGAGAAACGTTACACGTCCTGCCCTATCTCTTGAAGAAACAAGAAAACATGGACAATCCTATTTTGAACAAGCTTCAAAAATTCTTCACAAAGAAAAAACAAAAATTGTATATAATTCAGAATGGTTAGGCAAGATGTCTTTTGAAGATGTAATAAAATTAGCTTCAAAATATACTGTTGCCAGAATGTTGGAGAGAGATGATTTTACTAAGAGATATAAAGCTGGTGAGCCTATAAGTATACACGAGTTTTTATATCCTCTTGCGCAGGCAATGGACTCTGTTGCTATAAAAAGTGATGTTGAATTAGGTGGTACGGACCAGAAGTTTAATCTTCTTGTTGGAAGAGATATGCAAAGAGAGTACGGAATTGAACCTCAGGTTATTATAACTATGCCTCTTCTTGTTGGAACTGATGGAAAAGAAAAGATGAGTAAATCTTATGGTAATTACATTGGCATTTCTGACCTGCCTAAAGATATTTTTGGTAAAACTCTATCCATCCCTGATGAATTGATTTATACTTATTATGAATTAGCCACTAATGTTTCTAATGACAAATTAAAAAGTATAAAATCCCAGCTGATTGACTCAAGTATCAATCCAAGAAATATAAAAAGAGAATTGGGTAAAATATTAGTGAAGATGTACTATGACCAAGAAGCAGCTAATGCAGCAGTTGATGAATTCGATAAGATTTTTATAAAAAAAGAAGTACCAGATGATATACCGGAAATTAAGATTGATACTAATCAAAAAGAATTAAATATATTAGATTTAATTACACAAATAAATTTTGCTCCTTCTAAAGGAGAAGCAAGAAGGCTCGTTGCTCAAGGGGGTGTTTCAGTCAATGGTAATAAAGTAGATGATGTAATGGCTTTAATTAACTTGTCTGAACCAGTTGTTCTTAAAGTAGGTAAAAGAAAATTCGCAAAAATTATACATTAAAAAAGGAGATGATTAATTGTATGTACCAACTAAAATATTTTTTACCAAAGGGGTAGGCCGCCACAAGGAGTATTTAACATCTTTTGAATTAGCATTAAGAAGTGCTAATATTGAAATATGTAATCTTGTTACTGTAAGCAGTATCTTCCCTACAGGATGTAAGAGGATTACAAAAGAAGAAGGTTTAAAAGAGTTAAAACCAGGGCAGATTACTTTTGCTGTTATGGCTCGTAATTCAACTAATGAACCTAACAGACTTATTGCAGCATCTATTGGAGTAGCCATTCCAGGTGATCCAAGTTCAAATTATGGTTATCTTTCTGAGCATCATCCTTTTGGACAAACTGAAAAAGTTGCCGGTGATTATGCTGAAGATTTAGCAGCTACTATGTTGGCAACAACTTTAGGAGTTGATTTTAATCCTGATACTGATTGGAGTGAAAGAGAAAATATTTATAAAATGTCAGGAAAAATTGTTCGTACTTTTAATATCACCCAATCAGCTGAAGGCGATAAATCAGGTTTATGGACTACTGTTATTTCGTGTGGAATTCTTTTACCATAATCAAGATTATGTACAACGATTTAGGAAATAATGATACCAGAACATTACTTTTGGATTGTATTTGTAGTTATTGCTTTAACTATGTTTATCGTAGATATTTATGCAACTGAACATCGTGATGAAAAAATAAGATTAAAAACTAGTTTATTTTGGAGCGGTATCTGGGTAGGTACCGCTATTTTATTTGGGGTACTCATCTACTTCTTTATGGAGAATGGCCAATCTAAAGCAGTAGATTACATTACCGGTTACCTTATCGAAGAATCCCTTTCTGTAGATAATCTTTTTGTCTTCCTTATGATTTTCGATTTGATGAAAATTAAGGATGCTAATCAACCGCATATCTTAAAGTGGGGTATTTTAAGTGCCATAGTAATGAGAATAATTTTTATTATGGCAGGAGTAGCATTAATAGAACGATTCCATTTTATTATTTATATATTTGGATTTTTCTTGTTCTATGCTGCATATAAAATGATATCTTCAAGCGGGGAAAATGATATAAAGCTTGAAAAAAATTTTTTACTTAGATTCTTGTACAAGCGTTTTAATGTTATTGAAGTTTATGAAGGAAAAAGTTTCATTCTTAAAAAGAATGGGAAATACTATATTACTAATTTATTAGTTACTCTTCTCTTAATTGAATCAGCAGATTTAATTTTTGCTATTGATTCTATACCTGCTATACTTGCTGTTACAAGAGATCCATTCATTGTTATTACATCAAATATACTTGCTGTAATGGGACTTCGTTCTCTTTATTTTGCCCTGGCTGGCCTTGCTAATTTGTTTGCTTATTTAAAATATGGGGTAGCATTAATTCTTTTCTATGTTGGTGTTAAAATGCTGCTTACGGATATTTATAAAATAGATTCAATGATTTCTCTCTTCTTTATTATAGGTGTTCTTGCGACATCAATTGTGATTTCAATTATGAAGAATAAAACTGATAAGGAATCAAAGAAAAAAAGAAGATAGTTTTGAGGTGAACAAAAAGATAGACAGGCAATTGCTCACCTGTCTATCATTAGAAATCTTATCAATAATTAAATATTAAATTTAATTCCTTGAGCTAATGGAAGGGTTGTACCAAAGTTAACTGTATTAGTTTGTCTTCTCATATAACATTTCCAAACATCAGAGCCTGATTCTCTTCCGCCTCCGGTTTCTTTTTCACCACCAAATGCACCACCAATTTCAGCACCTGATGTACCAATATTTACATTTGCAATTCCACAGTCTGAACCCCAGGCCGATAGGAATTGTTCTGCTTCTCTCATATTGTTTGTAAATATTGATGAAGATAATCCCTGAACTACTCCATTGTTCAATGCGATTGCTTCAGTGACATCACCTTTATATTTTATTAAATATAAAATTGGAGCAAAGGTTTCTTCCTGTACAATCTGATAATGATTTTCTGCTTCTACAATTGCAGGCATTACATAATTTCCTGATTCATATCCCTTACCTTGTAAAACTTCACCACCAAATAATACTTTACCACCTTCTTCTTTAACTCTTTCAATAGCTTTGGTAAAATCATTAACAGCACCTTTATCAATCAAAGGACCAACGTGATTTTTTTCATCTAATGGATTACCTATTTTCAGACCTTTGTATGCGGTAACTATTGTATCTTTAACTTTATCGTAAACAGATTCATGAACAATTAATCTTCTGGTTGATGTACATCTTTGTCCACAGGTACCAACAGCACCAAATACTACAGCAGGCATAGCCATTTTTAAATCAGCATCAGGAGTAATAATGATTGAATTATTTCCACCTAATTCCATAATTGCTTTTCCAAATCTTTCGGCAATAACTGCATTAGCGTGCTTGCCTACCCTGGTAGAACCTGTTAATGAAATCAATGGAAGGCGTTTATCTTTTAACATCATCTCGCCAATAGTCGCACCACGTCCGATTACTAAGTTAAAAATACCTTCAGGCAAATTATTTTCTGTAATTACCTGACTTAAAATATTTTGAACTGCAATTGCAGACAAAGGAACTTTAGAGGATGGTTTCCATAAATTAACATCACCGCATACAGCAGCTATCATGGCATTCCATGAAAATACTGCTACAGGAAAATTAAATGCTGATACGGTACCAACAATTCCTAATGGATGATATTGGTCATACATTCTATGATTAGGCCTTTCGGAATGCATTGTGAACCCATATAACATTCTTGATTGTCCAACTGCAAAGTCACAGATGTCAATCATTTCCTGAACCTCGCCTAAACCTTCCTGTAATGATTTCCCCATCTCAAATGAAACTAAAGAACCAAGAGCCTGTTTGTATTGTCTTAGCTTTAAACCTATTTGTCTAACTATCTCACCTCTTTTAGGAGCAGGGATATGTTTCCAATATTCAAAAGCCTCTTCAGCTGTTTTCATAATATGTTCATAATCAGATTCAGAACATTGATAAACAGATGCTATGTACTCTCCAGTTCCCGGAGAATAGATTTTTAATTCACCCTGATCAGTTGTGTGACACCATTTAGTTCCGGTTGAAGAACCGTGATTCTTATCTTTAATTCCTAATTCTTTTAAGAAGTCCATAAACTCTCCCAAGATTAATATTCATTAAATATTCAATACTTTTTGTACTTCAAATTTACAGTAAAAATACTTATCTCAAAAACACAAATAGGATTTAAAAGCATAAAAAAAGCTGCCCTTTTAGAGCAGCTTGTAAGTACAGCTTGTTAAAAGCATTATTTAATTAAAGATTTTAATTCATCTATTTCTTTTTGTTGTTTTTCAATAATAACCTGCTGCTCCTTCATACCCTGAATTAGTAAAGGAATTAATTCAATGTAATTTATTCCTTTATAATTTACAGTTGTTTCTTTATGGGTTTCAGGATCAAGAGTAGTGTTGACATTTTCGGAAACTAATTCAGGAAATATATTTTCAAGTTCCTGAGCTATTAAACCATAATGATATCCTTTCGCAAAATTCATTGTAGGATATTCATCTACTTTGAATGTATAATACTTTGGCTCTAGTTGAAGAATTTTACTTAACCCATTTGATATTTGTGTAATATTATTCTTTAATTTAATATCTGAAGGTGGAGTTAATGTACCTGTATAAGCTAAGTTTCCATTTGCATAAACAGCATAATTCGTAGTCCCGTTAGCGCCTAAGCCATAAATACCATATCTATTGCCTGTCCCCGAACCATAGGCTTGTCCTAGTACACCATATTTAGTTCCAGCAAATCCAAGATTAAATCCTGCTACTCCGGAAGTAGAGCTAGCATTACCACTTCCAGCTTCTCCTCTTACTCCCATAAAATTTCCTACAAATTCACCCCCAATACCCCATCCATCATTTCCTAACCCTTTGCCATAAACTCCAGAACCGTCCATTGAATTATTAAACCCCCAATAACCAAATAAACCGGATGCATCAGATGATGCAGAATCAGATTCAAAATATCCAGCAAATTTTCTGTTGCCGGTAACTGTAACTACACCACTATCTGTATTAACATATCCGATATGTACTGAACCATCATTTCTTATTCTAAATTTATCCTGACCACCTTTTTTTATACTTAAATCTCCATAAGTATTATCTTGATAAATGATAGTTGTATTTACACCATTGTTCAATGAAATACCTGAACTAACTGAAGACTTTAATCCTAAGTATGCATACTGTATTGAATCACTTCCTGCAGTAATTAACCAATTTATGGTTCCTCCCTTAGTATTTATTCCTAAGTAATCGCCCGCTTCTCTCAAAAAAGAGTTTGCTAAAGTTGTATTAGCTGAGAACTTAGGAATGTACCCGGCAGTACCACTTCCTCCAATGCCTAAAGAAGGTAAACTTGTAGGTACCCAACTTGCACCATTAAAACCTAAAAACTGTCCCATATTTGGTTGTACAGTGGATAAGTGTCTTCCTAACAAACTGCTTACAGTGGGGTTGGGATATGTTCCCGTTAAATCACCACCCGCAGTACCACCAGCAGGAATTGTTAATCCCGATGCAAGTTTAGAACTTGTTATTGCTCCATCTACAACAGTCTTAGACATTAAACTGTATGCATTTGATGTTAACGATATCCTGGGAGATAATTCATTACCAGCACCTACCGTAATTCCCAAATAATATTGCTTGTTAAATGAAAGATTTAATGGAGTGACCCTGCCTAGTTCTGCATTAAAAATTCCATTAGCAACTGGAATAACCTGAAGTTCCTGCCATAAAGCTGAACCACCTATTATTGTATCGTAAAGTTTGAAGGTCAATGTATAATCATTATTCAAAACTATTTGACCATTTTGGTCTGTTAAAATTCCTTGATAAGAAATTTTATTCGGCACTTGAGCAAGTGCAGTAAAAGCTAATATTATGATGAAAGTAGAAATCTTACGCAACATATATTCTCCATTTAATATTAATTTCTTTAAATAATCGATTAAATAATTTTTTACTTGTCATTTAAGGAAGAGCATTTTTTTAGTTAAAATGTTTTTATTGGTTTCTATTCTGTAGATGTAAAAACCACTTGAGAATCTGCTTGCATCCCATTTGTATTCATATGTACCTGCTTTTTGATTAGTGTTTACAATGGTAGCAACTGTTTGTCCTAATAAATTATAAACCTTTAATATAACATTACTTTCCTGTGGAAGGTCATATTTAATTGTAGTTGAAGGATTAAATGGATTAGGATAATTCTGGTAAAGATTAAAAGTAAAAGGAATTGTATTCTCATCCTTAACTCCTGTTAATGTCTGAGCTATGTACCAGAATCCGATATTAACAATATTGGATGCACTTGTTGATTTACCTGTTACTATTAAACCAACAGAAGATTTTATAATATTTGTTGAAGAGGTAGAAGTATTTCCACCTGATGTAAATGCAAATCTATCTATTTTATATTGTGCATTTACAAGCAGAGTAGATATGCAAATTATCATTAATGTTTTTTTCATATTACATCTCTTTTATTTACTTAATTCAGAAACTTTTTGTTTAAGTTCTTCTATCTGAACTTGCTGCTCTTTAATTGATTGAATTAAAATTGGAATAAGTTCAATGTAGTTTATTCCTTTATAATTTGTTTCAATTGTTTCTTTAGTTTCAAAATTTGTATAAACATTAACTTCTTCTGAAACTATCTCAGGAAAAATTTTCTCCACTTCTTCTGCATTCAAACCATAATGATTCCCTTTAGAAAAGTTCATTGTTGGAAAATCATCTGTCTTGAAACTAAAGTATTCAGGAACTATTTGAAGAAGTTTATTAAGACTATTGGAAATTGGTGCACTATTTGATTTGAATTTTAATTCTGCTGATGGAGTAATAAAGGATCCAGTGTAAGCTAAATTACCATTAGCAAATACTCCATAATTAGTTGTTCCACTTACGCCTCTTCCATATACTCCATATCTAGTGCCAGTTCCTGATAAACCTGCTGCCTCTCCACACACACCATATTTAATTCCTATAACGCTAAGATTTAAACCATGTATTCCATACGAACTTTGGGTTCCAGGATCATTTACTTGCGCTTGGATTCCTTTGTAATTACCTTTAAAATTACCTCCAATTCCCCAACCTGGATTTCCAATAGCTTCACCAAGGACTCCATACGAATCAAAATTTGAATTGGAATTCCAAACACCTTTTAGTACTGCTGTATTAAAATTTGCTGCATCAGAATAGAAATATCCGGCATTAATTTTATGAGTACTTACCCCAAGAGCAGCAACGCCATTCGGGAAAATAGTATCCCCTATTCCAATTTCACCGGTACTAAATATTACCATACGAGTAGTATCATTAATGGAGAATGCTAGAGTTCCGGTATTATAATTATAAATAGAAGAGCTTTTTGCACCACTTCGAAGATAAAGTCCTGAAGCCCCACCTGAAATAAGTGTTATAAAAGATGACAGATTAGATGGCTTACCCGCAGTAATTAGCCAAATTAATGGTTGGTCAGTATTAATACCAATATTTGTTGATGATTGACTAATTAAAGAGTTACTTATACTATTTGTTGCATTGAACCTTGGAATATAATCTACTGTACCAACTCCACTTATACCACTTGAAGGTAATGTCATTGGCTGCCATTGTGTACCATTAAAACCCAAAACTTGACCTATAGAAGGAAGAGAATTTGAAACTAATCTTCCCTGCAATTTACTTACGGTGGGCAAAGGATAAGTTCCAGTTAAATCACCTCCTGCATTTCCTCCAGGAGGAATAGTTAATCCTGGTGCAAGTTTAGAATTAGTTATGGCCCCATCTTCAACTGTCTTTGACATTAGGCTGTATGGATTAGATGTCATTGCAATTCTTGGACTTAATTCACTTCCTGAACCAATTGTGATACCTAAATAATATTGTTTATTAAATGGAAGATTTATAGGGTTAACATTACCTAACATTACATTAAAGATTCCATTTGCAACTGGAGTTACCTGAAGTTCTTGCCATAGAACGGAACCACCTGCAATTGTATCATATAATTTAAAGGTTAATGTATAATCATTATTTAAAACAATTTGTCCATTCTGATCTGTCAAAATTCCTTGATATGAAATTTTATTTGGAATCTGAGCACACAAAGTGCTTGATATAAGAAGTGCTAAAATGAAGGAACATAAAAGTTTCATGAAGCCTCCGATATTTTTTATTATAATTCTTTAACTAAATGAAAAAAAATTATTTAATCGGGGGAATGAAATCGTATTTGATATGTTTATTGGAATCTAAAAATAATTTATAGGAATCTTATGCGAAACCATCTTTACAACTAATTCCCAAATAAATAACCTGACCGGAAAAATTCCGGTCAGTATAAATATAAAAAGAAATTATTTTAAAAGCATCATTTTTTTGTTTAGTGTAACGCTTCCAACTTTTAATTCATATAAGTATAAACCACTTGTTAAATTTGATGCATCAAATCTTAATGAATGATTCCCCTCTGCCATTGTTTGATTATTAATCAGTTTGCTAACAACTTCACCCATAATATTATAAATAGTTAAAGTAACATTTGATTGTTCCTTTAAATTAAAGCTAATTGTTGTTGCAGGGTTAAATGGATTAGGATAATTTTGATACAAATTATAATCATTTATAATTTCACCGGTTTCTTTAACATCAACAGTTAATTGAATTGTTGGCAATTCACCAGAGAAACTCCACTTGTCAACTGTCCAACCAAAATATGAATGATTATACAAATTATAACTATCATCATAATCAACATAATAAGATGAAACATAGCCAGATGCATTTCCAGGAGTAGTTCCGCCAGAACGAGTGCTGTATCCACCTGTCATTAAAAAATTCCACTCTGCTAAATCAATTGTATCAAGTACTGCACCTGTGTTTGGGTTAAGTGCATAAATTCTTCCGTAGGTATAACCTCCGGATATATAATTAGTTGCACAGGAAACAAAAAGAATATTTTTGTTCTTCATTAAGGTTAAACCCCAAGGACCGACAGTAGAAGTAAAATCATCTGCCAATGTAAAATTGAAACCAGGAATTAGGGTGTAACCATTGTTTGCATTTCCATAGTAGCAGTAGATTTTTTTTGTCTGATAATTTGAAACATACAATAAATTGCCATTGCCTGATACAGTAATACCTCTATAATCTCCGGCATCAGTGAAAGGCATCTCAAACATTGGATTGCCAGTGTGTGAGCCCCACATTTGATCACTGATAGGAGGATAAACAATAAGTTTATCAACACCAGCTGCTCTAACAGTGGCATATACTCTGCCATTATCATCAACAACAACAGCAAAAATAGAATCACTATTAGTAGGCATTCTGAACTCAGTTGATTCAATTGAATCTGCTGTCATTTTAAAGACTAAAATATTTCTTTCAGGGTCATTATTGGCAACATAAATAAAAGAATCCGGTGTAGCATCAACACAAAGAGCTTTACTCATTCCAACTTGATCAAATCCTGAAACCCAATTCATATAGTATCCACCGTTATATGCATAATTGCCCATTCTTCCATGAATAGAATCTGCATTGGAATATCCAACGAGATAAGAAGTTGCATCTGTAATTCTGGTAACTAAAGCAACGAAAACATTGTTTTTGATGACAGCATTATCAATAGTGTTATAGCCTGTTCCATTGAGATCATCATCAGTTGTTGCATAATCACACTGCCAGGTTCCATTAAATGTTTGGGAATAGGAATTAATCGAAAAGACGGAGATCAGAAGTAATAACAATAACGAAAACTGTAAAAATTTCATAAGAACCTCACTGTTATTAGAAAATGATTAGAATATATTTAAACTTAATTAAAATATTTTAGTATGTAAAGAGATGAGTAAACAGTAGTTTTAGACCATTTAAATATAAGAATTCGGGTTCCTATTTAATTTTATACCAACAAAAAATTTTTTATCTTGCAATATGAATTTACTACCGGAAAATAATTTTTATAAGCAAATTCTAAAGCTAGCACTCCCTGCTATAGCGGGATTATCAACTCAGATGATTGTTTCTCTTGTTGATGCTGCTATTGTAGGAAGACTTCACGATGCTGAGTACACACTTTCAGCAATGGGTATCGGTGTTCTTATTACCTGGGCACTTGTTAGTTTCTTCTCAAGCTTTTCAACAGGTACTCAAGTAATCACTGCAAGAAGATTTGGTATTAAAAATTATTCTGAATGCGGAAATGTTTTAAACAATTCAATGCTTTTATTCTTTTCAATAGGAATAATTGTTGCCGCCATAGCAATGTATTTTGCTCATGATATCCCATACATCTTTACATCTAATCCTATGGTTGCTCATTATGCAGGTGAGTTCATCTTTTTCCGTTTTATAGGTATACCTTTTTTTCTTCTCTCAGTTGCATATAGAGGCTTTTTCTTCGGTATCAATAAAACTAAAATATTCATGTTCTCTGCTATCATTACAAATGTACTTAACATTGTATTTAATTATGTTTTGGTTTTTGGAAAACTAGGCATTTCTCCAATGGGTGTGGCAGGTTCAGGATTAGGTTCTACATTAGCAACTACTACTGATTTCCTTTTCTACTTTATCGTCACTATACTTCCAAGATATGCAAAAAAATATGAATACTTCAAACATTTTAAAATTGATAAAACAATAATTAAAAATATTTTCAAGATTTCTCTTCCCGTCTCCTTTCAAAATGTTTTTATACTCATTGGCTTTTTAAGCTTTATGGGAATCATCGGGAAAAATCTTGGTCCTGAAAACCAGGCAGCAACTCAAGCTTGTATTAGTACATTGTTTTTGTCATTCCTTCCATGTTTTGGTTTTGGAATTGCTGTGCAGACTTTAGTTGGCAATAATCTTGGTGCAGGCAAAGTTAAACTTGCTAAAATATATGGTTATGAAACTGCTAAGATTGCAACTTACTATACTTTATTCCTGGCAATTATTTATATTTTCTTCCCTCAATGGGTGCTAATTATAATTACCAATAATCAGCATATAATTGATATAGCTACAAACCCATTACGCATTGCAGGCTTTGCTCAAATATTTTATGCCACCGGTGTTGTACTTGCAAATGGTCTTCAATCAGGAGGTAAAACTTTATTTGTTATGCTTGCTGAATCTATTACTAATCTGGGAATATTTGTTCCCCTGGTATTTCTCTTTGTTCATATTTTTAATTTTTCATTAGTAGGTGCGTGGGCAGCCTTACCTATTTATATAATTCTTTATGCTGTAGTAATTTTTTGGAAGTTCAGAAAAGAAAAATGGGAAGAAGTATTTTAATTTTTACTTCTTTGTAAAAAAATTGTATGAAGAATTGAAGCAGCAAGTAAGCTTACTATCATTGGTTCAATATCCTGAATAATTTGCATTCCATAAATATTATTTCTTATTCCATACCAAATTACACCTATAGTAAAAGCGAAAATCATTTCAACAAGCATAAACTTTTTAGCTATTCTTAATTTTGAATAATAAGCACTCACTACAGGAAGAATAATTGCAGGTACACATAGTGAACCAATAATGTACCAAATTCTTATTACAGATGGTACAAGGTATGCAATGATGACAGAAACTACTCCGGATAAAATCAAGCCTACTATAGTATATAATTTTAATTTGCTTTCGTCAGTATCAGCAAACTTAAAAATAAAATCCCTGCTGAAAGTTGTTCCGCTTAGAAATAAAAAGCTATTAAATGTTGATAATATTGATGCAAACAATCCTGCATAAAATAAACCTTTAAATCCAGATGTTAAAACTTTTTCTGCATAATATGGAAAGGATAAAACAGGATTAACGATATTAGGAATTAATGCACGAGAAAATAATCCGGTAGTCGTTGTGAGAAAATCAAAAAAAGCCCAAAGTAAAATTGAAATTAATATTCCATATTTTGCAACATTTCCTGTTTTTGCAGCATAACATCTTTGATGAAATCCGGGGTCAGCAAATGTCCATAACGCAATTAAGAACCATACAATAATAAAAGAGGGCGAAGTTCCTCCAGTGAAATCAAGATGTGCAGCAGGAAGCCTACTTTTCAGAAAATCTATTCCTCCATAATTTTTATATGAGAAGTAAACAATTATTATAAACCCTGCAAACATTACAAAAAATTGAATTGCATCCGTGTAAAGGTCTGATTTGTATCCTCCCTTAATCATATAAATTAATGCGAATGCTGTACAGGCGATAAGGCTTATTATAATATTTATTTTGAAGATTAAACTTATCAAAGATGCCAACATCAGCAAATAAGGTGCAGGTGAAACTAAAATAAAAATCAGTGCTGATGCAAAAAGACTTACTTGCTTTCCATAAACTTGTTCAAGTTTATCCGGAATTGTAAAAAGAGAGGCATTATGGATTTTCTTTGCAAAAAATATTGCAAACAGAAAAGCAAAAATATAATAAGGTAATCCTTGAGTGAACCAACTTACTAATCCATAGTTGTAAGTAAACTCCCCTACTCCAAGTATTCCTCCGTACCACGTAGATACGTTCGTAAGAATGAATAAAAACAATCCTACTTTCCTGCTTGATAATAAATAATCCTCAGCATCATCTTTTAATTTATGACCTGAGTAATAACCGATTAATAATACCAAGGCAAAGAATGTTAATATGATTACAACATCAAGAGTACTAAAATAAACCATTCTTCTTCATTTCATTTATATTGCGCATAATAAATGCATTCCCACCTTTAATATCAAGCATTACCAAAGTATCAGATGCAACATTGCTGGTACTTTCTCTGATACCAAAAGGAAGAATAGTTTTATCAAGTTTGTACTTTAACCCAGTTGAAGTAAAATATGTTTTATCATTAAAACCATAAATAGAAATCGTTTCTCCTTTGTAAGTAGGTATAAAAGTTTTTCCTGAATGAACAGATAAGATTGATTCTTCTGCAATTAGCTTTAAATCAATTTGGTCTTTAAACTTTAACATAATACCCAAATTGCAGAAAGTATGGTCTAAGCGATTTCCGGTTACTCCTGTTAGAATAACCTCTTCATATTTTTTTTTAATTGCAAACTTGAGACACTTCTCAACATCAGTATCAGTTTGCCTGCTAATTTTTACAATCTTGGTTTTGTTCTTATAAAACTCATATACTTCAGGAATAATTGAATCAAAGTCACCGATTATATAGTCAGGAACAATATTCAATTTGAAAGCAGTATTAGCCCCGCCATCTGCACATATAACTGTAGAGTATCCTCTTTTAATAAGGTCATTTATTAAAGAACGTTTAGGCGGTTTGCCATTAGCCAAAATAATTGCTTTACTCATTATAATCCTAATTGTATTCCAAATAAGAAATTTCTCTCAGCTGCAGGGAAGAATTCTGTTCCTATTGCATAGGCAGAATAAAGATTATCAAACACATTGTTTACCTGCAAAAATACTTTAGAAGCTGATAGAGCATTTAAAATATTTATTTGATACGAAATATAAAAATCTACATTAACATAAGCATCATTCTTGTTATCTGAATAACCTACAAACCCCGGAAAACGTGTTAAGTACTCAGATAATTTTGCATCGTAGTTATCAGAATAAAATGCCCCTGTATATTTCCCTTTTACTGATGCATATAAGTTGTTTGCAGAATACGCTACACCAAAGTTGAAGATTAAATCGGGAAAGCCGCTAATTCTATTCTTTGATAAATCAATATAATTATCAGCATCAAGATAAAATCTTCCCTGGTTAATAAAGTTTCTACTGTAAGTTAAATTTGCAAACAAACTAACATTATAAGGAAGCTTTGACAACAATGATAACTCTACTCCCTGATGAATTGTATTGTCCACATTGCCTGTAATTGGCTGACCAAATCTATCAAGCTTTCCATTCTTAATAATTTCATGATCAAAGAACATATAAAACAAATTAAGAGATAGTTCAGTACTTAAGAATTTAAATGTACTTCCTAATTCAGCGTCATTCATAGTTTCGGGTTTAACTAAAGGATTAGAAAAATTATATACTCCATTAGTTGATTCAAATTGTGGAACTTCGCCTCCACTTGATTCTGCAGCATCATAATAATTTTTTAATCGTGGTTCTTTTGTAATTCTTGATAAAGATAAATAAACATTGCTGTTGTTGTTGATGGCATAATTAATACCAATTCGAGGATTTAAAAATAAATTATCTATTGAGAATTCATTATTAAGGTATTTTTCATTTTCAATCGCATATCTATGATAAGCCAGTTGAAGTTCTGTTAATAGGTTTAAGTTTTTTGTGATAAAGTAAGTATTATTAATAAAAGCACTTGCTATATATTTTCTTCCTTCGTAATAGTAGTATTGATAATCTTTTGTGACTTCAACAGGAAGATTTGCTGCATAATTTATATTTCCCCAATGTTGAGATGAATGTTTTCTGAACTCTCCGCCAACAATGAAAGAACCATTTTCATATTTATAGTTTAATCTTGATACTATTCCAAATTGCTTATTTTCAACTTGTGCACGAATCAAGGCATCAACAAGATTACCTCCATTTGTAAATCCATTAGCCTGCGTTAGTCTGAAGTACGAAGTATCAGCCCACGAACCATCATAATCAAAAAATCCAGAACCAAGTACAAGAAAGATTCCATTATTAAGAATAAAGTTATCATTAATCTTGTACTCATTTAATAATTCAAAATGAGGCTGAGAAAAATTTTCTATTTCAGTATTTTTTCTTTGCAAAGTGTAAGTGTAACCACTATTATCAGCTTCCCAGTATGAGTAATTTGATTTACGAAGATTTTTATCTTTAACAGCAAACTTTGGTAAACCTGTATAAGCAAGACCATCTTCAATTGGTCCACCATAAAAATTTACTTGAGTTGTTAATTTTTCATCGTATCTGGTTGCAGTAATAAAATAGGAATTAAACTTTGTCCAGGAATTATCTCTATATCCATCACTTGTTGTTCTTGATAAATTTACATTTATAGAATATTTATCTGCAATCAAACCTGAAGAAAAAGATGCAGAATACTTTTGAGTATTATAAGAACCATAATAAGCAGAAAGGTCAAACTTTTTTTGATTAGAGTTTGATGAAGTAATGATATTTATTGAGCCTCCAATAGCAGGATAGCCAAATAATCCTGAACCTGCACCTCTTTGAACTTGTATAAAATCAGTGCTTGCAATGAGGTCCGGAAAATCCAGCCAATAAACGTTGTGGTCCTCGGGATCATTTTGAGGAATACCATTTATCGAAACTGATATTCTTCTTTGATCAAAACCTCTAATACTTAAGTAATTATACCCTAAACCATTTCCATTTTCCGAATAGAAAACTGTAGAAGGTAAACTACCTAATAGTTGAGGAAAATCCTGAACAGAGTAATCTTTTTCAATATCTTCCTTATTAATTTTACTAAATGTTATTGGAGTAATACCTTCTTTACCAATACTACCTTCAACTAAAATAGTTTGTGAAGGAATAATTTCAGGTTCTAAATAAATAGTAATTAAAGAATCAAGATATTGAGATGGGTTAAAGAAAAAAGTTTTATATCCAACAAAGCTTACATAAATATTTCCTAAATCTTTTTTGTATGATAGTTGAAAGTGTCCATTCTTATCAGATTGAGTACCTTCATTTTTATTTTCATAATAAACATTAGCATTACTAATCGCTTGCAAATTATTTTTATCAAACACAACACCATTTATGTTTTGAGGAAAGATGCTGAGAGAAAATAAAATTAATAGAAAAAGTATTTTTTTCATAAGATTACCTTTAAAATAAAAAAAGCCATTTCAGTAATTGAAACGGCTAAAGGTAATTTACTTTTAGTCCGTTTCCCTACGCCGGTATTATCCGGATCAGGTTTAAGGGTATGATCTCAGTTACTAAAAGTAACACCCCTAACGGCTTTTCAGTTTGTAAAAAGAACTAATTAAAAACATTCAAACTTAAAAAAATTGAAGAACTAAAACAATTCACTTTGGGCTTTGGTCTTCTCGATACAATTTTGTCTGATAGAATGGACAAAACCACTCGAAGTACCTTCGCCCATTTACTGCCAAAATCTTTCTAATCCGAGTTCTTACAAAAAAACCCTTCAGTGTTTAGCTGAAGGGTTTTTTAATTTAATCAAATTTTATCTTAACCAATTTTTAATTTCTTACCAGGAGTTAAACTGTTAGACTTTAATCCGTTTAATGATTTTATTTTCTCAACAGTAGTTCCATATTTTCTTGCTAAAGAATATAAAGTATCACCTGATTTTACTCTGTGCATACTATACTTTGAAGTCTTATTTTTGGTAACTTTTGTTTCCTTAACATCATTTACTCCAGCATCGGAATAAATTTTCAAAGTACTACCAGCAACAATATTGTTGCCTTTTATATTGTTCCATTTTTTAAGATTAGCAATGGATACATTAAACATATCTGCAATACCACCAACAGAGTCTCCTTTTTTAACGGTATACCTGTTAAGATTAGCAGATGTTTTTGTTGTATTATCACCTAATGAAGTGTTTTCATTTGAGTTGTATATTTTTAAAGTTTTTCCTGCAACAATTTTATTTCCGGAAATTGAATTCCAATCTTTTAATTGAGCAACTGAAATTCCAAACTTTGTTGCTATACCACTAAATGTATCGCCTCTTCTAACTTTATAACGGAATACATTATTCTTAGTACTCTTGGTGTTATTTACAGGAGAATTATTTGAAGCTACATACTCTGTGTTTCTTTGTGTTGTATAGATTTTTAATTTTCTACCTTGAGCAACTTTAGTTCCTCTAATACCATTCCATTTCTTTAATGAGCTTAAAGAGACTCCATATCTTCTTGAAATGGTGGATAAAGTTTCACCTCTTCTAACTTTATGATAAGAAACTACTTTTGAAGTTTTTGTAATTGTATTTTTTGTTACAGTTCTTTCAATAGGAGTTTGATTATCTAAATTAGCATAGAAATCTTTTTTATCTTCATCAACCAGGATTGTAAGTTTTTGTCCAACTGATATTGTTTTAGTATAAGGGATGTTATTCCAATTTCTTATATCACTTACTCTGGTATTAAATAAATCTGCAATACTTAACAAGCTTTCATTGTTCTTAACAGTATAATTAACTGGAATTTTACCTGCTGGTATTACCGCTAAAACATTAACGGTATCTGATGCATCTGTTGTTTCTTCATCATTACCTTCATCTTCATTTAATGAAGCAAGATTGTTATTTTCTTCAGAGACAGGTGTAACAACAGGGTTTGTAGTTGTATTAGTTGTAAAATTCTCTTGAGATTCAGTTGTGTTAGCGTCCTTATTTAATGATAAATAAGGAGAAACATATTGACCATTATCTTCCGCTGTTTCATCATTATTATTTGATGCGAAATTATTCCCTCCGGAGATAAGATTGTTAATAGGAATTCTTAGTCTAATACCTCTGGTAAGTTTTGTCTTTGAAGAGATATTATTTGCATCAGCTAAATCATTTTTAGTTACTCCATATCTCGAAGCAATTTTAGATAAGGTCTCACCTTTTTTAACTGTATGAACTACATAATTTCTTTTAGCTGTTTCAGGAATATTTTTAATGTTAGCAGCAAAGGTTGATAATGTACCTTTAGGTATTTTTAAAGGATACCCGCCTGAAAAATTTTGTGGTGTGCTGAATTGTGTTAATTCAGGATTCATCTCCTGTAATATTTCAAGATTTACCCCTGCACAAGATGCAAGAAAACTTAAATCAAGGGCATCGTTAATATTATAGGTTTCATATTCATAAGGTTTTTCATATTTAATATCTGTGAAACCATATTTAATCGGATCAGATGCAATTAAAGAAGCTGCAATAAACTGCGGCACATAACTTCTGGTTTCTTTTGGAATGTATTGTAAAATTTCCCAGAAATCTTTACCTCCTGAACGACGCATTGCTCTAACAATTCTACCCTCACCTGCATTATATGATGCAAGTGCTAAATACCAATCTCCTAAGGATGTATATAAATCTTTTAAATGCTTGGCGGCTGCTCTTGTTGATTTTTCAGGGTCTCTTCTTTCGTCAAAATAGAAATTAGATTCCAGTCCATACATTTTACCGGTTGATTTAATAAATTGCCATAAACCTACAGCTGATGCCCAGGAACGTGCAGTAGGATTAAGTCCGGATTCAATCATGCTTAAATAAACTAACTGAGTTGGAACTCCTTCTTCCTTGAAGATTTTTGTCATCATCGGGAAGTATTTACCTGACCGGGCAATCCATAATCCCATAAATTTTCTGCCGCGACCTGTAAAATATTCAACCCATTGTTCAACAATCGGATTTATTTCTAATGGAACTTCACCGGGAACAACAAGAGATTTTTCAGTAACAGTTACATTAGTGGTAGGAGCAACTACTTCTTTCCCTAACCATTCTTCCAAAGCTGCTATTGACACATCTTCAGGTAATTCAGGAAGTGCATCTACATATTTTTTATAATCTTCCAGAATGGATTTTTCAAGTTCTTGATAAGCTTCATTATTATCAATATCAGGGTAGTAACTTAAATTGTTTATAATTCTTAGAGAGTTTTCAAAGTTCTCAATGGTTTCATTGATACTATTTTCGCCCTGTTTTTTCAAAGCAACGACATAGTACTGCCTTGCTTGCTCGAGTTGTTCTGATACGATTCCTCCATTAGTTACCAATTTAGTGGTTTCTTTGGAGGTCTCATCTTTTGTTATCTCTTTATTTGTACCACATCCGTTAAAAATTGATACGGATAAAGAGATAGCAACAAGAAGTAGAAATTTATTTCTCATGCATTCTCCATATATATAATTCAAAATATAATATTTATAATGAGATTTATCAAGTAATTACTTAAACATTTTCATTATTACCTTAATTTTTATAGACTTAAGGAAAAATCTAATCTAAATATTTATTTAATATCTTTCAAAAATTAATTATTTATCTTCATAGTACATATAAGGGAAACCCTGAATTAACTTGCTATTTTTCCCTAATGACTTATTTATTTTCGAAAAATTCCCATTCACTTTATAGTGGAATATTATTATGCTTTTTCTTTGGATTTTTATCCACTTTCGTCTTCAATAAATGGAATGATTGTATTAATTTAAGTTTGGTATCCTGTGGCAGTATAACATCATCAAGATACCCTCTTTCAGCGGCTATATAAGGATTTGCAAATTTGCTGATATATTCATTTAGTTTTCTTTCAGTTTCCAGTTCAGGATTGTCGCTGCCTGCTATTTCCTTCTTGAAAATTATTTCAACAGCACCTTTTGGTCCCATTACTGCAATTTCTGCATTTGGCCAGGCAAAATTAAAATCACCTCTTATATGCTTTGAGTTCATAACATCATAAGCACCCCCATAAGCCTTTCTTGTAATAACGGTTATTTTAGGAACGGTTGCTTCACAAAAAGCAAATAACAACTTTGAACCATGTCTTATAATTCCATTCCATTCCTGCTCTGTGCCCGGTAAAAATCCGGGTACATCAACTAATACCAACATCGGTATGTTAAAGGCATCGCAAAATCTAACAAACCTTGCAGCTTTAGCTGAAGCGTTAATATCTAATACCCCGGCTAAAACAGCGGGTTGATTAGCAATTATTCCAATTGACATTCCACCCAATCTACCAAAACCTACAATTATATTTTCAGCATAGTCTTTATGTACCTCAAAAAAATCTTCGCCATCAATTAATTGATAAATTATTTCTTTCATATCATATGGTTTATTTGGATTTTCAGGAACTATTTGTTCAAGTTTTTCATTTGGTTGGAGGTCATTTAAATTGAAATCCAAATCCTCGTTCTTATCCATATAATTTAGAGGAAGATAACTAAATAGCTTCCTTACATTAAGAAGGGTTTCAATTTCATTATCAAAAGTAAAATGAGCAACACCGCTTTTAGATGCGTGAGAATCAGCTCCACCTAAATCTTCGAATGATACATCTTCATGTGTAACAGTTTTTACAACGTTAGGACCTGTTACAAACATATAACTTGTATTTCTAACCATAAAAATAAAATCTGTTATGGCTGGTGAATAAACTGCTCCCCCTGCGCAAGGTCCCAGAATTACAGAAATTTGAGGGATAACACCTGAAGCTAAAGTATTCAACAAAAAGATATCAGCATAGCCTCCTAAACTTACTACACCTTCTTGAATTCTTGCTCCTCCTGAATCGTTCAATCCAATTACAGGAATTCCAAGCTTCATTGCAGTTTTCATAATTTTTACAATCTTTTCTGCGTGAGTTTCAGAAAGTGAACCTCCAAAGACTGTAAAATCCTGGCTGAATAAAGCGACTGGTCGTCCATCTATTTTAGCAAAACCGGTAACAACACCATCCCCTAAATAATTCTGGTTTTCTAAACCAAAATCTTTAGCTCTATGTTTAACGAACATATCAATTTCTTCAAATGATCCTTCATCTACTAATAGCTCGATTCTTTCCCTTGCTGAAAGTTTTCCTTTCTTATGCTGTGCTTCAATTTTATCTTCACCGCCGCCAACAAGAGCCTGTTCTTTGATAGATAGGAGATCAAGAAATTTTTGATTCATTAATATGTCCTTATTTATTTTTATAATTAAACTAACAGAAATTTATTTTAATTTAATATAATTTATTTTAAAATAAAATCTTTGTTAAAGGAATTACAAAAACTTTTTATAGATGTATCAATATGATAATAAGTGAGATGTGTTGGACGAAAATATGATGTACGTCTAATTTTTTATTATAAAGGTAGTTTTGTTATCTGATGATATCTTGTTTATCAGTCTAAGAAGTTCATCATTTGTTAATGGGTCAAGAAGACTAAAAACATTTTCTATCAAAACAACCTCAGACTTTAAAAGGATAGCCCTGGCTAATAAAATTCTGAATCTGAATCCGCTGTTTTTATATTGAGGGATATAGTTTTCATAATCTGATAAGCCAACTTGTTCAATTGCATTCTTAATTTCTATTTCAGTAAAGGTAGTATTTAGTTTATTTAATACCTCAAGGTTTTCTTTAACTGTTAACCAAGGAAGGGATGCTGCTTCAGTTGGAATATAAAAGATGGTAGTATTAATTATGATTTCAGCAGAGGAATCTTTTTTTATTCCTGCTAAATACTTAAAAATATCAGATTTTTGATACTCTTTGCCAAGAATTATTACTTTTCCTTTATCTTCAATAGGAAGATAAAAGTTTATTGGTTTAGTTGATATTCTTTTACCATAACTATCTTTTTCATACCAATTATTAACCGTAAAAAGATTCTCTGGCATAGTCAAATACTCCAATGAAAAATTTTCTTCTTAATGGTATTAATTATAAAATTCCCGATGAAAATTATTACTCCAATAATTATCAAAGTCGAAAACAAACCTGAAAGGTCGTGATTGTTAAACAAGTTTCTGATCATCGAACCAATTCCCCACCCTCCTCTAATGTATTCAAAAGCTATGAGCAATGACCATAAGTAAAGGTGAATGTCTTTAAAATGATTCATCAAAGAAGGCTGAATATATTTCCAGATTATATTTGATGAAATAAATTCTTTGTCAGCATTTAATACTGCAAAAGTTTCGGCATACTGCACAGGAACTAATCTGGATTCATTATGCGCTTTGATAAATAAGTACGAAAAACTTATAAAGGTAGTAAAAACAAATTCAACTAATTCTGAGTTTGGAAACCAGTATATCAAAATTAATCCAATCAATATTCCCGGTATAAACTCAGAGAACCATTCAATAGAAAATACAAAATCGAGGAGTGTATCCTGTTTTTTGTGATAGTGTTTCTTCAGACTCCATAATAATAAATATGAAAGCAAGAGTGATGAATAAACAATAGCTATAGTTGAAAGAAGATGTATTTCTATATTATAATCTGTAAACAAAAATGGGAATGACATCAGCACTATTGACGGCTGAGGAAGAAAATGATTTTTTGGTATAATAAATTCAAAAAGAATTATGTATAACAAAAATATTGTTGAAACAATGATTAAGATATTTTTATGATTCTTTTTCATTATATATTAAAAATTTCAATGCACTTTACAGATGTGAAAGGAATGTAAATTCTTACAAGCTGATCTTCCCTGGTAGTTTCAAGTAATAATCCGTCATCAAAAGCATCTGATAATTTTCCTGTTTTAAATACTATTTCATAAATAGGAGTGTTTGAGCTTTCATCAATAGCCAGACCATAATTTTCATTAAGAGTAACGTGAAGCGTTTTACCAATAAAGGAATTCCAGTTCATTTGCATCATTTATTCCTCATTTAAAATATCAAGTTGTTTTTTAAAGTTATCTTTATCAGTACAAAAATAATAATTTTGAATTATTTGCAATGCCAAAGTATGCTCTTCAGCATTTAAATAATTTATGTATGCAGAAACAATTGCTGCTAAAACAGCTTTTGAAGAATTACAATCCTTTTTATTAACATCAAAATATTCATCAAGATAATTGATAATATTCTCATTCTCATTTATAAAGATGTCATAAAACTCATCATTTATAAGGACAAGTTGATTACCTTCATACTTCCAGCAATTTATTGGAGAATATACTTCCTCGTTATTTTCATTGTACTTATCAAATTTGGGATTTCCAGTCACAAGTACATATTCCATACTATCAGATGATATTGAATATGGTTCAACATATCCTGATTCTATTGAATCTGATATGGCAAATCCGTTTTCCAAATCTTTGCAAACATATATGCTATAATTGTATTTAGAATTTTGAACAGTAAAATCTTTAATTAAAATTTCGTTTACTCCATCGTCATCTAAATCAATAATATCTACAACCGGATTTGAGAATTTTTTAGTAAAAGTTAAACCTGCAGCAGAATCTTCCACACTTAGTATACCCTTAGTTACTGATATATTATAATCATCAAAAGTGAATGTAGTATCTTGTGCAAAAGATGCACTATAAAGAATAATTATAAATAAAATGGAAAGGAACTTCATAAGAAAATTTACATTATTTAGAAAGTTCTAATATATATTATTGTTCAGGCATTTCAAAAATCTAATACTCTTATTTAGTTCCTTGAATTATGATAATATTAAGTATATTTTTGTGACTTAATCACTAAAGAGGTCTATGAGAACTAAAGAAGGAAATAAAGAAAAAGACATTCTGGATGCTGCAGTTGAAATTTTTGCTAATGATGGTTTTCATAAATCGAAAATATCAAAAATAGCTACCCTCGCGAATGTAGCAACGGGAAGTATCTATCTTTACTTTGAGAATAAAGAACACATTTTGCTTAGAATATTTGAAAAATTATGGTCAAATATTTATAAAGAAGCTGAAGCTCTCAATCAAAGCAAATTAGATCCAGTAGAAAAAATTGAAAAACTTGTTGATTTGTTTTTCTCTTATTTCAATGAAAATCCAAGATTAGCTTTGGTTTATGTTAAAGAACAGGATAATATAAATTTAAAAGGTACATTGTTTTATACTTACCACGAAGGTTTTCTGGATATTGGTGAAGATATTTTTAACCAGGGCATTCAACAAGGCAAATTTAATAAGAACATAAATGTAAAAGTACTTCGCCATTTTATATTTGGCGGTAGTAGGAATTTACTCCATTTATGGGCTGAAGATAGTTCTTTTCATCAATTGAACTCAATTGGTCAAAGTGTAAAAAATTTAATAAAAAATGGAATTTTGCTTTAATTTAACAAATTTATTGTTCTTTAGAGTACATCTTTGTGTTGATTATTCTGTTTAATTTATCTAATTTTTAGTAATTAATTATTATAATAAAAAAGCATCATTTTATATGTATAATATTTCTTTCCAAAAAGAAACAGGCTTCAAAATTTTAAGAAGCTACTTTGTTTCCCGCTTTGAGAACGTTTTTTAATTAAGCTCTCTCCTCCAACTACTTTAAATAATTTTTTCCATTATTCTTTTTATTAATTCAGAGAGGAGTATTCCTTATGAGCTTAGATATACTTAACAATAAAAATTTAGAATCAACAAAAATTCCACCTGCCGAGGTACATAAGACTTTAAGCAAATATATGCTTGTTGATGGTTTTGAGATTGTTCTTGACCTTGAAAAAAGTTCTGGCAATTATTTAGTTGATGCTGTTACAGGTGAAACTTATATAGACCTATTTACTTTCTTTGCTTCTTCACCTTTAGGAATGAATCATCCTAAACTAAATACTTTAGAAGTAAGAGATGAATTATTAACTACATCCATTAATAAACCTTCTAATTCTGATATTTATACTACTCATATGGCTGAGTTTGTTGATACTTTCGGCAGAATTGCAATGCCTAAGTATATGAAGTACTTATTCTTTGTTGCCGGTGGTACACTTGCGGTTGAAAATGGATTAAAGGTTGCCTTTGACTGGAAAGTTCAAAAGAATTTTGCAAAAGGTTATTCTGAAGAAAAAGGACATAAAGTAATTCACTTTAAACAGGCATTCCACGGAAGAAGCGGTTATACAATGTCTATGACCAACACTGACCCGAATAAAGTTGCTTATTACCCTAAATTTGATTGGCCTAGAATTACAAATCCTAAAATAACTTTCCCTATTCAAAACCATTTAGATGAAATTATTGCATCAGAAGAACAGGCAATTAAAGAAATCAAATTAGCTATTAAACAAAATCCAGATGATATAGCTCTTATCATAATTGAACCAATTCAAGGAGAAGGTGGAGACAACTTCTTCAGAAAAGAATTCTTTGAAAAGCTAAGAGAGATTGCTGATAATAATGATATCTTATTAATGTTTGATGAGGTTCAATGCGGATTTGGTATAACAGGTAAATTTTGGGCATCAGATTATTATGTTAAACCAGACATTATTTCTTTTGGCAAGAAGGCTCAGGTTTGCGGTATTTGTGTATCAGACAGAATTGATGATGTTGAACACAATGTATTCCAAAAATCAAGCAGAATAAATTCTACTTGGGGCGGCGATTTAACTGATATGGTTCGCTCTAAATATATGTTAAGAATAATTGAAGAAGAAAATTTAGTTGAGAATGCAAGAGTTCAAGGTGAATACTTATTACAAAGACTACTTGAACTACAAAATCAATTCCCTCTTCTTGTATCAAATGCAAGAGGATTAGGGTTAATGTGTTCATTTGATTTAGCTACTTCTGATTTAAGAAATGAATTCAGAAATTTATGCTATACAAATAAATTGATAATTTTAGGTTGTGGTGAAAAATCCATTAGATTCAGACCTGCTTTGAACGTTACCAAAGAGGTATTGGACGAATCCTTGAATATTATTGAAAAAGTTTTATTTTTAATGATGTCAAAAAACTAAATTCAATAACTACTTGCTGATGACGGCTCCACAGTTTAGGAGCCGTTGTCATTTTAAACTATCCTTCCTTATTACTAACTTTGTAAGGGGTCTTCGAGTGTTCCGATTTATTGGAATGTACCGACCACAAAGTGGTTCCTCCGGAAGAAGCCCCAAAATTTATTCCATTTATTGATTAAGATTATGTCAGGTAAATTATACATCGTCAGCACTCCCATTGGCAATCTAAAAGATATTACTTTAAGAGCATTGGAAACTCTTAAGGAAGTAGATTTTATTATTTGCGAAGATACCAGAGTAACAGGCAACTTACTTAATCATTATATGATTAAAAAAGAATTAGTTTCTGCTAATGCTTTTAATGAAAGCTCAAAAATAAAATACATACTTGATAAACTTAGCATTGCAGATGCAGCCATAGTTTCAGATGCAGGCACACCCGGAATATCAGACCCTGGATTAAGAATCATTTCAGCGGCAATAAAAGAAGGATTAGAAGTAATACCAATTCCCGGAGTGACAGCTGCGATTACTGCTTTATCTTTAAGCGGCTTCCCTACTGATGCATTTGTCTTCGAGGGATTTCTTCCTCAAAAGAAAGGAAGACAAAAATTACTGAAGCAGCTTGCAGAAGAAGAACGAACAATTATTGTTTATGAATCAACCTATCGAATTGAAAAACTGCTTCAGGAATTAAAAGAATATATGCCGGAAAGAAATGTTGTTGTTTGCAGAGAACTTACAAAAAAGTTTGAAGAAGTCTGGAGAGGTAAACCTGAAGAATTACTCAATGATTTTGTTAACAAAACAAATAAGGGAGAATACGTGGTCGTAATTGCTCCCTTAAAGTTTAGAACTGATTAGTTTTTTTTATAGGAACCACATTAGGAATAATTATCTTGAAAGTTATTTATTGCAGAATTTTCTCGCGATATCTGACTACTTTCCTGTTTAGCCAAACTGTCTTTAACCCCCTTGATATATCCAGCAAGTATTAAATTAAATGCATTTTCAATAGATTTATCATTTATACTTTCACATCTTGAAATTAAGTATTGTTTAGCTTCTTTTTTTAGTTCTTTAATTTTTTTTCAGAAATATTCATATTAATCCTTATTAAAATTTTCTAACTGGCTTTAACTGCGGCTTCAGGTTGATAAAGTATTTTCTTTATTAGAATTTTTCTCTTACCTGCCGGAACCTCCCAAATTATAATATCACCTTCTGAGTAACCAAGTAATGCTGTACCTATAGGAGCAAGTATTGAAATTCTATTCTCTTCAAGATTTGCATCTTCAGGATATACAATTGTATAAGTGTACTCTTTCTTGGTTTTAACATCCTGGATTTCAACGGTTGAATTCATTGTTACAATACTTTTATCAATAGCTTCGTCATCAATAATTTCTGCTCTATCAAGTTCAACAAAAAGTTCTTTCACAGTTTTAAGATCTCTTGAACGAAATCCAATAGTTGAATAAAACAAATTCCTTAATTTTGTTCTGTCACTTTTAGTAATTACAATCTTTCTTTTTTTCATTTTATTTAACTCCAATGTTACGCATTACGCATCATTTCTTTCTTTTGTCTTTTCTCAGCTCTTTTTTCCTTAATGGTTAATAAAGCTTTTTTCTTTTTATTACTTGTTTTGTTTTTATCCTTTGACATAAATTTCTCCTTTATATTTCTTAATATCTAATATTTAGTATGCAATAAGGCTGCCAATTGCTTTTTGTTGCATAAATCCATTAATTATCATTATTTATCACAAAGGGTTGCATAATTGCAATATGTTATTAAATTATAGATTCACTAATGCAATTGAAGATGTTAAATATGCTACCATCAGATTCAAATAATAATATTCAAGAAATTCTTTCTCTCTACAATACTTTAGATGAAAAAAATAAAGAGATAATTGAAGAGAAAAATAAGTTTGAAACAATATTCCATAGCTTATTGGAAGGTACTTTTACTATTAATACAAACTGGGAAATTACTTCATTTAACAAGGCAGCGGAAAACATTACCGGCTTTACTATTTCAGAAGCTATTGGAAAAAAATACTGGCAAGTCTTCCCCTCTGAAGAAGGGAAAGAAGACCCTCAGTTAAGAGCTTTTATTGCTGACCATCAGCCAATGCTTCTTAGAGAAACTGCAATAATCAGGAAAGACGGGTCAAGGGTTTTAGTTAGAATAAACTCTGCACCTTTAAAGGATATTTCTAATAACAACATTGGAAGAGTAATTACATTTGAAGATATAAGTGTTGTAAAAAATCTTTCTAATCATATTGAAGAACGTTTTCATTTTAAGAATATCATTGGTTACAGTAAACCAATGCAGAAAGTTTTCAATATGATGGAAAATGTTATTCAGACTGACACTACCTTACTGATAACAGGTGAAAGCGGAACGGGTAAAGAAGTTATTGCACGGGCAATTCATTTAAATAGTGAAAGGAAGGAAGAACCTTTCATTGCAGTTAACTGCAGCGCTTTTGCTGAAAACCTTCTTGAAAGTGAATTATTCGGTCACGAAAAAGGCGCATTTACCGGAGCATTAAAAACTAAGCCTGGAAGGTTTGAACTTTCAGGTAACGGCACTTTATTCCTTGATGAGATTGGAGATATCCCGTTATCTATTCAGGTTAAACTGCTTAGAGTACTTGAAAACAGGCAATATGAAAGAGTAGGAGGAACTAATACTTTAACTTTAACATCAAGAATTATTTCAGCTACTCACAGAGATCTTGAACAGGAAATTAAAGAAGGCAGGTTTAGAGAAGACCTTTTTTACAGGATAAATGTTATTAACATTCATCTTCCATCCTTATCAGAAAGAAAAGATGATATCCCAAGTCTTGTTAATTATTTTATTCAAAAGTTTAACAAGAAATTTAAGAAGGATATTCATTACATCTCCCCTAACGTTATGAAGGTTATACAGCATTACAGATGGCCTGGAAATATAAGGGAATTAGAAAATGCAATTGAACATGCTTTTGTTGTTTGCAATTCTGATGCAATAAAAACCGAGCATCTTCCTGAAAGGTTGACTTACATTCTTGAAGAATTAAACATAAAGGAAGATGCCGCAACCCATAGTAATCCTTTTGAGGATGCAGAGAAGCAACTCCTTCTTGATACTTTAAAAAAATATAATGGAAGCCGTTCTAAAACTGCTGCTGCTCTTGGAATAAATAAAAGTACTTTATGGCGTAAATTAAAGAAATATAATCTCAATTAATTTTATATCAATCAAAATGATTGCATAAATGAAACGATAATTTTCTTACTTTCACTTTATGCAATCTTTTTCTTTCAAATCCTTTGTTAATTATCCCAAATAGATGGCTTACTTATTGTATCTCATAATGTGAATCTTAAAATTCCTATAGGAGATAAAAATGGGACATATATTTAATCATAATATTACTACTGATGAAGTTCAGAAACTCAAAAGAATGATGATTAGAAAATTAATAGAAGATATTTCTGAGTACGAAACAAAGATGAGTTCTGATCTTATAAATGCTGATCTTTACAGGTTATATACAATAAGAGGAAAAAAGAATATTGCACAACAATATTTAAATAGGATTGATGATGAAATACTTAGATATTTATTGAAACAATAATTAATAATGAAAGGAGAGAGATATGTTTGTTAAGATTAAAAAGAAATGCCTTAGTGAAATTAGAAGAAGATCTCAGGATTATCTAAGAAAAATTAGAGGTAAGAATTTTTCTTCATTAGATTTTGAAATAGCTGAAAGTCTTACTGGAATAGGATATGACATTGCTTATGATTTATTTCTCAAAAAGAAATTTGAAAAACAAAAAAGAAATAACGAGAAAAAGAGTTTAAGAAAAAAAATAATCCGCGATAGAAGAGTTAAAGAACTTCTATTTGGATAATACTTACCTAATTTAGGCGGAAAAGTTAAATGGATATACTACTAAGATTCACTATCATATTGGATAAGTGAACGAACATCATATCCTTCTAATTTCTTTCTTCCGTTCAGAAAACTAAGCTCCATAATGAAAAGTAACTGGACAACTTTTCCGCCGCATTTTTCAATGAGATTTATTGCAGCTTTAGCTGTACCACCAGTAGCTAATAAATCATCATGAAGTAATACTACATCC
Source organism: Ignavibacteriaceae bacterium (assembly GCA_035654655.1). Taxonomy (GTDB): domain Bacteria; phylum Bacteroidota; class Ignavibacteria; order Ignavibacteriales; family Ignavibacteriaceae; genus DASRWI01. The sequence goes on along the minus strand of DASRWI010000026.1, from coordinate 9,588 downwards.
CCTGATTGAATAGCATCTTTGTGAATTTCAATTTTATCCTGACCATATTCAAGGTCGTAAGTTTCACTTATAGTTTCCGCTGGAAGTTTACCCGGTTTACGAACAGGTACAAAACCAACACCAAGACTTTCAGCCAACATAGTTCCAAACATAAATCCTCGAGATTCTATACCAACTATCTTATTAACTTTCAATCCATCAATTTGTTCAAGCAATTGTTCAAGAGTTGCTTTTAACGAAATGGGGTCTTTTAAAAGAGTTGTTATATCTCTGAACACAATTCCTTGTTTAGGAAAATCTTTTATATCTCTAATGTAATTTTTTAAATCAATTTTTTTTGTTTCAGTTTCCATTACTTCCATTTTATTTTTTTATAAAATTAGATAAACCTTTTATAAAATCTTCCTGAGTACGACTTATGACATTTAGCTTAATACAATAGTCGACAGCAGATTCTATGTCAAGTTTGTAAATATTGTTTAACATTTGTTTTGTAAAAACAAGACTATCAAAAGAGTTCTTGATTAACGTCTTAGCAAATATAATAGCGTCCTCTCTAACATTTTCACCTAAATAATCTACCAATCCTAATTCAAGCGCTTCAGGAGAATTTATAATATTTGCTGTAAGCAGCAATCTTTTAGCTTTATTAAATCCAATTTTGTTTATAAGAAATATTGAGACTATTGCAGGTAAAAATCCAATTTTGACTTCAGAGTATCCAAACTTAGCTTTTTCTTTATCAGCAATAATAAAGTCACATACAGTCGCTAAGCCACAACCACCGGCAATTGCGGGACCATTTACAGCAGCTATTGTAGGTTGAGGAACATTATTAAGAGCAATGAACATATCTGCAATTTTTTTAGAATCTTTTTCATTTTCCTCAATTGAAAAATCTTTTAACGAGGCAAGATATTCCAAATCTGCTCCTGCACAGAAGGCACTACCCGAACCTGAAATAACTAAAACTTTAATATCAGGGTCAACAGAAACTTCCTTAAACTTTTTAGTTAAAGCAATTATCAATTCTGGATTTAAAGCATTTCTTTTATCAGGTCTGTCTAAATAAATAATTCCAATTTTATCCACAACTTCGTACTTAATCATTTTATTTTTTTCACCTTTCGGTTACAGAAATCTTTAAACTTAGGTAAGTCATAATAATTAATTACTTCCTCCTTCATTAAGCCACCCTTCTTACCCATCATAATTCCATAATTGATAAAAGGAAGTTCACTTAGTAAATGAGCATCAGAATTAATGGAGAACATACATCCTTTTTCTCTGGCATAATAAATATTTCTCCAATCCAAATCCAATCTGTTAGGAGAAGAATTAATTTCTACTGCAACCTGATTAGCTGCACAAGCGTCAATTACCTTTTTAATATTAATTTTATATGGTTCACGATGTAAAAGTAATCTTCCTGTAGGATGAGCAAGAATATCAGCATAAGGATTTTCTACAGCAGCAATAATTCTTTTTGTCTGTTCTTTTTCTTCCAAAGTAAAGATTGAATGAACAGAAACAACAGTAAAATTTAATTGAGCCAAAACTTCATCATCAAAATCCAAGGCACCATCTTTTAAGATATCGCATTCAATTCCCTGATAAATTGGAAAATTTATTTTCTTTGCAACTTCTCTTATTTCTTTATTCTGTAATAATATACGCTCTTCATTTAATCCATTTGCATAAAATGCCGCCTTACTATGGTCGCATACAACAGCATATTCACAACCCAAATCTCTTGCTGAAGTAACCATTTCTTCAATAGAATATCTGCCATCTGAATATTCAGTATGGAAATGTAATAATCCCTTATAGCCTTCAATATCTAAATTAGAATTCTTTGTAAACTCTTTTTTGGCATCTAAGTATTCCTGCTCCCTCATTGAAGGAATGACAAAAGGAATATTTTTAGTTTTAAATATTTCTTCTTCACTTTTTGCATCATCAAGATTAAGTACGAATTCCTGCTTACTTAGAAAATCCTTCGACCCTGTGGAAATAAATAATGCTAAATAGAATTGAGTTTCTGATTTAGCTAAATAAAGTTTTACAGGAACCGGATAATAGTTGGGTATGGTGATAATTTCATCTTCCTGTTCGAACTCATAAAAATATTTAAGTTCATTGGAAAAACCAGCAATATCTTTAGTTAAAATAACCACTTCAATTTCAGAATTTACTTCCATTCCCCTTCTAAGTGAACCCGATAATTCTTTCTTTATTATAGACTTAATATCATTCAGTTTAGACAAAATATCATTAGAGTAATTGATTGCACTGCTTAATAAAATGTAATGTTTATTTTTCTTAAATTTATCAATTTCGTTAAGTATTTTCTGTTGGGTTTTCTCCCCGAATCCTTTAACTTCCAAAAGTCTATCATTCAAGCATGCTTCTTCCAACTCATCTATTGTTTTAATTTTTAAATTCTGATAAAGGAAAAGAATCTTCTTTGCACCTAATCCTCTTATGTTTAACAGTTCTTCAATACCATCAGGAACCTGTTCCTTTAATTCATTAAATAAAGTAGAACTTCCATTTTCACAATATTCGTAAATAACTGACTGAAGACCTTTGCCTATTCCTTTTATTGAATCTAACTTTTTTTGTTCACAGATAAGATTAAAATCGACATCACTTTTTCTGATTGCCTCTGAACCATTGCGGTAAGCTTTAACTTTAAATGTATTCTCTCCAAGGAATTCCATCAGGTCAGCGATTCCTTCAAGTAAAGTTATTATTTCTGTTTTATTGGGCATATGAAAAGTTATTTATATAATCTGTTAAAATTATATAAATAATTAAAATAAACAAATTAAAGTAATTGAGATTCGTGGAGCTTTTTTTCTTCGTCGTGCTGCTTAACTTCTGAAAGGAATTTCATCAGCATGTCCTCTATTTCAGAATACTCCAGAGTAGTCATCAACTGCTGACGCATAGCAGATGCTCTGTACATCCCCTTCAAATATCCTGAATAGAATTTTCTATGTTCAAGAATAGCTCTCTTATCCCCTTTAACTTTCATTGCTAAGTCTAAATGTCTTAAGCAGATTTTTATCTTAGTTTCACCATCAATAGAATTCTCTACATAACCTTTAGATAAAATTTCTTTTGCTTCCCTGAAAATCCACGGATTACCAATTGCACCTCTTGCAATCATAACTGCATCAGCATTTGTTTCTTCAAAAGCTCTTTTGACATCATTAGCGTTAAAGATATTTCCATTTAATCCAACAGGAAATTTAACAACCTCTTTAACTTTATTTATCCAGGACCAGTCAGCATCACCATTATGTCCCTGCACTCTTGTTCTGCAATGAAGTACTAAAGCTTGTGCACCGGCATCTTCAATTCTTTTTGCATTCTCTAAAATTTGTATGGAGTTTGAATCAATACCTAATCTTGTTTTAACAGTAACAGGTAAGGAAACAGCTTTAACAACTGACTCAACCATATTTTGAAGATGTTCAGGATCTTTTAACAAACCTGCCCCTGCACCCTGACCAACAACATTCTTAACCCAGCAGCCGGCATTTATATCAATGAAATCAGGATTATAAGTCTCAGCTATTTGAGCAGCTTTAACCATGGATTCAATGTTGCCGCCATAAATCTGAATAGCAACAGGACGTTCCTCTTCAATGATTTCAAGCTTCTTTTCAGTCTTTTTAACCCTGCGGATAAGCCCTTCAGAATTAACAAACTCAGTATAAACAATATCAGCACCAAGTTCGCGGCAGACCAAACGGAAGGAAATATCAGTAACATCCTCCATAGGAGCCAAAAGAACGGCTTTTTCTATATTTAATATTCCAACTGTAAACATAATCCAAATTTAAAGTTTTTTGATTGGATATTATAGGGCATAAAATGGGATTAGTTGTAAAATTTATGGTCATTGCGAGCGTAGCGTCGCAATTTCATTTTCATGTTATCTAGATGAGATACTTACGCTTCGCTCAGTATGACAGCTAGATAACATAAAGGCTGCCTCTCAGCAGCCTTATCAAATTAATGTCCACTTACTCTTATCTTTTCAGCTTGTCTTCTTAGCACGCCTGTATCTTTAACAAATAACCATAACACTGCTGAAATAGCTAAAGATATTGTACTTATTAAAAAGATTATATTTTTATCTTCTGCTCCCTGTATCCATTTACCAATAAATAAGCTAACTATTAATTGTGGAAGCACTACAGAAAGATTAAAGATTCCCATAAAGAATCCCATCTTAGCTTTATTAACCTTTTCACTCATTATTGCAAATGGCAGGCTTACAACTGCTGCCCAGCCAATTCCTGCAACTCCAATTAAGATGTACATATTGAGTGGAGCATTGCCGGCTAAGTATATTCCTAAATATCCCAATGCCATAATACCAACGCATATCATATGAGTTTTTACCCGGCCAATTCTTTCAGCTATTGGTTCAAGAACAAAAGCAGGAAGTATAAACCCTACAGTATTTAAGACTGCAAATGAAATTGCTATGATAGTTCCGATTGATGCACTATCCCCAATGTTCATTTTAAATTTTATGAATGCAAACATAAAAACGAACATTGTTTGAATACCTAACCATGAAAATCCATGTGCAAAGTAAAGTTTAAATAATTCTCCCCACTCAGTTTTTGTTTCTTCAGCTTTTTCTTTTTCTTCAGGAACAAGTTCCTTGTTTTCGTGAATAAGAAATGTAGGAACTATAGAAAAGAGAAGAACGAAAATTGCACCTGAGTAAATTAAAAAATAATTTCCTAAAGATGCACCAACAACATATGCAATAACTCCAAACATACCGGAAATTGTCTGCATCCAGGTATAACCTTTTGTTCTCTGTATACCCTCGTTTGTTACATCAGCAATAATGGAACGTGTGGGATTAAATGAAATGTTGATAGCAAGGTCTAATGATAAAGCAACAAATATTGCCACTCCAAGCATACTTCCAAACCCAAAGAAGCCTTGAATCTTATCTATGTTAGGTAAAGCCAAAAGCATTGCAGCAGCAACAGTGCCGCCGATTAAAATAAATGGGCGCCTTCTTCCTCCCCAGAACCAGGCTTTGTCACTTATAAGACCAATAATAACTTGTCCAAAAATTCCGGCAAGCGGACCAGCGGCCCATACATAACCAATCTCATCAATCTTAAGATGATATTTTGTATCCAATATCCAGCTTAATGCGGCTATTTGGATTGATAATGCAGTTCCCATTGCAGTTGCCGGCAATGACAACAATACATAAAAAGCATTACTTAATTTCTTTTGAATAGCTAACATAGTTTTTTATCCATTAATGAATTAAAAATAGATTAGTAGAATTATTATTTAACTGCAATTTATTATTTTTATCGATAATTATCTCATCTCCGCTAAATAAATTTTTCAATTTTCTTGAACGTCCAAATTGCTCAATATAATTTGTTAAATCTATTTCTGTTTTATCATCGTTATCATTAACTACACAAAGAATCTTTTCATTTTTAAGTTCTCTAAAGTAAACATAAGTATTTTTCTCAGGAGCAAAATGAATTAACTTACCATTTGATAAAGATTTATGTTCTTTTCTGATTGAAAGAAGTTTACTTAGATAATTATATAAATCTTTTTCTTTATCATTTCTTCCTTCATCAGTAAATGCATCCCTTTTATCTTCAGGCCAACCTCCCGGAAAATCCTGTCTTAATATTCCGTGATGTTCTGTTCCAATAACTCCCAATTCAGTACCATAAAATATTTGAGGTATACCTCTTGTAGTAAGAAGCATTAAAAGTGAGTTTTTATATTTCTTAATATTTTCTTTTGCATAAAACATTAATCTTCCAATATCGTGGTTGTCAACAAACGTAACCATATTAGTTGAAATAGCGTAAACAAAATCTTTTGTAAGAAGTTCATACACACTTCTCAAACTTCCTTTGCCGCTTACATAATCGTAAATAGCATCACGAAAACCAAAATCAGTAAGTGCAGGAAGATTTGTTTCAAAATCATTAGGATAAGAACTATTCTTTTGATATGTAGATAAGAATGCAACATCTCCTGTCCATACTTCACCAACAATATTTGATGCTGGATATTCTTCCATTACAGCCTTAGCCCAATCAGCCATAAACTTTGGATAATTATATGGGTATGTATCTTCTCTTATTCCATCAAGTTTTGCGTACTCCATCCACCAGATAGTATTTTGAATAATATATTTCTGTACATATGGATTTTGCTCGTTAAGGTCAGGCATATAATCTGCAAACCAACCATTAACAACATTCATCATTGAAGAGCTATCACCGTGGACATCAGAGTATACCATTTTTTGGTGACTGGCAGGAAGATGATTTTTTACAGTACCATTTGTCCAATCTTTAAATGGGAGGTCTTTAATCCAAACGTGGTCAATGCTAAAATGATTTGAAACGTGGTCAAGAATTATTTTCATTCCTCTTTTATGTGTTTCATCAACAAGTTTTACGTATAGTTGATTATCCCCTAATCTTTTATCAACATTATAAAAATCAGTTGCCTGATAACCGTGATAAGACAGCCAGGTATTATTCTCAACAACAGGAGTAAGCCAAAGAGTAGTTATTCCTAAATTTTTTATATAATCTAAATGATTGATGATTCCCCGAATATCACCGCCATGCCTTGAGTTTGGTTCATTCCTGTTTACACCTTCACTAAATCCTGGTAGAGTATCATTAGATGGATTACCGTTACTAAATCTGTCAGGCATTATCAAATACAAAACATCTTCAGTATTAAAACCTTTAGGAGTATAATTTCTTTTAAGAATTGGAAATTTAACTTCAGCTTTTTGATCATTCTTTGTTAAGGTTAGAATATAATCATCAGGTTTAGTATTTGAAGAAACTTCTATATTTATAAATGCATACTTATTGCTTTCAGCATTTTCAACTGAGAGAACTTTTATTCCACTTTTATTAAAGCCTACTTTAACATCTTTTAAATTTTCACCATATACCATTAGCTGAATTTTATTCAGCTTCATTCCAGCCCACCAATTTGGAGGTTCAATTTTATTTATCTTAATATCTTGTGCAAATATGTTAAGATTAACAACAGCTAAAACAAAAATTATTTTTAATAAATATTTTTTAATCATCATAATTAAACATCTGTATTGAATAAGAATAAGTCACTGATTTCATCAGTAAGTTCTTTTGAGTTTTGTCCACTACTGCCAGGAACTTTTTTTGTTATTTGATTTTTAGCATTATAAAAAATATCCAGCCAGGTAACCTGGTCACCTTTGCGACATTTATACTTCTCTAAAAAATTATGATGCTGAACTTCTTCAATTTCAATTTTATGTTCAGCCAGAAAATTTTTCATCTTGAAAAAATATTCTTCTAAAAAAGGTTTTGGAAATTTTATTGTAGATGGTTCCTGGTACAAATTTATTTTCAATGGATTTTCCTGTTCCGGTAATTCGTTCGTGATTGTATTATATACTTTTCTATCTTTTGCAATTTTATCAACTTTGGTATTTCCGATTCTATCCTTTTTCTCCCATTCAGTTTCATATTGGCTTTTAGTCTGATGCCCTTTAACCCAATCTAATTTTACTGAGCCACCGGAATGTTCAATCCCTTTAATATAATCATATGCTTGTTTTACAAGGTCTCTTATGTAAGGCTCTTTAGTTTTCCAACTTCCATTAAGCCACTTCTGAACACCTTCATAATCAGATTTAATAAGTAAATGAATAGACTGCCCTTGAAATACTTTTAAGCACTCCACTAAAGCTTTCATTTCCATTGTTGGATTAGAAACAGAATTTTCTATTCCATATCTAATTTTAAATATTTCAGCATCCTCAACACCGCTTATTTTATATTCCTTCCCCATATACTCGAACCAAATACCATATCCCAATTTTCCTGTACCTTTGATATCGCTTCCATCGGTATAAATAACTATAGGATTTTTCTTTGATGTAACAAATTTCATTCTAAACTTTATTTTTTGAATTCAAATATAATACTATTACCAATTATTATAATTCTAACTAAAATTAATTTTTCATAAAAAAAGTATTGACAACATATTTCCTTTATCGTATATTTACGATATACGATTAGGACAATAATATGAGCGTTAAAAGTAAAAATTTTGAAGAAGAAGTTATAGATTTGGCAAATTTTGCCAAAGCATTAGCTCATCCTGCAAGGATTATGATTCTTAAAGTACTTGCTGAAAAAAATATTTGTATGTGCGGAGAGATTGTGGATGAACTCCCTCTTGCACAATCAACTGTTTCGCAGCATTTGAAAGAATTGAAAAATGCAGGTATTATCCAGGGCGAAATTGAAGGTCCTAAAATGTGTTATTGCATAAACAAAAAAACAATTGAAACAATTAATACGCAATTTAATGAATTATTTGGTTCCTTAAACAATAATTGCTGCTAAAATAAAGGAGTACCATTATGTCAGATGATAAACAATTAAAGGAAATTGTAAAAAATAAATATGCTGAAATAGCTATTAGTGCAGATAAAGCAAGTGGCTGCTGCGGAACCACTGCGCCTAAAGGAAAATCTTCCTGCTGCAGCAGCTCAGATGTTTCATATTCAATTATGAATGATGAATATAAAAATCTGGATGGTTATGTAGCCGATGCAGATTTACAATTAGGCTGCGGTATACCAACTGAGTTTGCAGGAATAAAAAAAGGAGATACTGTTGTTGATTTGGGTTCCGGTGCTGGCAATGATGTCTTTGTTGCACGTTCATTAGTTGGTGAAGAAGGAAAAGTTATTGGTATTGATTTCACCCCGGAAATGATTGAAAAAGCAAATAAAAATAACAGAAAAATTGGTTATAACAATGTTGAGTTTATTTTAGGTGAAATTGAAGAAATGCCTTTGCCAAATAATACTGCAAATGTCATAATCAGCAATTGCGTGCTCAACCTGGTTCCAAATAAAGTAAAAGCTTTTTCTGAAATGTACAAAACTTTAAAACCTGGTGGACATTTTTGTGTTTCAGACATTGTAGTTATTGGTAACCTTCCTGAAAAAATAAGAGATTCAGCTGCTCTATATGCAGGATGTGTGTCAGGTGCAGTTACTAAAGATGAATATATATCTTTAATTGAAAAAACAGGGTTCAAAAATATTGAAGTTAAGAAAGCCAAAGATATTTTTATTCCTGATGAATATTATCTTCAATCATTGGCTAAGGAAGAATTAGTCCAATTTAAATTATCAGGCAGCGGATTAAAAAGTATAACAGTAGTTGCTTATAAATAATCAGGAACTATATGTATAATATTTTAATTCTTTGCACAGGTAATTCCTGCCGCAGCCAAATGGCAGAAGGATTTCTAAAATCTTTTGATAAAAATTTATGTGTTTATTCAGCCGGAGTAAATCCGGCTAATAAAATTAGCAGCAAAACAGTTCAGGTAATGAATGAAGTAGGGATAGATATTTCCAAGCACTATCCAAAAAGTGTTGATGATTTTATTCCCAGAGCATTTGATTATGTTATTACAGTTTGCGATAATGCAAAAGAGGCTTGTCCTGTTTTTATTGGAAAAGTAAGA
>DASRWI010000025.1:0-1757 GCA_035654655.1 Ignavibacteriaceae bacterium | reverse complement strand
AGAACCTGTATCAGCATATTTTTTTGATGGTCTCAACGATGGAATTTCCATAAGCAATTTTAATATAAATCCTGAAGCTTTTACCATTTCATTATGGTTTAATGCATCAAATGATGGGGATGTAAATACAAAGGAAATTCTTCAAAGATCAAATCCTACAAATAAAAGTGATTGGTGCTGGAATGTAAGCTGGTACAAAAAGAATGGACCAAGTAAACTTTATTCGGGTATTAAAACCACCAATAGAGCTGTTACTGATTCTGTTGATTCTGCAGTAAAAAATAGATGGAACCACATTATTATAACCTGGGATGGAAGTACAAAAAAAGTTTATGTTAATGGACTTCTTAAAAAGACCAATTATGCACCTGGTTCTATTGATTATACCAATAAAAATAATCTTTATATTGGTTTTGATTCTGAAACCGGTTACTTCAAAGGGAGCATTGATGATATTAGAATCTACAGTCGTGTTCTTACATTAGATGAAATGAATCAACTTGAAGTTGAAGGGGAAACATACAGCATTAAACTTTTATCTCCAGCCGGAGGTGAAGAATTTATTGCAGGTGCAAATCACGAAATTAAGTGGGTGGCCATAGGTGTATCAAGCGTTAAAATAGATTATTCTTTGGATTCAGGAGCAACCTGGATAAATCTTGTAAGTTATTATAACAACTCAGGAGTTTATGTATGGACTACTCCTGAACTTACAGCTACCAATTGCTTAGTAAGAATTTCAAATACTGAGAATTCTGCTTTATTCGATGTAAGCAGTTCTGTATTTTCAATTGAACAATATAGAGTAAAAATACTTTCTCCTGATGGTGATGAGGTGTGCGGAATTGGTAAAGAGTACCCTATTAAATGGAACAGCAATAATATTCAATTTGTTAATATCGATTACAGCATTGATAATGGGGCAACCTGGATATCGATAGCCCAGAATTATCAAAGTAATGGTTTATATAATTGGACAGTTCCAAATACTCCATCTTCACAAGCATTAATGAAAATTACCAATGCTGATACATTAACTGTTTGGGATATAAGCAATAATAATTTTATCATTACAGAGGTTACAGGAGTTAATGAAAACGATGAAATTCCTCAAAATTTTTCATTATTTCAGAATTATCCGAATCCATTTAATCCAACAACAATAATATCATTTAACATATTAAATGAAGGCTTAGTTAATCTTAGCATTTATAATGCTCTTGGTGAAAAGAAAGCAGAAATTGTTAATGAGGTAATGAATGCAGGAATGCATAGTATAACTTTTAATGCTTCAAACTTAGCGAGCGGGGTTTACTTCTATAAGATAAGTTCAGGTTCATTTACCGAAACAAAACAAATGGTATTGATTAAATAATTGAAAAAGGAGCTTCGGCTCCTTTTTTTTATTAAATAACTTTAAAAATTGACATACTGTACGTCTCTTCATTCTTCAGCATAAATATCTTCTATCTAATATCTATTCTGATTTCAAAATATTATATTATACCATCTAAGTTCATGAAGTTAATGCTTAATGTACTAATTTTATGAATTATGATTAGTTAGTCATCTAAGTTTCATTGATCCATTTAGAGTGTTCATTGGAAACGGATGCTATAGCACATCCTATTCCCGAAGGAATTTTTGTTCTTACCAATGATATAACAAAAAGAAAAGTAGCAGAGATTGAACTGCAGCATACTTTAAAAGAAAAAGAAATGCTGCTTAAAGAATTATATCATCGTACAAAAAATAAT
>DASRWI010000024.1:0-52525 GCA_035654655.1 Ignavibacteriaceae bacterium | reverse complement strand
TATTTATGTTGATTCAGTTTCTTCAACAATAAATGGTGCTTGTTTTGTAAATGATAGTGTTGGCTATATAGCACAAAATCATAAGTTAGCTGCTAAAACAACTAATGGAGGGGAAAATTGGTTTTCAATCATTCATCCTGTTATTTCTAGTGATTCTCATTGTGAAGATGTTTTTTTTCTTGATGAAAACATTGGGTTTATAGTTGGAAATGACGACCTTTATAATGATTTTATTTATAAGACAACTGATGGTGGTTTAACATTTACTGAAAAAACAAACCTTCATAATAGAACATTGTATTCAGTGCATTTCAAAGAAAATAAAGGTGTTATAGTCGGAAAGGGTATAGTAGGTTCATTAAAAGGTTCATTTACTACCGATTTAGGTGAAACCTGGAACAGCAGTACTTTTTCAGGTACTTCTGTAGTTAGTACATTAAACAAGGTTAGATTTATTTCAAATGACACAGTCTTAGCTATAGGAGAAAGTGGTCTAATATTTAAATCTATAGACGGGGGGAAAAATTTTAATTATGTCCAAACTCCTTTTAATGGAGTAGGTTTTCAAGGAATTTCTTTTAAAAACAAAGATTCAATTTACATTTCTGGTAGATCCTCAAGTAATTATGGAAATAATAATTGTGTCTTGTTATCAACTGATATGGGAGATACCTGGCAAAATATTATAGACACTAATGTGGTTACTAATAAATATATTATAAAAGGTATTGAAATAGATATGTACAATAAAGTTTGGTTATATGGAAATCGTTCAAGTATCTTTACAAATGCTGCTGAACAAGTATCTGTTTTGGATAATGATATTATAAATAACTCTTTTGAACTAAAACAAAATTTTCCTAATCCTTTTAATCCAATTACAACAATAAATTTTAATCTTAGTACTTCTTCAAAAATTGAATTGATTATATATGATTTACTTGGGAATAAAGTAAAAGAATTGATTGATGAATACCGGGAAGCCGGTAATCATAAAATAAATTTTGATGCATCTAATCTTTCAAGCGGTACTTACTTCTACACTCTTAAAGCAAATAATTTATTAATTTGTAAGAAGATGACATTATTGAAGTAATTCAAAAATAAAAGGAGATTATAAAAATCTCCTTTTTAAACTCATATTTTAATAGACCCCCTTTATCCCAGATACGGCATCTCTCCGTCAAAATACCACATAGGGATATTGGGGGATAAACTTAATCATTATAACACCTAAGAAGTTTTTTGTACATACTTTTTTGGATGATGGACAATCTTTTTAACGGTATCATATTGTAAATATGGATATTCAGACATTAACATTTCGATTGCTTCATTAGTGCTAACTTTTTTGGCTCTTAAAATTTTGAACTTTCGCCTCATTACTCTATCTCTTACAGATACTTCATTAAAAAGTCCATTTATTTTAAGAAGCTCATAAATATCATCACTAATTAAATCATTTAGAGGATTGCTCTCTAAAGCTCGAAGAATGTTCTCTGACGGAACAAAATTTTGTTCGCTATATATATTTTCCATTTTTGGTTCCTCGGGTTGTTTAATTAAAAATTAATGAATTAAGACTTCTTAAAATCAAGAAGATTCTCATTTCCTATTTAGCTTAATTCCTTAATTATAACAACAGCATAAATGTGCGGTTTTTAAGGGTAGTTTTGTGATGAAGGTTCTTTATACTACATAAATATGTAGTTTTTGAGTACGTTCCTAAATTAGTCCTTTTCTTATAGCTTTGGCAACAGCTTCTGACATAGAATGTACGTGAAGTTTTTTATAAATATTTCTTATATGATGCCTTACAGTATCAACACTAATATATAAAGCATCGGCTATTTCCTGATAATTATTTCCTTCTCCAAGTAAATTTAAAACATCTTTTTCTCTTGAAGAAAGATCATATTCCGGTAACTCAGGTATTTTTTTGGTTTGCTGAAAAGTGTTTATGATTTTTCTGGCTATACGGGAACTCATTGGAGAGCCGCCTTCAAATATTTCCTTTATGGCTTCAATCAATCTAGCAGGAGGAGTTTTCTTAACTAAATATCCACAGGCACCTGCACAAAGTGCTTCAAAAACTACTTCACTTTCTTCATATACTGTAAGCATAAGAATATTAATGTCAGGATCAATAATCTTTGCTCTTTTAACTCCTTCAATACCATTTATTCCGGGTAAACCAATATCCATTAAAAGAACATCAATATTCAGTTTTTCCATAACAGCAAGAAAATCTTCACAATTAGAATAAGTACCCACACAAGAATATCCTTGTGTACCATTTATTAATACAGCAAGTCCTTCTCTAATAGTATTATTATCTTCAACAATTGCAACGTTAATTGACATTTATTCTTCTCTTTTCATATCAAAATATAGCTACAGGTAATAGATCTTATAAAGTACTAAAAATATATCTTTAGTTTGTTAGTACAGTTTTAACAAGATTTAACTTGCCTATTTTTCCTCTAAAAACTATTTCAGTTCCTTCTCCAATTTTAGAAAGTAATATTGCAGAACCTCCAATTTGTTTTGCTCTATTTTTTATATTTTTTATTCCATTACCATATTCAATGTTATTATTATCTAATCCAATTCCATCATCTTTTAACTTTATTGTCAAGACTTTATTTTCTTCTAAATTTACATCCAGAACAATCCTTTTGCAATTACTATGCTTAATTGCATTATTAATTCCTTCTTTTAAAAGCAGATATAAATTCTGTTTATATTCCATTGGAAGTTTTATATGGCTCATATCATCAATACTATTTACCTTAAAGGAAATATTTAGGGATGCAAGTAAATCACTATAATGATCTTTTAATCTAATTATTAAATCTGATAAAGTATCTCTTTGAGGATTTACAACCCAAACAATATCGCTCATATTATCTATTAAGTGTCTGGCAGTCTCACTAATATTTATGAGATTCTGAGAGTGAAAACCATTATTATTAACTTCATTTGCAGTTAACTCACTTAATATTGATATCTCCGTTAACCCTGAACCAATACTATCGTGCAAGTCAGCAGCTAATTTAGTTTTTAGTTTTTCAATAGCAAGTTTATTCTTATACCTTGTAGTAGAAATGTAATAGACAGTTCCACCTATAATCAAAATAAGGAAAACAACGAACCACCAGGTTTGCCAGAAAGGTGCCTTAATCTTTATTATTAAGGATGCACCTGCTTCATTCCATATTTCATCATTATTAGAACCTCTTACTTTAAAAGTATAGGTGCCGGGTGCCAAGTTGGTATATGATGCAATTCTATATTCTGAACTAGCACTTTGCCATTCCTTATCAATACCTTCAAGCATATATTGATATTGATTACTCTTGGGGTCGGAATAATCTAAAGAAGAAAACTCAAAAGTTATATAATTTTCATTGTATAAGAGTTCAACTTCTTTTTTTTCTCCTCTTAATGGCTTGTTAAAAACTTTAACATTGTTGATGACAATTTGAGGAACATGAGTATTCTCGTTAATACTATCCGGATGAAAATAATTTAATCCTTTAATACCGCCAAAATAAATTTCACCATCTTTTGATTGAAAATAAGCACCACCACTAAACTCTTTACTTTGAAGTCCATCTTCTATATCATAATGAAGAATTTTTCCATTTATTGTGTTTAATTTAAATACTCCATTGTTACTGCTCATCCATAAATTGTTATTTTTATCATCAAAAACTCCATATATAACTTCACTGTAAATTTTATCTTTAGAATAGTATCTTGTGAAGGTTTTAGTATTTTTATCGAATTGATTTAATCCGCCTCCATAAGTTCCTATCCATAAATAACCTCTTGAATCTTCGTGAATAGAAATAACTCTATCGTTGCTTAAAGATTTATTATCATCAGAATTATTTTTGAATGAAGTAAATTTTCCGGTTTTTTCATCGAATAAATTCAAACCCCCTCCAAAAGTACCCACCCACAATTTACCTTCTCTATCTCTGTAAATGCAATAAACTCTATCATCACTTATAGATGAAGGATCATTTGTTTTATGAATGTACCTTGTGAATTTTTTATCAGAATTAGAACCAATATTTAATTTGTTTAGTCCACCACCAAAGGTTCCTATATAAGCATTGTCACCTTCAATAAAAATATTTTGAATCTGATTTGAACCAATACTGTATTTATCTTTTGAATTGAAGGTAAATATTTCTTCAACTTTTCCGGATTTTTTATTGAATTTATTAAGTCCATTGCTGTAAGTACCTACCCATAAATAACCATAATTATCTTCACTAATTGAACGAATATGATTATCACTTAATGAACCTCTTGAAGAAGAATTTTTATAAACAGTAAACTCATTTTTTGAAGGTTCATATTTATTTAAGCCGCCTCTATATGTCCCAATCCATAAACTATTTTCTTCATCTTTATATATAGCCCAGATAACATCATCAGATAGAGAGTTCTTATCATTAAGAAAATTCTTTATTATTTTAAATTTTATTTTATTTCTTTCAAGCTTACTAACTCCTGCACCCAGGTTAGTACCAATCCAAATAATGCCTGACCTATCTTCACAAAGAGATAGGACATCGTTATCAGCAATTGAATTTTCATCAAGAGGTTTATTCTTGAAGTTCAAAAATGTATTTTTTGAAATATCGTATCTATCTAATCCACCACCAAAAGTTCCAATCCATAAATAATTATTATGGTCCTGTAATATTGCCATAACACTATTATTGGATAGACTATTCCCATCTTGAGAATGTTTATATACTTTGAATTTAAGTTTATTGACAGCATTCTTTTTATTATTAGCACTTAAGAAATTCAATCCTCCCAGATAAGTACCGACCCACAAGTTGTTGTTATTATCTTCAAATATGGAGATAATTCTATTATCAGAAATTCCAACATTTCCATTTTTCTTTATAGATTCAAAAGTAATTTTGTTAATATTATTAATATTTATTGCCCTATTTAATCCACCACCAAGAGTTGCAATCCAGGCAATATTATCATTATCTATAAGAATTTTATGTATTCTATTGTTGCTTAAAGAGGTATTATCATTAAGATTACTTGTGTAATGCTTTATTGAACCAGAGACTTTATTGAAAATAAACAGTCCCTTACCCCAGGTACCAATCCATAAATTCCCATTATTATCTTCTTCAATTGAAGTTATTGAGTTGCTGTTATTTCTTGAGAAGGCAATCGGATATTCATAATACTCTTCTTCTTCAATAGGAGTATTTTCTAACTGAACTAAAATTTTATATCTAAAAAAAACATCATTAACTCTGTCATACTTATTTAAAATACCATCGATAGTTCCTATCCAAATAAAACCATCTTTATCTTCATAAAGAGAAGTGATTGCGTTATTTGAAATTGAAGTAGAATCGTTTGGGTTATTACTGAATACAGTAAAATTATAACCATCATATTTATTTAAACCATTCCCTGTACCAAACCACATATAACCTTTTTTATCCTGTATAATTGAAAGGATAGTTGTTTGTGATAATCCATCTTCTACCTTCAACTGTCGGAATTGAAAATCATTCAATTGGGCAAATGATGGAAAATAGAAAAGTAGTATTAAGTAAATAATATATTTCATTTTATTACCGGAACATTACTATATATATGAATAAACAGCTATAAAAGTTCCTTATTTTGGAAAAAATAAAATTAAATATAAAAAAATAGTTAAAGAAAAGTATTAGGGCATTTAGTGTATAAATGCCCTGGTTTTTAATAGAATAAATGGAATTGCACGACAAAAGCATCATTTTTAATAGAAGGAGTTTCATTTTGAATCCTGTATTGAGTTTTTAGCTCAATAAAGTTATAAGGGAATATGTCAAATCCGAGTACAATTCTTGAGAGTTCATTATCATTTATTTTAGAAAGAGGATCAAATCTATCATATCTAACTACCGCCTCCAGTCCCCTTATAATTTGATAAGAAGCTTCAATCATTAAGGCTGAAGATGAAGTATCTTTAACAATATAATCCTGAGCTATATCATATTCTCCCAGCAGACTAAACCCCATAATTCCAAATCCTATAAAGCCTCCATACATTGTTGAATTTTGAATATTTAAACCAACTCTTTGTTTAAAATTCATAAAAGAGCCTCCAAATAATAGACCCATATGTTCTCCCAAAGTAGGACTTATTTGCAGGGAAGCAGTATATGAAGGGTCCTTTACAAATATAGTTGGAGATAAATTGTTACCAACACTCATTGTTAAAAATGCAAAATCAGAAATGTACAAACCTAATTCAGCACCTGACTCTACATAGGTTGGTATAAAGATTAAACCAAGTCTATCATTGGTAATTCGACCCATATCTCCACCTCTTGTATATGCAGTATGGTCATCCAAACGAATACCATAATTAGGAATAAAAGAACCTCCTTTTATATAACTTTCATTTGGTAGAACATGTGCAGTCACAAACCCTTCAAATATATTCCATATATAATCATATCTTGCACTTACATTAATTTCTTCTGTTAAATTTACAGCTGTATAAAAAGAACCCTGCATTTTTTGGAAATCAGTTCTCTTATTATTTTCACCAAGATAGCCCAAGTACTGTCCTCTTATATCAAAACCAAATAAAATGTTTTCCCCCAATTTATTGGTCATTTCAAAATCTTCTTTAGCAGGAATAAGTGGCAAAAATTTTCTTGAAGTATTCCAACCTCTTTGATTTCTTAATTCACCTCCTGTGGGATTAACGTGGCAGTCTATACATAATGAGCCAGTTCTTACGGCAAATCTTGGTAAGGCAAATGAAGAAAAACTGGATAAAAGAATAAATAAAAGTAAAAGATACCTATTCAATTGAACCTCCATTTTTATTTTAGTTCATAAGATTAAAAATGGATGTATATAGAACAAGGACATCTTTCAAAATTAGATAAATTGAAACAAAATTGTGATATTTAGGTCATTATTAAAGAACTATAAATTGACCGATTCTACATAATAAAACTATAAGTGCTTATATATTGATTAACTTAACAATCTTATTTACCTTTAAATTTATTTTTAAATTAAATAATGAAAAAAATATTTTTATCAGGTTCTACAGGTTCTATCGGAATAAATGTTCTTAATGTTGTAAGAAATTTTAAAGATAATTTTAAGGTTGCTGTTCTTGCTATAAATAAGAAGATAGATTTAGTCGAACCTCAAATCTATGAGTTTAATCCCGAAGTTATTATTGTTAATGATAAAGAAAATGCTTCATTACTAAGGAAAAAACTAGGAAGTAAATTCCAGGTTCTTTCAGGTATTGATGAGCTAACAAAATGTGCAGCTGATTTGGATTATGATATTTTTGTTGGAGCTATGGTTGGATTTGCAGGCTTATTACCTGTAATTGAAGCAGCTAAAAGAGGTAAAAGAATAGCTCTGGCAAATAAAGAAACATTAGTTGTTGCTGGAGAGTATATAACTGAACTTTGCAAGGCTCATAATTCTGAGATTATACCCATAGATTCTGAACATAGTGCTATATTTCAATCGCTTGTAGGAGAGGATGAATCTTCTATTGAAAAACTGATTCTAACAGCATCAGGTGGTCCATTTTTAAATAAGAAGTTAGAAGAATTAGAACACGTTTCTATAAATGAAGCATTGAATCATCCTAACTGGAGTATGGGTAATAAAATAACTATTGATTCTGCATCAATGATGAACAAAGGATTAGAAGTTATTGAAGCAAGATGGTTATTTAATATCCCTGCTGATAAAATTGAAATAGTAATTCATCCTCAATCAATTATTCATTCTCTTGTTCAGTTCAAAGATGGTTCAATTAAGGCTCAGATGGGATTGCCGGATATGAAATTGCCCATACAATATGCTTTATCGTATCCTGAAAGATTTGAAAATAATTTTTCAAGAGCTAACTTGTATAAGATTGGTAGATTGGATTTGATTAAACCTGATTATGATAAGTTTGAATGCATTAAATTGGCATTTGATTCTTTGAAAATTGGAGGTACTGCACCTTGTATTTTGAATGCTGCTAATGAAGTTGCTGTGCATAAGTTTTTGAATGGAAATATTAAATTCACAGATATACCGGTTAATATTTCAAGAGCTTTAAATAAAATTGAAGTTAATTTGCATCCAGATATTGAAAAAATTATTGAATGCGATAGAATTACAAGAGATTTCGTAATGAATTTGAATTAAAGGAGTAACCAAACTAAATGGATTATATTATTTATTTTATTATTACTATTGCTATACTAGTGTTCGTACACGAGTTTGGACATTTTGCCGCTGCAAAGTTAAGTGGAATGAGAGCTGATGTTTTTGCTATCGGTTTTGGCAAAAGGTTATTTGGTTATAATAAATTAACGGGCTTTACTTTCGGTGACCTTCCAAAAGATTTTGATGGACAGGGTAATACTGACTATAGGTTATGCATTGCTCCTTTAGGAGGCTATGTTAAAATAGCCGGAATGGTAGATGAAAGTTTTGATACTGAATTTGCTGATAAAGAACCACAACCCTATGAATTCCGTGCTAAATCAACAGGCAAGAAAGTATTTGTTATTACTGCAGGGGTAATGATGAATTTACTTTTAGCACTATTAGTTTTTTGGGGTTTTAATTTCTTTCAGGGAAAGCAAATCAATAAAACTACCAATATTGGTTATGTTCAGCATAATAGTCCTGCTCAACAACTTGGATTTCAGAAGGGGGATAAAGTTTTAAGTGTTAATGACAAAAAAATTAATACTTGGGATGATGTAAATCAGGAAATTTATATTAACTCTATTGGTACTGATTTAAATTTCAAAGTTCAAAGAAATAATCAGGTAATATCAATATTTGTTCCGAGGAACAAAATTCCGGATCAGGATAAAGGAATGTTTCTTTTACCATCCGGAATAAAAGCAAGTTTGGGAGATTTTGTTCAAGGTATGCCTGCACAAAAGTCAGGATTAAAAAAGGGTGATATTATTTTATCAATAAATAATGTTCCTATTAATGCAAGCGAAGAAGCTGTTAAAAACTTCCAGGCAAATAAATCTAAAAAAATTGATGTAGTCGTTGTAAGAAGTAAGGATACTTTAACATATGCTGTTACTCCCAATTCAGAAGGTAAAATTGGAGTTTATGTTGAAACAATTTTTACCGGAGAAATTGAATATAAAACATTTGGATTTTTTGAATCATTTGTACTTGGTGCTAAAGACATTATTAAAATAACAGATTTAACCTTCAGTTCTTTAAGCAATGTATTTTCTGGAAAAACTGAATTCAGCAAAACATTCGGTGGTCCAATTAAGATTGCTCAAGTTGCTGCTAAATCTGCAAATTCAGGTATATTTAGCTTTTTATATTTCCTTGCATTATTAAGCCTAAGTTTAGCAATTATTAATATTCTTCCTTTCCCTGTGTTGGATGGAGGTCATTTAATAATTATTATTGTTGAAGGTATCTTAAAGAAGGAAATGCCTATTAAGGCAAAAGTGGCAATTCAAAATACAGGATTTGTTATTTTGTTATTGCTAATGGCATTTATTATTTATAATGATATAATAAGTTTATAAAAATTTATAAAAAAAAATGCTGATCATTTGATCAGCATTTTTTTTATCTACTTCATTAAAACTATTTTCTTAAACAATGACCTGTTATTATAATCCATTTTGATAAAGTAAATACCGGAAGGAATTGTTAAACTTTCAGCTTCTGTGTTCCATTTGAAATTATATTTTCCTTCTCTAACATTACCTACATTAAATTCTTTAATTTTTTCACCCAATAAATTATAAACAGAAAAATTAACTTCAGAAGGTGATGAAATTGTATATTCAACTGTTAAGGTTGAATTAAAAGGATTAGGATAAGTACTTAAAGAATAGTTTGTAATTACTTCATTTTCATCTTCAACATTTAAAGGAGAATTTGCTGCATTAGGTGTTGGAGGCATAAATCCAAAAATATAACTGCCTGAAGGAATTCTCCCATAAGAAATATCAACAGTTTGTGCAGGAATTGTAATTGAATCTATAAAACTTGTTCCATTGATAAGAGCAATAAATTCACCTTCAATAGCAATTTTAAAGTTTGCATGCATAGGTCCTTGAGAAGAATCTTCATCGCACCAAATAATTTTATGTTCAAAAGGACTTAAAATAGTACCTGAAGGGAATTGCCATTTATTAAGATTTAAAGGATTATCTGTTAAATAATAATTTGATAAATCAATCGATTGAGTAGTTGGATTATAAACTTCAATCCAATCTTCAAACTGCCCTGCATCGTCTTGAATTATAGAAGTATTTTTTGCAAGAACTTCATTTATAACAACGTTATTTATTGTATCAGTTGAAGTAATTGTTACCAAATTTCTTGGATAAGAATCAGATTGGTTTAATGAATCTAATAAGTAAAATCTAAAACCTATTACGTTATTTCTTCCAATAGGAGGGATGTTCACGCTCCATCTATCAGCTTCTTCAATTAACTTGGTGTCAGGTATTGGATTAAAAGTTAATGGATATTCAACCCAATGGTCATTTGAGTATTTAATTTGAATTAAAGCTTTAGTTAATTTAGCTCTGCTGAACAAGGAAACATTAAAATGAATAGTATCAATAGGTCGCGGACTCTTCGGATAATAATCGTAATCATAAACTATTGGATTTGCATTACTATAAAAAATTTGATTTCTAACTGAAGTATATCTTCTATTTGCAAATTCCTTTAATCCAAATTTTACATGTTGATTACTATAGTGATTTGCAGAATATGAATTATAAAAATCATCAATTGTAAATCCATAATCTTTTGTTCTAAAAGTATCTCTCTGAGCGGGAAGTACTATTTGGTTTCTATAAAAATCAATTTCAGGTTCCCAATTATTCAACTTAAAGAGCTGAGAATAAAAATCAAGAAAATGCGTATACAAATTTGTTATGGAAAGATAATTAAAAAGATTTCTTGTTAATGGTCTTGGTTCATTTGAATTACCAAACATATAAGGACTTCTTTGCGACCAATCAACTCCAAACCAATCAACTCCCATTGAGTTATCATAATCATAAGGAATTAAAATAATTTTATCTTTTACCGGTTCGTGGTAGATATAATAATTATTTTTTAAAAACCAGTAGTCATCCCAGGCTCCGAACAAAACATTAGTCGTAAAGTATTTTAAAAATGATTTTAAGTCCAGCAATTTTCTTAACGAATCAAGCATTGCTGTTTGAGGAGTATTATTTACTACTCTAACAAATCTTGCGAAGTTTGTATAATCACCTGGAACTTCATTTGTAATTAAATCATAAGTAGTACCGCCATTTGTGGATTTATAAAGGTTAGGGTCTTCACCAAGATAAACTAAGTCAGCAGGCCATAAGCATTTCCAGAGGTTGCCGTCATTATTAACAAAATGATTTTTCAGGAAAAATTTATCAACGTGCTCAACGGAAATATAAACACCATAAAATTTATTGTTTAGATAAAGTTCAACATGATTTGCTCTGCTAGATTTCATTCCCATTTTTTGAAAAAAATTCCATCCTAATTTACTGCGAACAATAGATGGATCATTATGTTCACCGTTTAAGTTCATTTCAGTAACAGAGTAAAATGTCCTGCCGGGGAAATATTTATTAAAATCTAATTTGAAAGATTTTTTCTGAGCATCTCTTGAGGTATTTCCTCTTATTCTAAATCCAACTGAATCAATAGTTTCATTAATTACTCTATTTATATAATTAACCGTGCAAGGAAATTCATAATCGGAATGAGGATTGTTCAAAATAAAATTAAGATGTACAGGATCTATGGTGATATAAATTTTAGTTATCTGCAGGTCATCATATAACAAGTCTAATTTAGTCTGAGCTGCTATAAAAACTGCAAATAGTAATACAATAAATGCGGTAAATTTTTTCATTAAAAATTATCTTCCTCATAAAATACATTGATATTGCTAATACCGTGTATTTTCTTTAATTCACCTACAAAAATATTTGAATTATTCTGGTCTTTTAAATTGATATAATAAGCAAGTTCAAGAGAATCAGTACTTCCAAAATTTTTTACATTTACAAGCTTATAACTGCTACAGTATTTTTTTAAGATATCACTATAGCCATTAGCTTCTGATTCAGATGTAATAAATTGGAGCAGATAATGTTTTTTGTAGCTGGTTAATATTTTTGCCCTGCTTAGAAGAAGAGTTATACATCCTATAAGTATTGCTGCTGCAAAGGCCGCCTTATAAAAACCTACGCCTGCTGTTAAGCCAATTGCTAAAGCAAAAAATATGAAAATGATGTCCATAGTTTCCTTAACTGCAGTTCTAAATCGAATAATTGACATTGCACCAACCAGACCAAAAGCTCTTGCCAGATTATTACCTATCACCATAATAACTAAAGCAGTTATCATAGTTAAAATGACTAAAGAAGACAAAAAGCTTGTTGTAAATCCAGGTCCTTTATAACTCATCTTATAAAAGAAAACAATAATTAATCCGCAAAGAAAAGAAACAATTAAGCTTTCAAATACTTGCCCTGCTGAAATGGTAAATTGAAATAAATTTTGTAAATGTTGGTCCATTAATCGAAATCCTTTGTAAACTCCATTGGTACTTTAAATTTATTATATAATTGAAAATGCTTATTAAATAAGAAAGAGTGTTTTTTATAATCCTCAAGGCAAACAGTGTATTTTGAAAATGAAATTCTTTGAAGTTCAAAATGTCTGGTTAAATTAATAAGCCATAAAGGATAAGAAGTATAAAATTTAATTTCCAAAATAAAATAATTAGATTTAGCTTCTCTTAATCCATAATCATCAAATAATGTATTAAGTTCAGGATAAGGTTTGTAATTTATTGCCTTATCAAAAGTAATTCGAAGATTTTTATCAAATTTTGAAAAATAAGCTTCACGGGTATAATTAATAAGAACAACAGGTTTCAATCTGCCAATCTTAAAATTATACAAAAAATAATTTAAAGGATTTACATCTGCCTTTTTAATTTTGTATGGCAGTGCACCATCGTTATCAAGAAAATTGCCCAAACAGTTATATGGAATTTTAAATCTATGCTTTTGTGTATGATTATTAATTTTTCTTTTTATCTCAAGAAAAACTATGCTGTCTTCAGTTAAAGTATTGTACCCTCTAATTCTTATTTTCTTCCTTTTAGCAACTCCTTCAACTTTATCAAAAAAACTTGTAAGGTCATTATTATCAAAGTAAATACTCCTGACTAAATATTCATTGGAACCATCAGGGGTATATTTATCCTGCTCAATATAAGGTTTAAGATAATCTCTTACCTGTTCTAACAATTCATTAGGAATTAAATACTTGTATTCGTATTTCATTAGCTTAGCAACAATTTGATTTTACGAACTAAATAATCAAATAAAGATAAACTTTCGCAATTAATTTCTGCCTCAGCAGAAAGCGAATTATTTAAAAAGCTGCTTTGTTTTACTTTAACATAAACATAATAAATGGCCGGACTGCCAATGACGGATTTATTTTTTGTTCTTAGAAATTCAGCTTTTTCGCCATTTATTTTAATTCCACAATTTTCAGTTACAAATACAGATTCCTCAGGTTTTATGGGGATAATTAAAACTGCATCTTCTACATTAGTAATTCTTATTAAAGTATCAGATTCTACTTCTGATTTTGCAATCCCATTTATAGGACTAATCATTTCAAAACTTGCAGAACGCTTTTCAAGAACATTTATTTCATTCTTTAATGCTTCTGATTGTGCTTTTACTAAATCAAGTTCTTCCTTTTTAGCTCCGGTCAACAAACTGCTTAATTGAGCTTCTGCAATTGAGACGTTTAGTTGATAAAGTTGGTAAGTGCTTAATGAAGTTTCATAATCTTGAACAGGAATTAAATTTTTTTCGAACTGTATTTTGTTCCTATCATAAACTTTTTTATAATCTTCAACCTGTTTTTTTGCAAATGCTAATTGATTTTTAGCCTGTTCAATTATTGGTGCTTTCTCTCCGGTTGAAACAACATTTAATGATTTTAATGTTGTATTAAGTTCACTTCTTAGACCAATAAGCTGACGTTCAATTTCGTTACTATGTATCAAGGCAATAGTATCACCTTTAAATACAACACATCCATCAGATATGTTATCAGCAAAAGAAAATTTGAATGCATCTCCGCGTTCATTTGTTGTAGTAAAATATGATTCACTTATTCCCTTGGCATTATTTTTTAAGATAGAAGAGAAGCTTCCATTTGGGTCTTTGAAGAGCAGCCATTCTTTTCCCGGAACAACTAAACCTTCAGCCTTTATAACAAAAGGAATTTTTATTGGTAAGAGAAAAATTATAATTAAAACTACTGGTACTGCAATAAGAAGAATATGTTTTGTTTTCATTAAAATCTAAAAATAGTTCGTCTAAATATAAGCTATTTTAGGCTCTATAATAAAGCATAAAATTAAATAGGCACAAAAAAAATTTTTAGTTGCGAAAGAGGGATAAAATCAGTTTTTTATTAAGATTTAACTCCTTAATTTTGAATACTCAAATAAAAAATAGAAAAGGTTATTTATGCAAACAAAGGATTTCATTGAGATAGAAGAAAAATATGGAGCGCATAATTATCACCCGCTGGATGTAGTAATTACTAAAGCTGAGGGTGTTTGGGTTTATGATGTTGAAGGTAAAAAATATCTTGACTGCCTTGCAGCCTATTCTGCTGTAAATCAGGGACATTGCCATCCACGTATTATCAAGGCAATGAAAGAACAGGCGGATAAAGTCACGCTTACTTCAAGAGCTTTCAGGAATGACCAGCTTCCATTTTTATATAAAGAATTAAGTGAATTGACAGGTTATGAAATGTCATTGCCTATGAACTCAGGTGCTGAAGCTGTTGAAACTGCATTAAAAGGGGCACGTAAATGGGCTTATAAAGTAAAAAAAGTTGAAGACCAAAAAGCAGAAATTATTGTCTGTGCAAATAACTTTGCAGGAAGAACGATTTCAATAATTAGCTTTTCCACTGAAGCACAATATAGAGATGGATTTGGTCCATTTACGCCTGGTTTTAAAGTAGTTCCTTACGGTGATTTTGAAGCTATGGAAAAAGCAATTACAAAAAATACTGCCGCTTTTTTAGTTGAACCAGTACAGGGTGAAGGTGGAGTTATTGTTCCTCCGGCTGGATATTTGAAAAAATGTTTTGATGCCTGCAAAAAGAATAATGTGTTATTTATTGCTGATGAAATACAATGCGGACTTGGAAGAACTGGAAAACTATTCGCATTCCAACACGAAGGTATTACTCCTGATATGGTTATAATTGGAAAAGCATTATCAGGTGGATGTTATCCTGTATCTGCAGTATTATCTAATAAAGATGTACTTGGCGTATTTAATCCAGGTGATCACGGTTCAACTTTCGGAGGTAATCCTTTAGCAGCAGCAATTGCAAGAGAAAGCTTAAAAGTTTTAGTTGAAGAAAAACTTATTGAAAATTCTGCTGAACTTGGTAAATACTTTGTTGATGAATTAAAGAAAATTAAGTCTGATTATATAAAAGAAGTTAGAGGTAAAGGATTATTCATAGGAGTTGAATTATACCCAGAAGCAAAAGGTGCAAGAAGATTCTGTGAAGCATTAATGAAGAGAGGAATCCTTTGCAAAGAGACTCACGATAATGTAATTCGTTTTGCTCCTCCATTGGTAATTAAAAAAGAAGAAATAGATTGGGCTGTTAAGAACGTAAAAGAAGTAATGGCGGAGATATAAATAATTATTTATAAAAAAGGGACATTCTTAATGTCCCTTTTTTTGTTTCTACTTAAGTAAAGTCATTTTTCTTATAGAGCGATAAACACCATGAGATAGTTCATACACATAAATTCCTGAAGTTAACCTTGAGCCGTCAAAATCTATATTATAGTAACCTGCATCTTTTACTTCATTAATTAAGGTTGCCACTTCATTTCCTAACATATCAAAGACCTTTAATGTAACATTAGATTTTTCAGGAACATTAAAACTAATTATTGTCGATGGATTAAAAGGGTTTGGATAATTCTGATTTAGTAAAAACTTAGAAGGATTATTGATACCAACTTCAACTATTTTACTATATTTATAAGAACCATCAGCATCAATCATTTTCAATCTATAAGTAATATTGTCTGAGGTTTGAACTTTATCAACAAAAGAATAAAATTTTTCACTGTTGGAATTTCCATTAGCTTTAACTTCACCTATCTTTTCCCATACATTTGAAACTTGTTTTTCAATTTCAAAGGAGAATGAATTGACTTCAGTTTCAGTAATCCAATTTAATTCTACATTGTTTTCTTTTATAATGGCGGTTAAGGATGTAAGTTCAACAGGTAAGGGAACATCAGCTAAATTAATCGTTGCATAAGAATCAATATCACCATCGGAAACATCCCTAAGCCAGGCATTATCATTTCCAGAACCAGGAGTCATAACATCAACAGCTCCAGGACCAAAACCAAAATTCCATGCTGTACCATCAACATCGTTATTCCACCCAATTCTATTTGGAGCGGTAATAAAAGAAATATTTGTTGATGAAGATGAAGTGAGACCTAAATCTGTTAAATTTAAAGCAAATTCAATAACATCATTTGTTGTACTAATGGAAACAGAAATATTATTATACCAACTTCCACCATTATATAATTCTGCACAAGGATAACTTGAATAATGAACGTCTATAAGCCTTCCTTTTTGAATATCATTGCCTAAAGGAATTGATGGTCCTCCATTAAAGTTTCCATCATCTGAATCATCCCCTATGAATGTCATTATTGATACTCCATTGGTAATAACAAAACATAAATGAGGAAATTGCTCATCAGTTATATCACTCATTCTCACAAGGAAATATAAATTAGTTCCATCTGTTCCCATTCTTACTTCTGTAATATCATTATTAGAAGGAGGTTGTGCCCAAGTGTAATCAGTTCTTTCATCTCCAGAAGTTCCTTTATAAATCCATTCACCTTCAGAAATTACAACTGAATGAATGTTTACACCAGGTGTTCCAATCCAATCAGATGGATTTCCATCTACAGTAATTGTTCTACTGGACATACCTTGAGCTAAACTTAACTTAGCAATTATGAAAATAAAAAAT
This sequence comes from Ignavibacteriaceae bacterium, assembly GCA_035654655.1. Lineage (GTDB taxonomy): Bacteria > Bacteroidota > Ignavibacteria > Ignavibacteriales > Ignavibacteriaceae > DASRWI01. The sequence continues at coordinate 35,341 of DASRWI010000024.1, read as the reverse complement.
ATTACTTTAAAAGAATTGTAGAATTTAAACATATCATTGAACCTTTTATTGATTTACAATTTTATGGATTAAAAAATTGTGCCAGTTCTTCCTGAGTTTTCTTGAAAATTTTTATAAGCTCTGTTGTTCTTGTTCTTACACTTTCTATATCATTATGCTTTGCTGATAATTCAATAGCATATGCTTCAGCACTAACCATTCTTGCACCTATTGATGAACTTGCTCCTTTAATAGAATGAGCTTCCAAGATAATTTTATCTATTTGTCCATCTAAAACAAATTTTTGCAGCTTGCCGCATCTTTTATTTATATCTTCAAAAAAAGTTTTTAAAATTTCTTTTTGGAATTCTGCATTGCCTGAACTCATTTTATCGAAATGTTCAAAATCAAAATACTCGGAAGAGATTTTTTTAATCTCAACTTGATTTTCTTCAATGTCAATTGCTTTAATCTGGAGCCATTTATCTATTTTACTTATTAATTCATCAGGGTCAACTGGTTTAGCAATGTAATCATTCATTCCTGCTTCAAGACATTTTTCCTTATCACCCATCAAAGCATTAGCTGTAATTGCAATTATAGGAATTTTACTTATTTCATTTTCCATAGCTCTTATCTCTGATGAAGCGGAATATCCATCCTTCTTCGGCATCTGTACATCCATAAGAACAATATCATACCATCCTTTAGTTAGAGCTAAAATAGCTTCATAGCCATTTAAGACACCATCTGTTCTATAACCTGCTTCTTTTAGAATTCTGATAATAACTTTTTGATTAACAACATTATCTTCTGCTAATAAAATTTTAAATGATGCTCTGGCTTTATTAGTTATTTTTAATGCTGTTGTTTTTTCATCTTTGTTAAGTAAATAGGTTTTTTTAAAATTAGTTTTTTTATTCTCAGCTGATTCATGACCAACTTTTAAATTTATGTTAAAATAAAATTTACTTCCTTCTTTATTATTACTTTCAACGTGTATTTCTCCCCCCATAGCATTAATAAACTCTTTGGAAATAACTAAACCTAAACCTGTGCCACCGTGTTTGTGAGATGTATTTTGTAATTGAGAGAATGGCTGGAATAAATTGGATTTTTCATCCTCAGGAATTCCAATCCCGGTATCTTCAACTTCACCATACAGAGTAATATTTTCACCCTCAATACTTACAGGTCTGAAACTTATTTTAATTCCTCCTTTATCAGTAAACTTGACAGCATTACTCAATAAGTTTATTAAAACTTGTTTTATTTTAACAGCATCTCCTTTTAAATAAACTGGAGTTTTTTCATCAATAACTTTTGTTATTTCTAAATTCTTTTCTTCAATTTTTGTTGTTAATAGACTAACGCATTCATCAATCAAGCTGCTCAATTCAAATTCAGTTTCAACCAGTTCAATTTTGCCTGCTTCTATTCTTGAAAAATCAAGAATGTCATTTATTATTTGAAGTAATGTTTCTGCTGAGGTCTTTGCATTTAAAGCAAACTGCTTCATTTCATCACTCGTCGAGTAAGCACCTTTTTCTATTAAAGTTAGGTACCCAATTATCCCATTCATTGGAGTTCTGATTTCATGACTCATATTTGCAAGAAATTGTCCCTTTGCATTATTAGCCATCATAGCTTCGGAAGCAAGTCTATCGGATTTATCTTTTTCAATCTTAAAAGCTTCTTCAGCTTTTTTTCTTTTTTCTTCAGCAAATACCTGCGATGTAATATCTGTAATGTTACCTTCAATTATTGTTTCATTTGTAACTTCATCAATTATTATTCTTGCATTAACTTTTCCAATTACAAGCTTACCATTTTTCTTCTTAAGAGTAATAATATAGTTTTCAATAAGTCCTTCTTCTTTTAATTCTTTAATGAACTTTGTTCTATCTTCAGGGTTTAAATAAATATCATGTATAATATCCTTTGTGAATAATTCTTCTTTATTGTCGTATCCAAGAAGTTTTACCATTGCTTCATTAGCTATTAAGAATTTCCCTTTAAGATTTGCTTCATACCTTGCTTCAATTGAGTTATTGAATATTTCTCTATATTTCTTTTCAGATTGTTGAATCCTCAAAGACCGTTCTGCAAGTAAATAGCGCATTCTAAAATTTACTGCACTACCTATAATGGAAATGATGCTTAGAAAAACAACAAAAATTATTGATTCAACCGTATTAGGTAATAAGGAATTATTAACTAAAAGTGCACCTGCAAAAACTATATTGTAATAAATGGCTACTATGATTTGGTTTTTTACTTCCCAGCTTAAAAATAAGGCAGAAGTAAAAATCAATAAACCAACAATTTGAGAATTAAGAACAAGAGTATTTGGGAAAAGATATATCATATACCCTGAAGACACTATTATACTTATTAAAAGTATATGCACTAATAATGTGGAATGTTTTCTGCCAAAAACAGTATACATTAAAATGAGAATAATAAAAGCAACCAGAGTGGCTGATAATCTTGTAAAATAAGCATGAAGGATATAATGATCGAAATAGCGAACCTCAAAAACCATCGCAAATAACCCGGAAATTGCAATAAGAAGGGTCATTATTTTTAAAGGAGCTGAAAGATAATCCCCAATTTCTTTTGTGAATTGGTTATATTCGTCTTTAGAAAATGGAATTTTATCATTAAATATAAAATCTATTACTGAAATACTGGTTTTATGTTCCATCTTTAAACTTTTTTTGTTGGCTACAATTTAATAAATTTTTTAGTCTGATAAATATTAATTTTAAAATATGATTGAATTTTTATACTCAATAGATAAAGGAATCTTTTATTTTTTCAATGGAACATTATCCAGTCCTTTCCTTGATAAATTCTTTTCTCTTATAACTAATGTTAATAACTGGTATATAGCTTATTTTTTATTATTAGGAGCCTTATTTGTAAAAGGAGGAAGAAAAGGGAAAATTGCAGTTTTAGCTGTAATTATATTAATTGTAATTACCGATCAACTAAGTGCCAAAGTATTAAAGGATTTAGTTGCAAGGGTTAGACCTTGCAATGTTCTCCCTAATGTTAAAACACCATTAGGTTTACAGGGAACTTTCTCTTTTCCGTCTAACCATGCCGTAAATAATTTTGCAGCAGCAATCTTTTTTATGATTCTTTATCCGAACTACAAAGTTGTATTGCTTGTTTGTGCTTCTTTAGTGGCAATATCAAGAATATACATTGGACTTCATTATCCATCAGATGTTGTTGGAGGAGCATTGATTGGTGCCTTTGCAGGTTACCTTATGGCATTATTAGTTATTAAAATTGAAAATTATTATGAAAATCGAACCAGGGCTAAAGCAAATGAATGAAAAAATAAAAATCAGTGAAGCAAAAGCTGAGGACATTACAGAAGTTTTTAATTTAATAAAAGAATTATCTGTCTATGAAAAATTAGAATACGCTGTTACTGCCACTGAAGAATTATTAAAAGAATCTTTATTCGGTGAAAAACAATATGCTGAAGTTTTACTTGCTGAATATGAAGGAGAGCCAGCTGGTATGGCTTTGTATTTCCATAACTTTTCTACCTTTGTGGGTAAACCGGGAATTTATTTAGAAGACCTATATGTTCGACCTCATTTGAGAGGGAAGGGAATTGGGAAGTTATTATTGAAAAAACTCATTGATTTAGCAAAAGAGAGAAATTGCGGCAGAGTGGAATGGGCAGTTCTTGATTGGAATACTCCTGCCATAGATTTTTATAAATCAATGGGTGCAGTTCCAATGGATGAATGGACAATTTTCAGATTAACTGAGGATAAGTTTTAGCTAAGGTACTTCGCCATCCCGCAGCGAAGTAAGGGCTGTATCGACTACTTTGTGGTCCCTATTGGAGAAGACCGAAGCCTTAGTAGTGGACATCTCGATACATTTTTCTCGTAAATACTCGAAAAACACTCGATGAAGCACTACCTTTACAAACTCAATGTTTCTTTAAATTTAATTGCTTGTCTTCGTGAGACTTCTATTTTTTGTCCACCTTTTAATTTTACAAGCAATCCACCATTTAGCCACGGCTCAATGTTTTCTATCCATTTTAAATTGATAATATGTTTTCTGTTTGCTCTGAAGAAAGTTTTATTATCTAATCTCTCATCCAGATAATTCAATGTTCGCAGAATTAAAGGTTTGAATTCATCAAAATACAACCTCACATAGTTACCTTCAGATTCAAACAACTTTACTGTAGCTAACTTAACAAACCAGCATCTTTCTCCATCTTTAACAAATACCTGATCATTTTCAGTTAATGTATTTTCATTAAGTGGAATATTTTCTTTTTGTATTTTTTCTGTAAGTTTTTTTATTGTTTCTTCTAATCTGGTTGGTTCAATTGGTTTTAATAGATAATCCATTGCATTATAATCAAATGCTTTTAATGCATATTCATCGTAGGCGGTCGTAAAGACTACTGTTGGAACACTATCAAGCTCCTCAAGAAGTTCAAATCCATTTTTACCAGGCATTTGAATATCTAAGAAAATTAAATCGGGATTAAGATGATCTATTTGTTTAATAGCATCGTCAACATTGACGGCTTCACCAACTATTTCAATCTCTTTAAAAGGAGTTAAGAGTCTGCGAAGTTCAACTCTGGCTAATCTTTCATCATCAATTATAAGGGCTTTCATTTTTTAGTATCTCCTGTATTAATGATAATTTCGGCAACTACCGTACTTTCATTTTCATTTTTTAATAAAAATAATGCATTTTCCCCATAAAGTAAATTTAATCTCTGCTTGGTGCTATTGATACCAAATCCTTCGGAAGTTTTCAATTTATTAAGGTCTAAATGACCAGTATTTCTAATTACAATATGAAGTTTATCGTTTTCAAATGTAGTCTTTATAATTAATTCTCCTCCTTCTGTCATTCTTGATACACCGTGTTTAATAGCATTTTCAACAATGGTCTGGATCATCATAGGAGGAATATTAACATTTAAAGAACGGGGATCAATTTCAACATTATATCTTAAGCGTTCTTCAAATCTAATGGATTCAAGGTCAAGGTAATCATAAACTATCTGCATTTCATCTCCCAGAGCAACAGTTTCATTTTTCTCCATCTTTAACGAGTATCTAAGAATATTGGAAAGTTTAGTTAATGCAACCTGGGCATTTTTTGGTTCAACCTCAATTAAAGCACGAATGCTGTTCATTGCATTGAACATAAAATGTGGATTCAACTGAGATTTTAGAGTTTTTAGTTCGTGGTCTTTTACCGCTGCTTCCCAAATATAAGATTCAATTTCAACTCTCTTGAAATTTTCAAAATAGTGAACAGCAAAATAAATCAATGACCAGACTAAAACTAAACTAGTAAAATTAATTATACTTATAAAAGCTGTGGCAGTTGTAAAATTTTCTGATTTAAATTGAGATGTGAAAAAAGTTACCGTTAAATATATTCCATATAGAACAACACCAATTAAAAAACTTGAAGTAAGTACATATAAAACACTTTTACCAATTGGAAGAGTAATCCAATTATATTTTTTGATTATATAACGATAAATATGGGTTATACATATTCCTGAAAACAGCATATAAAAAGTTAATAATACATAAGCCCAGGAAAGTTCTTTAACAAGGGATAGTATAATTAAGTTTATAGTACCTAAAGAAACCCAGCCCGTTAATTGACTTAACCAGTAAACTCTATTACGACTAAAAGAATTTTTATGTTTATTAGCAAGTAATCTCATATTGTATATTGCTAAACTGCTCAATCCAAATTTATTTTCATTCATAATATAAACAAAACTTAAGAAAAATTAACTTAATGCATAATTTTTTAGTATCTGGGGAACAAAATAATTAATTCTGAAAATGGTTGTTCAAACATTTTTTTTGGTGGTATTATTCAAGGATAGGTGGAGGTTTAAGCTAAGTATCTTCTTTAATGTTTCCTTGAACAAAGTTATATTGTATGGTTATTTAGGAAAAATATGAAAAAAATAATTTTATTTTCATTTTTAATATCATTTAACTTTTTAGTAATGCCACAAAGCTATTTTCCTCAACAAGCAGGATATAAGTGGTATTATAAGAATGTATCTTTGGATTCAATAAATAATCCATCAACAGACTTAATATATTATCAGATAGATTCTTTTGCAGTAGTTGACAGTTTTCAAGGAAAATTATCTAATTACATTTTATCTAAAGCAGGTCCAGCAAATTTATTAGCTGACCTTCCTTATATCGATACTTCTTATGTAAGTATTGAAGGGAATAAAGGTTATATATATAATAATGCTTTATTGCCTGATACATTATTAAACCTTCTGGATACAACCTTCATTGCATTAGGAAGGAAGTTCGATAGATGGTACAACATATTTAGCTTCGATGCGGCAATAAATCAAAATGTCACTGTATTTACCTGGGATACTACCGTTACAATTGATACTATAACAATGCCTTTGAGATTCGACCTTCGGAGTAAAAGATTAGCTGATTTAAATGTTATAACTGACGCAGGTACCTTCCCTTGTAAAGCTTTTTTTATTTCCAGAAGAGTAAGTTACTTACTTGGTATTCCACCTTTTGTACTACCTATTCCCATAGCTGAATTCACAGATTCAATTTACATAAGTGAAAATAGATGGGTTGTAAAACAGGTTTCTCCAACGACAAAATTGGATTTGTCTATTTTAAATTTTGGTGTTTTCTATGTACCGGGAAACTTAAAGCAATTAGTTCCAGAAATAATGATTATTATATTTACAGAACCTGCACCAGTTAATGATTATTACTTAGGACAAAATTATCCTAATCCATTTAATCCAAGTACCAAAATAGATTTTAGTATTCCTGAAGATGGTAATACAAAGTTGATTGTTTACAATATACAAGGGGAAGAGGTTATGACAATAGTAAATTCCTTTATGAAAAAAGGGAAATATCAAATTTCCTTTGGCAACAATAATCTGCCAAGCGGAGCTTATCTTTATTGTTTAACTTCCGGAAATTATTCAGTTTCGCGAAAAATGATTTTATTAAAGTAAAATAAAAGGGTGTTGCTCTATGCTTGATAAACTTTTTACTACAATGCAAAGCGGTGGTGCTTTGCTTACCAGAGACCAAATTGAACCACAATATAAATGGGATTTAACTCATATATATAATGACGAAGCAATATGGGAAAAGGATTTTAAATGGGTTGAAGAAAGCCTTCCTAACTATAAGAAATTTGAAGGTCAACTTGAAAATAAATTATTAGAATGTATTAAATTCAGTGAAGAAGTAGAAATTAAATTAGAGCGTCTTTATCTATATGCTTTTCTTTCAAAAGATAGCGACACAAAAGTAACAAAATATCTTGCGATGGAAGAACGCGTTAAAAGTATGTATTCACGTTTAATGGCTGCATCTTCCTTTATCAATCCGGAAATTCTTGAAATTCCTGAAGATAAGCTAAATGAGATAATTAATTCTTCAAATGAAATGAAGGTATATAAACATAAACTTGAAGAATTACTTAGAAATAAAGCCCATACTTTATCAAAGAGGGAAGAAGAAATTTTATCAATGGCTGTTGATATTACTACTATTCCTTATTCAACATTCTCCATTCTAAATAATGCTGAAATGCAGTTCCCTAAAATTTTAAATGAAGAAGGAAATGAAATTGAAGTTTCTCACGGAAGATATGGGAAAGCTTTATACAGCAAAGACCGGTCTTACAGGGAAAGAATGTATAAGAGTTATTATAAACCTTATAAAGAATATGTAAATACTTTAACAACTTTGTTTAATGGGAATCTTAAAACAAAAATATTTAATGCTAAAGTAAGACATTATAATTCTGCACGTGAAGCCGCTTTATTTCATAATAATATTCCTGTAGATGTTTATGATAATCTTATTGATTCAGTAAATCAAAATCTTGCACCACTGCATAGATGGGCTTCACTTAAGAAGAAAATCTTAAAATTAGATGAACTTCATCCTTATGATGTTTACGTCTCTTTGTTCTCACCTAAAGAAAAAAAATATACATATGATGAAGCAAGAAGTTTAGTTCTTGATGCATTAAAGCCGATGGGAGAAGAATATATTAAATCACTCAATCTTGCTTTTAACAATAGATGGATTGATGTTTATGAAACTCAGCATAAACGTTCGGGAGCATATTCTTCTGGTTCAACTTTTGGAATTCATCCATATGTACTTCTTAATTGGAATGATTTATTAAATGATGTTTTTACCCTTGCTCATGAGATGGGGCATAATATGCATTCATACTATACAGGATTAAATCAGCCTTATCCTTATGCAAATTATACAATCTTCCTTGCAGAAGTTGCATCTACATTTAATGAATCAATGCTCTTAAATTATTTAATTGAGCGTGCTGATAAAGATGAAAAACTTTATTTGCTTGAAAGATATATAAATGATATTACTGCAACTTTCTATCGACAGACTATGTTCGCTGAATTTGAACGTGATGTTTATGAAAGAACTGAACGAGGTGAAGCTTTAACTTCTGATACTTTGAGAAAATTATTCAGGGAAATCTATCAAAAATATTGGGGACCTGAAATGGTTCTTGATGAAGAAGAAGAATTTACCTGGGCTCGCGTACCTCATTTTTATTATAATTTTTATGTTTACCAGTATGCAACAGGACTTGCAGCTTCTGAAGTTTTAAGCCATAATGTAATAAAGGATGGTCAAAAAGCAGTGGATAAATATTTGAATTTTCTAAAATCGGGAAGTTCACAATATTCACTGTCCATTTTAAAAAATGCAGGTGTAGATATGAACTCACCTCAGCCAATTTTAGAAACCACCAGGACTATGAATTCACTTTTAGATGAAGTGGAAAAATTAATAAGTTAATAATTAAATATTCAAGGAAATACTTTAGATGAAAGTTTACACAAAAAAAGAATTGAACGATTATTTCTTGTCCCTTACTTATGATGATATAAGTTTAATACCTACACAAGTATCAAGAATAAAATCCAGAACAGAAGCAACTACTCATTGCAAATTTTTAGGAATGGATTTATCAGTTCCTGTCGTGTCTTCTCCAATGGATACAGTGACAGGATTAGATATGGCTTCAGAGCTTACAAATCTTGGATGCCTGGGTATATTAAACAGATTTGATTCTTCTCTTGATGACCTTGTAAAAAAAGGTGAAGAGAGTAATATAAGAGGTGTTTCCATTGCTTTAAATTCTCCTGATAGTTTAATTTCGAAACTCGCTGAAAAGAAATACATCATCTGTATTGATACTGCAAATGCAAATAATTATGAAGTACTTAAAAAAACTGAAGAAGTTAAGAAAAAATATAAAGTAAAAGTTATAATTGGCAACATTGCACATGGCGGCAGCTTAAAGCAATTGGAAGATGCAGGAGCTGATGCTGTTCGTGTTGGAATTGGAAGCGGTTCTGTTTGTACAACGTCAATTCAAACAGGTATTGGCATTGGACAAGTATCATCATTGTTAAATGTTTTATTCAACAGGAATGACCAAAAATTAAATATTAAAATTATTGCTGATGGTGGAATAAAGAGTCCCGGTGATGTCGCAAAAGCAATGGCGTTAGGAGCAGATGTTGTAATGTTAGGTAGAATGCTTTCAGGAACAAAAGAAACTCCCGGTGAAATAATTAAATATTCCGGTCAGCTTTGGAAAAAGTACAGAGGCTCAGCATCATTTGGTGTTAAGATGAGAAATGAATTCATCGAAGGTGAAGAGACAATGGTTGCATATAAAGGAACTGTTAAATATGTAATAGATGGAATATCGGATGGTTTAAGAAGCTCAATGAGTTATATGAACTGCTTCAATCTTGAAGAATTAAGAAACAACGATACCTTCGCTGTATTAAGCAACAGCTCATACCTCGAACGATTACCAAAAATATAATTAAACAAAAAAAGGAGATGCTGGTCATCTCCTTTTTTAGTTCATATAATCTTTACTTCATCAAAATCATCTTTTTCATATCAGAAAATACAGGAATGTTACTGCTGTTCCTGATATCTATCCGGTAGATGTATATGCCTGATGCTAAATCTTTCCCTGTATTCTTTGGAGAAAAACTTGCCTGATAGTATCCTTTAGGGAGTACTTCATTTACAAGTATTTCTACTAATTCTCCTTTTATGTCATATACACTTAATTTTACATATCCATCTTCTTTTAACCTGTATGCTATTGTTGTAGATGGATTAAATGGATTTGGATACGCATTATATAGCATATAATCCATTTCCTTTACTATTGGTTCATCTACTCCTGTTACTATTACTGATACAGGTTCTGATAGTACTGATTTATTTCCCTGGTTATCTACTGCAAGTATCCTGTAATAGGTACTTTTTTCAAAGCTTCTTACTCCATTATAGTTGTTTGTATCTACTGTTGCAATAAGTCTTGTTGAGTCAGCAGTAAAATTCTCTACTGTATCAAGGTAAACTTCATAATGGGAGAAATCTGCTTCAGTGTTCATATTCCAGTTAATGGTTATGTTTTTCTTTACTATAGTACTTGTAAGGTTATGAGGTACGTGAGGAGCATAATCAATATAAGTATAGCTTTCACCATAAGGACCACCATACAATCCAATATCACTTCTTGAACCATCAACATCAAGGATAGTTGGGTCACCTGCATCAATTAAAGGAGAGTACTTTTGAAGATGACCATCAAAATTATTGGGGTCATTACTAACAATCATTGGATTGTGAAAAGTGTTTGTTGAATCTAAGATTAACGCACTATCAGGATTTACAACATTAAATAAATTATTATATTGAACAATTCCATTTTCCCAATAAATACCTAAGCGGGAATTTGTAATTAAATTGTTTTTAGCATAACCTCTTCTCATAAAAATTGCCCCAAGTGTATAAGTCCCATTCACTAAGTTGTTTTCTATAATGTTATTTGTATCTGTTGCATCAATTCCATTATTTGCATATTTATAATTTTCTTCAATAAAAACTAAGTTGTTTTCAACTAAGCTATTTCTTGTTACTTCAATTCCTCTGCGGCCGAAACCGTTTTTTAAAAATATTAAATTATTTTCAATTGTAGGATTAAAAGATATTATTCCTATTATACCATTACCTTCAGTTGCCAAATTATTTATTAAATTATTTCTAACAGTTGATTTATTTAAAGCACTATTATTTTCAAACTGAATAGAATGATACATACAATTTATTATCATATTTCTTTGAACTAGCCCATTATTACATCTAACTAATTCAATAGCTATACTGGGATAGATGAATATATTATCTTGAATCGTTACATTATACTTATCGGGAATCCATAAAGCATAATTTGTAAAACCGGGATTTTGTAAAAACCTTAAATTTGATATTAGGCAATCATTATTTACAATAATAGTCATATAGTATACTTGTGTTCTACTCCTTGTATCTAATATGCAAGAGTCTCTATCTACTCCAATTAATGAAGTTCCAGGTTTCATTACAATTAGTTCATTGTAGCTTCCTTTTCCTATGTATATTGTATCTCCAAAACTGCAAATATCCATACACTTCTGTATTGAATCACTTGCTGTTTCCCAACTTGAATAAGGGGGAGTTGAACTCCCCGTTTTGCTTACATATCTTATTGTTCCAAATACATTGATAATGCATAGGACAACTACTATTAAAACTATTTTTATATTTTTCATTTTCTTCCCTTTACTTTAATATTACCATCTTCTTGGTATCTATATATTTTCCAGCATTTATTGTGTAAAAATATATTCCTGATGATATATTAAGATTGTTTATATCTAAGTTAATTGAGTATCTCCCTTTTGATTTATTCTCATTTACTAACTCTTTTACTTGATTGCCGAGTAAATCATAAATTTTTATGCTTACAAAACAATCTTCTTTTAATTCATAACTGATGGTTGTTTGCGGATTAAATGGATTTGGATAATTTTGTTCTAAATTATATTCATATCTTAATGCTGCTTCATTTCCTTCTTTTTCTAATCCACCATAAATAGTGTAAATAATTGTATCTGATTTTACAGCTAATGGTTTGTTTATCTTAGAAGCTATAATGTAATATGATGCTGTTCCTTGTTGACCTGGAGTAGTTACTATTGTTACAGTTGTATCGACATATTCCGTCAAACTTGTAGTGTCTACTAAAGTCCAAGACCCGCCTCCTATGCTTCTAAATACTTTATAATATATTGGACTGCTTAAAGTATATTCTCCCCAAACTATCCAAGGATGATTATTTGTTGTTTTTAATCTGGCTAACGGTCCATAAGAATTAACTACGACTTTCCCTCCATCTTCTGGTATTATATAGCCATAGGTGTTTAAATTAATATTATTTGTTGAATTTATTATAAGTGTGTCATTAAGGTAATAGTTTGTACCAATTGTTAATATCTTATTATTACTTATTTCTAAATTATCCAATAATCTTTCACCACTGGAAACTGTTTCGTTACCCAATATTGTACCCCCATATTTTACTGCAGGAAACAATTTATATAAATGACCATCTCCGGGTTGAATAGTATCATAAAAAACCAAACTATCATAGAAAGATAAATCAAAACTTGTTTCTATGTTTTTCAGTCTTACATTTTTATATGGCTTGTCTATTCTAATTCCTATGCCTCTTGTAGTATCCATTAAATTTATCAACAAAAATTCATCTAAATTATCAACTGTATCTTTCAATAATCCTGCGTAATAATTATAATTTGTATTAATTATATCTTCAAATGAAAGATAGTCAATAATATTTCTTTGATTCTCGTTTGAAAGATGGTATGAATCTTTCCAAATATAATTCCCTTCATATTTTGAACTAAGAAGGTTGTTTCCCAAGTTCCCCTTTAATCTTGGAATAATGTTATCTCTTAACATATAGAATAAATCAGTGTGTGGATACCAACTTCCATTTTCCAACTCCACTATCCCATGGATTCTATAAGTTCCATTATTATTTAATGCAGAATAATATTCCCAATAAAAAATTCCATTTGCACCATTTGCTAATGCAAGCATTGTAGAACCTAACATTTCAGTAGCAGTAAGCCTTCTTAAATTATATCCTTCTCCTGGAGAATAAAAACTACAAGATTGACCCACAAACCAGAAGCTTCCATTCATTTTGTCATTAGGATTGCTATGGTATCTTACAAATAAATTTGCTTGATTATAAAATGCTTCACTTCGCGAAGTACCAATTCCTGAAGTATCTAAGCCAAAAGGATAATAGTAATACATTACTTTTTTAGGATTAACTTCTCTCTGAAATTTTGGTATAGTAAAAAACCTATCCCTATATCCATCCCATTCCGGGTACATTGCAGTAATAATTGCTTTATCAGTATAAGTACTTTGTACTATATTATCAACAATTTTATACGGTTCATAGTTATCTAAGGAATGTGGTTCATCAAAACTATAGAAGTATTTGATGTTAGAATAATTGTATTTAGATATTTCTTTATTAATATTAAGGCTTACAGATGGGAAATTATATACTATTTCTTTTCCATAAGTTTGATCATATACCCTTATAAAATCAACAAAAACTTTTTCATTCCCTAACCAGATGACATTAAATTTAATTCCTATTGTATCAAGTGGATATCTTTGGCGAAAGCCTATATCTGAACTTAAACTTTTAAAAGGATATTGATACGATAGTTTTATTGTTGAAAAATCAGTAAAAAGTTCATCTGCATATAATATAGTATCAGCAAAAACTCTCAGTGTATCATTCTTTAAGTAACTTACTTCCAAACTACAAACGGGTAAATGATATTTAGATTCTTCTTCAATTCTAATCCTGAATTCCACATCGTAATTAACTGGTCTTCCTCTGCTAAATCCTCCTCCATAATGGCTATATTGAATATAATCAGGTCCTGTTAATAAATATTTTCCTATTTTGCTAATACTATCTGATGGTGGCGAAGAAATTTCATTTCCCACTATTTTGCCTATTTCAGTTTTTAAACCTGTCTGTCCAGGAAGAACTATTTCTTCTGCTTCCCATGTTTTAAGCATTCCGCTAGTATAATTATATACATAATCACTGTCACTAACACCATTGCAGGGAATAACATTAAAATTGATGTTTCCAATCGAACTTACTAAACTATCTGTTTGTTCAATTATATAGTTAACACCTAAACTGTCAATTTGAGAATAGTTTGATAAACGGTCTTGAGGTCCGTATGTATTTATATATATACCAATGGGAAATTGACTCTGAGAGAAAAGCTGGATTGAGAAGATTATCAATAACATAATAAGTTTTTTCATAAGTGTCCCTTTGAAAAAGTTATAGAAATATTTGTGGGGCTTCTATAACTTAGATAAATTTTTAAGGAATGTCAACAAAATTAATTTTTGTAATAACATCTTAAAAAATAATAAAGCCGCATTTGAACCTTATCAAATGCGGCTGAAAACAACTCTCTTATATTTTTTTTACAACTTCAATCTCAAGGAATTAGACACTACTGAGACACTGCTGAATGACATTGCAAGTGCAGCAAAGATTGGAGGTAAAATTCCAAATGCTGCTAAAGGAATTCCAATTATATTATATATAAATGCCCAGAATAAATTCTGTTTAATTACTTTAATTGTTTTCTTGGATAATTTAATTGCATCAACTGCACCCATTAAATCACCGCCAATTAAAATTATAGAACCTGTTTCAATTGCTATATCTGTTCCACTACCAATGGCAATTCCAACGTCACTTTGTGCAAGTGCAGGAGCATCATTTATTCCATCGCCAATCATTCCGACAACTTCATTTTCATTTTGGTACTTCTTAACTATAGATGCCTTATCCTGAGGTAGAACTTCAGCTTCAAAATTTTCAATACCAACCTTGGATGCAATTACTTCTGCAGTCTTCTTATTATCACCTGTAATCATTACAAGCTTAATGCCCATCTTCTTTAATTCTTTTACTGCATCAAGTGAACCTTCTTTAAGCATATCTTCAATGAGAATTAAACCTTTAAGTTCACCATTAACTGCAGTATAGATTATAGTTTTTCCCTGCTGAAGATACTTAACTATAACATCATTATACTCATCAAGCTTGATAGAGTATTCCTTCATCATTCTCATATTACCTGCTGCAATCATATTACCATTTATTATTGCGGTAATACCAATACCTGTCAAACTATTAAAACTCTCAGGTTCATCAAGAGTTAAGTTTCTATCTTTTGCATATCTTACTACTGCATCTGCAAGTGGATGTTCAGATTTTTTTTCTGCTGATGCTGTTAATCTTATTAATTCATCAGAAGTAATTCCAATTGGATATATTTCAGATACTACAGGTTCACCTTTGGTTATTGTCCCTGTTTTATCAAGGAATAATGTCGTTATTTTATGAGCAAGTTCTAAGCTTTCGCCATTTTTTATTAGTATACCTTTTTGTGCACCTTTACCTGTACCAACCATAATTGCAGTTGGAGTTGCAAGTCCTAGTGCACAAGGACAAGCAATAATTAAAACAGAAATAAAATTTACTAAAGCATTATTAAATTGGTCTGGAGATGGAATAAACATCCAAACAATAAAAGTTACTACTGCAATACCAACAACTACAGGAACAAATATGCTTGCGATTTTATCAGCAAGATTTTGAATTGGAGCTTTGCTTCCCTGAGCTTCTTCAACGAGTTTTATTATTTGTCCAAGTACAGAATTTTTTCCTGATGCAGTTACTTTAAATTCAAATGCACCTGTCTTATTAAAAGTACCTCCAACTACTTTGGAGTTTGTCTGCTTTTCAACAGGAAGACTTTCTCCTGATATCATCGATTCATCAACAACAGAATTACCGGAGGTAACAATTCCATCAGCAGGAATTATTGTACCTGGTTTTATAATTACTATGTCATTTAATGAAAGTTCATTAACATCAATTTCAACTTCGATTCCATTTCGTTTAACTAAAGCTTTGGGAGGTTGAAGATTCATTAAAGCTTTTATTGCAGAGTTGGTTTTTGTTTTAGCTCTGCTTTCAAGCCATCTGCCTAAAAGAATTAATGAGATAATTGCAGCAGTTGATTCATAATAAACGTGCGGCACTTCTCCAGGTTTAGTTAAAAACTGAGGGAATAATGTATTTAAAATGCTGAATACATAAGCTGCTCCTGTGCCAATAGCTACAAGAGAGTTCATATCAGCAGTAAAATGTTTTAAGTTATTCCAGAAAATTTTATAAAATCTTTTTCCCGGGATAAACACAATTGGAGTAGTTAATATTAATAGTATGCTGTTCCAATCTTTATGAGAAAGGGGAAGTAAATGAATAAAGTCCATCCAGAACATCATTAACATACTAATTACAACAACAGGAATAGACAATATTATTGCTATAATAGTATCTTTTTTTAACTGCTGCTCATATTCATTATGTATATGAGCAGCCTCAGTTTTAACTTCTTCTTTTTTATTACTAAAAGATTCTACATTTAGCTTATATCCAGCATCTTCAATAATTGCAGCAGCAGCTTTCAAATCTACCTTATTAGGATCAAACCTGAATGATGCTTTTTCTGTTGCAAGATTTACGGAAACTTCTTCAATACCCTCAATCTTCTTTAAAGCTTTTTCAACACGACTTACACAGCTTGCACAAGTCATCCCTTCAACAGGAATTGAAATCTTTTCTAAATTCTTATTTTCATTATGTGAATTGTGGGTACTCATTATTTAACTTATCCTTCTACATTGGTTACATTGTAACCTGCATTTTCAATAGCTTCTTTAATTTTTTCTTCGGTGATGTTACCATTTACATCAACAACTGCAGAACCAATTTGAACATCTTTAACATCTGCGTCGATCCTGCTTAATTCTTTTTTAACTGCCATAACGCAATGTCCGCAGCTCATACCCTCTATTTTGAATTTCTTGGTCATTTTTATTCCTTTTTTATCTTTTATATAATTAGATGATTTTGCTATCTTAAAGATTCAAATTTAAAGCATTTAATTAACTTTATAAAATAAGATCGCTACATTATTAAAATTATAAAAACGAGCATATAAATATGAAATACCTAAATTATTTTTTGGTTGTTGTTTTTCTTTTAGCTTCAAATGTAATGGCTCAAAAAAAACCATTCTCTATTGAAGCATTTTACAAGGTTAAAGGAGTTTCCGGTCCTAATATTTCTCCTGATGGTAAGAAGGTAATATTTATGGTTTCTAATTCTGACTTCAAAAAGGGGAAATCCAATTCTGATATTTACATTATGGATATCAATGGAAAAAACCAAAAGCCCTTGCTTAACACTGAAAAAAGTGAGTTATCTTTAGGTTGGTATAATAATGAGGAAATCATTTATCAACTTGGAGCTGACCTTCATAAATTCAATATCAACAGCAGAGCAGATACAAAAATTACTGATTTACCAATAGATGTCAGCAATCCTGTTTTTTCTCCTGATGGTAAAAGTTTAATCTTTGAAACAAATATTTTTCCTGAGTGCAAAGATAATATTGAATGCAATAAGAACACCCAGGAATCTTATGATAACAGTCCTGTAAAAGCTTATATGACTGATGACCTTTTATTCAGGCACTGGACAAGCTACAGAGAAGAAAAAGAACCTCATATTTTTTCTTTAAACCTTGAAACTAAAAAAGTTAAAGACTTGGTTAAGAGTGAATGGATATCTTCTAATTTTATGCTAGGAGGAGATGTAAGATATAATTTTTCTCCTGATGGGAAGCAAATTTGCTTTATGTCCACTGAGGATAAAAATTCTGCCGCGTCAACAAATGCTGACTTATATACAATGAATTCTGATGGAAGCAACATTAAGAGAATCACTGAAAATAAAAGTTGGGATGGTTATCCTGTATATTCTCCTGATGGAAAATACATTGCATATAAATTACAAACGATTGAGAATTTTGAAGCAGACAGATATCGTTTAGCTTTATATGACCTTAAAACAAATCAAATTAAAATTCTTACCGAAGATTTTGATTACACAATAAATGAGTTTGAATGGAGTAATGATTCAAAATCAATCTACTTTACTGCAGATGTAAAAGGTTATGCTCCAGTCCATAAAATTGATATTAACACCAGAGCAATAACCAACCTTACCGGAAATCAAACTGTTATGGGATTTGATATTGATAAATCAGGAGTAATGATTTATGCAGCTACTAATGTAGATAAGCCAAGAGAAATATTTAATCTTAATTTAGATACAAAAAAATATGAACAGCTTACTACTATGAACAAAGAATTATTAGATGAATATGACTTCAGACCTGTAGAACAAATGTGGATTGAAGGTGCTGAAGGAATAAAAGTTCATACATTTATAGTAAAGCCTCATAACTTTGACCCTAACAAAAAATACCCTTTGGTTCTGAATGTACACGGTGGTCCTCAAAGTCAATGGATGGATGCATTTAGAGGAGACTGGCAAGTGTATGGCGGTTATGGATATGTTATTGCTTTTTGTAATCCTCACGGTTCAACAGGTTACGGAAGCAAATATACTGAAGCTATTTCCGGCGATTATGGCGGAAAAGTTTTTGATGATTTAATGAAAGTAACTGATGAACTTGAAAAGCTTCCATACGTTGATAAAGATAGAATTGGTGCAATGGGATGGTCGTTCGGTGGTTATATGATGAACTGGTTCCAGGCAAAAACAAAAAGATTCAAATGCCTGGCTTCTATGATGGGAATTTTTGATAGTGAATCTATGTGGGGTGCTACTGAAGAATTATGGTTTGTTAATTGGGATATGAAAGGACAGCCTTGGAATTCTGATAATTATGAAAAATATTCTCCATCAAATTATGCAAAGGACTTTTCAACCCCAACGTTGATTATTACAGGTGAAAAAGATTATCGTGTGCCTTATACTCAAAGCGTTCAATACTTTACGACATTAAAAACATTAGGTATAGATGCACGTCTTGTCGTTTTCCCAAATGACGGACATTGGCCAAGTGCAGTAAAATCAATGCCTTTATATTACAATGCTCACCTTGAATGGTTTAACAAATATTTGGGAGGTGAACCGGCACCTTATGATTCACATAAATTAATAAAAGGTACACAGTTCAAATAGATTTAAAATGAAAATGGGAACTTATCAGTTCCCATTTTTACCCCACCATGTAAGTTTACCTACATAAAAGTAACTATTGTAAATTTTTCTTTGTTTTTCTTCCCTTTATTTTCTTTATTAACAACTTTATAACTTGAATTTACTTCAAGCTTTTCATTTGATGTAGTGATAAAAGTAAAATTTCTATTCTTATTTTTAGGTGTATAATTTACATTAACATTCTTTTTAACATCAATTTTATTATCATCTTCTATAATTTCGTAAGATTTTAATCTGGTTCTATCTTTTAATTTGTAAATAGTATAAGATAAAAACATTAATAAAACTACGCAGCCTGTAAAGTAAGTAATTGAAGATTGAATAATTTCTATTAGTTCCATTTTGACCTTAAAATTTCTTTCCCTTTCAAACACAAATTACATACCATTACAAAAACAGGTCAAAACTTGAATTTTATTTTCGGAATGATGCTTCAAAATTAAACTAATAACTATGATTGAATCAAAATGAGATTTAATAAATATTCAATTACTACCCCTCATTTGTTTACTTTGGGATTGGATTTTACCAAAATCTTTAATAACTTTATTTGTTTAAAAAATATAGACTTAATACACATGAAAATGAAAAATATGACGAAAGCTGATATAGTAGACAGGGTTGCTGCAGGTACCGGATTGACTAAACTTGAAACAGAAGCTATCATAGAAGGATTTTTTAAAACAGTTATTGAAGCGTTAAAAGAGGGTAGAAATATTGAAATCCGTGGATTCGGAAGCTATAAAGTAAGGAAAAAAAATCCGCGCCAGGCTCGTAACCCTAAGACTGGTGAACAAGTTTATGTTGAAGAACATTTTGTACCGGCATTTAAATTTTCACGTGACTTTAAAGAACTTGTAAATCTTGGAATGAAAGGAAAAGATATTCTTGATGGTGAGTAATTGCCCTTATTGTAACTTTGAGTTAGATAAAGAATATAAATACTGTCCTAATTGTGGTGAAAATTTAGCTGCCAAATCTAAAGAAATAATTGAAGAAGAATTTGTTATCTGTGGTAATTGTGGTCTTGAAACAAAATCTAATCTTCCTTATTGTTCTGAATGTGGTATTAAGCTGACTGGAAAAGAAGAAAAAATTGTAAGAAGAATAGATAAACAGGAACCAACTAAACCTGTTTTAAAAGCAGCCAACAAACCGGTTGCTAAAAAAGTTTCAGTTCGAAAAGAAAACATACCTCAGGGTAAAAAAGTTCCTCATACTAAGAGAGTTGAAGATAAAAAGAATACAGTTGAAATTTCCAAGCCTGTTTTGATTATAATAGCCATAGCTATTATAAGTGTTATTATTCTTATTCTTTCATTATCGGGAGTATTTAGTTCGAAGAATGAAGATACTCAAATGAATAATCAAATGGGTAATGTTCCTGACCTTAATGTTCAGCAGGATTTAACTGCAATGGAACAACAGTATAAAAGTAATCCTGAAAATCATGCAATATTGTTGAGCATTGCTAATATGGCGCATGATGCGAAATTATATCCAAAAGCTATTGACAATTATAAAAAGTATATTGAAAAAGAACCTGAAGATGTTGATGCTATAGTAGATTTAGGTATTTGTTATTATGAAACTGGAAATTTGAATTTAGCAATTCAGACAATGGAACAAGGAGCTAAAGTAAATCCAAGACACCAGAAGGCTCATTTTAATTTAGGAATTATAAACTTGCAGGCTGGCAATACAGAAAAAGCAAAAGAATGGTTTAGAAAAGCTGTTGATATTGCTCCTAATACAGAAACAGGCCAGAATGCACTACAGCAATTAAATACATTAAAATAAACAATAAATCGGAGGAATAAACATTATGCCTTGCGGAAAAAAACGTAAACGTCATAAAATGTCTACTCATAAAAGGAAAAAAAGACTTAGAAAGAATAGACATAAGAAAAAATTAAGATAGTAATTTTAATTTAGACCAGAATGAAGGGGCAAATGAAAATTTATCCCTTTTTCTTTTTGTATAAAAGCCACCTTAGCTCAGCTGGTAGAGCAACTCATTCGTAATGAGTAGGTCGCCGGTTCGATTCCGGCAGGTGGCTCTTCCAAATCCCTAAACTTATCAAATTATTTATTTACAGGTTCTTCAACAGTTTTCTTTTTCCAGAAAAATTTTCTGATAAGGAAAATAACAACAATAAGAGCTACTAAAATTATTGAGAAAAGCATTATATGTCCGTGTATCTTTTCAAGAGCCTTCATCCATTGTTTACCAAGAAAAAAGCCTAATAATATAAAAGTTGAAGACCATATTAGGGCACCTATATAAGCAAATAATGCAAATTTTTTGTATTTAATTTCTGTAGTACCTGCTACTAAGGCAACTATATGCCTTATACCTGGGATGAAATAACCAAATATAAATATCCACCCACCATACTTTTCAAGATAATCATGAGATTTTTTTATAGCTGAGTCATAGTTGTGAATCCATTTTTTTAATTTTCTTAAAATTCTAATTCCCAGTGTTCTTCCAAGTATAAAGCTTATTGAAATTCCTGTAATACTTCCTGCGAAAGCTGAAATCATTGCAGGTATTAAATGAAGTTCTTTTTGAAAAACCAGAAATCCTGAAAAGGCAAGAATTGTTTCATCAGGTATTGGCAGGCCGACAATTCCCAACGCCATTGATAAAAACAGTCCTAAATAACCATAATGTGTGATAATATTAAAAAGAAATTCTTTCATTCAAATAATATAATAATGTTGATTCATCTAATTTTGATGTATTTAAAGGAAAAAACATCAAGAAACCATGAACATCTCATTTTTATAATCTATATATTTATATATTAATTTTAAAGAGGATAAAATGAATGTACCTGAAATTTTAAATTATATAAATAATTTTCAAGGATTATTGGGAGCAGCGTTGGGGTCTTCAATTACTTTTTTAATTCAAAGAAACATTACTAATAAACAAATTCGTAAAGAGTGGAAGGAAAACATCAGAAAAGATGGAACAAGATTATTAGGCATAATGATTAGTTTTAAAACAACCTATAATTCCTTTCTTCACAATAGAACGATGGATGATTTCGAAGAAACATCTTCAGAATATATAAAATTACAAGAATTAGCTTTGACAGTAACAGAATATTGTTTAAGATTTAGATTTTTATTAAAAGAAGAACACAATATTCTTATTAAAATTATTGAAAAATACATAAATGAAATACAAAAATTCCAGTATAAAAATGCTATTGCATTAACTCCAAGATTTGCAATATTTCTAAGAAAAATGCTCAGTAAAGTAAATGGGGAAGATTATGACGTTAATAATTTTAACATAACTTCCTTAAACAAGTTTGATTTAAATTATAATGAAAAATCCATAAATGAAATAGAATTAGATAAAGAATTAGGAATTAAATAGATTCTATAATTCATTATTTTTTATAATTCAATAAATATTTTATTATTTTAATAATTTTTCATATTTTAATAAGAAATTTATTGTTAAGAGTATTTATTTAGGAGAACTAATCTCTACAATATAATCATATTCTTGGATTAAAAATGAATTCAAAAGTAGAAGAAACTGAATTCGCATATCAAAATCCCAAAATGTTTGATAAAACTTTTATTAATTCTCAAATTATTAATGATAAAGAAAATGAAATTTATATTATTGATTATTTAGCAACTCGAATTGAAATAATTAGAGCTTATAATCCGGAAGAACCTATAAAAGTTTTTATTGATGGTACCTTAATAGATTTGGTAAATAAAAACCAACGAAAAGAGATTCTTTTTTACATAAAGAATGAACCTCAGAAATTATATGTTTGGAATGCCCGAGCTAAAAGTTTTTTCTTTACAAATTTTATTTTTAGGAATGGTTTAGCAGCTACTATTAATGATATTCCAGTAAAGAATACTCTTTCTGATCCTTTTAATATAATATTTGAAGCTAAAATAAGTATGTATCTTATTCTAGTCTTCTTAATCATAAAATCATTTGTAATCCCAATTTCACAGTATAAAATCTCTCCTGAATCAGCGATATCTAATTTAGTTTTTTATATCCTTTTAATTATAGTTCTTGCTTTAGGTATTTATTTAATTCAAAAAAAACCTAAAACTGCTTTAATGATTGGGATAATTATAGGTATAGTTGAATTTGGAGATTATTTATTTGGATATTTTAATAGCGATATTAAAACCACACAAAGTCTATTTTTTTGGAGCTCTATTAGGATAGCTTTTATAGTTGCAATTATTAGATCGTATAAATCATTAAATAAATTATTAAAAAAAATAAGAAAGAATAACTTAACGATTAACAATATTGATAAACATCAAGGAATATTAAATAATTCCAGCGTAAATGAAGTAAATTATTCAGGAGATTTGAATAAGGAAGCCGATCTAGAAAATTTTCCAACAACTAAAAAAAGAAAACCAAAGACACATAAACTTTACTTAAGTGTAGTAATTATATTAATAGCATCTTTAAGCATTTATTATGGTGTTAAATATATTAAATACCTTAAATCTAACTATTATTATGAACAAGGAAAACAAACTGAAGAGTTATATTTTAAAAATATTCAAACCGCAAAAAATCTCGGCATAAAAAGTTACGGTGACATTGATTATTATGATGTAATTGATAAATATGATCAATCTATTTCTTGGGATTCAACAAATTATTCTGCAATAAGTGCTGCTGGCGATTTCAATTTGAAGTATAATGATCATTTGAGTGTTGTGGTATGGGATTATACTAAGATTAACTTAAAGGTAGCTTGCGATTATTATAAATTATTAATTGGTACTAGTTATGATAAATTAAGATATCATTTGTATGTAGCAATGCTGAATCTTTATGAAGCTCAAATGAATGAATATGAGTTTAGAGAAGGTTACTTAGACAAAGCAATACAACATTTATATGAAACTTCTATTATATATGATAGTTCTGTTATTAATGAATTGTATGGTGAAATTTATTATTGGAAAAATGACTATAATAGATCAATATTTTATTTTAAAAAATCTTTATCAGAAAAGCCATTGAGCTGGATATTTAATTATCAAAATTTAAGCGATGCTTTATATCAATCAAATGAATATAGTTTAGGGAATATAGTTAGGGCTGAATTTTTTGAATTAAGTAAAAAAAAATCTTTATATGAAACTAGAAAAACTTTAATTGAAAATGGCATGAAAGTATATAGGATGATGGCCGGGGTTCAAAAGTATTCTAAATTATCGAAGCAAATAGAAACTGATAAGTCATTTTATAATCTTATTTGGTTGATGGAAGAAGAAGGAATTAGCGGAAAAATATTACTTGAATATACATGGGATGAGCGACTACGCATATATTATTAATACTTTATATAAAAAAATTTAATATTAATTTAATTCTCTTTAGAAATATTTTTCAGTATATTCATTTCGAAGTAATTATTTTTTATAAAATATTCCTGCGAGAATAATAAAAAAGAGAAGGAGTCTGCTATGTTCAATCCTGCTATGGAAAATATTCGTTTATCTCCAATTGTTGCCATTTCGGAAGAAGTAAATAAAAGAGCTCTCGAAACAGGAAAAGATTTTATTCTTTTTCAGCGTGGTGAAATTGGATTTCCCACTCCGCAATATATTGTTGATGCAATGAAAGATGCTCTTGATAAAGGTATGACAAAATATCCTGTCTCAGGGGGTCATATAAAACTTAAAAACGCAATCGTTCAAAAGCTTAAAACGTTTAATAATGTTAACGATATTGACCAAGATAATATTGTAGTTACTCACGGGGGACAGGAAGGTCTACAACTTGTATTTAAATTGTTTGAAGGAAAAAAAGTTGTTGGGTTTGCTCCGACCTGGAGCTGTGTATTGGAAAATTTTGTTCCTTATGCAAAAACTAATTTTGTGGAAATTCCTTTAGCTGATGACTTCAGTATTGATTATGATATTCTTGAAAAAGAAATAAAAGATGCAGCATTTCTTTATCTGAATACTCCGCATAATCCCACAGGCAAAATTTTTATAAAAGAAGAAATTGAAAATATTGTTGCCATATGTAAAAGATATAATGTTTTCATTTTATCTGATGAAGCATATGAGCATATAACCTTTGATGGGAATAAACATTTTAGCCCTATGCAACTTGATTATGAAAATATAATTTCTGTATATACTTTTTCAAAAACTTATGCAATGACTGGGTGGAGATTAGGTTATCTTGTAAGCAGAGATAAACATTTAACTAATTTAATTAAACTTGGAGACTACACTCAAACAGCAGGTATTCCAACTTACACCCAATTTGCAGGGGCTGAAGCTTTAACTAATACCGCTAAAGAAAAAGAAGCAATAAAAGAATTTATGGAAAGATTTTGTGAGAGAAGAATTGCTTTGTATGAAGGATTAAAATCAATTGCTGGAGTAAAACTTCCTATTAAACCTGAAGGTGCCTTTTATATTTTCCCTGATTTTAGTGAGTTCGTTCCTAAAAATTTATCTGAAGAAGAAAGTAAGTTATACATCTTCAATAAACTACTTGAAGCCCGGGTAGCCACTGTTTATGGGTCCTGCTTTGGACATTACTTCAAACATAATTTAAGATTTTCTTATTCTACTACTGACTTGAAACAAATTGAAGAAGGTATTGAAAGAATAAAGAAAGCTCTATCAAAATAATTTTTTCAAAGGTGAAGATTTTTTTTCTTCACCTTTAAAAAATATCATCTCTCACTTCAATAAAAAATTAATCTTATTTATAGCATTTTTTTCTTGACATTGCCATATACTTTGAGTTATTTTTGGAGTGTGGTGGGGAAAAGTGGTGAATTGTGTAGAAGTTAACTAAATAGGTTTAATTATTGTGTTTAGAGGTCAATTTAAATATTCAATAGATGCAAAGCAAAGGCTTGCAATTCCTGCAAAATTCAGGAAAGCCATGCCTGATGCGCCATTGGATTCTATTGTTATGACAATTGGCAAGAATCAATGTATTGAAATTTATACTTTTGATTATTGGAAGGATGTTAAAGAAAAAGAAATTGAACTTTTAGACCAGAATGACCCGATGACATTAATGTATATTAGGAAACTTACACAGTACACTCACGACCTTACTTTGGATTCTCAGTCCAGAGTCATTATTCCGCAAGCTCTGCTTAACCATGCCAAAATTAAAAAAGAAGTTGTTATTCAGGGAGTGATTGATCGTATGGAAGTATGGGATCCCGATGTTTATGATGCTTATATGGGTTCATCAGATTTACCAATTGAAGAATTAGGACGTTTAGCTAAGAAGAAATGACAGAGGTTTTTCATAAACCTGTATTCTTACGGGAAAGTTTAGATTTTTTAATTACTGATAGATCAGGAACCTATTTCGAAGGTACTTTAGGTTTTGGCGGTCACTCGATTGAAATTTTGAAAGCGCTTGATGATAAAGGACTTCTTATCTCAACTGATGTTGATATTGATGCTTTTAATTTTTCAAAAGAAAAATTCAGTAATGAAAAAAGAATTAAGCTTTACAACTTCAACTTTGATAAGATTGATATAATTGCAAAGATTGAAAATGTAAAAGGTTTTACCGGAGTGTTTGCTGATTTAGGTGTTTCCTCTTTCCAACTCGATAATCCTGAATCAGGATTTACTTACAGAGAAGATGCAAAGCTTGATTTAAGAATGAATAAAGAAATTGATATGACTGCTGCTGATGTAATTAATACATTTGAAGAGCAGGATATTAGACAAATACTTTATGATTTTGGTGAAGAGAATAATGCCAGAAAGATTGTACGCAGAATAGTTGAAAAAAGGCAGCAGAAAAAAATTTCAACAACAAGAGAATTAGCTGAAATTATTTTGGAGATTACTCCTAAAAATTTCCAGACAAAAACTTTGTCCAGAGTTTTTCAGGCTCTAAGAATTTATGTTAATGATGAGCTTGGTGTTCTTAAAACATTTTTAACAAAGGCTGTTGATTTATTAGCGCATAAAGGTAGAATAGTGATACTAACATATCATTCATTGGAAGACAGGATAGTTAAAGAAGTATTTAAATATGAAACTCTTGACTGTATTTGTCCTAAAGATTTTCCAATATGCCAATGCGACAAAGAACCAAGATTAAAAATAATTACTAAAAAGCCTTTAGTTCCTTCAGCAGAAGAAGTAAAATTAAACTTTAGAGCAAGAAGTGCAAAGTTGAGAGCAGCAGAAAGAATATGAAAAAAAGTTTTAAACCATTTATAATAATTTGGAGTTCTCTGCTAACATTAGTAGTTGTTATAATTTTAATTCATATTTATTTTAAACTACAGAATGATAATCTTGTAAGAAATAAAACCTTAACAGCAGAAGAAATTAGTAATCAGAAAAATATACAAGTAAATCTACACGCAAGTTTAGAACAATTAGCCGCTGAAGATAGAATCGTTTCAATTGCATATGAAGAACTTGGTTTAATAAAAGATTCATCTGAGGTTCTTGTCGTAAAAATAGATAAGGCTAATGCTGATGAAATATCAGAGCAGATAAATTCAAGATATGAATAAAAAAAGAATTTACATATTGCTTTTTTTCATATTTGTAGCAGTTGCAGCTCTTATAATCAAGTTAATAGATATTCAAATTTTAAACAGTGAAGAACATTCTTATTACGCTAACAGGCAGCAAACCAGACTTGAAAAAATCAATGCAGAAAGAGGAATGATTTACGATTGCAATAATAGTCTTCTTGCTTTCAGCAGGAACGATGTTTCCTTTTATGCTGATTTAAGAATGCTGAGAAAAAAAGATTTTGATACAGTAGCTTCAACTTTTTCAAAGATTTTCAATAGAGATAAATCAGCTTATATAAATCTTTTTAGAAACAATAAAAGAAATGTTTGTATTGAGAAGAAAGCTCCTGTAGATAAAGCAATTTTACTAAAAGATTTTAAGATTCCCGGTTTGTTTAATATTGATGAACCATCGCGTGTTTATCCAAATAACAATTTAGCTTCTCACGTTTTAGGATATACCGATAACGATATGAAGGGTGTTAGTGGAATTGAGAAGCAGCTTGAAAATAAATTAAAAGGTATTGAAGGTGAAAGATTAGTTGAACGTAATGCTTTTGGTGATATCATTACAGTTCTTGAAGACAAAACTGTAAATGCTCAATCCGGCAATAATATTTATTTAACCATTAATAATGACCTTCAAAAAATTCTGGAAGAAGAATTAAAAAATGGTTTGAAAAATTTTAATGCAGTATCTGCGACCGGAATTATAATGAATCCCAACACCGGGGAAGTTTTAGCATTATCAAATGTTGATGATTATGATCCGAATAATTATTGGAAGTATGATGATGTTTTAAGAAGAAATAGAGCTTTAACAGATACTTATGAACCCGGTTCTACTTTTAAATCTATTTCTATGGCAGCCTTGCTTGATAAAAATCTGGTTAGAGAAACTGAAAGTGTTTATTGCGAAAATGGCAGATATAAGTTTAATAATGTTTATATCAATGATTCCCATTCAAGCAGCACTCTAACAGTGAAAGGCGTAATTGAACAGTCAAGCAATATTGGGATGGCTAAGCTAATTCAAAGAATGAATGGAGAAGAATTTTATAAATACGTTAGAGCTTTTGGTTTTGGAAATCCGACAATGATTGATTTACCAGGTGAAACCAAAGGAACATTAAAAAATCCAAAACAATGGAATCCTTTAACAAAAGCATTTTTATCATTCGGATATGAAATCTCGGTAACTCCAATTCAGGTAGCTGCTGCTTATTGTGCATTAGTTAATGGAGGAATTTTATATCAGCCTCAATTAATTAAAAAAGAAGTAACCCAAAAAGGAGAAATCGTTTTTGAAAATTCTCCTATTAAAGTACGTCAGGTAATATCAGAAAAAACTTCTCAAAAGATGAGAAGTCTTTTACAGGGTGTTGTTAATAATGGAACTGCTAAAACAGCTTATACCGAATTAATAAATGTTGGTGGAAAAACAGGTACATCGCAAAAATTGGTAAATGGTAATTATTCAAAATCTCAATACAATTCATCTTTTGTTGGATTTTTTCCTGTTGATAAACCTGATTATGTAATTTTAATTTTATTCAATTCTCCAGAGAACGGAAGATATGGCGGATTAGTTGCAGCACCTGTTTTCAAAATTATCACCGAAAGAATTGTAAAAAATAATCCTGTTGAAAAGAACCTGGAAACTAAGCCTGCAGAAGTTGAAAAAATGTATACTCAAAATATCAACGAGGAAAATGTTGTAAATAATGAACAACCAAGAATAATTTATGCAAGCAATAGTGCAATTAGTAATGTTTCAAAAATGCCTGACTTAACCAGATATTCTTTGAAGGATGCCTTAAATTTGCTCAATAAATTTGGAATAAAATATTCAGTTGAAGGTTCTGGAAGAATAACAGGACAGAGTATAATTCCAGGAACAAGATTTAAAAAAGGTTCTTTTTGCAAATTAATTTGCAGTGAAGTTAAACCAAAAAATACGGTGCTTTATTAATGGAATTGGTGCAATTGTTAAATAGCGTTAATGCAATCCAGGTGATGGGAGAAGTACAGCGTAAGGATGTATCCGCAATAGTATATGATTCAAGAAAAGTAATTAAGAGCTCAGTATTCGTTGCCATTAAAGGTGAAAAGTTTGATGGTCATAAATTTATTTTAGATGCCATAAATAGCGGGGCAATTGCAGTAGTACTTGAAGATAATGAAGTTATTCCTGATGAAATATTTATTCACAGGTCAGTTGCGAAAATTTTGGTAAAAGATAGTAGAATTGCATTAGCTGAATTATCCAGAGGATTTTATAAAGATCCGACTAGCAATTTGAAATTAGTTGGAATTACAGGAACGAATGGTAAAACAACTACATCATTTTTTGTTAAGAATATTATTGAGACTGCAGGTAGGAAAACAGGTTTGTTAGGCACAATTGTTAATATGATTGCTGATAAAAAAATTGATGCAAGATTGACTACTCCTGAATCAAATGATTTGAATAATCTTTTGATGGAAATGATAAATGATGGATGTGAGTATGCAGTTATGGAAGTATCATCTCATTCATTAGTCCAAAAAAGAGTATATGGATTGGATTATAAAGCAACAGTATTCACTAACTTAACTGTTGACCATTTGGATTTCCATTTAACTCTGGAAAATTATTTTTCTGCAAAGAAAATATTATTTGATAATTTATCTGATGATGCAGTAGCTCTTTATAATACTGATGATAGTTATGGTAAAGAAATTGTTAAAGATACGAGAGCAAAAGTTTTTTCATATGGCAAAAGTGAAGATGCAGATTTCTTTTTAAGTAATATAAAATTTGACCTTGATGGAACCAGATTTAATATTACATATAATGGAAATACTTATAAATTATCGACAAGATTAATTGGTGAATTTAATGCTTACAATGCTGCTGCAGCTTTTGCAACTGGAATTTTAATAGGCTTTGATGTTGAAGATGTAATCAAAGGTATTGAAAGCACTAAGCAAGTACCAGGACGATTTGAAGTAGTTGGAAACCGGAAGAAAGCAATAATAGATTATTCTCATACTCCTGATAGTCTTGAAAAAGCCTTAATAACTTTAAAAGGAATTGTTGATAGTAAAAAACCTATTTACACAGTATTTGGATGTGGCGGCAACAGAGATAAAACAAAAAGACCTGTTATGGGAAAAATTGCTACTCAGTTAAGTACTAAAGCATATGTTACTTCTGATAATCCAAGGAATGAAGATCCGTTTGCTATCATTGATGATATAGTAAAGGGAATTTCAGCTAAGAATTATGAAATTATTGAAAACAGAGAAGAAGCAATTAGAAAAGCAATAATAACAAGTGAAGATGATGCTGTTATTTTAATCGCCGGAAAAGGTCATGAAGAGTATCAGGATGTTAAAGGAGTTCGTTCTCATTTTTCTGATAAGGAAATGGCTCTTAAATATTTATGAGTAAAGTAAAAATAAATATTGAAGATATTTTTGAAATACCAACTGCTGAGATTTTTAATCCCGATGGCTTTAATGTAATTAATGCGATAAGTATTGACTCAAGAAATATTCCTCCAAGAGCAATTTTTGTTGCTATTAAAGGAAAGAAGTTCGATGGGCATAATTTTATAGATGATGCTGTAACGAATGGCGCTGAAGTTATAATGATAAATAAAAATCAGTTAAACAAAACTGAACATCTTGATTTACCCATTGTTGCTGTTAAGAATACAACTATTGCGCTTGGTGATTTAGCAAGAATCTGGAGAAGTAAACTTCAAACAAAAATTATTGGAATTACCGGCAGTGCAGGTAAAACATCAACAAAGGAAATTTTAGCTGCATTACTAAGCAGCAAATATAAAGTAAATAAAACTTTAGCTAATAATAACAATCATATTGGTGTACCTTTAACTTTGTTTTCAACTAACAACAATCACGATGTACTTGTTCTTGAGTTAGGAACAAATCATTTTGGAGAAATTCCTTATACAGCAAGCATTGGTTTACCTGATTATGGAATCATTACCAACATTGGTGATTCTCATTTGGAATTTTTTGAAAGCAGAAATGGTGTTTATAAAGAAAAAATTGAACTCTTTAAAGCTATTGATTCTATTGGTGGAATTGTGTTTGTGAATAATGATGATAAACTTTTAAG
Organism: Ignavibacteriaceae bacterium; assembly: GCA_035654655.1. Taxonomy (GTDB): domain Bacteria; phylum Bacteroidota; class Ignavibacteria; order Ignavibacteriales; family Ignavibacteriaceae; genus DASRWI01. The sequence continues at coordinate 3,481 of DASRWI010000024.1, read as the reverse complement.
TAAAGCTACAAAATTTAAAAATGTTATAACATATGGCTTTAATAGTGATAGTGATGTTAAAGGAAAAATCTTAAGCTATGATGAAGAAGGCAAACCTAATATTGAAATTAAATATAGGAACATAAATTATAATTTCACCTTACCATTAGCTGGTGAGCAAAATGCAAAAAACTTTTTAGCAGCAGCAGCAGTTGTTTTAAAAATTGATTTATCCCGGGAAGAAATTGAAAAAGGTTTGAAACAATTAACTGCTTATGATAAAAGATTAAACATTAAAAAATTTAAGAATGTAATAGTAATTGATGATACATATAATGCTAATCCTGAATCAATGAGAAGTTCTATTGAGCTGCTTGGCAAAATTCAAACTAAAGAAAAAAAGATTGCAGTACTCGGTGATATGTTTGAACTTGGTGTTAATGGAAAAGAATTACATCAAAATTTATCAAAGGTTATTAAGAAAAATAAAATTGATTCTGTTTATACAATTGGTTCTTTAATGAAAAATCTTTACGAGATACTTAAAAACTCAAAAATTGAGACAAGACATTTTATAAGCAGAAGTTCATTAAACAGATTTTTAGCAGAAAAAGATTTTTCCAATAACGCTGTTTTAGTTAAAGGCAGCAGGGGAATGAAAATGGAAGAATTTGTTAAAGTACTTGAGGACAGATTAAAATAAGATGCTTTATTATTTATTAGAATATATTAACAAAACTTTTGATCCACCGGGATTTGGTGTATTTAGATTTATTACATTTAGAGCTGCTTTAGCTGCCATTTCAGCTTTGTTTTTAGCATTCTATTTAGGTCCAAAGATTATAAGATATTTGCAGAAAAAACAAATTGGTGAAGCAAAGAAAATTGATGGACCGAAATTTCACTGGTCAAAGGCAGGCACTCCAACAATGGGAGGAATAATTATTATTCTTTCAGTTGTCATTCCTGTTTTATTATGGGGTGACATAAAAAGTATTTATATAATTTTAATTTTATTTGGTACATCAGCACTTTGTGCACTTGGTTTTTTAGATGATTATTTAAAAGTTATTAAAAAATTACCTAATGGATTAATTGCGCGTTATAAGTTGATGGGACAATTAGCAGTTGGATTGATTATTGGTTCAGTAATTTATTTTTATGCACCTTTATCTGCTGATGCACCAAATTCAGTTACAACGATTCCGTTTTTAAAAGACTTTAATTTCAATTTAGGAATTTTCTATATACCTGCAGTTGTTTTTATAGTAGCTGCTACGTCAAATGCAGTTAATCTTACAGATGGCTTGGATGGCTTAGCTATAGGTTTAATCATTATTGTAACAATAACATTGGCTATAATAAGTTACTTCACAGGTAATGCAGTTTTTTCAGATTATTTAAACATAATTTATTTACCTGGGTCCGGTGAGTTAACAGTATTTTCTGCTGCATTAATAGGTGCATCATTAGGATTTTTATGGTACAACTCCTATCCGGCACAAGTGTTTATGGGAGATACAGGTTCATTAGCATTAGGCGGTGCATTTGGTATTATGGCAGTTCTTATAAAGAAGGAATTATTAATACCAATTCTTGGCGGAGTTTTCTTTATGGAAACAATTTCAGTTATCATTCAAAGAGTATACTTTAAGATAACTAAGAAAAGATACGGAGAGGGTAGAAGAATTTTCAAGATGGCTCCTATGCATCACCACTTTGAAATGCTGGGATGGCCTGAGCCAAAAATAGTGATTAGGTTTTATATTATAGCAATTATTCTTGCTATAATTAGTTTAACATCATTTAAGATAAGATAAAAGATGATGGATATAAAAAATAAAAAAGTTACAATTTTAGGCGCAGTGCGCAGCGGCGTTGGTGCAGCCAAACTTGTAAAAAAATTAGGTGGAATTCCTTTTGTTAGTGATAATTCGGATAATGAAAGATTAAAAGAATCTGCTAAGCAGCTTGAAGAAAATAATATTGATTATGAATTTGGCGGACACACTGAAAAAGTTTTTGACTGCGATTTAATGGTTGTTAGTCCCGGGATTCCTTTAGATGCTCCAATAATAATGGATGCAAAATCGTTAAATCTAAAAATGATTAGTGAAATAGAGCTTGCTTATAATTTCTGCAAAGGAAAAATTATTGCAGTTACCGGCACTAATGGAAAAACCACAACGACATCTTTAGTTGCTCATATTTTCAATACAGCAAATTTGAAATGTTATGAAGCCGGAAATATTGGAACTGCTTTTTCTGAAGTTGCTCTTAATGTAAAGGAAAATGAATTTGTGGCTCTTGAAGTATCAAGCTTTCAATTGGACTTGATAGATGTCTTTAAACCTGATGCTGCAATGATATTGAATATTACTCCGGACCATTTATATAGATATGATAATAAGTTTGAGAATTACATAGACAGTAAACTTCAGATAACAAGAAATCAGGTTGAAACAAATTATTTGATTTTAAATTATGATGATGAAAATATTTCACAAGCATATAAATCTGGTAACAGCAAAGTTTTATACTTTTCTTTAGATGCTGATCAGGCAAATGGATGCAGCCTTATTGATGAAAAAATAGTTTATAAAACAAATGGCAAAGTTGAGTTTGAATGTCCGACAAGTGAAATGATAATCAGAGGCGAGCATAATATTATGAATACAATGGCGGCTATATGTGCTGCTAAATCCTTTGGTGTGGATAATAAAAATTTACTTGATGCACTAAGATCATTTAAAGGAGTTGAACATAGACTTGAATTGGTTAGAGAAATTGGCGGTGTAAAGTATATAAATGATTCTAAGGCAACGAATGTTGAATCTGTATGGTATGCATTAAAAAGTTTTTCAGAACCATTATTCCTTATTCTTGGCGGGCAGGAAAAAGGAAATGATTATAATAAAATAAAAGACCTTGTTATAGAGAAAGTTAAAAAGATTTATGTAATAGGAAGTTCCTCAGATAAAATTTTTAATTTTTTCCATAGTGTAGTTAAAACTGAAGTTAAGAAAACTCTTGAAGATGCGGTAATGACGGCAAACAGTGAAGCAAGAAAAGGTGACATTGTTTTATTATCTCCTGCTTGCAAAAGTTTTGATCAGTTTACCAGCTATGAGCATAGAGGCGAAGTATTTAAAAAAGTGGTAAATAAACTTTAATGAAAAAAGCAGCTATCATATTATTCTTTTTAACTTTTGGTCTTTTGGCTTTTGGACTTGTAATAGTTTTAACTGCCAGTAGTACCTTCAGTGAAGTGAAATTTGATAACACATACTACTTATTTAAAAGTCATGCAATAAAAGTTGCATTTGGTGTTTTGCTGATTTTAATTTTTTCATTCATACCATATTCTTTTTATAAAGCTTATTTAAAATATCTTTTGATTTTAGTTGTTCCGGTATTGATATATACCTTAATCTTTGCTCCGAGTTATAAGGGTGCAGGAAGATGGATAAATATTTTAGGATTCAGTTTACAGCCTGCTGAT
>DASRWI010000023.1:0-48451 GCA_035654655.1 Ignavibacteriaceae bacterium | reverse complement strand
CGATGAGTGAGTCCTCGAACGAAGAAGCAATCTCAAAAGGCATGTGTCATTGCGATGAGTGAGTCCTCGAACGAAGAAGCAATCTCACGCTAATAATTTTTTATACAAATATAAAATAATTGTTAATTCTGAGTTCAATTTTTTCTTTTAGCATTTGTTGCAGTTGGAAGGAAAGTGAAATATGTATTTATGATATTTTTAATAATCAACCGCCGGAAATTTCCGGCGGTTCTTTATAAGAGAAATTCAAGATTAGTAGTAAAATCTTTTTATTTATGATTGTTTGAAGTACTGTCTGCCGGATAACGCATGGGTTCACCTTCAGAATGAACTCTAAATACAAGAATTTTTGCTCCTTTATCTAAAGCGGTAGCAGTATGTATTGCTTTATAAGGAACGTGTCCTACCATACCGGGTTTTCCTATATAAGTTGAATCTCCGATTTTTATCTCAACTTCTCCTTCAAGGTAATAATGAAATTCTTCACCCGGATGCCAATGCCTTTCTAATTTTGTGTTTGGCTGAAGTTCAACTAATTGAACAATTAGTTCTCTTCCGGGAATAAATTGCTTATCTAATGCAGTCTGCAGCAGGGTGGTTATTTTTGTTTGATCGTATTTTTGAGTTTGGGCAAAGGTTAATGACAAAAAGAAAACAATAAATACAAATAAAATCTTTTTCATAATCTCTCATTATTTTTATTGCGATTATAAAAATATTTTTTCAATCAGTCTGTAATTTAAACCCAGAAGTAAAATCGCCGGAACTCTCCGGCGGTATTTATTAGAAAATATTTAACTATAAGATTTTTGTTTTTCAAATATATCATCAAGATTAGTAAGTGCAGCTTCAAAGCCTTCCTTAAATCCCATCTCAACAAGTTTATTGAGGTCAGCTTCACTCTTGAAAGTCATTTCGACATTCACAACAGTTCCACCGGGAATTTTTTCAAAAGTACAAGTCCACTCAGCAACAGGTAATTCATTATTCATATTCCCATCAGCATCAGCAAAGGAATCTAATCCGGTAAAGCTTTTATAAGGAATTATTTTCTTATAATCTGCGCGTGAAAAATGCTCTTCACCATTAGGTCCTTGCATTGAGTAGAGCCATTTGCCACCTTCTCTAAAATCCATTGATTTTGTTTTTGCCTTCCAGGGTTTAGGTGCCCACCATTGGTCAAGCAGTTCAGGCTTAGTCCAGGCATTCCAAACTTCTTCAGGTGAAGCTTTGAATTCTCTTTTAACAAAAATCTTTTTGTTTTTGATATCTTTTTTGAATTCCATCGTACTACTCCTTCTTTTTATTATTACTTTTACTTAACAACTTATCTAACTCATCAAATCTCTGTTCCCATATAAAGCGAAACGGTTCAAGCCAGTCATCAACTTCTTTTATCGTATCGGCATTAAGACGATAATAAATTTCTCTGCCTGAAGGTTCTTGCAAAAGTAAATTGCATTCAGTAAGAATTTTAATATGCTTTGACACTGCCTGCCTCGTTATATTAAAATACTCAGCAATTTCATTAGGCGTCATTTCGCTTGAACCTAACAGAATTAAGATTTTGCGTCTTGTCGGGTCCGCAATAGCCTGAAAAACATCACGTCTCATAATATGCAACCATTTAGTTGCAAATATAAAATACGTGGATTATAAAATTGTGATATTCAGTATATGATTTAGCGGATAATATTAGCTTAACAATTTCTTAATACTCTGTTCAGATTGAACATTTAAGTTGTCTATGTAATGAATAAGTATTATGTAAAATATAAAGGAATGATTATATGGAAATATTTTTTAAAACTATTGTAAACATTCTAGTAATTTTAATACCAACAATGATAATCTTTGCGATTGTAATTATTTGGGATAAATTAAATAACTGGATAAAAGAAGAAAATAAATTTTAGGCAAAAAATGGAATGTAAATCAATTGCTTTAGTTGCTCATGATAATAGAAAAAAAGATTTAGCTGAATGGGTACAGTGGAATTACAAGGACCTTATTGAGCATAAATTAATTTGTACAGGAACCACAGGTAATATGGTTGAAAAAGCTCTATTAGAAAAGTTGGGTAAAGATGGTAAAATGAAATTTGATATAAAAAAATTAAAATCTGGTCCACTTGGTGGTGACCAACAGCTTGGAGCTTTAATAGCTGAAAAAAAAGTTGATATAATTATATTTTTCTGGGACCCTATGGAACCTCATCCTCACGATGTTGATGTGAAAGCATTGCTAAGAATTGCTGTCTTGTATAATATTCCTACTGCCTGCAATAGAGCCACTGCTGATTTTATGGTGTCATCAAAATTTTTTTATGATAATTATATTCCTCAGGTTGAAGAATATACAAATTATATTGAAAGAAAATTGAACGTCTTTGAGGAACAGGAAAATTAATAAAAAATCCGGTCGTAAAACCGGATTTTCATTTTTAATATTTTTTATTTCTAATCGTGAACAGCTACATAAACACCGTTAGTAGAATTAAATCCATTTGCATAAACTTTCCCGCTTGGGTCGGTACAAAGAGCAGCCCCTACTAAACCAACCATAGTACCATAACTGCTCCAGGAAGTACCGTTCCATTTAGCAACATATTTATTTCCATCGTGGTTTGATACAGCATCTGTAAATGCACCTGCTGCATATAAATTATTATTTTTATCTATACACATATTATATATATATCCATTTGCCTTTAGACCAATATCTGTCCAGCTGTTGCCATTAAATTTTGCTATAATAAATTTTCCATTGTTGTCTTCAAAACCACCTTTAACATAAACATTACCAAGTTTATCTGCACAAAGTTGGTCAATATCACTTTCAACGTTAAAACCTGCATCTGACCAACTTCCGCCATTAAATTGAGCGACATAATAATTGGTGCCATTTGTAAAACTTCCTCCGGCAAATAATATCCCTGTTGAATTCATAGTTAAGGCGAAAATTCCCCAGTTTGCATTTAAAGCACCCAGAGGTTTTAGAGCAGTACCATTCCATTTAGTTACATAAAAATGAAATCCATCCAAGGCACCATTTGCTGCATATAAGTTACCATTATCATCAACATAAATCGCAGTAAATTGTTCACCATCTGAATATTGATAAGAATAATCATAAATTTTTGTCCAGGTGCTGCCATTATATTTAGCAATATAATATTTATTATTCTCATCAGTAAAATCACCAATAGCATACAAGTTGCCATTTTTATCTGATATGATTTTTCTGATAATATTATTTGCATTCATACCAATGTTAGTCCAGGTGGTACCATTCCATTTTGCAACATATCTATAACCATTGGCATCTCTAAAATCTCCGGCAGCATAAATATTGCCATTTAAATCTGAAGTTAAACTATAAACAGAATGGTTTACATTAAGGTTGCCTAAAACTTTCCAGGAACCTCCACCCCCGCCTCCGCCTCCATCTCCTGGATCTGAAGGATTGTTGTCTTTACTGCATCCGGAGATAACTAAAAAGAACATCCCCAATACTATTGAGAGAACAGAAGCTTTGATTTTCATTTTACGTTCCAAAGAAATTATACAAATAATTACTTAATAAAAATAATGGTTAATCCAGCATAAACCAACATAAATATTTTTTATTTCAATCTAATTTTATTCATTTAATTTCTTAGAAAACAACTCTTGTCCATTCTGAAATAAAGTTAATCCGGTTACATTTCCTTTATCATCTTTTTGAAAAACAAATTGAGCATTAACTACTTTTGCATAAAATTTAGTTTCAGATTCAGGAAATATTTCAGCTCTTGGTTGACCTGTAGCCTGGACATACAACTTTCCATTTTCTTCAGTAATTGTGAAAATAAAATTTTTGTCTAACTCATATTTTCCTACATAAGTTTTCAATATTGTTGGTGAAACTACTGCATCCTTTGATACTTCAGCTTCCACTCCTAACTTCTTTAACATATCTACTGCATTAGTATTGCGTGGATTTAACTCCAATGATTTTTTATAGTTTGCAATTGCCCCTTCATTATCTCCTTTTTTCATTAAAGCTTCTCCCATACTATCGTAAACATTAAATGATTGAGGAAAAGTTTCAGAGTTTAACTTGAACACTGCAATTGCTTCATCAAACTTTTTATTAGTTAAATAATAATATCCTAATTCGTTTAGTTCAGTTTCTCTGATGATATATTTATCCGGTTCTTCAGCTTGTATTCTTTTATATTCTTTAATACCTTCATCAATTCCTTTCTCATTAATAACATCTCCAATATGTATTGAAACTGGCGCCTTAAAGATACCTGGTTCCTTATTATATAGAATATTTAAAATCGAATTTGAAATTGCATTTAAAACTGTTTGCCCCGTATTATTTAGAAGTATGACGACTTTCTTATCATCAACTACTCTAGTAAGGATTGTATTAAACCCATTTATTCCGCCACCGTGAGCTGTAAGAGTCAATTCTTTCCCATCAACAAAAGTTTTATTTTTATAAATCGCCCAACCAAAAGCATAATGCCCACCCATTGCTTCCACTCTTGGTTTAAAGTATTCATCCATAAATTCTTTTTTTAATAACTTATTTGTATAAAGAGCACGGTCCCATTTATATAAGTCTTCTACAGTTGAATACAGAGATCCTGCTGAGTATGGAACTGACATATCAAGAAAGGATGTATTTCTATATTCTGAAAAAGCTTTTTCATAACCTGCAGCTCTCTTACTTAATACAGTTTCAGACAAATCATAACCGGTGGATTTCATATCAAGCGGAGTAAAAATTCTTTCCTGAAGTACTTCAGCATAAGGTTTGCCTGTAACTTTTTCGATTATTGCACCAAGAATTACATAGCCTGAATTATTATAAGAAAATTGAGTGCCGGGTTGAAATTCGAAGTCATCTGAACAAAGCTCCTTCACAATGTTTTCTGTAGTATAAAATTTTCTTGCTTCCACTTGCATAAAGTTTGGTCTTCCTGTATAACTTGGAATTCCCGATGTGTGTGTAAGTAAATGATGAATCGTAACTTTATCCCCTACATCTTTTCTATAATAATCAAGGTAATCGGTTATTTTTTTATCAAGCTGAATTTTCCCTTCCTGAACAAGCTGCATAATTACCATAGCGGTAAATTGCTTTGTCAAAGATCCAAGTCTGAATTTTACATCAGGTTGATTTGGAATATTCCATTCCATATTTGCAAGACCATAACCTTTTTTGAAAACTACTCCTGATTCATCTGCAACCAGAACTGTTCCGTTAAAAAGCCTATTGTCAGAATACTTTTTAACAAGATTGTCAATTTTTACTTCTAATGATTGTGCAAAGGATGAGATAGAGAGAAGAGTAATACAAATAGCTATTAGAATGTTTTTCATAATACTTCCTAATTATTATTAAACAATAATATAAAATTGCCATGAAACAAAAACAATGATTCCATAATTGGTTAATAAATATGGAGTAAGGTCATAAATTCATATTAAAGGATATGAATAGTTTTTATGAATAACCTGCATCATTTATAAATCCATAAATTATTGCTTTATTCCTCCCTATGGATAAGAAGATTATGAAAAAGAACACTCTTAATAGAATGTCCGCTGAAGAATTACTTAATCTAAAATTGAAAAATCTTCGTCTTTCTATTAAGGGAAGCAATATGGAAAAAAGAATTTCAAGATTATACTATGAACTTGAAAAAAAAGGATTATTCTTTAAACCGCATATTTGGATATCAGAAGAATGGTTTACTCCTGATGATATTGCCGGATTTGCCATCCCCTTTTATCTTTTTCATCCCGTTTTATTAAAGCTTGAGAAGGAACAGGTTTTTGAAGCTGAAGGTGCAGAACTATCTGAATGTTTGAAGATTATGAGACACGAAACAGGTCATGCAATTTCTCATGCATATCAACTTTATAAGCTTAAAGAATGGAAAAAGATTTTTGGTGATTACCGTGAACCTTATCCATTGTGGTATACCCCGGAAATTAAAAGTAAAGATTATGTCACTCATCTTAATGCCTGGTATGCACAGGCACATCCTCTTGAAGACTTTGCAGAAACTTTTGCAGTGTGGTTAAATCCTAAAAGCAATTGGAAAAAACAGTATGAAAACTGGCCGGCATTTGAAAAACTAAATTATCTTGATGCTCTTATGAATGATATTAAAGACCGTGAACCTATAATTAAGACAAAAGAGGAATATGCTCAATTATCAAAATCAAAACGCACTATTGGTGATTATTATAAGAGAAAAAAGAAATTTTATACCGTTAAATGGGCTCAATCCTTTGATGAAGAACTAAAGAAAATTTTTACTATAACAGAAAATAAAAATTCATTATCGGCTGAAAGATTTTTGAAATCTGTAAGAAAAAATATAAGAAAAAATATCTCTGAAGTACTGGATATCCCACAATATACTATTGATCAACTTATAAGAGAGCTAATTATAAGGAGTATAAAATTAAATCTGCAGTTAAAACTTAAAAAGGAAGAAGCTTTTGAAAAGTTGATTATCATAATTACTGCTCAACTTATTAATCTTATACACACAGGATATTACAGGATACCGTTATGAGAAAGAAATTAAAAATAGCTGTACTAATACACAAAGGTTTACTTCCTCCTGACGATACATCCAAGTTAACAAAGGAAGAACTTGAAGAAATAAAAGTTGAAAGTAATGTTATAGGTGTATTGAAGGAGGAAGGACATACAATTTATCCGGTAGAAATGTTTGGCGAACTTGAACCTCTAAGGAATTTAATTAATAATGAAAAATTTGACATTGCCTTTAATCTTTTGGAGGACTTTGTTGAATATCCACTTTTTGACCAGCAAGTTATAAATTATTTAGAGCTTAAAAAAATTCCATATACCGGATGTAATCCACGTGGATTGTTCATTGCTAAGGATAAAGCATTAAGTAAAAAAATTCTGGCTTACCACAACATTAACATTCCTAAATTTTTAGTTTTTCATTACAATAAAAAAATCAAAATCGAGAATGATTTTGGTTATCCATTATTTGTAAAATCTTTAAAGGAGGAAGGTTCAATAGGAATATCCAAAGAATCAATTGTAAATTCAGAAGAAAAATTAATCGAGCGCATTGAATACCTGCATAATAATTATTCCACTGATGTTATTGCTGAAGAGTTTGTTGAAGGAAGGGAAATTTATGTTGGCGTTATGGGAAATTCAAAAATAAAAGTTTTAACTCCCTGGGAATTAATTTTAAAGAATGATGATTCTGATACACCAATTGCCACAAGCAAATTAAAATGGAATGCCAATCATCAGAAAAAGGTAGGACTAATTACAAAGGCTGCAGAATTGACACCATCATTAAAGAGAAAATTTGAACATATCAGCAAGGAAATATATAAAGCCTTAAAACTAAGCGGATATGCAAGAATAGATTACAGACTGAAAAACGATGAGATATATCTTCTTGAAGCAAATCCAAATCCTTTTCTTGCCCGGGATGAAGACTTTGCAGAATCTGCCAAATACGAAGGAATAGATTACCCAACCCTATTACATACCATAATTAAAAATGGCTTAACCTATAAACCATTTAATCATTGAAGAAGTTTAATATTGACTAATTCTTCTTTTAACAACAACTGTTATTAAATCTTACATTATTTACTTTGCATAAAAAAAAATTTTTTATATATTCTATACGGATTCTATTTTAATCACTATTCGGGGATTCTTAAAATGAAAAATTTTATTTGGATTCTTATCCTCTTTTCTTTTATTGTTTCTTCTTGTTGCAGTCAGGAAATTAGTTCTAATAAAACAAAATTAAAGTACAGCATAATTGCAGGTGAAGGTGGCGGCGTTACCGGAAGGCATTCAGGAGTATTTATTGATACTTCCTCTGCTGTTTATTCTTTTGAAGGGAAGAGTTTCGATACTGCCAAAAAGGATTCTGTAATGATGCTTGATAATGCTAAAATAGAAAAGCTTAATTCTATTATAGATAGTCTTATGAACTATGATTTAAGAGAGTCAGGGAATATTTATAAATATATTATTCTGAAAAATTCCAAATCTGAAAAAAGACTATCCTGGATTCCAGGCTCAGTCAATGCCGGCAAGTTAGATACCTACTATAACAACATTTTTGAAATAGCGAAGTTTAATAAATAATAAAGGTTACATATGAAGACAAGCAGATTACTGTTCATTGCATTAATGGTTTTAGTACAAACCGTTTTCCCTCAGAATGGTTCCGTTAAAGTAAAGGAATCCACAACTAAATTTTTGACGCATAATCCAATAGCCGGAATAGAATTATTAAAGAACAATTCTAACTTAAATCCTTCATTGATTTTAAGTGATGTCATCACTACTCCTTCTGCTATTTATGGTGGATTAACTTCATCAGGATATTGCAATAAAGCTTCAGTAGATGCTGATGTCAAAATGTTTGTTCTAAATAATAAGGAAATTTTCGGACTGGCAAATCCTTCTGAAGAATTAAGACTTATTTCTTCATCTACAGATGAACTTGGGATGACTCACCTTAAGTATAAACAGTTTTATAATAATGCAGAAATTACATCATCAATGCTGATTTTTCATATAAACAGCAATGGTTCAATTGAATCAATGAATGGCGGTTATCTTCCTTCACCCATTTCTGTTCAAAAGTCTGTTTTATCAGCAAATGATGCAGTCAATCTTTCGAATAATTTTCTAAAAAATTATACCCCCACAGAAAAAATTTCCGAATTTGTTTATTACAGAAAAGGTATTGAACTAATTCCCGCTTATAGAGTAAAATTGCCATCAAAAGATTTTCCTATGATGGTTTTATATATTGATGCTATTAAAGGTACTCTGCTTTATAAGGATGATGGAATTAGGTATGATGGTCCTGCAGTAGGTTCAGGAACAAGTCTAACTGGAACAACCAGAACTCTCAATACATATTTGTATTCATCTAAATATTACCTGGCAGATGCCTCACTGCCTATGTATGTTCCTCCTTTTGATTCTTTAAAGGGAATGATACTTACTTATGATGCAAAAAATTCTTTAACAGGTAATGGTTATGATGAAGCTGCATTAGTTTTTGATCCTGATAATAATAATAACTTTAATGACAATATGGGATTGAGAGCCGCAGTGGATGCCCATTACCATACTCTACAGGTTTATAATTTTTATAAAAGTTACTTTAATAGAAACAGCTTTAATAATAATGGCGGCAGTCTGCTTAATGTTGTTCACTACAAACAAAATTATAATAATGCTTTTTGGAATGGTGTCAGCTTAACTTATGGAGATGGTGATGGTATTCAGTTCTCTAACTTAGCAGGAGCACTTGATGTAATTTGCCACGAGATGACTCACGGAGTTATTTCATCATCCGCAAATCTTGAATATCGTTCTCAATCGGGTGCAATGAATGAATCCTTTGCTGATGTATTTGGAGTTTTATTAGATAGTACAGATTGGCTGCTTGGCGAAGATGTTTATACTCCCGGTATAAGTGGTGATGCTTTAAGAAGTATGCAAGACCCGCATAATGGTAATGGTGATAATTGGCAGCCTGCACATATGACTGAATTCCAGATTCTGCCTGAAAATGAAGAAGGAGACAGAGGTGGGGTTCATACAAATTCAGGAATACCAAACAAAGCATTTTATAATGTTGCATCAAACATAGGCAGATATAAAGCAGGTTTAATCTGGTATAGAACTTTAACTTTATATCTTTATGAAAATTCTCAGTTCAGAGATTTAAGAATAGCCGCACTGTTTGCTGCAAGAGATTTATTCGGATTAAATTCATCTGAATATAATGCAGTTACAAATGCTTTTGATAATGTCGGCATTCAAGTGAATACTCCTTCTTATTATTCATTGGCTTACGATGATGGGTATCCTGATCAATCTATTTATGAAAATCTTGCTAACTGGAAAATTGCAGTTAAGTTTACAGCTCCTTCACCGGTAATATCAATTGATAGTATTGGTATTTATTTAAATGGTGACCAAAATAATGGTAATGGTCATTTTACATTAGAGCTATTTGATGCAAATGCATCCGGAATGCCAAATAATTCTCTTATAACTCCATATTCATATACCCCAACTAATAAGTATGGCTGGCAAGTATTTTGGGTATCAGGATTAACAGTTTCATCTGACTTTTTTGTTTCAGCTAAATACGATGGAACTAACTGGCCATTGCTTGGTGCTGATGTCCCCGGCAATAACAGGACTTATGAATATGACCCAACAAATGGATGGGCACAACTTACGGGTGCAAACAACTATACCGTCTTTATGAGAGCTGATGTTAGCTCAACATTTACAGATGTTGAAATAGATACTAAAGTCCCTGATAAATTTGAAATTTCAGAAAATTATCCGAATCCATTTAATCCTTCAACAACAATTAGATACTCGCTACCTGAAGCAAAAGATGTATTAATAGTTGTATATGATATAAATGGAAACAAAATTGCAGAGCTTGCAAATAATTTTCACAATCCCGGTACTTATACAATTACCTGGAACGGCAAGAGCGAAAATGGAACTTCAGTATCTTCAGGAATATATTATTGCAATATAAAAGTGGGTACATACTTAACTGTTAGAAAAATGGTTTTGATGAAATAAATTTAAAAATAGTGCGAATCTTCCGGTTCGCACTTTTTTTATTTAATTTATGTTCGTTGATTTAATAAAACTAATACTAAGGATAAAGTGGCATTAAACGATAAACAAATGGTTTATAAAATACTATCAATTATTATAATAGTAATTGGAGTTCTTCTTTTAATATTTAAAATATATTCCGATAGTGAACCGGGTGCAATTCCATTATTATTAATCATAATTGGAATTGGATTCCTTATCTATTCACGAAATAAATTTAAATAATACTATTTCTTAGCTGCTTCTTTCCATTTAATCTTCTTTTCATAAAGCTTTCAGAAATTTAGTTTATAAAATTATGATAGATTCTTGGAGAACAGGAAGTATCACAAAAAAAAACTAAATAAATTGTAATCAATTAAATTATTTAGCAAAGATTCATTCTTTTTTTTTATTGAAAGTTATTATTAAAATATTCCTATCCCAAAGGGACCACTTCGTGGCGGAATGCAATATTTCTTTTTATAGGTAGTTATTATTGATATATTCCTATGGAATGGTATCTGGGTTATCAAGGTTAGTTAATATTAATCCAATGATTATGAAATTTTTTTTAACCTATGTTTTAACGAGATGTGAATTTAAAATCATCCCGTAGGGATACTTTAATAATAACCTTGGATTAAAGAAAACATCCATCCCGTAGGGATATTTTAATAATAACCTTGGATTAAAAGAACACATCCATCGTTCCACAAAGTGGTGTCCCTTTGAATAAGATACTTTAATAGCTACAAGAAAATGGCTTATTTATTTTTACAATTTTTTGACAAATAATTTCAATTTATTTAATATGTTTATTCTATTAACATATGGAGTACTTAATGAAAAAAGTATTTTTGTTCCTCTTTATCGCAACAATCGTTATTATGGGGCAATCAGACAAAGGTAAAATTAGTTTTATATATAATGATGAAGAATTTACTATTCCCATTACATATGTAGAAATATCAAAAGGAGAAGATAACGCAATCTTCTTTTCATTTAAGGGCAGCTTGCCTGATAATCAAAAAGCTAAAACTTTTTCCATGCAATTGGGAATGAAAAACTTGTCAAAACCATATTCAATTAAAATGGATTTTAAAGAAGTTGACGAGAAAAATATTTTCAAAGAATATTTCTCTGTTGAATATGGAGATGAAGCTATTATAAAATTTACAAAGAATACTAAAGGAGAAAAAATTGTTGTTGACTCTGCAGATATAAAAATGAAGATGGAATATCTTAGAAATGAATATGTAAATGATAAATTTATTATTCATGGTGGATTTTCATTTGAATTAAAATCTAAAGCCAATAAAGATGAAGTTGCTGTGCTTAAAGATGGTAAATTTGAGATAATAATTTAAAATACGTTGAAGAGCGTCATACTGTAAGACATATTATTAAAATATATTGCTCATCAATTAATTAGGATTATTATAAATGAGCAAAAACAAAAAATTAACATCTGCGCAATTAGAAGAACTGTTAAGTACTTTAAAGAAACGGTTTGAAAAAAATATGAACAGACATAAAGGTTTGGACTGGAGTAAGATAGAAGAAAAAATAAAATCAAATCCTGAAAAAGCATGGTCATTATCGGAAATGGAAAGAACTGAAGGTGAACCGGATGTAGTTGGTAATGACAAAAAAACAGGAGAGTTTATTTTTATGGACTGCTCTGCTGAGAGTCCTAAAGGTAGAAGAAGCTTTTGCTATGACCACGAAGCCTTGAATAAAAGAAAAGAAGCAAAACCAAAAGACAGTGCAATGAATATGGCGGAGAATATGGGGATTGAAATATTAACCGAAGAACAATACAAAGAATTGCAAACAGTTGGTGAGTTTGATTTAAAAACCTCAAGCTGGATAAAAACTCCTGATGAAATCAGAAAACTTGGTGGGGCCCTCTACTGCGACAGAAGATACAATCACGTATTTACATACCACAATGGCGCAGAATCTTATTACGCTGTAAGAGGATTTAGAGGAACATTAAGAATTTAAATTCTTAACTTTACTCTTTTGCTAATTCAAAATTTGTTTCAGCTGTGCTGATTTCCTGGCAGTACACTATGCAGTATTGATATTTCAAATCTCCGGATAAAACCTGAACATCAGCAATATTAACACTCATTATATTTTGGTTATCATAATTTATTGTAAGCACATTTCCATTTATATATCCCCAGGTATAAATTGGTGAAGGTTCAGGAGCATAACCGGCTGCACCGCCGCAGGCAGAATTAGTTATAGTCCATCCGGACCTGTTATATGTAATAGTAATATCAACCTGGTTAGGGTCAGCTCTTTGCTTAACTTCCCAATTCATAGTCCAATTTTCATAACCAACTTCCTGCATATCGCTTGTACAAAAATCGTTTTTTACAATAACTTTGAAAGGTTTGGTGGTGTGGTATTTACCTAAAATTTTAGAAGCAGGAGTAACAGGATTATCCTCATCATTGCATCCTGAATTGAAGAAAAATAGAACAAAAAGAAATAAAAAGTGCCAGGGAAACTTTTTCATTGTCAGCCTCAGAAAAATAGTTTTTACTTATTATAAAGATAGGATAAAAAAAATTTATTTCTAATTAATTTTTAATTCCCAAGCCGGATCTAATATGTAATCTCTGCAAAAGAATTCTTTTATCTCTTCCATTTGATTCATTCTTCTTAGAATACAGAATACATTTGTTTCCCATTTAACACTTGGCAACTTTTGTTCTTCTGCGATATTTACTTGTTTATGTAATTTGCATTTAATGCATTTTTCCGGAATTTCAAGTTCGTTAGGGTTAACTTCTGTACCGTCATCATTATAGAAAGGCAATATACATCCTCGATTTTTTTACAATTATATTATAATGTTTTTATACTTTTGTAACAAGATAATTCTAGCTAGTTACTAAAATTTTTGGGGTTTGACTTTGCAATAAATAAAAGAAAACCCTCATTGCTGAGGGTTAGAAAAAAATATTATTTCATCAGTAACATCTTTTTTGTTTCAGTGAACTTACCAGATGTCATTTTCATAAAGTATACCCCACTTGGATAAGCTGATGCATTCCAGGTTATTTCATATTCTCCTGAAGATTTTTCCTCATTAACCAGTATTGCAATTTCATTACCAAGCAAATCAAATATTTTAATACTAACGAAGTTATCCGTAGGTAAACTATATTTTATAGTAGTACTTGGATTAAAGGGATTAGGATAATTTTGCTCTAAGCTGTAGTTTGTAATTGTACTATTATTTTCATCAACATCTGTTGGATTTAAAACTACAAAAGGTATCTCCGTCCAGGTATCACCACAGTCTGTAGACTTTGCAAAATAACCTGAATCCCCGGAAACATAAAATTCCTTACAGTCTTTATATAGATAATAACGAGCTAAAGAATTACAAAATTTCTTTTCCCAAGTTGTGAAACCACCATGCGTAATATAATATGATTCCCCGTACCAATCCCAAGCAACACCATTTATACTATCAGTTAATGATAAATAATAAAGCATTATGTTGTTATCTACATTTATCGGTGCCCATGTTAAACCACCATCAGTTGTTTTTATAATTGTACCATGAAATGTATAAGTTTGGTCTTGTTGAGATGTACCCAAATATCCATTCATGCTATCAGGAAATAAAGCGCTATGTACATTATAATCTGAATCAGTACGAGCATATCTAACTATAGTCCATGTTTTACCGGAATCAGTTGATAAGCTAAGTACTTTCCCATTATCATCAATAATAGCTACTTTACTTCTGTTTATTACTTTTAATATTGAAGTATAACTTACCGCACCTAAAGATTCCATTCTTTCCCAAGAAACCCCACCATCAATAGTTTTACAAGCAATACTATGAGGATGAGAACCTATAGACTTATAGGCATAGCCAATTCTATCATCAGCAAATTCTACTTGAAATAAAGAATCCTTAAGAAATTGCCATGATGCACCTTTATCAGTCGTTTTATATAATTTATCGCCTACAAACTCAACGGCTTTTTTTCTTCCTGAAAGTAAAAATCCAATAGAATCATTTAAAAATTGAATACTCTTATAATTATATTGAGAATCTAACTGAGTCCAAGTAATTCCACCATTAGTAGTTCTGTAACTTTTTATTGGTGTGTAACCGGGAAAGTCTGTTGTTTGAACCCAACCTATATTTTCATCAAGAAAATACATATATCTTAAACTACTCTGTGCACTTGCACAGGTACTTAATAACAAAAAAAACATAAAAATCTTTTTCATTGGTGGCATTCCTTTTTTAATAAGGAGTACTTTTAAGAACTGATATGAAAAAATAAAAAAAGAATTAGATATAGGTATGCTACAACATACGAGTAGGATATGGAGAGTATATTTATCACTTAAGGTTTAATCTCAAATAATGACTAACTCCTCATCAACTACTTAGGTGTAAAATATCTGCTCTAATTTCAAAATTTTTATTATTATTTTCTTTGATAAAATAACTGCAAGTGAATGTAAAGATTATATCAAATAATGTAAAATATTAAGGATAAGATTATGGCAAGTGTTGAAGAAAAACCAATGGAAGAAAAAAATCAAAATGACCCTAAGCAGGGTGAAACTATTACAAGTCAAAATAAGGAAAATCCAACTCCTCCTAAGGAAGATAGGACAAGTGACAAAGTAACAGCTGAGGGTAAATGTCCTGTTCACCACGGTTCATTAACAGGGATGGATAGGTCTGTAACGGAGATGTGGCCAAAGTCTATTAATCTGGATATTCTTCATCAGCACGACTCTAAAACTAATCCGATGGAAGAAAATTTTAATTACAAAGATGAATTTAACAAGCTTGATTTTGAAGCTCTTAAAACTGATTTGAAAGCTTTAATGACTCAGAGTCAGGATTGGTGGCCGGCAGATTGGGGGCATTATGGCGGATTTATGATTCGTTTAGCGTGGCACTCAGCCGGAACTTATAGAGTGTCTGATGGAAGAGGTGGCGGCAATACAGGCAACCAGCGCTTTGCTCCGCTTAATAGCTGGCCCGATAATGCTAATCTTGATAAGGCACGCAGACTTTTATGGCCAATCAAGAAAAAATATGGTAATCAAATTTCCTGGGCTGACTTAATTATCCTTGCAGGTAATATGGCTTATGAATCTATGGGATTTAAAACCTTTGGCTTTGGTGGAGGAAGAGCTGATATCTGGCATCCGGAGAAAGATGTTTACTGGGGTTCAGAAAAAAAATGGATGGATGAAACCAAGCATAGATATGAAGATGATGCTGATCGTGAAACTTTGGAAAATCCTTTAGCTGCAGTTCAAATGGGACTTATATATGTTAATCCGCAAGGTGTAGATGGAAATCCTGACCCTCTTAAAACTGCAGTGGATGTTCGTATGACTTTTGGCAGAATGGGAATGACTCACGAAGAAACTGTTGCTCTTATAGCAGGTGGTCATACTGTAGGAAAGTGTCACGGAAATGGTGATGCAGCAGTGCTTGAAGGTGACCCCGAAGAATCAGCTTTGCATCAGCAAGGTTTGGGATGGATAAATCCTCAGGGAAAAGGAAAAGCAGAGGATACTGTTACCAGCGGCTTGGAAGGTGCCTGGACATCTAATCCTATCCAATGGGATAATGGTTATTTCGATATGTTGTTTAAACACGAATGGGAATTAAGAAAAAGTCCTGCAGGTGCCTGGCAGTGGGAGCCAACAAACATAAAGGAAGAGGATAAACCGGTAGATGCACACATCCCCGGAAAAAGAAATAATCCGATGATGACCGATGCTGATATGTCATTAAGAGAAGACCCTATCTTCCGAGAAATATCAGAACGCTTCCATAAAAATCCTGAACAATTTGAAGATGCATTTGCAAGAGCGTGGTTCAAGTTAACTCATAGAGATATGGGACCTAAGAGCAGATACTTAGGACCTGATGTTCCTAAGGAAGATTTAATTTGGCAAGACCCTGTTCCAACTGTGGACTACACTTTAAGCAAAGATGAAATTACTGAGCTGAAGAAAAAAATATTATCGAGCGGATTATCTAGTACAGAATTAATTAATACTGCCTGGGATAGCGCAAGAACTTTCCGCTATTCAGATTACAGAGGCGGAGCTAATGGTGCAAGGATAAGATTAGCTCCTATGAATGAATGGGCAGGGAATGAGCCTGAAAGATTGAAAAAAGTTTTAGCAAAGCTTACTGAAATTCAATCATCACTTGATAAAAAAGTAAGCCTGGCTGACCTTATTATTCTTGGCGGCAGTGCTGCAGTTGAACAGGCAGCAATAAATGCGGGCTTTGATATAACAGTTCCTTTTACTCCGGGAAGAGGAGATGCAGCCCAGGAACAGACTGATGTTGAATCTATTGCTTTTCTTGAACCGCTTCACGATGGTTATAGAAATTGGCTTAAGAAAGATTACATAGTTAGTCCTGAAGAGTTGCTGCTGGACAGAACTCAGTTAATGGGATTAACAGCTCCGGAAATGACAGTGCTGATTGGCGGCATGCGTGTACTCGGAACAAATTACGGCGGAACCAAACACGGTGTATTTACTGACAGGGTAGGAGTGTTAACAAATGACTTCTTTGTTAATCTCACTGATATGAATAACAGCTGGAAACCTGTGAAGGATAATCTCTATAATATAGTTGATAGAAAATCCGGTGAAACAAAGTGGACAGCTACAAGTGTTGACCTTGTGTTCGGTTCAAATTCTATTTTACGCTCATATGCAGAAGTTTATGCTCAGGATGATGCAAAAGAAAAATTTGTAAATGATTTTGTAAAAGCCTGGGTTAAAGTAATGGATGCTGACAGGTTTGATATAAAGTAAATTAAAAAGCATTAACGGCAGGCATCTTATTATTAAGGTGCCTGTTCTTTTTTAATGCTGTACCTTCGATGCTGAAAAATTAATGTATTCCTACGGAATGCTCTTATTAGAGTGGCATACCTGTTATTATTAATGTATCCCTGACGGGATGCTAAATGATGATAATATAGAATTGCAAAAGCACAGAAGGTGCTATACCATAGTGAGCTTTTAGAGTAATATTAATGTATTCCTACGGAATGCTTTTAGTAGATTGGCATATCTTGTTATTATTAATGTATCCCTGACGGGATGCTAATTATGGGTTAGCAGAAATTTAGAATTACAAAAGCACCGAAGGTGCTATACCATAGTGGGCTTAGTAATATTTTGGATATAAGGATTTACAGGATAGGCTTTATCCTGTAAATCCTTGCTAATCTGGTTGATATTTATTTAAGCAGACTCATTTTAATTGTTTTTGTAAAACTTCCTGCCTGCATACGGAGGAAGTAGAGACCGCTAGGCAGATTATTTCCGGTAAAAGAAATATCATAATTTCCTTCTGCTTTTATTTCATTTATAAGTTCCAGGATATTTGCTCCTGTTATGTCATAAATACAAATGTTAACAATTGATTCTGAAGGAACTGAAAAATTAATTCTTGTTGATGGGTTAAACGGATTAGGGTAATTCTGGCTCAAAGAAAAGCTGCACGGTATAATTGTACTTACCTCTACTGCACTTATCCCGCTGTTATATTTATAGATCTGACCATTAGCTCCGACTGCCCACCCGTTATTCACATCAGGGAAGTGTAGACTCGTCAGTCCGTTTGTAGCAATCTGATTGAATGTCCAGGTAAGTCCGCCATCAGTAGTACTTGCAACTCCGTGTGTAGTCTGATTTGATGCAGTCGCAAAACCTTTTAGTTCATCAAAAAACTTTACTGAACTTAAACCGTAAGGAAGGTTTGTTCCATACTCATTCCAGTTAGCACCACCGTCTGTTGTTTTAAGTATTAGTCCCGTTGTAGCTGTGCGTCCTACAAGCCAGCCGGTATTCTGGTTCAGCCAATACATTCCCCGTATCATTTTTGTAGTACCAAAAGATAACTGCTGCTGCCAATCATTACCCCCGTTGGTTGTTTTAAGCAGAAGGTTATTTGATTCAGTATACACCCATCCGGTATTCTCATTTACAAATTGAACACCATAAAAGCGTGACCAGGTGGTATTGTTTGTCTGCTCAGTCCATGTATTTCCGCCGTTTGTTGTTTTGAAAATATAACCTGCAACAGGGGTAGTGCCGTCTACACCGCCTACAGCCCATCCGATGTTTTGATTAAGGAAGAAAACCTTTGTAGTACTGTTAGGACCACTTTGAAGATTTAAGGTGGCGCCTCCGTCTGTTGTTTTGTAGACGCCATCATCACCTGCAATCCATCCGGTACTACTGTTAATAAAGTAACATCCTACAGTAAGATTTCCTCCGGATGACTGAGTGAACCAGTTAGTTCCGCCATTAGTAGTTTTAAGGAGAATACCACCTGAACCATTTGCCCAGCCAGTATTAGCATCTATGAAATGAACATGTCTTAAAGTATTGGTTGTACCGCTAACCTGAGAGGTCCATGATTGAGCATTTATATTAAATGCACAAAAGGTGAATAAAAATAGAAGTAAATAATATTTCATAATATCTCCTAAATAAGAGTAACATAAAGTTAATTATATACAGCTGATATGTTACCCGATTGTTGTATGCAGCTGTAATCATATGGATTTAATTCCTTAGATAAGACATATTATGCTTGCGAATAAAAGAGAGGCAGAGTTGGTTCATATATAAGCTATCCGCTTACGAAAAAATAGTAAGTCCCACCTTCTAATTTTCGGAAAACAGTTATATGATGATATCATCGGGTAATCATTTCCAATAATAATGGTAAAAATAATAAAATAAACAACTCTTAATCAAGTAGAGAAGAAAAAATCAGATTGGTAATTCTAAAAATCTTGCATTCTGCGCTATCCTGATTCAGACATCATCTGGACCTCCTGGTCTGTTATTTGGCATTAACTTATTATTTAATTTTGCGACAGGCTCTATGGGAAAGTCCCGAAGGGATGGCTATGCCACAATCTCAACCCAGCTATTAGATCTAGATATTATAATTAAATGGAAAGCTTAAGGTTTGAGATCACCAAACACTCCATGACTGCTGCTATTTATGCAAGCACATCCCTTATTTTTCAACTTTATTAAAAACTGATTTCGTAAAGGGGCATATTAAAGCGCTGCTTTTTCAGACGAACACTTCTTCAATTATTCCATTTATATCGCTAACGTTGTAAGGCTTCCTTAACATAAAAGCATTCATAGAAGTAATTTCATCACTAATTTTATCATCAATAAATCCTGAAGTAAAAATTATAACAGGATTGTAAATATTCAATATTTCTCGTGCTGCTGTCAGTCCGTTCATCTTTTTTCCAAGTACAATATCCATTAAGATCAGGTCAGGCTTTTTTAATTTAGCCACTTCTATGGCTTTATCTCCTTTACCTACAGTATCAACTACGGTATGGTTTGGAATAGTCATAAGCTGTTGCTTTAAATCAAAAGCAACAATCATTTCGTCTTCCACTATCAATATTTTAATAAGTTTATCATTTTTCATATTCTTTCCTCATATAGTGCATCGTTAAAGCGTATAGACCATTCAACACCTTGGTTCACTTTTAAGGAAGTTGTTGCATCTAACTGGTTTTCAGCTACACTTTTAAACAGCTGCAATCCTAAATTAGTATCACCATTTTGATCGGAATCATTTAATCCAATCCCATTATCCGAGATAATTAATTCAATAATCTGATTTTCAATTCTTCTAAGTTTTATTTCAATATTGCCTTTCATATCTCCGGGGAATGCATGTTTAATTGAATTCGTTATAAGTTCTGTAATTATTAACCCACATGGGATAGCAGAATCAATCAAAAGAATTATTTCTTCAAGGTCAAGTTTTAGAGTAATTTTACTGTCCATCGAATATTTCTGAATTAAAAGACTGGCGAGACTTGAAATATAATCCTTAAGATTAATTCTTGATAAATTATTTCCCTTATATAATTTTTCATGTACCAGAGAAATGGCTCTAATTCTGTCTTGCATATCTTCAATAATACGTTGAATTTCAGAATTGCGTATAACTGAACCTCGTAGAGAAAGCATGGAGGATATTAATTGTAAAGTATTTTTTGTTCTATGATAAATTTCCCTTAAAAGAATCTCTTTTTCTTTTAAACTCTCCTCAATATTTAAATAGGCTTCACTTAAGTCTTCTTCAGCTTTTTTGTGGTCAGTTATATCTGTGTTAGTTCCAAACCATCGGAATATTTTACCATTTTCATCATAGATAGGTAGTGCTCTCGAAAGAAACCACTTGTATTCTCCTTCTTTGCTCATAAGTGGAAAAGTATCTTCCCACGGTTTAACATCTTTTAATGCTTGTGTCCAATTCATAATTACACGTTCTATATGGTCTGGGTGATGAACTTTATTCCATCCCCACCCATTCATTTCTTCAAAGGTTGTTCCAGTGTAATCATACCAGCGTTTATTATACCAGAATAAATTGCCATTCTCGTCAGCCATCCATGCCAACTGAGAGATATTATCAGCAAGGGTGCGAAATCTTTCTTCACTCTCTTTTAGCTTCATCTCGTAGCGTTTTATATCTGTTATTTCTATACCAATTACACCTACACCCCACTTTTCATCTCCTAAAGGAACGCGAAAAAAAGAAGTTTGCCAGTAAGCAAGCTCTCCTTTCTTTCCCGGCAACGGGCTTTCAAATACCGCATTAAGAACCGGTTCTCCAGTTTCAATGACTCTCTTCATAGTTTGACCAGTTGTTTGCAGAAAATCAAGTGAAAGGTCCTGAAGGCATTTACCCTTTATGCTGTCACGGTCCAAGCCATAATATTTAGGAGTCAAATTGTCCGTGTTGATATAACAAAAATTTTCATCCACAAGATTTAGAATAGCTGGTGAGTTTGCAAAAAAGGCATCAAACTGAGCTTCTCTTATTTTTATCTTCTCCTCATCCACTTTCCGTTCGGTGATATCAAAAAAAGTTGCTGCAAATTGGTCTTTTGCAACTTTATATATTTTATTAGTATACCACCGTTTTGTTATACCACTAAAATGCTCAAAAATGTAAGTTTCACCGGTCTTATCAATTTCTCTGTATATATCAAAAAGATGGTCATCAATATTAGTCCATACCTCTTTCCATCTTTTACCAATTTGCCCTTCACGAGTAACTCCGGTTAATGCGGCACCAGCAGGATTAATATCAAGAACGAGAAGATCATTGAGCCTGCCTGCTTCATCGTATATTGCTTTGTAATTCGCAAAACCTTCATTCATAGAATTTAAGAGCAAATCATATTGTCCTTTAGCATTTCTTATTGCTTCTTCATTGTTTTTCTGCCATGTTATATCACTAAAGAGGACAGCAACATGGTGCTCTTCAGCCGGGTCGATTCTAAATGCATACACATCATACCAGCGGTGAAGTTGTTCAGCTCGGTTTTCAAATCTTATTGGTTCTCCTGTAAGAGCAACATTGCCATATATTTCAAACCAGTATTCTTCATGCTCCGGAGCTACCTCACGCATTCTTTTTCCCAGAGCGTTAATTATTCCACTTTGCTTTTCGAATGCTGAATTAACCTCCACGAAGAGATAATCGATAGCTTTGTTATTTTCGTTAAACAAAACTTCAATAATACAGAAACCTTCATCTATTGCATTGAACAGAGTATAAAAGTGTTCCCTGGTTTGATGGAGTGTTTTTTCTTGCTGTGCCATTTCCTTATTTACTGCTGCTTTTATCCTAAGATGGGACCTTTCAAGATATACCCTAATATAAGTTAAAAGCTCATGTGAACTGAAAGGTTTAACCAGGTAAGCATCGGCACCTGCTTCTACTAATTTCACTCGAGTTTCTTCTCCTGCTTCAGTTGTAAGCATTATTACGGGAAGGTTTTTTGTCTCTGAATTAGTTCTGATATTCCGTAGAAGTAATAAATCATCCATTCCGACTATATCAATTCCAATCAAGACAAGGTCGAGTCTTTGCTCCTTAATCTGTCCCAGTGCTTCACTTTCATTTGAAGCAGAAAAGGTGTTATATCTCTCTGAAAGAAGCGTACTTATATGAGTGCGCATATCAAAGTCATTTTCAATAATTAATATTGTTGATTTTTCTACTTCATTTAACATATTCATATCTTTTTCAAGGTTATAGCAGTAATAATTTACGTAATAATCTACATAACTATGGACGCGTTTTATATGACTTTAGAGAGTTAAAAGACTTCCAGCAGGGATATTAGATTTATAACACATAATAACAACAAACTTCCCTTAAAAATAGCAGATAACGGATTTGGAATCCAAAAGATGTCGATTTACAAAATCTTTTTTCATTTGGGTTAAATTGAACCACAACGTTTAAAATCTTTAAATTAATTTATTTAGAAAGCACATCTCTTATTTCTTCTACTTTATCAAAAACTGATTTGGTGAAGGGACAAAGAGGAATTATTTTTTTATTGTTTTTTCTTGCGTAATCAACTGCATTCATAACCAGCATCTTGCCGATATTTTTTCCTTTAAATTCCGGGTTTACTTCAGTATGGTCGATTATAATTCCTGCTTCACCTGCATATGTATAAGTCATTTTTCCTGCAGCTTTATCATCTTCATAAGCAATGAAGTAACCTTTATGGTCATTATTAAATTGTTTTATTTCAATCATAATTTTACATATTTAATAGTCAAAGCACCGGATGGACATTTAGATACCTGGTCAATAAGTTCTTGAGTAGTAGCATTTTCGGGTTTCACCCATGGATGCTCATGTACATTATAAACTTTTGGTAATGTTTTTACACATATACCTGAGTGTATACATTTAGCGGGCTGCCAAACAACTATAACTTCGCCATTTGAATATTCTTTCCTTATCATATTTTCCTCTAAATTACTTTTATATACTCAAACTAATCAGTAAAATTCTTCAATTCATTCACATATGATAATAACAATTAATCAACAGAAATGTTCCGTTATTTTTTAAAGAAAAGAAGGTCATATTGCATAAAAAATAATCTTCGATATTTTTTTAACAAATAGTTAACCTTCATAATTTTAATTCGACCGTATAAATGATATTTTATTTGGTTCTTTACTCTTTATTCATTGCCGTTGCCATTTTATAAGCTGTTGCAGCATCCTGACTTGGTGTTAAGGTATCTAATAAAATATTGTAAGTTCCTTTTTCTTTTAATTCGTCAGCAACCTTTTTAATTAATGCTAAAGTAGCTTTCATCATACCTGAACCAAGGCTGACACGGGCAACACCTAAATCCTGCAGTTCACTTATAGATAAGGATAATCCTCCCCCCATTGTGGGATTTGAGAGTATATTAATTGGAGCATTAATTTCTTTAACCAATATTGAAATCAAATCTCTTTCCCATACAGGCTGAACAAATATGCAGTCTGCTCCGGCTTCACGATATTTATTGCCGCGCTTAATTGATTCAGATAACTTCTCTTGTTGTGAGCCTGATGAAGTATAAAATGAATCTGTTCTGGCATTGATTACTAAATGAAAGCCGAGTGAATTTGATAGTGAACGAATGGCTGAAATTCTTTCACAAAATTCCATTTCATCAATTAATTTTGGGTTTAATTCAATACTATCTTCAATGTTTATTCCAACAATTCCTGTTGCAATTATTTTTTTTACTGAATCAATTACTTCATTTAAATTATTTCCATATCCTGCTTCTATATCCACAGTAACAGGAACTTGTACTGCATTAACGATTCTTATAATAGTTTCAAGCATTTCATCTAACTGAATTATCTCGCAATCTGGATATCCTAAAGAAGCTGCAATTCCCATACTTGTTGTAGCGACTGCCTTAAATCCACTTGCTTCTATTAATTTCGAACTTCCTGCATCCCAAGAGTTTAACAGGACAAGAATTTCTTTGTCTTGATGATATTTTAAAAACAATTCAGCTTTTTCTTTTTGAATATTTGAAACCATAGTTGATCCTTATTAACAATTTAATTATCTGGTAAGATATTCATAATTAAACTTTAATTTTTTGATTATGCTTACCTTAATATTAAAACAGAAAAAATATTTTTACAGGTGAACACTTCTTCAAATCAATTCTATAACAGCAATTGCTCATTGGAGCCTGCATAATATTATAAGCAATGAAGAATTTCAAAGCATATTAAATTCAATACCGTCGGTTGCAGAATGTAATTGCTACAAAATTGTCTGCCGGGGTGTTAAAAGTAAGCTGCTAACCCTTTCTCTTTATCCAGGCACGGGGGTGCGTTTCAAATCCTATTTTGGGATAATAATCCTGAGCATTTGGTGCAGCCAGCAGCGTTATAAATGCAGTTTTGCCAATATTATCCTCAGTTAACTCTACCATCTTTTTGCCAATTCCCTTTTTCTGATATGCTTCATCAACAGCAAGATCTGCAAGATATGCCACGTAGCCGAAATCAGTTAAAGTTCTGGAAATACCAACAAGTTTATCATTATCCCATGCTGTGATTGTAAGATTTGCGTTATCCAGCATCTGCTGAAAAATTTCGGGATGATTAACAGGGCGGCGTTCACCAAGTGTTGTTCTTTTGTATAGATCTATGGCATCTTCCACTGTTATCTTTTGGTTTATTTTATATGTTATTTCCACTTGAAAATATTCCTGTTGTTATTCTGTTAATAAACTTAGCAAATATTAGGTTATATAAAACCGGGCTTAAATGTACAACCCGGTTAATTTTTTGTTTTATTTAACAAGCATCATAGCTTTTGAGAAATACTGCTCACCTGTATCCAGGCGGTAAAAGTAAACACCTGAACTAAGTTCTTTTGCATTAAACTCTACCGAATGCTCCCCTGGCTCCTCAACTTTATCAGCAAGTGTTGTAACCAGATTACCAAGCATATCATAGATGCTAAGTTTTACCATCACGCTTTTTTCCAGCTTGTATTTTATTGTTGTCGAAGGATTAAACGGGTTCGGATAATTCTGATATAAAGTAAATCCGGTTAAATAGATTTCATCGTTGCTATGTTCATCAATCGATGTAATTATATCCAGAGAATGAGTTCCTTCAGTGTTATGATAAAATTTTCCAGGAGTTAAGTTTATAAAATATTCTGTTGTGCTCGAGGGATAGATTATTATAAGTGAATCAACCATAGTAGCATCGCCCAAGCCAAAATGAACGCGCAGATCATTTTGTCCCTGGAAGGTATTCTGTGCAGATATTTCCCTATACTGCCAGTAAGCCTTTCCTCCTATAACAGTTTTTAATTTTACTTTGGTTCCTATAGCAGAACGGTTTGATGCAGTTCCTTCACATCTAATATTTATCCAGTGATTATTATTCTGCTGTGCTTCATTCCTGAAAAGCCCTTTGCCTGCCGTGGTGCCCATAACAAATAAATCAAGATCACCGTCGTTATCATAGTCACCCAGACTTGTACCACCAGAACCGGTAAGTGCAGATAACTGTCCGGCAACAAGTGTAAAGGTGCCATCACCGTTGTTCATATATGCTTCAGTATTTTTTATCTGATCGTTTGTAATTATCACATCAAGATCACCATCGTTATCAAAATCTCCCCAGGCATTTGATAGACTTCCGGAATTGTAATCAAAAGGAACAGTAATCTCATTGTAAGTTCCGTTGTTATTTTTATAGAAGCGGTTCTTCATACCTCTCCAATTGGTGATGCACAGATCCAGATCGCCGTCATTATCATAATCTATAAAATTGTAACACTGACCATCCTGCTGATCTATGGCAAAGGGAAGATCAGTAATTCTAGTCAATGAATCATTCCCTGTTTCTTTCAACAGGTTCTTATAAAGGTAATCTTTTCCCGGAGAGCCGCCAGGACCGCTTGCAATGAAAAGATCTTCGTCCCCATCCATATCAAAGTCACTGAAGTAAGGAACGGTGTAAGGCCCAAGCTGTTTTGTAAAGAGATAACTTGTATCATTCTGAAGCATGAACTGAGCTGTTCCCTTAAATAAAAAGCTTGGGAATGAAGGCCCCAGAAAACCTGCGGGGTGTGCAATTACCAAATCAAGAATTCCGTCGTTATTATAATCTGAAAAGGAACAAGCCCAGCCGGGGTAATTGCCGGGTACAGAGAAAGCTGAATCATCAGCTATAAAGTTGCCTTGTTTATCATTTAGATATAATCGGGATGGATTTCTTGCAAGAAAGCAGTCTATGTAACCGTCATTATTGAAATCACCCCAGGTGCAGCCGGATGGGTTTTGTGTCTGCCCCTCACCAATAGGGGTTGTGACTGATGTGAAATTTCCGACGCCGTTGTTTATAAAGAGCTTATCGGGACAAACAAACAGGTCTGCCTTATTGTCATTGTTTACGTCAATCCATGCAGCTCCGCGGTAAACTACTGTCCCGGTAAAAGTTGTTATAGGATTACTGCTGTCCTTTACTACCGTAAAATTTATCTGCGGTAGGGATGACGATGAAATTAAAAGGGCTATCAAAATTATATATTGTATCATAATTACTCCTTTTTTAGGATCAAAATGATGAATAGTTAGAAGAGAATCGTACAATCCGATATGCTTTTACTGGATTATATCAAATTATTGTTTTACAGCACGGCCCTATTGGGGGTAGTTTCATTGGTAAGGTTTTTCTCTCTGAACTCGGTTGGTGTGTAGCCTGTTAACTTCTTAAAAGCATTATTAAAAGTTGCCTTATTGCGGAAGCCTGTTTCGAAGGCAATCTCCAGCACATTCTTTTCCTTCTTTGAAGTTGATGAAAGCAAAGCTGCTGCTTCTTTTATGCGGAGTGAATTTATGAAATCGAAATATGAAACACCTATCTTGTTATTTATTACTTGTGATAAGTGATGCTTTGATACGTTTAAAACTAATGCAAGTCTTTCAAGATTCATGTTCTCATCTTTATAAAGCTTATCCTTTTCCATAACGGCATTAAGGCGCTCTATTATTGTTTCTGATGTATCTTCAGTTAGTGTTGATTTCGAATACTTTCCTTTGAAAGCATCTTTTATGGAAAATCCCGCAAACACTTTCGGCTGAAGATATCCAAACCATGAAAGGAAATAAATAAAAAATGACATTGCAAATGAGATCATATAATCCCATTTTATGTCAAAAAATGGTGTTAGTGTAAGTACATAATATGAAGTAAAACTAATAATAAATCCTATATAAAAACCAAAAAGATAAGTGAACCAGTCAGATATTTCCTCCTGTATTTTGCTCATCTGTTTATATGACTTATAAATAACAAAGGCATAAACAGTCATTGATAAAATGCTAAGCCAGGCCCAAATAGGAAAGTGCACAATCAGGTAAAGGTTGATTCCGGCAAATCTAAATGTTAAAAACAGAGCAAACGGCAAAGCAGTAAGTAAATCTTTTGCAAAAAAGTTATGGTTTTCAAAAATAATTTTGAAGTAATAATAAAACAGTGGACCGTAAAGCAGTGTAAGGCCGCCGGATATTCCCTGGATATATGGGAAGTAATAGCTGTATTTAGTCCAGTATAAAACATAATCGGCAAGTGTAAGTGAAAAAAGTAAAGCTATTACGGCAAGCAATATTCTTTCTTTTCTGAAAGGTTTATTTCTGAAAAGCAGTATAATAGAAACAAATACCCCTTGCAGTGCCGCAAAAAGGAATACAGATGTCCATGTATCAAATGAAGGTTTCATAAAAATAGCTTATTTATAATGTTATTATTGCATCTTACCAAACTGAATATAGGGAAAAAAATAAAGAACAATTCAGCTTTTTCTTTTTGAATATTTGAAACCATAAAATATTCCTTTATTGAATTTGTAATAGAAATGTTCAAAATAGTTACTATAAATCTATTACTTTTTGATAATAATTAACTTGATGACAAGCTTATAACATGCAGCTTATTGCCTTACTAGAACCCTAATGCAAAAAAAACAAACCCACCTTCAATCAGGTCTAAGGTGATTCTCCTCAATCCATAAAAAAAAGAACTAATTATATTATAAATTTATTATGGGTCCTTATATGGATGTATTTCACTCGAAATTTCGGGATTTGTGGATAAACCTTAAATCAAGTCTTTGGTTTTTCCCTTCAATAATTATTTTTCTTTTCAGCCTTACAGCATTTATATCAATCCTGATTGATGTAGTATTTAACAGAGAACTGAATGACATGAAGCTAGCTATTTTTGGCTCAAGCGCAGAAGGAGCAAGGGGAATTCTTGCAACAATAGCTGCTTCAATGATTACAGTTGCCGGAGTAGTTTTTTCAATTACTATTGTAGCACTTTCACTGACTTCATCGCAATATTCATCTAGAGTGT
Source organism: Ignavibacteriaceae bacterium (assembly GCA_035654655.1). Lineage (GTDB taxonomy): Bacteria > Bacteroidota > Ignavibacteria > Ignavibacteriales > Ignavibacteriaceae > DASRWI01. Next base: position 19,468 of record DASRWI010000023.1, on the reverse strand, counting down.
TGCGAAATTTTATGAAGGACCATAATAATCAGTTTGTACTTGGAGTATTTATAGGAATATTCGCTTTTTGTCTGATAGTACTGGGAACTGTACGAGGGCAGGAGGATTTAAAATTTGTTCCGAAAATTTCCGTCTTACTTGCTGTTATACTTTCTTTTCTAGGGATAGGAGTTTTCATTTTTTTTATTCATCATATAGCAAGTTCAATCCAGGCTTCACAAATCATTTCAAATATTTATAATGAAACAATGGATATTATAAATGAAGTATTTCCGGATGCTCTGAATGCAGAGCAAGAAGAGGAGAATGAACGTAATAAAATAAAATGGATGGAAGACGATAATTTTTATACTGTAGTTGCTGATAAGTCAGGATACATTCAAAAAATAGATAAGAATCTACTGTTAAAATCTGCAAAGCATTATGATATTGTCTTACGCGTAGAAGTTCCAGTTGGTACTTGCCTGATTGAATCAACTCCTTATATTTCTATACAAGGAAAAAAGAAACCGGATGATGAGGTAATTAAATCATTAAGAAACGCCTTAACAATAGATAAACAAAGAACCATTGAACAGGATCCGGCTTATGGTATCCGTCAGCTTGTTGATGTTGCATTAAAAGCTCTTTCACCAGGAATAAATGATACGACTACTGCAATCATGTGCATTGAACGATTAACTGCAATTCTGTGCCGAATTACAGAGAGAAAAATAAATAATTGTATTATAAGAGATGAAGGTACGATTAAAGTAATAATTGAAGAGTTGGATTTCACGGATTATATGGATGAAGCATTTAACCAAATACGTGATTATGGGACCAATAATATTGTCGTTCTAAGAAAATTATCCTGGGCATTTAAAAATATTAAATTCTTTGTATCCACCCCACATGGAAGGGATAGTATTAAAAAACATACTGATGCCTTATCAGCAGTATTAAATAAATTGGCTGTGGAGTAAAAACCTGTCATTGATACTTATTTTATAAATATAACTTTGTTTGTCTACTATATGCAAATTCTAAAATTATGTGAAAAGTTTTGAAATACTATTTCTTCTTTGGAAAAATAAGTAATAAATAAAAATAATGTCCTTGGATACATAATCATTATTAAAAAGAAAGTAGTTTGAAAATAAATTATTAAGGAAGTTGTAATGGAAGAAAAAAACCAGATAACTGGAATGAGCTGGATACGATTCGCGACAATGATTGCTACTTCAACTGCAATCATGTTTTTTTTAATGTATCAGCTCGTATATTCTTATGATCATATAATGTTCAGTTTAAACCGTCTAATTGCTTTGTTGATAATGGGTTGCGTGATGACCATTGTGATGCTTTCCTTCATGTGGTCTATGTATAAGGGAATAAGAACTAAGATCTTAATTCTTGTTTTAGCTACATTCTTAGGCTTAATACTTCTGTTCGTTAACAGAGGCCAGACGATCATTAACGATGTTAGCTTTATGAAATCAATGATTCCTCATCACTCTATTGCAATAAACAACGCAAGAAAATCTTACATTACCGATCCACGAGTTCGTAGATTAGCCGACCAGATCATCAAATCTCAAATCAGCGAGATATCTGAGATGAAGCTGCTCATTGAAGATATAGAACAAAACGGAAAACGTGGGCACTCGCTCAACTGAAATAACACCCGAAATGGAGCTAAAGATTAAAGAAGCATTGAAATAAAAGTAAGTTTTTATGATTCGAATATTTTATTAGAACAAAAAAACCTCAGAATAATCTGAGGTTTTTTATTTATACGCCACGAACCCCGCTTCGCAGGGGATTTCGTATTACGAAAATGGAAAACTAATACTAAAAAAACAGGTAATATCTACTTTTTGAACTTTCACACCGCACATTATATTTTTTACTGTTGTAACTACCTTTCACACCATGTACTATATCACTACATTGAATCAGATATAAAGAGTTGATTTTATTTAAAGCATAAACCCCGTTATTTCTGCTTTAGTAAAACCTAAATTATTTTCCACACAAATGGTAATAAAATGAAAAAAAATGTTGGTAAGGAAAAATATATTCTGCAACTTTATGTTAATGGATCCAAACCAAGTTCAGCCAGAGCAATAAAAAATACTTATAAATTATATGAAGATTATCTGGATGAAAATTATAAAATAGAAATTATTGATTTAAATGAACATCCCCTTTTAGCCTTTAAAGAAGACATAGTAGCAACACCTACTTTAATCATTAAAAAACTACCGGATTCATTACAAAAATTAATTGGCGATCTTTCCAGTATAGACCATGTTATGGTTGGATTAAATTTAAAGAAACTATAACTTATGTTTATTAATCGAGTAATAATCTAAGGTGCTTCAGATTATTACTCGATTAAACCCCCCGCTTACCATATGTGAGATAGAGACTCATTTTTTTTCTCTATGTTTTATTAAACCTTCTAACCAAACTTTCTAAGCTATGTTTAACCTACTAGTTTAATAGGTGTTATTATGTCAAAAAAACCAAAAAATATACTTCTTGTTGAAGATGATTTATTAATTGCAATGAATCAATCCAGGGAATTAAAAGCTTATGGATATAATGTCATCCATGTTGCGAAAGGTCAGCAGGCTTTAACTGCAATGAAACAAAAGGATACCAAAATAGATCTGATACTAATGGACATCAATCTTGGAGAAGAAAAAGATGGCACTGAAATAGCTGAAATGATTCTTAGGGAGTATGACATCCCTCTATTATTTCTCTCAGGCCATACCGAGCGGGATGTAGTTACAAAAACTGAAAATATAACTTTCTATGGTTATGTTGTTAAGCTTTCAGGTATTATAGTACTTGATGCTTCAATAAAAATGGCTTTCAGATTACATGAAGCAAAACAAAAATTAAAAAAACAGACACTTGAGTTGAAAGAAAGCGAGAAAAGATATCGCAGACTTTTTGAATCAGCTCAGGATGGTATATTAATTCTTGATTTTGAAAGTGGTAAAATTGTTGACGTGAATCCTTACTTGGTTGAACTGCTTGGTTACTCTAAGGAAGAATTTCTGGAGAAAAATTTATGGGATATAAGTGCCTTCAAAAATATTAATTATTCAAAGCATTTGTACGGGGAATTACAGGGTAAAGAATATATCCGTTATGAAAATATTCCGCTTGAAACTCACAATAATAAATTGATAAATGTAGAATTTGTAAGCAATGTTTATTTTGTTGATCATAAAAAAGTTATTCAATGTAATATTCGCGATATAACAGCCAGGGTCATTCATGAAAAAACATTAACAGATGATATCTTAAAAAAAGCAACCTTAATTCGAGAACTGCAGCATAGGTCAAAAAATAGTTTTTCGTTAATAGCAAGTTTAATTATGTTAAGATCCAGTGTTGAATCCCCACAAATGATAAATGTCCTTTCAGATTTAGCCTCCAGAGTAAGGGCAATCGCTGATTTATATTTAGTACTATATGAAACAGAATCCGTTTATGAAGTAGATCTAAAAATTTACCTCAATAAAGTAATCACTTCCATGTCAAATTTTACAAAAAATATTAATTTTAACCGTATTATGGATGATATTACTATCTCTACCAAAGTTGCTTCAACAATTGGAATGATACTTGTTGAACTACTAACAAACTGTATTAAATATGCATTCCCGGATTCAACGGATAATACAATAAATGTGGAATTGAAAAAAAATAATTCTCTAATTCAACTAAACGTGGAAGATAATGGAATTGGAATGCCAAAGGATTTAAAAATTTCTCAAGAAAAAACTTTGGGACTTTATATGGTTAATTTATTGGTAAAAGATATTGATGGAAAAATAAAATTTATTCTTACCAAAGGTACAAGAATAGAAATTGAATTTCCTATTTCTTAATTAGTTCTTAACAGTTACTAAGACTTTTGAAATACCTATTTACAAAAATTTATTTTAAGCTCCGACAGTGCCTGTTTTTACTTCACCTTCCTTTTTATAATTGGCAATAATTACACCGCTTGTTGTAATAGTACTATCAATCAGTTTAAATGCCTTAGGAATAGTACCATTCGCAAATAATTTTTTCCCTTCACCGAGAGTCACAGGAAAAATCTTGAGCCAAAGTTCATCAACCAAATCTTTTTCTAAAAGTGACTGAATGAGTTTACTGCTGCCCCAAACTTGAATATCCAAACCTTCTGAATTTTTTAGCTTTTCTATCTCTGATAAGTTGTTAAAGAAAACTGAGTTTTTCCAATTGGATTTTTTCATTGAATTAGACATTACATATTTAGTAACATCACTTATACCAAGCCAATCCTTTTCGTGCTCCGGCCAATAACCCGCAAATATTTCAAATGTTTTTCTCCCTAAAAGAAGGTCTGCAGGACGCATTTGTTTTTCTAATTCCTTCCCAAAAACTTCATCACCGTAAGAAACCGTCCAACCACCATATTTAAAACTACCTGAAGGGTCTTCATCTGGACCACCAGGTGCCTGCATCTAATGTAATCATCGATGAAACAATTATTTTTCTCATTATCTATCTCCTGTAATTAAAAATTTGATAACAAAAATATTAAGCCGGTATCTAACTTGGTGTGTTATGGGCGCAATTATGATATCCACTTGTAACCTTTCCATATAGAAAATTCTCTAACGATAAAGAGATTTTAATTTAATGAAACACTTATTAGAATAATAAAGGAAATTTAAAATGAAAATAAAAACATTGTTTATAGCAGCGATATTATTTATCGCAATCCTAAGCATCAATTCCTTTGATGCTTACGGAAGGACACACGGAGATGAATCACATAATGTAAATAATTCCTCCACAGAAAAACTTCGTACTGATATGCGCAAACTTTGGGAAGACCATATTGTATGGACACGTAATGTTATTCTTAATCTTGTTGACGAACTTCCCGGAACAAATGAATCAGTTGCCCGATTGCTGAAAAATCAGGAAGATATTGGCAATGCTGTAAAACTCTATTATGGTGAAGATGCTGGAAATAAGCTTACTGCACTATTAAAGGACCATATAAACATCGCTGCTGATGTTGTAACAGCTGCAAAAAAAGGAGATAATGCAGCACTAAATGATGCCAGTCAAAGATGGAACAAAAATGCGGATGAGATTGCAGCATTCTTAAGCTCAGCAAATCCAAATTGGAAATTACTTGATATGAAAAATATGATGAATGACCATCTTAAATTTACTACTGATGAAGCAGTTGCAAGAATACAAAAAGATTATTTAGCTGACATAGCAGCATACGATAAGGTTCATAATGAAATATTAATGATGGCAGATGATTTATCGAATGGAATCATCAATCAATTTCCTGACAAATTTAAAAAATAATTAAGATTTACCGGAAGAATGAATGAATATTTCTTTCTTCCGATTTACAGATTTTAAGAACTTAAATATGGTAATAATATGCGAGACCCAAATTTTAACAGTAGTAATTCTGAAAAGAATAAGAAAAATTTCAAGAACATAAATCCTAATGATGATTTAATCAATTTTCAACCAGAACTCGATGGTGAAACTAAAATAGAATTGATTGAAAGTAACTTCAAAAAAATTATGGAAATCCTTGGACTCGACCTTGAAGATGACAGTCTAAAAGATACACCAAGAAGAGTTGCTAAGATGTATGTTAAAGAAATTTTTAGCGGCTTGAATAAAGAAAATAAACCTTCAATAACATTATTCAAGAAGAAATATAATTACAGCCAGATGATAGTGGAAAAAGACATAACTCTTTTTTCTACCTGCGAACATCATTTTGTTCCTATTATTGGAAAAGTTCATTTAGCTTATTTTCCATCAGATAATGTTATTGGTTTATCAAAACTTAACAGGATTGTGCATTTTATATCAAAGAAACCTCAGCTGCAGGAAAGATTAACTCAGGAAATTGCTGAAGAGTTGATGAGCATATTAGACACAGAAGATGTAGCAGTGTTTATAGAAGCAGACCATCTATGTGTTAAATCCAGAGGGATAAATGATGTAAACAGTCAAACAGTTACATCAAGTTATTATGGTAAATTCCAGGAAACCGAAACAAGAAAAGAGTTTTTATCCTATATTCAAAAATAATCCAAAGTAAAGTTTTAAAATTTGAATCACAATATTTTCGAATTATTATTCAAATATTTACTTAATGGATTAATAAAGATAATAAAATGAAAATATTAGGCTCGAATTTTTGGGCTATTGTATTTTTACTTACGTTAAACATTCCAAAAATACTTTCAGCTCAGACAGACTCTACTACTATTGATTATGGAAATAATAAAAATTCAGGTAATTTCATTTCTATCAATGATGTAAAACTTTATTATGAAATTTATGGGAGTGGAGCTCCATTAGTTTTAATTCATGGCAATGGAGGAAACATTGGATATATGCAGCCACAGATTGAATATTTTTCAAAAAATTATAAAGTTATTGTTATGGATTGCAGGGGAAGAGGAAAAAGTGAACTAGGAAAAGATAGTCTCACTTATATTCAGATGACAAAAGATATTGTTGGTCTTTTAGATTACCTGCGTCTAGATTCAACATACATCGTAGGAAGGAGTGATGGAGGTATTATAGCATTATTAGTGGCAATTTATTATCCTTCTAAGGTAAAGAAAGTAGTTGCTTTTGCTGCTAATCTTACTCCAGATACAACGGCTTTATATCCATTCTTTTATAATCAGGTATTAGAAGATAGAAGACTAGCTGATGAAATGATAGCAAAAAAAGATACAACGAAAAATTGGAAAGTTATTCAGCAGAGAAATCGTCTCATGGAATTCCAGCCTCAAATTTCCAACAGTGATTTAAAAAAAATAACTTGTCCTGTCCTTGTAGCCTCAACTGACAGGGACATAATAAAAGAGGAGCATACATTATTTATTTATAGGAACATTCAAAAAGCTAATCTCTGTTTTTTTACTGGCGAAACTCATTATATTACAAAGAATAATCCTGCTCTGTTCAATACGGTAATAGCAGAATTTTTATCTGAACCTTATGCTGGAAATGAATTAAGAGAAGAATAACTATTTAACAAGCATATAGTAATTTCCACAAAAATGGGTTTGTTAAAACTCATGCCTTCATTCCATTTACAATTCTTTTACAATTTTATGACAAACTTATTTTGATATTTCCTTAAAATTTGGTTGCAAACAATGGATAGAATTATGCTAACTAAATATCAGATCATATTTAATCCCGCATCAGCTGGCGGAAGAACTTTAGAAAGAAAGCAGAATATTTTAAATCTGCTGTATGAATCTTTTGGGAATAATTTTGATTTAAATGAAACTAAATTCAAAGGAGATGCAACAAATATTTCCCATTCTCTTGCAAAAAATGGATACTCAAAATTTATTATTGTTGGTGGGGATGGTACAATTCAAGAATGTGTGAATGGTTTATTTGAATCAGGAAAAATTATAATTCCTGATACTACATTAGGTATAATAAGCAGTGGTACCGGTCAAGGATTTTCCAGAAGCGTAGGTATTCCCTTAAAATTAAAGGAGCAAATTAAAATTATTAAAAATGGTAATACAAGGCATACAGATATTGGAAATATAAGCTGGGGAAATAATGGCTCATCGCAAAATCGTTTTTTTATTAATGAGTTTCAGGCAGGTATAGGAGGAGCCGTTGTAAAAAGCTGTCAGGGAAAAGAAAAACGTTTTGGAGGAACTTTTGCATATGGATTAAAAACTCTCTCTAAAGTATTTACTCATCCAAATCAATTAGTTACTATAAATTTTGATAACCATTCATTTAAGCAGAATGTATTAGGGATAGTTGTAGCAAATGGGGAATTTACCGGAGGTTCAATGAATCTTGTACCTGGTGCTGATACATCTGATCATTTTCTGGACTTGCTTATTATGCACGGTCAAAATGTTAAAGGAAGAATTAATTCATTTAGAAAAATTTATTCAGGAAATCATCTTCAATCTTCATATTTCTCAAAATACAGATTAACTTCTCTTTCAATTGCATCTGATGAAAATGTTCTTATGGAAGCAGATGGTGAAGTTCTTGGCTATCTTCCCTGCAGCATTGAAATAATTCCATCAGCAATAAAAATTTATTCGGATAAGGAGAAATAAATGAAAAATTTTTTGAACAAAATTCTGAAATTTGAATTTGAGTACAGGATATTTTTCTCACTATCAATAGTGTTATTAACCTGTTTTTTTTCATTCACTTTTTATGCTGAATCATTGTCAATTATTCAGCTTATGATTCCCGGTAATCCACAAATAGTAACTAGTTTAAGTTTTATTTTATTAGCATTATACTTAATACCTGTAAGTCTGTTAAGAATGTGGGCAGGAAGTTTGTTAAGTTCAGAAAGAGTTATGTCATTCAAGATTGTTAATGATTTGCTTGTTGTAAAAGGCCCTTATAAACTTACTCGAAACCCAATTTATTTCTCTGATATTGCAGCAATATGTGGCTTTACATTTTGTCTCCCTTTGCCGGGTGTAATTATGCCCTTCTTATTTTATATACATTACAAACTTCTTATTAAATATGAAGAAAAAATTTTATCAGATAATTTTAAGCAATCATATTCTGCTTTTTTGAAAAGTGCTCCACGTTTGTTTCCTTCATTTAAAAGCACAAGCAAATTCTTAAAGGATGAAAAGAAGTTTTTTATTAATATTGATGGATTTAAGAATAACTCGCTTTATATTCTTTTTATTCCGGGTTTTATTGCTGCCGCAATTAGCGGTTCATTTTTGACAGCAATTTTAATTGGTACTCCGGGTGTACTTTATTGGGCAGTTGTTCATACACGAAAAGGAACAAGGAAAACAACAAATGTTGATGCAGAATCTAAAGTCTTTAGCAAGGTTCTTTATGCTCAGTGCTGGGAAGACCCGGATATAGACAGAGAAGCATTCAATATTAAAAACGATGATGTTGTTTTTTCTATAACATCAGGTGGATGTAATACTCTCTCCTTTCTAATTGATGACCCATTAAAAGTGATTGCACTTGACCTTAATTCAAATCAAAATCATATGCTTGAACTAAAAATAGCTGCAATTAGAAACTTGTCTTATTATGAATGTCTGGAATTTTTAGGCGTATTACCAAGTGAGAAAAGGTTAAACATTTATATTTACCTACGAGATGACCTTTCGATTGATGCAAGAAATTTTTGGAACCACTACCCAAAAGCTATTAAAAACGGAGTAATCCACTCAGGCAGTTATGAAAATTATATGCACCTGCTTAGGAAGGTTCTGCATCTTCTTATAGGCAAAAAGAATATCAAGAAATTCTTTAATACATTCGACGAAAAAGAACTTGAAATACTTTATAAGAAAAAATGGAACAACAAAAGGTGGAAATTTTTTACTTCCGTTCTGCTGAGCAGAAAAACTATGTCCCTGCTGTTTGATAAAAACTTCTTTCGATATGTAAATGGAAATTTTTCTTTCGGTAACAATTTTGCACAAAAAACTCATAATGCTCTTACACGTATGCCCCTTAGAAACAATTACTTTCTGTCATATATCCTCTTAGGAAATTATTATGATGAAAATAATCTTCCTCCATACCTTAGACCTGAGAATTACGACATAGTAAAAGAAAGACTATACAGGATTAAAGTAGTCACTGCGAGCTGTGAGGATTTTTTCAGAACATTACCTGATTCATACATCTCTAAATTTAATTTTACAAATATTTTTGAATGGATGTCAGAGGAGCAATTTGCTGACCTTTTAAAATCAACCTATAGGGTAGCTCAAAACCATGCAGTAATTACTTATCGAAACTTGCTTGTTCCAAGAGAACATCCGAAAGAACTTAATGATTTTATTTTATCTCATAAAGAAATTGCATCTGCTTTACACAGGAAGGATCGTTCATTTATTTACGATAATTATATTGTTGAAGAAATAATAAAAGAAGAAGAAAAATGTCATACCGAAGCTGCATTGCACATTCACGCAAAGAGTTAAAGGATTTTTTAAATCTTCCTTACATCGTGTATGCTGAAGATAATAATTGGATAACACCTCTTTTATCAGAGACAAAAAGGATCCTGGATAAAAAGGTTAATCCTTATTTCAGAAATGCTGATATTATTTTCTTTAATTGTTATAAAGATAATTCAATAGCTTCACGTACTATTATTGTTTTAAATAAAGAATATGAAAAGAAGCTTGGAAAATCAACCGCCATCTTTGGTTTCTTTGAATCCATTAACGATGAAGAAGCTGCAAAAAATCTTTTCGAATATGTCTTTAAATATTGTAAGGAAAAAGGAGTGCAGCAAATTATTGGTCCTTTTAATCCAAATCATTACTCTGAGCTTGGCATACAGATAAGTGACTTTCAAGAGCCTGCATCTTTTTTCCAAACATATAATCCTGAATATTATTGTCCACTTTTAACAAAATGCGGGTTTGTTATTTCAAAAAAACTTCACATAAGAAAAAATCCCAACATTTCAGAATACCTGGAGAAGATATATGGGGATAAGGAAATTGTTGTACCTGATGGATATTCATTGAGGATTTTTAATGCAGATAAGAAAGAAGAAGAACTTGAAAACCTCAGAGGAATCTACAATGATGCCTTTGAAGATAATGTTTACTTCATTCCTGTAAATAAAGAAGAATATATTTTCTCGTCTAAGTATATTAGTCTTGTTACTGACCCTGATATGCTCATTTTTGCTGAATATAAAAATGAACCAGTAGGTGTTATTCAGTTTTGTTATGATATAAATCCTTTGCTTAAAAATTTTAAAGGAAGAATAGGTCCACTGAAGTATTTAAAATTTATGAAAGAAAAGAAAAATATAAATACTATTATTTTTTATGCAGTAGGTATAAAAAAAGCTCACAGAAATTCAAAAGTAATAAGACTTTTATTGAAGGCTTCAATCCATCTTCTTAAGAAATACAAAAATCTGGAGACCACCTGGATGACCTATGATAATCTTTTAGCAATCAAAGCAGCAGAACACTTGGGACTGCACCCCGGAAAAGAGTTTGCTATACTTAGATATGACCTCTGAATATTCAAAATGATATTTACATTTTTTTGACAAATCTTTGACAACTCCCTCTGTTTTCTAACCTACTTTTAACCAGTTATTTAAAGGAATTAAGATGGCACCCCAGGACTGGAATATTGATGTTGATGAAACAGGTGAAATGAAAATGCAGGGATTTCCGCTTTCACAGATTGCTGAACAATTTGGAACTCCAGTATTCGTAATAAATGAAAATTTGCTTATTGAAAAAGCCAGAGAGGTTCTATCTTCTTTGAGAAATATTTACCCTGCACGTTCTGAAGTTCATTATCCATTTAAATGCAATTCAGTTCCAGTTTTAATTTCTATTTTGAGGATGGAAGGATTAAAAGCAGAAGTGATGACTCCTTTTGAATTATTCCTTGCAAAAAAACTTGGTTATAAGAATAATGAAATTATTGCTAATGGTCCTTGTAAAACAAAGGATTTTCTAAAAGAATGCCTGGACCTTCACTTCATTGTCATTGATTCTCTCTCAGAATTAAAAGATTTAACTAAGATTACTGAAGCAGAAAATAAAAAAGTTAATATTCTTTTTAGAATAAATCCGGATTATACACCAAAAGGAATGAATAGCGGTTCAGCAACAGGAAGCAGAAAGGGTTCAGTATTCGGATTAGATATAAGAACTAATGAAGTTCAGCAGGCACTGCAATTAATTAAAAATTCTTCTTTTATAAAGTTTAATGGACTTCATATTCATATTGGTACAGGCATTAGAAATCCCCAAGATTATTTTAAAGCTATCTTATCATTAAAGCCCTTAATAAAAAATATTATGGATAATGGTTTTAAAATTAATGTAATGGATACAGGAGGAGGTTTTTCATCTCCTACTACAAGGGAATTAACAACAAAAGAACTCCTGCTTTATAATGCATTTAAAATATTTCCCGGTGAGTACAAATCTTCAGAAATACAATTAAATAATTATATAAGTTCAATAACAAATGCAGTAAAAATAATTTTTGATGGATATAACCTTCCTGAATTAATAATTGAACCTGGAAGATATTTGACCAGTCAATGTGAAGTTCTTCTTATTAAGGTTCATAGGATAAAAGAAAGGAAAGGTGCAGGGAAATGGGTTATAACTGATGGTGGAATTGGCACCTTAACAATGCCGACTTATTACGAGTACCATGAAGTTTTCTTGTGCAGTAACGGAGCCGGAAATAGAACTAAGAAATATACCATATCAGGACCTTGCTGCTTTTCTGAAGATGTAGTTTATAAGAACAAGTCTATGCCTGAAATAAAGGAAAACGATTTACTCGCAGTAATGGATTGCGGTGCATACTTCAACCAGTGGGAATCTAATTTTGGTTTTATGAAAGTGCCCATCGTTTCAATTAATAAAGGAAAGTGCAGGCTGATTAGAAGAAGAGAAACAGCCGGTGATATGATCAAAAGAGATTTATGCAATAACTATATAGAAGAGGTATCAAATGAAATTTTCAATTATTAGAAATAATGCAACAAGTTTAGGATATAAAATAGCTGATGAGATAACAGAAAAATGTCTTAGTCATGGGCATATAATTTCCACTGACCCATATCAGGCAAATTTTATTCTAAACATTACCAATGTTATGGATCCTCAATTTTTTAAACGCAGGTCAAAATCTGTTTTCCTAATAACCATTGTATCAGGAGAAAACATTAATGGCAATATGCAGTCCGCCTGTTATACTACCTTGATAAAAACTTTTGCTAATATGCTGATATGTGCAAGAGAAGAAAGCAACAATCATCTTAAAGCTTATTTCACAACACCGGAAGCCGGATTTTATAATATTGAATATGACGCTGAAGAAGCTTACAACCTTATGATTCCTGTAGCAGGTGCACATTATTCAACAGAGAATGTTTTTATTCCTGACCTGCCTGAAAGATTTTACTCCGGTTCACCTGTTGTTGACGAAATAATTAAGTTTGGCAAAAAAATGGATGAGCTGGGAGTTCTGCCTGCACCATTTCCTCTGCGTCAACTTTTAAGTGAAGAAGATATGCTTCATTTATACCGTGTATTTGGTATTACAGGAGCAAGCTATGGTAATCTTTCATCTAAGGAAGAGATTACAGAATTTGAACCCCCTGTTTTCTGGATGACAGGCAGAGGAGTGAATAAATCCTGTTTATCCACAATTGGAAAAGATTTGCTGCTTGTGAAAGATTTTGATTTTCAAACAGGCACTGCAATTATCAGCCAGCCTGTAAGTTATGATCCAAAAGCCAGAGTATCTGTTGATGCCGTTGAGCACGCTTTGATTTATAAAACCTTTCCTGATACTGGAGCAATAATACATCTACATGCATGGATGGATGGAGTTTTGTGTACTCATCAGAATCATCCTTGCGGAACAACCGAGCTTGCACAGGAAGTTGTTGAACTTTTAAAGAAAACTGATAATCCTGAATCAGCAGTGGTTGGTTTGAAAAATCATGGACTAACAATTACCGGCAGAAGTTTTGAAGAAATATTTATAAGGATTTCCTGCAAATTAAAAACTGAAGTACCAATGTTTGCATAAATATGAATATATATTATTTAAGAATGCTTAAGAGTCAGCCTTTGAGGCTGATAATAACAATTTCAGGAATATCACTTTGTATAGTTCTTATGCTTTTTCTTCTCGGCATTTACAAAGGAGTTGCTGAAGGCTCTGTTGAATACATTAAAAAGAGCAATGGAGATATCTGGGTTATACAGAAAAGTGCAGAAAATATTCTTCGTGGCACATCCATACTCAATTCTTTTCAACTTCTAACATTAGGCGAAGATGATAATGTACAATCTGTATCTCCTGTACTTTTAGTGCTATCAACATTAAAAGCAAAAGGAAAAAGTTCAACTATATTCCTTTGCGGTTACGACCTTACTTCAAAATTTGGTGGACCACCTGCTATCGTTGAAGGAAAACCAATAAACAAAAAGGATGAGATTGTTCTTGATAAATCATTCGCACTGAAGAACAAAATAAATGTTGGTGATAAAGTCACCATTATGGATGAAACTCTAAAAGTTACAGGATTAAGTTCAGGCACTAATGCTTTTGTAATACAATATGGTTTTGCTTCAATCGAAAAAGTACATTCCTTATTGGGATATAATGATGTCTATACCTGCTTCATTTTAACTTTAAGTAAAAATATTAATCCGCTGTATGCAAGAAAATCTCTTCAAAAGGTTTTACCCGGCTGCAGCTTTTACACTCATCAAGAATTTGTAGATAATAATATTAAAGAAATGAAAACAGGAATTCTGCCTATGTTGTATGCAATAGCAGGAATAAGCGGAATCGTACTTACTGCAATCCTAAGTCTTATCCTTTCTATAAACATTCTCGAGAAGAGAAAAGATTTTGCTGTTATGAAAATACTTGGCTGTCCTGAATCATTTCTTCCGGGACTCGTCTTTTCACAGGCTGTTATTATTACTTTATTATCTTCTGCAGCAGCACTGATATTATATTTTCCAGTCACTGCAATAATTGAAAATATATCACCTGAAATTACAGTTAAGAATGATTTGCTCACTTCATTATTGGTTGTATTAACAGCTTTAATTATGAGCCTTGTTAGCTCTTTCATTTCTGTTCATAGATTAAGACACATTTATCCAATCGAGGTGTTTTAATGAATACTGACATTGAAAAAATAATAACTCTTGAAAATATTACTAAGTTGTATAATACTAATTCACATGAAAGCAGAGGAGTTGAGGATATAAATATTTGTGCAGCAAGAGGAGAACAGCTTTTGATATTAGGACCAAGTGGAAGTGGAAAAACTACTATAATAACTCTTTGTGCAGGATTAATTCAGCCAACTAAAGGTACTGTTATTTTATTTGGAAAAAATGTAAAGGATTATTCAAGAAGTGAACTTCAGAAATTAAGAGCAGACTGCATAGGATTTATTTTCCAAACTTTTTTACTAATTGATTCACTAACAGTAACAGAGAACATAAAACTTGTTCAAAGGTTTTCAAAAAAAAGAAATCAAATACCTCCTGAAGAACTTCTTAAAAAATTTGGTATATACAATTTACGAAATAGCTTTCCCGGAAATCTAAGTCAGGGAGAAAAGCAGCGAGCAGCAGTTGCACGTGCAATTGCCAATGACCCTGCTTTAATTTTGGCAGATGAACCTACTGCAAGCCTTGAATCAAACCAAGGATTTATAATTATTGAATTGCTAAAAAAATATGCAGCTGAAGAAAATAAATGTGTAATCGTTGTAAGTCATGACCTCAGGATAAGTAAATATGCAGACCGGATACTTAAAATTGAAGATGGAAAAATTAAATAGTAGAAGATAAAGGTTTTTTTAGCTCGCCAATCCCATAGTGATTTCGTCGCTTCGCTCCTCAACAGGATAGTCATTATTCTTTGGGAAGTTCAAAACAAAAAACCCTGAAAGAGAAAGCACCCTAATAAATTCTATTTACTACTGATTCTTCCATCCCTGCCTCAGTACACGTATTATATTTTCATAGCAGATTTTATTTAAAGAAACTTCAGGGATTCCGTTATCAAGGAGATATTGGATCAGGGCTGGGTATCCGGACGGATCTTTGATATCATCAGGAGGATCGGTTAATCCGTCAAAGTCTGATCCAAAGGAAATATTATCATAAGTTCCAGTAACCCCGTATATGTGCTTAATTGTTTTCAATATAGCGGCTGAACCATTCTCAATTTCAAACCTGTGTCTTTCTTCCTCACCTGTAAGCCAATAATTATTAAACTCTATACCTATAACTCCGTTACATTCTGCTATTTTCATTATCTCCCAATCTGAGGGATTCATAAATTTTTCATCCGGCAGCTCAGAATTCCTAAATAGGCTCTCAACACCCACGTGAGAAAAAACCAAAGGATATTTATTACTGCTTATCTCAAAAATTCTTTTCCGGGCTTCAGGAGTGCAATGGGTTATATCTACAATTATTCCAAGCTCAAACATTTTAGCAACAACTGTTTCACCAATGGGAGTAATTTTAAGATTGATGTTCCTTGGTTTTACTCCTAAAAACTTCCTTATACCCGGAGGTATACCGTTTACAGGAGGGACTAAATCATTCTGAAAAAAGTGAGCCAACGTTATTAAACAAACTCCTTTATCTTTTAATTGAACAAGGTTGCTTATATACTCATCCGGGGAGTGCAAATCGGAACCTTTAGAATGCCCAAGTGAATGTGAACCTTCTATAGAATGTAGAATCATCGTTTTCCCATGATTAAGTCCCTCTTCCAACTGAAGAAAGTTTCTTGCAATATCTACATTGAACCCTCTGGCTTTTGCTTCATTTATTTTGCTTTCGAATATGTTTATAATCTGCATTGTCTGCTGGAAAGGAGAATTAAAATCATAATCATTTTCAAGCTTATCAATAATATCGGGATTAAGAAAATTAATCCCGCCATAAAGCCAATCTACATTTGGACACTCTCTTCTATAATTTATTTCCGGAAGATAGTGGGATGCCAGTATAGCCTGCACATTTCCCTTCTGCATTTTAGGTAAATCCATTAGGACAGCACAAGGACTAAAATCCTTTGGAGCTTTATGTTCCTCAAACAGGTCAACATTCAGGAAATAAGTTTTAAGTGAGGGATGACAGTGGATATCTATTACAGGTGTCATTATGTACCTATTAATATTGAGAAAATTTTCTGACTAAAACGTACTCAATAAAAAAGAAAGAATTGTCACATATTTGTAAAAATGATTAAATTTATTGAGTAGCGAAAATATGTCAACACGGTAATAACTCATTATAAATTAGAATTTAAATAGAAAACCCCAATTAATCGGGGTTTTGGCTCCGCGAATCCCATAGGGATTTAGTCACTCCGCTCCTCAACAGGATAATCCTTATTCTTTTAGAAGTATTTAAAATACAAAACCCCCATTGCTGGGGGTATTGTATTTTAATGCTCCGCGAACAGGACTCGAACCTGTAACCCTTCGGTTAACAGCCGAATGCTCCACCATTGAGCTATCGCGGAATACTTATTTTTAAGTCAACAAATTTAACTCTTAAGGCAATTCTTGTCAAGCCTTTAAATATTTTTTATTAGGCATTTTCTAATATCTTTATTATGCCTCTAACATTATCTTCTCCCATTGTGTGCATTACTCAGTTGAAAGGTTGGTGCCCCACAATTTGGAAGAAGTCCTGTAGCATCTGTTTGAAAACCATAAATACCTGACGGTGCAAAACCATCAATATAAGCTGTAGTCACATAAAGAATACCATTATTGTGAAGGATAGGAGAACCCCATAAAACATCATTATGAAGCTGAGCAGACCATATCCTTTTGCCATTTGACATATTAATAGCATGTATTCTGTTAAGTTTATTCTCTGTATTACCATGTCCTTCGGAACCAATATAAATTACTCTATCGTTGCCTAAAGTTGGGGAAGAATAAAAATCTGAACCGAGATTATTTTCCCAAAGTATTGCTGAACCATCTGCTTTTAAGGCATAAAGTGTCGATTCATCATTACTATCACCATTGCCATGACTACCAATGTATATTATATTATTATCATCCACAGCAGGGGTTGATCTAAAATCAGCATTTATATTAAATACATATTTCCATATCAAAGATCCATTTGAAGTAGCAATGGAATAAATTGTTTTGTTAGCTGCAATTATTAAAGAAGAATAATCAACGGAAAATGCGGGACTTGAATAACAATTGGAATGTTCTCCTAAATCAAATGCCCATCTTTCATTACCATTTTTATCGACTGAAAACACTTTGCCATAGGACGAATAATAAATATTACCACTCTGGTCTATAACAGGTGCTTGATTTACTCCGCCTGGAATAAAGTTGTTATAATAAGTCCACTTTGTATTTCCATTGATATCAAACGCAAAAAGAGAGTCGCCTGCAGCATATATAGTATTATCCTCCGATATGATCAGGCATTTCATACCCATAAGAAGTGAATTACCACCGATATACTTTAACCATCTTAAATTACCGTTGTTATCTATAGAGTATAGTTTAAGTTTTTCGCTTGGACCAAATTGAAATGTCCTACCTGAATCAGTAATAAAGTAAATATTTCCAAAATCATCCAAAGTAGGTGAGCCGGTCATAGACTCCGGTCCAATAGCAAATTCCCAAATTTTATTTAACGTCAAATCAAACTTATATACATAGTTATTTAATGTAGGAATATTTGAGGATGTGCCTATGTATAAATAATTATTTTGAATGGTAGGACAACCCCTACTAAAGCCGGTTCCCGGTGCGATGTACTCATACTTTTGCCTATCGGATTTTGTTACTTCTTCACCATCATCATTGTTGACGCTTTCATTATTACAATTAAAGCTAAATGCAATTAAAAAAATAATCACAGTTGACCATAAAATGATTGTTGCTTTTGATTTATACATATTCTTTTTTTAAAAATGTAAAGAAATTGATTTTATATTTAAACTAATATATATAAAGAATTCACTGGCAACAACAGTTTATTTACAGGAATATTTGTGAAGATTTTTTATTTCAAAATCAATGGGCTGCTATACTGAATGAATCCGGAATACAGGTTTAGTCCTATTGACCCAGAAAACTCCGAAATTTCGAGATTTTCAATTAAAATCATCATTCTGTTGTTATTTCAAACTCAGCAATTAATGGTAAATGGTCGGAGGCTTCGGATTTCAATACTTTTATTGATATTGGCTTGAACCTCTTTAATCCTTCTTTTGAAATATATATGTAATCAATTCTCCTGTCCGGCTTGTCACTTGGGAAGGTATATCCTTCTTTATCAGCGTTTAAATATTTCCATATATCAATAAAATTTTCGCTCATTGCCTGATGCATTTTATTGTCAGGGTTTGCATTAAAGTCGCCAACTAATATAAATGGCAATCCTTTATAATTTTTAAGCACTTCTTCAATTTCTGATAGATTTAACATTCTTTCATCATCAGTCCCAATATGATTTAAGTGAGTATTCATAAACAGAATAGTGTCTCCAGCTACACTTATCAATGTCTGAAGCAATCCTCTCTGTTCTCCTCCATTGGGCATAGTGAAATGATGATTAGCTGTTTTTAAAATTTTGTATTTAGATAAAATTGCATTTCCATAATCACCTCCCATAATTTCAGCATTTTTCTCAAATGCAGAATACATTTCTGTGTATTCACCTATTCTTTTGGGAGTATCAATATTTTTTGAACGCTTAATTCCTTTGTCAACTTCCTGAAAACCTGCCAAATCTACATCATTGTCTTTTATTAAATCACCTATTCTATCTAAATCAAAAACCGTATCAATACCTTCACCGTGATGGATATTGTACGTCATTACGGTTAATTTTTCTTG
>DASRWI010000022.1:0-58074 GCA_035654655.1 Ignavibacteriaceae bacterium | reverse complement strand
GCAATGCCTGGTATGAAAACAATGATGTATATAATGCCGGTCATGTTCTTGTTTATTCTGAATAGTTATCCTGCAGGACTTAGTTATTACTATTTCCTGGCCAACGTAATTACAATAGGTCAAATGTATGTATTCAGAGCTATGACTGATGAAAATAAGATTAGAGCTCAGATACAAATCAATAAAAAGAAGCCGGTTGTAAAATCAAACTTCCAGCTAAAAATGGAAGAGATGGCAAGACAAAAAAGTGCAAAACCAAGAAGATAATAATAAAAAAAGCTGCCCGCGGGCAGCTTTTTTTTTCAATTTACCAACCCAAACCATTAAAGAAATAAATAGCTAACATGGGCTGCTTCCATGGCTTCAGAGCATTAAAAGTATTATCAATTAATACCAAAAATGTATTTCATTAGATATTAATTTCAACTGAATAAAATTCGCTCTTTCTTTATCATTTGTGCGCTATTTGTTCGTCACTCATTCGAATTTTTACAAACAAATGGCAATAAAATACCGATTAACAGGCAAAGTTGATTAATATCTGATTAAAATTCAATAAATATTCTCTTTGGAATTTTTTTAACAGTTAAAATATTGCTTATTGGTTATCAGGGGGTAAATTATCGATTTTATTTACATGAATACCAAATTTTTTCATCCTTCGAATTAATGAATCCCTGGTTATTCCAAGGATTTCAGCTGTTTTTATCTGATTGAAGTTTTTTAATTTTAATGCAAGACGGATCAAGTTAGATTCGTTCTCCTCTAAATTAAAATAAACCTTCTCTTTATGAGTTTCAGGTTCATTGCCAATTCGTGTTTGAAAATCCATAACAGTTAATACATCACTTTTACAAAGAATGATCGCTCGTTCTGTCATATTGCGTAATTCCCTGACATTTCCCGGAAAAGAATACCCTTTCAACATGCGAACAGTATCCTTATCAATTCGGACAACGGGTTTGTTTAACTTACGGGAAAATTCAGATACAAAATGATCAAGCAATGGTTCAACATCCGCAGTACGTTCGCGCAAAGGAGGAATATGTATATGGATGGTATTTAAACGGTGAAGTAAATCCAATCTAAATTTCTTTTGCCTGATCAACTTGTCGATGTCATGGTTGGTGGCGGCAATAATGCGAAAATCGGTTGCTACCGGATCCGTTTCACCAACCCGCGTTATGGTCTTTTCCTCTATTGCCCTTAATATTTTTGCCTGCAAATTAATGGGCATATCTGCTATTTCGTCTAAAAATAAGGTTCCTTCATTGCTAACTTCGAAGAATCCTTTTTTATCAGTGATAGCCCCGGTGAATGATCCCTTTTTATGGCCAAAAAACTCGCTTTCTAAAAGAGTTTCACTGATAGCGCTACTATTTACCGCGCAGAAGACATTATTCTTTCTATCACTTTCATAATGGATAATCCGGGCAATATTCTCTTTCCCGGTACCACTTTCACCGGTGATCAGCACGCTTGTATCAGGATATTTTGCGGCAGTTAATGCCATATCAAGCACGTCCTTAATTTGTGGACTTTCGCCAATAAAATCACGTTTTATCTTTTCCTGCAGGTTTTTAGATATCAGTGAATTCGTTTCCTCATAATTTTTGATAGTTCGCTGAAGGTCAATAAACTTTTTGGTTTTTTGAATGGCAATCTGAATGTCTACCAGCCTGAATGGTTTTTTTAAATAGTCAATAGCCCCATATCGCAAGGCTTTTATCACGGTTTCCATATCCCCGTGAGCAGAAACGATAATCACTTCCAATTTTGGATATTCCGCTTTCACTTCTTTAAGGATATCTAATCCGCTAATGCCTTTTAAACGAACATCAAGGATCATTAAATCAATATCCTTACTTTTAAGTATGGAACGTCCCTTTTGAACATTATTTGCTGTAAAGGAAACAAAACCATTGGCTTGAAGAAACTCTTCAATTTCTTCAGTAAAGTTAATTTCATCATCAAGGACTAGTACCTTAATTTGTTGGTTCAACCGATAACTTTCATTGATTTCAGTATCATTTATTGTCATGGCTCTATCGTTTACTTCTGGATTTAATAATTGGGATAATAATTCTAATCGTCGTACTCTTTAATGTCTCACTTTGTATTTCAATTTCGCCGTTAAGCTCTTTAATAATGCCATATGAAATAGATAAACCTAAGCCGGTACCTTCTCCCGGAGCTTTGGTTGTATAAAAAGGAAGTAGTATTTTATCAATTACATCTGCCGGAATTCCAATACCATTATCTTTTACCTCAATAATGATTTGATCGTTTGACTTCCTGGTCGATATCTCAATTCTTTTATTATAGTCTTTGCCCATCTTTTCTTTTTTCTCTTCCAAAGCATCTTTGGCATTTATTAAAAGATTGAGCATAACTTGTTCAAAACGATGGGTACTTCCTCTCAATAATGGAATTTCAGTTGATTCGTTGAATATCAATTCAATTCCTTTGTGGTTCATTTGCTCAGATATCAATGAAATACTTGAAGAAATACTTTTGTTGATATCAAATTCTGTCAGGCCAAAATCTTCATGGTCCCTTGAGAAGGTTCTGACGTGGTCTATAATGTTTTTAATTCTTGATATGTTTTCAAATACTTTATTAATTTTTGTCTTTAAATAATTATCTGTCAGTGTTCTATTTTCCATTGAGAAAATGATATTATCAATGGATAATGAAATCGTGTTAAGAGGTTGGTTTATTTCGTGTGCCATTCCTGTGGCCAGTTCGCCAATTCCCGCCATTCTTTCAGAATGCCTGATTTGCTTTTCAAGTAATTTTCTTTCAGATATATTTCTGATATCTGTCATATAAGCTTTTAATTTACCATCCGGTCCCTTTATTTGGGTACAGCTGATTTCACCGGTAAATTCACTGCCATCAATTCTTTTTAATTTTAATTCAACATTTTGAACTAAACCTTCCCCTGTTGTTGCTTGGCAAATATTAATTAACGGTTTCCATGAGGTTTTTGGTATAAATTCGATAAAGTGTTTATTTTCAATTTCTGAGTTATCCTTATATCCTAAGATTTCACAAGCTACATCCGAGGCCTCTGTTATTTTACCCTCCAAATCGGTAATTATTATTCCATCAGGAGAAGTTCTTAATAAGGAATGGTACAATTCTTCTGATTCTTTTAATGCCAACTGCGCAATCTTCAACTCGGTTATATCAACCATGGACAGGAAGCACTTTTGCTTTTCATCACCTACCGCACCTTCCAGATATACAAATACAGATCTGCCCGTTTTTGTATTAAGTTTGATTTCACAACCTGAAGGTGTTTTGTTTTCAAATATTTGGACAAGGAATCCCTCTAAGACCCTTAGCATATCATCCTCAACAAAATCTTTGAAATAGCAATTTATCAGATTACTGCGTTCGTCTCCCAATAATCGTGCTCCTTTAAGGTTAATCTCGAATATTTTGGATTG
The DNA here is from genome assembly GCA_035654655.1 of Ignavibacteriaceae bacterium. Taxonomy (GTDB): domain Bacteria; phylum Bacteroidota; class Ignavibacteria; order Ignavibacteriales; family Ignavibacteriaceae; genus DASRWI01. The sequence goes on along the minus strand of DASRWI010000022.1, from coordinate 54,619 downwards.
TATATTTATTGTCAGATACCCCGAAGGGGCAAAATCATATAATTCGATATATTTTCTTTGAGATTCTTCAATTTCAATTTGTGATTTTCTTAATTCTTCATTCTTTACTTGTAACTCCTTTTGCTGGATTTCCAGTTCCAATTTTGATTTTTCCAAAGATTCATTAATGGAAATTAGGTTTCGCTTGCGTCGATCAAGTTCCAGGAAGACTTTGACTTTATTGATAAAGATTGTTTTATTTACAGGCTTTGTCAAATAATCAATAGCCCCATTATCGTACCCTTTAAACATTTGAATTTCATCGGAAAAATAGGAAGTAAGAAAGATGATTGGGACAAGATCCCGGTTTTCCATACTTCTAATGTGCATTGCTAGTTCAAAACCATCCATATCCGGCATTTGTATATCCAGAACTGCCAGTGCAAATTCATTTTCCTGAACCAGCAGGAGTGCTTTCTCGCCAGATTCAGCAATCCGTATATCAGCATTTATATTCTTTAGTATTGTCTTAAGTAATGTAAGATAATACGTATCATCATCGACAATCAGAATCTTTGATATTGGAATAGTCATGTATTAATTGCACAAGTAATTGTTAATTAAATATATACATTCTTCAGTGTGTAACAATCCAATTGAAAAAAAGATTAGTTCACCTCCTTATACCCTGAAACCATAGGATGATTCAGATTTCACCAGACTTGATTTCTTTATTTATGCGGACAATACAATTAAAAACTTATTCTTAATTACAAAATAGAAATCCATCATGCTAATTGGAAACTTAATTGATAATTGCCAAAGGGTGGAATGAGAGGTATAAATAGTGCTTTAAAAGCGCACAATTGTGCGCTTTTAATCGCATAAAAATTGATTTTTCTTATTACGTCTACCTAAATTCCAAAATATTAGCTTTTAGATTAAATGGTTCATTGTGTTGTTCGCCAGTTGGTTATATTGGTATAAATATAATTTTATTGTTTATTTTATTATTTGTGGTATCCAATTTGAATTTATAGGAGGCATTAACAATTTATATTTTCCTGGATGGGTGACAAAACAGATAATCCTACAAAATATAAATGGTATAAATTGATTTTTAGTTCTAATTAGGGTTCATAATAATTATTGGTTTTGATCAATAATTTGATGAATAAAGTGGGGAAAGATTAGAGCGAGTGAGATTTATTCAAAATTATTAATTAAAACGTAAGTAATGAAACGACTTTTAAAAAGGTTTGGAATAAGAATGTTACTTCTTAATACGTTAGTTCTTTTTTCAATTTCCGGTTTTTCTACAAAATACTATGTTGACGTGGCCGGCAACAACTCTAATAATGGCTCGAGTACCAGCCCTTGGAAAACTTTAGCCTATGCATGTACTACTGTTACAACTCCTGGTGATATCATTCATTTGAATGGAGGAACATTTAATGAATCCTCCAGATCAAATTTGGCTGTTGGAGTTAGTATTGAAGGTTCCGGAATAGATGTGACAGTTATTAACAGCAGTTATGTTGCTTCAAATTCAAGTGATGGAGCTATTCGGCTTAATTCTTCAACCTATACAAATGGCGACCAGTCGATCAGTAATTTGACATTTACTGGCAATAACCTTACTGCAACCCGAGGCATCTGCATTAATTACAGGAACAATGTATCGATTAACAATTGCAAGATTGCCAATTTTTATGCCAGCGCTATATTCTTTAGGGGAAGTAATGTTGCATGGGATGCTGAACCAAATCCTTATTGTACAGGAAATAAAATTTTCAATACCACAGTAAATAGCTGTGCAACAAGAAGCTCTGGTGAAAGTGCTTCTATTAGAATAAATGGACAGAGTGGTTTTCTGTTATATGATAATACATTTAATCAAACTTTTAGACCAGCTGGCCAAAATGGTAATATCCTGGGCGGTGAATGGAATAAAGGATTGAAAATTTACAATAATACCTTTACCAAGCCCGATAATGAAGGTAGTGCATGGAATTTCTTTTTTGAACTCTGGCACTGGCAAGGTGGAGGCGAGATTTACAATAATACCTTTAATGGCGCCGCCACTATGGATATCGTAGATGTGGTAAAATCTACCTCTGATTATGGACTAAAAATTCATGACAATAAATATCTTGTAAAATCAGTGGTTCCATTTACCGCTAATCAAATTCAGTCCATCAATCTTGAAGGACGTAGCCATCTGGATGATATAGAAATCTATAATAACTATTTAAAAAATGTTCCTAATGGAATATGGGTTGATGTTGTTGTTAATGAAGGAGAAGGTTATTCATCATTTGCGGTTAATAATCTTTCTATTCATCACAATATAATGGAAAATGTTGGTATGACGGATGTTAATACTATTCCAATTTGGATGAATGCTTATGGTAGCAACGGAAATATCAGCTTTAACAACATACAGGTAAACAATAATACAATCCAGTGCTCAAATAATGTAAAAGGCCTTAATGCCATCAAATGGAATGTTATAGGGAAATTCAGTAACATCTTTGTCCAGAATAATATCTTTACAAATAACAAGGATGATGTAATGTCATTCAGCTCCTCATTATCCGGAGCAACTTTAACAAATGTTACCATCAAAAATAACCTGTACTATAACAATGGCGCGAATGCTCCAAAGTATAATATGACGGTGAGCAATAAAGTTGAGAGTGGCAATATTGTAGAAAATCCTCTATTTGTTTCTTCCACAGATTTAAATTTACAAACAAACTCACCGGCTATTAATGCAGGTGTTAATATTGGCTATTCATTTAATGGTACTGCTCCGGAAATTGGAGCATATGAAACAGGCAGTACAGGAACTACTGCTGATGCAACTAAGCCTGTAATTTCATCTTTTACAATTCCGGCTACAGCTACGACTTTGAATATTCCAATTTCTACATTAACAGCTACTGATAATATTGGTGTTAAAAACTATTTAGTTACGGAATCAGCTACTACTCCAACCACCAGCACAAGCGGTTGGACATCAACCAAGCCGGCTTCTTATAATTTCTCTTCAGGCGGAACTAAAACACTTTATGCCTGGGTAAACGATGCAGCTGGAAATATTTCTACCAGTGCAAGTACAACAACCACGATTAACCTTCCTGTAGCTTCAACAACTTCGAATACCTATTATCTATCTCCTAACGGGGATGATACCAATGGCAACGGTAGTGTTAACAGTCCCTGGTTTAGCCTCAATAAGGTGTGGTCTGTTGTAAAAGCTGGTGATGTAGTTTATATGAAAGGAGGAACTTACCTTTATAAAACAACTCAAAGTCTTCGTGGGAAAAGTGGTGCATCCGGTAACCTCATTAAGGTTTGGGCAATGCCTGGAGAACAACCTGTAATCTCACCTGCCGGTGAATATACTGGTACACGTGGTATCGATATTTATGGAAACTACATTCATTTCAAAGGACTTGAAATTAAAGATTACAAGCAAAAGTCCTCTACTGCCTTATACTATGGTATTGTAGCAGAGAATTCAAATAACATTATTTTTGAAACGCTTAAAGTGCATGATAATGGATTTGGTTTGAGTATCGGAAGTGACTCTGGTGATAACCTGGTATTAAACTCTGATTTTTATCGTAACTCTGATCCTCTTTCAAGTTTCGGAACCAATGTGCCATGGGGTGGGGCAGATGGAGTCACCATCAGAAGCAGCAACCTTTCAAAAACCAATACAATCAGAGGTTGTCGTATGTGGTGGAATAGTGATGACGGCGTTGATCTATTTAATAATGAAGGGCTGGTTGTGATTGAAAATAGCTGGTCTTTCTGGAATGGTTATCAACCCGGTACATTTACTGCCGCTGGTAATGGTGATGGATTTAAAGTAGGAGTGACCCTTACAGACCAAAGTAGTTCGGTTAAGCGAATCTTGCGCAATAACGTAGCTTTTGAAAACAGGATGATTGGTTTCGATCAGAACAATGCAAGATGTATCACCCAGTTATTCAACAATACAAGTTATAATAATGCTAATTTGGGAACTGCCGCACGCAGCTTTAATTTCTGGAATGGTACTGCGGCTACTGTTGCTAAAAACAACCTGGATTTTAAACAGTCAATGTCTGCTTTATTTAATTCGCAAGCTATTGTATCAAACAACTCATTCTTGAAAACAGGAACCGTTAATACTGCATATACTGTTTCAAGTGCTGATTTTTTAAGTCTTGACAAAACTGGAGTGGATGGACCACGACAAAACGATGGAACCTTGCCAAACTTGAACTTTTTGAAATTGGCTCCCGGTTCTGATTTGATCAATAAAGGAACAAATGTTGGCTTGTCCTATTCGGGAACTGCTCCTGACCTTGGTGCTTTTGAAAGCAATTATTCGGCAGATGTTACTGCACCTGTGGTAACGGCCTTTGCCGTTCCATCCTCGTCAGGTTCATTAACTGTTCCAGTTTCAACCTTTACTGCCACTGACAATGTTGGGGTAACCGGCTATTTGTTAAGTCAAACAGCTACAACTCCATCTGTTAGTTCAACAGCCTGGCGTTCAAGCAAACCAACATCTTATACCTTCTCGTCATCAGGCTTAAAGACCTTGTATGCTTGGGTAAAAGATGCTGCAGGTAATATTTCTTCACCTTTAAGTGATGGTATTACAATTACCGTAAGCTTGTTAACAGTCAACCCTGATGCTTCACAGGATAACATGCATTTTGCAAGCATTGCACAAGGTAGCAGTTCGGATGGAATGAACATTGAACTCACCGGTATTAAAGAAGGTGCGTTGGCTGAAGGGGATGAATTAGCTTTATTTGATGGAAATACTTGTGTTAGTTCTGTAAAATTAGTAGCGTCAGATATAAGTAACGGTTACGTAAGTTTGATTGCTCCTGTTGGAACAAATAACCAGGATGGTTTTACTAATGGAAATACAATCCAAATCATGTCATGGAACGCAAAATCGGGAGTTGAATCTCAACTGCAGGCTGAGGCTACAAGTGGAAAAATGATATTTGAATCTCAAAGCAATGCAGTGATACAACTTAAATTCCAAACTACCGGAGTGGCAGATATAATAAAATCAGTAAAAATTGATGTTTATCCTAATCCATGTACAGATCATATGACAGTACGCTATTCTGAAGTTCCAGCGTTTGGAAGTAAAGTTCAAATTATAGATAATACTGGCAAAGTTGTAGATTCAAGAGAAATAACAAATACGCAGGAATCATTTAATTTGAATCAAATGCCAAATGGATTATACTTGGTTAAATCCATAATTGGTTCCAGTGAAGTTGTCAATAAACTAATAATAAACAAGTAAACTATTAATTGTTGTAATCGAAAATCCCCGGTGATATTATATCCCGGGGATTTTTTTATAATTTATAAATGCTTTTTAAATCAAATACTTACATAATCCCTGTATACCAACCACATTCCCCTGTAAATCAAATATTACAGAACTCGTTATTTCTATCTTTTTTATATTATATTCATTAATAATTGTTTCAACAACAAGCGTTCGGGATTTTGTATTTTTGGATGTACGAATTATCTCATTCAATTCTTCCAATTCTATAAGGCATGCAAGTATAGATGATTGTGTCAGATATCTGGAAAGTATTTTCTTAATGACGTATTTTGCATGTATGCCAATACAATTTTCCATATATGGGCTAACATAACTAACTATGCCCTCAGAATTTATGGTCCATTTTATATCTGCCAATAAAACAGATAACAAACGTTGCTTTTTGTCAGATCCCTCTAATAAAATTAAATCATCCTCTTGTTTTGGAACTACATCAATAGATTCCCTGTCTTTACTAGTTAATTCAAATTCAAACTTATAAAAGGAAGTATTGTTTACGGCATTCATGTGTCTATAAATTAAAGGGTTACTGACTAAAGAATAGCCATATTAATTCTATATAGAAAAAGCCAGTTTGTAAATTAGGGTCTGCTGAAAAACTCAACCTGCATGGTATTTTTATTCTGCATTTAATCCGGCAAATAACAACCTGTTTCTGTCTAAGTTAAAACAAAGTCCTAACCAATTTTAATCATATTTTCTATTCAAGTACTACTTAAGTACTATTGTAATACTAAAATCGATGTTTTAGTATTACAATAGTACTTAAGTAGTATCACAAAAACATCTTTGATGCAACTTAGTTCAATATGCATAATGAGCCGTTTGTCGAATAAAGAACAATTTGGCCGATTGCCTACAGCTGATTTTGGCCTAGGTATAAAAGGAGCAAGAGCATCCTTTTAACAGGCGTCTTTTTTATGACCATACATATAGAACCTCAAGCGTTTGTTGTAAATGCTTGATTGTCAAATGTTAAATGGTTTATCAGCAGACCCTAAATTGAAAATGATTTCTTTTTTAATCTGTATACCCAGGTTAATCCACAATGATTCGTTTTGTTTGAAGAAGATTTGTGCCACGAATAGTTACGAAAAACATTTTTCCATGGTACTGATCAACCGACCATTCACTATCATTATTGTAGATCTTTTGTTCCAGTAGTTTTTGTCCTAAAACATTTGTGATCTCAACCATGACTCCTTCGCTAGGCACCTTGTTTAGCTGCACATGAAATTTACCCCTTGTCGGGTTTGGATAAACCTTAAAGCTTTCCGCATCACTCAGTTCATTGGCAGAGGTTGGATAATCGACACTTACTTCCCAACCTTTGGCTTCAAGGTTTGCTTTGTAAACTTTCCCTTGGGCTGTAATTGGGCTGTTTTTGCTCAAGTCCGCTTTCCTTGGGGTAATGGTTGGACCAAATTCATCCAGTTGTTTTAATACCTGCTCCACCATTTCCGATGAAAGCAGATTATCCGATAAATCCAGCGTCTTGATTTGGTGACAGCCACTTATATTAACATTGGTCAGTTTGTTTTTGTGCATGTCTACCAAACCTGCCTGATTTGGATTTTGCAATGATCCTCTTAAATCCAGTGAGGTATACTGATTGTCGTAAGCGCGTATACCTACCCAGCGAGTTGGATTTGTTTTTGGTATTACCAAATCACCACTCTGATTACAACTCCAAACAGCTAAATTGGATATATTTGGATAATTAGCCATGACATTAAATAATCTCTGATTGGTTAGCTGGGGATTTTCACGAAATATTATGCTCCAAATTTTATCAGATTGAGCAGGCAGCGTAACATCGGTAAATTTATTAGCAGAAGCGATAACTTGTTCCAATAATGGATTTTGACCAAGATTTAGACTAGTCAACCCATTAATGACAAAAGCGACCCTTTTTAACTTAGGGGTATTGGTCAATGTAACAGTTTGAAGGGTTTGAGACAGGACGCTTTCGATGGTTTCAAGATTAATAAAATTACTAAAATCAAGTGAAACAAGTGGATTATGAGACGAACACCACTCTCTTAGGTAAGGAGCCACTAACTGCAGATTTTCAACTTTAGAAACAAATTGATTGCCTACCAGCTCAATGTCGGGTGAACCTTCGTCCTCGGCATCATAGCCAATATTAATGCGCCTTACCGCACTCCATGGCGTTACCTTTAAAGTGTTTTTTCTTAACTGATCTGTGCCATAATTCTTACTGGGGGTCGAAGAATTGGATGTGGTGTTATCATCCCAAGTCCAAAGTACCTGAGCATCTCCTTCCAGAATAATAACCGGAGAAAATACACTTCCGTTGGAATAGAATATAATCTCTCCAGGTACTTGTGCATTACTTTTCAAAAATGGAAATAATAAACCATAGGCTAATAATAAGATTGATAAAACTTTCATAATGGGGTCGATTATTGGTTAATAAATTGATGATGTTTTGAAAAAATGGAAATTATTATATTATTACATGTTCATATCCTGGGATCAGCTTTTGCTAATTTTTTTAGTTTCAAAAATATGTGTGCCTTTTAATGTGATATAGAATATATTATCTTGAAATTGATCAATAGACCAATCACTATCAGATTCGTAGATTTTCTTTGATAACAATAATTGTCCATTTAAATTTGTTATTTGCACGATTACCCCTTCTCTGGGAGTATTCTTAAGATGTAAATGGAATACTCCCTGTGTTGGATTGGGATAAAGGCTAAAATCATCCGCATTATTCAGGGTAACCGCAGTAGTAGGAGGATCAACATATACGTTCCAACCTTTAGCTTCAAGATTTTTCTTATACATCAATCCTAAAGCAGTAGGTGGTTTATTATTAATAAGATACACATTCCTTTCCAGGATTGTATTTCCAAAATCATCCAATTGCTTAAGTACAGAATCAACCATTTGAGAAGAGAGCCTATTATCCGACAAATTCAATGTTCTAATCTCAGTGCATCCTTCTATATCAACATTGGTAAGTTTATTTTGATGCATATCCACATAACCTACTTCATGTGAATTTTGTAATGAACCTTTTAAATCCAGAGTTGAATATTGGTTTTCATATGCACGAATCCATACCCAACGCGTTGGATGTGTTTTTGGAATAATTAAGCTGCCTTTTTGGTTTGAATTCCAAATAGATATATGTGCAATATTTGGAAATTTACTAAGATCATTAAATGTATGTTGATTTATCAATAATGAATCATTCCGTGCCCCCAAATACCATAAGCTATCGGCCATCTCAGGTAATTGGATATTTGTAATCGGATTAGATCCAACTAAAACTTCTTTCAGATTAGGACAATCCTTCAAATTTAAATCTTGTAAGGCATTTACTACAAAACAAGCTCTTTTTAATTTTGGTGTATTAGTTAAATTTATACTTTGCAACGATTGGGACAGATAACATTCTACAGTCTCAAGGTTTACAAAATTACTGAAATCCAAGGAGGTTATCAGATTATAAGAAGAACACCACTCCCTTAGATAAGGAGCAACGAGCTCTAAATTTTCAACTTTAGAAACCCGCTGATTTTCGACCAATTCAATTTCCGGGGAACCGCCATCATTGGCATCATACCCAATATTGATGCGCCTGACAGCACTCCATGGAATTACTTTTAGGGTATTCTTTCTTAATTTTGCAGTACCATAATTTTTACTTGGTGTCGCTGAAGTTGATGTGGAACTATCATCCCACGTCCAACGAACTTCAGCAGTATCCTGCAAAATAACTACCGGGGAGAATGCAATTCCATTGGTGTAAAATATAATTTCTCCTGTAGTTTCCTTCACCTCTTGTATGTCGTTACCTTCAAATTTTGAGACATTTCCGGCAAAAGAACTTATAAAGGTGAATATAAATAATGTTGTAAAGAGATTAGTTGGAAAACTTTTGTGAAGATAAATGGATAGATTGATCATATATTGATGTTTTATAAATTAGTGTGCAGTTGATAGAAATATCTGGTAGGAAATTCATAATACACAGCTACAGTTTAAGGACTTCACTGTGTTTTATAGTGGGGAATAGCTTTGCTTTCCAATATAAATCGAATGAATAATTTGAAAAGCGCATGATTGATGGATATAAAATGATAATTTCCACCTATTTGATAATTTAGTTAATTTATGTAACGAAATATTGCACTGAAAGTTTGTGTTTATGTCATTTTTATTGTTGTCAATAATAAACAGCAACAGACATAACTCGTTAATTTACAATGATTCGTTTTGTTTGAAGTAGATTTGTGCCACGAATAGTTACGAAAAACATTTTTCCCTGGTACTGATCAACCGACCATTCGCTATCATTATTGTAGATCTTTTGTTCCATCAGTTTTTGTCCCAGAACATTTGTGATTTCGATCATCACTCCATCAGTAGGCACTTTGTTTAGCTGAACATGGAATTTACCCCTTGAAGGGTTTGGGTAAATACTGAAGCTTTCTATTTGGTTTAACTCATTTGCATCTGTTGGATAATCGACAATCACTTCCCATCCTTTGGCTTCAAGATTGGCCTTGTAAATTTTTCCCTGAGCTGTAATAGGACTATTTTTGCTCAGGTCTGCTTTTCTTGGGGTAATGGTAGGACCAAATTCATCCAGTTGTTTTAGTACCTGTTCCACCATTTCCGAAGAAAGCAGGTTGTCCGATAAATCAAGCGATTTGATCTGGTGGCAGCCGGTAATGTCAACTTTGGTTAGTTTGTTTTTATGCATATCCACAAATCCAGCTTCTATAGGGCTTTGCAATGCTCCTCTTAAATCCATGGAGGTATACTGGTTTTCATATCCACGAATACCTATCCATCGCGACGGATTTGTTTTCGGTATTACCAAATCACCAGATCTATTAGAATTCCAAACAAAAAAATCTGCAATATTTGGGTATTCGGACATGTCGTTAAACTGTAGTTGATCCGTCAACTGAGTATTACTATGAATGCATAAATGCCAAATATTTTCTTTGTTTGCCGGCATAACAATATTCGTTAGCATGTTAGTTGAGACCCTTATTTCTGCTAATACTGAACAGCCACTATAATCCAGATTTTGTAGTTTATTCAACTCAAAACAAGTTCTGCTTAATTTGGGTGTATTATTTAGACTAACATTTTGTAATGATTGGCATAAATAACATTCTATGGTATCCAGGTTTACGAAATTATCGAAATTCAAGGAGGTAATTCTACTATATGACGAACACCATTGTTTTAGATAAGGGGCTACAAGTTCAATATTTTCGACCTTTGATATATATTGGTCTTTTACAAATTCAATCTTGTCAGAACCACCATCCTCTCCATCATAGCCAACATTAATACGCTTTACAGCACTCCAGGGTGTTACTTTCAACTTGTTTATTTTCATGATTTCATTGCCATAATATTTTACGGGTGTAGCCGAATTGCTGGTAGTGTTATCATCCCAAGTCCATAGAATTTCAGCGGAATCCTGTAATATAATTACCGGAGCAAATTCCGCTCCATGAGAATAAAATATAATCTCTTCGGGTGCTGCAGAAGAGTTGTCATCCCCCTTTTTATTAAAATTTGGATGAGAGTAGCTATATAAATAAAGAAATAAAAATGCTATGCTAATCAATGGTTTCAAATGTTTCATAGAAGATATAATTATGTGAATATGAGAATGGAAGATTTAATAACTGAATGTAATAATACAACAGCTGTACTAATTCGAATAGTTATTTATTATAACTATTTTCGTTGAATGAATATTTTCACCATTTAAAGTAAAGAAAAGGATATTTCCTGAAATTTGATTAATCGTCCAGTTTGTAACACTTTCGGTTATCTTCTTTTCAAGAATTTTTTGGCCCTGAATATTTTTAATCTCAACTATGACTCCTGTTTTAGGCATGTTATTTACTTTTAACTGGAATACTCCATTTGAAGGGTTTGGGAGAATATTAAAACTTTCAGAATCATCCGTTTTAGGTACATCAATATTTGTTCCCTTTATTATTGCACCTATCTGCCAGTTTCCTGTTTGAGTTATTGTTGCCGGTGCCTGTCCTGGATTCCAGGTAGCAGTGGGTGCTAAACCTTTCTCCCAGTCTTTTCCAAGGTCTTTTCCAAAATCTAATGTTTTTCCAGGCACAAAGTCATTTGTATTATTAAATTCTGGATTAAGAATTTTAGAATGAGTATCATATCCCATTGCAGTCCATTGCTGCCAGGTATAATTAACTCCATCTATTGCAAAAACAGGTTCGCCACCGGTATACCAGAATACATTATAATCGCTTTCAAATCCAGATAAGCTTCCTGATTCTAAGCTGATCATGGGAATATTTTTAGTTGTGAAAAAAATATTGTTATAAACTTTAGTATCTGTTGATGGCGCAGGTTTTGCTCTATCATGATTGGAAGTTATTAATAACAAGTATTTACTATTCTCACTATCGCTATAAAAAGTGTTATTAAATACTTTAACTCCATTAATTCCTTTCATTCTTACAGAGAATACCCCGTTCTTACAAATATTATAAGCGCACCCTCCAGAGGTAAATGTCATGTTTTCACCACTATCCGAACCTGATTTAAAGATAATACCGTATGGTACATTTATTAGTTTGTTGTAATTCACAGTCGAATTGATATTGTAACCGGTAAATACTCCGTGGGTAATAATGGTTGGATCTTCAATACCCCTCCATGTAAATAAATTTCCAGTGATTTCCATATTATCCAGATTATTATCACGTGGGCTTGGGTTTTCATCCCCGGCCTGTAATAGATATCCGTCACTGTTTACCGATGAAATAGAATTATAGTGAAAAACAAACTTAGTGGGTACACTTCTTGGAATGTTGATTCCATACCATGTGCCTGTTTCTGTATTATTTATAGTTTTCCCTTCAATTTTATAAATAGATTGCGCATTCAGGAAATATGAATTTATTGCTATAAATAGTATAAGAAGAAATCTTTTCATAATCTTTAACATTTAATTTACGATTCTTAATATTATTAGAATATAATACAAAGAATATCGGTAATAGTTTAAACATTAAAAATTTTCGTCAGCATGAACCAAAAGAAAATATATATATCAATTGTATTTATTCCAATAATAATTATACCACTGACTTCTCAGTATCATTAATGATTTTAAAATTATTCAGCAGTGATACGTCTGTATGTATCTTTTTTTCTACGAACATCATGTACAAAAGTTGCGTGGACAATATTCCCGTAACAGCCATTTGATCAATTTCAGACATAATGTTTTGATTCCTGCTGTTTGTAATCAAAGATTTTACTTTTATAGGATCAAATATGCCATACGATTTGATTTTCTCTTCAGATAACATTTCTGAAATATATTCAGGAGCATCTGAATTACAAAAAGCAGCTGCAATTGGGGCCCTGTAGGCTTGTTTGGGTCTTTTTGAAATGGAATCAGGAATTCTTCCCTTGCTTAATTTCTTCAGAATGAATTTTTCATTCAAGCTATTAAGTTTAAAATTATCCGGCAATTTTGAACAATATTCAATTACTCTGTAGTCGAGAAAAGGATATCGTCCTTCAACGGAATTACCCATTGCCATTCGGTCGCCTTGTGATGAAAGTAAATACCCTGACATAAATATGGATGCTTCAAGATATTGAGACTTCCCCAGATCACTCCAACTATCAAAATTATGAGGGATCGATGCTTTTATTTCTTCATATGCTTGGGAAGCGTCATATCCGTTTGAGGATGCAAAGTCATTTGATAAAAATGATTTAATCCTGCTGGTATTGTTCCACCGAAGTAAATGGGAATAGTACGGATGATCAGTTTCTGCTAATTTATAGCCAAAGAACATCTTTAAAGCCAAATCCGATGATTCACTAATGTTCGGAATATACGGATAAAGTTTGGTTAATAACTTCGGTCTTATTTTTGAATTTGGAAAGTTGGCCCAAAATCTTCTGATCTTCGCTTCTTTAAAGATATTATAACCCGCAAGGAATTCGTCGGCTCCTTCTCCTGTTATTACCACTTTTATATTATTTTCTCTAACTTTTTTAGAGAGTAAAAACATTGGAGTGGGAGAGGTTCTCAGAATTGGATATTCGGTATGCCAGATTGTTTGAGCAAAATTCTCGGCAATTTCTTCTGTAGTACACTTTATTGCGGTATGATTTGTATCAAAGTATTTTGCCGCTTCCAACTGATAAGTCGTCTCGTCATAAGCTTTTTCGCTAAAGCCAATAGAAAAAGTGTTGAGAACATCAGGTGCTATTTCTTTTATAATTGAAGTCGTCACACTTGAATCTAATCCTCCGCTAAGATATGCTCCCACGGGTACATCAGCTCTTAACCTGATTTTTACAGCATCATAAAGTAAATCATATAATTCATGAGTTGAACGATTGATATCAGAATGAGGAGTATCTGATGATGATAAAAAATCCAGCTGCCAATACTTCTTTACCTTAATTCCATCGGAATTTACATACATATAATGGCCAGGCTGTAATTCATGAATATCTTTAAATGGTGTGGCCGGACTTATTGTTGTCCAATAGGTAAATATTTGAGAGATACTTCTTGCATCCAATTCTTTATTTATTTTATCCAGCGAAAGGAGCCCTTTTATTTCAGAACAAAAGGCAAATGCACCATTTTTACTCCAATAAAATAAAGGTCGGATGCCAACCCTGTCACGTGCCAAAAATAATTGTTGTTTCTTTTTATCCCAGATACAGAAAGCAAATTGTCCATTAAAAAAATTAAGACACTTCTCTCCATATAAGGCAAACATTTGAACAACAATTTCAGTGTCACAGTGAGTCTTTAATTTTATTCCCTTTTTAATGAGATCATCTCTTAACTCGAGATGGTTGAATATTTCCCCGTTATATACAATCCAGAAATTTTCAGATTCATCGGACAACGGCTGACGTCCTGTTAAAAGATCAACAATACTTAACCGGACACTCCCAATTGCTACATTATGATTTAAATAAATGCCACTTTCATCCGGACCGCGATGTTTAATCAATGCAAGCATTTTCTTAACACTTGCATTGATCGCAGGCTCTGCTTCGGAATGATAATTATACAACCCGGCGATACCACACATATAATTAATATTAAGATGCGTTAAAGAATCATTTCTTATTCAAGAACATTATCGTATTTATTAATTACTTTCTCTGGATATAATTTTTTATTAACAAAATCTGAAATTGCATTTACAGATTCAAAATTTGTTTCAATTAAGTCATTATCATTTATTTTCAGAGAAAATGATTCTTCAAGAAAGTTTATCAAATTGATAAATCCCATCGAATCCAATATTCCTTGCATGAATATTAATGTATCCGGTTTTACTGTTTCTTCGGGCACATAAGACGATTTTATTATAAAATGTCTAATCTTTTCTTTGAGGTAAATTATTTCTTCCATATTATTAAGTTTTAAAGTGTATAACAATAGAAAATGAATGAAGTTTAATTATCAATAGTTTTAATTATTATGCTGTATAACTTCAATAATTTTTTCACAAAACAATGGTGCCACTTTTTTTGCCAGCAATTTCCCCGGGTGAGAATCATTAATGCTCTTGGCGTAAATATCTTTTAAATAAAGAGCTCCCTCTGTTTCCAGTTTATAGAAATCCCATATGTAAATATTGTCATCAGGCTGATCCCATTTGTTTTTTACCCATTGAAAAAATTCTTCTGCTCTTTTAGCCTGTTCTTGCGAAATATTATTTTCCACCTGTATTGCTCCGGTCCAGATTAAAAATTTGGTTTGAGGAAATTCATACAATTTTTGTTTTATGGCTTCATATTGAAGTTTATAATTTTCCAGTGTTTTTTTTGATGAATTTATATCTGGTGAATGATCTTCTTCTATATTGGATACAGGGTAACAATGCTTAAAAATTATCACATCATATTTTTTTGTCAGTATTTCTAAGGTGGGCTCGTTCATATAGGGTTGATTGCCAGCGTTTCTTACCCAAATATTATAATAATCATAAGGGTAATTGTTCCATCCATAAGGACTGCTTTTGGGAAAAAATTGATTTGTGATCTTGTAATTGGTGCCATTGGTTGTATTATAATCTGAAAACCATTTTTCCACAAAGGGTTTCCTGGGGAATAATTTTCTTATAATCCTATTTCTCTCTTCACCTGCATGATATATTATATTCCCGGTACTATGGTGAAGGAATAAAATATTGCATTCTTTTTGAGGGTTGATAATTTTATTTTCACCCATATATAGACTTAGTATAATTGGTTTAAAATATTGAGGTATTGTTTAATGGAGATTCCAATCTATTCAATGCCAAAATGTTTCTTCACAATTTTATCCTTTTCAGCTTCAGTAAGGTTATTTGTTTTTACGAATCCCGGATTATTACTAAAGAACATTTTTTGAATCGTAGTTGTCGATACTACTTTGGCTGGATTGCCAACTATTACAGAGTTTTCCGGAAAATGCCCCCGTACCACACTACCTGCCCCAATGATACAATTATCACCAACAGTGGTATTAAAAAGGATAATGCTGTTAATACCAATAAATACATTATTCCCAATTTTGATTTTTCCAAATAGACCACCTTTCAGTTCATCCCGAAAACACATGATGGATCCATCATGGGTAATGAACTGTGTTCCACTTGCAATTCTTACCCGATTACCAATCTCAATCAAATAAGGCTCTGTGGAAAATGCCATGGTATGAATTTCGCAGTTTTGTCCAATTTTAATCCCTTTTTTACGCAAGAAATTTATCTTCCCCTCCTGACCACTTAATTCATGTAACTTTTCATAAAGGCGATTGAAAATTCTTTCTAATGATCCCATTTTAGTAAATATTAGATTGGAGAAAGATCTGTAAACAACGTTAGTGCTGATAAGCTTTTTTTCCGGTAGCACTTATGGACATTTCATTTTTTATTTCAATGAATGTTGGAATTTTATAATGAGCCAGCTTATTAGAGCAGAAACTTTTTATGATATCCTGATTAATATTATTCCCATTTTCAGAAATTACTATTGTTGCTTTTATAGCTTCTCCTAATAGGTCATCATTTACTGCTCTCACAGAACAATCAATAATCCCCGGAATCATGTATATTACAGCCTCAATTTCTTTGGGACTTATTCTTCTGCCGCCAATTTTCATAATTTCCTTTTTCCGGGCTTTAAGAAAGATGTATCCGTCCTCATCTGTTGTTGCAATATCACCCGTATAAAGCCAACCGTTACAAATAGTTCTGGAGCTTTCATCCGGATCATCAAAATATCCCAACATTACATTCTTGCCTTTTGCAATAATTTCACCCGTTTTTCCCGGCTTTACCGTATTTCCTTTTTTATCTACAACCCTTAATTCGACGCCCGGAATTCCTTTGCCTAAGGATCCCAGTTTTGTTTTTAGCATATGTGGAGGCAAATAAGATAACCTGGCGGTTGCTTCTGTTTGACCATACATTACGTAAAAAGAAATACCAGGGAAGCTCTCCGCAAATTCCAGTATAAATGCATTTTCAAGTTTGCCACCGGCTTGTGTCACATATCTTAAATAGGGGAAATTGGTATTTTTAAATAATTCAGTCTTTCTTAAAAGAATCTGAAAATGACTTGGTACGCCGGCAAAACCTGTACACCTGTATTCATTTAATTTATTTATGGTGGAAGCTAGAAAAATAAAATTATTATTAATAACAAGTTGACCGCCTACCCGTAAGTGAGTATGAAGCAACGATAATCCATAACAATAATAAAATGGCAAAACGACCATCATTATATCATCCTGTGTCAAATTCAGATATTGCACGATGGATTCTGTATTTGCAATAATATTATTATGGGTGAGCATCACTCCTTTGGGTGTAGCGGTAGACCCTGATGTGAAAATAATCTCTGCAACCTGGCCTCCATCGAATTCTGTAGCTATGCCGTTATTCTCAATATTATTTAATAAAGCTGAAGTGATATTTATTTCAGAATAATGTTCTAACGATAAATTCAGTTTTCTTAGCGCAAATTCAGAGATGAATCCTAACGTAGATTTTGTCTTAGCGATTATATAGTCTAAGTTCTCTTGCTCAATCGACGGATTTAATGGAACACAAACATTCCCGGATTTCAATATGGCCAGATAAACTGTTATGAAAAAGTAATTATTCTCAGAAACAAGTAGGATATTTTTACCGGTCCCTAGCTGATGATGTATAAAATTAGCTAATGCCAGAGACCTTTCAAATACTGTCTGGTAGTTAAGATTCTCTTGATTTCCCAGAATGATTGTTTTCTGAAGAGAATGCGTATTTTCAAATAAATAATCGACACAGTTCATACTGTTAGAATTTGATAGGAGACATCCTTAAATATTCAGTAGTTTTTTGCTTTCTTCTGAAATTTCTAAATATGGAATTTATCTCTTCTTCTGTTTTCCCCATTACATACCCAGCTTCTGCCGGATCAATATCATTTTCAAACGCGTACCACAATAAATCCATTTCTTTATGAGGCATCTGGAAGAAGAATTCTTCCTGGGTCTGTTCGGCGGTATAGGTATCGGTGGTAGGAGTTCGATTAATAATTTCTGCCGGCACTCCAAGATATTCCGCTAATTGATATACCTGCGATTTGTATAAATGAGCTATTGGCATTACATCAGCACCTCCATCACCATATTTTACAAAAAATCCTTGTTCGACTTCATGCTTATTTGGCGTTCCGATCATTGCATAATGCATCCTTTCAGCATGGTAATATAACATCGACATCCTGCTTCTTTGTTTGAAGTTAGATGCTGCAACGATTTGTAAATATTCACGCCCGGGTAACAGTTCACTTTTTTCTACTCCGTTTTTGTCAATAATAGTAATGGAAAACACAGGAGGTAAATTTTGATCCAATCCCCGTTTGTTTACCCCGATTTTCATCTTATACTCTGTTGGATTATACTCGGGAAATATGGATGCTACTGCTTCATCCCTTCGCCTGTAACATCCAAAACCTTCCAGGGATTGTGTAATGTTTTCTTCAATGGTCTGTACATTGAATCTTTTGGCCAGTTTTAAAGCAAAATCCTTACTCTCGTTGCTGGAATCTTTTTCAGGAAGCATAATTCCCAATACTTTATCTCCTCCAAATGCTTTGGCCGATAAAGCAAGGGTGACTGATGAATCTATGCCTCCACTGATCCCCACCACTGCACCATGACGTTTTAACGTTCCATGAACTTCTTCCCTTAATCTGTTAATAATTTTTTCAACTTCTTCTGAAACGTTTTCCAGTATTAAAATATCTTTATTGAAC
Source organism: Ignavibacteriaceae bacterium (assembly GCA_035654655.1). GTDB lineage: Bacteria > Bacteroidota > Ignavibacteria > Ignavibacteriales > Ignavibacteriaceae > DASRWI01. Next base: position 35,931 of record DASRWI010000022.1, on the reverse strand, counting down.
TTTTTAGATACCATTGTTTCCATAAATTTATAGTGTTAAGTGTTGATAATTCTAATGCAATTCTATTTGTCACCAAGGCTATATCAATTCTATATTAACGCTATACCATGGCTATCAGACATTTTCAAAATATAGCCTTGAAATAGAGTGGATATAGCTTTCATATAGGGTTGGTGGGCATGGAAGATCAATCTGATAAAAATTAAATATTTCTCTATGCAGTTTTCACTAATTTCAGGTAGTTGCCATAGCCATTCTTCCAATACTTGTTGCCGTATCCAAATCTATTTTTTGAGGTATCGTTCAACACAATCAAGGCATTCTTTAAAGCATGGACAGAAACAACTTTATTGATTTCCTTCAGTTCTTTCTTTTTACTATAATTTAAACGCACAATAAAAATACTTGAATCAGCATATTTGCTGGTCATTAATCCATCTGAAACCAGCGACACAGGGGCGTTGTCAATGATTATATAATCAAATTGAGCTCGTGCTTCTTTGATGAAAATATCAAAATTACCATTTTCCAAAAGTTCGGTAGGGTTGGGTGGAATCTCACCAGCAGGGATGAAATATAAGTTAGGATAGGGCGTTTGAACTACCACTTCACTAAATTTATTCTTATTGGCCAGGTAGGAACTTAACCCTATTCCTTCATTGTCACCAAAAAGAATATTTAACTTAGGCTTACGCAAATCACCCTCAATCAGTAATACCTTTTTCTCACTAGTCCCTAAACCCAATGAAAATATGGTCGATAAATTCGCTGATATGAAAGTTTTTCCTTCACCTGGTACCAGGGAATTGACGGATAATACCTTTTTCTCAGGACTGTTAAGAAAATTTTTCAGATTTACCTTTAATATTCTAAATGATTCTGTTATTCCCGAATGGGGATTGTTTATAACCGGCAAGCCATTCTTATAGTTGGAATGAATAATACCATCTAAAATTTGAAGTTTAGTATGTTTCTCAACATCTTCTGCCGATTCCAACTTTGTATTGAAGGCATCAGCTAAGACAATAATAATAAATGGTATAAATAAACCTAATCCAAATCCTGCAATTATATTTTTTGGCAGACTAGGCCCGATTTGCTCTGAGGATTCTACCATTGCGGGATCAATTATCTGAACCTGTGGAATATTGGATGCAAGGGAAATGGATGCCTCAGCCTTTTTTTGAAGCATATACGTATATAACTCATTATTTAAATTGAAATCTCTTTGGATACTGATTAAATTACGTTCCGTCTCAGGAAGCTTAGTTAATCTTTGTTGGATTGAATTGTAACGTGTTTCCAGACTTTGCATTTCAATTTCTGAATTCTTTAAAAGGTTATTTAAGTTTTCAGATAAAGAATTACTGGCAAGCTGAATTTCCTTTTCCAACAAAATCAGGCTTGGATTATTTGGTTCAACACTATAGGATAAAACTTCCCTTTTGCTGTATAAATCCATTAATTTGGGCAACATTGTGGTAATGCCAACGTCGGTAATGCCAATGATTGAAGGATTGATCATCTGCTTCATTTTATTGGCATCGCCAATATATGATTTCATATTCTTGTAATAATCAATTCTTAATTTTGCAAGATATTTTTCATTTTCAATCTCCTCCAGCTTTTGATAGATCACATTCGCTTCATTGCCCAGATCGACAACCTGGTTGTTTCTTCTGTAATTACTTAAATTTACTTCTGCATTTTTTAGTGAATTTGAGATTTTAACCAAAGAAGTATCAATAAAATTCAATGAATTTTCTGTAGTCTGTGTATTCTTTTTAATACCGGATGTTATAAATACCTGATTTAATTCATTGATAAAATCAGCGTCTTTTTTGGGGGTTTGACTAATTACCTGTACATTGACCAACTCTGATTCCTTATCCTCCAGAATGATTTTTACTTTCTTAAGGTAACTTCTGGTCATGGAGTTTATGTTGTTAAACACCATGGTATATTCTTCTCCTTTAATGCAATTCTTTTTCTTTAGTATAAAATCAAAATATTTGTTTTTAAATGAAGTATTGAAATTTCCATATTCTTCAAATTTCACATCCTGTGGTATACCATCTATTCTGGTTTTTCCATTTCCTGATATTTTGAATTTCTGGTCATTTAAGGCAATGATGCTTATTTCAAATTCTTCCATATTTTTGGCACCATCGGCGACCTCAACTTCAAAAGGCTGACTTTCATAAAGTTCCACCTTGTAATTTCCCTTATTCATAAAGTAGGAGGTTTTCCAATTAAGGTTTTCCAGGGCTTTCTTATAAAGAGAAAAGGATTGGAGTGTTCCAATTTGATTTTCAATCTTTTGATTCTTAGGCAATATCTGCTTATCAAATGACAAAAGTGTTTTCTCCGCATTTTCATCAGATGGTATCAATAATTTACTTTGAACCAGAAAAGAAGGAGCCGTAAAATGGAATAATACAAAACCTGCAACTATACCAATAAATGCAAAAATGGCAAACCAGTACCAGTGTTTGGTAAATTTTAACAAATAATTTTGGTGAACCTCTTTGTTCTCAGTCTCAAGAGTATTCAATATTTCTTCGAATTTGTCCATTTGTGATTTTTTATAATGAAAATAAAGGTTAATCTTACTTGAAGATGTTATATACTAACAAAAAAGTAGTCACTGTTGTTAAGAACAATGAATAGGAAGTAGCATTTAATTCTACATGTTTATTTCTTCCTGGTTTAATATATATGAGATCATTCGGCTGCAAATAATAAACCTCAGAGGTTAGTAAATTTTTACTGGTCAAATCAATGTTATAGGTGCTTGAACCTTTTGGCGTTTCTCTTACAACAATAGCTTTATTAATTAGTGCATTATCGGTTAACCCATTGGCCATACTAATAGCTTCCAGGATATTCATCCTTTCATTGTATGAATAATATACTCCGGGATTTCTTACTTCACCATTTATGTTTATTTTAAAGCTCAGCAATTTTACTTTTACAGCCGGATCTTTTAAGAATTCCAGTGATCTTTTTTGTACCCTTTCCTGTATTTGTTTAAGTGTTAAACCGGCCACACTAATGTTTCCTATAATCGGTAGCGTAACTGAACCAATGGAATCAACCTGATAGCCATTAATATATTGCGATACATAATCTCCATACATTTGTTGTGTGCCAGCCGAATAACTGGTAGTTGATTCGCTGGCATCAAATAACTTATTAACATCCGGATTCAATGTTTTAATGTTTATATAAAGATTATCGTAAGGACGAACTTTATATTCCTGGAGGTTGGCGGAAGAATTGGGTATTTGCTGATTTTTTGTTAAATCCTGAAATAATGTGAAATCCTTTGATGAACGGCAGGAGCTGACCAGCAGCGCGGTTAACACCATTAAGATTGTAAAACAATTATTTTTCATGTCTTTTAATAGATTAGATGAGGTACTTTACTTAAATGCCATATTTATTTCAAATGACTGATATCTTACCCTTTATTGATGTATGTATCGGTAAATGATTTGAGGAAGCCATTCGTTGTCTTTTTGAAAATATGAGAAGTATGAAATATTTTATGGGGATCATTTTTATCAAGTAATTCGTACTCAGAATTATTAGAAATATATTCAGGAACCAATTCTTTTAATCTTGCTACAAGTGATTCATCACTTTCTTTTGATAAACTATTTAGTAATGCTGTAATTTTACTATTCTGTTCTTCGTAACTGAAAGGTCGTATTTTCCCAATTAAGATTTTATTGTGGAATGAAGGAAGCGCTTCTTCCGTGGAGGCCAGTAACTCTTCATATAATTTTTCACCTGGACGCAAACCTGTTATTTCTATTTGAATGTCCTTGTGAGGAGTATATCCTGACAGAAGGATCATCTTTTCTGCAAGATCATATATCTGAACAGGTTGTCCCATATCGAAAAGAAATATTTCACCGCCTTTACCCATAAACCCAGCTTCCAGTACCAGCTGGCTTGCTTCAGGAATAGTCATGAAATATCGGTTAATATTCTTGTCAGTGACAGTTACAGGTCCGCCTTTACTTATTTGCTTTTTAAACAATGGTATTACTGAACCGTTTGACCCTAAAACATTTCCAAATCGGGTAGTGATAAAATGGGTATTCATATTTTGTATTTGAGACAGCGACTGTATGTAAATCTCGCATACCCGTTTTGTTGCTCCCATTACATTTGTTGGATTTACCGCTTTATCCGTTGAAACCATTACGAATTTCTTAACGCCAAATTCAACCGATAAGTCTGCAATAACTTTTATACCCCCGATATTGCATTTGATCGCTTCATAAGGTTGAATTTCCATTAATGGAACATGTTTATAAGCTGCGGCATGGAATACAATGTCTGGTCGGTATTTCAAAAAGATCTTTTTCATCCGGTACCGATCTGCAACATTTGCTACAATAAAGTGAGTTCTAATGTTGCTTAATCTATCCTTTATTTCCGTTTGCAGGTCAAATAGTGAGGATTCTGCCTGATCTACTAAAATCATGCAGCCAGGTTGAAAATTTAATACCTGACGCACCAGTTCTGAACCAATAGATCCGGCGGCACCTGTGATTAATATTGTTTGATTGAATAATCCTTTCGCAATTTTATCTTTATTGAGCACAATTGGATCTCTTCCCAATAAATCTTCAATTTGAACTTCCTTGATTTGAGTAGCTGAAAGTGATCCGTTTATCCACATAGAGGTATCTGGTACATCGCTTACTTTAATTTGCTTTTCCAGACAGAGGTTAATTATTTGTTTCTTACGTTTCTTGCTGATTTTATGATGATTTACTGCTATGATAATTTCTTTTACTCTTTCTTTTTCAATAATCTTATTAAAGGCTTTTTCTTCAGAATAAACAGGTAAACCCCCAATCATTTTGCCTTGTAACTGCCAATTATCGTCAATAAAACCCACCAGTTTAATATTTAGGCTATGATCGCTTTCTATTACTTCACTTGTAATTCTACCTTTATTTCCTGCCCCAAAGATTAAAACCCTGCGAACTTCTCCAGGTTTCATTGAAAAGTAGTTAAACGTGAATTTAATGGCCAAACGAAAGGATATCATTATCATTACTGCAATAAAATAATGAGTAAGAATAATATAATACGGTATCGCAATTTCCTGGAAATATATATGCTCAATAAGTGATACCAGCATCAAGCCTGAGGAAATGATTAATTGAGCGAAAATAATTACCGTTGCATCTCTGGTTGTTGAATGTCTGATAATTCCTTTATGAGGCTGTAATATAAAAGTAGCCAGGTAGAAAAATGGAACGCCTGTCAATAATTGCATTACCATCAAGTTTATATTCACCGGTATGTTTGAGGCATTTTGTGCAAGTCCATAAGTGAATACAAATGAAAGAGTGTATATTATTAGATCGCAAAAAGAAACCAACCAGCTAGGGAGGTAACTAGTGTTAAACAATGACCTGATTAAATTTTTCATAATAGGCTATTTAAAAAATGAATTATTGAAGTGAGATGCGTGAAAGAGATTAGTTAGTACTAACGTTATGCAAATAGTTGTCCTTTTTGTGAATATAAACCCTCGCAAAATGAAAAACTAAAGTCATTATTAGTAATAAAATCAACCCAATTGTTAAGCTGTTAGTAAGACTCAGGTTTCTAAAGGAAATAATAATAATTATCAAGCTAATGATTATCTGAACAACTGAATAGATAATAGAAATATGAGTATGAGATATTTTGTACTCATTGGCTAATAACTGATATAAATGTTTCCTGTGAGGTTCAAAAATGTTTTCTTTTTGAGTTAATCTAAAAATAATTGTATACAGGGTATCTACTCCATATACTGCCAGGAATAGTAAATAAAGAAAATTGCCTGTTTGAAGAATTAATTTTGCCAATAAAAACACAATAATATAGGCGATAGAGATGGATCCAACATCTCCGGCAAAACATCTAGCTTTTTTTCGAAAATTGAAATAATTAAAGATAACTACTGCAAGGGTGATGTAATAGATCAACTCATTTGCTACAAATGTTACCTGGAAATTATTTACAATCCATAATCCTAACAAAACAGCCAGACTATAACCTCCTGTAATTCCATTAATTCCATCCATGAAATTGAAGGCATTAATGATTCCTGTCAATACAATTAATACAGGAATCCATATCCACCATTGATACTGGTAAAGTTCAAGCTGAATGCATAGTAAGCTTAATGAAAGAAGGTGTACGATTAATCTGTTTTGAAATGAGATTTGAAAAAGGTCATCTAAAAAACTAATAATACTTATCACGATGAGCCCCGTTATAAACCAGGGGTATTGAAATCCTGATTTAATAAACCAAAGTAGTATACTTATTGTAAATATTATTCCTCCACCTCTTATCGTAATTTGAGAATGCGAACTCCTAATATTTGGAACATCTACAATGTTGTATATTACAGCCAACTTATTATATATAAAAAATAGAATGAGCAGGCTTATGAATAAAACAAGGTATTCTATTACTATCATTATATAAGCTTAAGCGTGAGCATTATTTTTATTTAATCGAATGTGATTAAGGGTTGATTTTAATCCCTCGTGGGCTTGTACAGGAAGATCGACCCCTAATGCCGTGGTAAGCTTTTTATTGGAAACGAGGTAGTTTTCCGTGAGCTTCTGCAATTTTTCAGAATTTAATGGTAAATGTAACAGGTTCCCAATATGGGCTATACATTTTACAAGGGGTACCGGAACATTTAAAATTCGCGGATGATGCGATGTTGCTTCTCCAATGAGTTTTATTATTTCATTAATAGAAATAGATTCCTTGTCTGCAATTTGATAAATGCCAGGTTCTATCTCCCGATGGATAAATTGATCTATGACAAAATTCAAATTACCAATAGAGGTAAATGACCTTTGACTGGAAAAAGCTCCCAAAGGGTAGGGGAGGCCCCTGTTTATCAAGTTAATTAGACTATTAAGATTTCCTTTATTGCCAGGTCCGTGAATCATTGCAGGACGTAAAATATAAAGGGATTTTTCTTTAGTAAGAATCTGACTTGACAAATACTTTTCCGCTTCTAGTTTTGATTGGCCATATGGCGTCTTAGGATTTGGCAAATCCTCTTCAGTGAGCACATTGTGGGCAACAGAATCAGCTACAGCTTTTACCGAACTAAAATAAATAAACTTCTTGGCTTCAGATGTTACAAACTGATCAAACACTCTTTTGGTTAAGCCTACGTTTATCTTAAAATATTCTTCTTTATCTTTCGTATGCCTCGTATCATGGGCTATCCCTGCCAAATGAATTATTGTATCGATGGTATTAAAATCTATTGCTGAAAATTCATTCCATGTATATTCTTTATAATAGGCTGATACCGCTTTTTTATCAATATCCAGTGCTATTAATCTTAATTGATGATCGTTAGCCAGGTATTCAGATAAGTTAGTACCAACAAAACCATGCGCCCCTGTAATTAGTATTCTTTTCATAATTGGAAATCATAAAATACGTTCATAGTCCGAAATAATATTATCCCAATCATATAATTTAACCAGGTCTGCAGATGGAATTAAATGGCTTAATTCTGTATTGGAGTTAATCTTTTCCTTCAAATCATCAAATGAGGAAAAGAAATATCCCTGGTTATGTAATGTGTTCCTATTCTGGGGATTATCATATGAAATAATTGGCACCTGAGCAATAATCATTTCTACCAGTGAGGGTGCCGTACCACAAAGTTTATGGGTATGAATGTAAGCTTTGCACTTTCGCCTGATCAAATCTAATTCTGGCTTAAAATACAGACCATTAATAAGAATAATATTTTTGAAACCTTTATATTTCTCATAAACAGCTGTTCCGTAAGCGGATTTAGAAAAGTTGGAAATAAGTACCAACGTTTCATTAAGCTCTGAAAAACAAGCACATAATTCATCCAGCTGGTTGTCTTCCAATGATCTGCTTATGGACAAATAAAATGGTTTATTCAAAAAAGGATATCTTTCTGTAATATCTTTATTTACGTCCAACGTATGATCTATTTCCCCGCCATAAGTTAGTACCTTAATTTTTGAGCTGATTTTCTTAGGGACAAATTCATAGTAATACTGATTATCCAAAATCACATAATCCGAATATATGAAGCTCAAATTAAAACAGAACCTTAAATACAATTTAGAGAAATAGCCAAATTTGGGCCTTTCCCATTCAATACCTCCCACATTGGAAATAATCCTAACTTTCTTAAACAATGACATGATGGGAATCAATGGTATTCCTTGAACTCCTAAGAGTAAAATTGTATCCATTTTATTATAGCATAATAAGATGGACCAAAAATCATAGAACAAACCCTGAAAACCGGAAGCTTTTACCTTCAATTTTTTGACTTTTACTCCAGGAGGACATTTAACAACATCCGGAGTATCGGATGAATTATAAATTAAATATTCAAACTTTTCTAAAGTCTTTCTTTCTGCTAAATTACGGACCAGCTGATCCCATCCGCCGTAATTGGCATAAAGCCCGTGAGAACCTACAATTGCTACTTTTTTCATCATTTTTTAAATAATAACCAATTAACTTAAAGTAGTTTCTTTAATTTTTTTGCTTCCTTGTATTATGGATAGTGATATAATCCCGGGCAATAGTTTCTACCATCTTATCCCAGGAAAGCTCTTTTGCTCTTTTGATTGCACCAATTTTCAACCTGTTCAGTTCCACGTGATTATTGGCTAACTTAATCAGCGCTTCCTTAAAACCTTCAATGCTTTTTTCGGGTGAGGTAAGTGGAATTTTTATTCCGCATTCATTTGTTACGGCAATGCTCATCCCATTGATATCATGACAAACAACAGGCAGACCGTGTGATAAAGCTTCGGGAACTACATGTGACGTTGCTTCTCTGTAGCTGGAATGAACTAATAAATCGGAATCATTCATTATGTCAAAAACGACATTCCTATCCACCTTCCCAATCCATTCTACATTATTTCCTAGTTCCAATGTTTCAGTCAATGATTTATAATATTGTTCCAAAGGCCCTGCTCCAATTACCTTAAGGACAATTTTATCTTTAAGTTCCGGAGCTGAATTTATGGCATATAATATAATATCCAGTGACTTCCTTTGTATCAATTCACCGCACCACACTGCTTTTAAGGGTAAACATTTATTATTATTCGCCGCTCTATTTTTCAATGAAGAATAAGTTGCCGCATCAAGCAATATTTTTGGCTTTTTCCAGCTTCTTTTAGAGAATAATAGTTCATCTTCTTTTGAAAAGGTATATATTAAAGAGCTGTTCTGCAATGCTTTTCTAATCCGGTAATGAGAAAAAAACTGAATATGGTTGATGCTGTTTCTAATAAATTCTTTGGAATACGCCTTATACCCTAAATACTTATAGAATTGAAAGGGTAGTCTTGACAAACCTCCAGTCGGACCCCATACAAAAGGAATATCCAATTTCCATAAATAACCAGGTTCGCGAAAGGAAATGGAGGTTAAATGATGGATGATATCGAATTTAGATTTACTGCATAATTCCTTCGCGACAGCGTATGCTTTCTTTTCCCATAAGGAATATCCAAGATAATATAGAAATGGATTTCCGGTACTACTGATATTTCCCGTGATTTTTTTGTTTAGATAAGAAATAAGAGAGGTTAACCTGGTTTGTGGTATAGCGATAAAATTGATGTTTCCGGTATTCTTGTTTTTTGTAAAATAATCTTTTATGGCATTTTCATAAGAGAAAGGATCAAATTGGCTACCACTGGCATAAAGAACAGTAATGTTGTGGTATTTGCCTAATCTTGTTACAACATTCCAACCTTCCGCGCATTCAGAGCCTCCATAAGGATTTAACTCGTGTGCTGAAACAAGGATATTTAATCTTGAAGATTCCATATGAATTGAATTGACTTAACGTCTGGTAAAAAACATTTTTTGTATGTGAGAATCTGGCATTTATAACAAATGCATGAGGTTTTAAATGCATGGTTATATTGCCGAGGCCAGGATAAAGTATGCACTTGCCCGTTTTATCCATGAACCAAAATCAGCTTTAGATGATCGTTCAAATTATTCTTAGAACGGCAAACGGGTCACCAAGCATAGTGAACGATGTTGCATCAAAGATGGTTTTGTGATACTATTTGAGTACTATTGTTATACTAAAATGACAGTATTAGTATAACAATAGTACTTAAATAGTATTTGAATAGCAAATGTGATTAGAGTAGGATCTAACTTCGACAGGAAAGGATTGTCATTGGTCGAAACAGGCGCAGAATAAGTGCCATGCAGGTTGAGTTTTTCAGTATATCCTACTTATACATTGGAACTTTTTCTTCTTCCTTCAAATAGCCCACATAATAACTATCGATGTATTCCTGAAGAGCAGATTTCCAATTTTTCATGATGTCAAGCTTTCTCATCTTGAGCTTTCGGTTTTCAAGTCTTTCAGAAGGTGGTCTTTCCGCGAAATAGATCTTCTTAAAATAATCAGAGGAAACGGCAGTTATTTTGACATCATTTTCCAACTTTAGTATTTTTAACAGCTCTTGTGCAACTTCCAGTCTGCTGGTTTGGCCTTCGCAAACCATATTATATAATCCCCAATATTCTTTTTCTACCAATAGTTTAACATTCTTTGCAAAATCATGCGTATAAGTTGGAGTTCCATCCTTATCATTTACGATAAACAATTCTTTCTTACCTTGTCTAAGCTGACTCATTAATTTCTGGATGAATTTTTTATCCTTATCGGGCCCTGAACCCATCATCCATCCAGCTCTGCAAACCAAATAACGGTTCGCATTTTCAATGACAAAACGTTCACCAAGATACTTTGAACGGGCATATACGCCAAGCGGATTAGGTAGGTCCCAATCGTCATACAGATCTTTCTTCCCATCAAATATTCCGGCAGTACTTATATAAAGAATGGGTATATTCAATGCGTTTGCCAGATAAACCGCATTTTCAACAGCTAAAGTATTGGTAAGGTAAGTCTCATCCGGATTTTGCTCACAGAATTCAAGATCAGTATATGCTCCAAGATGAAACAGATAATCCGGGTTGAAATTAATCACATCCTGACGATAAGCTTCAAAGTCCCTGAAATCTAAATAGGAAAGCCAATCTTCATTTACATCCTTATCCGTACATTTTAAAATGTAATCATTCTTAAATTGGGTATAAAATGCTTCTCCGAGCATTCCTCCACATCCTGCAATATATATTTTCTTCATTTTTATATATGTTTTAATATTAATCAATACTTAAAATCCAGTTCCAGGTCTTTTCAATTCCATTATCCAGGGTAATAAATTTGTGATCTCCAATGACTTGTTTCAATTTTGTTATATCAAGTTCAAAATGGTCGACATCATATTTTTGCATTTCAGAATTAACTGTAAATAATTCTTTTGTAGTTTTTTCCTTGATGACAGCAATTATTTCATTTACCGAGTAGCAACTTCCACTACCTATGTTAAAAGTTCCGGTTTCATTACTAAAACTCAATTTTAAACAGGTGTTGATGAGGTCATTTATGTAGATGTAATCCTTCTTTGAATTGCCATCCCCAAAAATGATAAGACTCTCATTTAATTTAACCTTACGCAAAAAAGTGGAAATTACTCCCTGAGCCATATAGTGCCCCTGACGAGGACCATATGGATTTGATGGCCTTATGATCAGAGGTTTAATGTTGTGCAACCTTTGATAAAGGAATAAATACATTTCCACCGTCGCTTTTATTACTCCATAAGAGGATATGGGATGTAATGGATGATCTTCTTCGATAGGAATAGATTTTGGATTTCCGTAAATAGCTCCACCCGATGAAAAATATACTATCCTTTTGATGCCTAACTTTACCATCAGGTTCAACAAGTTTAGGGTAGGTATGAGATTTTTATTTATATCCGATACTGTATCAATATTTGATGTACTTGGAACAGTAGAACTGGCCAAATGAAATACAATATCAATGCCTAAAAGAGCTTCATATAAATCCGGAATATTATCCAGCGTTGATATTCGATAATCAACATTCACTAACGGCTTTCTATACCGCTCATGGGCAATATCAAACACTCTGACATCATGACCTTCAATTAACAATTGGTCAATTAAGTGAGAGCCTATGAAACCATTTCCCCCTATTACTAATACCTTCATATATTTATTTTTGAATTTATTAAACCGGTAAAAACATCCATAGTATCAGAATAATACCTTTCGGGGCTGTATTTTGTATCCAAAATATGCCTTGCATTTTCTCCCATGGTATGGATGAGGTCTTTGTTCTTTAATAGGTATTCAATCTTATTTGATAAATCCACCGCATTGCCGGGTTCAAAAAATAGTCCGTTTACATTCTCCTGGATTAAATCATTTAACCCACCCATTTTTGAGGCAATCACTGGTTTTCCATATGAAAATGCCTGAAGGGCAACATAAGGACTTGGCTCATGCCATTCGGAAGGAACAATTACAAACTCACAGTCTTTGATAATTGGGTCGAGCTCTTTATCCCATTTTGGCCCCAGGAAACTTACATTCTGAATGGATTCCCTTGAGGCATATGCGATACTATTGTCTAGTTCAGTTCCATTTCCAACAATTTTTAAATGGCGGTCCGGAAGTCGTTTCATCGCATCAATTAAGGTATAGATGCCTTTTTCCTTTTCAATTCTTCCGAAATACAGAATGTAATTTTCACCCTTATATTTAGGTTCTACCTCTATATTTTCATATGGATTTTCAATAATGTGAGTCTTCTTCTTGTCATATCCAAACTTTATAAACATGTCCCTGGTAAACTCACTTTGGAATAGGAATAAATCAACTTGTTTGTGTAAAGGGAATATCGAATATGTGTAATTCTCAATTGCCAGAAGCGAACTGGCCATCAGTGATTTCTTTTTGCATTTATTAACGATACAATTAAAGAATTGATTATTTTGACATGCGGTACATACCTGTCCGTTTACAAAAAGTGTTGAATTAGGGCATATTAATCGATAGTCCAGTATCCTCCATACAATTGGAATTTTTGCTTTTTTAATTACCGGAATAATACTTGGCGTATGATAATTTGAAATACTGTTAAGCTGAACAATATCGACCTTGTTTTCATTCAGCAACAGCTTTACTTTTTTCTTAGCCTCAAGCGAATAAATAGATTTTAGGGCCGTATTGATACCTGATATAATTGGCTTTTTTTGATAATACTGTTTGTAATTTACCGGATCTAAAAAATACTTGTCATAGGGAGTAGGGAAATTCTTCTCATTTTTAACAGAAAAAGGGATGATATGATGTCCTTTCTTTTCATACATCTTACAAATACTATCAATATATGTCCAGTCCCCACCACTAGGATACCATGTCCAGTTAGCCATTAAAATATTCATAGATCTTATTGTAAATGATTAATTTATTCGAGTCAAAAGCAAATCGAAGGTGATTCTAACTTTACAAGAATATTATTAGAAGTTTAATAGTATTTTAATCAAAGCGTCTTCTATTGATCAGCAAATGATTAAGGGCATATTTATTATTGATTTATAAGGCAATATCCAGATTCTGAATACTTTGCGACCGGATTGACCTAATTAGAATGTTCTGAGAAAATCATCTAATTTCAATGAGTAACTTTTTATATCAAAATGTTTATTACCTGTTATATAGGATTGTTCAGAGATGCTCTTTAATTCATTTTGATGTTCTATGGCCCAATCTAATTGAGCCGAAAAGCTTTTAACTTCAAATTCAGGTGAAATAATTGCATTTGTTTTGTCCGTGAAATAATTATTGATCTCACCGTAGGATGTTGTGATTAATGGTCTGTTTGATGCCAAGAATTCACATATTTTCTGCGGGAACCTGGCACAATCCTGCATGGTATTCCTCAAAGGAATTAACTCTGCCAATGCCCCTTTGTATTTTGCTATTAACGTTTCGTACTTTAAATTTGAAAACAGGTGGATTCTATCTTTATTATTTTCAAGCAACTGATTGATTTCATCATTCTCAATTTTCCCATTAATTACTAAATGAAGTGCTACTTTTTTTGTCTTCATTTGGAGAAAGGAATTTATAACAAACAGAATCACCTCTTCGTAAGTTATTGAAGAGCAGAAAACAAAATATTTTTGGTCTGTAATTTCAGGTTCAATGGATGCAAAATATTTAAAGTCACATATTGGAGGAATTATCAATGTTTTTGCCCTTGGTTTTAGACTTAGAACATAGTTGTTAAGTATTGTGCTAATTGGAATAATTTTATCACACAGATATATTGCTACATTATCAAACAACCAATCATTTATTTTGAATAGAAAGTTCCTGTCTTTGAAACTAGATCTAAACTCTACATAATGAAGTACTGTTTTAAACTTTAATAATTTTGAAAATGAATAATAGACCAAAAAGATTCCAAAATACTGAGTATAAATATTTAACCAATCGATTTTCTTCTCTTTGTGTAATTTTTTTATTTTATTAAACTCAAAGATGAAGGAAGTCAATTTTAATAAATTCCTTTTGAGAAATTTGTCAGGGCGAAATATTGTATTTGTTGCATCGATTATTCGAAATGAATCAGGCTCAGCCGACCGGGTTTCAGTAGATCTAAATAATGGGAACCTATTGATATATATTATTTCATTGTTTTCAGATAAAGCTTGACCTATAGCCATATATCTGTTAATAGAAGCAGAGGCCTTGTTAGGAATGCCCGATAAACCACAAAACAATATTCTCATAAATTAAAATCAAAACATAAATATTTAGGGAGATTTTACGCAATTTTCTGTATCTTTTCTATTTCTGAAATCCTGCATTTACTGATAAAATCCTGGATCATAAACACCTCTGCATTAATTATTTCTTCGTGCCAAACTAAATCATTGTCCCAATAACCGGCGCAATTATCAGGTGCCCCCAACGGAAAGCAATAACTTATTTCAATAATTTTTGGATTTCCATCCTCTTGTACAAAATCAAAAGCAATAGATTGAGATCCGAGAGACTTTGAAACATCAAAGGCAATTTGAATACATTTTTTATCTATTAATGAAGGTGTGGCATCATATACACCACTTCCGGATGCTCTAAAATCTCCTTTACGACAAAATCTCCTGACTCCAAAACATCTGTCGCCAACCACAACTAACCTGGTATCATATTTATTATTGGGAATAAAATCCTGAAAATAAATATATCCCTTTTCGTTATGTGAAAATCGTTCTACTTCATTGGGAACAAAAATTCGGGCAACACCTCCCAAAATTTTTACAAAGTGGGGAAGGGTAGGTTTATTTTTAAATTCCCAAATTCTATTTTTTAACCTGTTAATCTTATTAATGTGAGAAAACCCTTTGCCAAAAGACTTCTTGACTAAACGTCGGGCTTTTAATTTTGTCATTACTAAACTTACATTTATTGAAGCCGATCCGCCGCGCAATTTGAATACTTTCGGAAAAATTGTTGTTCCAATCCATTTATACGCTTCCGCTTTAGTATAAAAAACATAGGATTTTACCAACGGAGCATCTATTGCTTCCAATAAATACTTTTGACCTAACTTATCGTTATAATGCCACGACGAATTGACATCAGGAAAAATGTTTAACCCTTTTTTTTCGAGAGACAATGAAAGCTGGCGGGCGAAAAGGAGGGCTTTGTAATCATTGAGACTCCAATGCCACATTAAGCCGTCGCAATCGCTTAATTGAGAAACAATATCATTTTCATAGCAATTTACGATTTTGTATGGGATATTTTCTTCCTCACAATAGGCTATCCAACGGTCGCTAAAACTTCCATGATCCTGATGAATTGCAATTTTCATTTTTTTGTAGTTTAGGATTAGTTTTACTCTACGCAGTTAATTATTTAATTCATTTAAGTTTCTGGTTTCTTTCAACTGGTCCCGATTAATCGGCACCCAAAATCTGTTGCTATTATCTTTCATAAAGGCTTAGCGAAATATTTTCTATCCCGGGTATTCGGGGCTAATAGCCGGAAGCTCTTTTTACATAAATCACAAAATGGCAAGAATGATATGCTTTCTGATAGGGTCAACTTGAATTAATTATATCCCACTGACAGACTCGTCGATGAACATTTTGCCAAAAAATCCTGGATCATAAATTCTTCAGCATTGATTTTTTCTTTATGCCAATTCAATTGGTCATCCCAATATCCCATACAACAATCAGGTGCACTTTGAGGGAAACAATAGCTAATTTCAATAATTTTAGGTTCTTTTCCATCTAAGATAAAATCAAAGGCTATTGAAGGAGAATCTATGGTTTTTGCGACAGAGAATGCAATTTGAACACTTTCGATATTTATATATTCAGGATTGGGATCCCAGAGACCACTTCCGGATGCTCTGAAATCTCCTTTACGACAAAACCTCCTGAATCCAAAACATTTTTTCCCAATTACAAAGAGCCTTGTATCGTATGAATTGGACTCTATAAAGTCCTGAAAATAAATATATCCCTTTTCATTATTTGAAAAGTGTTCAATTTCATTAGGTAAAAATATTCTTGCAATGCCTTTAATTACTTTATAAAAAGAAGAGAAACTCTTATCCCTGTTGAATGCCCAAATTCTATCTTTTAACCGATTAACTCTGTTAATTGTATGAAACCCTTTACCAAATGCCTGACTGACTAATAATGCGGCTTTATCCTTTGATTTAACGAGGTTTACGTTGACAGAACTAGATCCTCCTCTTAATTTTAATACTTTTGGAAATGTGGCTGTCTGTACCCATTTAAGCGCTTCTTCTTTTGTGTAAAATACATACGTTTTAATTGAAGGCGCATTTATTGATTCAAACAGATATTTCTGACCTAATTTATCGTCGTATTGCCAGGATGTTAACACATCAGGAAAAAGTTTAATTCCACGAATTTCAAGCGACATAAATAACTGCTTGGCAAAAAGAACCGATTTATAATCATTTAGAGTCCAATGCCACATCAGACCATCACAATCTTTTAATTGTGAAACAATGTCAGACTGGTAACAATTAACAATTTTATACGAAACATTTTCTCTTTCGCAATAAGAGATCCAACGGTCGCTGAAGCTGCCTTTCTCAGCATGAATAGCAATTTTCACAGTTTCTTTAGTTTTAGGATATGTTGACTTAGATCGGATAGTGATTCACATTCTATTAGATTTAATAATTGAACAGCATATTCCTTTCGGAATATAATATTGTTAAATCCTAATCTCCTAAAAGCAGCCCTGATGTACCTACCCGGAACCGGTGATAAATCATTTAAAATAAATGGTTCCATCTCTTTTGCATAGGATACCCATCTGTCAGTTAAAGTTTTACTTTGAGAGATTATATTGGAATAAGTTCTAACTTCTTCTCTAATACCTAAACTTTCTTTATCACTGCAGGGTGACAAAAAGTAATTATCTGTTGATTGTTGGGTGGGGATTATATTCCATTTTAATGGAAGGCCTTTATTTAGCTCCAATTGAACCAGTAAACCATTATTCCAACCTTTATTTTTACAAGGAAGCGTGAATAATAAGTTTCCGATCCCGTAGAATATGGGCACATCATTATAAACTTCGATACCACTAATGCAATGCGCGTGATGACATATTATCGCGTCCGCTCCATTATCTGCAAAAAAATGGTATTGTTTTACCATCCTGGGACTGGGAAGATTATAATGTTCGTGTCCCCCGTGAATGATTACCAGCACAAAATCAGCATTCTGACGAGCTTTTCTAATTTCTTTACTATTATCAATCAAATCCAACGGATTAGCGCCAGGTAATTTATCTGATGCTATGGAAAATTCATGCTCACAGAAATTTATCAAAGCAATCTTTAATCCTTGTCTTTCAATAATTGCTGGTTTGGTAGCTTCGCTTAAATTCTGCCCGGCACCGGTTGTAATAATATTATTTTTTTGGCATCCAGTTATTGTTGATTGTAAACCTTTAGCACCAAAATCGAGAATGTGATTATTGGCTAAGGTAACTGCATGAATATTAATTTGCCTGAATAAATCAAATATTTCATTGTTCGTACTTAAATGAGGGCCTGTTTTTAATATCTTTTCATCATTATCGTCTTCAATTACAGGACACTCTAAATTGACAATATTTAAATCAGATTCATTAAATAATTCAATGAACTTCTGAGAAAATAATTTGGCAGATGTATAAGGTGCCGTAACACAAAAATCGCCTCCTACAGTAATTTTAATTGCCATAAACAAGATTTTTTTGGCCGATATATGAAATCAGGTTACCGGTTTGTATTTTATAATTAAATACATTCTCTGCTATTTTCTTTCCATTAGTCCCAATTTGTTTTGACTGGTCAGGATTTGACAATGCTTCTGCCATTTTTTGATAAAATGAAGTCGATGAACCAGGCTCAGCGATATAACCAGAAATGCCATCTATAATAAATTTGGATATTTCACCAACATTGGTAACAACAACTGGCACACCTGTAGCCAAATATTCCCCAATTTTAATTGGAAAATTACCAGAATTCTGTTCATTATCGGGTTTGGAAACTACCAGCAAATCCGCATGACAAAGTAATTGTGGCATTGATTCGCGAGATACAAAACCGGTAAAAACAACTTTCTTTTCGATCTTGTATTTATTAATGATTTGCAGGTTATTCTGCATTTCCGAATTATTTGGATTTTGCCCTATTAATAATAGTTTATGATCGGGGAAATGCTCTGACAATTGAGCAAAAGATGCTAACAATATTGGTAATCCATCTTTTTTACTTTCCATATTTCCACAATAAGCTATATAAGGAAAGTTATAGATTTTATCATTGACGGTTCTAAAGAAATCAATGTCTACTACCGTTAAAATTTTTTCTACATTCTTGTTATAAGATGAGATAACATTTTTTAGTTTATCGCTTATAACAAAGATGCCATCAAATCGTGGTATAAGTCTCTTCATGTAAAAATTATACATCAAAGTTCCGGAAAGTGAATTGTTATAACCAACTATATAAGGTAACTCAGTTCTTTCATGAAATATCCTGATATTATGGTTTTTGGCAAAAGTCTGTAAAGATTTTATTAACAACACATCGATAGAGAATATAACCAGACCATCAATTTTAGAATCTTCATTTATTTTTAAAACAGCACTCTTCAATTTTTTCAGAGCTTTCATGTAATGAATTACCTTTTCAAATTTGTTGTTCCCATGGTATTCATTTAAACTTTTATAAATAACTCCTTTATAATTTATTTCGTTACTTTTCCATGGCTGTGGAGTAAGTATAAAGAAATTTAACTCATGACCCTTTTCAACAACGCCCTGTGCTATCGTAGAATGTCTAATTGCAGCAGCATGTTGATTTGGATATATGCCTGTGGAAACGAATACTAAATTCATATTTTTAAATGGAGTCAAAGGATTTTGTGGTGAACAGCCCTTTAATTAACTGTCTCAGCAAATAATACTTTTTCGTATTGTCCAATTATTTTCTCAAGACTGTATCTTTTGGACGATTCAATGATATCCGCCTTGTTAAACTTTATATCGTCATTAACAACATTAATTATAGCCCTGGCAAATTCATTGACGTTAAGATAATCAACCAGGATTCCGTTAACTTTTGGAATAATAATATCCCTGGGACCGCTCTGGCAATCAAAAGAAATTACCGGTGTACCATATGAAATCGATTCAACCAAAACATTAGGGAAGCCCTCAAATATGGAGGTTAACACAGTGGCTTTTGCATTCAAATAGTAGGAAGACAAATCACTTTTATACCCCTCAAAACTAATGGTTTCTGATAGTCCCAGATTAATTACTTTATTTTTCAAATCCTCTAATACTTCTCCCGTACCTACTATTGTTAAATGTATATCTGGAATTTCATTTTTTACAATTTGGATTATAGCCAGTAAGTAATCAAGTCCTTTTGCTGCAGTTAATCGACCGGCAAAAAGGATATTTTTATTATAATTGTTATTGTTGGTTATCAAAAGACTATTATCTATAAAATTATAAGAAGGATTTGGTATCACCGTTACTTTAGATTCTGAAATCTTAAAATGATTAACAAGATCTTCTTTCATCCCTTTAGATTGAGCAATTATAGAATCAATCTTATTTCCTGTATAACCAATTAAACGAAACCATATCCTTTTGCCAATAGCTCCCTGATCATTATAATTATGTGATAACGTTGTGATGCTTCTTGCTATAATCTTAAGCTTGAGACCATATAATTTACTAATGAAATATACAGGTACTAATAATTCTATGTTATAAATAAGAAATGTTTTAGAAGTAGATTTAAGCAGCATTTTTCTGAGCTCAGTAATCGTATTTCTAATTCTTTTTCCTGGAACTGACCTTACTTTTACTCTTTCGTCAATTAATTTTAACAAGGGACTATCACTTATTAGTCTTGTAATCCAAAGTTCGACTTCAAATCCTTTTTTGACTAACTCATTGCAAAGAACAACACAATTTTTTTCAGCTCCACCGGCATTTAATGTGTTATTCAAAATACATATTGATCGATCAGATTGTTTTACCATGTAACTACGTAAATTATCTCATTTTTGAAACCAACGATTCCCAGGAATTTGCATATTTATAGTACAAATTCTCTCCTGCCATTAATTGAACCAGACATTTGGAAAATATATATGCTTTATTATTATTAAAACTTGATAGGATAGGAGACCCGCTTCTCGGAATTTTTAAAGGATTATCCTGATTGGATAATTTACCCCGTTCTGTAGTAAATGCAAGTCTTATACCCTTACTTTTTAAAATTGAAATTTCTCTCTCTCCATAATCTCCATTGGGATATACAAAATATTTGATTTCCTTGTTCAGTATACTACTTAACCTATCAATGGATTCCGAAATTTCATAAGAAGCAACCTCGTCGTTTTCATTAACTAAAAGAGGGTGGTTCAGGGTATGAGCACCTATTTCGACAAGGCCAGAATTACTTACTTCAATTAATTGCTTTTCGTTCATATTCATGGCGATCTTAGGTGGAGTAGCTGTCTTGTCTTGATACAACTTTATTATTCTCAAAATATCGTCAATCTGCAATGTTTTCAGAAATTTCTTAATTTCACCGATCCCTTGGTGATCGAGCTCATAATTGGTTTCCAGGGCAAGTATTTCTCCTAATTTTAGAGCATCATATCCCCTTATTTCCTGAAACCAGAAGTTTTTACTTTCCGTTGCCATTAAGGGAGAAACATACATTGACACTGGGATATTGAACTTTTTTATAATAGGAAAACCATTTTTATAAAAAGTCAGGTCACCATCATCAATGGTTATGTGACAAGAATTCTTTAGGCTTTTATTATTATAGTAATACTCATCTAATTCATTCAAGCCTATGATATGATAATTGTTCACCAGTGACTCTATAATACTATGAAACCACTGTTTATCATGAATCTCATGGAAATAGATGATTGTATTAGGTAAAATTTTCATTCTTTATAATTTTATACAGTTGTATTACAGTCTTTTATTTACCAATGACTTATCAAGTATACCTTTTACATCATAGATAATACAACCATTGTTTTTATGATCCTGCAAATTGATCTTTTTGAATTCATTATGAGAAACAGCCAATACAATTGCACTGTAACCATTATCTTCAGGATATTGGGTAAGTATATTTATTTTATATTCTTTTAATACTTCTGTAGGTTTTGCCCAGGGATCATAAATGTCCACCTGCAGCCCGTAACTTTTTAATTCATCGTATATATCCGTAACCTTTGTATTCCTTATATCCGGGCAATTTTCCTTAAAAGTAATCCCCAACATAAGCACTCTTGCATTTTTAACACATGTTCCATTGTTTATTATTTGTTTTACAACTTCTCCTGCAATATATTTTCCCATGCCATCATTTACCCTTCTTCCTGCCAGGATTATTTCCGGATGATATCCAACTTCCTGTGCTTTTTGAGCCAAATAATACGGATCCACTCCAATACAATGTCCTCCTACTAATCCAGGTTTAAAGGACATAAAATTCCATTTTGTACCTGCCGCTTCCAATACCTCATGTGTATCAATACCCATCAGATTAAATATCTTCGCTAATTCATTTACAAAGGCAATGTTGATATCACGCTGAGAATTTTCTATCACTTTTGCTGCCTCTGCTACTTTTATTGAAGATGCTTTATGGGTTCCGGCAGTTATGACTGAATGGTAAACGGAGTCAATGATTTCAGCAACTTCAGGAGTAGAACCGGAAGTTACTTTTTTTATCTTATCAACCGTATGTTCTTTATCACCTGGATTGATACGTTCCGGTGAATACCCGGCAAAAAAATCAACGTTGTATGTTAAACCTGAAATATTTGCCACAACAGGAATGCAATCCTCCTCGGTGGCTCCAGGATAAACTGTAGATTCATATACCACAATATTATCTTTGGAAATAACTTTACCCACTGTTTCACTTGCTCTGATCAATGGCTTAAGATCCGGCTGATTATTTCTGTCTACAGGTGTTGGTACTGTAACTATATAAAAATTGCAAATCTTTAGCTCTTCAATGTCATTGGTTATAAATAATCCTTTGGAATATTGCTGGTCCTTTGAAATAAAATTGAAAATGTCGGAATGATCAATAAGGACATTTTCCAATTCGTTTTGAGTTACTTCAAGCGTTTCATCAATTCCTAATCTTAACTTATCAATGCGATTCTGATTGATATCGTATCCTATTACGGGATACTTTGTTGCAAAAAGTCGGGCTAATGGGAGACCCACATAACCTAATCCAATAACACCTATAATTACTTCATTGATTTGCATTGGTATTTATATTAGATGATTGATATTTAGTGTTTTAAATTGAATTGAAGTATTAATTGATCAGAGACTTTATGTTTATACTGTTTTACTAAACCAATAGCTTATTATCATGGTAATATTTCCAATACCAATTAATGGTTTCTTTTAATCCAATTCGAATAGAATACTTAGGATTATAATTTAACAGATTGACAGCTTTTTCTATTGAAGCCAGAGAATGAGGGATATCACCTATTCGAGCTGGCATATTTATTGTTTTAATTTTATCCATCTCCCCATCGAATTCAGATAAATAAAGTTTAATGTAATTCACAAGTTCATTTAAAGTAGTTGATTCTCCGTAAGCGGTATTATAAATCGTATTCAGTGCTTTGGGATTATTGGTAGTCATCGAAAGTAAATTCATTTGTATCACATTTTCAATATAGGTGAAGTCCCTGGAATGTTGCCCATCACCATTAATTACAGGACTTTCGTGATCTATTAAATGTTTAATGAAAAGAGGAATAACGGCGGCATAGGAGCCGTTTGGATTTTGGCGTCTTCCGAAAACATTAAAATACCTTAATCCGATATATTCCAATCCATATATTTTTGAAAATACATCTGCATAAAGCTCATTTACATATTTGGTAACTGCATAAGGCGAAAGCGGTTTTCCAATCCTGTCTTCAATCTTGGGAAGAGCTTCAGAATCGCCATATGTTGAAGAACTTGCGGCAAAAATAAATCGCTTAACATGATTGTCACGTGAAGCAACAAGCATATTTAAAAATCCATTGATATTTACATCATTTGTGGTGATTGGATCATTAATTGATCGTGGCACTGAGCCTAATGCAGCATGATGCAATACATAGTCAACATCTTTGCAAGCCAACATGCATTCATCCAAATTTCTTATATCAGCTTCAATTAGTTTGAAGTTCTTGTTTTCTAAAAAAGATTCAATATTTTCTAATTTCCCCGTAGAAAAATTATCTAAACAAATTACAGTATTATTTAATTCCAGCAACTTTTCACATAAATTGGAACCAATAAACCCTGCGCCCCCAGTTACTAATATTCTTTTTTTAGAAATCATAGCTAATATTTTTTACATGAATTATTACTCGAAAACCTTGTGGCAAGATTCGCTGATCATTTGTTTAAAAGAATTTCTTACCGTATTGATATCATGATTTTTTTTGCCAATTGATTTTGCAATTTCAGAGATATCAATTCTTCTTTTATAATTATACCTTATCTCAACCAACAGATTCTCAATATCTTTTTCTATCTCAGTAGAATTTGTAAAAGCCCAGTTCTCAGATTTGGCATATTTATATAATGCTGTCGTTTCATGTGCTAAAACAAAGATGGGAACTCCACTGATTAAATATTCCGGGACTTTGGTTGGCATGGAATACTTTATATACGAAAGACTATCTTCATCAAAATCCATAGGTAAGACTAGTAAATCAGCTTCCGCATAACGCTCTGGCAGCTTATTGTAAGGAACAGGGTTATGGAGCTTTACACACTGATATTTGGAAAATTTCTTTAATAAATTAGGAACCGGAGATGTTGTCTGAATCTGAAACTCGAAATTGCAATCATTGTTTCGATTACAGTTATCAATAGACTGGGCAAGAAGAAACAAACTTTGTATGGTTCCAATACTAATCCTACCGGCATATAATATTAAAAACGGATTGGGATTATTTTTGACAACATAGTCCTTATACCAATATTTTTTATCTACAGCATGTTGGAATGGATAAAATGTCCTGTTAAACTTTTTGCCATATTGATAACACATCTCTTCACAAATGCCCATGCATAAATTGGAATTCTTTATGAGTTCTTCAATGGAGCGTTCAACCAGTAAAATACGTTTTGAGTTTAAAGTTTTAGCCAGGTTATTTATTTCCAAAAAATTATCCATCACATGGATCACATAGGGGACCCCGGTGATTTGATGCAGCTCGTTTATAAATTGTATGTTTTGAATTGTACTAGGCTGAAAATAAATAATGTCAGGTTTTATCTTCCGGATCCATTGAATTAACTCTTCTGAAACCTTGAACTGGAAAAATAAATCAAATATACCGGCAGAATTCAAAAATGATATGAACAGGTCTTTTAATTTGAAATATAACTTGTTTTTAAACAGGCTGTTATTTTGAGTAGTAATTGTTTTTTCAGATCTGTTTTTTAGAATTTCATAAGAACCTGATTTATTCCCTGTAATAAATCCAAGTTTATGTAGCAATGATTTATTTTCCAGATTTCCTAGTTGGTAATAATGCGTAAAATGTATCTCAGATGTCTCACCAAACCTATCACTTAACATGAATATATTATCTACTGGCCAATCTCCAAATAAGGTGTTCAATGTTATCCCGCCGCCACCAATTTTCTTAAAAGTTTCTCCATAAATTAAAACTTTCGGTAAAGCTGTTTTTCCTGACATTGATTTCTAATTAATTATGAGATTAAGACTTTTGAGTCTACTTGTATTTGACTAGTAGCTAAACTCTTATAAGTATGAATTAATTGATTCAAAATATTCTTTTTTGAATGCCGCTTTTGTGCAGTTTCTCGTGCTTTGATGGATATTGTTGTCAATTGTGATTCATCACTCCCAAGCTGAACTATTTTGGAGGCCAGTAAATACGGATCATTGGCTGGTACTAAAAACCCGGTTTTCCCATCTTCTATTAAGGAAGATACACCTCCTACATTGGTTGCTATAACCGGTACACCCAATAATTGTGCTTCACAAAGACTATTTGGACTGTTATCAATATAGGATGAATGAATATATAATGAGGTCTCTGATAGTAAGCTTATAATTTGTTCCGTATCTTTTATTCCTAAAAGTTTGATGTTTAACTGAGGATAATCAATTTGGAAAAATCGCTTTAATAGCGTTACCGTCTGTGAATTATTTTGTACCCCAATAATTCTCCATTCAAATTCTATCTTTTCTCTTTTTAATAATTTAGCTGTTTTAATTACTAAATCAAGGCCTTTGTATAAAGCGTCAGAAATTGTTGAAGTGATTATTATTTTGTCGCCTTCTTTATATTGCCATGCTGAGGCTGTATAAAATTTGTCCCTCAATACTTCATCAACATGAAAATAG
This sequence comes from Ignavibacteriaceae bacterium, assembly GCA_035654655.1. GTDB lineage: Bacteria > Bacteroidota > Ignavibacteria > Ignavibacteriales > Ignavibacteriaceae > DASRWI01. Next base: position 9,938 of record DASRWI010000022.1, on the reverse strand, counting down.
GTTGAATGAGGGGCCAGGAATTTTGAAATATTCTTATCCCATGAAGTTCTTCCCATAAAAAAGGAGATGTCCTTAAAGAAATTGTATTCACGTGATGACTTCTTTTCAAAAATGCCCTTGTTATGCCAAATACTTATTCCTTTAATAAAATCGATCCAGTTATATTTTATAAGATCATAATTTGAAATGCCTACCGGATTGTATGCGTTATAACAGGGCTGTAATAATCCTTGCAGATGAACGATACATGTTTTATTGGTTTTACTAACCACATGACACAACCAGCTTTCAGTGCCAAATACATGGATGATATCGGGATTATAATCTTTGATAATTGCATCTAAGGCATTGATTTCTTCTGTTTTTTCTATTTGACTTTTCCAATTAGAGATAATCCATGTAACAATATTTGTTGGCATTTCTCTCTTAATGGGATAATAGGTTGTTTTATTTACTTTCAACTTTTTTGAATCCTTGAAATGAGGGAAAACTACTCCCAACCCTTCTATTTCAGACGAATCTTCCAATAATGATTGTAATGATGAAATCCATCCTCTTCCGTTATAACCATATTCTTCTGGTTTATATTTGGAAGGAGTTTCTGTCAGCCAGAGTATTTTCATTTAGTTACTAATGATAGTGATGCTTTTATTTCCGGATCTGTAAGGTTGCGTACTGCCTTTGAATAACAAATTCCAATGCACGTCCAAACCAAAATGTACCTGATGTTTATTGCAGGCATTCCCCAGGGGAACATATCAATTAACCAAAGAAGAACAATGGTACCGGAGGCCTTGCTTAAAATGTTTTTAGAATTTACGATACCCAGATAAATGGCTGGTAATGCGATCATCAAAAACAAAACCAGGCTTATAATTCCGCCTTTAAGGATGGTTTGCAAATATCCGCTTTCAATTAAAAATCTTGTATCTTTTAAAGGATCAACCCCCGGGCAGTAATATTCTCCCAAAAATCCACGGCCTATGATTAAATCTTTAATCGACATATCACGAAAAAATGAATCATATACTATTTCCCGTGTATTTTCATTCAAATGGCTGGCAATTCGCGTAAACAATTTATCCTCATACATCAGGAAGAAATTGAAAGCTATAATTGATAATAGTAATACAGCTGCTATTACTTGAAACTTAGTTTTTACCGAATGGCTCGAATTGAAAAGTATAATAAGAATTGAAAATAACAGATAATTACTAAACGTTAGCATGATATTTCTTCGGGCCATTACTGTTGCCACAAAAAGAGAAAGCAATACCGCTAAAAATGCTATGAGCCTTCTTTTATTATTGTGATAGTTCCAGGTCAATAATATAAACCCCCCGCCAGTACCTAATGTCCATATGGTCTGCTCCGAAAAGTTAAGATTTGTATGGAGCATATCATTTGAAAATACAAGGAAGAATACAAACAATAATATGGCCAGAAGAATAAATAAATTGAATGTTCTTTTTGCAAAAAATATATTGGCCGGTATCAGTATTACAAGAGGTACGAGATAATGTAGAAAGTAATATGGGGAAAAAAGTAAATTCAACAACATTGTAAAGTTAAACTCCTGGATCCCTCTTGAAATGATATACAACTGCCATGACATGAATAGAATAAATATCACCCTAAGATAAGCGTTTGATATACTTACTTTGATAAGCCTTATAAGTGAGTATCCTATTCCAATAAGCCCTAAGACCATTATTAGTAAAGACAAATTACTAATGAAATGATCGGAGATGTATAATAAAAAACCTATGGAATAAACTATGATTGAAATCCAAAAAAATGAGTAAGTTCCCCCATAAAAGTAATTTCTTAAATAAAACAGCATGATATTCTTCATATTGGTCATTGTGATATTCGAGGAATTGCTAATGAGCTTATTACTTTACCCATATGCCTTGCTGCCTTCTCTTTACTATAATTTGGTAGTATTGAATGGGTGCAATTACAAATCCGAACAGATTAGATATGATAGAGGATATCAAAATGGACTCTACTCCAAGATGAAAGCTCTTTATTAAAACCATTGATAGAATTACAAATCCTACAGCCGTTATTATGGATGAATAAAACTGTATCTGCAGTGCTCCTATTCCATTAATTACGAATACAAAAATGTAAGCAAACAGAGTAGTTGAGATAAAAATATAACAGAGCAACGAAATCGTAAAGGGTACTTTTACTACATTTTCACCTAACCAAAGATTATAGATAGGAGTTGCTACCGAAAGCATCATCGCTCCCATTATGATAAATGGTATCAACACAAGCAGATATTTTTTTACCGCATTTCGAATCCAGTCAATATCTCCTGAACTATAGGCATCTGTAACACTACTCCATAAAGGCGTAACAAGAATCAAAAAGCCCATCTGCAATATGCCAAAATATTTATACGCGATATTGTAGGAAGTTACCTGAAGAGGATCAAAATAATGCGCTATGAGAAACAATATGGTTTGATATTGAACGATGGCAGCAATTTGTAACACAAAAAACTTAACGCCCAAAGTCATGATATCTTTTGCATATTGGTTTTTTACATATTGAATCGATGGAATAAACGCCTTGTATTTAGTTTTGAAAAAATAAATATTGCCAATAATAACAACAAGAGTAGGGGCTATACCTAAAGCTAAAGTCAAATTGATAAGTGAGCCCGAAGTAACTTTTGTTAAGATATAAATGGCAATCAATGAGAAGAATTGCCCCAATAGATCCAGTAAAACTGCTTGCGCTGGCTTTTGGTCCGCAATTAAAATGGTATTTATTATTTTGAAAATAAACTGGAAGCAGAAATAAGAAATTATAATGTAAGCCATTATAATAACCTCCTGGGCCGTTTCTTGATCGATATTCAGAACTTTACCCCAATCAATAAACCGGTTTATAATCATCAATAATATCCAGATACAAAAGAATATTATTCCAATATAAAAATAGGCTGTACTAACATAGGTTCTGGCTAAATCTGTATTTCCATTAGCTCTCGCCTCAGTAAAACGATTACGAAGACCTTGCGTGAACCCAATGTCAAAAAAGCTTATCCACGCTACCATTGAGCTTAGGGTCAGCCATATGCCATATTGTGTAGGATTAATATAATGAATTGTAATTGGGACCATTACCAGGCTAATGGCAATACTTAAAATCTTAATAACTAAAGATCCAAGGACATTCTTTTTTGCTTCTACACTACGCTTGTTACCTTCGGTAAAGAAAGTGATAAGTTTTTTTATCATTATAAGTTTACTTATGGTAATATTTGATTTCCTGCCTGTAAAGAGGTGTTAACAGAATATCTCCTGTTAAAAAGGCTTTTTGAAATCTTTAAGAAGTTAGTTGGATTAAAAATATATGTAATACGAAATAAACACTTTTAACTATAACTATTGTTAACGATCGCAATTTGCAAAATGCGGCAGGAATAATGCATTATTATTCTAACAGTTATCGCCTTAAAAGCATTATTATCCTAATGCAAGGGTTTTGTGCATTGGTTTCTCTTCAAGTAATTTCACTTCTTCTTTGGAAATATTTGCATATAAACTACAGTTCATCGAGTCTATACGCATTACCAACCTGGTTTGCCCGCAAATATTTACAACTTCACCTTGTATCCCTTTTAAAGAACCATGTAATACTTCTACAGAGACCCCTTTTTGAATCTTTTCATAGGTCAGGGTAACTTCATGGTCACATTGGTTAAGAAAGGATTTAATATTGGAAATTTGAACTTCCGGGATAGGTTGAGCTTTTCCCCCAAAACTTACATAACAAACTACTCCGGGCGTGTTTAATGCTGTAAAAAATTCTTTATAACTTACTTTTACAAAGATGTAACATCTGAAAAGAGGTTCTTCAACCCATTTCTTACGATCACTCCAGTATTTAAGCGATTTTTTTACAGGCAAGTAACATTCTATTTTCTTTTCTAATAAATTGGATAAAAGTTTCTTTTCTCCATTTGCTCTGGTATAAATAGCATACCACTGATAGTTCGCTTTTTCCAAATACATAAGGTTAGTTATTAAATATGAATTGCAATTTAATTTTTAATCTTTCCAGGAAATCTAAAATGCTCTTAGAAAACCTTCTTATAAATCTTTGTAAATCAATAATAAATAAATTTAATAGAATTCAACCTTAAATAAAATAGGTATTTTCCGTCATCTTTATTCATTAAATACTGCTGAAATATGTCAGCATATAATCAATCTATTTTTGACCGTCATATTTGTACCTATAGAACGTTTAAAGTGATTGCTAAGTTCAAAAATAGTTAATTCAGAAAGCTTGAAAAGCGCGAATGTGATGGTACGTGAGAACCTTTGAAATATTCAAAAGTATCATTTGTCCTTTTCAATCTTTGCTCTTAATGTCAGGTTCTCCAGGCTTAGATCGGCAAACATTCTTTTGAGCCGGTCATTCTCTTCTTCCAATTCATTTAATCTTCGGATTTCAGAGATGTTCATATCACCATACTTTATTCTCCAATTATAAATTGTAGCCTGACTTACCCCATATTTCTTTATGAGATTTTGAATGGGTACTCCTGCTTCATTTTCACGGAGAATGTGATAAATCTGTGATTCTGCAAATCTTTTCTTTGTCATAGCGGATTTAATAGTTTGAATAGTTTATGAATTTTATTAATAACACTCGTTTAGAATAACTTAAGAGATCATTTTGGGAAGTGATCATCCAAACTGAAATCTTAATTGAAAGTATTTTAGAAATAATTTAATGTATTTCTAATTCTGGGGAGATCATTCTAAAAAATAAATTCCAGTAAAATTATTACAGAATTTTTAAGCGTTTAACTTTAAACCTGGGCTATAAAATGAAGAAGATTTGTAACGCTTATTAAGCAAATTTTATAAGCTTTGCAGAGGAAGTCCTACTGTTAGTCCCATTTTCTGGTGATTAACACTAAAATTAATAAAGACTCTAAGTTTCATTTGAAGGACATTTTTAAGGTAAAAAATGATTCCTGTACTAAAAATTTCCAGGTTTTCTTATTCCATTTTCTAACTTGTTCCTTCACAATTAGAAATATTTCTAATTCTAACTGCTTTATCAAATTTAGAATAAAAAACGTTAGTAAACAACTTTTTTTACTCAATACAACACATTTATTCGAGTAGCCATGATCGGTAATAATCTTAAAAGCTACTGATCAAATAACCCTCCATACATCGTATTTGTTGCGGATTTAGGAAAGATAAATGTAGAATTAAGGATAAGTTAACGCAATATTATGTACATATGAGCCATAACCCCTTAATGTTCATTAAAATAAGTACATATATTTATTTTTTACATTTTTTCTATTTCTAAAATCATTTTTCTAATTTGGAAATTAAGGAAACACTTAAAAAGAATTCATATAAAGAGATATTAAATAATAGAATTAAAATATTGTCATATTTCGATGGATGAAAAACAGCTGATCCTCTATAAAAAACCGGTTAGCCTATGCTTGATTCCTTGTTTTGTATTTAGTAAGAGCAGGCTTTGGCTTTTAATACATTCTTATGCGAATCAAAGGTTGAAATTTGAAGATAGCCATCTATTATCCTGGCCGATAAGTGACCGCTTAACAAGGGTCTGGCTGGTAATTTGACCCGAGGACCAACCGGTTTACCAGGATCTACCAAATACCAGTAAAATAATAAACTCTTTCCCGGAAAATAGTAAATCCATTTGGACCAGGTTTCCTTTTATAGTACTACTTATATACTATTGTAATACTAAAATTAAAGTTTTAGTATTTCAATAGTACTTAAATAGTATTTGAATACCAAATGTAATCCATCTGGGTTGTTACCTTACCCTGAATTTTAATGGTCCGCTATGGAATATTATTGGAACAGATGGATGTATCAAATACCAGCCATGTTGATTTTTTTTTTAGCACATCCTGCTTAACTCTTGATTCGCGTTTCTTACGAATTGAATGAAACGAGCCATGTGGAAGTGTTCTTACACGCAAAAACCTGAGTACACGGGATTGGCTAGTTCTACCTGTTGATCGGGACAGACTATCTGACCATTAAAAAACAATTTCTAAAGAATTGAAATAGATTAAGATTAAATAAATTGGCGTTCTGTAGTCGTTTGGCAAGTAGTCCAATTTCCTCTAAATATCAGCGTGAGCTATGATGATTTTATGTCTATCCTCATTTTGGCATATTTTTATAATTTTGTAACAGTTTATTTACCTAACAAAAATCCTTTTTATAGATATGTTTGAGAATCTGAATGAAAAGTTGGAACGGTCGTTTAAGCTCTTGAAAGGTCAGGGGAAAATAACCGAAATAAATATTGCTGAAACTTTAAAAGAAGTACGGCGTGCTTTACTTGATGCCGACGTAAACTTTAAGATCGCAAAAACATTTACTGAGAACGTAAGGAAAAAGGCTTTGGGATTGGATGTTATCAATGCCCTTAAGCCTGGTCAGTTAATGGTAAAAATAGTTCATGATGAGTTAGCAGAATTAATGGGAGGGAAGTTTGTAGATATTAATCTAAAAGGAAATCCATCCATCATACTAATTGCAGGTTTGCAGGGATCCGGTAAAACGACTTTTTCCGGCAAGCTGGCCAAGATGCTTCTCAGTAAAAAAGGCAGACATCCTTTATTGGTTGCCGGTGACGTTTATCGCCCCGCGGCAATTGAACAGCTTAAAGTTCTTGGCGGACAAATCAATGTTCCGGTCTATACAGAAGAAGGAAACCGCAATCCTGTTAAAATTGCACTGGAGGCTATCAAATTTGCAAAATCAAATGGCAATGATGTTGTCATTATAGATACTGCCGGTCGATTGGCTATCGATCAGGAAATGATGAATGAAATCAGCGCTGTAAAAGATGCTGTAAAACCCAATGAAATTCTGTTTGTTGTCGATTCAATGACTGGGCAGGATGCCGTTAATACTGCCAAGGAATTTAATGACAGGCTGGATTTTGATGGTGTGGTATTGACCAAGCTTGATGGTGATACAAGGGGCGGGGCTGCTCTTTCTATTCGTTCAGTGGTTGATAAACCCATTAAATTTGTCGGTACAGGCGAAAAGTTGGAAGCCCTTGATAACTTCCATCCTGAACGTATGGCCGACAGGATATTAGGAATGGGTGACATTGTTTCGCTTGTAGAGAAAGCTCAGGAGCAGTTTGACGAAGTTGAAGCCAAGAAACTTCAGCAGAAACTGGCTAAAAATCAGTTTAGCTTTTCGGACTTCCTGAAACAAATACAGCAGATTAAAAAGATGGGTAACCTGAAAGATCTTGCCGCTATGATCCCGGGAATGGGTAAAGCTTTAAAAGATGTTCAGATTGAAGATGATGCATTCAAGCACATTGAAGCCATCATTTACTCGATGACCCCGCAGGAGAGAGAAGATCCGAGTCTGTTAAACGGAGCCAGGAGAAAACGTATTGCCGATGGTTCGGGAACTGACATACAGGAAGTAAACCGTTTGATTAAACAGTTTGCTGAAACCCGCAAAATGATGCGTGTGGTGTCTCAGGGTAAAAACCTGCAGGGAATGATGAAAAATGGTATGAAAAGAAGATAAACTATATCCAATGATTTTAATTGACGGTAAAAAAACAGCTGACGAAATAAAGCAGGAAATTGCCCAGGAGGTAAAACAACTTGTTGCAAAAGGAATCAAAGCTCCACATCTGGCTGCGATATTGGTAGGCCATGACGGTGGCAGTGAAAGTTATGTGGCTTTTAAAATTAAAGATTGCCAGGAAGTAGGATTTCGTTCTTCCCTTGTGCGTTTTGAAGACGACGTGACAGAGGAAGAATTGTTAGGAAAAATAAATGAACTAAATAACGATCCTGAAATCGATGGTTTTATTGTCCAACTGCCATTGCCAAAGCATATTCCGGAACAAAAAATCATAGAAGCAATTTCCCCGGATAAAGATGTTGATGGCTTTCATCCTGAAAATGTAGGAAGAATGGTTATAGGGCTGCCCTGTTTCTTGTCGGCTACACCTTATGGAATTGTAGAACTTCTCAAGAGATACCAGATTCCAACATCCGGGAAAAACTGTGTGGTTGTTGGCAGAAGTAATATAGTTGGACGGCCGTTAAGTATTTTGATGTCCCAAAAAGGCATTAATGCAACCGTAACCGTAGCCCACAGCCAAACAAAGAACCTTGACAAGGTATGTGCTGAAGCTGATATACTCATTGCCGCGCTGGGATCCCCTGGATTTATAAAAGCCAATATGGTAAAGGAAGGGGCCGTAGTTATCGATGTTGGTACCACCCGTGTGGATGCTCCTGAAACAAAATCAGGTTATCGTTTAAAAGGTGATGTTCAATTTGATCAGGTGGCCCAAAAGTGTTCTTATATTACACCCGTTCCAGGAGGGGTAGGCCCAATGACAAGGGTTTCATTATTACAGAATACCCTGCTCGCCGTAAAAAATAAATTATAAAAATACTTCCCTTAGAATTAAGGAAAAAAGGCTTCTGAAATTACTCAGAAGCCTTTTTTCCTTATATATGGAAACATAATAATATTTCGAATTCATGTTTCTGGAAATATTCTGCAATGCATAACAACACTAATCAATCAGGAGAATTTGCATATTTGCGCCAATCACACGTTAATATCATATATTTATTCTATGTTTACAACCATACTTCCTTAAAAGCGTCGATTTAAACATCCTGATTCTCAGTTTTTTTAAAGATTTATAATAGTATTCTGCAATATTTTTTATTTTTTCATTTTTATTTTATATATTTGACTACATAAGAATGAAATAACTTTAAAAAGAGTAAGATGGAAGATTTTGATAAAAATGAAGGAATGTTGGATAATGACAGCAAATTCAGAGAAGAGATCTATTCCAAAGCTGTCAGAGCAGGAAAAAGAACTTATTTTTTTGATGTGAAGTCGACAAGAAGAGATGAATTTTATTTGACTATCACTGAAAGTAAGAAAAGATTTGAACAAGATGGAAACTTCCATTTTGAGAAACACAAGATCTTTTTATACAGAGAAGATTTTGAAAAGTTTATGGATGGATTACAGGAAGTGATCTCTTACATTGATCAAAACCAAGGTGAGGATTATGAATTGGGCATTCATACTGAATTCGAAGAAAGAGATAATAAAGAAAAGAATCTTGAACCAGTAGAATCTGTTAAAAATTATACAAACATTGAATTTGATGATCTGTCAAATTAATGTGTAATTATCTGACAGCAATTCTTACAATGAAATTTTCTCATTCTGATTCCTTTTGAAGCTATTTAATAGCTTTTATTCTTTCTTTGGATAAAATATTCTAATATATGAATCAATCAAGGTTAATCCTTGATTGATTCTTTTTTTTATATATACCCGCTCCTGGTTCAAATAGGATCAAGCGGAATGTTGGGGAATTAAATTAATAAAGAAAAAATCAGGAATAAGAAACAAGGAATAAGGAATAAGGAAGTATCCCAAGGGCAGACCATACTTTTACATTTGTCATTTCTTATTCGATATTCGATATTTAGTGTATCCACAGCATTTCTGATTGATCCAAAACCTGGGAAAGATGTCTGACTTCAATTTAGCTATCCTATAAACTGATGAAGTGATGGTTTTATAGATTGTTTATCCTTTGATGCAAAGTACGGTTCACTGAACACTGTCTTTGGTTATCCTGATGCAATAAGGCCTTTTCCTTCATAACATTCAGAATTGATCCAAAATAATTGCGTTTAAACCCTGGAAGTAATAAAACAAAAAGGATTATCAATGTTGTTGATAATCCTTTGATTCAAATTTAGTTTAGTTAAATCGGAAAATAGATATTGGTAAAAGAGAAAAGGTTCTAATTAAATCCTAAATTTCTAAATTGCTTTAATAATACGATGCTAATATAAGAGTTATTTCTTAACTCTT
>DASRWI010000021.1:0-237439 GCA_035654655.1 Ignavibacteriaceae bacterium | reverse complement strand
TTAATTATTTATGATGTGCTTGGTAGAGAAGTAAAAACCCTTGTTGATGAATTTAAAGAAGCAGGGACATTTAATGTTTCTTTTAATGCATCTGAACTTACTTCAGGAACTTATTTTTATAAGTTAAGCAGTGGTGATTATAATAATGTGAAAAAAATGATTTTGTTGAAGTAAAATTATTTTGGAGAGTAAAGATGACATCTTTTAAAAAGATGTCATCTTTTTTAAAGAATTATATATTCAAATATTCATTCCAAATTTTATAAAGCTCATAAGTAGCTTCAACGTCATCGCGGCAATACATAGCCACTTCTTTTATTTTCCCAGCTTCATAATAGTTTTTTACTTCCATTCCATTTATCCCTTTTTGCTTTGGAGATGGAACTCCAAATGCCTGACAATAAAAATCTAAATTAAACTTTTTTGTTAATCCGCAAAAAGTTAATTGCTCTAATAAATCTATATGAGATTTATTTTCATACTTATACTTAAGGAAATTCTTTGATGGTTTAACTCTAAGCATAGCTGAACGAAGCATTAAAAAAGGAATATCAAACACTTTACCATTAAATGTAATTATCTGGTCTGCTTTGTCAATAATTCTCCAGAAAGATTCGAGCATTTCAGGTTCAGTTAAACCTTTATAAAGATGCGTTCCCTCTTCATTGCTCCATTCTTCAAGATTATTGTTTTCATAATAAGTGTAATACTTTTCATTAACTGAATCGAACAAACTTATTACAATTGCTTTGGCAGTATATGGATAAATACTAAGCATCCTTAAAGCATCATCATACTTTTGCTGTTTTAAAGTTTCATCTTTTTCTTTATCAACATAGCGGAATAGATATTCCTGTTGACTTTCAGAAAAAGTATTTAAATCATACGATGAGGTTTCTATATCAAGGACAATTTTTCTAGTCACGATATATCTCTTAATAATTGGACATCTTTATCAAAAGCTAAAACTGTATTAACAAATTTATCTGATAAGGGAGATGATTTTCTTGTTTCTGGGTCAACATTTGCAATTACACCTTTACCATCTGCAATAACTTCGCCGGTTCTTGTATTTACGACTAAGTGGTCAAAACCAAAACTTGAATTTTTTATATATTCAACCCGTGTATAAATATTAAGTTCATCATCAAAGAATGCATGACCTCTGTAGTTAATTTCATTTCTAACAATAAAATAAATTTTACCATCAGAAAAAATTCCTTCCTTCGGCATCATTCCAATTGCTTTAATATACTTTAGTCTGGCATCTTCCAAATAGTTAATGTATACTGCATTATTACAAACACCAAGCATATCAACTTCGTGGAAGCGGACGTGAACCGTGGTTTTATGATTGAATCCACTTAAATCCATTAAGCAAAAACCTCATTAATAATTTTAATTGTCTGATTAATTTGCTCGAAAGAAACATCCAAGTGTGTGACTGCACGTATAGAATCTACCTTCCCTTGTGAAACTAGAACACCCTTTTCTTTAAGTCTCTTAATTGATTCAGGAACAGATATTTTAAGAGGTTTGAATATGAGGATGTTTGTATGAACTGCATCCATATCAATTCCTAAATTGCTGTTTTCACAAATACATTTAGCAAGAAGCTGAGCTTTTTCGTGGTCTTCTGCTAATCTGCTAATGTTATTTTTAAGTGCGTATAAACCACCAGCAGCAATTATTCCTGCTTGTCTCATACCACCACCCCAGGCTTTACGAATTCTAAATGCTTCTTTTATAAAATCTTTTGTACCTGCAATTATTGAACCTACAGGAGCGCCCAATCCTTTAGATAAACAGCATGAAATAGAATCAAAATGCTGTGCATATTCTTTGACAGGTATTTCAGTTTTAACAGATGCATTCCAAATGCGAGCACCATCTAAATGAAAATATAAATTATATTTTTTTGCAAGATTTTTTAAAGCAATAATATTTTCAATTGGATGAATTGTTCCGCCTGCTCTATTGTGAGTATTTTCAACTTCAATAACTTTTGTTCTTGGCATATAGTATGCACTTGCAGGACGAATAAAAGGTTCAATCTGTTCAGGTGTAAGAACACCTTTGTTTCCTATTAACGGCATTAACTGAATGCCGCTCAAAACTGCTGGTGAACCGCTTTCATAATTAAAAATATGAGCATCCATTTCGCAAATAACTTCATCACCTGGTGAAGTTAAAACATTCAAACAAATTTGATTCCCCATAGTACCGCTTGTTACATATAAAGCGGCTTCTTTACCCAAAAGTTCTGCAGCATATTCCTGCAATTTGTTTATAGTAGGGTCTTCTGAAAAAACATCATCACCTACTTCTGCCTGATACATTGCTTTGCGCATCTCTTCAGATGGACGCGTAACTGTATCGCTTCTTAAATCTATATAGTTCATAGTATTATACTTTTAATTTATTTTTTAACCATTTGAAAACTGAGAACAAAATTGTCCACAGTGAAATAAACATTGCCAACGTTGGAACAACCATAGAATACTTAGTAAAAATAGTTGAATCATCCTGCAATATAACATCATGATTAAAACTTGTCTTTACTAACATATCGGTTTCAACTTCTACTCTACCCAATGGATCAATTACTGCAGATACTCCACCATTAGCAGAACGAACAACTGACCTTCTGTTTTCAATTGCACGGAGAATTGAAAAATCTTTATGCTGATATGGACCGCTTAATTTTCCGTACCAGCTGTCATTGGTTACCACTGCTATAAACTGAGCCCCCTTCTCCACAAAATTATCAACATAGTAAGGATAAATAGATTCATAGCAGACAATGCCGCTAAGGCTTAAAGTATCATTACCATTTTTCATTTTGAATATTGTTGTATCTTGACCAACATTCCACCCAGTTAAACCAACACCCCATTTAATCCAATCACCAAGGAAAGGAAGTTTATCTACAAAAGGAACCCTCTCACCAAAAGGAACTAACTTACTCTTTCCATAGAATTGAATTGCTGTGTTATCAGGTGCGAGCATTATTACTGAATTATAAGTTGCATAATAGTAATTACCATACTTATTGAATTTTGCATCATAGGGCTTCTTTACTTTTCCTTCATAATAATTTATGTGAGGCATACCTGTCAACAAATAAACATTATTTTTTTCAAGAAAAGAATGAATAGTGTCAGTCATTTTCCTGTAAGAACCGCTGTAAAGATAAACAGGTAGAGCAGTTTCAGGCCATATAATTAATTTTGCACCTTCATCAACAGTCTTTTGAGAAAGGTCCAAATAAGTTTTAACTAATGTTATTCTATCTGTCCTTCCCCATTTTTCCCAGGGGTCAACATTTGGCTGAACTATTCCAACTTTTACTTTTTTATCAGAAAGCTCAAATGTATTTAATCTAATAAGCCCATAAATCAGGATAATGAGAAATACAGTTAAAGCAGTAATTAAAAATTGAACAGAACGTTTATTGTTTGAAACTCTATTTTGAAGATATTTATATAAAAATAGATTTATGCAAACTATTACAAAAGAAAGTCCTAATGCACCAACTATATCCGCAGCCTGAATGAATGTAGTAAACTTTGATAATCCATTCCCTAATGTAAGCCATGGAAAGCTTGCATCCGTAATCATATAAACATATTCGTAAAATATCCAGAAAAATGGAAATAGAATTAAGGCAATTCTATTATTAAAACTTTTTCTTGCAATGTAGAATAATGTTGATGGGATTAAAAATAGTAAGGGATTAAAGAAAACAAGCACTACTCCTGATATCATTAAGAAAGGGTCTGCCTTTGCCTGCCAACTGCCCACCCAATAAAGAGTAATGAGATTGAAAATAAAAGCATAGAAGTAAACGCCCTTACTTATCTCGTGAAGCTTTTCCCTTTTTTCCATTACAGATATATACGGAATAAGAGCGATGAAGATTAATAGTGTAAATGGAAATGGAAAAGGAGGAAAGGATATTCCAAGTAAAAGTCCACCGATAGCAATGAAATATCTTTCTCTTAATTTTCTTCTTCGTTCTTGAGGATTAGAATATTTTGATGAAAGTGAACTCACTTAGCAGTTTTCTTCTTATTGATATAATATCTAATTACGAAAAATAAAACGATTGCAACGGTAATTCCTACAACTATGTTGCTGTATAAAGATAAATGCTTATCAATAACGTGAACATTATTTCCAAATATGTAGCCAAGGTAAATAATAATTGCATTCCATATTAATGCGCTAACTGTTGAAAGTACGATTGTTTTCTTTACATCAAGTTCACTCAAACCTGCAAAAAAGGAAATAACAGAGCGGGTACCAGGGAGAAATCTATTTAATAAGATTACAAGATAACCGTACTTCGTAAACCAATTTTCTGCTTTCTCAAGTGCTTCAACAGAAATAAATTTTAATCGTTTTGTTTTTATTACTTTTCTATCCAGAGTACTGCCGATATAAAATAAGGACATAAACCCAAGTACACTTCCAAAAGATGTCCATAATAAAACCGGTATAAAATTAATTGTTGATTTAGCTATTAATGAACCGGCAACAAGGACAACAAGGTCAGATGGTGAAGGTGGAAAAACATTTTCTATGTAAGCAAATACAAAGATGGCTACGTAAATCCAGAATGGTGTAAGTTGTGAAATATAATTTAAAAGATCATTTATCATAGAGGAGGGTTTTTCTTGATTAAAACAGTTGCAAATGAAACTACACCTTCTTCTCTTCCAACAAATCCTAATTTTTCTGTAGTAGTTGCCTTAATTGAAATTTGATTGAGTTCTATGTTTAAAACTTTGCTAATGTTCTCCCTCATCTCAGTTAAATATGGTTGTATTTTAGGTTTTTGAAGAGTTAACATTACATCAAGATTATTAATAGAATATTGTTCTTGTATTAAAAGTTCAGCAGCCTTTAATAAAAAAATCATACTATCAGCATCTTTATTTTTAGGATCAGTATCCGGGAAGTGAATTCCAATATCGCCTAAACAAAGAGCTCCGAAAATGGCATCGCAAATAGAATGCACAATAACATCAGCATCAGAATGTCCTTTTAATCCTTTTTCATTAGGAATTTGGACTCCTCCTAAAATTAATTTTTTGTCCGGTTGAAATTCATGAACGTCAATCCCTAAACCGGTTCTGAAATCTTGATTCATCTTTTTATTTCGAAATTTTGAAATTCGTTTTTGTATTCAGACCAAACAATTTTACAGCTATTTACCTGCGAATGCATTGGTCCTGTTCTAATTTTATGAAACAAATCTTCAATCTTAGCTCGCTCACCTTCGACCATTGTATACACTTCTCCGGTATAAAGGTTTCTCGTATAACCTTTTAACCCAAGTTGTTCAGCGTGACGTTGTATATAGTACCTGAAACCAACACCCTGAACCAAGCCATTTGCAATAATCTCAGCCCTGCTGCTCACTCATTAAAACTTTCTTATTGTCCATCAATTCAGACACTAATAAACCTGTAAATATAAGAATACAACCAATAAACCCAAAACCTGTAATATGTTCATTTATAATAAAATAAGCGAAAATTGAAGCAAATATGGGTTCCAGGGAAAATATAATACTTGTTTTTACAGGAGTAACATATTTTTGAAATTTAGTCTGCAATGTAGTGGTAATTATTGTTGCTAATATTGATGTATACAATAAGGCAAATACTAAATTGCCATTGGAAACAATATCATTAAAATTATATGGGATATTGTTGAAAAAGGAAAAAATGAAACCACCTATTGCAGTTACTATAATTTGTAGGAATACAAGAAGCCAATAATTGTAATTCCTTGAACTAACTCTATCAAGATAGATAATATAAAATGAAAATAGAATTGCACAGATTAGAGTAAGGTAATCACCAATACTGAAGGTTGAACCCAATTCATAAATTACACTTAACCAGGAATCACCCTTACTTGATAAAAGTATTAATCCAAAAAGAACCAAAAAAATTCCGATTATATTACCTCTGCGCGGAACTCTCTTGGAAATAATAATTTGAAGAATTGGAGTGAAGACAACGAATGTACCTGTAATAAAAGCTGACTTAGTTGCAGATGTGGTATTTAGTCCTATTGTTTGAAGAGCAAAGCCTGCAAAGTACAAAAGTCCTAAAATTAATCCAGCTGTTATTGCTTTAGGATTAAACTCTTTAAAAATTTTTTTATAAAAAAGCAGGAATAATACTCCTGCAATTGTAAACCGCAGGAATATAAAAGTCATTGGAGTTACAGAACTGAGAGAATCCTTAATGAAAACAAAAGTCCCTCCCCAAATAATAGTATTAATTAATAAGGCAGCTTCGCCTTTGAATTTTTTATTAATCATTTATTCTGAATCTGAGATGTACCCGAAAGATTTTAATAAATTCTCGTTGTTTCTCCATTTTTCTTTTACCTTAACACGGATATCAAGAAAAACTTCTTTGCCTAAAAACTCTTCAATATCTTTCCTGGCAAGTGAACCCAACTTTTTTATTGTCTCGCCATTTTTACCAATGATAATTCCCTTTTGACTATTGCGCTCAATATAAATTTCTGCTTGAATAAAGTCCTTATTATTTTCTCTTTCCTTATATTCTATAACTACAACTTCAGTGCTATAAGGAATTTCTTCAGAATAAAGTTCAAATATTTTTTCTCTAATTATTTCAGAAACAAAAAACCTTTCATTCTCACTAGAAACAATATCATCAGGAAAATACTTTGGATGTTCAGGAAGATACTTTATAATTTCTTCAACAACTGTTTTTGTGTTAACTTTTAATTGAGCAGATACAGGAATAATCATTTCATAGCCAATTTGATTAAGCTTATTAGTCATATCAACAAGCTTTTGTTCATTGGCTTTATCAATTTTATTAAGAACAAACATTATCTGTTTTTCTTTTTTATTGAGTACTTCCTTAACAACTTCATTGTAAAATAATTTTTCGCCTGTAAAGTCATTCTCCATATCAATAAGTAAAAGCAGGACATCAGCATCTTTAATGGAGTTCATAACAAAGTCCATCATCTTCTGCTGAAGTAAATATCCGGGTTCTAAAATTCCAGGGGTATCAAGAAAAACGATTTGATAATCTTCTTCAGATAAAATACCTAAAATACTTTTACGTGTAGTCTGTGGTTTACTTGTAGTAATGGAAAGCTTCTGTCCTAAGATGGCATTCATCAAAGTTGACTTTCCTGCATTAGGTAAACCTAAAATTGCTGCGTATCCTGCTCTATGTTCCATAAAAAAAATTTAATCCTCAATATAGACAGCGGTGCCTGTAGCACTAACCATAAGCATATGGCTGCCTGAATTTCCAATAGTTTCATAATCAAGATCAACACCAATAACAGCATTAGCTCCAACTGCTTTGGCCTGATCCAACATTTCATTTATTGCAATATCTTTAGCTGCTCTTAATTCTTTTTCATAAGCAGCACTTCTTCCACCAACAATATCTCTAATGCCTGCCATAAAATCTTTGAAAATGTTAGCACCCATTATTGCTTCTCCGCTAACAAGACCATAATATTTTGTTACTCTTTTTCCTTCAACAGTATTAGTAGTTACTACAAGCATATAATTATCCTTAAGTTTTTGGTAAAAAAAAGATTAGAAATTAACCTTATAATATAACAATAATTGAGGGAAAGATTCGTAGTAATGCTTTTCCCCACGATTGCCACATAGTGGTCCCTATGGGAAAATAATGGGTTAATCTTTTTGTTTTGGGTTAGCCCATGAATTCATTCATGGGTAAGTTAAGATTCAATTACTTTGTCTTCTACTTTCATAGAAGAAATATGCTGATACTAAAATTATAAACGCCAAAACAGGTGCAACTACATTAAGGCTGCTGTTAAAGGTTATTTGTTTAAAATAGTAAATGAATTTATCAACGATATTATTTGTATTTTGTGAAAGGTAACCATCAGTAACCTTTTCTGTTTTATCAAGAACATATGCAAATAATAATCCTGTAAAGAATAAACAAACTGCACCAAGAAAAATAACAACTGCAAGAAGAACATTTTTTTGCTTCTTCTGTTCAGCAAATCTTTTTTTCAATTTAGCCATTACAGCTATATTAAAGTTATTACCAAGTTCATAATTTTCTAATTTTAATAATGCAGAATCTAATTTTTTATAAGCATCAAAATTATTTTTTGCTTCTTCAGATTTATTTATTTGGTTCAATAAATCTTTATCCTCTTTTTTACTATCTAAAAAATCATTTATCATATCATCATTAATCATAAAATTTCCTCTGTAGATTTATTCTTAATCATCATATCCTTTAATGCTGTTCTGGCTCTATGTAAAATAACTTTAACGTTTGAAACTGATGTTCCCATAACTTCACCAATTTCTTCGCAGCTTAAATCATCATTATAAAAAAAATTTATAACTGCTGAATACTTTGCCGGAAGCTGCTCAATCATTTTGTTTATCCAAACTTTTAGTTCTTTATCATCATCGGAAGTATCTATATAAGTTAAATTCAATTCTTCCTCTAATGATGACATTCCTTTTTCAATATTTCTTTTTTTGGACGCTAATTTTGTTAAAGCTGAATTATAGACAATTCTATAAAACCAGGTTGAGAATTTGGATTTATATTGAAATCCCGGTAATGCATAATAAGCTTTAATAAACGATTCTTGTAAAACATCTTCAGCTTCCATTTCATCCTTCAACATTCTGCGTAACAACGAAAATGCTCTGTTTTTATATTTATCAATTAATAATGTAAAATCAGAAACATTTCCTCTTTTAATCGAATCAATTATGTCATTATCTTTAATGTCAATCATTAATCTTAAGACTCCTGAATCATTAAAAAGGTTACACCTGATAATTTACAAATAAAGTGTAACCTTTTCCAAAAATATCTGTCATAACAGTAAAGAACGAAAAAAATAAATTTCTCAGGAGTCAAAAATGAACGACGATATTGTAGCTTTATTTATACCTATAATTCTATTTATTGTAACTGGAATTGTAATGATAATCTGGATGTTTTTCAGGTCCAGGGAAAAGCAGATGCTTATTGAAAAAGGGTTCACAGCAGATGAAATAAAAGCCATCTACTTTAGAAAAAAAGATAATAACACCTTAATGAAGATTGGAATTATTGCACTCGGATTTGGTATTGGTCTTGGAATAGGATTGTGGCTTGAAGATTTAACAAGTAAAGAATTCTGGATTCCATTCTTCCTATTTGTCTTTACAGGAATAGGTTTTATTGCTGCTAATTTGATTGGAAATAAATTAAAAAAAGAATCCGTTTGAGGTTAAACAAAAAAAAGATGACATCTTTTCAAAAGATGTCATCTTTTTTTAATTTACTTCATCAACACCATCTTCTTAGTATCTAAAAACTCACCAGATTGTATTTGGTAGAAATAAATTCCTGAAGATAAACTGCTTCCATCAAATTCAACTTCATATTTTCCTGATAGTTTTTCTTCATTAACAAGATTCATTATTTCATTTCCTAAAACATCATAAATTTTTATGTTTACTAAACCTTGCTTAGGTAAAGTATATTTTATTTTTGTTGAAGGATTGAATGGATTAGGATAATTTTGTTGTAAGTATAGAGATTGTATCTAAAACGCAACCAGTATATGATATTGAAATTTCTCATAATATTGTAAATAGTGGTACTGGAAATGATTTTGATGATGGAGATTTCATAGAAATTAAAAGAGAAGCTGACAATAATACTGCTTTGCTTACAGATATAAGAATCGAGTATAATACAGTTACATTACAAAATTCCTGTGTTGGCACGTCAAGTTTACATCATAGTGATATGGTACAATTTGGAAGGTTAAGAATTGATGATGAATTAATTATTAGAAATAATTATTTTTGGTGGAAGGGTACAAGAAATGATGGATATACTCAGGGTATTTATGCAACTAGTACAGCTTCATCAAATCCTGGGGGTCTTATAAAAATTTATAACAACATATTCTTCTTTGAAACTACAGGTAAAGGTGCTGTTCATATAGCTAATAAATGTACTGTTAATACTACTATTTATACATCAAATATTGTAGCTAAAGTTTGGAATAATACTTTTTATGTAAGTCCTGATTGGGTGATAGCTAATGCAACAGACAGTGAACCTTTTATCCAATTTACTCGAGCTGGTACATTTGGTAATCCAGTGGTTAAGAATGAAATTAAAAACAATATTATTGCAGATTATGCAAACCGCTGCACCACAACAGTAGGAGGCACACCATATACAAATTATCTTACAACATTACTATTTAGTTCGGAAGGAGTTGATTTTTCTTCTGCTAATCTTGAAATAGATGATAATCTATATTATGCTCCAAATAAAACAGAAAATGGAACAACTGACCCATGGTTAGTTTGGAATGATGATAGTTATTATACATTAACAGATTTTAAAGATGCTTGCCTCCAAGAAACTCATGGTTACTATGGTGATCCAATATTTGGAACAAAATATACTCCACAGCTCCCTAATGGGGATAGTCCTAATGATTTTATTGCTTGGAATGTATCTGACAGTGGAACTGTTTTATTTACAGAAGGAACAAACCCACCACCTGAGTTCTTAATTGATTTTAATGGTTGTTATAGAGATATATACTGGAATCGAGGAGCATTTGAAGAAGGTGATATGACAGGAGAAAGTCCTGGAATGCAAAAAACAAACAATGAAATGAAGAAAGTTTTATTAGTACAAAACTATCCAAATCCATTTAATCCATCTACTACTATAAATTACTTTTTACCTATAAGTGGATTTACTACTCTTAAGATTTATGATATGTTAGGAAATGAAGTTGCAACATTAGTTAATGAGGATAAGCAGACAGGAAGTTATACTGTGGAATTTAATGCTTCAAATCTTTCTTCTGGTGTTTATTTCTATAATTTAACTTCAGGTAGTTTTACAATGAATAAGAAAATGATTTTAATGAAATGATTTAAAACAACAAAGGCTGTCAAGTTCAGACAGCCTTTGATTTATCTTAAATTATTTTATTCCTGTTCTTCTAACCAGCGTTGTGCATCAAGTGCAGCCATACACCCACTTCCTGCTGCTGTAATTGCCTGTCTGTATACTTTATCAGCGACATCTCCTGCAGCAAAAACTCCTTCAACATTTGTATGTGTTGTACCAGGAGTAACTACAAGGTATCCTGTTTCATCCATTTCAAGAACACCTTTGAATAATTTTGTGTTTGGCTGATGCCCTATTGCAATAAATAAGCCTTCTGCATTGCATTCTTCAACTTCTAATGTTTTAGTATCCTGTACAAGAACACCTGTCATTGTTTTTCTGCCATTCTCTTCTTTACCTAAAACTTCTTTAATTATTTTATTTGTATGAAGTTGAATTTTTTCGTTCTTCATAACCCTGTCTAACATAATTTTTGAAGCTCTGAATTCATCTCTTCTATGCAGTACGTGAACTTCAGATGCAAACCTTGTTAAGTAATTTGCTTCTTCCATTGCAGTATCACCTCCGCCAACGATAAGAACTTTTTGATTCTTGAAAAAGAATCCATCGCAGGTAGCGCAAGCAGAAACTCCATAGCCCATATATTTTTTTTCAGATTCAAGTCCAAGCAATTTTGCAGATGCGCCTGTTGCAACAATTACTGAATCAGCATAATGTACAGTATCATAGGTTTTTAATGTAAATGGTCTTTTTGAAAAATCAACTTCAGTAATCTCTTTATAGATTGTTTCCGCACCAAATCTTTGAGCTTGCTTTCTCATAACATCCATTAAAACAGGACCATCAATTCCATTTTCAAAACCGGGGTAATTTTCTACTTCAGTTGTAATGGTTAATTGTCCACCAGGCTGCATACCTTCAAAAATAACAGGTTTTAAGCTTGCTCTAGCCGTGTATAAAGCTGCAGTAAATCCTGCGGGTCCTGACCCAATAATAGCTACTTTATGATGAAATTCTGACATTTGAAAAAGCTCCGATTTAAATTTTTGTATGATTAATTCTCTTAAATTCTAATAGTTAGATAGTAAAAATATGAAAAAGATTCTAATAATATTCTTGTATTAAATACAATTAAATGAATAATGAAATCCCAAACTGTCATTGCTTAAAAGTTTTACTCATAGCAATGACACTAATAAAATGTCATTGCGAGGAATCCGATTCGGATGACGAAGCAATCTCAATCCAAGTATTTTCCTCATCTATTTTTAATTTGGATAAAGCAATAAGTTTGAGATTGCTTCTTCGTTCGAAGACTCACTCATCGCAATGACACTCAATAATATTTGGTTGAAAATAGCTTAACTTCTTTTAAGCACAAACTCTGCATTTCTTTGCAGACCTTTTAACTTACTTCTTTTAATTGGTGAATTCTTGTACTTAGCTGAGAATTCTTTCTGGCCCATATTCATTACTGATTGCAAATCAATTTCGTTCTCAGTTGAAAAAAAATCCTTTGTTTTGGATACTACTGAAAACTTGTTATTCCACGGACAGACTTCCTGACATATATCGCATCCGAATATCCAGTTATTCATTTTGCCTGAAAACTCTTCAGAAATATCACCCTTATTTTCTATAGTTAAAAAAGAAATACATCTGTTTGCATTAACCTGGTATGGAGTAATGGCTTCTGTTGGACAAGCATCAATGCAGGCTGTGCAAGTGCCGCAATGGTCAGTTATAATATTATTATAATTAAATTTTTTGTTTGTTATAATATTTGTAATAAAGAACCAGCTGCCAATTTCAGGATTTATAACATTGGTATTTTTGCTCAACCATCCTAATCCTGATTTTACTGCCCATGCTTTATCCATTGTTGGACCTGAATCCACATAATATTTATATTCAAATGTTTCATCAATTTCTTTAAGCTCCTGCATCATAAGCTTAAGTTTATCTTCAATTACATTATGATAATCATAGCTTAATGCATAACGTGAGATTTTTCCTTTATCAGTTTCATCTGAATAGTTAACATCATTGTAATAGTTTATCCCTAAGGAAATAACACTTACTGCCGAAGGAAGAATATTTTTAACATCCTGTTTTTTTTCAATATTTCTTTCCATATATCCCATTGATGCATGGTATCCTTTGGCTAACCATTCCTTAAGATGATTTATCTCATCTACAAGAATATCAGCTTTAGCAAAACCTACAAGGTTAAATCCATATTCCTTTGCAAGGTTAATTACTATTTCATTAGTAATTGACATTACCACTTCAACTCTTTTTTTACAGGTTTAACAAACACTTCCCCATCTTCAACTTTTATCTTATGAACATCTAAACATCCACCATTACCAAGTTTCATTTTACCAGTTTCAAGATTAAACATCCACCCGTGAGAGGGGCATACAATATGTTTATCTTCAATGAATCCATCATAAATTATAGCTGCGTGTTGGTGTGGACAAACATTATTCACTGCAAATACTTCTCCATCAATTTTGAATAATGCAATATCTACATCATCAATAAAAAATCTTCTTCCGGATTTTTCAGGTAAGTCCTTTACTTTACAAACTTTG
This sequence comes from Ignavibacteriaceae bacterium, assembly GCA_035654655.1. Lineage (GTDB taxonomy): Bacteria > Bacteroidota > Ignavibacteria > Ignavibacteriales > Ignavibacteriaceae > DASRWI01. Next base: position 223,887 of record DASRWI010000021.1, on the reverse strand, counting down.
TAGTAACCATTATCCTGATGTTTAGAATTCATCAAATTTTTCCTTAACTAAAAATCTATTATTTGCTTGTTTAACAGTTACAAAACTATGAAATGGATCGTGCTCAAGAAAAAGTTTCCAATCTTCTTCCATCGCCTTTTGTAAAAATTTTCTTTTTTCTTCTAATGTAACTAAAGGCTGCAGATCATATCCCATAATATAAGGCAATGGAATATGAGAAGCAGTAGGAAAAAGATCTGCACAATATAAAACAGTATTTGTTCCATCAGATATTTTTACTAATTGCTGGTGGATTGTATGTCCATCTATAGGGATGAGTTCTATTTCATCATCAAATTGAGTAATCTCATTATTAAAGTTCAAAACACCTTCTTCAATCAAGATATTAAAATTCTCTTGTAAATAGCTCCCCTTATCTCTTTCAGTTGGATTTTTTGCCCATTCAAAATTTCTTTTTTGAACATAATATTTAGCATTGGGAAATGCAGGCTCTAATTTGCCATTATTTAATAAGGTTGCCCCACCAGCATGGTCAAAATGAAGATGAGTTAGAATAACATCAGTTATATCATTAAAAGATAGATTTTTAGCTGCTAAATCAGATTTAAGTAATTCAACTTTTTCTATTTGATAAAAACTTTTTAGTTTTTCAACCCATTTATCTCCTAAACCAGTATCAATAAGAATATTTCTATTTTCAGATTGTAAAAGAAGGAGCCTGGTTGCCAACCTAATTCTATTTTGGTCATCTGCAGGATTAGTTTTTTCCCATAAAGGCTTGGGAATTATGCCAAACATTGCGCCTCCATCCAGCAAAAAATACCCTGAATCAATTATTGACAATTCATATTTACCAATTTTCATAAATACCTATAAATAAAGAAGTTAATATAACCCTGTCCATTATAACTTATAATTATTAAAGGCACATCTACCTTATACCCTTAGGGTATTTACTTATGTATCAGGAATTTCCTTATACACTTTCAGGTATTCCCCTATTCAAAAAGACTTATTAGAAATATAAATTGCATACAGAAATTAAATGATGCAAGCGGAATTTCTAAAAGAGGCAAAAACTAAATTGTGTAAATATTTTCCAAGATTTTAATGCAATTTATGATAAGCAAGAAAGGATGTTAAAATGTCAGTTTTCAGACCATTATCAAAAGAACTTTTGAAGAAAATGTTTCTTAAAGTCTTAGCAAATGAAAACTTCAATGCTCAGGTTAATAGTACAAATAGTTCTGATTATATTTCAATTATTGAAACCAGGATAACTGAATATTATAACATCGAAGAATTGAACGAAATTGAATATGAAAGCTGCTTAAAAGCAGTTAAGGAATTAGAAAAAGAAGGTATTATTACTTCTTCTTCTAACGATTCAGAACTTTTCAAATCTATTACTCCTAAGGGACAGGAATACTTTGAACAATATGTAAAAGATTTACAATTACCATCATTTGAAGTTTATCAATATATAACCAGATGGGATTTACGTTCTGAAGTAATGCAGGATTATTTAAGCGGAAACTATGAATTATCAATAGAAAAAGCTTTTAAACTGCTTGAAGAGAGAGTAAAAGAAAATACAATTAAAAAACCCCTTGGTTTGGATTCAAAGAATGTTTCCAACTACTATATAGCAGATGATGGCGCCGTTAGATATTGCAACTTCAATACTCAAGATGAATTAGATTCCTTAAATAGAATAATGAAGGGCACAATGTTATGGTTTAAGGACCCTTCAACTGACAATGTTATTACATCAAATAATGCAGAAGCTGCAGCACAGATTTTAGTGTTCGCAAACATGCATTTGAATTTAATAGACAAATAAGATTTTTTCCCCAAAATAATTACCGTACTCATCTAACCCGGTTTTTCTTCAACCGGGTTTTTTTATTTTAAAAACTACGAAATATTTTCATCTGCATTACTTTAATATTCATATCAGTAGTTACGGAGACCTATATTTTAGAGGGTTTTTTCAACTAATTTTTATGGCATGTTAGTTGAATTTTGTTTGACAGATTGGAACAAAAACTATTCAAATTACCTGCTTTGAACTCTCCATTAATTTATTGAGAAGGTGCTTCAAAAAGGACCTTCTCAATACATCTCTTTCAGTAAGTTTTTTATTTTGAAAGTAGAAAAATTGGTACTAACTTTCCTGAAGTATTTAATAAATATTTATATCAAAATGGAAAATCAAGAATTGCTTACTAAAGAAACCCCTATTAATTATAACATAGTTAAAAAAGCCATTGAAGAAAGTAATATTCCTGTAATTGGTAAGGCTTCAATTAGAGAGATTAAAAAAATTATTGATAGAATTCAAAGAGAAACCGGTGAAGAATATATAAGGATGGAAATGGGTGTACCTGGACTCCCAGCTTCTGAAATAGGCATTAATGCTGAGATTGAAGCATTGAGAAAAGGAGTTGCATCAATTTATCCGGATATCCAGGGGATTCCACAGCTTAAAAAAGAAACAGCAAGATTCATAAAATTGTTTGTTGATATTGATGTTAATCCTGAATACTGCATTCCTACTGTCGGTTCAATGCAAAGTGGGTTCGCAACTATGATGACGGTTAACAGAATGTACAAAGAAAAAAATAGAACCCTATTTTTAGACCCAGGCTTCCCTGTTCACAAAACTCAAATCCAGGTACTTGGAATGCAATATGAATCTTTTGATGTATATGACTATAGGGGTGAAAAATTAAAAGATAAAATTGAATCTTATCTTAAAGAAGGTAATATCTCTTCAATATTATATTCTAATCCAAATAATCCTTCATGGATTTGTTTTACTGAAAAAGAATTAAAAATTATCGCTGAGCTTGCTAATAAATATAATGTAGTTATTATTGAAGACCTTGCATATTTTGCAATGGATTTTAGAAAAGACCTTTCTAAACCGGGTGTTCCTCCATTCCAACCATCAATTGCAAATTATACAGATAATTATATTCTGCTTATATCCAGTTCAAAATCTTTCAGCTTTGCCGGTGAAAGAATCGGAATGATGGTTATTTCTGATAAGTTGTATAATACTAAAGCTCCTGATTTAAAAAGATTTTATAATACTGACCACTTTGGTAATGTAATGATTTTCGGAACACTTTATACTTTAAGTGCAGGAGTTTGCCATTCAGCTCAGTATGCATTAGCTGCGATGTTTAAAGCCGCAAATGACGGTGAACTAAATTTTGTTGAAGCATTAAAAGAATATAAAGAAAAAGCGCATATAATGAAGAAATTGTTTGTTGATAATGGTTTCCATATTGTATATGACAAAGACGAAGATGAAACTTTATCGGATGGATTTTATTTTACAGTTGCTTATCCGGGTCTTACAGGTGATGAATTGATAGAAGAATTAATGTATTATGGTATAAGTGCCATATCTTTATCAATAACCGGAAGCAAAAGACTTGAAGGTATTAGAGCTTGCGTTTCATTAGTTAGGAGGGACCAATTCCCTCAACTTGAGAAAAGATTAAAGAAATTTAACGAAGCGCATAAAAATTAAATCATCTTTTTAGATTATAAGCTTCATTTTGTACCGTTTTCTTTTGAAGTTGTTTTGGTTAATGTTAATTTTACATCTATAATTTTTAGAATAAAGCTAAGATGAAAAATGAAAGTTTCTGAATTATTAAAGAAAAATTTTATTATTGCTAATCTTCAAGGAAACACAAAAGAAGATGTCATTAATGAATTAATTGACCTCTTTAAGAATGATCCCCGTGTTAATGACCTCGAAAAAGTCCGTTCTTCTGTGATGGAAAGAGAAAAAATCATTTCAACAGGTGTTGGCAAAGGTTTCGCAGTTCCTCACGGAAAAACAAATTCGATAAATGAAATAATTGCAGCATTCGGCAAAACAAATAACCCACTTGATTACCAGGCTTTAGATAATCGTCCAGTAAATTTAATTATGCTGCTTGTAGGCAGAGATAATACGGTAAGTATTTATATGAAACTGCTTAGCAGAATTTCAAGAATGATGAACAGTGATGATTTTAGAAAAAAACTTTCTGAAGCAAACACTGATGATGAAATTTTTGAATTATTTAAAAAAGAAGAAGAAAATCTTTACGATATTTAAGACCGTTTTTTAATTTCAATCCGCATTTAATTTATGATAAAAGCTATTACCGGAACTAAAGATATCTTGCCTTTAGATGTAAGATATTGGAAGTATTTAGAATCTATTGTTGATAATGTATTTTCAAAATTTAATTATAAAGAAATACGTACGCCTATATTTGAAGAAACAGTTTTGTTTGCAAGAGGAATTGGAGAAGAGACAGATATAGTTTCTAAAGAAATGTATACCTTTGTTGATAGAGGAGGCACTTCATTAACCTTAAGACCTGAAGGAACTGCTCCTGTAGTACGTTCATTTATAGAAAATTCCTTAGGGAGACAAAAAACTCTGAACAAGCTTTATTATATGGGTGCAATGTTCAGACAGGAAAGACCTCAAGCTGGCAGACAAAGACAATTTCATCAATTTGGCGGTGAAGCTATGGGGAGTAAATCTCCTCTTCTTGATGCTGAAATGATTCAAATAGCTTATGACATTTTAAAATCATTAGGATTAAAAGATTTAACAGTAAAAATTAATTCTCTTGGTGAAAAAGAATCAAGAGAAAATTATAAAAATCTTTTAAGAGAATATTTAGCTCCAAAAAAAGATAGACTTTCTGAAGACAGCAGAAGAAGATTTGATACAAATATTTTAAGAATTTTTGACAGCAAAATTGATGTTGACCAGGAACTTTTGAAAGATGCGCCATTATTACTAAATCATATTGATGATGAAAGTAAAGAATATTTTGAAATAGTTAAAAATGTTCTTTCAAAAGCAAACATACCTTACGAAGTTGACCCTGCACTTGTTAGAGGATTAGATTATTATACAAGAACAACATTCGAAATTATCAGCGGCAAAGTAGGTTCGCAAAGTGCATTATGTGGTGGTGGAAGATATGATTTACTAATTGAAGAACTTGGTGGTGACCCAACTCCTGGAGTAGGATTTGCAGCAGGTATCGAAAGAATTTTATTAGCCTGCACAAATGAAAATTCAATTAACTTACCTGATGAAGCAGTTGATATTTACATCGTTAAAGTAACGAAAGACATTAATAAAGAAGCATTCAACATTGCATCTGATTTAAGAAGAAAAGGCTTAGCAGTTGAAATGGATTATAATGACAGGAGTGTAAAAGCTCAAATGCGTGAAGCAAATAAAGAGAATGCAAAGTATGTTATGTTTTTAGGTGGAGATGAATTTGCAGAAGACAAAACGAAATTAAAAAATATGCAGAATGGTGAAGAAAACACCATTCCGCTTAATGAATTAAATAAGTTCTTAAAAATTTAATTGTTATTATAATTTTTTACTACAAGGGCGGATGCTTCTCCTCCGCCTATGCACAATGAAGCCAATCCATATTTAGAATTTCTTCTTTTCATTTCGTGAATTAATGTTGCCATAATTCTTCCACCGCTTGCACCTATTGGATGTCCTAATGCAACAGCTCCACCATTAACATTTACATTATCAGTTTTTAATCCTAATATTTTATTGTTAGCTAAAGAAACAACTGCGAAGGCTTCATTAATTTCATAGAGGTCAATATCTTCAACCTTCATATTTAATTTTTTCAATAATTTATTAATTGCATCTGCAGGTGCAGTTGTAAAATCAACAGGAGCTTTAGCAGCTGAAGCTTGTCCCACAATTTCAACCAAAGGAGTATATCCTAATTCTTTAGCTTTATCTTCTGACATAATTAAAACAGCAGCAGCACCATCATTAATGTTAGAAGCATTAGCAGCAGTTACAACACCATTTTTATCAAATACAGGTTTTAAAGTTGGCACCTTTTCATAATTAACCTTTTCAGGGTCTTCATCTTTATCAATTATAGTTTCACCATTTCTGGTTTTAATTTTTACTTCTACAATTTCATCCTTAAATCTTCCATCTTTTTGTGCAGCATTTGCTCTTTTGTAAGATTGAATTGCATAATCATCTAATTCTTCACGGGTAAACTTAAAAGCAGTTGCACATTGTTCTGCACAACTACCCATATGTATATTATCATATGCATCTGTTAATCCATCAAGCAAAACAGAATCATAAATTGTCTGATTTCCATATTTAAAACCATTACGAGCATTCTTAATCAAGAAAGGAGCATTGGACATACTCTCCTGTCCACCTGCAATAATAATATCAGCATCTCCCATAGCAATAGCCTGATGAGCAAGCATGATGGCTTTCAAACCGCTTCCGCACATTTTGTTGATTGTCAAGCATTCTACCTTTTGTGGCAAACCTGCAAGTAATGCAGCTTGTCTTGCAGGAGCTTGTCCAATCCCTGCCATTAAAACATTACCTAAAATAACTTCATCTACCAGGTTCTTATCTAAACCTGAATCTTCCAATAAAGCTTTTATTACAATGCTCCCCAACTGCGGCGCTGTAAAACTGCTCAGAGTTCCATTAAGCGCACCTACAGGGGTTCTTTTTGCGTGTGTAATAACTACCTTTTTCATTTATTAACTCCTTTGAGGATATTCAAAATCTTTATTTAAATAATAATGATTTACAGTAAGAAAACAAATGAAAGTATAATCATAAAAACTAAATTATACCACTGTCATATGTTTAATAATTAACCATTTTGCAATTAGAATGTTCCTGTAACTTACTTTAATACGCTATTTTGTAATAAATGTCCTATTAGGAGACGGCTAAAAAAATTCTAAAAAAAATGTTTAATTAAATTTTTCGTAACTTAAGTTTAACTAAATATAAATTAAAATGAATGAACCATTAGATTTCTGCAGAGTAAAAAATATACACGAAAAAGGATATGGTTTTCTCAAGAGTATCCATTATCCCGGTGATATATTCTTTCATTTTTCTATTATAAAAAAAGAAGTTTTCCTTGAAAAATTAAAAAATTTACAACGGGGCGATTTCTTTTTGTTTTTTCAATCTGAACCTACTACTGATAATAAAAGAAAAATTAAAAAATTTTGGTATACACTTGAAGATGTTCCTAAAGAATTACTCTCTCCCTTTGCTAACAAAATAATTGAACAAATGAATGATGGTAAATTCAACATTTATGATTTACTTTTTGCATTTGATGAATTAAGAAAATTAAACTCCATTAATGAAGACAAATTAAATAGAGTTATGACTTCACAGCGTATAATGAATATGCCTACTGTACTTCTTTCTTATCTTTCAGATGATGAAAAAATATTGTTCAAAGAAAAATTGAACATTGAACAGTACAAGAACATGGAGAAAAAACCATTTTGGTATGAAGAATTACTTTGATAAAATAAGCTGTACTTATTAGTACAGCTTATTATTGAATTACTTCTTTGTAGTCCTGTTAATAATATGTTTATCTGTATTTACCGGTTTCTTTTCATCTCGCTTTATGTCTGAGCGTTCCGGATTGGATTTTTCTTGATGACCTTTTTTACCAGGTCTAAATTTAGAAGACATATGGCCTCCGATTTTGTTTAACTTAATTTAAACAACTATAAATTTAGAATGGTGATGAATAACAAGAACTAAGATTTAGCTTAAAAAAACCAGGTAAAACCTGGTTATAATTAAAATACTTGTTTAAAAAAATAGCCCAATAAAACAATTAGCAGAAAAGTAAGAATAAGATTAACAATTAACGTCCAATTGTGTTCATGAGATTTAATTTCCTCTTCATCATTCATGTCATTCCTCATTTTATCAACTTAAACAATTAAAAATAAATCATTTTGCTATACAAATAAAGTACTTTTTTGATGTTAACTATTACAAGACATTGTTATTTATCAATAATTTAATTAGTGTATATAAACATTCTTTAATGAATATTATTACTATTTATCAAAAAAAAAAATTGAACAAGAGTATATTAGAAATTTAATTTTAAAAAAAAATGAAAAAAAGTTTAAAAAGTAATAGAAAGGTTATTGCATAAAAAAGAAATTTCCCGTAAATTAGACATCTAAATTTGAAACAAGCTGGAATAGCTCAATTGGTAGAGCAGCTGATTTGTAATCAGCAGGTTGCGGGTTCGAGTCCCATTTCCAGCTCATGAAAAGCCTCAAGAAATTGAGGCTTTTTACTTTTAAACTTTTTTTAATCTTTTTTTTCGGTCGCTATATCAAAACTTCCTGAATCGGACCATACTTTGAATTGTACCATCTTTTGTCGCTCTTTTACTGTTAGCTCAAAATTCAAATTGCTGAATTTAGCTCTTTCCCCTTCTTCTAAAATCTTTCCTGTCATATCTGATATAAATCCAGCTACAGTGTTGTATTCATCTGATAATGGTAAATCCATATTAAACACATTATTGAAATCTTCAATGAACATTGAACCTAATACTAAATATATTCCTTCTTCTATTTTGTAATATTCTTTTTCATCTTCATCATTATGTTCGCCTATTTCACCAACTATTTCTCTTACTATTTCCTGAATGGTTATTATACCTTCTGTTCCTCCATACTCATCCATTATTATAGCAATTCGTTCTCCCTTTTCCTGCATTTCTTTTAATACTTCTGATATTAATTTTGATTCTGGAATGAAATAAGCAGGTTCAATTATTTTCTCAAGATTTATATTTTCTTCTTTTTCTATTAATGCTCTTAAGAATGTTTTTGTATTTAATACACCAATTACATTATCGAATGATTCTCTGAATACCGGAATGTGAGAAATATTTTCTTCCAGTACTACCTTCTTAATATTATCAATGCTGTCTTCAATATCTATTGCAATCATTTCCGTTCTTGGAAGCATTACTTCATTTGCGCGCAAATCATTAAATTCAAAAATGTTTTCAATAATCTCTTGCTCTGTTTCATTTAATGCACCTGATTTTACTCCTTCAGAAATAATAATCCTAATTTCATCTTCTGAAAATCTCGTCTGGGTAAAATTTGTTTTTTCATTGAATGGCATTAGTATCCAATTGGCAAGGCCATTTACTAAAGTAACAGGAAGCTTATATACTTTTGTTATCAGAAGAAAAGTTCTAACTGAAAATCTCCCAATTTGTTCAGAGTATTTATAACCAATTGATTTAGGAATCAAAGTAGTTATGACGATTATTAATGGGACAACTATGATTGAAGCAACTACTAACGATGCTATCTTGCGATGGTCCGGCAGCCAGTTTGTAAACAACAATACTCTGTGTACCAAATCGAAAGTAAGCATTGAAGCTAAGACTAAAAATAAAATTGTTGTTATTTGAATAGCCCCAAAGAAGTAATTTGAGATTGTTTGAATATTCTCAAAATACTTTGCAAGTTTATCTCCTCTTTCCTTCATCTCTTCAATTTTATTAGCTCCAAATGATGCAATAGATACTTCAGCAGCAGCTAAATACCCTGCAAGTAAAATGAGTAATAAAATTGCTAATATTTCAAATCCGACTAAATCCATTTTCTAAACTTTTAATTCCTTTATGGAAATTATTTTTCCTCTTTTACCGACTTTATAAATTCTGTTATGCCATACAAGTTTTTGCAAAAATAAACTTACAAACCATAAGTATGGCTGTATTATTCCGGCACCTACAATGAATAAATAATGATTTACATTAAAAATTCTTCTGTGTATAAATTTATCTTGAATGATTGATACCATAACCTTATAAATTATGGCTATTATCAAACCAAATAAAATGTAAGAGTTAAATTTATCAAATAAAGTTGTTATTATGAATATCAAAGAGAGATTTCCGATTGTAAAAAGTGATGGAACTAGTAAATATTGCCATCCAATTACTTTCTTTATTACAACCAACCATCTGAATAAATGTTTTACTGAATCAACAAAATTATAATCTTCAGCATCCATATAAGCTGGTTTTGATGATATACCAATATAATATCCAGCTTTATAGACATTATTACCTAAATAACCATCATCACTTATGTAATTTTGCATTGATTCAAGGTCCACTTTTTCAAGTGCTTCTCTTTTATAAGTCATACAAGCACCGGTTGCATAATTAACTTTATAATTTTCTGGTAAGAGCATAAGCAGCTCTGAAAAATTATAATTTGTCATTATCATTAAAAGCTTAGAGCCAAAGTTCTCACTGTTTTCATAAAATGAAGGAGTAAATACCCCACCGCATTTTTTATCTTTTAGAATATCCAGATGATTTTGATAAACAAGTTCATTAATTCCGACATCATCATCTTTAAAGCAGATATATTTAGCTGAAGAATGTCTTAAACCCGCAAGCATATTGTGTGCCTTCCCCATTACATTTTCAGCAGGCTTCCCACTAATTATTAATTTTATATTGTTGCTTTTTAGAAATAACTCTTTTAGTTCATTGAAGATTTCTTCTTCTTCATCTTCTATTACTACTATTATTTTATTTTTACTGTAGGATTGGATATTAAGCAGATTGATAATATTCCTTAATGTTGCAGAATCCCCATTTTTTACAGGAACAATTGTATCAATGATATCGTTATTTTCATAATCATTTTTCAGGGAGATTTTGTTATATTTATTCTTACCAAAAAAAATGAGCATTAGAAATAATGCGAATAAAATTATAATATTAAGCCAAAAATATATTAGAATAATCGTTATCATAAATTTAAATTTTGAAATATGAGACCTAAGCAAATAAAAATAGAACTCGGAAATTTAGTAATTAAATGGGATAATAGTACCGAAAGTAAAATTAGTATAAAATACTTAAGAGATGAATGTCCCTGTGCAAATTGTAAGGGTGAAACAATTTTATTAAAAACTTATCGTCCTCCTAAAGTAAAAATATCAGTACCTGAAGCTTACCAAATTAACGAAATAAAACCTGTTGGTACTTATGCAATTCAAGTTTCATTTAAGGATGGTCATAATACCGGTATTTATACTTGGGATTATCTGCTAAAATTAGCTGATGACCAGGATAATGACATTGAACAAAATTATAATCCACTTATATGATAACTAAAAATCAGCTTAAATATTATTCATCATTGCTTGATAAAAAAACAAGGAAGCTTGAAAAAAAATTTATTACGGAAGGATATAAGCTTGTTCTTGAGGGATTAAATAGCCCTTATAAATGCGCAGCATTATTTATTGTTGAAGAAGTTAAAGATAAGTATTCTGATGTAATTCATCTTGCAAAGAAGAAACATACAGAAATTTTTTATTTAAATAATCACGACTTTGAAAAACTAAGTGAAACAGTTAATTCACAAGGTGTTGCTGCTGCTTTTATAATTCCAAATAATAATTTATCATCAGCTAAAAATGATAAGTTGATAATTTGTTTGGATAATGTTTCGGACCCTGGTAATGTCGGAACAATAATAAGAACTTGTGATTGGTTTGGAATAAATTCAATTGTACTTAGTACTGATTCTGCTGACCTTTATAATGGAAAAACAATTCGTTCAAGTATGGGCTCAATTTTTCACATTAACGCTTATCAGCACATTAATTTGTTTGACTTTATTTCTGAATTTAAAGCAAAAGACTTTAAGATTTACATTACTGATTTAGATGGGAATGATTATACAAAAATTAATTTATCCGATAAATCGATTATAATATTTTCAAATGAAGCCAATGGACCTGATCCTAAACTTTCAAGTATTATTGATGGTAAGCTGACAATTAAACAAAAAGGTAAAGCTGAATCATTGAATGTTGCAGTTGCAGCAGGGATAATCATTTCAAAATTTGCATAAAAAAAGCCCCGATAAACCGGGGCTATTTCAATCAATAAATTTTTTATTTATTCATTATCTTTGAATTTATCTTCCTGATTATGTTGAGTATCCCTATTTGGACGAGGCTGTTTTTCATCTTTTCCTTTAGGTTTATTTTTATCAACATTATAATTCTCGCCTCTCTCGTCTTTATGCTTCTTAGATCTATCATCTCTTTCCTTGGAATCCATAACGTACCTTTCATAATTATTATTAACGCTTAAAAGGTAATAGAGATAATGTTTATTATTTGTGATAAAGATTAATTTATTACTTCATTAAAATCATCTTCTTTGCTGAAACATAATTTCCTGCTTCAATTTTATAAAAATATATGCCGGAGGGCATACCAGAAGCATCAAAGTAGGTGCTGTAATAACCTTCACCTTGAATCTCATTTACCAGGGTTTTAACATTTTCACCCAATGCATTATAAATGGATAATTTAACTTTGCTTTCTTTAGCAATTGAGTAATTAATGGTTGTTGCCGGATTAAAAGGATTTGGATAATTGTTTTCTAAGTTAAAAGTAATAGTTTTACTTAAATTATCTTCATCATTTACACCAAGTAAAATTCCCTGTTCCGGAGTTTCTAATTTTTTAGTTGTATATACATGAAATTCTCCGGGTTTATACGTGTATGATGTATAAGTATTTGTTATATCTATACTATCACCACTAAAGAAGTCATACCACCTACCTATTCTGGTAAATTGAGGACTTGCATTTTGGTTGATAACATCAAAGTTTCCAGCAATAACTACATCCATATCAGAATGGTTGATGATAATTCTTTTAAAAGCTCCTGTCAGACTCAATGAATAATTTGTACTTTCAAAAGCCGGTTCATTAACTTTAATTTTTGATAAAGCTGAAAATACTTTATATAAGTTTGCTCTTTTAGGGTCTGATAAGTAATCCCACTTAATAGGTTTGTTACCTACCCTGCCATTATATTCTATACTATAGTCATAACCAAGTTCACCAAACTGCCAAACCATTTTTGGACCAGGAACAGTAAAGAAAAATGCAGCAGCAAGTTTTATCCTATTTAAGGCTTCTCTTACATCCTTAATATTATATGTACCAGAAGAATTACCGTACTGAACATTCTTATACATTAATCTTTCTTCATCATGGCTCTCCATAAAGGTTACAAGATTTGGTTCGTTCCATCCTCTTGCCTTATAGGAACCCCAGGTGAAGTCAGAATTAGCTAGCCAACCCATAGTAGCTTCATTGTAATTATAATTCATATTACCCCATAACATCATATTGTTATTAGATAATACAGTTTCTTCGCTGTTATCTGCAAAGTGTTCAAGAATAACAAATGCAGAAGAACTTACTTCGCGTATTTTATTTGCCATTCTTGTAAGAATATTAATTCTTGATTGGTCATATTGACCCCATTGATAAGTATTACCAAGAGTATTTACCTGGGTAAATCCTTTTGATAAATCAAATCTGAATCCATCAACGTGAAATTCTTCCAACCAATATTTATTGACTCTATCTACATAATATTGGGTATGAATACTTTCATGGTTGAAATCATATCCAACATTGTAATCGTGTTTAGCTATTTGATTAAACCATGGACTATTTGCAGCAGGTCTATTATTAGCAGCATCCCAATACATTCTAACCATTGAGTTTTGTCCAAATGCGTGGTTAAGAACGTTATCCAGAATTACTGCAATTCCCATTTGATGAGCTTTGTCGATAAATCTCTTGAAAGCATTTTTAGTTCCATATGCCTTATCCAAAGCTAAGTGAAAACTAATATTATAACCCCAGCTTTCATTACCTTCAAATTCCATCACAGGCATTAATTCAATAGCATTAACTCCAAGGCTTTTCAAGTAAGTTAAGGTATCTGCTAAAGTTTGATAATTATGAACACTCAAGAAATCTCTTACTAATAATTCATAAATTACTAAATCCGTTTTTGCAGGTTTTTGAAAATTAGTAACCTGCCATTGGTAAGGTGTTTGACCAGGTTGAAAAACCGAAACAATATGACTTGTCTTATTTGTTGGATAAGGTATTAATCCCGGATAAGTATTACTATTGATATACTGGTCATTCCAGGGGTCCAAAACCTTTTCAGTATATGGGTCAGCAACTCTTATTTCACCATCAACTAAATATTGATATGGATATTCAGTCCCAGCTGTAAGATTATCTAAGGTTATCCAATATATTGTTGAATCTGGAGTTGGAGTATATTTTTTCATAAAATAATTTATTCCAACTTTCCAGTCATTCATATTGCCAATGAGATAAACAAATTTTTTGTATGGTGCAAACAAAGCAAGTGTAACACTATTGTTGCTATTATAATTTATTCCAAGTTGAGTGCCTGCAGGAGGTGCAATGTTTTCAGCAGGGGGATTTACCATAATAACGAATGATGTTGTATCACTTAATCCTTCAGAATTTAAACCAATAGCGGTGATATTATTAATACCTGCAGAATAGTTTGCTGATATAAATTTATAATCAAGAGTATCATTATTAACATCAAGAACAAGATTATTATTTACTAATAGCTTTAAATTTGAAATACTAATGGTTGGTCTGAGTGATGTAACATTAATATTTATGGTATCAATTGGTAATGCAAATACCGGACTGCGGAGAGGGTCACCATATAAAACATTCACAGCAGGACTATTAAATTTCAGGAAAGAATAATTTATTTCAATAAACAAATCTTCAGATTGAGCATTACCCGCAGCATTTCTAAAAACAAAGGCTAATTTTAATATATGCTCATTAGGATCAGTAACAGAATAAAATTGTCTTGGTCTACCGATAACAAGCTCATATAAATTTGTACCAATTCTTGATAATGCGGGCTGCTGAGTATTATTACCCCAGGCTCCTATAACATGAGACCAGGCCCCATTGCTCGTGCTTGTAATGACTCCTGTATGGGTATAAACAACACCGGTATAATTCAATAAACCTCTATTTCCCTGAGTAGCATCAAAGATGATTTTTATTGAATCATCTTCCATCGGATTCTGAGGTTCTGAAACTACAGCCTGAGCATATATGTTTAATGAAAATCCTAAAGCAAATATTAGTAAATAAAAAAATCGCATTTTATTCCTTATTATTTTATTTATTTAAGTTTGTTGAAAGCAGGTTTTCCACCATCAACCCACGCTGAATACATTAATGAAACTAAAGCAGATACTGATCTATTAATTTGAAGTTCTGTTATATCCTTAGTTCTAAACCACATAATTTTATAATATTCAGAACCTTCTCTTGCTCCTGCAATTTTATATGACTGATTATCAGCATCATAAATAACATTACTGATAAGGTTAGCTTTAGAGATATAATCAAATATGTAGGCTAACTTATCTTTAACATATTCAACATCAACTTTTTTAATTGATTGTTCAATTTCAACAAGGTGAGAATCAAGCATTGAAAACTCATATCTTCCGTGTAATCCTTTTTGTCCTGTTAGTTGACCATTATAGTTAGTTACAGCATGCATAGGCTGGTTGCCATCTCCAACATAGTGGCTTAAGTCAGACATATAAAGCATAACTTTTTCTTTGTTTTTATCTTTGAATGCTTTAACCAATGCATTAAAAGTTTCAATTGTTGCCCAAGGGACAATTCCATAATCTAAAATTACTGAATCAGCATAGATTTTTTTTAGTTCATTCAGGTCAGTAACCATTTTGCCATTCATAAATTCTTTATAAGAATCTATATCGATAAAATGTTTAGGAGGCTCAGTTTTATCCCCTTTTTTACGTCCATCAGGGTCATCGGAATGGTCGTTAATGTAGTTTTCCCATTTCTTGAAATCCTTCATTTCCTTTGGCAGCATTCTAACAGCCATTTTACCTATAAGATGATGTCCTTGTTCTCCCCATGGAAATGAAATATTAGTAAATAAAAATAAAATTAGAACAAAAAGTTGAATTTTGAAAAGCTTCATTATTTTCCTAAAATTTATAAAAATAAAATAAATTTATATCATTATAATATAATTATTAAGACCATAAATTAGGGAAAAAAATAAAAAACCCCTCATCTTTTTTTAAAAGAAGAAGGGTTATAGGGAGGAGACAATAATGGATGATTAAAATTTATTTCATAAGCCTTACGTTATCAACGTAAGCCTTAACAATTCCGTTTTTAGACAATGCTCCTTTAGTATTTATCCATAATTCAAGATAGTTCACATCAGAAGTATATGTGAATGGGAAGTTAAATTCCTGCCAAGGCTGACCATCAGGAACAATAAAATTAATTATAGGGTTTTGGGTATCTCCATTTTTAAATAATCTTACCTGAATACTTCCTACATCTGAAGCAGCCCAGAAAGATAAATTATATTGTTCATTATACTTTAAATTACCTGAAGCAATTACCTGGGTTATACTACCAAAAGCAATTTTATCAACTGGCGGATTAGAAAGAGAATCAATATAGGTAACAACCAGACATTTTTGACCATCAGATACGTGCTGCTGACCTAAGGTGAAATAATCAAACTGAGGAGTACCTGTAATGTTATATAACCAGATATTTGGTTTAATGCCATCTGAGGAAGTTTCAAAGCTTCCATTAGTAATTAAATTAATTCCGGGAACTGTAACACTTACGAAATTAGAACCTGAAAATTTATTTGTTGATGCTAAAGCATATATTCTATAATATAATGGAGTACCTGTCCTAAAAGTTCTATCTTCAAATGAAGTAATATTTATATTTGTAGTAGCAAACAATAATTCTCCGGTGGTTTCATCAATAGCAGCACTATTAGAACGATAAACTCTATATTCAGTAAAATCTGATTCAACTGATTTTTCCCAGGAAACCTTTAATACAGACTGATTAATATTGGTAGTATCAACAGCCATCATTCCTAATGGTGAAGGCAAACTCAGTTCGCCAATATCCGTTGTTACCTGTTCAACTGCTACAGTATTCTTTATAAAAACTACTTTGTTACTATCATAATTTTTTAAAGCTTTAAAAGCTTGAAGTCCTTTAGGAACTTGTTTAATTTCAAAATAACCATTAGCATCAGTTGATGCTTTAATAACAGGGTCACCAACACTTATTTCAGCTCCCTGAACCGGTTGTCCCTGGCTAACAACTCTTCCTTTTAATGTCATCTCTCCAGCAGGGTCTGCCGGAGTGCTCGCTAAATCACAACCACTAATTATTAATCCACAAATTAAAAACCAATTATAAACACGTAACATATTGCTCCTTAACACCTTTTTTATCTTAGTATAAAGAAGCAATAAGAATGCCAATTATAATTATCTAATTTGATTATTAATTTGGGTATGAAAATTGAATTTTATCCAATTTCTGAATGGTCTGTTTAAAAAGTGGATTACTTTTAAAATTCTTTTAATGGAAATGTTGCAGTTATTTTTGTTCCGGCACCTTCGCTAGAATCAATTTTTAATTCACCGCCAATAAGTTCAATCCTTTCCTGCATTCCAAGAATTCCAATACTTTCACCACGCAAAGCTTTTTTTAATGCACCATAAACATTAAAACCTTTACCATCATCTTGTATAACCAGATGAAGTTTTTCATCCTCTTCCCATAAGTCAATAAGAATGGATGATGCACCGGAATGTTTAATGACATTTGTAAAAGCTTCCTGCACAATTCTAAAGCAGGTGATTTCAATATTATTATTAAGTCGTTTTGAAAATTCGTGGTTATTAATTTTACTTTCAATACCGGAACGCTGAGATTGCTTATCAACATACCATCTAATTGCAGGTACAAGACCAAGGTCGTCCAGCATTGAAGGTCTTAAATCCAATGAAATATTACGTATCTGTTTCAATACAGTATCAACAAGTTCAACACTTTCCTTTACGTGATAGTCAACTTCCTGAGTGTGAGGATAACGAAAAATTGTTTGAAGATTTATTTTTATTGCAGTAAGTACTTGTCCAATTTCATCGTGAAGTTCACGCGCCAAATTCCTTGCTTCCCTTTCCTGTACTTCCATTAGCCTTCTGGATAATGCACGAAGTCTTTCTTGAGTATCTCGCACACGATTAAATAACTTTTCTTTTTCAAGTTCAGCTTTTCTCTGTTCTGATATATCCCTGAAAATTAATACTGTTCCTTTTAGATTTTTATTATCATCCTGAATAGGGAAGAAAGAATATTCTATAGGTATCTGGTTATTTTGTCTGTTAGTTATAATTGCTTCTTCTAATGAAAATTGTTTTTCATCAGAAAGGAAATTAGTTAATTGTTCTTCGGAATCATTTCTTTTAATATTAAAGATATCTTTAATATTATTTTTTAATGCGCTATCCTGGGTCCACCCCGTTAATTTTTCAGCAACAGCATTCATAAATTGAATATTACCCGAGATATCAACAGCAATTATGGCTTCACCAATACTCTTAAGAATTGTAGATAACCAGCGTTCACTTTCTTTAAGTTTATTTTCAATTAGCTTTTTATAAAGTGCCATTTCAATAGTGGAATGCAAGACTCTTTTTTCATAAGGCTTCAGCAAATAACCATAAGGTTCAGTAAGCTTGGCTCTTTGAAGAGTATGCTCATCAGCATAAGCAGTCAAATAAATGATTGGGACATCAAAGGATTGGTGAATTTGTTCAGCTGCGTTAATTCCATCTTTTTCCCCTTTCAACCTGATATCCATAAGAATTAGATCTGGCTTTGTACTTAAAGCTGATTCAATTGCTTCATCAGCAGATGAGACCATACCTAAAACTTTGTACCCCAATGAGCGAAGACTGGCGGCTATATCCATAGCAACAATGCGTTCATCTTCAACAATTAAAATATTTGCTTTGGCTTGCTCTTCCATAAATAGGATTTATTCAGTTCTTTTTAATAAATTTAAAAATACAGTTTTGAATTTATAATTTTCTGCTAATAAACAAATTGATTAAAGTACTTTTAAGAAAATTTTATGGATAATCTGCTTGAAAAAATAGCTTACTGCGTAGAAAGAGGCAAAATAAATGTAATATCCCCTTTTCCGCCTGACCTTAAAGGTGAAGAAGGTGTGGATGAGTTGACTAAAAAAGCTTTACAGATGAATATTTCTCCTGAAGTAATACTAAATGATGGTTTTATTAAAGGAATGGAGAAGGTAGGAATAAAATTCAGGGATAAGAAAATATTTGTTCCAGATGTGCTTATCGCAGCTAAAGCGATGGCAACAGGAATGAATCACTTAAAACCTTTGTTCATTGAACAGAATATTCAGATGAAGGGGAAAGTCGTTCTTGGAACAGTAGCAGGAGACTTACACGATATAGGCAAAAACATTTTAAGTATGATGCTTCAGGGAGGAGGATGGGAAATTATTGATTTAGGAATAAATGTTTCTCCTCAAAAATTTGTTGATGCAATTAATCAACATAAACCTTTTGCAGTTGGATTAAGTGCACTACTAACAACAACAATGGTTAATATGAAACCAACCATAGATGAAATAAGAAAAGTTAATCCTGAAATAAAAATAATGGTCGGTGGTGCGCCTATTACAAAAGATTTTGCAACTCAAATTGGTGCAGACTTCTTTTCCCCTCACCCAATGGAAGCATTAGATTATTTGAATAAAGAATTAAGCAATTAAAAATAAAAAGCCGCATTTGGACCGTATAAAATGCGGCTTGGAATGAATCTTATGAAGAAAGAAAATTATTTTGCGGCTTCTTCTGCTTCTTTTGCATCCTTAGCTTTTGCAGCCAGACGTGCATTCTTTCTATCCATTTCTGTTAAGAATCTTTTTCTTATTCTAATACTTTCAGGTGTAACTTCAACAAGCTCATCATCTGTAATCCATTCAATAGCTTGTTCAAGTGTCATAATCAAAGGTGGTTCCAATCTAATTGCTTCATCAGCACCGGAAGACCTCATATTAGACAGCTGTTTTGTTTTTGTTACATTAACATGCATATCATTGTTACGTGAATTTTCACCTACGACCATACCTTCATAAACCTTAGTTCCACCGTAAATAAAAAATATAGAACGTTCCTGGAGTTTGAACATTGCATAGTCTGAAGCAATGCCGCTTTCCATAGCAACTAAGGCTCCACGCTGTCTATGAACAATATCTCCTTTGTATGGCTCGTAAGAATGATAATTATGATGAAGAATACCTGTACCTTTAGTATCAGTCATAAACTCAGCACGATAGCCTATCAACCCTCTTGAAGGTATTAAAAATTCAATTCTGGTATTATCATTAAAGGAAAGCATATTTTTCATTTCAGCTTTTCTTTTACCAAGCTTTTCAATTACAACACCAACAAATTCTTCAGGCACATCAATAATAACATGTTCAATTGGTTCAGAAACAACATCGTCAATTTTTTTGAAAATTACCTGAGGTTTACTTAACTGAAGTTCATAACCTTCACGTCTCATATTTTCAATTAGAATTCCTAAGTGCAATTCACCTCTACCGCTTACTTTAAATGAATCAGGTGAATCTGTAATTTCAACTTTCAAACTTACGTTTGATTTTAATTCGCGGGATAATCTTTCACTTAAATGTCTTGTAGTTACATACTTTCCTTCAAGTCCTGCAAAAGGAGAATTATTAACCATAAAATTCATTGTAATAGTTGGTTCATCAACAGCAACATAAGGAAGAGCTTCAGGTTTTTCGGGAGAGGTAATTGTGTCACCAATATCAACATCTTCAAGTCCGGCAATAGCAGCAATATCGCCGCCTAAAACTTCATCAACTTCAACTCGTTTAATATTTTCATAGGCATAAAGTTTAGTGATTTTAGAATTTTCTTTATCACCATTTTTATCTATATGGATAATATTATCTCCTGCTTTAAGAGAACCATTTAAAACTCTACCAATTCCAATTCTTCCTAAGTAATCATTGTAATCAATAGCAGAGATAAGCATTTGAAAAGGTTCTTCGCGATTAGACACAGGAGGAGGAACATTTTCAATAATAGCATCAAACAAAGGAATTAAATTTGTACTCTCATCTTCCAGGTTTCTTTTTGCCATTCCCTGTTTTGCAACTGCATATACAAATGGAAAATCCAATTGGTCTTCATCAGCATTAAGAGAAACAAATAAATCAAAAACTTCATCAAGCACTTCATTAGGTCTTGCATCTTTTCTATCAATTTTATTTATAACAACGATAGGCTTAAGTCCAAGATCCAAAGATTTTTTCAAAACAAATTTCGTTTGAGGTAAAGGACCTTCAGCCGCATCAACTAAAAGAAGAACCCCATCCACCATACGAAGCGTACGTTCAACTTCACCGCCAAAATCAGCGTGACCTGGTGTATCAATAATATTTATTTTTACATCTTTGTAGTTAATGCTAAGGTTTTTAGCCAGGATAGTAATTCCTCTTTCCCTTTCAAGGGCATTGGAATCCATAATTCTTTTTTCAACCTGTTGATTTTCCCTCCAGGCACCGGTTTGCTTTAACATGTGGTCAACTAATGTAGTCTTACCATGATCAACGTGAGCAATAATTGCAATGTTTCTTAACTCTTTGATTGTCTTATTCCATTTAATAATTTAAAAAAATACAGCCTTAAAGATAATTATATCTTAAGGCATATTCAATGAAATATGTAGCAAAAAAGAAGGTAGTTTTTGGTATGTATTAGGTTATTATTTGTGTATTTAAAGCAATCTCTTCCAAAACAGAAGAAACTCTAAGGCACTTACTCATTTCGCCTGTAAAAATAATAGACTGACCTTTAACGTGAACTTCGAAAGTATGAGCTCTTGCCTGCTCATAACTGCAATTAATTGCTTTAATTACCTGCAAAATAACTTCATCAAAAGAATGCCAATCATCATTGTATAATACAACTCTGCTAATGATGCCAATCTCTACATCTTCTTCTACATTATTTTCTAATATCGGTTTATATTCTAAGCTATCGCTCATATTTTCAAAATGAAATTTAATTATTAAATTGGAACTTACTTTGAGTATAAGTTAAACAAAATTTTTTTAATTTTAAAGCTCATTCAATATTGATAAAAGTCTAATGTGCTTCTTATTATGTATGAATGCTTTGTTTTCTAAGATTATCATATTTATATTTTTTTATTAGTTAATACTATTTTATGGAGGTGTAATGAATATAGCAGTATGCATAAATCACGTGCCTGACACTGCTGCTAAAATTTCGATTGGTCCTGATTCAAAAGGTATCCAACAGCAAGGTGTAACTTATATTATAAATCCTTATGATGAATTTGCTGTTGAAGAAGCTTTGAAATGGAAAGAGAAGTTAAATGCCCAGGTTCACGTTCTAAGTATTGGTGGAGATGCTAACAAGGAATCCATCAGAAAAGCTCTCGCTATGGGTGCTGATGAAGGTTATCTTTTAAAATATGATGGATATCTTGACTCTCATTCTGCTGCAAAAATTTTAGCTGAAGAAATTAAAAATTTGAATTGTGAACTTGTTTTTATGGGTAAACAATCAATTGATTATGATAATTCCATTACTGGACAGTTGACTGCCTCGATTTTAGATTATAATTGTGTTACGATAGTTGTTGATTTGAAAATTGATGGAAATAAAATTACTGCCGAAAGAGAAGTTGAAGGCGGACGTGAAGTTGTTGAGACTATATTGCCTGCAGTAATCACTACTCAAAAAGGATTAAATGAACCAAGGTATGCTTCCTTAAAGGGAATTATGGCTGCAAAGAAAAAAGTAATTCAGGAAAAACCTGTTTCAACAGCAACTCCTTTGGTTGACCTAATTTCTTTGAAAACACCTGCACCTAAAAATCCCGGAAAAATTATCGGTTCTGATGTTTCCGCAGTTCCTGAACTTGTAAAGCTTCTTAAAGAAGAAGCAAAAGTAATTTAAGGAGAGGGCAAAATTATGGCAAAAAATATTTTATGTTTTCTTGAACAAAAAGAAGGCAACATTAAAAAATCTTCATTAGAAGTTTTATCTGAAGCTTTGAAAATTAAAGCTGAGAAAAATTCTGAAGTAACTGCAGTCGTTTTCGGTGACTCAATAAATTTTGAAAATATTTTATCTATAGGATTAAAAGAATTAGTTCATTTTAAGAATAAAGATTTGGTTCTTTATTCTCCTTCTGCTTATGGCAAAGTTCTTCTGGATTTCATCACTGAGAATAAATTTGATTTAATTCTATTTTCAAATACAGCTTTAGGAAAAGACCTTGCTCCAAAAGTTTCTGCTAAATTAAATGCTGGTTTCTTACCTGATTGTATTGATTTGAAATTTGAAGGTGATGATATAATTGCAGTAAGACCTATTTATGCCGGTAAAGCATTGATGACTGCAAAAGTAAATAGTGACATTAAAATGTTCAGCTTACGTCCGAATGTTTTTCCTGTTAACCTTCCTTCAGAAGGTTCCTCAATAAATGTAAAAGTTGTTGATGTTCAAAATCCGGATTTATCAAACAAAGTTGTTGAGTTTAAACAAACTTCAGCAAAGCTTGATGTCGCTGAAGCAGATATAATAGTATCTGGAGGAAGAGGATTAAAAGACCCTTCTAACTTTAAACTTGTTGAAGAGCTTGCAGAAGTTTTAGGTGGTGCAGTTGGTGCTTCAAGAGCAGTAGTTGATGCCGGGTGGAGAAGTCATAGTGAACAAGTTGGTCAAACAGGTAAAACTGTTTCACCTTCCTTATATATTGCTTGTGGAATCTCGGGAGCGATACAACATTTAGCAGGAATGTCGAGTTCCAAGTATATTGTGGCAATAAACAAAGACAAAGATGCACCAATTTTTAATATTGCTGACTATGGAATAAACGGCGATGTTCTTGAAATTCTACCAGTTCTGATTGAAGAAATAAAAAAGATAAAAAAATAAAATTATATTAAGATTATTCTAATACAGGAGCTAGCTTGCAAAAAATTCAATGTGAAATATTAGGTTTATCCTCTGGCCCATCTGCCGGAGGCGCTTACGCCATAGTACTTAAAGAAGTTGATGGCAATAGAAGATTACCTATAATAATAGGTGCTTTTGAAGCACAAGCGATTGCTCTGGAAATAGAAGGTGTTAAACCTCAACGTCCATTAACTCATGATTTGCTTAAGAGTGTAATAGATAATCTTGGTGCAAGTGTTGTAGAGGTTGTAATTGATGAGCTTAAAGAAAATACATTTTATGCAAAAATCTTATTGGAAGTTTCAGCTCTAACTTATGAAATAGATGCCCGTCCCTCAGATGCAATTGCTTTGGCTGTTAGAGCTCAAGCTCCATTATTTGTAGTTGAAAATGTTCTTGATATTGCAGCATTTGTACCTTCTGATGAGACTTATCCTGAGGAAGGTTCAGAAACAAAAAATGAAAAATCTGAAGAGAAGGAGCCAATGCCAAGGACTAAAGAAGCTCAAATTGCATCGTTGCAAAATAAATTGCGTGAAGCTCTTGAAGCTGAAGAATATGAAAGAGCAGCTAAAATAAGAGATGATATAAAAAGATTATCAACTAATAATTAATTAGTTGAAATTTGTTCTTCCATTTCAAAAGCTTTTCTACCGATTATGCATTCGGAACACTTATCTTTTGAACAATAGTTCCTGAATAATTCTATCATTCCCTGATAAAAAATACTCCGTTTCCATGCATCATTTAATTTCAAAGTTGTTGCTACATCATTAACTAAAGTATTTTCAGTCGTTTGATAGAAATTTGCATAAAGCTTAACAACCTTTTGGAACAAGTTCTTCTTATTAAACATATCAAAGTAAACCGCTATTACAGGAAAAATAACATTAACAATAATTTCATCAGCTCGTGCAACACCAACAAAATATTTCAAGCTTTCTTTTGATTTTTGATTAAGTATGTAATGCTCTTTCCAGTAACCGTCTGCTTCAATAAGTATTAAATTTCTAAGCTGATTTTTAAGTTCTCTAAATTCATTAATGTTTGCAAAATCAGAAATCATTTTGCCGATGATGTTTTCATTAATTAATTTATGTATCATTCTTGCACCACCTGCCAGGCGGATAGTAGGAAAATTTGTTGGACGAAGCTTAGCAAATTTCCAATCAGTCTCTTTGAACATCTTGCCATCATAACCTAATTTCAATTCATTCCAGGCTTCATTGATTTTTCTTAAATACTCAGCAGTTGCTTCATCTGAAGGAGTAATTTTAGTATCAATGATACCACTAACATAAAATAGAACTGCTTCTGTATATAAAATGAAATCTTTATGGTCTTTGTACTTCATAAAAAATTCAATGTCAATTGCTTTAGCAAGTTTGAGCATTATATCTTTATTCTTGGAATAACCAAGAGCTTCAAAAATCAATTCATAAATTAATTGGAACCAGGCTTCAGTATTAATAAAATCATTAGCTTTAAATTTTCTATTATAAAACTCATCATTCAGTTCATACTTAATAACAGGTTCGTGAGTGTGAAGTTCTCTTAAATAAGTAATTTCCTTTAATCTTTCTAAAACCTTTGCACATTTACTTTTAAATCTTACGACACCAAGCTTATAAAGAAAATCTAATTTATCATCATCCAAGACATTTTTATTGGTCTCAAGACAAGGCATCTTTATAACGCGCCCGGCTTTTTCAGATGAAATAGCCTTTTGAATTGCAGCTCTTAAATCTTCTTGAATAAAATTCTTTATTGATACTGATGGAACTTTTCTTCCATCCTGGGTAATTACATGAGGTATTCTATTTTGAGAGCCTAAAAATAAGTGAAGAACAACCCGGTTATATTTTTTATTCATGTTATGACCGTGAGCCTTCCAATCACCATACATAACATCAATTTCAACATCCCCCTGGTAGGTAAGGTTACCAATTCTAATTTTGGCATTGGTAAAATCAGGACCATCGTTATCCTTATTCTCTATACCAGAGCTAAGGATTTCGATTTTTTCCTCATCTAAAGTGGTGAGAGGTTTATTGAACTTCTGATCTTTCCAAATTTCATAAAGAAATTTCTCTGGAAGATTCTTATTTAAAAACATTTCATTACCCGTTGTTAAGGTTTAGGATAAGAGGAATCGATTTTTTATTATTATTGCGATAGAAAAGTTCATATGATTCACCAAGTGAAAGATCGGTATATATGTTTTTAATATGATGGAACCCTGATGATATCTGATAAAGCATATCAATCTTTTGTCCATTATAAGTAAGAAAGACATCTACTTTATTTCTTTGGATAGGCATTTCGAAATAAATGTCGGATGTACCGTTTTCATTCTGGATGATTTCTAAAATCCTAAGCAGAGGTAAAGTTTTATCTTCTTTTAAATCGGGAACATCAATAACATCCGGAAAAAGAATTTGATTATCTTCTTCGCTCTCTGAGAGGATTTTGCTGATTTTTTTACTCTTGCTAATAGACACGTTTTTACCCTTCACAAGAAGTTACCTAATAATTGATTAAAATTTAATAAAGTTTATGATGATTTGAAAATAGATTTCATGCATTTTATTATTAATTATTTTTTGGCTAAATGAATTTCCAGCTTCTAAATTCATCTTTTATCACCATTATTAATCAAATATTTTTTAAGATATATCCACTGATTTTAGAAACTTTTGAAAGGTATTATGAATAAAAAAATTGGATTTATTGGTTTAGGAATTATGGGCAGCCGTATGGCTAATAATTTGCTTAAGACAGGTTATCATTTATTTGTGTATAACAGAACTGAAGATAAAGCTAAAGAACTTATAAATAATGGAGCTGAATTTATTCATTCGCCACGCGAACTTGCAAGTAAATCTGATGTAGTAATTACAATGCTTTCAACTCCCCAGGTTGTGCATGATATTTCTGATGAAATAATAAGAGGATTACCAAAAGGTAAAACCTGGATTGATTGCAGTACTGTAAATCCTGAAACTTCTTTGGATATGGCAGAAAAGTGCAAAGCAAAAGAAATTAAATTTATTGATGCACCTGTTTCAGGTTCAAAAGCAGCTGCAGATAAAGCCGAGTTGGTTTTTCTTGCAGGAGGAATTAAAGCTGACGTTGAAGAGTATGCAGAAATTTTTAATTCTATGGGAAAACAGACTCATTATATAGGAGAAAATGGAAAAGGTGCCTCTTTAAAATTATTATTAAATATGATGCTGGGTGTTAATATGGCAGCTTTATCAGAAGCATTAAAGTTAGGCAGAAAGTTAAATTTAAATGAAGACCTTTTATTAAATATTCTTACTGAATCTCCGGTTACTGCTCCTTTAATGGCATTAAAAAAGATTAAAATTAAAACAAATAATTATGAAACAGACTTCCCTCTTCAATGGATGTTAAAAGATTTAACTTTAATTTCTAATATTGCCAAACATACAAACACACAAACTCTAACTCTGGATGGTGCTAAAGAACTTTTTGAACTTGCTAATAGTAAAGGATTATCTGAAGAAGATTATTCTGCAGTAAATAAGATAATTGAATAATATGTATCTATAATAAATAATTATATTAAATTTAAGTTATAATTTTTATTTATTATTATGAATTCTAAAGAACGTGTTAAAGCAGTAATGGAGTTAAAAACTCCTGATAGGGTGCCATTACTTTGTCAATTTAGTATAGGTCATATGCTTCGTCAACTGGATGAGAGTCCTGTTTTATTCTGGTTTGATGTTGATACTTATGTTAAAGGATTACTTAAGCTAAGAGAAATTTATAACTTTGATGGAATATTGATAAGCCTTCACGGTCATTCAGACAAATGGAAAGATGAAATTAATGGTTTTGATACTTATGATGATTTTGATCTAATTGAATGGAAAAATGGAGATAGTACTAAATTTCTTCATAATGACCTTCCTGTCCATACTTTTAAAGAAGAAAGAATTTTTCCTGAAATTTCAACATTCGATATTAACACTATACCAAAAGTTTTAGATTATATTCCTGTTTCTCAGGATTTATATTTTCCAATTGATTTAAAAGATAAGTTCAAGTCAATCAATAAGATTATTGAAAAATGTGGGAAAGATTATTCTATCCACGGAGAAATTACATCCCCTTTTGATTACTACCTGGATTTATTTGGACATCAAGATTCCTTATTAAATTTATTATTCGAGCCTGACAAAGTAAAAGAAATTTTACAGCATTTTACTGTTCTGGTCAAGAACCTTGCAGTTGAAATGTGTCATACCGGAATAGATGCAATAAAATTATCATCCCCATTTGCAGGTGCAGGATTTATTTCTCCTGATAGTTACAGAGAATTTGTACTTCCATATGAAAAGCAGATTGCAGAAGCTATAAGGAATAATGGAGTTCACATTTATACTCACACCTGTGGTTCAATAAATGATAGATTGGAATTAATGTTTGAAGCTGGAATTAGCGGCATTGAATGTCTTGACCCACCTCCTCTTGGAGACGTCGAATTAGATGATGCTTTTGAGAGAATACCTTCAACAGGGTTTATAAAAGGAAATATTGATTCTATTGCATCATTACTGAGTGGTACCAGGGAAGAAGTCATCAATGATGCTAAAAATAGATTACAGATAGGAATGAAATATAAAAATTTCATTCTTAGTACTGCCTGTTCAATTGCTCCTGATGTTAAACGAGAAAACATTCAGGCATTGTATGAAGCTGTCACTAAATATGGAAATTATTAATGATTGATATACAAACTTTGCTAAAGAGAACTCCAATTTTATTTGATGGAGCTATGGGAACAGAACTTCAGAAAAAGGGATTGGAAGTTGGTCATGCACCTGAATTATTGAATATAGAAAATCCTGAGGTAATAAAAAGTATTCATTTGGATTATCTTAATGCAGGTTCATCAGTAATTGAAACAAATTCTTTCGGAGCAAATGCTAAACGTTTGGAATTAAGCGGATTGCAAGAACGGGTTTTTGAATTAAATTTTCAAGCAGCAAAAATTGCTAAGGAATTAAAGAGAGAAAATACTTTTGTTGCTGGTTCGATGGGACCTCTGGGAGTTGTTATTGAACCTTTCGGGGATATTGCAAAAGATGAGGCTAAAGAGATATTTAAAGTTCAGGCAGATGCATTAATTAAGGGAGGGATTGATTTCATCTTAGTTGAGACAATGATTTTTCTCGAAGAAGCAATTACTGCTCTTAAAGCTGCAAAAGAAGCTGGAGCAAAAACCGTAGGAGTAAGCTTAACTTTTGAAGTAAATGGTGATGAAATTCGGACTCCATTTGGAGATAGCTTAATAGATTGCATTGAAAAACTTCAGGATGAAGGCGCTTCGTTCATTGGTTCAAATTGTGGAAATGGTTTTGATCAGATGGAAACAATTGCAGCCACATTAAAGGAAAATTCTCACATACCCATTTTAGTGCAGCCGAATGCAGGTTTACCTCATTTAACTGATGGTATAATGGTTTATGATGAAAAACCTGAAGCCTTTGCTGAATTTGCTTTGTTTGCAAAATCATTGGGAGTGGAATTTATAGGTGGATGTTGTGGTACAAACAAAGACCATATTAATGCAGCTGCAAAATTGTTAGGTTTGATTTAATTAGCATTGAATTTCAAATTGATTGTTCCGTCTTGTATCTTGAAATTTATTGCTATAATTTTAAAATATAGAATAATATAAGGAATAATGATGTCTAGTTTAATTTCTCATGTAGAGATACCAGTTAAAGATTTAGAAGCTTCAAAGAAATTTTACGAAGATTTATTTGGATGGGAATTTAAACCTTTTGGGAATGGATATCTTTTATATAATAACCATAAAGGAATAACAGTAGGTTTAAGAAAATCAGATAATATAAAAGCCGGTGATACAACTATTTTTCACATTACCGTAAGCAGTATTGATATGATTCTTGAAAGAATTAAGGATGCCGGTGGTAAGGTAGAAAGAAATAAAACTATTATACCTGTTATGGGATGGTATGCCTTAATAAAAGATAATAGTGATAATATTATTGGTTTATATCAACAACATTAAAATTATTCAGCAGGTTAAAGTTGGTTATTTAATATAATCATCTTTAATCTGCATTAAATAATTATAGGCAGCATCATAATTATTTTCTATTTTCCCGTCAAGAATAGCTTCTTCAATAGCGTGTTTAATATCCCCTACTGTCTTAGAAGGTTTTAGATTAAACAACTTCATTATTTCCTCACCTCTAACCGGGGATTGAAATGCTCTTAACTTATCCTTTTCTTCAACTTCCCATACCTTCTGCATAACCTTTTCATAATTGCTAAGATACTTTGTAACCTTACCGGGATTTTTACTGGTAATATCTGCTCTGCATAATGTTATTAAATCTTCAAGGTCTTCTCCTGCAGCAACGATAAGTCTTCTTATTGCTGAATCAGTCACTTCTTCTTTAGCAAGAGCAATGGGCCTTAGATGAAGTAAAATTAATTTTTCAACGTATGGTAACTTGTTTAAAGGTAATTTTAAACGATGGAATATTCCCTTCATCATTTGAGAACCTAAGTCCTCGTGTCCATGGAATGTCCAGCCAACATCTTCAAAAAATCTTTTTGTAGGTGGTTTTGCTATATCGTGAACAAGAGCAGCAAACCTTAACCATACATTATCAGTAGCTTTTGAAATATTATCAAGAACTATCATTGTATGATTGAAAACATCCTTATGATGAAAATCTTTTCTTTGCTCTACTCCTGCAAGATTAGCAATCTCAGGAAAAACAATTTCAAGAACTTGAGAATCATATATAAGTTGAATGCCAACTGAAGGTTTAGGCGAAGATAAAATTTTCAGAAATTCATCTGTTATTCTTTCCTGTGAAACTATCTTCAATCTTTCTCTTAATTTATTAGCAGCAGTAAGAATTTTTTCATCAACCGAAAAATCTAACTGAGCAGCAAAGCGAAATGCACGCATAATTCTTAATGGATCATCATCAAAAGTAATTTCAGGGTCAAGAGGTGTTTTTATGATTTTATTTTCAATATCATTTAACCCATTGTAGGTATCTATAACTTCTCCAAAGTTATTTTTGTTTAATGAAAGAGCAAGAGTATTGATTGTAAAATCACGCCTGTTTATATCATCTATGAATGTACCTGTTTCCACAACAGGTTTTCTACTTCCTCTATCGTAAGATTCTTTTCTTGCGCCAACAAATTCTAAATCAAAATTTTCATATTTAAAATGGGCAGTACCAAAATTTTTAAAAATAGAGATTTTATTACCATTTAATAGTTTTGATAATTCTTTTGCGAATTCAATTCCATTGCCTATAATTAAAAAATCTATTTCATTTTTCTCTCTCTTCAAAATCATGTCACGTACAAAGCCACCAATGATATAGGCTTCAACATTTAATTTTTTAGAAATTTCAGTAACTTTTTCAAGGAAAGGAATATGTTTTATTTCTTTTTCTAAATTCATTTAACC
Organism: Ignavibacteriaceae bacterium; assembly: GCA_035654655.1. GTDB lineage: Bacteria > Bacteroidota > Ignavibacteria > Ignavibacteriales > Ignavibacteriaceae > DASRWI01. The sequence goes on along the minus strand of DASRWI010000021.1, from coordinate 192,677 downwards.
TTTATAAATCTCGATTTAAATATAGTATATGATTCACTTGTATTGCTGCCCATTAATATTGCAATTGGTTTCAATGGTTTGATATTGCTAAATAATACCTTCATAGCTGCTGCAATTGGAACAGCTAAAAACATTCCAGCAACGCCCCAAACCCAACCCCAGAATATTAAAGAGAACAGAACAAAAACAGGACTCAAATCCATTCTCCTTCCCATATATTGGGGCTCAATAAAATTGCCGACTGCATTATGCATTACAATTAATATTAGTGCCATAATTAAGGTTCTGGCACCAAATCCATATTGAAGTAAGGATATTGCAACAGGAAACAATGTTGCAAGTAATGAACCTAAATTAGGAATAAAATTTAATATAAAAGCAAGAATTGCCCAAAATAATGCAAAATCTATATTGAACAACAAAAGAATTATATATGTGAAAGTGGCAAGAATAATACTTAAGACAGTTTTTACTAATAAATATGATTGAATTTGATTATCAAATTCAACAATATTACTGTATATCATTTCTCCATTATCAACAAACGCTGATTTCAATCTTTCTTCAAATTTATCTTTTCCCATTATCATAAATATCCAAAATATCATTGAGATAAATAAATCTTCAAAGGCACTTGCCAGAGAATTAAAAATTCCCTGAATAACTCCTGCTGCAAATAAACCCTGTAATAAAGAATTAAAATCGAATCTTCGGATTTTTATATTCATCAACTGTGCAAATTCCTGAGTGGTCAAATCAAACTGGTCTAAAAAATTTTTCAAGTATGTTGCAAAATTTTTAGAATAAAATTCAGCTTTAGATTTGAATAGATCAAGATTTGATACAAACAAAAAACCAAACAAATAATAGACCCCTAATATTCCTATAAAAATTATAATTACGGAAACTGCTTTAGGAACTTTGTATTGTTTTAAATAAACTAAAATTGGATGGAATAAATACGTTAAAAATATTGCAATAGTTACGGGAACTAAAATTACTTTTAGTGCCATAAGTATATAAACAATCAGGATAAAACATAAAAATCCAAGGAAGTACGCTGTCATTTTAGAATACTTACCAATTCGTTCTAATTGAGGGTCAGGCATTTTATCATCTTATTTTTTATTCAAAATTAAATGAGAAATGTTGCTTAAAATGTGACAAGTAAAGAAGGAAAGACTTACTTCAGGTTCTCAGCAATTTGCTTATTGTTCAGCAGCCAGTTTAATTTTCTGTAATTTTCTTTTAAAAGAATGTTTAATTCAGCATCATAGTGATATCTTAAAGATAAAGCGGCTGCTTTTCGTGCACGGATTAAATCAAAATTTTCTACCATATATTCTGACAGCAACATTAAAGCATAACTGCTGTTATAATCAGTAACATCAAAAACCTTATCAAAAGAACTTAAGAAATAATCATAATCCTCATTAAGAGCTTTGGATAAATTTATTAGATATTTAAATGAAATGTAGTTATATGATTTTTTATTCAGGTCTCTTAAAATTAGATATTTAGTTATATCATTACCCGATACATACTCTGTAAATACTTTTTCATCGTGCAATAAAATCAATCTTATCTTTGCAACATCAACAACATTCTTTGATGCATTTTGTTCAATGATTACATTGTATAAGGAATCTGCCTTAGATATTTTTTGGGTTAATGCGTATAGATCTGCCAATCTTAATTCAAGATTGTAATAATAAGATGTACCTTCAAAATTTTTAATCTTACCTTCAAGTACATTAACAGCTTCATCTTTCTTTTCTAATTCAGTTAAACTATTTACATAACCAAGAAGTGAGGAATAGTCATTGCTGATTGAAATTAATCCGGCAAAAACTTCTTTAGACTCTTCATATTCTTTAAAGTCATATAATGACCAACCTAAATCCTGCTGCTCTGCTACATAACGTGGACATTCTTTTGCAAAAATAGATTTCCTGCCAAAGTAATAATTTGCAGTATGTTTCAGACTATCAACATTAAGAGAATTAATGTATGCAATGTACTCCTTAATTATAGTATCCGCGTCTTTTCCATATACCTTTTGAAAGTTACTATTGCTATAGAATTTTTTAAATTTATCTATTCCATAATTATTGATCAGATACTTGGTAATTGACCCGGAATAAATGTATCCTATTGAAGAAGAATGCTTGAAGAAATTAAATCCTTCAAATAGTTCTTTCAAGTTTATATTGTACCCATTTTTGTAAGCAAGTGCTGCAAGAAAATCCAAACTGAAATCCTGTGATGAAGAATCTGCAGCCATAGCAATTCCTTCAATCAAAACAGGATTAAATTTATCTGCAACTTTAAAAGGACCTTCAGCAAAAGCTGAAGTAAAACAATGTGCAAGCTCGTGTTTTAAGGTTTTGTTATAGCTGTCGTATACTGTGTAAATTTGATTCAGCCAGGGCTTTGCCACATCGGCATTGAATGAACCGAATAATCTTCCCTTCTGTTCTCTATTATAAAAAACATATGAGGTAATTTTTTTATGAAGCTTTGTGTTAAAGAAATCTGAAAGCTCCTGATAATAATATTCGTGATGCAAAGCCACCACTTTCATCATTTGCTCATTGATTTTCCTGGAGTAATGAATTTCAAAATGCTCAGTCGAAATTACTCCATCAAGTTCTTTTTTGATTATGTAATTGCTTGTAGAGAATCCAAGCAAAGGAGAAAGATAAAAGAATATTATTGCTGCTGCCAGAAAACCAGAGAAGATTATAATTTTAATTTTTCTTTTACCTACTTTTCCAAATTTATAAACAGCAAAAAACATTGCTCCAAAATAAATAAGGTTAAGGAATCTATACCCTGCAAGCTTACTATTTACACTTATACCTTCATCGTAAATAGTACCGGGAAAAAATCCAAGTAAAGGATTATAAAAATAAACCTGTGGATTAATATAAATTTCAATTGCAGGTATAAAGAGAATTAAAATATAAATTAAAAAGAAAATAAGAACAGCATATTTTTTATTTATTAAATAAGATAAATATCCTGTTGCTGCTCCAATCAAAATTGATGGGATGGTTATCACTGTATAAAACAATACGCCATCTTTAAATGAACAGAACGAAGTAAGCAATGAATTAGTGCAAGAAATTGCAAAAGGCAAAATGATAAATGCAGATGATGCTTTAATTAAGTTACTTTTTATTTCCTGTTTATTAATTATTTCTGCAGAATACTTTTTTATTAAAGTAATAAAGTATAAGCTTGCGAGAATAGAAAGAAGTAATGAATTTAATACAGAAAATTCATAACCAAATTCTTTTGTCAAAGGAAAAGCAGTTAAAATTAAATTAAAAACGATTATTATAAATAAATAGATATTTAAATTATTATTAACAGTAAAAATATTTTTAATTCTACTAAACACTAATACTCAGAACCTTCTACACGTTGAATATCTGCACCTAAGGACATTAACTTTTCTTCTATCTTTTGATAACCTCTATCAAGGTGATAAATTCTTAATACTTCAGTAGTACCTTCGGCAACCAAACCTGCAAGTACTAAAGAAGCACTTGCTCTTAGGTCAGTTGACATCACTTTAGCACCTTTTAATTTTTCAACTCCCTTTATGACTGCTTTATTCTCATATAAATCAATATCTGCACCAAGGCGTATAAGTTCCGGCACGTGTTTAAATCTATCAAGATAAATACTGTCTATAACAGAAGAAACACCATCAGCAATGGACATATAAGCAGTCCATTGTGCCTGCATATCAGTCGGAAATCCCGGAAAGATTGAAGTAGTTACATTAGTTGGGATAGGATTAATGTTTGTGGAATCAATTTCAATAGAATTTTCATCGTAAGTAATTTTTGAACCTGCATCTTCAAGTTTTGAAATAACAGCTTCAAGAAGTTTATGCTCAACATTAAGGAGTTTAATTTTTCCTTTGGTCATTGCTCCGGCAATAAGTAGAGTACCTGCCTCAATTCTATCGTGGATAGTAATAACATCAGAGGACTTAAGTTCATCCACACCTTCAATTTCCAGAGTACTGGTATTGATGCCATCAATCTTTGCTCCCATTGAACTAAGAAATTCTGCAAGGTTAGTAATTTCAGGTTCCATTGCAGCATTGTTAATAACGGTAGTGCCTTTAGCAAGGGTAGCAGCCATTAGAATATTCCCGGTTGCACCCACTGAAGAGACATCAAAGTTAATTCTTGTACCTTTGAGTCTATCACATTTAGCAATGATGTAACCTTCTTCAAGCTCAATATCTGCACCCATCTTTTTTAATCCTTCAAGATGAAGGTTAATTGGACGTGGTCCCCACGCGCATCCACCGGGCAATGAAACTTTAGCATTCCCAAACCGTGAAAGCAATGGACCAAGAACATAAACGGATGCACGCATCTTTTTAACCTGCTCATAAGGCGCAATATGACTTATGATGTTTGAAGTATCAAGTTCAAGAATGTGGTCTTCAAAATCTGCTTCAACTCCCAAAGTATTAAGGAGTTTAATCATTGTATAAACATCATTTAATTTTGGAGTATTAAATAATTTTGATTTTCCTGAAGTCAGCAAGCAGGCTGGCATAAGTGCCAAAGAAGCATTTTTTGCACCGCTTACAGATACTTCGCCGGATAGTACATTGCCGCCTTTTATGAGAAATTTATCCATAATATAAAAAAAGTCCTAATGTGGAAATTAAAGAATGTTAAGTTTTGAAAGTAAAAATATGAATATTTAGGAAATATAAAACATATTTATTTTTATCATAAAAAATAAATATTATGCTTGAAAAGTATTTTAATTTTAAAAAATATTTGTTAATTTACTTAACTATTCTACAAACTATTTGTAGATGAATGTCCTAATGCGAGAGTGGCGAAATTGGCAGACGCGCTAGACTTAGGATCTAGTACCGAGAGGTATCGGGGTTCGAGTCCCCGCTTTCGCACTGAAAATAAAAAACCGTTCAGAAATGAACGGTTTTTTTGTTATCTGTCCTCGCGAACCCTATCTATAAAGATGGGGTGTGGCGATCTCATTTTACTTCATCAAAATCATTTTCTTATTCATCGTAAAACTACCTGAAGTCAAAGAATAAAAATATACACCTGAAGAAAGATTAGAAGCATTGAAATCTATAGTATAGCTTCCAGCAGGTTTATATTCATCTACTAGTGTAGCAATCTGGTTACCTAATATATCATATACCTTTAGAGAAGTGAATCCCTTTGAAGGTAATGAATAACTTATAGTGGTAGATGGATTGAATGGATTGGGATAATTCTGAGTCAAATAATATTCTGTTACTTTTTTATGGGAACTATTTAACTCTATTATACTTGTTTTAGGCAATGCAATATTATCTATGAATTTATGTACAATTGAATAATTTCCTTCTAAGTTATCATTTAACAATATTTTCAACTTTATTGTTTTGCCTTCCAAACCTTGAGTATTTAACGAATAATTTGCATATCCAAAAGATGGCAGGCTATCTTTGTTAAAAGTATAGTTTAAGTACTCTCCAACTATGTTATTATTAAAGGCATCAATTGCAATTAATTTGAATTGTACATTTTTATCTTCCTGAAGTATGCATTTTGCATATTCAATACCTTCAACACCATATTGTACGCCAAAGTTTATTGAAGAATTTTCTCCAATGACTATTGGTTTACTTTCAAGATATGAATTTACATCATCAATGTTTAAGAAGTTAATTGAATCAGGCAATTCTACAAAGTTGATAGTATCTGTATCAGTCTTTACACCTACCAAAGTAAAATAAAATTGAGCACTATCTTTATAGATAATCCCCTGTCTTCCTAAACTAATTTCAGAAAATTCAGCTTCTTTATAAAGTTCAAAGCTAAATTGGTCTGAAATTCTAAAATCATAAGGAGATGTTGTTCCAACCACAAAGGCACGCATCAAAGATAAATCTTCTGCGTTAATTATTTGAGGATAACTACCTACAATAGGAACTCTGTTTTTATTAATAGTAGAAATACTATTGAGGTTTTTTATGAACCTGTTGTTTCCATTTCCTTCGTGCCAGCCAATTACAATGCCATTTACGTCTGCTAAATTATTACTCTGGTAATCAACATTAGTCCCGAATGTATATATTGGAGACCAATTATGGTTTACTCCATCAAAATAATAATTTTTATATACTACGTTCTTAATCAATTGAGGGCCTAAAGTTGTTTTCAAAAGTTCCTCTTCAACAAGTGCTTCATTTTCACCAATCCAGGATATCTGAGCAATTTCTCTGGATATTCCATTTACAGTTTGCCAGTTAGAAGTAATCATCGGTTTATAATTCTTTGAATAACCTGAACCAGTAGAAACACTTAATTGATAAGGGAAAGTTATCTCGGGAATATAACTAATATTTACTTTTGCTATAGCATATTTAATGACATTATCCTGCTCCCAAGCCACGTGAAAATTCATTTGATTATAATTCTCACACACTGCTGCTGTTAATGAATTTGTTCTTGTAAATGCTCCATTGATTATTTGAGGCTCACCTATCCATTGTAATTGCAAAGTTGAAGAATTTAATATTCCATAATGAGCTACTATACCTTTATAATTATCATTACCTATTACACTGTTTAAATAAAATAACATAAATCTAATATCATTGTTTAATTTTTTAGAGGCAACAATTATGGGACTTGCATCATTACTATAAATTGAAGTATTAGTATTTACTAATTCACTTTGCTCAATATAATTATTATAGTTGCAGCTAAAGTGTTTTATTTTAATTGCATTATTTTCCTGAAAACATAATAATATATCATTATCAGAATTATCTATAGATGGTCTTTTTGCTTTAGTTGATAATGGTCTTGAATTTACTACATTCCAGGTCACTCCGTTATCTGTACTTCTTTCATACCAAACCATACTCATTGATTCATAAACTTTATGTAATATTCCATTTGGTGTTTTGCATATTCTTCTTTGATTATTGTTATTTGCAGAAGCAATATTATCGGTATAATTTAATTTTTTAAAAATAGAAGTAAAGGATAAATCACTTGGGACAATTATAGATTGAGGATTATTGTAGCTAAGATTTTCTTTCCATCCTGAAAAATTATAACCATCAATAGAATTTATGTCATTTAATAAATAAGTACTCCCCTCAAGTGCAGGTTGATTTAATACAGGGATTGGATTCAATGAGTTTTCATACAAACGAGAGGTGCTTACATATCGTGTTGGTGGGAGAAGATTACATTCTTTTGCAAACCAATAAAGTAAAGCTGCTGTCGTTCTAATTGCTTGAGGTATCATTTTATTTCTAATATTATAAACATCATTTTCTTGAATTGGATTAGAAACCGATGTAGGATTACCTAAAGAACTTAAATTATTATTGTTCAAATAATTTAATTCAGACTGACTATAGTTCCCTAAAATATAATTATTCCCATCCCCTTCGTAAGGTCCATTTGATCCATAATGTTGTGACATTTGAGCTGTTGTGTACATTAAAAAATGCAAAGGATTAATTTCATTTTCAATATTAACCATCGGACCAACTAAATTATTGACCAAATCAGATGTCCAATATCTGTCATTTTTCATATATGATTCATAAGAATCCCCATTCGACATACTGCTATGTTCGTCTATTTTAGAATGTGCAGGTACACTCATATCTTGTAATAAATGGCACATTCGGCCTAAGGTTTCATAAATTATGCAATCAATGAAGTTGGAATGAGTAGAATTATTTAATGAAGACCAATAATTAGATGTAAAAAGAATTGGAGAATTATAAATAGTTTGTTCCCCTGTTAACCAAGTTACCTTAGTTACATATAATTGTCTTGTATTATAAAGACCAGGAAGAGTATTGTACCTAAAAGTCACAATAGCTCTTTGTGTTGCACAACTTCCACTACCATCAGAATTAGTTGGGAATCCATAAAGGACTAAATTTACACTTAAATCATAATCACCATTTACATAAGCTTGGCATTTTTTATAAGCATTGGGAATAAATATAAAAAAGTCTCTAAAAAACGTTTTTGCATGCATTATTGAGTTTTGATTGTCTCCTAAATCTGGATTCCAAAAATGAGTTGTACTAACAAACCAATCTGGTACATCATAAAAATCATCGGCGATTGAAATTACAACTTCTGATAATAATTCAACTTCTAAGGCAGCATCACCGAACATACGAGGAGGATTTCGAAATGAATAATTATAAACTGGGTCTATTCTATCTTCGAGATTTGCTCCCCTTGTAATATAAGGAACTTGCCAAGCCCCACCTTCATCTACACTATAATCGATATGTAAATGAGTATTTAAAGCATTAATATCTAGACCTAAATTCTTTTTTAATAAATAGTATGATTGAATAGTTAACCACTGATGAGTATTTTCATCATAAGAATATATTGAAGTAGTAAAAATTAAAATTATATAAAATATTCTTTTCATTGTTTTTCCCTTTTTAAAATGCTATGCCGATACTTAAACCTGCATAAAATGTAAAACGTTTATTTTCAGTACTAAAATAAGGATTAAAGGTTGCCTTAAACATAAAGTTTTTATTAATTCTCTTAAAACCAATTGTACTAGTTAATAAATACTTAAGTGAAGTGACTGTCTCTGGTACATTATGCCAATAGCCATGTGAATAAGGGACTATACCTAAACCTAATTCTATAGGTGCATTTTCAAAATTATAATTTATCAAGAATGGATAACATTTAAGTATCATTCCTGCTGTCCCTATACCAATTCTAAGAGATAATACTTTAGAAATAAATCTTTCATAATTAATTGAAAACGCAAGTCCATTACCTGCTAATTCTAAAAAAATAATGTTTTTTTCTTTGTTCAATTCAATTTTATTAGAATCTTGCGTACTATCTTTTAAAACAAAGCCACTATCTTGAGCAGTAGTTGGATAAAAAGATAAAATGATGAATACTATAAATAGTGTTTTGTATAAAGAATTTATAATAAGATTGATTAGTTTCAATGTAACTCCTAAATTTTAAATTATAGATAAATAAATAATTTAATAAACTAGGTATCATCAAAATAAATAGCTCTTAAGATCTTTGAGGATTTAAAGAGAGTAGAAAATGCGAACAGATTTGCTTTAATTAAGCGATATAATCCCATTATAAAAATTAATTATAGATTTTAAAAACTTCCCTTTACATAAAATCTAAATACAAGAAATTCTTTTCCCTAACCCTTGATACATTTTCAATACAATATTAAGATTAGTTTTTACTAATTGCAAGAGAACAATAAAAAAATTCTTGAGAACGGGGTTATATAAAAGCTGAAGTTAAAAAACTTTTAGCTGACTAAACAACCGCATTCTCTAAATATTCTAAAGAATTCTTTAGGGCGTTGAAATGAACTTCAATGCCCCACGGAATAGTTATATTGTGAGTAATATGTCCGTGTTGGAAATTATAAACAATCGGCACTTTCAAATCGCAGAAATAATGTTCAATTATTTCACCTAATGTTAAAGTTTTTGTCTCAGGGTCTTTTTCAACGCATTCAGTGAATGCACCAAGTAAAACACCTTTAGCATTCTTTAAAATCCCTGCAAGCTTTAATTGATTTAGCATCCTGTCTAAACGATAAGGAGCTTCACCTACATCTTCCAACATTAAAATTTTATCTTTTAAATCAGGTATAAATTCTGTTCCCATAATAGAAGTAAGCAAAGCTAAATTGCCGCCAAGGATTCTTCCACTTGCTGAACCTTTTCTTATTACTTCAAGCTTTTCGTGGTTAGGGAATTCTATATGTCCCCCTTTTTTATTTGAAGTAACTAATCTCCAAAATAATTCTTCAGTATAAGAACTTCTTTCATCGGAATAAAAATCAACTGCAACCATTGGACCAACTAAATTATTGACCAAATCAGATGTCCAATATCTATCATCAGCCATAAAGTATTCATAAGAATCACCAGAGGGTCTAACTCCAGGCATTTCAGTTGGAGAATAGGGTCCATGTTCATCAACCTTTGTATGAGCAGGTACGCTCATATCTTGTAATAAATGGCACATTCGTCCTAAAGTTTCATAAATTATACAATCAATAAAGTTGGAATGAGTGGAATTATTTAAAGACGACCAATAATTAGAGGTAAAAAGAATTGGAGAATTATAAATAGTCTGTTCACCTGATAACCAAGTTATTTTTGTTACATATAATTGTCTTGTATTATAAAGACCAGGAAGAGTATTGTACCTAAAAGTCACAATAGCTCTTTGTGTTGCACAACTTCCACTACCATCAGAATTTGTTGGGAATCCATAAAGAACTAAGTTTACACTTAAATCATAATCACCATTTGCATAATTTAAAAACTTTTTATATGCATTTGGGATTTTTATATAAAAATCATCATTTGGGGTTTCTGCATGCATTTTTGTGCTAAGATCATCTCCCAAATCAGGATTCCAAAAATGAGTTGTGCTTACGAAAAAATCAGATGGCCATCCTGTAAATGCCTGAACAATAGAGCCAAGTATAGGACCTGATAAAAGCACAGATAATATGGCATCCCCATATATTTTCGGTGGATTACTTAAGCAGTAATTATATACTGGGTCTATTCTATCTTCGAGATTTGCTCCCCTTGTAATATAAGGAACTTGCCAAGCCCCACCTTCATCTAGACTATAATCGATATGTAAATGAGTATTTAAGGTATTAATATCTAAACCTAAATTCTTTTTTAATAAATAGTATGATTGAATAGTTAACCACTGGTGAGTATTTTCAGTATAAGAATATATTGAAGTAGTAAAAATTAAAATTAAATAAAACATTTTTTTCATTGTTTTTCCCTTTTAAAATGCAATGCCAGCACTTAAGCCAGCCCAAAATGTAAATTTGTTATCATAATTATAATATGGATTTAAAGTCGCCTTAAACATGAAATTTTTGTTTATTCTTTTAAAGCCTATCGATGTTCCTAGGAGTAATCTTTTTGCTTCACGGGAGGTATTATAAGGAGGTAAACCATTATAAGTTATAAAACCAATTCCTATTTCAATAGGTATATTGGGAATATTATAATTAACCATAATAGGATAACTTGTTAAAGTCATAAATACATGGCCAATTCCAATCCTAATTGAAAAATACTCTGAAACAAACCTTTCATAATTTAAGGAAATCCCTAATCCATTTCCTACTAGTTCTAAAAAGATAATGTTTTCTTCCTTAAGAGATTCAACTTTAATAGAATCTTTTGAACTATCATTTATTACTAAACTACTATCTTGAGCAGTAGTTGGATAAAAAGATGCAATGATAAATACTATAAATAGTGTTTTGAATAAAGAATTTATAATAAGATTGATTAGTTTCAATGTAACTCCTAAATTTTAAATTATAGATAAATAAATAATTTAATAAACTAGGTATCATCAAAATAAATAGCTCTTAAGATCTTTGAGGATTGAAAGAGAGTAGGAAATTCGAACAGATTTGCTTTAATTAAGCAATATAATCCCATTATAAAAATAAATTAAAGATTTTAATAACTTCGCTTACATAAAATCTAAATACAAGAAATTCTTTTCCCTAACCCTTGATACATTTTCAATACAATGTTAAAACTTATTTTTATTAATTGCAAGAAGTTAATAATGAGTATTAAATTTTTTTATACATTCCCTGCTTCGCAGCTGGCACTTTGTGCGTTCTTTTCTATCTGTATAGTTGAATGTTCTATTTCAAATTTATGATTCAGCTGCTCGCAAATTTTTCCAAGGAATTTATCATCTGTCTGTCCATCAGGAATTACAAGGTGTACAGTTAAAGCAATTTCAGTAGTGCTCATTGCCCAGATGTGAAGGTCGTGTACTTCAGTAACTCCATTTATTTGGCTTAAGAATTTTTCAACTTCTTCTACATTTATATGATTTGGTACAGCATCCATTGAAAGGTTAAGTGAATCCTTCAGTAAACTCCAGGTGCCAATTGTAATTACAATAACAATAACAAAACTTATTATGGGATCAAGAAGATAATAGTCGGTAAGGTTTATTAAAAATCCTGCTGCCACAACTCCAAGTGAAACTCCGGCATCTGCAGCCATATGAAGGAAGGCACCTTTAATGTTTAAATCTTTATCTCTCCCCTTCAAAAATAAAAGTGCAGTTAATGTATTTACAACTACTCCTATGCCTGCAACTATCATCATAGTAGTGCCGCCAATTGGTTCGGGATTGAACAACTTTCGTATAGCTTCAATAGATATGGCACCAACAGCGATTAACAAAATTATTGCATTAAAGAGAGCAGCTAAAATTGTTGATTTTCTTAATCCGTAGGTTCTGTTTTTGGTAACTGCAGTTCGGGCAAGATAAGCACCTCCCCAGGCAAGCAGCAATCCAAGTACATCGCTGAAATTATGTCCGGCATCTGCAATAAGAGCCATTGAGTTTACAAGCAGTCCATAAACAACTTCAACTATTATATATGCAACATTTAATGCAATACCTAAACTAAAAACTTTGCTGTAGTTTATTGCTTCTGTAGTATGATTATTATGTGTATGTGCCATAATTATTAAGCTTTATTAACTGTAAGATTAATAATTTATAAATGAGAAGCAAATTTGTTTTTGAAAGTTTTTATGATGAATTTCACTTTCTTAGAATCGCTCCTCCAGAGCGATATTTTTATTCTATTTATACCCCGAGTTTACACTCGGGGCTAATAATGGATAAGCATCTTCGATGCTTGATACAAAACCTCATTTTATCTTTCCCCAAGTTTACATCCAAGGCTAATAATAGAGTAGTATCTTCGATGTTTTATACAAAACTTAATTTTATTTTTACCCAAGTTTACATTCGAGCTAATTATAGATTAGCATCTCCAATGTTGTAAGCCAAACTTAATTTTATTTTTCCCCGAGTTTACATCGGGGCTAATAATGGATAAGCATCTTCGATGCTTTATATAACACCTCATTTTTTTTCCCGAGTTTACATCGGGGCTAATAATGGATAAGCATCTTCGATGCTTGATACAAAACCTCATTTTATTTTTCCCAAGTTTACATTCGAGCTAATTATAGATTAGCATCTTCGATGTTTCAAATAAATTTTTATCTGCACCGAAGGTGCTATTCCATAAATAGCCCTTAGCGTAAGCTAAGGGTATATAATAAAAGCAAATTGAGCCCTGAAGGGGCGGCTCTATGAGTTAAATTTAATCATTTACTCTTTTTTCAAACCATCCGTACATTGATGGAATTAAAAGAAGAGTTAACAATGTTGATGTCAACAATCCTCCTACTACTACTGTTGCAAGAGGTTTTTGAATTTCAGAACCTGCTCCGCCGGCAAATAGCATTGGTATTAAACTAAAAATAGCAATAGATGCTGTCATTAAAACAGGTCTTAATCTATTCATACTTCCTTTAAATATTGCATCTGCTAAATTCATTCCTTCTTCATTTCTTAATTCTGAAATATGAGAAACCAACACTACTCCATTCAATACTGCAACACCAAACAGGACTATAAATCCGACTGAAGCCGGTACTGATAAATATTGTCCGGATATCCATAATGAAAATACTCCGCCAATTAATGCAAACGGAAGATTTGAAAGTACTAATGCTGCCAATCTTAATGAGCGGAATGTTACAAACAACAATAGCAGAATTAATCCAATAGCAACAGGACCAATAATCATTAACTTATTCATTGCTCTTTGCTGATTTTCAAACTGACCACCCCAGGTTAAATAATACCCTGTAGAGAGTTGAACTTTTTCTTTTATTTTTTCTTTAGCTTCTGATACAAAACTTCCTATGTCCCTGCCGCTGATGTTCATTTCAATTCCTATTCTTCTTACGCCATCTTCTCGACTTATTTGAACAGGACCTTCAGTAAGTGAAATGTTTGAAAGTTGGCTTAAAGGAATATTAGAACCATCATTACCGGGCACGAGGATATTACCAATTGTCTCGATTGAATTTCTATTTTCTTCAGGTAATCTCACTGTTATATCAAAGTTTCTATTTTCTTCATAAAACTTAGATGCAGTTTTTCCTGCAACAGCAATTTCAATTATGTTTTGAACATCTTTAATATTCAATCCATATCTTGCAATTTTAGCTCTGTCAATTTCAACAGTAAGATATGGCTGACCTGAAATTTTTTCTGTCTGAAGGTCTGTTACACCTTCAACTCTGGAAAGAACTCGATTTATTTCATCAGCTTTTGTTTTTAAAATATTTATATCATCACCAAATAATTTTACAATGAGCTGTGCTTTAGTCCCTGCAACTATTTCATCAATACGGCATTGTATAGGCTGACTGAATCCAAATCCAATTCCCGGTATTTCTTCAATTGATTCACGCATTTGATTGGTAAGTTCTTCACGGGATAAATTACTTTTCCATTCTTCCTTTGGAAGGAAAATACCTACGTATCCAGTTTTATCAACACCCCTGGTATCAAGCGCAACACCTGTTTGACCTGTTCTTGAAACTACAGTTTGAAGTTCAGGAAATTTTTTAAGTTTCTCTCCAACCAGTTTGTTTATTTCAACTGCCTTATCGAGAGAAACTCCCGGCAGCAAAGAAACATCCATATCAAAAGAACCTTCATCCATTATTGGAATAAATTCTGTTCCAAGATTTGGAATAATAATTAAAGATAATAGAAGAAATATTCCGGCAATTGATAGAATAAGTTTTCTTTTTTTCATACTGAATTCAAGCGCAGAAGAATAATGCTTTTTCAAAAACAACATTATTTTATTTTCTTTTTCTGCCTGAGGCTCAAGAAACATTGCGCAAAGAACAGGTATGATAAAGATTGAAAGTAGTAATGATGATAACAATGCAATAGCTACTGTTAAGGCAAGCGGACCAAACATTTTTCCTTCAATTCCTTCAAGCGATAGAATTGGAATGAATGTAATAGCTATTATTAATTCTCCGAATATACTTGGCTTCCTTACTTCAAGAACTGCTTTAAGAACTGTAGATAATTTTTTATCATTACTTCCACTATCACTAAGATGGCGTTGAACATTTTCAACTTGAATTATAGTAGCATCGATTATCATTCCTATTGAAATTGCAAGTCCACCTAAAGACATTAAGTTTGCACCTAATCCGACTATCTTCATTACAATAAAAGTTGATAATAAAGATAGAGGCAATGCAAGTAGAACGACAAATGAACCTCTGAAACTTCTTAAGAGAAGATAAAGAACTATCATAACAAGGATAGCACCTTCAATTAAAGCTTCTGTAACAGTGCCAACACTTGCATCAACAATGTCAGTACGGTCATAATATGGAACTATTTTTATTCCATTTGGAAGAACATTATTATCATTTATTTCTTCAACTTTCTTTTTAACCTGCTCAACAACGTCGCGGCTGTTTTCACCCTTTAGCATCATTACAATTCCACCAACAGCTTCTTCTTTTCCGTTTATCATTGCAGCACCCTGGCGAACTGCTTCGCCTATCTTTACTTCTGCAACATCTTTTAAATAAACGGGAGTACCACCATAAGATTTTAAAACAACATTTTCTATATCATTAGTTTGCTTAATTAAACCTACACCTCTGACTATATACTGCTCAGAATGTCTTTCAATTATATTTCCCCCAACATTCTGATTATTATTTTCAATGGATGCAAAGACATCATCAACAGTAACATTATACTTAAGAAGTTTTTCGGGTGATACAACAACCTGGTATTGTTTGAAATATCCTCCAAAAGAATTTATTTCATTAACTCCGCGAACACTCTTAAGAATAGGGCTTACAACCCATTCTTCTAAAGTTCTAAGTTCAGATAAATATTCTTTTTTCTTAATAGGTTCCGCAGGAACATTTCCTTCTAAAGTAAATTGATATATTTCTCCCATTACAGTTGCAACAGGACCCATTTCAACTTCAACACCTTCAGGAACATCATCTTTTGCTTCATCTATTCTTTCAAAAACAAGCTGGCGTGCGAAATAAATATCAACATCATCTTCAAAAACAATTGTTATTACTGATAATCCAAATTTTGTAACAGACCTCATTTGTTTTACGTTGGGGATTCCACGTAATGACATTTCAAGAGGATAAGTTACAGAACGTTCTATTTCAATAGCAGAAAGCCCATCAGCGTGACTAACAACTTCCACTTGTACATTAGTTACATCAGGGAAAGCATCAATTGGTAATGTTATATATGCATAGACACCAAAGGCAATAATGATTGCTGCAATAAAAATCGTCATTCCTTTTTGATGCAGCATTTTTGAAATTATTTTCTCAAGCATTAATCATCATCTCCTAACTCATCCTTCAGCAATTCTGATTTTAAGTAAAAACTGCCTTTAATAACTATGCTCTCGTTTTCTTTTAGTCCATCTTTAACTTCTACTAAATCATCCTGAGTTGAGCCAAGTACTACTACTCTCTTTTCAAATTTATCTTCATCTTTTTGAACAAATACAAAGTCCTTATTATCAATTTTAATTACAGCTTCATTTGGGATTAATACTGCTTTTGAATTTTCAGAAGATGGAATCAGCATTTCACCGAACATTTGAGGTTTAAGTTTTTTATTTGGATTATTAAATTCTGCCCTGACTGTTATTGTTCTGGATTTTTCGTCAATAATTTGTCCAACGTAAATTATCTTCCCCGAAAACTTTTCATTCTTATTTGTTGATAAAGTAAATTGAACATTAGAATTTTCTTTAATTCTGTTAATATCTTTTTCATAAATCTGACCATCAACCCAAACAGAACTTGTGTTTATTATCCTAAATGCATTTGTAGATGCTTCAATCTGTTGACCAATAACAACATTTCTTTCAATTATTAATCCACTTATAGGTGCTTTAACAGGAAGCGTCCCAGATGTATGGTCATTCGCTTTTCCATTAAGTATATCTTCATCACTTAAACCGATGGAATGTATTTTTTTATCTTCAGCATTGAATTCAGCTAAAGCTTTTTCATATTCTGCCTTAGATTCTAACAAGAGTTTTTGAGAACCAACTTTTTGTTCTATTAAAGTTTTTTGTCTTTCATAATCAGCTTTGTGAAAATCAAGTTCTGCTTTAGCAGATAAAAAGTTTGCCTTAATTTCTCCAATTTCAAGACCTTCAACATACATTAAAGTCTGCCCTGCCTTAACATTATCTCCAACTTTAACCAGAACTTTATTAACTCTTCCCTGCACTAATGAACCTACCTGAGCTTCATTATCCTGGTTAGCAATTACAGTGGCTGGAATGTTCATAATTCCATTAAAAGATTTTAGAGTTACAGTCTCCGTTACAAGCCCAATTTCTTTTATTGAAGTATTAGATACCTTAACAATATTTGATTGTTCAGGTTTAGTTTTTTCCTGATGATTTTCTTCAGCTGAATTTTTGGTACATCCTCCAAAAGAAATAATAGCGAAGAATAATATTGATGTTATGATAAATTTCATTTTTGCACTCCATTAAAAAGTTGAGTCATTTCAAGTCCGGTTATATTTATAAGTTCAAGGTTTGATAAAACATTATTTAGTAAAATATTTATGTAATTACTTTTTGCATTTATAAATGTTTGTCTTGCCTGTAAAAATTCAAGGTAAGATATTTCTCCTGCATCATAACTTGCAGATGCAGAACGGAATATTTCATCAGCCTGGGGTAAAATATTTGTCTGATAAAGCCTAACCTGTTTAATATTATTTTGATGCTCATTAAAAGCTTTTTTCAATTTGAGGTAAACTTCATTTTTGATTATTTGCAATTCAGATTTTGCAATTTCTTCTTCAGCAGATGCTTCCTGGATTAGACCTTTATTTTCAAACATAAACCAAAGTGGAATGGAGATTCCAAATCCGGCACCATAGAATCCATTATTACCATCTCTGGATTGTTTGTAGTAGCTTAAATTTAAGCTTGGTAATAGTGAAGACCAGGCAAGTGATTTATCAATAGAAGATGAGTTAACTTGAATCTCTGCAATTTTAATATCCAAATTAAGTAATGATGCAAGTTCAAAATATTTTTCAAATGTTAAAGTATCTCCACCATTAAAGAACAAACTATCATTTAGCTTATAGATTTCATCATTGTTATTGCTACCCAGAGAATAGTTTAATTCAGCATAGGTTGATTTTAAATCATTTTTTAATATTTCAACATTATTCAATGCTTCAGTATATTGAACTTTGGCAGTCAATTTTTCAATGTTTGTCCCCTCACCTACATTATATTTTATCTCAGCCTTCCGGGAAAATTCTTCTGCTACTGATAAATTCTCTTCAGCAATTTTTAATTGTTCTTTCTTTGCAAGAACATTACTATAAGCAGATAATATTTTTGAAATTATAGAATTCTCTGTTTGTTTAAGTTTGTAATAAGTAATATCTTCTTCCTTATTCAGTTTGTTCCCTTTTAGAAAGTAATTGGAAGGAAATTCAAATGACTGACTAATTTCAATTGTTCTTTCGCTATGATTACTTAAGGCGGAATTTACAGGAGCATATTCATAACTAACTCCAACTTCAGGCTTAGGGAGAGAAATGCCACTCCAAAACCTTCCTTTAGATGATTCAATGTTATGGTAAGCTTTTTTTATTTCAGGATTATTTTTTAATCCTAATTGCACAGCTTCGTTTATAGTTAAAATTTTTGTTTCAGTTTGTCCATATAGCCCTGTAAATGTTAAAGCTATTATGAACAACCATAAGAATTTGTTCATAGTTCTCCGATAAAAATAAATTGAGAAAAAAGATTTTGGAATTATGAATTGTTAAATAAGAAAAGATTGATTGTGCAGGTAAACTTTATTGGTTTCTCGTTTAAAAATTGATTCGTTGTTATTTGTTATGGTTAATTGATAATCTAAAGAACCATCCAAAATATTTAAACATAATACTAAATATTCAATTTTTTGTTTAACAGGACTAATATTAATATTTTGTGAAGGAGTAGAACTACTATTAACTATTGTACAATGATCGTGATTTGAGTGGTCATGGTCATATGTCAAAAAGCCTAATTCTGAATGCAGGAAGGTAAAGACAAATACTGCAAGAAGTAAAATGCCTATTGGCTTTTTTGTATTTTGAAGAAAAATTTCCATTATGAAAAGATAGTATTTAAAGGTTTTTCCCGCAACTATAAAAATTAGAATTATTTAAGATATACTGTTTTTGGGGCATTAAGTTGTTGAAAGATAAGATATTATGCGTCAAGTTTAGTTGGTTTTAAAGCCAGAATCGTTTATTTTTCGATTCTTGTTTACTATAATTATATTGAATTTCACATCATTTTTAATGAAAAACATATGTAAGAGGTTAATTTGGACTACAAAATAAATGATATTACGCCTTCAGAAAAAGAAATCGAAATTACTTATCCTTTTGATGAAATAAAAGAAGAATTCGAAAAAGAATACAAAAAAATTAGTGCTAAAATCCAGGTTCCAGGATTTAGAAAAGGTAAAGTTCCTCCTGCTATTATAAAAAATATGTATGGAGACAGTATTGATTATGAAGCAGCAGAAAAAATTGCTTCAAATAAATTTTTTGAACTGGCTGAACAGCAGAAGATAAATTATATTTCCCGTCCAACTATAATGGACATCAAATTTGAAAAGGATAAAGAACTTTACGTTAAAGTTAAGTATGAAGTTATGCCTGAAGTTAAAGTTGAAAATTATAAAGGTTTAACTTTAGAAATTCCTGATTTTAAAGTTGGCGATGATGAAGTTCAGAAGGAAGTTGAATATCTATTAAAACAAAATAGAAAAATGGAAGATGCTGAAGTAGTCGGTGAAGATATGAACTACCAGATTAAAGTTGAAGTTCTTCCAGCAGATAATGAAGACCCTAAAGCTATACCTCAATCATTTGATGTTGACCTTTCTAATCAAAATATAAATAAGTCTATCCTTGAAGGTTCAAAAAATAAAAAAATTGGTGATACTTTTGAATTTTCTTTTGATGATAAATATACTGAAAAGAATGAAGCCGGCGAAGATACTGAAGTAAATAAAACTTACAGATATAATGCTGTTATTAAAGAAATCAAAAAATCTTCTGACCCTGAATTGAATGAAGAATTCTTTAAGAAGGTTTCAAAAGATAAAGCCAAGACTGAAGAAGAATTAAGAGCCACTATAAAGAGTGATATTGAAAATTATTATAAAACTCAGGTAGATAATATTACTAACAACAAGCTCATCAGCGAGATTGTTAAAGCTAATGATTTTTATGTTCCAAAGGCAGTAGTTGATAATTATAAAGAAGATGTAATTAAGCACGAAGAGGAACATCAGAAACAGCATAAACATAAAGATTTTGATAAAAAAGCTTTTATTAAAGAAGTTGAAGCAAATGCTGAATTTGAAGTTAAATGGCTTTTAATAAGAGATAAAATCATTGAAAAAGAAAATCTTGATGTAACAGAAGACGAAATTAAGAAAATAGCGGAAGAAGAATCACAAAAAACAGGTATTCCAGTCGATAAAATGTTAAATTTCTATCAGACAAGTTACAAAAGAGCACTCGTGCAGGATAAGTTAATGAAATTTCTCAAAGAAAGTAATAATATTGTAATGGTTGATCCAAATAACTTTTACAAAAACACACAAAACGAGGAAACCAATGCATAAAGTTGAAATTTTTAATCAGCTTGTTCCTTATGTTATAGAGCAGACAGGCCGAGGCGAAAGAGGAATGGATATCTATTCCCGTTTGCTTAGGGAAAGAATTGTTTTTATCGGTACTGCAATTGATGATAATATTGCCAGCTTAATTATTGCTCAATTAATTTTCTTAGAAGCTGAAGATTCAGAAAAAGATATAAACGTTTATATCAATTCTCCCGGTGGAAGCGTTACTGCAGGTTTAGCAATTTATGATACAATGAAATATGTAAAACCTGATGTAGCAACTATCTGCGTGGGTATGGCTGCAAGTATGGGAGCTATTCTTCTTGCAGGTGGTACTGCAGGTAAACGTTCTTCTTTACCTAATTCTAAAATTATGATTCATCAGCCTTGGGTCGGCGGACTACAGGGACAAACTACTGATATAGAAATTCACGCTAAAGAAATGTTAAAAACAAGAGATGTGCTTTATAAAATTTTGGCTGAGCATACAGGGAAATCTTTGGAACAAATCGCTCACGATTGTGAAAGAGATTATTTCTTAACAGCTGAAGAAGCTAAAACATACAAATTGGTTGATAATATTTTAGAAAAACGTTCTACACTAAAGTAAATATTCCGATAACCACGAATAATTTCGTGGACTGTATAAAATAATTATTTAAGCCTGCGAATTAGTCGCGGGCTTTTTAATTTAATCCCTTTTTTTTATCCTCTTATTAAGTCTACTTTATCTTTGATAATAGGTTCTTCTTTTAATATTTTGGAAGTAGTAAAATTTTCCAATTATATCTTATGTACATCAGACATTTACACAACTCAAAAAGTAATTTTATTTTATTACTTTTCGCCTTATTAATTTTTACTTCCAACCTTTATTCCCAGGAATTAAGTCAGAAATTTTCAGGTTATCTTACAGAATACTATACAGTAAATGAAGTTCCATCTGTAACTGCAGGAATAGCAGTAAATAATAAAATCTTATGGATGGATAGCAGAGGTTACGCTGATATTGAGCATCAAACAAAATCAAGTACATCAACAATTTATAGAATAGCATCCATTTCCAAATCAATTACAGCCGTAGCTGTAATGCAATTGGTCGAAAAAGGATTAATAAATCTTGATGATGATGCCTTACTTTATATTCCTTATTTCACACATAAGAAATATAAATTTACCATTAGGCAATTACTTAGTCATACCTCAGGGATTAGAGGGTATAGAGATGGTGAGTTTGACAGCAAAGATTTTTATCCAACAATAAAAGATGCTGTTTTAAAATTAAATAATGACCCTCTTGAATATGAACCAGGCACAAAATATTTATATAGCTCATTAGCTTATAATCTTCTTGCTGCTATAATTGAAAATGTCACGAAACAATCTTTTGTTGATTATGTTACCTACAATATTTTCGTTCCTGCCGGAATGAATTCAACCTTTGCTGATGCTCAAAAAAGCTTAATCTTTAACAGAGCGAGAGGTTACGAAAAAAACATAAAAAGAGAATTTGAAAATGCTGCTCTTGCTGATTTAAGCATTAAAATTCCTGGCGGAGGTTTCATTTCTACAGTTGAAGACCTTTTAAGGTTTGGTATGGCTATTATGAATGGCACTTTAATAAAGAAAAGTACTCTTGATAAAATACTTGAACCAACTATCTTAAAAAATGGTGAAGTTAAAAAATATGGATTAGGATTTTCTATTGAAAAGGATGAGGCAGGAAAAATTTTTTTCTGTCACTATGGTGGAGGAACAGGTTTTGTTTCTCAGTTTCTTTTTTATCCTGATGAAAATATTGCAGCAGTTCATTTAATAAACGTTAAGAATGGAATTTTTGAATCTCCTGCAGTAGACCTGGTTTCACTTTATAAGGGAAGAACTGTAATAGTAAAAAAACAGTTATCAGATCATTTGATGAAAAAATATTTAATATCAGATATTGATAATTGCATCAAAGAATATGAAAAAGTAAAAAGAAATCCCGGAAGCTATTTTTATTCTGCAGACCAAATTTATTCATTTTGCAGTGATTTAATTACCTTAAATAAATCTGAAGATGCAAAGAAATTTTTAAATGTATTTTTAGCAGAATATCCTGATTATACTAAGGCATTTGTTACTCTCGCAGAAATTTATTTAAAGGAAGGTAAAGTTAAATTGGCTGAAGATAATTATAATGCCGCACTTAAGATAGAACCAAATAATAATCAAATCAAAGAGATGATAAAGAAGATTAAAAGTTAGAGCGCAATGTATGTACATTACGCTCTATTGAAAATTACTTTAGTAAAACAAGCTTTTTAGTTTCAGAAAAACCCTCAGTCTTTAATTCATAGAAATAAACACCACTTTGCATTTCTGATGCATCCCAATTTACAGAATGAATTCCCGAATTTATTTCTTCCGATATAAGAGTTGCAGCTTCTCTTCCAAGTAAATCAAATACTTTTAATGAAACAAATGATTTTGATTCAATTGAAAATTGAATGGTAGTTATAGGGTTAAAAGGATTTGGATAATTCTGTTCAAGAGAAAAGTTTGATAGCAATATTTTATCTTCTTGATTTGAAGTAATTATATTAAAATTAATAAGTTCAGAAGTATGTGCATCAATTGAAGGAAAAGTTCTTTGAGTTTTCACCATTCCAATACCATATGCATAATACTGGTCTTCTATCATAGTAGTATTACCTAAATTATCTAAGGAAGTCTCTCTTACCTTAACACAATTTATATATGTTCCTGCTGAAACAGTTACAGTTTCACTGATACTTAAAACAGTATCATGAACTGATTCTTCACCAAAAATAACTGTTCTGGAGTAACCAAGATTTCCATATTCATTAGGTACCCATACCATATCAAAAATTATAGCAGAATCTAAATCCAGGGAACCGGATGGACTAATCGCACCAAGAAGTACATTACCGGCAGAATCCTTACGAAGCCAAACTACCCTGAATGTATTTGTATCACTATTTAATACTTCAGCACCAACTTCAATATAGTACAGATTACCACCTATCATGTCGGTACCAACTATTGAATATGTCTGTGTTCTTCCAGTCCAATTTTGACCGACAGAATAGTGTTTTAAATAATTACCAATAGTGAAAGGCAAATAGTAATCAGCAGCTACTTGAGCGAAAGTAGTGCTTATAGAAAAGAAAAGGAAAAGTACAATATTTTTCATGAGAACCTTCCTTTGTTATTTTGAGAATAAATCAAGATTAAAATCTTTTATATCATTAAACTTATATATAAATAGCTGTTGCTCCTACTAATTACTTTAATAATTCAAAAATAAATTTTGACCAAAAAATTGTTTTTTACCTTTTAGTATGTTTTACATTCATCCCTGTAACTTTATCACAATCTAATTTATCTAATTATTGTAAATTTTTATTCAGATACATGAATAAAAAATATAGTTTGCGCATTGTCATAAACGCAGCTTAAGCCCTAAAATAAAGAAACATTAAGGCTTAAAGATTTGTTTTATAATTTTTGAGAAGATTTTATGATAGGATTAAGATTTCAAGAATATACTCCAATGGGAGGCGGAAAAAACACTTTTGAAGAGTTGTTGAAAATGTTTTTACAGCTTTTAACTATGACCTCCGGAGATGTTGAAGAAGCATTAAAATGGTTAAACGACCTTGATAAAAAATACCGCCTTACTGATGACCAGTATGGTATGGGTGATTTTATCCAGGACTTAAAAAATAAAAACTATATTGAAGAAGATAAGATAAAAGATGTTCTTCTACCAACTGCCAAATCTGAACAGTCAATCAGAAAAGCATCATTAGATGAAATTTTTGGTAAGTTAAAGAAATCTTATAGAGGAGACCATAGAACTTCATTCTCAGGTATGGGGGATGAAGCTACTTCTGACAGAAGAGATTTTCTTTTTGGCGATTCTATGGACCAGATTGATATGACTGATTCGCTTCGTAATGCTCAGATAAATCATGGGCTTGATGATTTCTTCTTAACTGAAAAAGATATTGAAGTTGAAGAGAGGGATTTAAAGACTCTAACTTCAACAGTATTGATGATTGATATTTCTCATTCAATGATTTTGTATGGAGAAGATAGAATTACTCCGGCTAAGAAAGTAGCAATGGCTTTTTCAGAATTGATTACAACAAAATATCCGAAAGATACTCTTGATATTATAGTTTTTGGTAATGATGCATGGCCTATACAGATAAAGGATTTACCTTATTTGAAAGTCGGACCTTATCATACCAACACTGTAGCAGGACTTGAACTTGCAATTGATATTTTACGCAGAAGGAAAACGAATAATAAACAAATTTTTATGATTACTGATGGTAAACCTACTTGTTTAAAAGAAGGTGCACGTTATTATAAAAATAGTTTTGGCTTAGATAAAAAGATTCTAAATAAAACCTTAGATCAGGCAGCAAAGTGCCGCAAGTTAGGGATTATCATAACAACCTTTATGATTGCTCGAGACCCTTACTTGCAGCAATTCGTAAGAGACTTTACGAAAACTAATAATGGCAAAGCCTTTTACAGCAGCTTAACCGGCTTAGGGGATTATTTATTTGAAGATTACATACGTAACCGAAGAAAAAGACTTAAATAGTAAAGGCTTTAATATGGATTATTTAGATATAAAAACTTTAGGAGATTTGAAGAAGAGCGGTTATCAACCCCGTTCAATTAAAGAAGAATTAAGAGCAAATTTAATCTGCCGCCTGAGAGAAAATGAAAATACCTTCAATGGAATTTTAGGTTATGATGAAACAGTTATTCCAGAATTACAAACTGCAATTTTATCTAAGCATAATATTATATTATTAGGTTTAAGAGGACAGGCTAAAACAAGAATTGCAAGATTGTTAATCAACCTTTTGGATGAATATATTCCAGTAGTTGAAGGAAGTGAATTAAACGATGACCCACTATTACCTCTATCAAGAGTTGCCAGAGATATAATCGAAAAGGATGGAGATAATACAAAAATCAGTTGGATGCATCGCTCAGAAAGATATACAGAAAAGCTTGCAACTCCTGATGTTTCTGTAGCTGACTTGATTGGTGATGTTGACCCGATTAAAGCTGCAGCTTTAAAATTACCTTATTCTGATGAGAGAGTAATTCACTTTGGACTTATTCCCCGCTCTCATCGTGGAATTTTTGTTATCAATGAATTACCGGACCTTCAGGCAAGAATACAAGTATCTTTATTTAATATCCTGCAGGAGAATGATATTCAGATTAGAGGATTTAAGGTAAGACTGCCTCTTGATATTCAATTTGTATTTACTGCAAATCCTGAAGACTATACAAATAGAGGTTCAATTGTTACTCCTTTAAAAGATAGAATTGATAGTCAAATATTAACTCACTATCCAAGAACAGTTCAAATATCAAAAGAAATTACAAAGCAGGAAGCTGATTTGGCAGATGACCAAAAGGTATCAGTAAAATCAAGCACTTTGCTTGAAGATTTAATTGAACAGGTTGCATTTGAAGCAAGAGGAAGTGAATATATTGATTCAAAGAGTGGTGTCTCTGCAAGATTAACAATTTCAGCTTACGAGAACTTAATTTCAGCTGCTGAAAGAAGAATGATAATAAATAATGAGACTGAAACTAATTTAAGAATTACAGATATATATGGTATTATTCCTTCTATTACAGGCAAAATAGAATTAGTATATGAAGGTGAACAGGAAGGCCCTGCCAAAGTCGCACATATTTTAATTGGTAAAGCAATAAGGACATTGTTTGCTGCACACTTCCCTATTCCGGAAAAATTAAAAAAGATACAAGAAGTAAATCCATATCAAATTATTATAAATTGGTTTGGAAAAGGAAATTTACTCGACCTTTATATGAATTCATCTACAAAAGAATATGAGAAAAGTTTGATGAAGATACCGGGATTAAAAGAATTATTACCAAAATATGCACCTCATATTAAAGATGAAAAAGAAAAATTATTGTATATGGAATTTGCTCTGCATGGGCTTTCAGAATATTCACTTATAAGTAAACTACACGTTGATTCAGGATTGCAATTTAAGGATATGCTAAGCTCGATGTTAACAATGACAGACGAAGAAGATGAAGAATTAAATAATGACTTTTTTAAATAATGTGTTATTTGCTTAAGGTGGAGTAAAGAGGTTTAGCCGAATTCGGCTAAACCTCTTTTTATTTTAAAACAAAAAAAGCAAACCAAAGGTTTGCTTTAATAAAAAATATTTGGTAGTCTTAAAGGTTTGTTAAAAAATATACCAGGCTAAATAATAAAGAAAGAACCACATAAGCAGTCATTCCAAGGCCGTATTCTTTTCTATTTTCAATTTTTAAATCGTAATCGTGTAATTTCATATTTTTACCTGCTTAAGTGTTCTAAAATTTTGATGAGTTAAAATAGAGTTTGCCATAAAGTTAATGTTTGTTGTTAGTCACGGAAAAGATAATTTTAGAATTGAAGAGAGAAGATGTCACTTTGATTTAAATGTCTAAATTATAATAAATGCCCTATGAAAAATGGCGTTAAGAAAATGATTAGCGGAGCGCTAAAAAACAAAATCTGTTTGAGGAGTCCGAAGGACGACGAGTTGTTTTGTTTTAGCGTAGCATAATCATTTTTAGCTACATTTTTCATCAGGCTTGATTTTTTGCTTTTTTTGTATCAAGACAAAAGACGTTAAAGAAATTTATTCCTCTTTTTACTGTTTATATGAACAAATAAATTAAGTATATTTTGAAATTGTTTTATTAAATACTGCATTTTTTGGAAAAAAGAAAAAAAATAATAATTATTGGTCCTGCTTATCCCTATAGAGGCGGAAATTCTCTTTTTATTTCTCATTTGTATGAGGCTCTTGAAAAGCATTTTAATGTTAAGGTTTTTAATTATAAGCTTTTATATCCATCTATCCTGTTCCCCGGGACTACCCAATATGACCAGAGCAATACAGTAATTAAAAAAGCTCCCAATGAACGAAAGGTGAATTCCATAAATCCATTTAACTGGATTAAAGTAGCCAATGATATTATTGAAGAAAATCCGGATTTAGTAGTTTTCGATTGGTGGCATCCTTTCTTTGGACCTGTTCATTTTGGAATTTCTTCATTAATTAAAAAGAAATTAGGAAATAAAATCTTCTTTATTACTGAAAATGTAGTCTCTCACGAAGCTAATATTGTGGATAGAACTTTAACAAAATTGGGTTTAGCTAATTCTTCAGGTTTTTTAACTTTATCTGAAAAAGTAGAATCTGAAGTAAAAGAATTTGCAAAAAATAAACCAATTTATTTATCTGAATTGCCTATTTATGACTGCTACATAAGTGAAAGTAACAAGGAATTTAATAAGGAAAAATTTGGATTTTCTCCTGATAATAAGGTTGTTTTGTTCTTTGGGTATATTCGAAAATATAAAGGTTTAGACTTGCTCATTAAAGCAATGCCGATGCTGCTTGAAAAATATCCTGAAATGAGGTTACTGGTAGTTGGTGAATCTTATGATAATCCTGTAACCTATAACTCCATTATTAAGGAACTTAAACTGGATGATAAAGTAGTATTTATAAATAAATTTGTTCCTAATGAGGATGTAGAAGAGTATTATGCAGTGTCTGACCTTGTTGTTCTTCCTTATAGAAGTGCAACTCAAAGCGGTATCCTTAATGTTGCATATGGATTTTTGAAACCTGTTGTGGTTACTAATGTTGGCGGATTGACTGAATTTGTAGATGAAGGTAAGACCGGAGTTATTGTTGAACCTGAATCTTCAGAAAAAATTGCTGAAGGAATTATTAGGTTTTTTGATACATATAAGAATGTTAACTTTAGTGAGAACATTAGCAATAAAATAAAGAATAATAAATTTTTTGATATTCATAATCTTTTCAAAAAGATAATTGAGGATAGATAGTAAATGATTTTAAAAAATGACTGCAGACATTTTCCGGGTGATAAGCCTTGCTGGTTCAATAAGCACGAAGGTGCAATATGCGATTCTTGCGGTCATTACTCTCCTGTTGCTTTTAAGATTTTAATAATCAAACTTGATGCTTTAGGTGATGTTTTAAGAACCACTTCTATTTTGCACGCACTAAAAGAAAAATATCCTGATTCTTTTATTACCTGGTTAACAAAGAATAATGCAAAAGATATTTTTAAGAATAATCCTTTAGTTGATGAAGTGCTTACAATTGAAAGTCCGGAGTTGACCGCAATATTATTATCGACAAAATATAATTTAATGATTCATCCTGATGCATCTCCTACAAGTGCATCATTAGCTTCAATTGTTAATGCAGATGAAAAGAAGGGTTACATTCTTAATTCTCTTGGCAAGATTGAACCTCTCGATGATAATGCAGTGGAGTGGCTTGAAATGGGAGCATTCGACCAATTAAAGAAGAAGAATACAAAAACTTATCAACAGATAATCCACGAGATTGCTGGTCTTGATTACAAGCAGGGAAAAATTATTGTTAACATAACGGAAGATGAACAAAACTTTGCAAAGGATTTCTGCATTAAGAATAACCTCACTAAATATGATTATCTTCTTGGTATAAATTCAGGTTCAAGCAAAAGATGGAAGCTAAAGCAGTGGAGATTAGAAGGATTTATTGAACTTATAAAAGAATTAAAGAAAACAGATAATGTTGGTATTCTTTTATATGGCGGTAAAGAAGAGCAGGAACAGAATGAACAATTGAAAAAAGTTTTTCCTGATATGATTGATACAGGCTCAGATAATTCGCTTAGAGAATTTTTTGCTTTGATGAGTCTACCAGACATAGTTATTACAGGCGATACTCTTGCCTTACACGCTGCTGCTGCGTTAGGTAAAAAAACTATTTGCTTATTCGGACCAACCTCCTACAACGAGATTGAAGATTATGGATTAATTGAAAAAGTTTATCCTGATATGGAATGTCTTGTTTGTTATTTAAATGAATGCGCTAAAAGTCCGAACTGTATGGATTTAATTTCATCCAAGATGGTTTTAGATAAAGTGAATAAATTGAAGATTACTATTCTGCATTAATTTTTATAATTTCCCAATACATCTGCAGCAGTATTCATAACCATTTCTTTAAGCTCTTGTGGTTCAAGAACTTTGCATCCTCGTCCTCTGCTGACTATCCAGCTGTTTATCTCATTTAAACTATTAACAGTTACTTCAAATAATATTTTACCATCAGGTACCTGAGTTATTTTTTGATTTGCAATCCACATTCTAGGTAAAATTCTTTCGGCCCATTCTTCAGAAAATTCCAATTTAACTTTGTATTTATTTTTGCTTAAAAAACTTTTCCATGAATTTTCAAAAAGTTCTTCGACCTTTTCTTTCGGGATAGGTCCAAAGGTTTCATCAGTTAAAGTGATATCTTCTATTTTATCCATCCGGTATTGCTTAATACTTCCACCATTTAAAGATAAAACTCTCCAGGTATTTTCGCTTTGGAAAATACGAACTGGATTTATCTTTATATTCTTTGTTACTTCATTTCCCAATTTATTATAAGAAATTATTGCTGATTTTGAATTATCAATACAGTATTGCAGCTTAACCATATAGATTAAGGCATTATTATTATACTTTGAAACAAGAAGCATTGTTGAGCGGTCAATGGAAGCATCGGTATAACTTAAACCAACAAACTGCAAAATGATATTTTTTAGCATATCATCATTCAGGTCGCAGCAAAGTTTTACTCCCGTTTTTTTCTTTGAATGCACATCAATTCCATATGAACGTAAGTCCTGAAGGTCACGCTTAATAGTAATTTCATCAACATCAAATTCAAAAGCTAAATCTGATATTGAT
This sequence comes from Ignavibacteriaceae bacterium, assembly GCA_035654655.1. Taxonomy (GTDB): domain Bacteria; phylum Bacteroidota; class Ignavibacteria; order Ignavibacteriales; family Ignavibacteriaceae; genus DASRWI01. The sequence continues at coordinate 162,138 of DASRWI010000021.1, read as the reverse complement.
ATTTTTTCTTCCTTGTTTGAAATACAAAATGAAAGAATTTCAATTTGCCTTTTTATCTTCGATCTAATATCAAACAATTTATCCCTCTCTTATCAAATGTTAGTATTAAAATAATGATAAAAATATTAAGGTTCAAAAAAAGTATCATTAAATGATACTGTTTAAACCTGCCTCTCATATTATGTTTGAATCATAAATTATGAGGTGGTTATGCAGGTATTAAAAAATGTTCAATTTCAAAAAAATGGAATGCTTTCAGTTGTTCAATTTAAAACAGACCAACAGGATACTTTACAATATATAAGTATTAAAAAAGCTATTGAGCAGCAAGTGCTTGAGGTAAAGGAAGTATCAGAGGGAGGTTCAGTTAATAATCTTGCTGTATTTAATTTATCTGAGAATTACATCTTCTTGATGGATGGGGATATTCTAATGGGGGCAAAGCAAAACAGAACTTTAAATACTTCAATTTTAATTAAACCTAATTCCAAGACTATCATTCCGGTTAGCTGTGTTGAGCAAGGAAGATGGTCGAGAGTTAGCAATACCTTTACTGATTGCGACCTTGCTGCTCCAACTTTTATGAGAGGTGAAAAGTTAAAAGATGTTTCTGAAAGTTTACGCTCGGGGAATGCATATCATTCAAATCAAGGAAAAGTTTGGGCAAATGTAAATTCTTATCAAAAAATCCATAAGGTATCATCTGAGACTTCTAACCTACTTGATGTCTATGAGGGAAATAGAACAAGCATAGAAGAATTTATTAAATCATATTCTGCTAATCCTGAAGCCAATGGTTTAGCTCTTTTTAACATGGGGAAAATGTTATCGATGGATGTATTTAATAGAAAAGATATTTATCAGGAATATTTTATGAAGATTATTAAAGGTGCAGCATTGGAAGTTATTCACCTTAAGAATAAGGAAAATAATTTCAATGAAGCCGAAGGTTACTTTAAGGTGTTAGATTTTTCTGATAATCTGAATAAAATGGAATACCAGGAATATAAGGGCGCAGGTGAAGGAATTGAGAAAAGATTTGAAGGTGAAATTGTTGGGTCAGAGTTAAACTTTAAAAATAATCTTGTTCATTTAAGTGCATTCTACAATAACAAATAAAATGTTTTTTATTGAGGGAAGGCAGTTTGTTAATGAAAGGCCTGAAGTTGTTATAGACTATTTAAAATCTTTAGATAAATCAAGCCTCAAACTTAATTCTGAAGATTTTAAATTTATAAACCGGGGGAAGTTTATTGCGCTTCAGGTCTTTAATAATAATAAAGAATTTCTTATAAGAAAATCTTTTTTAAATAAATATCTAAAGAAGTTCAAGTTCCCTCCTAAACTTGTTGTAAAATTTTCTCCCGAAACTTTAAGCCACATTTTAAATGATCTTTCAATTTCTTATGAAAATAATTTAAACGTATTCATAGAAAACAATGAAGCCGTTTCATTTGGTAAAACCAGGATTGATGATGTTGAATTGATTATGCTAATTCAAAAATCTGAAAACAGAATTAAGTCAATTACCAGGAATGATTTTTTTGTTGAATTAAAATTGGAGAATTGTTTTGATGAATATCCAATTGATGGATTATCAGAAGAACTTTCTCCTGCTTTAGTATCAGAAGATACAATTAAGTATAAATTAGATTAGAATAATTTTTCTTTCAGGTTGAGATTGCTTCTTCGTTCTACCGAAGGGATCCCTATGGGAGAGGACTCACTCATCGCAATGACAAATTTTTTTTCCTACAAAAATCAGTCTTTAAGAAATCATTTTAATCATGATTCAAAATCCCGAGATTGTGGCATAGCCATCCCTTCGGGACTTCTTCGTTCTCCCGAAGGGATCCCTATGGGAGAGGACTCACTCATCGCAATGTACTTTTATGTTCTTTAAAATAAATTATACTGAATCCCTACATTTGTAGAAAGGAATGAATCCAGTTTTTGCTGCTTTGTATAATTTATTGCGAAGGTGAAGTATATATTATTTTCAATATAATACCAGAAGGATGCACCTAAATTATTTGATATTAATGATTTGCTGCCTTGTGGTTTATCTACTGATAATCTGTAATTAGTAACAAAATTAACTCTATTGCTTAACTCGTAAATAAAATCTAATCCAAATCTTACACCAAATTTGTTAAAGAAACTTGAATCTAATGGAGTGAATAAATCTGCAACAGTATTAACTTGAAACTTCCAGCCTAATGGAACTGAATATCTTCCACTTAAATTTAAATTAGGTCTTCCTGGGGCGGATTTGTCAGCAGTAGTTAATGGAAATAAAACTCCAAGGTTTACATCCCATCCATAGTACCGCTCATTAACTTTTTCGTTAATATTAAACAAAACCTGTCTCATTCTTAAAGTCCCAAGTGAACCAATATTATTATCTGCAACTAAATTTGATTCTTCTATTTTATGTTCAATATCATCAAGCCACTTTGTTTCATAAATTTCCCCATAATTAGATATATACTCATTTTGCTTTTCAATTAAATGAGCAATTTCAATTAAGATTTTTTTTGGAAGTCTTTCAGAGATAACCTTGTCTTTAATCAAATGGTCCTCAATACGGACAGCCTTAGCCAGAGCAGTTGCATTTATATATCTTCCAAAACCAAAACCAACAGTCAGGTCCGATGCTATTTGCTTATAACTATGTTCGTGCTGAGCATTTAATTTATTAAAAGCAAAAACATCTTCGGTTTCCCAAATATATTTTCTAAAACTTCCTTCAAATTTTACGTTGTGCGTAAGTTCGCTAAGACTTTTACCTCCTGATGCATCTAAATTTAAAAACCAAGCCATCGGAAGTGAAGTATAAAATGCTCTGAATAAAAGATTTGCCTGAGCATTGTTAAATAAAACAGAATCACTTCCCTTTTGTCCCCAGTTCCAATAACCATCAAATCTCAAAGTTCTTGCACGGCTAATAGGGACATCATAATCAGTAACATTTGCATTTTGGGAAAATAGAGAAGTTTGAATAAGTATAAAGATTAGAAACAGTAATACAAGGTTTTTCATATTCTTAATAGGTTTATCTGTTAAATTTAATGTTGACAATATAGTAAAAAAAAGATAATTTTAATCAGATAAATTTATCCGATTATGACAGTTATATTCTCAAAGAAATGTGAATACGGATTACAGGCTGTTTTATTTATTTCGACATTGAAAGAGCAGGAAGCAGTTTCTGCAGAAGATATTTCGAAAAGATTAAGCATACCAAAAGAATTCGTTTCAAAAATATTACAGAGCTTAACAAGTAAAAAAATTGTAGTATCCAGAAAAGGAAAAAGCGGTGGTTTTTTACTTGGCAAGCCTGCAAATAAAATCAAGCTTATTGAAATTGTGGAAGCAATTGATGGCTTAGGAATTTTCAGTTCCTGTGTATTAGGTTTTCCTAAATGCAGTAAAGAAAACCCCTGCCCTGTTCATGGTGAATGGGGTATATTAAGAGAAAAAGCTTTTGCAATGTTGAATAGTGAAACCTTAGATAAGTTTAGTGAAGCAGTGTTAAAGAAAATAAATAATCCTTGAATGTATGAAAGAAAAGAAAAAATATATTAAGAATACTGAGAAGCCGATACAAAATATTAGATTCTATGTTCAGTCTGCTTTTGCTTTGTTATGTATATGGATTGGTTATGAAGTATATCTTTTCACAAAATATTTAGAGACAGGTGGACAAGCTGTTTTCCATAGTAGACCTCCGGGAGTAGATGGGTTTCTTCCAATAAGCTCAATGATGAGTTTTTATCATTTCCTTACGACTGGTGAAGTGCACCAGGCTCACCCTGCAGGTATGTTTATTTTTGCCGCAATTCTTTTTGTATCTATTGTTTTTGGAAAATCATTTTGCAGCTGGTTATGTCCAGTTGGATTTTTATCAGAACTTATCGGAGATGCAGGAGATAAATTCTTAAAAAAAGTTTTTAAAAAGAAAAAAAGATTAACATTACCTAAATGGCTGGATTATCCATTAAGAAGTTTAAAATATTTATTACTTGGCTTTTTTCTTTATTCTATTTTCTTTTTAATGACTGATGTTGCATTAAAAGCATTTCTTGATAGTCCTTATAATGTTGTTGCCGATGTTAAGATGTATTATTTCTTTGCAGATATTTCGAGATTTTCTTTAATAGTAATATCATCATTATTTATCTTATCAATATTCATCAGGAATTTCTGGTGCCGTTTCTTATGTCCTTATGGAGCATTGTTAGGGTTGATGTCTATCTTCAGTCCGCATAAAATTAAACGTGACCCGGTTAGCTGTATTGATTGCGGATTATGTGCAAAAGCTTGTCCAAGTCAGATTAAAGTAGATGTTGTCAAAACAGTTATTTCAGATGAATGCACATCGTGTTTAAATTGTGTTGATGTTTGTCCTGTTGCAGATACTTTACAAGTGGAAACAGTTTTCACCAAGAAAAAAATAAATAAGAAATTAATTGCAGCAGTTATTGTTGGTTTATTTATGGTTGTAACCAGCATTGGAATGTTCACGGGCAACTGGCAGAATAAAGTCACTAAAGAAGAATACCTGATACATTATAAGTATATGAATTCTTATGGACACCCGACAGGCAAGACTGCAATTGAAGATTTAAATAGAGAAGCTGCTACTAAATAATTTTTTTGAACATACATTTTTTTTTAACCGGACTTGTTCCGGTTTTTTAATTTGAAATGTGAATGTTATCACTAAATTAAAATAAGAGTTTATAATAGTTTAGTATAACGAAATTTATTTTACGTACTCAGATATATGATGTTGATTTTTTGCTGATTTAATTTCTCAACTAACATCTATAATTATGAAAATAAGAAATTTTTTTGATTCAATAATGCCTCCAAGAAATTGGCATTTGACTGTAGTAGTAACTTTGGGAATTTTTTTCGGTCTCGGTTTTTTAGTATTTCATATCGGTAACGGCACTTCTTATTTATCTGATAATCCTGCAACCTGTATTAATTGCCACGTTATGACAGCTCAATATGTCACCTGGGCAAGAAGCAGCCACGCAAGAGTTGCAAGTTGCAATGATTGCCACGTACCTCATAATAACATTGTTAATACATATTTATTCAAAGCTCAGGATGGATTAAGACATTCTACAATTTTTACAATGCGTGCTGAACCTGAAGTAATTAGAATAAAAGAAGCAGGTATTAACGTAGTTGAAGAAAATTGCATTAGATGTCACCAGCATCAGGTTTTTAAAACTAAAATAAGACATGCTGTTACTCTTGATGAAAGAACAAATAACAATGGAAGATTTTGCTGGGACTGCCATAGAGAAACTCCACATGGAAGAGTTACAAGTTTATCATCTTTCCCTTATGCTCGTACACCAAAATTAGGTAAAGTAATGCCTGAATGGTTAAGAAAATTTACAGAAGAAGAAAATAAAAAATAAATAACCTATTATCCAAAATTCAAAATAAAAGGTCATGAGAAAATTAAAAGATGTCATTGTTGAAAAACCCTGGGTAGGCTGGGTTGTATTTTTAGTTACTTTAATTATTGTTTTTTTTATTGGACTTTTAGGAGCTTCAATAATTGAAAGAAGAACTGAAGCGGAATTAACTTTCCAAATGGTTAAGCCCATTGCGGAATGGGAGCCAAGGAATGAAGTATGGGGTGAAAATTTTCCTCGCCAGTTCCAATCATATTTAAATACTCTTGATACAAATTTCAGAAGCAAATATAATGGCTCAGGTACAGTTGATATGCTTGCAAGATATCCTAACCTTGTAATTAACTGGGCAGGATATGCTTTTGCAAGAGACTATACGCAGCCAAGAGGACATTACCACGCTATTGATGATATCAGAAGAACATTAAGAACAGGAGTTCCACAGCCTGCGACTTGTTGGACTTGTAAATCTACCGATGTACCAAGAATGATGAATAAAATTGGAGTAGCTAATTTTTACAAAGGTAAATGGGTAGATATGGGTCCTGAAATTGTTAATCCAATTGGATGTCAGGATTGCCACGACCCAAAGACAATGGATTTAAGAATTGTTCGTCCTGCTTTAGTTGAAGCATTCCAAAGACAAGGAAAAGATATTACCAAAGCTACACAGCAGGAAATGCGGTCACTGGTATGCGCTCAATGCCACGTTGAATATTATTTCAAAGGTGAAGGAAAATATTTAACATTCCCATGGGATAAAGGGAATGATGCTGACGATGTTGAAAAATACTATGATTCAGTTAAACATGTAGACTTTGTACACGCATTAAGTAAAACTCCAATATTAAAAGCTCAGCATCCTGATTATGAAGTTTATACTTTAGGAATTCACGGACAAAGAGGTGTTGCCTGTGCTGACTGCCATATGCCTTACAAAACTGAAGGTGGAGTTAAGTTTACAAATCATTGGATTCAATCTCCTTTAAATAACATTGCTAACTCCTGCCAGATATGTCATCGTGAAAGTGAACAAACTTTAACTCAAAATGTTTATGACAGACAGGATAAATGCAGAGAACTTGCAAATCTTGCAGAACATTATTTAGCAACTGCACATCTTGAAGCAAAAGTTGCGTGGGATAACGGAGCAACTGATGAGCAGATGAAAGAAGTTTTAAAGTTAATCAGGGCAGCTCAATGGAGATGGGATTATGCAACAGCAGGCAATGGAAATATGTTCCATGCTCCTTTAGAAGTTGCAAGAATATTAGGAAATTCTATTCAAAAATCTCAAGAAGCAAGAGTATTACTTGCATCTATTTTTGCAAAATTAAATGTACCTACTCCTGTTAAACTACCTGATGTTTCTACAAAAGAAAAAGCACAAAAATATTTGCAATTAAATATGGCTCAATTTGTAAAAGAGAAAAATGAATTTCTTAAAACCGTTGTTCCTGAATGGGATAAAAAAGCAGCAGAGCGACATCAGAAAATGAAATATTCAAACCAAGGTGGTCAAAGGAATTATTAATTATGAAAATGAAATTTTTAATAATATTTCTTTTTACAGCGGCTTCAATATTTAGCCAGGATTGGAAATTCTCAGGACAAATTCAAGCTCGCACTGAAGTTGATGGCAGAGATTTTTCAAACTCAACTTATGCATTAACATTTGCAAGTTTAAGAACAAGATTAGGTGTTGAAAAAACTATCTTTGATAAAGTTACCTTCTTTGCACAGATACAGGATTCAAGAATATTTGGTCAGGAAATGAATACACTTGCAAGCATTGATAATATTGACCTTCATCAGGGTTATGCAAGATTAGATGATTTATTTGAAATCCCCTGGTCGTTGCAGGTAGGACGATTTGAAGTTTCTTATGGTACTGAAAGATTTATTGGTGCTGTAGGATGGAATTACATAGGCAGAAGTTTTGATGGAGCAAGATTAAAAATTAAATCAATTGACCTTGACCTTTTTGCATTAACTCATTCTGACACTGTTAAATATATATCCAATGCTGTACCTTCATTATATGCAGGAGAGTTCAGAACAAGTAACACATATAGTATCTATGGTTTATGGAAAAAACAGGTATTCAATCCACAACATGCATTGGATATTTTTGGTTACTACGAAATAAACAGAAATAAATCCAATGGAGTCGATTCTGATATAAGAAGAGGAACTGTTGGATTAAGTTATTATCATACTGGTTATATAGTTTCATCCATTATTGAAGGAGCTTATCAATTTGGCAAACTTGGAACCATTGACCATAATGCATATTTAATTTCTGCACAACTTAATACCACTTTCAAACCAATTATAACTGGAATTGGAATAGATATAGTTTCCGGAACTAAACCTGGAAGTGATAAGAGTAAATCATTCTCACAGACATTCGGAACCAATCATAAATTTTATGGATATATGGATTACTTCATCAATATTCCTGTAAATACAGGCGGCTTAGGGTTGAATGATTTTTATTATAATTTATCTTATCAGGCAACTGAGAGTTTATTCGCTCAATTTATGATTCATCATTTTATGGCTAATCAAAAAGCATTGAGTGGAGAATCAATTTATGGTCAGGAGATTGATTTAACAGTAAGATATGATTTTGTTAAAGGAACTGCTATATCCTGGGGCGGAAGCATTTTTATTCCACGCAATCTAATGAAGGCAAATTTTAGTACTCCTTTTGTAGCAAAAGAAGATACCGGATTTTGGACTTATCTAATGTTGACTGCAAATTTTTAAAACAAAAAAGGCTGATGAAAATCAGCCTTTTTATTTAAGCTTAATTAAAACTTAATTATAATTTTACAACTGCATCTACTGGGCAAACGCTAACGCATTGTGGTTCATCGTGGAAACCAACGCATTCAGTACATTTTTCAGAAACAATATAGAAGTAATCGTTAGAGAAGAAAGAACCTTCAGTAGAAGTAGCTCCATTTAATTCATAAGCTGCGCCGCCTTCATAAATTGCGTTATTTGGGCATTCAGGTTCGCAAGCTCCACAGTTGATGCATTCTTCAGTTACACGGTAAGCCATTTTATAACTCCTTCAAATAAAAAAATAAATAAATAAATTTCGAAATCAATTTGTAATATTGTTGCTAAAATTATGCCAAAAGGTATATAGAAGCAAGAGCAATATTCAGAAAATAATGTTTATTTTTTAATTATTTTTCCTTCAGTTCTTCTCTTAATTGAGAAATCGAAAAAAAAGTGTTTTCTATTATTAAAAAAGGTCGGAATCTTAACTTTTTAGTATATATTTAGCTACAGAATCTGCTCCATTTTCTCCATCAATAGCTGCTGAAACTATTCCTCCGGCATATCCAGCACCCTCACCTACCGGAAATAACCCTTCAACTTCTATATGCATATAATCTTCTTTGTTTCGCGGAACTCTTAAAGGAGAACTCGTCCTGCTCTCAACTCCTAAAATTTGAGCTTCTTCAGTAAAGTATCCCTTCATTTTCTTATCAAAAACCAAGAGTGCTCTCTTTAAACTTTTTGAAATGAATGATGGTAATTCAGAATGCAGTGGTGCTGATACTATTCCAGGAATATATGATGTTTTATTGAGTGAAGTCGAAATTTTACCATTAACAAAATCAGTAACCTTTTGTGCTGGCGCCGATTGAGTTTGGTTACCTAATCTGAAAGCATTTTGCTCAACTTCCATTTGGAGATGTAATCCGCTAAATGGATAATCATTTTCATATTTCTGCCAATCTTTTTCAGTAACAGATGCCACAAAACCTGAATTAGCAAAAGCAGAATCTCTTTTGGATAATGACATTCCATTTACAACAATTTCACCGGGAGAAGTTGCTGCAGGAACTATGATTCCACCAGGGCACATACAAAATGAATATACTCCCCTTCCATCTACATCGCATGCAAGATTATATGTTGCTGCCGGAAGGTTTGGATTTCTTTCTTTTGTATGATATTGGATTTCATTTATAATTTCCTGAGGATGTTCAATGCGTACTCCCATCGCAAAAGGTTTGGGTTCAATTTTGATATTGTTCTTATGGAACATAAAGTAAATATCTCTGGCTGAATGTCCTGTTGCAAATATAAAAGCATCAGCAGTTACTTCCTGCTCATCATTTATTATTAAACTTTTTATTTTATTATTTTCAACTTTAATATCAGTAACCTTGGATTTGAAGTTTACCTCACCTCCGCAATTAATAATTGTTTCTCTAATATCTTTTACCACTTTAGGTAGCTTATTAGAACCTATATGAGGATGAGCATCTATCATTATATCTTTATCAGCACCGTGCTGAACAAAAACATTTAAGATTTTTTTTACATCCCCTCTTTTTGTTGAGCGTGTATAAAGTTTTCCATCGCTGTATGTTCCGGCACCACCTTCACCAAAACAATAATTTGAATCCGGATTAACTATGTGAAGCTGCTGAAGATTTCTTAAATCTTTTCTTCTTTCCTGAACATCCTTACCTCTTTCAAAAACAATAGGTTTAATGTTAAGTTCAATTAATCTTAAGGCGGCAAACATCCCTGCAGGACCAAAACCCACAATGGCTGCTGTTTTATTTGAGCTTATATGTTTATAAACAGGAAAGTTTATTTCAGAAGACGCAGGTGTTTCATTAACATAAACATTAGTTATTAACCTGAATACAGGTCTTCTTCGGGCATCGATTGATTTTTTTAAGATTTGTACTGCATTTACTTCAGCAACATTTACTTTTAGCTGCTGAGCAGCTTCGGCATAAAGGACTTCCTTATTATTAATATCTTCCGGTCTAATTACAATTTCAATATTTTTTATCATAAACAATCATTAAATATTACTAATAAGATTTTACCCATCCTCCATCTACTTGAATTGTATTACCAGTAATGTAGCTTGCCTGAGTTGAAGCAAGAAAAAGTACAGCAGCAGCAATTTCTTCAGGTCTTCCTAATCTGTTCATCGGAATTTCTTTTGAAATTTCTGCAAATATTTCTTCGTGTGAAATTTTTGCGGCTTTTGCTCTTTGAACAGCGAGGTCATAAAATCTATTTGTTAAGATATATCCGGGGGCAATATTGTTAACAGTGATGTTATATTTTGCCAATTCATTACTTAAAGATTTAGCAAAACCTATAACTCCGCTTCTTAATGAATTTGAAAGCATCAAATTACCTACAGGCTGCTTAACAGTAATTGAAGTAATATTTATTATTCTTCCCCATTCTTTGATAATCATATTAGGAACAACAAGATTGCAAAATCTTATTACACTTAATAGAACTTGCTCAAATGCATTTTGCCAGTTTTCATCATTCAAATCTTTAAAATATCCTGAAATAGGTCCGCCACAATTATTTATAAGAATATCTACATCTCCAAAATGGTCTCTAACTTCTTCATAAGCATTTTCTATTTCCTGCGGATTGCTAAGGTCGCAGCAGCACCAAAAAGGTTCGGTACCATATTTAGATCTTAATTCCTCTGCAGCTTGTATTAAGTTATCTTTATTTCTGGAACTTATGGCTACTCTGCAACCTTCTTGAATAAATGTTTCAGCAATAGCTTTTCCAATTCCTTTGCTGCTTGCAGTAATAAGAACTGTTTTGTCTTTTAATCCTAATTCCATATTATTTATAACTCGCTTATTAAAGAAAGAATAAAAATAAAAATACTAATTGATAAAATTAAGAAAAATGCACCGATTAACTTTTTATTTCTTTTTTCTTTTGCTCTTAATGTCTTGAAAGCTTTTTCATAAGGCAAATAAGCTTCAGAATCATTAATTGATTTTTCATTTGACTGCTGCATATTCAAACCTTAATTTAATTAAGATTAAATATATTTCAGAAATTTATATTTTCCAATTTAATAAGTTACTTAAGAGAATTATAAACCGGATTGCTCCGGTTTTATAATTATTTGTTTGAGAATTGCTGGTTAATTTTAGTCCATTTCTGAACGGAATTTTTTACAGGTTTTACTGAATGTAGATAATCATAAATAGCACCTAAATCTTCATCAGACATACCACCAAACATAGTCCAAGGCATAAATGTATTAAATTCTTCCTTTGTAAGATTAACAGATTTAAATTTTGCATCAGTATAAGTTCTAAATTTATTTATGAAAAATTCCTTTGTCCAGTTACCAATCCCGGTTTCTTTATCAGGCGAGATGTTAGCTACAGTGATGGTATAATCAGGAGTTGTAAAGGTATGTCCACCTGCAAATCTTTTAGTCATATCGCGTTCACCTTTTTCGCTTGGGGTGTGGCAATCTTCGCATCCTGCAATATTAACAAGATATTTTCCATATTCTACAGAATTACTCTTATTAACTTTTGATGGGTGATACTTATCCAAAGGCATTGTTTTTACAATAAAATTAAGTGGAAAATTTAAATCATGATCAGGCACCTCATTTTTAATTAGCTTAAGTGTCCTTATGTAAGCTATAATAGACTTTAAATCTTGTACTTCTATAGTATTATAACTGTGATAAGGCATTAAAGGAAACAAAGCTTTACCATCTTTATTTAAACCCTGGGTTATTGCTCTGGCTAGTTCAGCATCAGTCCAATGACCAATCCCTGCAGGGGTAATATTCTTTGCATAAATAGTACCGGGAATTCCCATTGTTTCATCGAATTTATCTCCACCTTTACCTTCTGTTCCCGGAGTAATAGGACCTGAATATTTTGACCAATCTCTTGTTGAATGACAATCCATACATACAGTAACATGGTTTGCCAAGTACTCTCCTCTTGCAATCATTTCAGGGGTTGCATTTACTTTTATGTTTGGAGGAGGAACCATTTTAGGATAGGTTGAATTAAAGTAAACCAACCCTGCAATTATCAAAACAACGAACACACCTAACACTATGCCCGCAATCCTGAGGACTTTTTTCATAGCTATCTCCTTATATATAATTATTGGTATCTTATTAGTCTCACAAGGAAGGGGAAATTATTTAAATCTCAACCTTTTTTAAATTTTAAGAATAAAAGTATAATTACTTTTTTAATATAGTTGTACGTTTAATCATCAATAAAGGAAATTTTGGATTATTTTTGATAGAAGGAAATTACTTGAGATAGAAGGTAACCCGGGCTACTTTTTAATGCAGTCCGGATTTCAAACTAAAATTTTCCGAATTTCAAATCTATAACTGCTGAAGGACCGCTTAACTCAGAATTTGAAATATTCATTAAGTTAGTGCCTGAAATATATCTGTAACTAATTCCAACCCCTATTCTAAAAAAAGTTGTAACATTTAATTCACCTTGTATAGTAGGTTCTAAAACAAAAAAACCATCAGTTGTCATCCTATCATTATCATAATTATTATCATCCATTCCATAATTTCTACTATAACCAGCACCACCTGCTCCAACTAAAAGAGAAGTACAAATATGAAATATTTTTTCCGGAGTAAAGAAATATCCTAATACCAATCCTCCATATCCCATATGCAAATACAAATCATTACCATTGTTCAGCGTGCTTTCTACTATAGGAGCTGCATTGTGTTTCGTTACTAATCCATAACCACCACCCCCAATAAGAAATTGATGATTAATTAACCAACCACCATAACCTCCTAAAAAGATTCCAAACTCATCATTAATACTTGTAAATTTAATTGAAGGTGCACCAAATCCGCCACTTTCAATACCACCTTTAATTAATGTTTCTTGCTCTTGAGCAGATACTGCGAAGGCAGTTAAAAGAACCAAAAGAATAACTATTTTTTTCATTTTATTTCCAAATTAAAAGGAACCAAATTTTAAATCTAACACAGCTGAAGGACCACTTAAATCTGAGTTGCTAACATCAAGCAAATTATTTCCAGCAACTATTCTATAGCTGAAACCTAATCCAACTTTCATAAATGAAGCAACATTTAATTCACCGTGTATAGTTGGTTCAAGGACAAAGAATTCATCTCTTATTAGCAAATCTTCATCGTAGTTATAACCATCTGAATGAGAAATGTGGAACATATTTTTTTTGCTATAACTTGATTCACCACCTCCAATTAAAAGCATAGCGGAATAATGAAATAATTTTTCCGGCTGACCAGTATATCCCAGCATTAAACCACCATATGCAAATTGAAAATAAGTATCATTTCCAAAGTTTATCATTCTTGAAACAACTGCATCAGCTTTTTGAGGAGTAACTAAACCAAATCCACCACCACCAATAAAGTATTGATGATTTATAAGCCATCCACCATATGCTCCAGCTAAAACTGCAAATTTATTATTTATATTGGTTACCTTAACAGAAGGACCACCAAAACCGCCACTTTCAATGTCTCCAAAGAATAATGTTTCTTGCTCTTGAGCAGATACTGCCATAGCAGCTATTACTACAAATAGTATAACTATCTTTTTCATATTAGCCTTACTTTTTAATTAATAAATTATGATTCTTTTTATCTAATCTCTTTCCGGTAAATATTTCAATCAACTTATTTTCATTTATATCAGTCGCAAAACCTTTTTCATCCCAATGATTGCTGCATCCGCAATAATCAAGAAAAACACATTGAGCAGGGATGTTCAAATCTTTTAATTCCAACCCACCTTGAATTAAATTTAAGGTGCAAGCAACTCCAACTACAGCTATATCTTTATTGTATGCCCATCTTTTAAGCCAGCCTGTAAAATCTGAAGAATGAGGAATAATCTTAACTTCAAAACCAATGGATTTTCCAAGTTGTTTATAATGATTAACTCTGCATTCCTTATTACAGCCAATACAGTCTAAATCCAAATCAACCTTCCTTGCTTTGCAAGTCGATTTATCGTTTATCATACAAGCAGGTAGAAGAACAACTTTTTTGCTTGAATGCTGAAATTCATTTCCGAACTTAAGATTCATAATTTCTGAACCTACAAGATTAAGATGATATTCAACTTCTTTTCTTCCGCAAAATATTATGTCTTCTCTCCAGGCATACTTTTCTTTTTCAGTTCTTAAAAAATCACTTACCTTAATTGTATAATCTCCAAGATTTTCTATTGCCTGGTATTTGAACCATCCTGCAAATAATAAAATACTTCCAATGTATTTTTCATAAACATCATATTCTAAGCTTTTGAAGAATGATAATATATTTTGCAATCTCTTAACTTCTTCTTTGAATTCTCCAGCAGCTTCCAGCCACACAATGAACCTTCTTAAATTTCTTAATTCAGGAAGAGTAATCTTATGATGTTTTTCCTTCAGGAAGAACAATTGATATAATATTCCTCTAACTTTATCACTATAGGGTTTAAGCCTTGCATTTTTGTTTCTTGTTCTATACAAGAACGCTGCAGCTTTAATGGCAAGTAAATTAGTTGTATATGCTTTTTGATTATAAACTTTCCAGAAAGCACCTAAGCACAAGAAATCAAAAATGTATTCTTCTCTGCTTCTAATATCCTTTACACCTGATTCAATTAAATAGATTTTATAGTCAGTAATAATATTTTTAAGATCAATTTCAGCCTTAGCTACTACTTCATTAGTGAAAATTGCAAGTTTAGCATAAAATTCATCTGAGTTATCTGCATTTTGCTTTAGGTTATATGTTATAGTTTTCATAGCTTTTCATTATTTACGTCTCAAAAATAATTTTAAAGCTATTTAGAGTGTAGGGATTTGGGATAAATGGCGGTGGATTCTATTTGAATGGAGATATTTTTATGTAAAAGAAAACGTTTACATTGGACTTTAATCAATCATATAGTCGTAGCCTATTCTGGACACTTCACTTAGCATTTGTCTTCCTTTTGTATCATCTTTCAGGTTTTTAGATAACAAAACAAGTACATATTTTTTATTATTTGGAAGAATTACAATGCCTGAATCGTGTATAATTCCTGTAATTGATCCTGTTTTATGAGCAACTTTAACTTCAGATGGCAGCAAGGCAGGAATTACATCATTAAATTTTTGTTGTAATAAAATATCCATCATCGCCTGGCAGGAACTTTTATTGACAACTTCTCCTTTAGCAATTTTATCAAAGATGAGCATCAAGTCAAACGCAGTAGTGGTGTTATTTAAACCTTTATCATAAGCCTTCTGGTCTTCAACTCCTCTAAGAACTTTAATATCTTTTGCACCAATGCTTCTCATAGTACTCATAACATTGTCAGCACCAACTAATTCAATTAAAATATTAGTAGCAAGATTGCTGCTAACAATTATCATATCAGTCATTAAATCTTTAATAGTTTTCTTCTGACCAATAAATTTATAAAGGTCTTCTCCTCCATCATCACTTATATCCATTGAGTATTTTGAACCATCAACAATACTTAAAAATTCATTTTTAACTAAAATTGAATCATCAAGTTTATATTTTCCCTGGTTAACCTGCTTAAATATTTCTACCATTACAGGAGTTTTCATTGTGCTGGCAGCGTGAAATACTTCTTTATCATTTATTAGGATTGTATTACTATCATTGCCTACTTCTTTGAAAGCCAGAGCAAAATTCCCCTGAGCAAAATTAAATTTTGCTGAAATTAAACTTTTAACGGAATCTAACCTGGTTTGAGCCATAACAATGCTTGTTGATATTATTACAAAAATAAATATTTTTTTTATCATTTCAGGTAAATCATTTTTCTTGAAGAATAAAAATCATTTACTCTAAGAACATAAAAATAAATTCCTGAAGATAAACCATCTGCATTTAAAATAAATGCGTGAGAACCTTTTTCCATATAACCATTTATCAAAGTTGAAATGTTATTGCCTAATATATCAAATAACTTTAATTCAACAATACCGTTGTGTAACAAGTTAAAATTAATTGTAGTACTTGGATTAAATGGATTTGGATAATTCTGGTCTAAAGAATAATCACTAACTACCTGTTCATCTTTAATATTACTAATTATTACTTCTTTTCCATATCCTGTTAATGCAATAGTGTAATTACTATTAGATGAAGTTATGTTTAAGGTACCATTAACTTCCGTTGATGAATCTGGAACAAATATAATCTGAATCTGAGATGTTGAGAAAGGAGCTATGGTTGATGGCGATGTTATAATTTTAAATCTACTGTCACTAATATTGAAATTTAGAGAAATTTGACCATTACCGGAATTTATAAGATTTATATAAGCATAAGAAGTATCATTAACTTCTGTGGAATCAAAAAATACTTTATAAGGAGTAACATCTAAAAATAATTTTTGAGGTCTACTTGTATTATTAGTAAAAGAATAAATTCTATCAACAAATTGAGGATGTACCACAAATGGATTTATCTTTCCCTGGAATGACTGTATTCTCACTGCCCTTAAACTTTCACGTGAAGATACAGAATCAAAATGATTCCAGTTTTTTAATACACTTTCCTGAAGAGTATCAAGATAGGTACCCCAATTTTGATAACGAGTAACAAAATAAAAAACAGCTCTTGCAATATCACCTTTAGTTACATCTCGCGGTTCAAAAACAATTTGACCATAAACATTGGTACCTAACTTGCTTCCATTACTTTGCCATGTAACATTAACAGGTAAACCAAAATCATAATTGGACCTTCTATTATTTGGGTCTGCTAAAGTTGGGAATAAATGATTAAGGTCAGACCGCATTGGCTCAGCTTCACTAAAATTACTTTGAGGCCAGGTATGCTCAGTATTAAAACCTAAGTTCTGTGCGGTTGTTCTATCAGCCGCTTTTATTTTTGTCCCGCTGTAAATACATTCAATTGTATCACCACCATAATCATCAACAGTTTCAAACATTTTATCTCTTGCAAGATTATATCCCAAAGAAGTATGACCACTAACTAAAGTAGATAAGGCTGCTCGTAATTGATTATCATATAAATTAAAAGTTGAATTGTCGTAAGAATCTCCAAATTTGCCTGAGCCTGACAATTTAATTAAACAGCTATATAAGCTATCAGATGAAAGGAGAATTATAAAATCATTATCAACTACATTTTGTTCAGGTTTATAATTTATAAGAAGTAAGGTGCTGTCATTAGGTAATAGTATTAAAGTATCTGTATATGAAAAAACATTTGTCCTGCTTTTCAAAAAAATAATTGTAGTGTCAGTACTCAAGTTCTTAATGTAAGTCTCAGATTGTGCAATGCTATCCACTTTTATTGATGGGAATATTATTGAATCAGTTGAACTTATTATTTGTCCGTGTGTAAATGAGCATAGAAATGCCACAAAAAGTAATAAAGATTTTTTCAATGAGGCCTTAAACGATATTATTATTCTGATGAAATTATTATATTAAATATTACTTATTTTTAATAATAAAACAAGTCAAGATTGGTTTGTATGAAACTTTTATTTTCAATACTAATGTTGTTATTTTATATGAATATTTATGGTCAGCAGATTGAGCATAGATGGAAATCAATAGACAATAATGAAAAACAAAAAAACTGGTATGACATTGGAGTGCTCGATTCAGGATATGTTGATGTTATAAATGTTTGGGTTATGCAGATGAATATTCCTCCTTTAGTTGTAGACTATATTGAAACTCCTGTTGCAAAAACAAAAACTTTGTACACAATAAATTTGAAGACAGCAAAATACGGTATTTTAAAAGCTGAATACTATGACGCCTCCAATAAAAATTTGCAATCATTTGATTACAAGATTGAAAATTTAAAGGATGAATTAAAATTTAATTATCCCATAATGGAGAACTCATTTTTATTTAAGATTATAAAAGATTTTATAGAAAAGAAAAAATAGTTATTATATGCAAAATGAAAAAACTCTTGAAGAATATATATATGTTAAAGATTCAGAGATACATGGTTATGGAATTTTTACGTCAATAGATATTGAAGCTGAACGGAAAATTCTGGTAATTAAAGGCGAAGTGATTAATGAAGAAGAATGTATCAGACGTGAAGAAGAAGGGAATGTGTACATCTTTTACAACGGTGATGATAATTATATAGATGTTGAGGATTCAGGTGCTATAAAATATATCAATCATAATTGTGATTGTAATTGTGAAGTAATAGACCGGGATGATGCTTCACTTTATCTTTATTCCATTAAAAATATTAAGGCGGGCGAGGAATTGTGCATAGATTATGGCTATGAAGAAATATATGATTCCTGCAAATGCGATAACTGCGATAATAAACCCACCTGAAAATTTTTCGTAGTATTTCCATATGAAATCACGTACCTATTATTAAAACTGTGTTAAATTCTGTAAGTATTATGATGATTAAATCTGAGGACTTACATGGGATTACGATACGTTTTAATGTTAATAATTATAGTTTCTTATTTTAAACCCTTCTATGCTATTGAAGGCGGATATGCAGATAAAAGGTCCTATATAAAGGGAGAAACTGCTAATTTTTACATTTCGACAAAAAACTCAAATTTTGAAATAACAATTGATAAACTCACTGATACATTAATATTTGTTCAATCAATTCCGAATATAAAAGGATTTGAACAATCTTCAGACGACAGCAGCTATTATTATGGTTTTAATTGGCTTAAAACTTATTCATTAAAAATTCCTGATAATTGGACCCCTGGAGCATATAGAATTTCTTTCCCTACTTCCGCAGGCAAAAAGGCTTTTTACATATTTGTAAAAGAAAAAGTACCAGGTTCATATTCGGATGTATTATTAATTCTTAGCGATAATACCTGGGCAGCTTATAATCCTGTTGGAGGAAAATCTTTATATGAATATAATTCAACAAATGGGGAGAAAAGTTCAAAGGTTACTTTTTATCGTCCTCCATCAGCATATTTGGGAGAAACTGATTTTCTAAAGTATGAATCTGAATTTATAAAATGGATGCACAATAAAAATCAAGAAATTGAAATTGTTTCTGAGTATGATGTTCATAGCAGTACAAGTTTATTAAAAAATTATAAAGTAATTTTTATAGTTGGACATAGTGAATACTGGTCAAGAATGGAAAGACTTAATATTCAAAATTTTGTTGCTGCTGGAGGAAAATTAATTATTCTTTCCGGTAACACCTGCTTTTGGCAAGTTAGATTTGAAGATAATGGAAAAACTTTAGTCTGTTATAAAGAAGCATTAAAAGATCCCTTAAGAACAAAATCAGATTCATTAGTAACTGTAAGGTGGTATGAGTCTCCGGTTAATTATCCTGAGAATCCATTTACAGGTGTTGGATTTAGAAGCGGTGGTTATGTAAATAATAATGAAAATACTTTACCGCAAGTTCAAGGTTATAGTGATTATGCAGCCTACAATACTTACCATTGGATTTATGATGGTACCAACTTAAATGAAGGTGATGAATTTGGTTATGATTACAATATAGTAGGTGGTGAAGTTGATGGGGCTAAATTCGATTGGGATAATGGAGTACCTGTAGTTAATGGTTCAGATTCTTCTCCTTTAAATTTTAAAGTGCTTGGTATTTCACCAGCTAAACCTGTTGATAGCGAAGTCCTGAATACAGGTACCATGGGAATGTACATTAACAAAAATAAAGGAGCTGTTTTTAATGCTGCAACAATAAGATGGCCTGCGGGATTGAAAGACAGCATAGTTGATAAAATAACTTATAACGTTTTTAAAAAGTTTTATTCAAATAAACTTCCTCCAGAAATTACAAGCTGGGAACCTTCAACAACTGAACCTAAGGAAATTAATAATCAAAATGTTTTTATCAATAAGAGAGAAATAAATTTTGAAGCTAATAAAACATATAATTTCAAGATAACTGCTGAAAGTCATTCTTCCCTTCCTGTAAAATATTTTTGGAAGATGAATGATAAAGTTGTGAGTACTGCAAATACTTATTCTTTTATATCCAATGATTCAGGTTTTAATACCACTACTGTAACAGCTTATGCTTATAATTCAGAGGATACTTCAAGAATAGATTTTAAAATTATTGGTAAGTCTCAAGTAAACCCTCCCTCTGTTGTTGAAGGATATAAGTTAGAACAGAACTATCCAAATCCTTTTAATCCATCAACTACAATATCTTTTAATATTATTGAGAAAAGCCAGGTAACATTATTGATTTATAATCTTATGGGAGAAATTGTTGCTGAGCTTGTAAATAAAGAACTGGACAAAGGAAGTTACCAGATTCCTTTTAATATTGATAATAAAGAATTCAAGTATGCAAGCGGATTTTACATTTATACATTAAGAGCCGGTAACTTTATTCAATCAAAAAAATTAATGATACTTAAGTAAAATAATTAGGTTTATTATTTTGCATTTTCATATTTTAATTAATCAATATTTTTTAGGATATGAAAATGCAAAAACCTCGTTTGAGCTTTTGGCAAATATGGAATATGAGTTTTGGGTTCTTAGGTATTCAATTCGGATTTGCACTTCAAAATGCTAATGTAAGCAGAATATTTGAAACTCTCGGAGCAAGTATAGATGCTATTCCAATCTTATGGATTGCTGCTCCATTAACCGGTATGGTTGTGCAGCCAATTATAGGATATTTAAGCGATAGAACCTGGGGTAGATTAGGACGAAGAAGACCTTTCTTTTTTATTGGTGCAATATTAGCTTCAGTAGGTTTGTTAATTATGCCAAACTCCCCTGCTCTTTGGGTTGCTGCAGGAATGCTTTGGATAATGGATACTTCTTTCAACATTACAATGGAACCATTCAGAGCTTTAGTTGCGGACCTTTTACCATCAGAACAGCGTACAGCAGGTTTTGCATTTCAAACAATCTTTATTGGTGTTGGTGCGTTTGTGGCTTCCTGGCTACCTTATGTTTTTACTAATTGGTTCAACATCAGTAATACTGCACCTGCAGGAGAAGTCCCGCCATCAGTTAGATACTCTTTTTACATAGGAGCCGCAGCATTCTTAGGTTCTGTTCTTTATACCGTATTTACAACAAAAGAATATCCTCCTGAAAATATTGAAGAGTTCAGAAAATTCAAGCAGGAAAACAAAGGTGTATTCCACGGTTTTAGTGAGGTAATAAAAAACATAGCTCATATGCCGACAACTATGGTCCAGTTAGCAGTTGTACAATTCTTTTCCTGGTTTGCATTGTTTGCAATGTGGATTTATACCACTCCCGCTGTAACAAGACATTTATTTTTTACAAGTGACCCAACAACCGAAGCATATAATACCGGTGCTAATTTAGTCGGCAAGTTAATGGGGGTTTATAATTTATTCGCTGCTATTATGGCTTTTATACTTCCCTGGCTTTCTCAAAGAACGAGCAGAAAATTCGTTCATTCAATCAGCTTAATTGCAGGTGGATTAGGATTATTATCTTTTTACTTTATTAAGAATCCTGATTTACTTTATCTATCTGAAATTGGAATTGGGCTTGGATGGGCTTCAATATTGACTATGCCTTATTCAATATTAGCAGGTTCAATACCACCAACAAAGATGGGTGTTTATATGGGATTATTTAACTTCTTTATAGTAATTCCCCAAATAGTTGCTGCATCAATTTTAGGATTATTAGTTAAAAACTTTTTTGGCGAAGATCCAATGTATGCATTAGTAGTCGGAGGATGCTCAATGTTTTTAGCAGCATTGCTGGTAATGTTTGTTAAGGATGTTGATTTTGTGAAAGCAAAGTTATTGACAAGAAAATAAGATATTAATAAATTTTAAGTCCCTCTTAGGAGAGGGACTTAATGCAATATTTGATGGTAAAAATCTTCCTTCGGGTGTTTACATCTATACAATAACAAGCGGCAGCTTTAAGCAAAGCAGAAAAATGCTGCTGATGAAATAAAAAGTGTCTTTACTAAAAAAA
Source organism: Ignavibacteriaceae bacterium (assembly GCA_035654655.1). Taxonomy (GTDB): domain Bacteria; phylum Bacteroidota; class Ignavibacteria; order Ignavibacteriales; family Ignavibacteriaceae; genus DASRWI01. The sequence goes on along the minus strand of DASRWI010000021.1, from coordinate 139,906 downwards.
TGAATTACAAAGAGCGAAGGTTCTTCGAGTGTCACGAACGCAGTGAGGGATGTATCGAGAAGGCCGAAGCGATATTGCCGAGAGATGGGCATCTCGATACAATTTTTGAGGGAGTTCCCACAAAAATCACTCGATGAACCATCTCTCTTTGACCCTAAATATTATGTTTCATACTTACCTTAAATCTTTCCGCTCTCCTTTTTGATTAATTTCCAGGCTTCTCTTACGTGGCGTTCTTCCTGGCGCAATCCTGATACTACAAATCTTATCATAAATTTATTATTAACTTTTGTATGAGATAAATATATTTTGCCTGTATCATTCAGGTTATTCATCAGCGTTTCATTAAGCTTGTCTAATTCTGCATCATTCATATTTTCTTTTTTATACCTGAAGCAAACAGTACTGAAATTTACATCTGCCATTAATTCAAAATCTTTATCTGCTTCAATGAATGTTTTAACCATCTCTGCTAATCTTATATGTTCCCGCAAAATGTTTTTTAGATTATCCAATCCATAATATTTAAATGTAAACCATAATTTTAATGCTCTGAATCTTCTTCCTAACTGAAAGCCATAATCCATCAGGTTTTCTGTTTCAATATCTGTTCTCAAATATTCAGGTAATAAACTGAATGCACGTTTTAGTAAATCTTTTTTTCTTGTCATATAAATACTTATATCAACCGGAGTAAAGAACCATTTGTGTGGATTCATTACTATTGAATCTGCTCTATCCAATCCAACAAAGAATTTTCTTTTCTCTTCAAGCATTGCAGTTACTCCTGCATAAGCAGCATCAACGTGAAGCCATAAATTTTGTCTTTCACATAATTCTGCAATCTCATCTATCGGGTCAACACTCGTTATTGAGGTTGTACCTATAGTGCCAACTACACACAAAGGTAAATAGCCTTTTGCTCTATCTTCAGCTAAAGTGTTCTTCAGACACTTAATATCCATTCTGAATTTTTCATCAGCTTTAATTTTTACTAAGCTTTCCAATCCAAGTCCCAATGTTAATGCAGCTTTATCAACAGATGAATGTGCGTGTTCGGAAGAATAAATTCTTAATAAAGGAAGGTCAGTTCTTCCGCTCATTCCTTTTTGCCTGATGTTCAGGTTCAATTGTTCTCTTGCAGATGCAATTGCGTGAAGTGTACTTGTGGATGCGCTGTCGAAAATAATTCCCCAATAGTTTTTTGGAAGACCAACAGCCTGAATAAACCAATCCATCATTTTTTGTTCAAGTTCAGTTAAAGATGGTGAACCTTTCCAAAGAAATCCATTTACATTAAGTGCTGCAGAAAGAAATTCCCCAAAGATTCCCGCAGAGGATGATGTTGAATTAAATAACGCAAAGAAATTGGGATGATTCCAGTGAGTGAGTCCGGGAACAATAGTTTTGTTGAATTCTTCCATAATGGAATCCATTGAAGTCCCATTAGCAGGAACTGAATCTTCAATCTTCTTTTTTATATCTCCGGGTTTTACCTGAGCAATGACAGGATACTTTTCAATTTCATTTAGATATTCTGCAATCCAATCAACTATTTTATAACCTTCCTGCTTAAATTCCTCTTTGGAAATATCTATTTTCATTATTTCTATCCTTTGATAAAATTTTTTGTATACATTTTCTACAAACCGATGTATAATAATTCAACATCAAGAATGTGTTAAAAATTCAACTTTTTCAACTTTTAGAGAATTAATCAATTTGACTCTGTTTAATAAACTTACAACTTCAATTCTCAATAAAAAGAACGATTCTTGTAAGTTATTATTTATCAACTAGTTACAAGCTCATCATCTACTTGGCATTTTGTTTGCACTGTTTCTGATATAGAAATTTAAATTATTTAATTCATAGAGGTCCCAAATGGTAGCATTATTTGTAGTATTGATGTTCGCTCTATTCATAGTAATAGATTATTTTGTATTAAAAGCACAGGGAAAAACACATCCGGCTTTTACTACATTTAAAGTATTTGATAAAAAATCATTCCTATTTCCTGAAGATGTCGTTTTCTCAACAGGACATACCTGGATGAAAAAATTAAATGACAATATAGTAAAATTAGGAATAGATGAATTTATTTTAAAATCCTTAGCAAATATATCATTAAAAAATTTAGTTGCCGAAGGTACTCAAGTTAACAAAGGTGATTATATATTAGAAGGAAAATTTGGAGGCAGGTCTATTAAATTCAAATCTCCATTAACCGGCACAGTTAAATCAATTAACAGGAATCTTGAAACTAAAAAAGTTGATAATCCTTATGAAGATGATTGGGGATTAACCATTGAAGCTTCAAAAATGAATGAAGAAATGGCTTCAACAAAATCACAGGAAAAAGCTATTAAATGGCTTCAGGAAGAATTTAATAGATTAAAAGACTTCTTATCATTCCACATTAACGATGCTCAATTAGCAGGCGTTACAATGCAGGATGGTGGTAATATCGTTGAAGGAGCTTTAGCTCATTTAAATGATAAAGCCATTGAAGGTTTCCAAAATGATTTCCTGAATAAATAAGTAGAAGGGCAAGAAAATGATTAAACAGAAGGCTTTACTTTTTGATGCTACTCAATGCGTTGGATGCGGAGAGTGTTATAGTGCTTGTAAGGAAAAAAATCATAACCCTGAAACAAGCTCTGATTACTTGAAGGACCATTTATCTGCAAACACTTTTACCGTTCTTGAAGAGTATAAAGTAAAAGATAAATCTAATAATGAGCTTGATGTATTCACAAGAAAAATGTGTATGCACTGCCAGGAACCTACTTGCGTTTCTGTATGTCCGGTTGGTGCTTTTACAAAAACAGAATTTGGTCCGGTTATTTATGATGGAGATAAATGTTTAGGATGCAGATATTGTATGCAGGCTTGTCCTCATAAAGTTCCAAGATATCAATGGAACAAAACAAATCCTGTGGTTAGAAAATGCACAATGTGTTATGATAGAGTAAGTAAAGGTTTACCAACAGCATGTTCAGAAGCTTGCGCAACTGGAGCTACATTATTTGGTGACAGAGATGAATTAATCATTGAAGCTAAAAAACGTATCTCAGAAAACCCTGATACTTATTATCCTGAAGTTTATGGATTGGAAGATGAAGCAGGCGGAACAAACGTATTAGTTCTATCCCCTGTTCCATTTGATCAACTTGGTTTCAGTCAGCTTCCAAAACAACCATTACCAACTCTTACAAAACAAGCAATGGATAAAATCCCCGGAGTTGTTGGTGTAGGTGGTGTATTATTAACAGGTATGTACTGGTTGACAAAGCGTAAAAACCAAATTGCTAAAGAAGAAAATAAAAAAAATAATTAATTATCAGGAAGAATTTGAAAATGAAAGCTTTTAATTTACCTAAAATAACTTTTTGGAGAGCTGTAGCAGTCATTATTGTAATGACAGGCTTATACTCTACCTTTTTAAGATTCTCCACAGGACTTCAGCAGACTGCTTTGAAGGATTCTTTCCCCTGGGGATTATGGATTGGATTTGATGTACTTTGCGGTGTGGGTTTAGCAGCAGGTGGATTTACCATATGCGCAGTTACTCATATCTTCAACATTAAACAATTTAAACCTTTAACTAAACCGGCAATTCTTACAGCATTCTTAGGCTATGTACTTGTAGTGGTTGGTTTGTTAATGGACTTAGGAAAACCCTGGAATATATGGCACGCAATAATTATGTGGAACTTCAATTCCGTAATGTTTGAAGTTGCATGGTGCGTAATGTTATATACTACAGTTCTTTTCCTTGAATTTGTACCGGTAGTGTTGGAAAGATTTAAACTATATACATTACAAAACATTTTAAAGAAGGTTTCTGTTCCCATTTACATATTAGGTATCATACTTTCTACATTGCACCAATCTTCATTAGGTTCATTGTTTTTAATTATACCAACTAAAATGAGCCCACTATGGTATTCATCTTTATTGCCGGTATATTTCTACTTATCAGCAATATCAGTTGGTTTTGCAATGATAATCTTTGAAGCATTTTTAAGTGCAAGAGCTTTTGATAAAGAACTTGAATTAAATTTATTATCTAAAATTGGATTTATAAGCGTTATAGTTTTAGGAATCAACTTTGCTCTTAAAATGATTGACCTTACATTTTCAAATAAATGGGGCTATTTGGCTCAATTAGATCAAGCTTCATTATTATACATTTTAGAAGCACTTGTTGGCGTAATCATTCCATTCTTTATGCTAACCAGTAAGAAGGTTAGAGAAAATAAAAAATGGTTATACATTGCTTCTTGTATGATTGTTGGCGGCTTCATCTTTAACAGATTGAATGTTAGCATTACAGCTGTTAGTAATGGCACAGGGATTTTTTACTTCCCTAGTTTCAATGAAATAAGTATAACTTTAATGTTAGTTGTATTGGGTATGTGGGCTTTCAGATTAATCGTTAAAAACTTTCCGGTATTTAACGAACCAGTACGATCATAAAAATAATTTTTTCTAAATTTGTGTAATGGAGTTTTTCCAAATGGCACAAAATCAAAATAATGAATTTAATAATCTTCAGTGTATTTGGATGAAGTCAAACTTCATCCAATACAAACTATGCGACAGGAACTTTAATTGCGATGATTGCTTGTTTGATAAAGTTATGCAAAACGCCAGAGTAAATGCGGGCGACCTGGAAACTGATAAAAGAGCAATTGTTAATATTTTAGATGATATACTTGAGCAATTAAATAGTATTACTTGTAACGATGGTTATAAATATCTGAAGAATAATATTGTACTTAAAAACCTGTTTGGTAATACTTACTATATGGGTTTAAGTCCTTTAGCTAAAATTATGTTGGATGAAGCATCAGGTTTTAATTACTGCAAAGATGGTCAGCCGATTCAGACACATTACCCGATAGTTCAGTTTTTTGCAAATTGGGGAAGTGTAAAAGTACATTCTCCGCTTAACTTCTATTGTCTTGGCAGGCTTAAACAGGAAATTAAAAGCCAGCATGCGGATGATTGGTTCCTTTTGATGGAAGTTATGCCTGAAGAATTAGAGTATGCTGAAATCAGCAAGGAAGATTTTTCAATAAATGTAAAAGAAGTTGAAAAAATACTTCTAAATGCAAAAAATGCATTTTCAAATATTGGTCCCACCTTAAATGATGGAGGTCAGGTTGAAACTCATTTGAACAAAGTTTTGGGAAAAGATTTATATTACAACATATTGGAACATATATTTTTCTCAAAATGAGTAATAATTGGTTCCCGATAGTTTAAAAATTAAACAATTTTGACAAAAAGACTTGAAAATACTGCATTTCTTAGTTAGCTTTAATTGTTAAATTAATGGCATTAAACAAAAGAAATGCAGCCCAAGTTTTTTCAAAGGTTCAGCGTTAAGCTTATTCTGATTATTTCAGGTATCATATTATTAAACCTCTTCGTTTATACTTTCTATAATATTACCAAACTTAAAAAAGATCTTACTGCTACAGAAACGCAGAATGCCTACAATATCTCTGATATTATAAAGAAATCCACTCGCAGAAGTATGTCTCTTAATAGAAGAGAAGATATTTACCACATAATTAATACTATTGGAACTGAACAAGGTGTTGAAAAAATACGCATTTATGATAAACGAGGCGTAATAAGTTATTCTACTGACTCTCTCGAGGTTGGTCAAATAGTTGACACTAAAGATGAATCTTGCGCAGTCTGCCATTCTAGGACTGATTTGCCAGCTACCCTTCCAATGAATGAGATGATTAGAATTTATACTGTTAAACCAGGTAAAAAAGTTTTGGGTCTTATAAATCCAATTCGCAATGAAAAAGATTGTTATACCGCTGAATGCCACGTTCACGAAAAGGATAAGGAAATTTTGGGTGTACTTGATGTAATGATGTCCACTCAAAAAATGGATAACATTATTGATGCAAACATTCAGAGTACCATTACCAATGCAGTTCTACTTACAATTTTGATTTCAATAAGCTTAATTGGATTCATTACAATGCTCGTAAATAGACCTTTAAGTCAAATACAAAAAGGTATTGGTGAGCTTTCAGATGGTAATTTAGATTATAAAATTAAAGTTAAAACTAAAGATGAATTAGGTAATGTTGCTTATGAATTTAACAATATGGCGGTTAAACTTGACACTGCATATAAAGAAATTAAAGACTGGAATGAAACCTTAAATAATAAGGTTAAAGAAAAGAATGAAGAGCTTAAAAAGATTTACGAACAAATAACTCAGATTGAAAAATTAGCTTCGCTTGGTACATTATCAGCAACAGTTGCACACGAACTTAATAATCCTCTTGAAGGAATATTAACATACAGTAAGCTTATTGCAAAAAAAATCGGCAAGGAACCTGAGACTGAAGAAAATAAAAAAAATATTAAATTTTTAAATTTAATCTCTGATGAATCTGCAAGATGCGGAAAGATTGTTAAAGATTTATTACTCTTCTCTAAAGAAGGTGAAGGTGAATATTCTTTTTGTTCAATTCAAGCTATCCTTGAGAGAAGTTTAATAATTATTAATCATCATTTAGAATTAAATAAGATTAACCTTGTAAAAAGTTTTGCTCCAGTCGAAGTTAAAGCTGAATGTGATAGTCAAAAAATTGAACAGGCCTTAATTGCTATTTTAATGAATGCAGTTGAAGCAATGAATGAAGGCGGCAGATTGGAAGTCAAATTATCATTTAATGATACCGAAGCAATTATCAGAGTTATTGACCAGGGAAAAGGAATTTCAGAAAAAGACCTTCCTCATATTTTTGAACCTTTCTTTTCTACCAAGGGTGGAAATAAAGGAACAGGTTTAGGTTTAGCAGTTGCTTATGGTATAATTATAAAACATAAAGGCAGAATTTTAGTAGAAGAAACTTCATTAAATGGAACAACATTTAAAATAACATTACCATTAACTAAAAAAAGTAAAGAAAAGCAAAATGAACAACAAAGCGAATATTCTTATAGTTGATGATGAACAAATTGTAAGAGAATCCCTACTTCATTGGTTCGAGGAAGATGACTACAATGTAGATACAGCCGAAGATGGAGAGGTTGCTCTTAAGAAATTTGAAAAAGATAAATATGATTTGATTCTGCTTGATATGAAGATGCCTGGCATTTCAGGTTTAGACCTTCTTATAAAATTTAAAGAATATGACAGAGATGTAATTGTTATTTTAATTACTGCGTTTGCTTCTGTTCCTTCTGCAATTAGAGCTTTGAAAGATGGTGCTTACGATTATATTACCAAACCTATTGACCCTGATGAACTTTCTCATATAGTTGAAAATGCTTTAAAACAAAGAATGCTCAAAAAGGAAAACGAAGATTTAAAAACTAAGATTGATGAGATTATAAAACCTGATAATCTTATTGGTGATAGCATCTCAATGAAGAAAATATTTTCACTGATAAATACTGTTGCTCCTACTGATACTACTGCAATGATTAGAGGTGAAAGCGGAACAGGTAAAGAGTTAATTGCAAAAGCAATTCATATAAACAGCAAAAGAAAATACTTCCCTATTATTACTGTTAATTGTGGAGCTTTAGCTGAATCAATACTTGAAAGTGAATTGTTCGGTCACGAAAAAGGAGCTTTTACCGGTGCTCATTACAAACGGAAAGGCAAATTTGAAATGGCTAATGGTGGTACAATTTTCTTAGATGAAATTGGAACTATCTCTCCCAAAATGCAAGTTGAATTATTAAGAGTAATTGAATCAAAACAATTCTCCAGAGTGGGTGGTAATGAAGTCGTTAAAAGCGATTTTAGAGTTATTGCTGCAACAAATGAAGACCTTGAAGAAGCAGTTAAAGCAGGTAGATTTAGAGAAGACTTATATTATAGATTAAACGTCTTCACAATATTTATTCCTCCATTAAGAGATAGATTAGAAGATATTCCTGTTCTTGCAAATTATTTTTTATGCAAGTACGCCAATGCAATGAATAAGAAAATTAACACCATCAACGAAGATGCTATGGATTTTCTTATCAAGTATCCTTGGCCGGGTAACGTTAGAGAGTTGGAAAACGCAATTGAAAGAGCCGTAGTAGTTTGTAAAAATGATTTTATTGATGTGGAGGATTTACCATTTCATGTTAATAACCCTGATAATATTTTTGCCAGCGAAGACAAATCTCTTGCAGCAATGGAAAAAAGACATATTACAATTATGCTTAATAGTTTGAATTGGAATATTTCAAAAAGTGCTGAAGCTTTGGGAATTGACAGAGTTACATTATATAATAAAATTAGCAAATATGGTCTTCAAAGAAAAAGCTGATGTCAAAAATATATTTAGCTCCAATTCAATTTGGGAATATAACTTTTCTTAAAAGTTTAGTTTCTGAACTAAATAAAATATTTCAGAACAGAATTGAAATTTTAGATTTAAATATTAATATTGAAGCAGCATTTTCAAGGGATAGAAGCCAGTATTATTCTACAAAATTAATTGCATCCGCAATTGAACTAACCAAGGAAATTGAAGGAAAAGTAGTTTTATTAGTTGAATTCGATTTATACGTTCCGGTTTTTACATATGTCTATGGTGAAGCTCAATTAAATGGAAAGCACTCCATAGTTTCCCTTTGCAGATTACACGAGGAATTTTATACCGGTGTAACTGATGATTCATCTTTAATGAGCAGAGCTATCAAAGAAATACTTCACGAGCTTGGACATAATTTTGGTCTCCATCATTGTAAAGATTGGGGCTGTGTAATGCATATGGCAGGTATTATAGAAGAAGTTGATATTAAAGGTTCTACTTTTTGTTCTGAGTGTATTTCCAAAGTTCCTGATTTTAATTTAAATTTAATTCCTACTTTATAATCCTTAAATAAAATATATTCTTAATGATTGAAAAATTTTATGACCTTATAGTTGTTGGTGCGGGACCGGCAGGTTCTATTTCTGCAAAGTTTGCTGCGGAAAAAAGCATTAAAGTTTTACTTCTTGAAAAAGACAGTATAGTTGGCTTTCCTGTAAGATGCGGCGAGGCAATTAGTAAGAGAAGTCTCACTCAATTTATTAATCCAGATAGTTCATTCATCAAAACTGAGATAAATAAATTTTCTTTAATCTCACCTGACAATACTGAAATTATTTTGGAATTTCAGGAAACAGGATATGTATTAAATAGAATTTTTTTTGATGCAGAACTGGCTAATCAGGCTGTTAATGCAGGAGCTCAACTTTTAACTTCAGCTTATGTATTTGATTTAATAATAGAAGATGGCAAAGTATGTGGAGTAAAGTTTGAATATAATAATGATGTTGTTGAAGTAAAATCCAAAATTGTTATTGCAGCAGACGGAGTCGAATCCCGAGTTGGAAGATGGGCTGGATTAAAAACAGCAATCAGTCATAGGGATATGGAAAGCTGCATTCAATACTCAACCTCAAATGTAAATTTAAATCCCAATACCTGTTATTTTTATTTTGGAAAGGATGTTGCTCCAGGTGGATATTTGTGGGCGTTTCCAAAGGGGAATAATTCTGCTAATATTGGTTTGGGTATTAGTGGAGTTGAAGGTAAGAATAAAAACGCAAACAAATATTTAGATGAATTTATGACTATGAAATTTCCGGATGCAAAGATAGAAAATGTTATTGTGGGAGGGGACCCCTGTTCAATTACTTTAGATAAAATTTCTGCACCAGGCATTATGTTAACGGGCGATGCTGCCAGACAAGTCAATCCTTTAAGTGGTGGTGGTTTATCTTCAGGGATGATTGGAGGAAGTATTGCAGGCTCAATAGCTGCTGAAGCTATATTATGCAACAATCCTGATAAAATTTTTGAATATGATAAAGTATGGTATGAACGTTTAGGGAAAAAACACGAAATGTATAATCGTATAAAAAATGGAATTTATGATTTCGATGATAATAAATTTAACAGCATTGCAAGTGTATTCCTAAAAGTACCACCAAATAAGCGAACTTTAGGAAGATTATTTACTACCGCATTAATAAATAAACCTAATTTACTGATTGATGTTGCAAAAGTATTTTTTTAACTTTAATTATGCTCATATAAAAAATTCCTGAAAATGAAAAACAATACAGTAGAAAAAAAGTCCAAGATTGACATTCTTAAAGTGTTTAATCTATTGGAAGAAGAATTCTTGAAATATCAAGAAGCCGATGGTGATTTTTGTTTTTCTGCAAACTTTGAAACAATTTCAGGATATACTGAAGATGAAATTAATTTATTCCCTGAACGTTATTCTACTATTATTTTTAAAAATGATAAAGATAGGTTTAATGAATGGATTAGTAATCTTCATTCAGAGTTAAACAATAAGTCTGAAATTGATTATAGAATAATTAAAAAAGATAATAATGTAATTTGGGTAAAAGAATCTCTATACATTACAAGAGATAAAAAGGGTTTGATAAAAAGTTTTAATAGTATTGTCAAGAATATAACACCCTATAAAAAAAATGAATCCACTTTATTAAATCAGCTAAATATTCTTGAAGACCAGAATAGTGCAAAAGATAAATTTGTTTCGATCGTTTCTCACGACTTGCGCTCCCCTTTTACAAGTATATTAGGATTCTCAGAAATTTTAATGAATGAGCCAAATATTTCTGAAGCTGAAAAAAATGAATACTTAAATTTCATTTACGAATCTTCAAATCAGCAGTTAAAGCTTATCAATAACTTACTGGATTGGACAAGATTACGTTCAGGTAAAATCGTTCCTAAAAAATCAAAGCTGAACATTCAATATTTTGTTTACAATTGCGTTTCAACATTAACTGAAACTGCTATAAGAAAGTATATAGAAATAGTTTCTAAAATTGATGATAACCTTTTTGCAGATGCAGATGAAACTTTAATGAATAAAGTTCTGTTATCAATTATTAATAATGCAGTTAAATATTCTACAGAATTCAACAAGGTCGAAATTTTTGGCAAATATTTTAATAAAGATAAAATTGAAATAGTTGTTAAAGATTATGGTATTGGGATGACAAAAGATGTTAAAGAGAATTTATTGAAGATTGAAAAATTAAGTTCTAAAAAAGGGACAAAGAATGAGCGTGGTACTGGAAGCAGCCTTGTTTTAGCTGAAGAAATTATTTCCAAACATAATGGAGATTTCTGGTATTATTCGGAAGAAGGGAAAGGGACTGAGATACACTTTACTCTTCCAGCATCTAAAAATTCAGTGCTAATTATTGATGAGCCAGGGATTACATTAGACAGAATAAAAAGTTTCTGCAGAAAGCAGATGCCGCATTTTGATATAGAAGTTGTCAATAATTTTTATGAAGCCATATTCTCGATTGAACATCGGGTTCCTTCGCTTGTAATTATGGAACATAAACTCGCTTTAATGACGGGTAATCAATTCATTAAAAGATTAAAAGATGACAGACATCCTATGAACTATCCTTTTATAGTTTGTATTGATGGGGATAATAAAGACATACCGCTATATAATTCACTTGGTATGAATTATATCATTAAAAAACCTATTGACTTTGAAGCACTTAAAGAGAATGTAAAGAACATTTTGCGCAAATCTCTTTAATTTTGTGATATGCTTATTTGAGTTAAAAAAGTTTTAGTTTATTATTAAATTATAAAAATATAATTTTTCGGAGGAAATTTGAAAATTGCAGTTGTAGGAACTGGCTATGTAGGCTTGGTTACCGGTACTTGCTTTGCTGAAACTGGAAATAATGTAATTTGTGTTGATATAGATGAGAAAAAAGTTGAATTGATGAAAAAGGGATTTGTACCAATTTATGAACCCGGTCTTGAAATACTTTTTGAAAGAAATATTAATAAAGAAAGATTAGAGTTTACACAAGATCTTTATGAAGCAGTCAGAAATGCTAAAATTGTTTTCTTATGTCTCCCTACTCCTCAAGGTGGAGATGGCAGCGCTGATTTAAGATATGTTTTAGGTGTTGCAGATGACCTTGGTAAATTATTTGCCAAAGAACCTGAGTTGGGATATAAGGTTATTATTGATAAAAGTACCGTCCCTGTTGGAACAAGTGATAAAGTAAAAGCAGCTATTAAAAAGCACGCTCCTGATTATGAGTTTGATGTTGCCTCCAATCCCGAATTTTTAAGAGAAGGAATGGCTGTTGAAGATTTTATGAAACCTGAAAGAGTTGTTATTGGAACAAGCAGTTCAAAAGCAAGAAAATTATTAGATGAACTTTATGAGCCTTTCGTAAGGTCAGGAAATCCTATTTATTATATGGATGAAAAATCAGCAGAGATGACCAAATATGCCGCTAATTCATTTCTCGCTACAAAGATTTCTTTTATGAATGAAATAGCAAACATATGCGAACTTACCGGTGCTGAAGTTGATAAAGTAAGAATTGGTATTGGCTCTGACTCAAGAATTGGAAAAAGATTTTTATTCCCGGGTGTTGGTTATGGCGGCTCCTGCTTCCCTAAAGATGTTATGGCTTTAATAAATACTTCAAATGAAAATGAATATGATTTTAAGATTTTAAAATCAGTTGTGGATGTAAATAAAAATCAAATTAAAAGATTCTTCGATAAAATATTAAAACATTTTGGAGGCAACATTTCAGGTAAACATTTTGCATTATGGGGATTAGCATTCAAACCTAATACTGATGACGTTAGAGATGCTCCTTCCATTGCGCTAATAAAACTATTGAAAGAGCATAATGCTACTGTTACGGCTTATGACCCTGAAGCAATAAAAACTACTCAAAGCATTGTTGGTGACCAGGTTAAATACACCTCTACTTCATATGATGCATTAGTAAATGCTGATGCTTTATTAATAGTAACTGAATGGAATGAATTCAGAAATCCTGATTTTAGCATTATTAAGAAAAGCTTAAATGAGCCATTAATTTTTGATGGAAGAAATCTTTATGATTTAGAAAAGATGCAGGAATTAGATTTCACCTATTATTCTATAGGCAGAAAAAAAATTATAAGTTCATTGAAAAAAGAAAAAGTCTAACATTGTTCTTATGAATGACGATAAATATTGGTTTGCGTTATATACAAAACCGAGACACGAATTCAAAGCAGCTGAACAATTAAAATCGATTGATGTTGAACATTATCTGCCTGTTGTTTCAAAAATGAAACAATGGAGTGACAGGAAAAAATTAATCAAAGAACCTGTAATCAGCAGTTATATTTTTATTCGAGGTGATGAAAAAGATAGACTGGAAAGTTTGCAGCAGGATGCTATAATAAGATGTTTATTTGAAAACGGCAGACCTGCAAAAATTCCTGATTGGCAAATTGAAAGCTTAAGGTTGATGCTTGATAGCCAAAGTGATTTTTATGTAAAAAATGGTTTAGTACCAGGGCAAAAAGTAAAGATTAATGATGGACCATTTAAGGGTGTAATAGGTGTAATTGAGGATTCAGAAAATGAAAAAACAATTGCAGTAAGTGTAGATTTGCTTAAAAGGTCTATTCTTGCTCACCTCCCCCGAGATAGTAAATTCGAGATAATAAAAGATTAGAAAAATAGAAGATGACATCTTTCAAAAAGATGTCATCTATAAAGAATTTCTATACGTTCTCTGCAACTACTTCTACTTCAGTAACTTTGTTGTTTTCTAATTTATATTTCTTACCTGATTTAGGACAAGTTGCAATTCCATCTTTATTAAATTCCAACTTCTTCCCTGCTTCACTTAACCAGCCAACTATTCTTGCAGGATTACCTACAACTAAAGCAAAATCAGGGATATCTTTTGTTACAACTGCACCTGCACCAACAAAAGCAAAACGTCCTATCGTATGACCACATACTATGGTTGAATTAGCTCCTAATGATGCACCTTCTTTTACTAAAGTAGGTATATAATATTCCTTTCCAACCTGAGGATATTTTGAACGGGGGTCTACAATATTAGTAAATACCATTGATGGTCCGCAGAAAACATAATCTTCTAAAGTAACACCTTCATACACAGAAACATTATTCTGAATTTTTACAAAGTTGCCAATTACTACATCAGTTGCAACGTTGACATTTTGTCCAAGTACGCATTTTTTCCCGATTTTAGAACCGGACTGGACGTGTGAAAAGTGCCAGATTTTTGTTCCTTCGCCAATTTCAACATTATCGTCTACTACGGCATACTGATTAACATAATACTTTTTTTCTTCCATTTTACTTTAACTCTTTGTTTATAATTTTTGTTTAATATGAGTCTACTTTGTTTTTAATTTTTTTCGTTGCTTCTTCAAGAATTGAAAGAACTTCAATTGCGTGTCTTCCATCTGTAAGAGGCTTCAAATTGTTTTCAATACAATCAATAAAGTGTTTTTGTTCTTCCTGTAATGGAGCCTTGTCGTCATATTGCACCACTTCAAAATCACTTTCAAATTTTTGAATGTTTCCATCTAAATTTGAAAATCCTTTTTCATAGAATTTAAGCTTATCAGTTTTCAAACTGTCTTCAAATACAAACATTCCTTTATTACCAATTATAACCAGGCGCTGCTCTTTGAATGGATGCAGCCAGCTTACAAAAATATGAGCGTGAACATTATTAGGATAGGATAAGTATGTTATGGTAGTATCTTCAATATTATTTTGAACAAATGAAGCACCGCTTGCAGAAATTTCAACAGGATTTGATTCAGTTAAATATTGGATTATGGAAATATCGTGAGGAGCAAAACTCCACAATATATTTTCTTCACTTCTTATAGCTCCAAGATTAAGTCTATTGCTATAAATATATTGAAGGGTTCCAATCTTTCCTTCCCCAATCAACTGTTTAATTTTTATGATTGCAGGATGATAGAGAAGTATATGACCAACCATAACTTTTCTTTTAAGTGAATCTGCAAGGTCAACTAACTTTTCTGCATCTTCAACATACAATGTTAAAGGTTTTTCAATCAATACATCTTTCCCTGCTTCTAATATTTTAACAGCAACATCATAATGAGTTTCAGCAGGAGTAGCAATAATTACTCCTTTAACATTTTTATCCTGAATAATTGGTCCAAGTTCAGAAACAAAATTTATTTCACTTGATACTTCTTTGACTTTTTTTTCAGCTGCGGGATTGAAGTCGCAAACATAAAGAAGATTTTTACCCAGCAGTTGATAGGCAGTTTTAACGTGGTTCATACCCCATCTACCTGCTCCGACAATAGCGATTCCGGTATTTTTATCCATAAATATCCTTAAGCCTTAAATATCTTTTCTGATTTTATTCCTTTTTTACCAAATGCATTTCTTGTATCTACAATCAGGTTTGCATTCTTTTCAATGAATGAGTAATCGTAGTTTGAATGATCTGTACTTAAAAGAACAACATCAAATTTTTTCAAATTAGCTTCTGTTAATTCAACTGATTCCATATCGAAGTCATATTTTCTGGTCTTAGGCAATTTTGGAATATAAGGGTCATTATAACTTACTTCAACACCTTGCTCACCAAATAATTCAATCAGTCTTAATGAAGGTGATTCTCTCATATCATCAATATCTTTTTTGTAGGCTGCTCCTAATATGAGAATCTTTGAACCATTTAATGATTTTTTATTTTTATTTAGTAAGTGAGAAGTTCTTTCAACTACATAATAAGGCATATAGGTGTTTACTTCTCCTGCCAGTTCAATGAACTTTGTATTTATTTCAAATTCACGTGCTTTCCAGGTCAAATAGAATGGGTCAATTGGAATACAATGACCACCTAAACCTGGACCGGGGTAGAAGGCATTAAATCCGAATGGTTTAGTTGCAGCAGCATTGATAACTTCCCATATATCAATATCCATTCTATCAAACACCATCTTTAGTTCGTTAACCAAAGCGATATTAATTGAACGATAAATGTTTTCCAATAACTTGGTAGCTTCTGCTGCAGCAGGAGATGATACAGGAACTGTTTTTACAATCACCTGGTCATACATTGCTTTAGCAATAGTTAAACAATTTTCAGTAACACCACCAACTACTTTGGGAATAGTGGAAGTATTAAAATCAGGATTATTCGGGTCTTCCCTCTCTGGAGAAAATGCCAAATAAAAATCCTCACCAACCTTAAATTCATCAGCAATAACTTCAGCTTCATCTTCATTCCCGGCATATTCAAATTTGTTTACTTTTGCTTGAATTTTTGGGGCATCTTTGAAGAGTGGAAGTAAAATTTCTTGAGTAGTGCCCGGATATGTAGATGATTCAAGAACAACAAGTTGCCCTTTTCTCAAATATTTTGCAATCGATTTAGCAGAATTTTCAATATAGGTCATATCAGGTTCTCTATGCTCATCCAAAGGAGTTGGAACACAGATAATAATTGCATCGGGTTCATTCAATCTTGAAAAATCAGAAGTAGCAGAAAAGTATTTTTCATTTACAGATTTGCTTATTCTTTCAGCTTTAATGTGTTTTATATAACTTTTACCAACATTCAGATTATCCACTTTCGAGTTATCAAGATCAAACCCCAATACTTTGAATTTTTTGGCAGCGAATTCTAATCCTAAAGGCAAACCAACATAACCTAAACCAATAATGCCAATTAATGCATTTTTGTCTTTTATTTTATCTAGTAGTTCCATGTTTTTCCTTAATGTTTTACAATGTAAAATAGAGATATTTTGAGTTCCTGTATAGAAATTAAAACACACGTTTCAGTATCAAGAGGGTTTTATCATTTTTTACGGATTGTTAAAAAATAAATAAATGCCATATATTTAAAATATAAAAATAATCCATTATTATGTTGAAAATTTTAGCAGATGAAAACATTCCTTTTGCTTACCATGCCTTTTCAAGTTTTGGCAAGGTAAAACTTGCAAGTGGAAGAAGCATCAACAAAGAAGCTTTGGAAGATATTGATATATTAATTGTCAGGTCGGTCACTAATGTAAATAAGAATTTACTTGATGGGAATAATATAAAGTTCGTTGGAACTGCTACAATTGGTTCTGACCATATTGATAAAGAGTATCTTTCACAAAATAATATTCATTTTGCTGATGCAAAGGGATGTAATGCGTACTCTGTTACAGAATATGTATTTGCTTCAATAATTAAATACTGCGTAAAAAATAATTTGAAATTAAATGAACTATCTTTGGGGATTGTAGGATTTGGAAACATCGGAAGTAAAGTTTACAAGATTGCAAATCAACTTGGAATGAATATAAAAGTTTCAGACCCTCCATTAGCAGAACAAGGATATGATTTTAGTTTTTCATCTCTGGATGAAGTTTTATCCTCTGATATTATTACTTTGCACGTACCTTTAACAACATCAGGTAACAATCCTACTTACTACTTAATTGGTGAAAAAGAATTAAATAAAATTAAAGAGAATACACTTCTTATTAATTCATCACGAGGTCCGGTTGTCAACAATGAATCTTTATTAATATATCTGGGAAATAAAAAGTTAGATATTGTCTTAGATGTTTGGGAAAATGAACCAGAAATAAATAAAGAATTAGTTAATAAAGTTTTTTTAGGTACTCCTCATATAGCTGGTTATTCTTTGGAAGGTAAAGTCAATGGTACTAAAATGATTTATAAGGAGCTTTCAAAATTCTTGCAATCAGCTGAAGATAAGGAAATTATTTTACCTCCTGTAAATGATAATAACTTTACATATGATGAAAAGAAGAGTCTTGAAGAAAATCTTGATTTTATTTTTAATAAAATAATTCCATTAAATCAGGATTATGAAAAACTTTTAAGAATAAGTGAGATGGATAGAATTGAAAGTGTTTTATTTTTTGATGAGCTTAGAAAAAGTTATCCTGAAAGAAGAGAATTTAATAACTACATAGTGAAGACTAATAATGAGGTCATTAAGAAAAAATTATCTTCTTTCAGGTTTAACATTATAACTTAAATTCCACAGGAACGGTCATTTTTACTTTAACAGGTTTGCCTCTTAATAACCCCGGTTTGAATTTAGTATAATAAACAACAGTTTCAGCTGCTTCATCCAATCCATAGCCCAAACTATTTTTTCGTTCAATTTTCTTTACATCACCAAATTCATCTATGTAAGCGACTATTTGAATAATGCCTTGAACATTGGCTTCCTTAGCTCTTTGAGGGTAGTATAATCTTTTTTGAATACTTTCAGGACCTCCAGCCGGAGTAGGGAGAACTTCAACTTCTGTAAGATATTCATTGGGGTCAGTAACTTTTACTGTTACTTCAGGAGGCAAGCTTTGATTATTTTCTTCGTCAGTACTTCCTTCAACTGTACCTGCATTAGTTGAATCATCTAATATTACATATTCATCTTCCACATTGTACACAGGTTCAGTATACCTGTAGCCATTATGAAAATTTACTTCCTCTTTCAAAGTTCCATCTGCATTGAAATAAGAAACTAAACCTTCTCTTTTACCATTTAATAAACTTGCAGCTTCTTTAAGCTTACCATTTTCATAGTAAGTCTTAATATTACCTTCAATTTTACCATTCACATAATAACATTCTTCTTTCAGATTGCCATTATCATAGTAAAATTTTGCAGAGCCTTCTCTGACATTTTTAAGGTAATTTATTTCAGATTGAACTTTTCCATTTGGAAAATAGGTTTTTTGAAGCCCCTCTTGAGAATATATAAATGTTGTGAGAAATAGAACTAAACTAAATATTTTTAATATCATATTACTTTTTAATTATCATAAAAAAACGGTGTTATTAATGTAAGAATAAAAGTAATAATTGCTAAGCCAAAAAAGAATAAACCAACCTCTTCAGCAAATGGTAATAAATTAAGACCGGTAAGCATATAGTGCCAATCGTGAATAACTTTCTCTCCTCCAAGCAATGGCAGGATCTGAGCTCTTGCATCTGCAGCATAAACACTGATATTAATGAAGTTATGACCTAACCAGAATAAGAATATCTGTACTCCTATTCTAAAATCATTAACTGCAAAGAAGTAGACTATGTAAGCTGGTAGTAATATTTGCATTAAAGTTCCCCCAAAAACATGGATGGAAGTACCAAATACCATAAAAATGAAATGCCCGGCTTCATGAATAATAAGGTCTGCACTGTCTAAAAGTGTATATTCACCCCTATTCAATAAAAAATATAGACAAATAGGAATTAAAATTACACTAAACAACCATTTTTTAATGGTGTCAAACCTTGAATAAGTTGTTAATCCATAATCCATTGTTACTCCTCATTTGTAATAATTTCTTGTAATATTTACTTAATATCAGACTTCTAAATTTAAAACTATAAATTTTTCTTCAAAATCACACTATGTTGTTTTCAAGAATTATTTAGTTTTAGTAAATCATGTCTATTTATACAGTAATGGATTTTTAATCAATATTAATGGAACAATTTCTGTACCAGCGAATTTAATATTAAGGAAATTATATTTTTACTTGATAATAGTATAATTTTTATTCATTTTAAAACAAAAAATTAGGAGTAATATGTTTAAAAATTTTGTTATACTATTTTTCTTTTCGTTTTTATTTGTGAGCTTAACTTTTGCTCAGGTAACTGAAAGAGAAAAGTTTGATCCCAAGAAAAATCCTCAAAAGGATTTAGAAGCATCAATTAAAATTGCTACTAAAGAAAATAAAAATATTTTACTTGATGTTGGCGGAGAATGGTGCATTTGGTGTCATAGAATGGATGAATTCATATTAGGTAATGAAGAAATAAATAATTTTATTAAAAATAATTTTATTGTTGTTAAAGTAAATTATAGTCCTGAAAATAAGAATGAAAAGTTTTTAGCAAAATATCCTAAAGTTCCTGGATATCCTCATTTGTTTGTCTTAGATAAAAAAGGAAGGCTCATTCATTCACAGGATACCGGTAAGTTGGAAGAGAATAAATCATATAGCAAAGAAAAATATATGACATTTCTTAAAACTTACACTCCACAAAAAAGTTAATCAAAAAAAAAGCCCTTCTATTTCTAGAAGGGCTTCCTAATTTATCTAAAATATTCTTATTAGAAACTATAACTCATTGATAGGTAACCAAATGTTGGAGTACTTCCGCCAATATTAGCTAAACCATTTCTTAAAACATCTGAATTAACTGAAGCATCTAAACCAAATTTTCCAAATCTTAAACCAACACCTAAATTTAGACCATAAGGTTGATATTGAGTAAAGGATTGTTCATCAACAGTTGTTAATGTAGCTTGTGATTGGTTTGTAACTGTTTGAGTAGAACCAGTCCAGCCAATTCTTGCAATTAACCAATCTAAAGCATTCCATTCAGCTCCCAAATTCCAGATTGGGAATGAAGAAACAGTATTAACTATTTCAGGAGAAACATTTTGAACTTCAGGATCTGATGATGAGCTATGACCAAAACCAGGACCACCTACAAATAAGAAATCACCTGTCTTGTATTCAAAACCAACACCAATGAATAGATTATTGAAAGCTGTCAAATCTGTTGAACGATTATTGGCATCAAAAGAACCAGTAGCCATTGCAAAACCAACAGTTGGAATCATTCTAAATTTATCAGAGAATCCTAAAAACAATCTACCATTAGCTGCAATAATAGTTTGGCTAATTTCTGTTGTTGTTGTTGGTGCAGGTGGTTCATTGCTAGCTTTTGGCATGATTAAACTTACACCCAAATCTAGAGCCATAGTTCTTGTAAGTTCAGCTAAAATACCTACATTGACACCTAACTGTGAAGCTGATATTGTAGTTTCGCCACCGGTAGCAGGTGTATTTGTTCTTCCATTAGAAGCATAAGAAACACCGATACCCAAGTTCATATTTCCAAGTTCAAATGTTCCAAATAATTCAAGATTATTATTTAATGTAATTGTATTTGGTACATTTCCTACCAAGCCATAAACATCAAGATCTGATATGGCAAAAAATGGAAGTGTGTTTAAATCATTACGAGCAAACATAGCACCAAGAGTAAAACTATTTGTTACCTTGAAGTTTGCTGCTAAAAATTGACCTTGGTCGCCATAACCACCAATATCTCCCCAAACTAAATTATCATACTTTGAACCCCAAGCTGCATTATATTTAACAAATTCAGGATCAACAACATAAGGATTGTAGCCTAAGGCTACTACTCTTGCATATCCACCTTCTTTTTTAACTTCGAATTTTTGAGCAAAAGAAACATGAGAAACCAAGAACACAATTAATAATAATGACGTAATTTTGCGAATCATCCTGACCTCCTAATGATTTTTTATAATTCACTACAAACGTATAATATATATAGATTAAAGTCAATCATTTTATGAACTTCTTTAACTAACTTATCTTAACGTTTTGTATATATTTTAGTTAGATATTTAAAATCTTGTATTAAGATTGATTATAATTTTCCCTGAAGTCACTTGTTTTTCGTATATACCTTCGTAACCAAAACTAAAATAAAAATTTTTAGATATTTTTGTGTTAAAATCGGCACCGAGGGAATTCTGAACACTACTACTTCTTAAGAAATTATAATTTGTATTTCGCAAGTATATAGCAAGTTCTGAGCCAATAAACTCAAGAGTTTTAGAGATTCTAAAACCTATTAAATCTCCGGACAAATAATTGCTTATAATTTTGTTGTAGGATAAGGTTGCATAACTTTCTACATAAGGAATATTTGAATATGAAAAACTTCCTCCATAATTTCTTGAAGGTTTTATATCCCCCTTTTTATATCTGTAACCATAATTCAGGCTAAGAAACAGATTATCAAAAATTCTCAAATTACTGTTAAAATTTAATCCTTGCCTAATTTCATTTTCAAATAAACTATCCAAATAATTTTTGAAAGTTTCATAATAAATAACATTTTTTCTTGCATCATATGATGCAGAAAAAGATAAATCTTTAAATGGATTATATCTTATCATTAGATACGTACCTGTTAAAGAGAAAGTGGTTTTTTCTTCTTGTTTATTTCTTTCATAAAGGTCTGCTTCAACTGAAGCAAATACAAAAATATTTTTTATAATATTGTTATTATGCTGGAAGTAAAAAAATCTCCTATCTACTTTTGAATTATAAGTTTGCTGAATGATAGCAGCAGTATTTTCCATAATGGAATTGTTAATAGTATCAGTTCTTCCTATATATCCTCCATACTGAAGAAGTTTAGAGTTAAAACCCATATCGGTAAAATTGGGTCTAAAACCTACAATTAATCCTGTAAAAAATTCCGAGAAATTATATTCTCCTTGTAACCCATCAATGGAACCTATATTTGAAATTTTTCGATTTATATTTCTCCCCAACCAAAATTGTAAGTCACTTACTGGTTTATAATTTAAATAAAAATCATAAACTTTTAATGCTCTTCCAAAGTTATCTTTTACAGCACTCCAATCATCAGCTCTATATGAAAATATGATGTAGTTACTGAAGCTTAATTTATCAACAATATTATCTGCCTTTAATGAAAAAGAATATCTCCATCTTTGAATGTCACTCATTAAGTTTGAATTATTTAATGATGAATAGGACTGAATGGAAAATCTTCCATAAATATCATTCCCTTTTGATTTAATATTTGTTTTTCTTTCCTGAGGAGAATCAGTTAAATCATTTTTTATAATTTTTTTAGTTGGTTGCTCAGTGATTTGTTCATTAATAGATTTTTCAAAATAGATTAAAATTTTATCATTAATATCTAAAGTATGTTCAGGGGAAATATAAGTCCCCGATATTGATTTACTTGCAATGGAGATTACTTTGGCAATAGGATGTTTATCGACAGTAAATATTGTATCCCCTGCTTTAATCCCTTCAGTTTCATTTAAATTGACATATATAATATCACCTGGCACAAAGCTGACAATTCCACTTTTCTCTACTTTATTTTGAGAAAAAATATAGGGTGATGATGCAAGTATAATTATTAATACATATACAGCTTTTTTAATCATAAAATTTATTTTTCGTCAATTCTTCTTCTTAATAATGATTTATCAGAATTACCATTTGGATGGCAATCATAACACGCCGTACTTAAATAAATATAATTATTAACACCCTGATGATGCTCATCAGTATTTGTCCTGTTATGTTCATGACAATTTATGCATTCGAAGATATTAAAATTATTTGGGTTTGTATGACAATCAGAACATACATCCCATTGACCATTATGCTTTCCGGTATAAATAGGGAAATAAAGTTGGTCATGATTAAATGTTGAAGGCACCCAAGCATTTTGGTTATGGCATTCCAAACAAGTTGTTGGGAAACCTGCACTTAAATGATTTGGATTTGTTGTTCCATTATAATCCTGTAAATGACAACCTATGCAAGTGTTGGGTGTAGAGGTGTAATTTCCATTATGACAATTACTGCAGTTAACATTTATATGAGCTCCCTGCAATGGATAATAATTATTATGAATTGAGAAAGTTGCCGGCGTCCAATTTGGATTAGTAGTATGACAATCTAAACATTGATTAGGTAATGCAAGTTGAGAATGGTTTGGATTGGTACTTGCATTATAATCTTCTTGATGACAACTTACACAAGAAGATGGTGTATTTATATATCCAGTTATATGACAACTTGAACAATTAATATTTATATGAGCACCGGTTAAAGGAAAATTCGTACTTGAATGATTAAATGAAGCAGGTGTCCATGCAGACGTTGAATGACATCTTTCGCAAGTTGTTGGATATTGTTGTGAAACGTGATTAGGTGCATTATTAAAATTATTTTGATGACAATTAATGCATAAATTATTCAACCCTAAGACAGTACCTGAATGACAGCTTGAACACTGTATTTCATTATGCTTCCCGGTTAATTCAAATCCAGTTGTTGTATGATTAAATGTTGAAGGAACAAACCCCGAAGATGTATGACAATCTTCACAAGTTTTAGGGATACCTGCAGCTAAATGATTTGGGTTCTGCGCATTATTATAGTTAGTCAAATGACAAGACTTACATTCTTTGGATGTTCCTACGTAACCTGATTGATGACAATTAGTACAATTTATATTTATGTGAGCGCCTGTCAAAGGAAAAGTTGTTAAGCTATGGTTAAAAGCACCAAGAGTACTTCCATCGGGATGACAAGCATAGCAGTTTTGACTGGCATAAACATAACCATTGACTCCACTATGATGACCATCAGTATCGAGCTTATTATGCTCGTGACAATCTACGCAAGAGAAAACTGAAAAATTATTAACGGTTGTATGACAATCAGAACAATTCTGCCATTGACCTTGATGCTTTCCGCTATAAATAGGAAAGAACCTTGCATCATGGTCGAATGAGGCTGGAGTCCAGGCACTTTGTGAATGACAAGTTTTACAATCAGTTGGGAAACCTGCTGCTATATGATTTGGATTGGTTGTGTTATTATAATCCTGCTGATGACATCCTAAACAAGTATTAGGTGTATTATTATAACTACCATTATGACAGGTACTACAGTTCAATTGAAGATGTGCACCTTCTAGAATATAATAATTATTATGAACAGGAAATAACGCCGGTTTCCAGGTTGGATTAGTCGTATGACAATCCTGGCATTGAGTTGATAATCCAAGAGTACTATGATTTGGATTTGCCGTTAAATTATATTGAACCTGATGACAACTTACGCATGCACTTGATGTTCCTGTATATCCTGTTATATGACAGCTGGAGCAATTTGTATTTATATGGGCTCCGGTTAAAGGAAAATTAGTATTAGAATGATTAAAATTAGTTTCATCCCAGGTTGTAGTATTATGGCACATCTCGCAATTCTTAGGAAAGTTCTGTGCAACGTGGTTTAGTGCCGAATTATAATTGTTTTGATGGCAACTATAGCAATCTTTATTTGTACCCGTAGTAATTCCATTATGGCACGATTGACAATTCGCTTCAATATGTTTTCCTGTTAAAGGAAATGTTGTATTGTTATGGCTAAATGTCGAAGGAATATATCCTGAAGTTGTATGACAAGTTTGGCAATCAGTATTAATTCCTATTGCTTTATGATTTGGATTTATCGAATTATCATAGTTAGTCTTATGGCAAGAATAACAATCGGATAAGGTTCCTGTTGTTGCTCCTTTGTGGCAGGATGCGCATTCAGTTTGAGTATGCTTTCCTGTTAAAGGATAATTAGTATTACTATGATTAAAAGTAGAAGGTGACCAATTTGATGTAGTGTGGCAATTTTCGCAAATACTGGATAAACCGATTTGACTATGATTAGGATTTATTGTCCCATTAAAATTTAGTTGATGGCAGCTAATACATAATTTAGAAGTATTTGCATAAGTTGTAATGTGGCATCCTTTACAATCTACAGTCTGGTGCGCACCTGTTAAGGGAAATTCAGTTTGGTTATGATCAAAATCTGCATCATCCCAATTATTAATATTATGACATTGAGAGCAATCAGTTGAAAATCCTGCTGCTAAATGATTAGGATCTTTTGTAGCTTCATAATCGCTTTTATGGCAGCTGTAACATTCTTTCGATAAACCTTGAAAAGTATTTTGCTGATGGCAGGAAAAACAAGATGGAAGATTATGCCCGCCAACTAAAGGGAAAAAATCATGATTAATATTTGATGCACTCCAGGTAGCTGAGTTTATATTATGACAATCAACGCAATTTGTTGAAAACCCTGCTGCCTGATGATTAGGATGTTGCGCTGCAAGAAAATCCTTTTTATGACAGGAAAAACAATTAACATCTAAAGGCTCAAAGAAAAGTTTAGCGTAATTGGAATGACAGCTTGAGCAATCTGCATTTAAATGATTTCCAACTAAAGGAAATCGCGTTTGCTGATGAATTAAATTTATCTCGTTTACACTCCAGGATTTAGGAGAATGACATCTTGAGCAATCTCTTCCGACAGTATTTTGGTGAATATCTTTATGACAGGATAAACATTCACTTGAAGATTGTTTAAAAACTAAAGATGTATGACAAGACCTGCATTGAACTGATTGATGCTGCCCAATTAATTGAAAGGAAGTTTCTTTGTTATGTTCAAACTCAATTTTTTCAGGAATGACCTTCCAACTATCTGTCTGATGACATAAAGAGCAATCTTTGTCAAAATTTTCACCATGAGGTGATTGTGCTTTTAAATTAACCGCAAAAAAAACAATTAAAATTATGAATGACAATCTGCGCATTTAATTTTTTCTATTTTATATTTTATAAAAGTTTTACTGTCTTTGTTTTCAAGTTTATGACAAACTTTACATTCAATCTTTGAGTGAGCACCTTTTAGCGGAAATTTGGTTTCATCGTGATTAAAATTTATTGGCTTCCAATCATTAAAGGAATGACATCTTTCGCATAATACACTTTCATCTTTTCTAAATTGTCCCAAATGAATATCTTCATGACAAGTTTCGCAATTAGAATTTAAAGATGAAAATATAAATTTTGTTTTTCCATTTACTGTTTGAGTGTGGCATTTATTGCAATAACTATTTTGATGTTTCCCAAGCAATGAAAATTTTGTTTTAGAATGGTCAAAGTTTATGATTTTCCATTTTTCGACATTATGACAACTTGAGCATTGAGAATACTTTTCTGATAATTCATTCCCATGAATGTTAATATGGCAATTTATACAATTTTTTTCTGAAAACTTAAAAGTCCACTTATCATTTTTTTTATGGCAGGAATTACAAGGAATTGCAAGGTGACTACCTTCAAGCTTAAAGTCAGTTAAATTATGATTTTCAATATTATAGCTGGTCTGATTAAACCCAAATTCTGAGTGACACTCATTGCATTCTCTAATCATTTTATTAGAAGCAATTAATTCACCTTTATGATAATCTTCGTGGCAATTAGAGCATTTACTATGTGCCGGTTTTGAATTCAGGTCATTTTTATGACAGTCTTTACAACTAACTGTTGAATGTTTTCCAATTAATTTGAAATTAGTTTTGTTATGATCAAAGCTGCCTGTATTTATATTTTTAAATGAATTTGTTTGATGGCAATTTTGACAGCTGGAACCAAATTTATTATTATGAACATCTTTATGGCAATTGATACAAGATGAAAAAGCAATGCCTTTAAACCTTTGGAAATTTTTTCCATTCCGTTTTTCCTTAAAATGACATTTTATGCATTCAACTTTTTGATGCGCACCTGTTAGTCTAAATGAAGATTTATTATGGTCAAATTTTACGGAGTTAAAACTTTCTGTTGAATGACAATTCTCGCAATTAGAGGATAAAGTATTTTGATGGAAATCTTCGTGGCAGTTTAGACAAGAAGTACCCAACCCAAGAAATGTATTTTTTTTCTTTTTTAGATTAGAATCTTTAATAAATTTATTTTGATGACAATCTTTGCATTCTAATTTTAAATGTTTGCCGGTTAATAAGAATTTTGTTTTACTATGATTAAACTTTGAATTGTTGAAATTGATAATTTTAAATCCTTTACCGTGATGTTCATTATGGCACAATGAACAATTTTTTGATCTCACGTCTGAAGAAGAATGATAACCAAAATTCTCTTTTATGGATTTAGAAATTAATTGATGGCAGGACAAGCATTTTTTATTATTTATTTGTTCACCCAATTCGTGGCACTTAGTACAATTACTAATACCCTCAAGTTTTGAGTGTGCAGAGGATAAATCTCCCGGAGAAATTTGTGCGAATCCAATGAAAGGGAAAAGCAAAATCAACAATAAAAATTTCTTCATTCATTCTCTTAATTAATTAATTAAATATAAGAAAATTGAACTTAAGCTAAAATTGACGATTCCTACTTTGCCTTTAAAATAGCTTCCCCATACTTCTTAGTTATTTTGATTCCTATCTTCTCCAGAAATTTAGTCGGTAACTCTCCCCCGGCAAAAATATATACGAGGTCATTTTTAAGTTCATGAGTAATGCAGTTTATATCCAGTATTACTTTATCATCTAATATTTCCAAAACATTAGAATTTAAAATCACCTTAATCTTTTTGTCCCTTTCAGCTTCATTAATTTTTTCAAGATTCTTTGGTTTAATTCTCGAAAAAGATTCCCCTCTATAAGATAGAGTAACTTCGTTTCCTTCATCAGCAAGCAGCAACGCAGATTCAATTGCTGAATCTCCTCCACCCACAACAAGTATTTTTTGATTATGAATTAATTCAGGTTCAAGTAATCTATAATAAACTTTTTCATTATCCTCCCCTTTAACTCCCAGCTTTCTTGGTGAACCTCTTCTTCCAATTGACAATAAAACAAAATTAGTTGAATAACTTCCTTTATTTGTAATTACCGTAAAGTAACCATCATTTTTTTCAATCTCTTCAACTTTTTCCTGTTCATTAATAATAACATTATTTTTTTCAATCACCTCGTGCCATAATTTTAGCAATTCCGGTTTACTTGTTTCGGATAGTTTTACTTTACCATATAAAGGTAAATCCATAGGAGAAGTCATAACCAATTTAGCTCGTGGAAAATTAAAAACTGTTCCCCCAAGACTATCCTGTTCAATTGTAATATATTTTAAATTATTTTTTACAGCAGTTAAAGTAGCTGCTATTCCGGCAGGACCCGCTCCAACAATAATAACATCATTCTTTGCTATTGAGTTATTCTTTTTATTTTTAATAATATTTTCAATTGCCTGTTTACCTTGCTCTACTGCGTTCTTAATTAAACCCATCCCTCCGAGTTCCCCCGCAATATAAATACCTGGGATGTTGGTTTCAAAATGCTCGCTAACATGTGGTAATTCAACTCCTCTTTTTTCTGTACCTATGCATAATGATATTGCTTGAACTGGACATGCGTGGAAACAAGCACCATGCCCGACACACCTTGATGCATTTATAATGTGGGCTTTACCATTTAATAAACCTAGAATATCTTTTTCAGGGCAGGCTCTTACACACGCACCACTCCCAATACAAGTATCATAATCAACAACAGGATGCAATGAAACTGGTTCATGTAATCCAGAGTTTATCGCCTTCTCAATTTTTGATTTTGTGCTTGAAGATTTAGTTTTATTTTTTCTATTATAAATTAAAAATATAATTCCAAATAATAATAAAACTAAAAATGCAGCAGCAGCTCTTTCAAAATATACTTCCAAATTATTAAATATTATTTGGTAATCTTGCTAATTGTTCTTTAGCTTTTTTAGAAATTTCAGAATTAGGATATTCTCTTATCAGATTTTCCCAGGCAGTTTTAGCTTCCTTGAAGTCACCTTTATTAGCAGCAATGGCTCCAAGATTATATTTTGCCTGAACATTATTTTTATCGTAACCTAAAATTCTGTTAGTGATTTCAGTAGCTTTCTGATGTTCTTTCTTATTAAAATATATGAATGTCATAGCAAAAAGCACATCTAATCTTCGTGGATTTTTATCAAGAATTTTTTGATACAATGGTAAAGCATCATCAGGTTTATGGGATGCAGTTAAAAAATCAGCATACTGCATTGTAATAGCAGTATCATTGGGATTTTTTTCATACTTTACTTTTATTTCATTCATCATTGCCATATACTCCGGGGATAGATTTTCTCTGCTTGGAGGTGCATTACTTTTTAATTTACTATGCACATCATCATTTGGCAATTTTTGATTTTGAATTTCACTGCTGGATGGTATTTCTTTTTTATCTTCTCTTGCATTAAAGAAATACAAAGCAGCAGCAGCTGCAACAATTAAGACAATGTATATATATACTACTTTTATTTTCATTTTTGCTCCTTAAAAAATCCATTTATATCCGAAGGTTAAAGCAACCACAATATGGATAATCATAATCACGAACATAGCAATTGCAAAAGGTAGATGGACTATATGCCAATACTTGAACATCTTTTGCATTAATCTTAATATTCCTATTCTGCGTGAAAATAATAATTTTTGTTTTGCAGCTTTATACGCTTCCTTTTTTTCTATTTTAGAATTTGTTTTTAATAATAAATCTTTTTTAAAATTCTTTAATGATTTTCTGACTTTAAAAAAATCTTTAAATAAAAATAAAAAAATTGTGGAAAGATGTATATGTTTATATCTTTCTCTGTCACTAAATTCATCTAATTTTATTAAAATCCCTTCATCCAAGTGGTATTTGTTACGAAGTTCAAAATTTATGTTATCTGAAATCTCATCAATTTCTTTTTTGTCAAGTTCTTTCCCTTGTATTGTTCTTGGAATCTGTATATAGATAAACCTTCCTATTATACCCGAAAGCACTACAGCCACCATACTCCAGAAAGAAACAGCAACCAATCCACCAAACTTCATTGCAGTATGATAAAAAACCAAAATAGGACCAAGAGTACACAAGAAAATATGAAATTCAAGCCAATACTTTAAAATTCCCCAATTAAATAACTTCCTCACCCTTTTTCTAACCATATAAATTCCCACGCCAACTATCATCATTGTGGAACCAATGATACCATAACCATGACCATAGGGGCCGCTGGGTTTTAATAAATTATGTTCCTCATTAAAAACAGGAACTCCTTCATTGGATGATTCCTGTGAATAAACTCTTTCTTCCTCCGGACTTATATAATAATTAAAACCTTTTGCTCCAACTAAAATTGTAACAAGTATACCTATAAAGAAAAATGAACCTATGTAGATTTTATGAATTGTATTGCTCATACTGATAAATATTTTTTCTTATGAGAAAATACTCCAAATAATCCTCCTGTATGAAGAAAAATATTTTTCATTCCTTTATTTTTTTTAAGTACTAAATCATTAAATGCATTGAATGCTTTTCCAGTATAAGCAGGGTCTAAAATTATTCCAGTTTGTTTTGCAAAATCTTTTATAACTTTTACTTTATCTTCGGTGATATCTTTATAACCTTCTTCAGAATAACCATCAACTATGTTTAAATTATTTTCATCTAAATCAAATTTTAAATCGAAATGAGTTTTAAATTCAGATATTAAAGTTAAAATCCTATTTCTTATATAATCTTTAGAGTATAAAACATTGACAGCATTTACTTTGGTTTTTACATTGTTGAGAGCTAATCCAATTAACAAACCTGCAGCTGTCCCACCAGAACCTGCAGCAACGTAGATACTTTGTATTAAACTCAAATCAACTTGAAGTGACATTTCTTCAATACATTCTACATAACCCCAAATACCCAATGGGGATGAACCTCCTTCAGGAATTATAAAAACCTTTTTCCCATTTTTTTCAAATGCTCTTCTTTCAAGATCCATTATTAAAGAGGCGTGTTCATATTCTTTTTTACTTAAGTATTTAACTTCAGAATCTAAAAATTTATCAATAAAATAATTTCCATCAACAGCTTCGTAAGGTTTACCCCATAAAAACAATTTTGATTTTATTCCTGCTTTTGAAGCTGCTAAAACAGTTGCTCTACAATGATTAGACTGCAAACCGCCACGAGTAAATACATAATCAGCTTTTTCTTTCTTTGCCTGATAGATTAAGTATTCCAGCTTTCTTACTTTATTACCTGATAGTTCCACTCCAGTAAGATCATCTCTCTTAATAAAAAATTTTGTTTTATTAAAAGTAATTGTATTTAATGGAGTTGGAATATTTGCTAAATCAATTTTATTCGGAATTTTCATTTCTTTGCTTTTAAGTATTTGCTGTAATATGTACGTGCAAGCTCAAGGTCTTCAGGAGTATCAATTGCTAAATTTTCGTATTCTGTTATAACAATCTTTATCTTAATTCCATTTTCTAATAATCTTAGTTGCTCAAGTTTTTCTGTCTGCTCAAGATAAGTTGGCTTCATATCAGCAAATTTCAATAGAGTTTCTCTTCTATAAACATAAAGACCTATATGCTTATAAATTTCTGTAGAAACAATTTTATCATAATTATTTTTTATATCTCTTACAAATGGAATAGGTGAACGGGAAAAGTATAATGCATTATTTGAATAATCAAAAACAACCTTGGGAATGGATGATGATTTTAAATCTTCAACATTGTCAATTCTTTTTGCTAATGTTGAAACTTCAACTGTTTTATCAAACAATAAAGGTTCTATTGCCTGGTCAATCATTTTTCCTTTGATAAAAGGTTCATCACCTTGAATATTAACTATGATGGCATTTGAAGCTAAACCCTTTGCAATAAATGCTATTCTATCCGAACCGGTATTACAATCTTTTGGGGTCATAATAGCTTCACCACCAAAATGTCTAACAGCCTGGGCCACTTTTTCATCATCAACCGCTGCTACTACCCTATCAAGAAATTTTGATTTTAAACAATTCTCATAAGTATGCTGTATCATTGGCTTGCCGCCAATATCTGCTAAAGGCTTTGCAAATAATCGCGTTGAGGCTAATCTTGCCGGTATAATTCCTACAATCATTTTTAATTTATTACTTTAGGAACGATGAAAAAATCTTCGTTTTTATTAGGTGCATACTTTAATGCTTCTTTTTTAGTTATGCTATCCCTTAATGCATCTTCTCTAAATACATTTATAACAGTACCCATATGAGTAAGTGGTTCAACATCTGTGGTATCAAGTTCATTAAGTTTATCCATATAGGAAATAATCTCATTTAGCTGGATCGTAAATTCTTCTTTTTCTTCTTCTGTCAAATTTAATTTTGAAAGCTCTGCAATATGTTCAACATCTTTTTTAGTTATCATATCTTGCTTTTTCATAATTGTTGACAATTATATTTCTTACTTCGTTCATGATATTAATTTCATCTTGTCTTGATTTGATGTTTTCGGTAGAAATAGGTTTATCAAAATGTATTCCTATAGTTCCATTTTGGATATTAATAGAACCTTTAGGTAAAATTTTTGAAGTCCCTGATAATGTAATAGGCACAATTGGAACTCCTATTTGAGCAGCAAGATTAAAAGCACCTCTTTTAAAAGGCTGAATTTCTCCAGTCAGACTTCTTGTGCCTTCTGCAAATAGTAAAACTGAAATACCTTTTCCAATTAAATATTTCGCCTTC
Source organism: Ignavibacteriaceae bacterium (assembly GCA_035654655.1). Classification (GTDB taxonomy): domain Bacteria; phylum Bacteroidota; class Ignavibacteria; order Ignavibacteriales; family Ignavibacteriaceae; genus DASRWI01. The sequence continues at coordinate 106,980 of DASRWI010000021.1, read as the reverse complement.
TCAATACTACCTGCTGCTTTGCCTGCTCTCTGCCTATCGATTCTTATGTATGGACCTAAAGATAACTGCCATCCAAAGATAGGAATTTTTGCTAATTCCTTCTTGAAAAACATACTTAGCTTAACAGGAATGGCTGCTTGTACAGTCATAATATCAAATTGACTGGTATGATTAGATACAAAAATATAAGTTTTTTTATGGTCAAAATTTTCAAGACCAGTAACATTAACTTTTATTCCTCCTATGAAAAAAATACCTTTGGAAAATATTTTGGATACCCAGAAGTATGAAGTATATGACCTATCGAATATAGCAGATAAAAATGCTAATACTGAGCTGAATACTGTATATATTCCTATTAATAAAATTTTAAAGTATGACAAACAAAAACCTATTGTTAATGATATTGTTCTATTGCTTTGATTCTATTCTTAACTGAAGGATGACTGTAAAAAAACCATTCTACAAAAGGATGAGGGTTTTTATCACTAAGATTTTGTTCAGTTAATTTAGTTAAAGTGGATATATAAGCTTCCTTTTTACCTGTTGATTCCAATGAATATTTATCAGCTTCGTACTCAAACTTTCTTGACAGCATATTTGATAATGGTGTTTGGATAAGAGCAAGGACCATACTCCATAACATTAACAAAGGTAAAGCACTGACTTCCCAAATGTATGTATATCCAAACCAGGGGAGAGAAATTTTATATAATAAAGATAAAATATATAAGGTTAAAAAACTTGTAATAGTTCCAATGAAAATATTTTTAATTATATGTTTCTTTTTGTAATGTCCAAGCTCGTGGGCAATAACTGTTTCAATTTCATCATTGGTATAATGTTCGATTAAAGTATCTCCAAGAAGAATTCTTTTAGATTTACCCAAACCTGTAAAAGCAGCATTAGCTTTCTTAGTATTTTTGCTCATATCGAACCTGTAAATTGCCTGTACTTTTAATCCGGCATTTTTAGCATGACCTAAGATAATATCTTTTAATTCTTCATTTTCAAAAGGAGTAATTTTATAAAATAATGGAAGAATAAAAACAGGAACAATCCTTGCAAGAAGTACTGAAAATAAGAAAAGTATTACAGCAAAAATGAGCCACCAATATTCATCATATCTTTTAATGGTGTAATAAAAAATTAAAAGAATAGGAACTCCGATTACTGCTGAAACCAAAATACCTTTAACATCTTCCCATATCCACCTCAAAAAACTTTGATTTGATAACTTGAACTTATGCTCTAAATAAAATTCAGTAAAATAACTTAGTGGGAAGAATAAAATTCCGGATATAATACTTGTTACTATGATAAAAAGGATAAAAACAAAATAATCATTTTGTGTGAAGGTTCTGATATAATCTTCAAGAAGCCTACTATAACCCATATATACAAATAAGAATACTAAAGCAAAAACAATAATGCTTTTACCTATCGATATTCCTAATTTAATATTACTATATCTTTTTGAATCCAAACTTTTGCTCTATTAAAGTTCAAATTTAATGAAAATGGATAAGATTAAAAATGAACTAAGGGTTTGTACATAAAAAAAACCCCTAACACAAAAGTATTAGAGGTTTTTAATAAAAATTTAGATAAGGTTAATTATTCCTCATCTTCGCAGCTTTTTTCACATTCAGTAGAGCATTCTTTCTTTTTACCATCAGTAACAACAACTTTCTTAACTTCTTTTTTCACTACTTTTTTAGTTGTTTTATCTTTCAAACCAGCAGTAGTAGTGTTAACCTGTTTTTCGATTTTTACATCTTTATTATGATCACAGGATTTTTTTGTTTTATCATCTTGAGCATTTAACGTTAATGCTATTACGAACATGAACAGGAAGATATAAGATAGTATTTTCATTAATTAACCTTTCTTTTATTTTGTTTTATATGTTAATTCTTTTTCTTTAAAGATTTACCATCTTCATTTAATCTCGAAATGTATTTTTCGGGATCTTTTTTAACTTTCTTTAAACAAGTATTGCAGCAGAATGCATATGTTTTACCATTATAATTATAAGTAAACTTACTGTTTTCAATAGGTTCACCTGAAACGGGACAAACAGTATTTACTGGTTTATTGCTATCAGTTACTTTTACTTCTTTTTTAACATCTTTTTTATTTTCATCCTGAGCAAAATTCAAGCTGCTTATACTTAATGAAAATATCATAACCATCAAAATTAACAGAACTTTATTCATATTCAACCTTCCTTTTTACTTTAAGCAAGCTAAAGATTTTTATTTAATTTACAAATAATAAAACCTTCACTATATAATAATAACATCTTCTTTCTTAATCCAGCCCTCTTTCTCTGTATTATTTTTTATTTTATAAAACCCGTTTGTAGAATCTTTTATCTCTACTTTTGAACCTTCGTGCAGTTGAAATAATTCTTTACTATTTTCATTAGGATTTAAAGTACTTTTTACAGTAAAAGTTTTTACTATACCTTGTTTATCGAAGAATATCCTTTTATACTTAGTTCCCGTAAACGCTACTGATATAAAGAATAATAATAACATTATTACTCCAGCTGAAAAACTTACTCTTGCTTTTATTTGTTTGACGAAGAAAAACAATGCAGCAATAATCAAAAAAATTAAGAACAATATTAGACTAATAAAAAACCATCCTGATAATGAAGTAAAACTTAATATATTATCTATCCATTCAAAAAGGAAGAATTTAGGGTAAATTAAAGGTTTATCTACCAGTTTAGAATTTACAAAGTTCAAATTATCTTTTATATCTTTATCATTAGGAGAAAGTTTCAAAGCTCTTTCATAATATAATACTGCATCAGCTAATCTTCCTTTTCTAAAAAATGAGTTACCCAGATTATAATATAATTCCGGACTTTCAAATCCCGCATTGACTACTTTTTCAAAATTTACTATTGATGAATCATAATTTGCACTTTTATAATTATCTAGTCCTTTTTTGTATAGAGAAGAAGAATCTTCAGCAAAGGAATTAAAGTTAAACAAACAGATAATAAATACTAATAAACCTTTCATATCTAATTCAAACTTCCTTCAATGCTGATGATGATATGAGTAAACCTATTGTACATATTGTTCATTTCCGATATTCCATTATTATGAGGAGCAAACCTGATAAATTCACACTTTTCAATTGAATCTTTTACTTCGTTTCTTATACTATCAGCAATCTTATTTTCTTCAAGTAAATTCAATGCTTTTTCTAAGGTAAACTCAGCTTGATTTATGTGAAACTTATCTTCAAGATAACCATATAATGCTTGTGAAATTTCAGTGTAAAAACCTTCCGGATCATTATTCTTCATCAGAATTTCTGCATTCTTTAATTTTTTCCGTGCAATTTTTTCAGCCTGAGTATATTTAAATCTGACAATATCTGCTCTAAATTTTTCATATTTTCTTTTCTTTATAACAAAAAACGCTAATGCTAATGCAGGAAGAACTCCGGATAACCAATAAGCAGGATTATTAAAAATGTAACTGCCCCTTAATTTTAAGGCAGTTTCGCCATCTTTAATTCCTTTTATATCATTTCCTAATTCTTCAGTATTGTTATCTACGTATTCTTTATTTCCTTTCTGTACATTAATTGGATATTCGGGAGACGAAAGGGTTACATATTTTTTTTGACTTGGGTCAAAATATGAGAATTCTATAGATGGAATGGTTTTTTCACCAATTGTTCTTGGAACAAGATAATATTCTATAATTTTAGTACCTGCGATGTATTCCCCTTTTACAATATCTTCAGATTCTTTAGGGTCGTACTGGTCGATTCCGGTACTTAAATGAAGCTCAGGGGTTTCTATTAACTTTATATTACCTTGTCCTGCTATTTCCAATTTCAAGATTAAAGGTTCATTTGTTAAGGGTTGTTTTTTGTCTAATGTAGATTTGAGAGTAAACTCTCCAACAGCACCCTTAAATGAAGCAGGAACATTTTTATCAGGTAAAGGAAGTACATTTATAGTTATTTCATTTGACCTTATTTTTTGTTCAACAGTCTCAGTCATTCCAAAAAATGAATCATCAAAGAATCTTTCAAATGGGTCATTGCTCCTGTTTTGCCTTTTCTTTCTTACTTCGACAGGAACAGTAATTTCAAAAGGAAGAAGTTTTAATTTACCCGATTGGTTTGGAAATAAAGCGGCTTTCTTTAAAGTCCCAACCATATATTGTTTGCCATTGTAGACTTCAGTATTAAATTGTATCCTTTGTGGTGTTTCAATTTCTTCTGTCCAAAATCCCTGATAAAAAGGGAGTTTTGATATAGACATATTAGCAGCAAACCTCAATCGGGAATATAATTTATAAGTTAATGTAACTTGCTCACCATTATAAACTGTATTCTTATCGACAGTAGCCCTCATAAAAATATCGTCTGAAACATCTTCATACTGAGTATTGTCCTGCTGCTGTTTTTGCGGCTGTACACTTCCCTTTACAACTTCGACATCAATTGGTTTGGTTTTGTAGGGATTTCCATTGTACGTAATTGATGCTGAACCTATGATTATTTTTCCAGGAGATAATGGCTTTAAATAATAAGTAAAACCTTTTGATGCTGATACAACCCCATTTACATATTGAGTCATTGTAGAAAGCGATGGACCCATTAGTACCTGAAAGCCTTTAAAGTTAGGTGCCTGGAAATTTTTTACATCATTAACATTCTTTCCATAAAATGTAAAGCTAACCTGAAGCTGGTCATCAGTTGATATTCTATTAGCATTAACTTCAGCTACAAAACTTTGAGCTATAGTAGTTTTAACTAATAAGATTAAAAATAAAAATATGTATAAGCGCACTTTCATTACCATTACCAATCTTTATCTGTCTTTATTTTTACACCTTGTTTTTTTCTAAGCTGTTTCTGCAAATCCTTTTCGTTATTCTTAATAGCTTCTAACATTCTTTCAGCCTCCTGCTTTGGAATTTTAGGCTGCTGTTGTTTTAATTGGTCCTGCTGAGTTTGCTCATTTTTTTGTTCATCTTTATTCTGATTATCCTGATTTTGCTTGTCCTGATTCTGCTTATCCTGGTCCTGTTTATCCTTATCATTCTTATCTTTGTTTTGGTCTTTATTTTGTTCGTCTTTGTTCTGGTTTTTATTCTTGTCTTTATTATCCTTATTCTGGTCGTTATTATTTTGGTCTTTATTCTGGTCCTTATTTTGCTGATTCTTGTCCTTGTTCTGTTGATTTTGATTTTGTTTTTGATTCTGCTGCTGCTTCAACAACTGCAAAGCATAACTCAAATTATATTTTGTATCAGCATCATTAGGATTTAACTTTAAGGCTTCCTTATAAGAATTAATGCTTTCCTGAATTTTATTTTCCTTTAAATAAGAATTTCCAATATTATGATGAACTTTAGCCTGTTCAGTTTTATCATTGCTTTGTTTTAAAGCCTTATTAAAATAATCCCTTGCTTCATCATATTTTTCCTGTTTATAAAGAGCATCGCCTAAATAGAAATTAGCACGATAATCATCAGGAGCAGTTTTGTATCCTTCTCTAAATTTTTCTTCAGCCTTATCAAATTTTTGTTCTTTATAATTTTTTACACCATCATTCAGTTGACTTCTTATATTCTGGGAATAAGCAAACGATGTCAAAAACAATATGATGATAAATAATTTCAATCTCATTTTTCAAGTCCCAATTTCTTTATCATTCCTGTTAACCAGCTTGATTTACGATATCCAATGCTTACTTCTATTAAAAGAAGAATTAACGCAGGAATCAGGAAATAATAATATCTGTCCTCATATTCTGTTACTTTTTTTACACCAAACTCAGATTTCTCAAGTTCCGATAAATCGTTATAAATGCTTGTCAAGTGATCTTCGTAAGAGCTCCCTAAATAGTACTTCCCTTTACCTTCAGATGCAATTTTTTTAAGCATTTCTTCGTTTAGTTTGGTCATAATTACATTTCCAGAAGCATCTTTTTTATAATCCTTATTTCCATCGGTGCTTTCCGGAATAGGAGCACCTTCAGGAGAGCCTAATCCTATACAGTAAATTTTAATTCCTTTATCAACTGCATCCTTTATTGCTTCATCAATGTTCCCCTCGTGATTTTCACCATCACTTATTATTATAATTGATTTTTGAGTTGATGATGTATCAAAAGATGAAATACATTTTTCAATTGCCGCTGCTATAGCGGTTCCCTGCTCAGGTACTGTGTTCTCATCCGTAACAGATAAAAATAAACTTGCTGCTGAATAATCTGTTGTTAATGGAAATTGCAAGAATGCATCACCTGCAAAAACCACTAAACCTATTCTATTTCCCTGAAGTTTATTAATTAAAGATGAAATATCAATTTTAGCTTTCTCTAATCTGTTTGGACGAATATCTTCTGCCTTCATACTTCTTGAAACATCAAGAGCAATCATAATGTCAATTCCGGTTTGCTTAACCTCTTCTATTCTTGTACCTACTTGTGGATTGGCTGCAGTCAAAATTAAAAATGCTAATGCAGTTAAAAATAAAATTTGTTTTAAATATTCTTTTTTTCTGCTGAAGAAGGGCATAATAACAGAGTGCATATTTGTATTAGCAAATTTTCTAAGCTTCCTACTTTTATCCCAATTTAAAAATAGAAATACTGCAACTAAAAGTGCAAGAAAATAAAATCCATATAAATATTCAGGGTGCGCAAATCTAAACATATCTATGGTATCTTTCTTAATACTGTACTTCTTAAAATTACTTCAAGCAGCAATAAAATAATTGCAGCTTCAAGCCAACAATAAAATAATTCTGATGCTTTTCTATAAGATGTAACTTCAATTTTTGATTTCTCAAGTTTATCTATTTCATCGTAAACTGCTTGAAGTCTTGCATTGCCTGTAGCTCTATAATATTTACCATTGGTTAAAGTGGCAATTTCTTTTAATAATTTTTCATCAATCTCAACAGGTACCATTTGATACTGAGTTCCAAAAGGTGTTCTGATTGGGTAAGGTGCCTGTCCCATTGTACCTACACCAATTGTATAGATTTTAATCCCATAACTTTGAGCAATGTATGCAGCAGATAAAGGGTCAACTTCACCTGCATTGTTCATGCCATCAGTGAGTAAGATAATAACTTTACTTTTTGCCTTACTGTTTTTTAATCTGTTTATTCCGTTTGCTATAGCATTCCCAATAGCAGTTCCATCTTCAATCATTCCGCTTTTTACTTCTTTAAGAAGATTTCTTAAAACAGTATAATCTATTGTTAGGGGACACTGAGTAAATGCTTCTCTGGAAAAAATTACCAGACCTATTCTATCAGCAACTCTATCCTGAATAAAATTATCTACTACTTTTTTGGATGCTTCAATTCTGTTGGGTTTAAAATCTTCTGCAAGCATACTTCCAGAGATATCAACTACAAGAGCAATATCAATGCCTTCACTAAAAATATTTTCACCTTCCAGGTAAGATTGTGGTCTGGCAAATGCTACAATTAAAAGAATAATTGCAATCATTCTTAAAATAAATGGTAGATGTTTTAATCTTTCAGCAATAGATGTCCTGGTTAGATTAAACAATTCTATAGAAGAATAATTTATTGCAGGTTCTTCCTTCTTATTTTTTTTGATGTACCTGTAAATTAAAAAGGGAATTATCAGCAGAAGAAAGAAAGCCCATTTATTTGCAAAGAAAATATTCTCAAACATTATTCACCTGCACTGTTTCTTCTTCCATTGTACTTTCAACTATTTGATATGCATCCTTCATCATCTGCTTGTTAATATCTTCAAGCGGGACAAACTTTGCAAACTTAACCATATCTGCATTAGATAAGAACGAGTATGTAATGTCATTGACTTCTTTAGGTACATCTTGTTTGTTAAGCAGTTCCATTGTCTCTGAAGTTGTTAATTCAAGTGCTGGAAGATTAAATCTTCCCTCAAAATAATTTCTAATGATAGAAGTTATTCGTGAGTGATATTCTTTTATTTCGCCTTTCTCCCATAAACTTTCTTTTTCAAGATTAGTTAAAGCTGCCAAAGCAGTAACGTGTGGAGGAATAATAATTTCCTTAATCACTTTAGGTTTTTCCGCTCTTTTCTTTAAATATTTTTTAATTAAGAAATAAATTAAAGAGCAAGCCGCTAAAGCAATTAAAAAGTACAGGACAAACATTTTCCAGTCAGGAGGAATTTCTTCCGGATTTTTAATATCCTTTATATCTTCTTCCTGAGAAACTTTAACAGGTATAACCTTAAAAGAAACAGCATTTGACAAAATTGATTTTGAACTATCTCCTGCAGTATATTTAATTTCAATAGGAGTAATGATTACATCAGATGAATCAAACTTTGATAGTATAACTGAATAGGAAGATATTTTTTTATTATCATTTTCAGAAACAACTGGTTTATCGAAACTAATTACCTCAACATTTTTCAAACTGTCTTTAATAATCGGTTCTAATATCTTTATGTTTTTATCATAGGTTATCTTAAGAGTGTACTTTATCTGGTCACCTATTAAATAGGCAGATGTATCTGTAGATGCTTCAGCAGTTATGGATTGTGCCAAAGCATTAAAGCTTAAAAGAAATATTAAGGAAATTAAAAATTTAAGTTTCACCATCTTCTTTCACGTAGTTTAAAGAATTGAACCAGAGGTTTTACATAATTTTCATCTGTCTTGATTTCAATACTATCAATGTTGCTCGAGAGGAATAAATTTTTTCTTTCCTGTTCAAAGCTGTTATAATACAAGCCTAAATTTCTTCTAAAGTTATCACTGCTTGTATTAACTAATTTTGTCTCTCCTGTTTCTGCATCAACAAAACTAACCACACCAACCCTTGGAATAAAATATTCTCTTTCATCTTTTAGAACAATAGAAACAAGGTCGTGTTTATTTCCAAGTATTCTTAAAATCTTTCCATAACCTTTATCCATAAAATCGGATATCAAGAAAATAATAGCTTTCTTCTTAACTGCATTATTTAAATACTCTAAAGCAGTCTTTATATTGGTCTTCTTTCCCTGAGGTTCAAAAGATAATATTTCTCTTATCAATCTTAATGAATGACTTCTTCCTTTTCTTGGAGGAATAAATTTTTCAACCTTATCGGAGAACAAAAGCAGTCCTGTCTTATCATTATTCTTCAATGCAGAGAATGCCAAAATAGAACTAAGCTCAGCTGCAATTTGCTGCTTTGTTTTTTGAGTAGAGCCAAAAGCCAATGAGCCGCTTGTATCAACGAGCAGCATTACAGTTAATTCACGTTCCTCTTCAAATATTTTTACATAAGGATGATTTAATCTTGCAGTAACGTTCCAATCAATATTACGTATGTCATCTCCGTATTGATATTCACGCACTTCAGAAAATTCCATTCCTCTTCCTTTAAATACAGAATGGTATTCACCTGAAAAAACCTGATTAACTAAACCTTTGGTTTTTATTTCTATCTGACGTACTTGTTTTAATAATTCTGCAGTAGTCATTTTTATGGGACTTCTACCTTGTTCAAAATTTCCTGAATAATATATTCTGAATTTATATTCTCTGCTTCAGCTTCATAAGTAACAGCTATGCGGTGTCTTAGCACATCAAAACAAATAGCACGTACATCTTCAGGAATTACATATCCTCTTCTTCTGATGAATGCCATTGCCTTTGAACCTAATGCTAAATTTATAGATGCTCTTGGTGAGGCACCATAAGATATTAAGTTGGTTAAATTTCCTAAGCCAAACTGCTGAGGATTACGTGTAGCAAAAACTATATCAAGAATATATTTTTCAATTTTTTCATCAATATAAACTTCGTGCATTAAACTGCGAGCGTGTAAAATATCTTTTGTTGTAATTACAGGCTGAACTGCTAAACCATCTTCATTAACATTCTGCCTCATAATTTTTAGTTCTTCATTTCTATCAGGATAAGTAATTTTAACCTTAAGCATAAACCTGTCAACCTGAGCTTCAGGCAATGGATAAGTACCTTCCTGTTCAATTGGATTTTGAGTTGCAAGAACTAAGAAAGGTTCTTCAAGTTTAAAGGTTTCTTCGCTAATTGTAACCTGTTTTTCCTGCATTGCTTCAAGTAAAGCGCTCTGTACTTTAGCAGGAGCACGATTAATTTCATCAGCTAAAATAAAGTTTGAAAAGATTGGACCTTTTTTAACAAAGAAATTTCCATCTTTTTGATTATAAATCATTGTTCCTGTTAAATCGGCAGGAAGAAGGTCAGGTGTAAATTGTATTCTTTGGAATTTAGCTTTTACAGCTGCAGCAAGTGTTTTAATGGCAAGAGTTTTTGCCAACCCCGGAACACCTTCCAAAAGGATATGTCCATTTGCTAATAATCCAATTAAAAGACGCTCTACCATAGCTTTTTGCCCCACTATGGTTTTACTGACTTCATTCATCAAAATGTCGATAAAAGCACTTTCCTGCTTAATTTTCTCATTAAGTTCAGTAATATCCAATATAACCTCTCTTTTTTATACAATATAGGAATAACTTTAGACGATGCAAACTTAAAAATGTTGCCTTTTTATTGCAAGTATTAAAATAAATTAAAGGCAAAAAAGCGGAGGTTCTTCGAGTGATTTCCGAAGAATGAGGAAATTGTATCGACCACAAAGTGGTCCCCATGGGAGAAGACCGTAGCGGAAAAAATCAGCCATCGGCATCTCGATACATCCCAACAATTGGGGACACTCGATGAACCGCTGCTATAATATTTAGATTTTATTTCATCAGCAGCATCTTTCTGCTTTGCTTAAAGCTGCCGCTTGTTATTGTATAAATATAAATACCGGAAGGAAGATTTTTCCCATCGAATGTTGCAGTATAAGAACCTGCAGGTTTATATTCATCCAATATGGTTGCTTTCTCCCCTCCAAGTATGTCATATACTTTAATGGTAGTTATACCACCTTCAGGAAGTGAGAATTTTATACTTGTACTCGGATTAAAAGGATTAGGATAATTTTGAGATAAAAAAAATTCATCAACCTTAATATTCTCATCTTCAACATTAACTGATGTTTTACCAATTGCAATTAGATTATCTTTATGCTCTCTAAAAAATGTACTTTTATGTAATCCTATATATAAAGTCCCATCTGAACCAATAGCAGGAGATGTATCATATTCATAACCATTAAGAGATAATTTCCAAAGAAGTTTACCATTCTTATCTAATGCCTGGAAATAAGTACCCCACGTTGCACCAAAGAATATATTACCTTTTGCATCACTAACTAATCCTGAATTGGGCTCCTCGTTTTGTCCTACCTCATATTGCCAATTTAACGAGCCTTCATTGGTTAATGAAATAATAACAAAATTATTAGAATTTGGATCAATACCACAGGCAATTACATTCCCAAAAGGATCAATTGTTGTAGCTGAAAATAAATCAAAAGCAATTCTATATTGCCATCTAATCTCACCCTCTTTATTGATTGAATATAAATAAGATTTACTTAGTGTGTCGCTTGCAAAACAAAAAATATTACCTATATTATCAATAGATGGTTTTCCATAATTCATATCATCAAATTTTAAATTCCAATTAATAATACCTTGCAAATTTGCTGAATTAAAATACACTGTATCTAATGATTGTGGTTTACCGGTCATAAAGTATATAGTTTGACCATTCGGAGAAAAAGTAATACTTCCATAAATTTTTTTAATATACTTTTGAAGTAAGTATGAACCATCTGAGTCAAGGATTTTCAATGTATCTTTAGAAGTAAAGTACAAATTTCCATTTAAGTCTATGGAAAGATCTGTGAACTGATTGTTTATATATTTTTTCCATTTTAAGTTTCCATAAAAATCTAAAACATAAAGTTCGCCTGTGTTTGAAAGAAAAATAATTGAACTATCTTTAGTAAGTAAAGGTGCTAGTTCATTAGGCCATGAACTATTAGTAATATATCTCCAAAATAGAGAACTGTCAGGATTAACTGCATAAATATAATTCTCTTCAATACTATTCAAGGCAATAGTGCCAAAAAACAGTTTGTCTCCATAACCAATTACAGGACCATGAAAGATGCCAAGTGGATAATCTCCCATCCATTTTACATTTAAAGTCTCAGGTCCTACAAACTCAGATCTTCCTGTTGCCTGCATATCTCCTCTTAATGTGGGCCAAGGAGAGTCAGCAAGTGATGGCCAAGGTATTTTATTTTGAGTTTGAGGAAAAATTTGGCTAATAAAAATTAAAAATATAAGAATAGTTTTCATAATATTACTTCATAATAATTAATTTATGGATAGCTTGAAATTCACCTGAGATCATTTTATAATAATATATTCCGCTTGAATAATTATTTGAATTAAACCCTAACTCATATTGACCAACATCTTTAACTTCATTCATTAAGATACCAACTTCATTACCAAGGATATCATATAAAGAAATTTTTACATTTTGTTCAAAAGGCACACTATATTTTATTTTAGTGGTTGGGTTAAAAGGATTAGGATAGTTTTGATCTAATGAATAAGTATGTCTATGATTATCTGAGCTGTTTTTATATGGAGAGGCAACAATCCCAATAATATTGGTAAATAATGATTCTCTTGTTCCATTCACAGCTGTAATTTTGTAATAAGCTTTATTAGTTCCTCCTAAAGCTAAGTCATAATCAATAAATGAAGTGGTTGATGAATTAACAGTTGATATTTTAATAAAGGTTCCTGGATTTTCATATTTATTAACTATTGATCTATATATTGCATATCCGGTAATATAGTCTTCTTCTGAAGAATGATTCCATGATAAATGAGGATTATATGGACCTAAAACAGAAAAATTTTCCGGTGTAAAAGGTTCTAATTCAGTTTTAATGTTTAAAAGTGGAGTTATATCCCAAATATTATATTCAGAACCCACTGGTATAGTCAATTCTTCATCCCAATATAAATTTCCATAATGTGCATCAAAAAAAAAACTCTAAATCATACTCTCCTTTATAATTTTCAGGCATATCCGAAGTACGATAATCAATATAGAAATGATCTGATAAAGTTCCTCTAGATACAGTGACTAAATATTTTCCTAATCCAAAATTATCAGGTGAGACACGCCAAGGTACATTCCAGCCAACTGTTGATTGTCTTTCTGTTGGGATTATTATAGTGCCAGGGTATAAATCAGTAATATCATGTTTATTTTTATTAAATAAAATAGCATTCCAACAGACACTAACAAGATCCATTTCAACTACTATTTGATCCCCGAAAGTGTTGTTCTTGATTACAATAGCTAATTCAAACGCTTTTGTTTGTTCTTCTTGAGAAAAAGAAAAAGTAAATGAAAAAAGTATTGAAAGAAATAAAAAAAAAGCCTTCATTTTTTACCTCCTAATGGTTAATAATTTTATTTTATTATTTATTAATCTCCAATTTAAGTAGGGGCAGTCTCTATTAAAGAAAAGAATACGGATTTGCTCTAATAAAATAAAAGTACTTTTTGAAAGGGTTCTCGAAAGTTTAATTAACAAATCTTAGTTTATTTACCATTCCCTTTGACCAAATTCTTTAATGTAAATTTTCTTCTTCTTTAAACCTAAATGTTATTTTTGGAAAATGCAAGAAAATTTAAAAGTTGTATATTTATTTAGAATATATTATGTACTGAAGATTTACTCAATTTTTATTAAATTTATATATTCATATCAAAAAATTACGAGGCTTGTTTTGAAGATTGCAGTTGGTGCAGACCATGGCGGTTATGAATTAAAAAATTTAATTGTTGGCTGGCTTAAAGAAAAGAATTATGAGGTTCTTGACTTAGGCAACCACGTTTATGATGCCAAAGATGATTATCCTGATTTTGCAATTTCAGTTGCTAATGCCGTAGCTCAAGGTAAAGCCGAAAAAGGAATCGTCCTTTGCGGCAGCGGTGTTGGTGCCTGCATAACTGTAAATAAAATTAAAGGAGCCCGTGCTGCTATTTGCCACGATACTTATTCTGCTCACCAGGGAGTCGAACACGATGATATGAATATCCTCTGCCTTGGTGCACGCATTGTTGGCTCACATTATGCAAAAGAAATTGTTTTTGCTTTTGTTGAAGCTGAATTCGCAAATGAAGAACGCTTTATTAGAAGATTAAATAAAATTAAAGAATTAGAAAATAAATAGTTTATCCGGAGAAGAAATGAATCCAGTTATTCAATTAGAAAAATTTGGTCAGAGTGTTTGGTTAGATAATATTAACAGGTTGCTGATTACTTCAGGTGAATTGGAAAATTTAATTAAGAATGAAGGTATTAGAGGTATCACCTCAAATCCAACTATTTTCCAGAAGGCAATTGGCAAAGGAAATCATTATGATGAACAGATTGAAGAAGTGCTGAGTAAGAACCCAGACATATCTGAACTAGAACTTTTTGAAGAGCTAGCAATTCAGGACATAAGAAATGCTGCTGATATGCTTTTACCTGTTTATAAAAGTTCACAAGGGAAAGATGGCTATATAAGTATTGAAGTCTCTCCGGAATTAGCTTACAACACTGAAGTTACCATTAGTGAAGCTCGTAAGCTTTTTAAGTGGATTGACAGACCAAATCTTATGATAAAAATTCCTGCAACTAAAGAAGGAATTCCGGCAATAAGAAAAGCAATATCGGAAGGTATTAACATTAATGTTACATTAATTTTTTCTCCTAAATCTTATGAAGATGTTGTTGAAGCATATATAAGCGGATTAGAAGACAGATTAAAAAACAATTTGGATATACAAAACATAGCTTCTGTTGCAAGTTTTTTCATAAGCAGAATTGATACTGCAGTTGATAAAGACCTTGAAGCAGTTGGTGCAAAACATTTGCAAGGAAAAATTGCAATTGCTAATGCAAAGCTTACTTATCAAAAAGCAAAAGAAATATTCAACTCTGAAAGATTTAAGAAATTAGAGAATGCAGGAGCTAAAGTTCAGAGATTATTATGGGCAAGCACAGGGACAAAAAACCCTGCTTACTCAGATGTTTTATATGTTGAAGAACTTATTGGCAAAGATACCGTAAACACTATGCCTCCAGATACCATTTTAGCATACAAAGACCACGGAAAACCTGAAGATAGAATAGAAACCAATATTGATGATGCACGTACTCAAATGAATGAGCTTAAAGACCTTAACATAGATTTTAATAAAATTACTAATGACCTTACTATTAAGGGAGTTGACCTTTTCATTGATTCCTTCAGAGATTTACTGAACACTATTAAAGATAAAAAAGCTTTGATGCTTAAGTTAGATATGAATGTTGAATCTTCAGATGAAGTAAAAAAAAAGCTTGAAGTAAAACTTTATCAGTGGGAAAAAGATAATCTAATTGATAGATTATTTAAAAAAGATTTTACTCTCTGGAAAAAAGATAAAAAGGATGATAAGGAATTAAGCAACAGACTTGGCTGGTTAAATCTACCTCAAGAAATGCTTAATAAGGTAGGTGAATTAAAATCTTTTGCTGAAGAAATTAAAAAAGAATATTCTCATGTTGCTATACTTGGTATGGGAGGAAGTTCACTTGCACCGGAAGTATTCTTTAAAACTTTTGGCAATAAACAAGGTTATCCTTCTTTATCAGTATTAGACAGTACTCACCCCAATGCTGTAAATAAATTATTACAATCGCTTAATCTTGAAAAAACATTATTTGTTGTTTCAAGTAAATCAGGGGGCACGACTGAAACAATGTCATTCTTCTATACTTTCTATGATGCATTATTAAAGAAAAATGACAATGCAGGTAAAAACTTCATCGCAATAACTGACCCAGGAAGCAGCTTAGAAAAACTTGCCAAAGATAAAAATTTCAAAAAAATATTAATTACTCCTGAAGAAGTAGGCGGTAGATTTTCAGCATTAACTTATTTCGGATTAGTGCCAGCGGCACTAATAGGTGTAGATGTTGAACTGCTGCTTAACAGAGCCTTACCTTTATATAACAAATGCAAAACCACAGTACAAAATTCTGCTTTTGAATTAGGGGCATTATTGGGTTCGCTTTCACTTGAAGATGTAAACAAATTAACTCTTGTTACTTCAGAAGGATTATCCTCTTTGCCAAATTGGATTGAACAACTTATTGCAGAAAGTACCGGCAAAGAAAAAAAAGGAATTTTACCTGTAGCTGGTGAAGAGTTGGGAAATCCTGATGTTTATGGTAAGGATAGAATTTTTGTTTACCTAAAACTTAAAGAAGAGAATTCAGCAGAAATAAATAATCATTTAAAAGAATTAAAAAATAAAAATTATCCTGTCGTTACAATCGAACTTGAAGATAAGTATGATATCGGAAAAGAATTTTACAGATGGGAAATTGCAACAGCATTAGCAGGTTCAATAATGGAGATAAATCCATTTGACCAGCCGAATGTTCAGCTTGCAAAGACATTAGCAAACCAGGCAATGAAAAAATATCTTGAAACTGGTAAGCTTGAAGAATTAACTCCAATCATTGATGGTGATATTAAGGTTTACGGCGAAATAAAAACAAAGAACATCGCCGAGGTAATCGATGATTTTCTTTCATCAATTAAAGACCACGATTACATAGCTATTAATGCATTCATAGAAATGAGTGAAGAAAATGAGAAGCTTTTAAATCAGGTACAAAATAAATTAAGAAATGAATTTATAGTTCCGGTAACGCTTGGATTTGGACCAAGATTTTTACATTCAACTGGTCAGTTACACAAAGGTGATAACAATAGCGGTTTGTTTATTCAATTTACTGATGAGATAAAGAATGATGTGGAAGTCCCGGGACAGGGATATTCTTTTGGTATATTAGTTCACGCTCAGGCAGATGGTGATTTAAATGCATTAAAGAATACAGATAGAAGAACACTTCGTGTTCATTACAAAGGTGCTTTAAAAGATGCATTAAAGAAATTGAAGTTGGTGTAAATTTCTATTGTCATTGCGAGTCAAAAAAAAAAGAAAGAGGGTCTTCGAGTGTCCCGAATGAAGTGAGGGATGTACCGAGAAGCCGAAGTCAAATATTCTAACAACACTATGTCAGAGATCTCTACGGTCGTCCTGAAGACACCGCTCAAGGCGGACGACTTCTCTCTGGATGACAGTTGGGTGTGTCTTTAGTAAGAGCTATTGTGCGAGGAACGAAGCAATCTCAACCTTATTATTTATGCTAATTTTTTAAAAAATGTTAGGTAATATTTAGGTTGAGATTGCTTCGTCATTCGAGGACTCATTCCTCGCAATGACACATTTAGATTAAGCAATCAACTTCAGAGTTCCGCCAATTTTTTCCACACCTAATTTTATGTTGTACTTTGAATATGCTTCGGCTACCCATTTTAATGGTTCATCTATGGGTTCCATCCCCTGCTTGAATGTATTGCAATGTATCGGCACAAAGTATTTTGCTTTAATATGTTCTGATGCCATTACTAATGCTTCTTCAGGATTGCAATGATTAAACTTCCACGGATTGTATGCACCTACAGGCATTATCGCCGTTTCTATATCCTGCAAGTCTGCTTCTTTAAATTTTGTTGAGAATGCAGTATCTCCACCGAATAAAATTCTCTTTCCATTTTTTTCAATTACATAAGCGTTATAGCTTCTGCCGTTTTTCATAAAACCTTTTGAACGGTCTTTCTCCCATGGATATCTCCAGCCAAAATGTTTTACTTCTAAGGCTTTGAAATTTATATCTCCAATTGAATAAGTATCATTCCAATCCATTTCAGTTAATGATTTCCACTCAAGCTCATATATAACATCCTGTGTATTATATGCAGTAATAACATCAATTTGCTTTGGCCACTTGTCAGAAAATGATGCTAATGTTTTATAATCCATATGGTCCATATGAGCGTGAGATAAAAGTATGATATCGGGTTTAGGAATTTCATCAAATTCAAGTGCAGGTGCAGTAAATCTTGCTGGACCAATAGTAAAACCAGCAAAATAGATACCAACATTAGTAAACAAGACAGGGTCAGTAATAATTATTGTTCCATAAAAATTTATTAAAACAGTTGCGTGCCCAATCCATGCTATATTTATTTCATCATTTCTCCAGGTTGAAGGATCAGGAGTCATAGATGCAGGTACTGGTGCATTGCTGTTAGCTCTTAATGCAGGAGGAAACAGCATTGAAACAGCTGAAATCAATAATCCTTGTTTAATAAATTTTCTTCTTGTAATCATATATTCTTTTGTACCGTTTATCCTATTATAATAATATTCATCATTTTAGTAAATGAAGTAAAATATAAATTCTTTTTATTTGCTCTTAAAATAATAATTTAATAAGTTAATTTATGTCCAAAAAACTTAAATATGTGTCTTCGAAATTAAATTACGAACTCATAATTTGGGTTGCCGCACTTATTTACTTTTTCTTTTTAAATCCTTATGTATCTCATTACTCAATATGTCCATTAAATAATTTAGGACTTTCAGATTATTGCTTGGGATGTGGACTGGGAAAATCATTAACACATTTGATGCATTTTCACATAAAAGATTCCTTTTATGCACATCCTTTTGGGGTACTTGTATTTTTTATCCTACTCTATAGAATTTTTAAACTATTAAAATATCAAATAATAATGTTCAAAGGAGCTCAACAATGGTAAATTTATACCAGTTCTTTCCGAATTTAGAACCTGAAGAGATGTCATACATTCAAGGTTTCACCAAAGATATGGATGAAAACCAGCTTATGATGTATGCAAATGTTTATAACTCCCGCAGAAGAGACCCTCAGGTAATTCTGCTTACAGCATTAGCCGGATTTTTAGGTGTTGCAGGTATTCAAAGGTTTTTAGTTGACCAAATAGGAATGGGCATTGCTTTCTTATTAACAGGTGGTTTCTGTATGATTGGTACTATCATTGATTTAATTAACTACAAAAAATTAGCTAATGAATACAATTTCAAGATGGCACAGCAATCAGCAATGATTGTAAGAGGCAGTACCGGTGGATTTAATCCACAGCCACCACAGCAGTATTGAAAATTAGCGGTACACTGAGTGTTCTCCCGACAAGTCGGGAGAATGTATCGAATGTGTACCGCAAAAATTTGGTTAATTTCGCTGAGGGCTTCTCGATACATTTTCGTCTTCGACGAAAACACTCGAAGAAACTAAGTTGTTATAAAACTTCCACCGTTTGGATGGATTATCTGTCCAGTAATATATGATGCATCTTCGCTTGCAAGGAATACATAAGCCGGTGCAACTTCGCTTGGTTGCCCTGCCCTTCCTAATGGTGTATCAGCACCAAATTTTGTAACATCATCAAATGTTGATGGAATTAATGGTGTCCATATTGGACCCGGAGCAACTCCATTTACTCTTATTTTCTTTTCTGCAAGCAATTCAGATAATGACCTTGTGAATGCTGTTATTGCTCCCTTTGTTGCGGAATAATCCAACAGAACTTTTTTACCATAGTAAGCAGTTACAGAAGTTGTATTTAATATACAATCACCTTCTTTAAGATGTTTAATTGCTGCCTTGGTCAAGTAAAACATTGCAAAGATGTTTGTCCTGAATGTCTGCTCCATTATATCCAAATCCAATTCTTCAAGAGAATCGTGTGGATGCTGTTCTGCAGCATTATTAACCAATATGTTTAACTTGCCTAATTCTTTAACCGCCTGTTCAATTGCTTTTTTACAATAGTCTCTATCTTTTAAATCACCTGGAATTAAAATGCATCTTCTTCCTTCTGCTTCAACCATTTTTTTAGTTTCTTCAGCATCTGAATGTTCATTGTAATACATTATTGCAACATCAGCACCTTCTTTTGCAAAGTGCACTGCTACTGCGCGACCTATACCGCTGTCTCCTCCGGTTATAACCGCTGCTTTTCCTTTTAATTTATCACTCCCTTTATAATTTTTTCTAACCACTTCCGGTTCAGGTTTCATTTTTGATTCCAAACCCGGAGTTTGTTGGTGTTGGTCAGGGAATGATTTTGGTTTATTATCTGCCATCGTTTATCTCTTAATTAATTTGAATAAAACAATCTAAATTAATTAGAGATAAGGTTTGAGGTATGTATCACTAAATAAAAATCAAATGATTTTGATTAAAAGGAATGTAACATCATCATCCTGTGGTTTTCCATCAAGCCATTCATCTAAGGCAGATTGAAAATGTTGAATTATTTCTTCTAATGGATAATTAGCATATTTTTGTAGAATTTCTTTGCAGTTTTCTAATCCAATTAAATTGTTTTCTTTATTCATTGCTTCCATAAAACCGTCACTCATTAAAAGCAGAATGTCATTACGATTAGTTTCTATATCTTTAACTTCATAAGGGAAATCAATGAAGCTGCCCAGCGGCATACTTTTTAAAATTATTTCACAAACTTTATTTTCTTTTGCATTATAGAATAAGGCCGGGGGCATTCCTGCGTTGATAATTGAAAGTTTATCCTCATACACTCTAACAATAGCAAATGACATAAACATATTATGAAGATTCATTGACTTTAATGATCTTGTAAACTTTTTAATCATAGTAAGCAAATCTTCTTCATCACTTAGAGCATTGAACAAACTTTTTGTTGCTGCAACCATTGTGCCTGCTTTAGCACCGTGTCCCGTTGCATCACCTATAACTGTAGTAAAACTTTTACTATTTTGAGAGAAATCATAATAATCTCCTCCAACTTCAGTGGCAGTCTTTAAGTAAGTGTAAACTTTGCAATATGGGTTATCTGGAATTTCTTTAGGAAGCATTGAAAGCTGAAGATTTCTTGCATCAGTAAGTTCCTGAGTTTTTCTATTATTATCGGCTTCAAGAAGTCTGGTTTCTATTTCTTTTTCTTTTGCTAATCTTTCCTGCTCAAGTGTCTTCTTATTTAAGTGTTCAACTGTAATAAGTTCTTCTTCAAGATTTTTATGTGTCTTTGAAAAATTATAAGAAAGCGATAATGACATAAAAACTATAAGACCTAAAACGCCGTATCCATAAACAATATTATTAGCCCAACTGCCATCAAGAATCATATAATCAACCAGGATTTGATATATAACAAAGAAAATAAGAGTAAAAAATCCTGCTGCTGAAAACCAGGAGCTTGCGTCTTTAATTGTACCTGTTTTGTATATTGTCAATATTACTTCAATCATTACAATTACAAAGTTTGTGTATATTAATACCGAAATTAATCTTCCCGATACAAACAAACCAACTAATGATATTATCAAAGTACTTGTCAGAAAAATATAATGTCTTTTCGGAAATTTATTGTAGCTTCCTGAGTAGGCAGTATATAACCCAAACAAAATTGCAATATTTATAAAGACAGGTGAGAATCTGTTAAAAATTATTATTTGTTCAGGGATTTCTGATAAGATTCTCTGCAAAATAAAAAATGCAAATCCCGCAAAACCCATTAAACAAATTGAGTAAAAAAGATTTTGTCTGTTCTTTCTATAAAATAGGTATAAAAGAAAATGAATAATTGCCAGCACTAAAGGAATTAATGTAAATACAATTTGATAGCTGGAAGTACTTAAATTAGCTCCTACACCTTTACTTAGTAAAGTTCCGATATTAATTATGGACACCGAAAATCCGGGATCATACCCTGTTAAATTATAAAAGTCAGGAGGGTAATTTGCATATCGTACAGCCAGAACCTGATGCTCTAACTTATCAAAGGTTAATATGCTCCAATTTCTTCTCTGTCTTCCTTCAACAAGTTTGCCATCTTGTATTACTCCTGTTTTAAAAAGAAGATTTCCATTTAAATAAACTTCAGATGCGCCAAGATGTTCGATATTTATTGCTACAGGTTTATTCCATAGTGCTTTATCCACCCAGAAGTTTACCCTGAACCAGCCAATACCCGTCCAGTTAGGAGGTCGAGTTTCATAATTAAATAATGAAGAATATATTTTCCATTTTGAATCATCAATTTGAATATTTTTCCATTCCGGATTATCACCAGGATGATACTTCCACATATCCCATAAAATAAGCGGACGGCTTTTTTCTTTTATGACATTATCAGTTATAACAAGTTTTTCTTTTCTCCAGGTTTGATTCCAGCTTTTAACATCAACTTCAACAAGAGTATCTTTTTCAACAATAAGGTTTGCATTTGCAGGTACGTTATCTGTTGAATCCAAAGCTTCAGTCTGCCAGTTTCCTAAAGTAAATTTATATTCAAGGCGAGTATCTTCCGGAAAAGTAAAAGTTTTTTCCCAAATATTATTTCCCTTCTTCTCCATCTTAACACCAGAAGCATTCCATTCACCAAGCTGAGGATGATTACCAGTTATGTACACTGCAGTAGTATCAGAAATATTTTCGGACATAATCAAGAAAGTAATTTTATATTCCTTCTCAAAATTATGCCTGCAGGAACAAATGAAAATAATTAAAAAAAGAAAAAATATTTTAATAAGCTTTTGCAAGTTTATTCTAAATTGTTTCTTCAAAATAATATTAAAACAATTTAAATGCTATTTTAAAGAAATAGACCATTTTTTTTGTATATTATTACATCCACAAAATCAAGATTAAGATGAAAAGAAGTACATTATTATGGATAGTTGCATTTATAATTACACTATTAAGTGCATATTACCAGAGGGTAACCGGTCCTACCTATCCAATTGATGAAAAAGTTTTTGTTAATGGTGAAGAAGTAAAACTTCATCTTGAAAGAAGTCATTCAACAAATTCAGATTACATCATCAGTGTCCCGGTAAAACAGAATAATATTAATGGTGAAGTACATTGGAAGAGATATAAATCCAATGATGCTATAACGATTACAAAAATGTTAAGAAATGAAAATTCACTTGAAGCAAGACTTCCTAAGCAGCCGCCTGCAGGCAAAATTGAATATCAGGTTTATTTATATGGCAGCAATACTAATGTTGTTTCTTCAAAAGTGCCAACATTAATAAGATTTAAAGGAGATGTACCTGCCTGGATTTTAATTCCTCATATTATTTTAATTTTTTCTGCAATGCTTTATTCAACAAGAACAGGTCTGGATGCAATCTTTACTAAGAATATTCCAACAAAATTGACTTACTATACTGTTGTAATTGTTTTTGTAGGCGGATTAATTTTTGGTCCACTAACGCAGTTATATGCATTTGGAAAATTATGGACTGGCTTCCCTTTCGGTTATGATTTAACTGATAATAAAACAGCTATAGCTTTTGCCGGATGGTTGATAGCTCTTTTGGCAGTTTTAATGAAGAAAAGAGAAAGACTTTTTATAATTTTTGCTGCAATATTAATGTTTATTGTTTTCTTAATTCCACATAGTATGTTTGGTTCAGAGCTGGATTACACAAAAACGGATACTGTAAAAACTCAAAACTTAAATCCTTAAGTGAATTTTAATTTGCATATAAAAATTCTTTTATTTAATATTTAATAAAGGAAAATGGAGAACAAATGATTAGTAAAGAATTGCTTGATATACTATGCTGTCCTGAAAGTAAAGCGGATTTAATCCTGGATAACAATTTTTTAATTTCAACTGATAAAAACACAAGAAGAAAATATAGAATTGAAGATGATATTCCCATAATGCTAATTGATGAATCAGAACAATTAACTATCGATGAGTGGGAATCGATAATGAAGAAACACAACATTAAAACTGAATAAATAAATATGGATCCTATTAATATAATTGCCGGGTTAAATTTAATAGCAACTTTTGGTGCAAACTTCGGGGGAGCTAAACAAGGTTTTAAGTCTCAAATAACTGAAGTTAAACAAAAACCTAAATCTTATTTACAAACAGTGCCGGTTTATTTTTCAATTGTAACTTTGCTTTTATTTATTTTAGGTTTATTTCAAATTGGGACATTAAACTACATAAAAGAATATCAATCCTTTAGAATTGCAGGATTGATTGTTTATATAATTTTTTCCTGGACACAAGTACTTAGCTATAAAACTCTTGGTGATTATTATTCTCAAGATATTATGATTAAAAAAAATCATCAATTGGTTAGAAAAGGTTTGTACAGAGTTATAAGACATCCACAATATCTTTCACAAATTTTTATGGATTTAAGTGCTGGTGTTCTTACATTAAGTTTCTTGCTAATTCCGGTTGCACTCATTCAAATTCCTTTATTGGTATTAAGAGCAAGTTTTGAAGAAAAGGTACTTTCTAGTCATTTTAAAAGTGAGTTCGAAAACTATAAATCTAAAACAGGATTTTTTATTCCATTCCTATGATTGAAATAAAGAAATATATACTTGTCTTATTTTTAGTTTTACCACTTTTTACACAGGCTCAAAATAAGCAGATAGAACTTCATAATGGTAAAGATGTCTTCTATATACCTGTCTATGAGAAGAAAGATGCAGTTTATTTTTCTTTAAATCATTTTTGCCAGTCTACATTATTAAATTATTCTGTTGATACTGTATTAAGAAAGTTTATCATCCGCTATAATGATAAATCATTAACATTAGCCGGGAATAACCATTATATAATTTACCAGAACAAAGCTAATGGTGATTTCAATATGTTTCAGCTTCCTGTTTCTAACCTTATGATGGGCAAAAATTTATATGTCCACTCAAAATATATCACACCAATTTTAAGTGCTTTTCTTGAACGTGAAGTTGAGTTAAGGGAAGGATTAAAATTATTTGTTGAAAATGTTAAAGTTGAAACAAAAAAAGATGATTTAGTCAAAACAGATTCCGTTGAAAACAAAAAGCCAATAGGATTTGATATTACAGGATTGTTGTTCGATGTAAAAGTAAATGGAACATTGTTAAAGATTAAAGCAAAAAATAAAATTAAATCTTACTCAAGCAGTGTAAAGGATAATCAATTAACAATAGTTCTTAGAAATGTAACTGCAGACATTGATAAAATTAATAAGATAACCGGTAAAGGAGTGGTCAAATCCTTGACTGTCAAAAATGTTGGGACTAATGTTGAAATAAAGCTTAATCTTTCAAAAGATTTTACAAGGCACGAACTTCTGAATATTTCGGGTTCTAATGATATGCTTGTTACCCTGCATAATAATAAATTTGACACACCTGCAGCTTTGGAAAAAAAGAATAAATGGATTTTTGACGCCGTTGTTATCGATGCAGGTCACGGTGGTAAAGATGCCGGTGCAATTGGAATAAATGGAGTTAAGGAAAAAGATATTAATCTTGATGTAGCTTTAAGGTTGGGTGAGCTTATTAAACAGAATATGCCTGATGTTAAAGTTCATTATACGCGTGATGATGATAATTTTGTTGAGCTTTATAAGCGTGGTAAAATTGCAAATGAAAAAGATGGTAAATTGTTTATATCTATACATTGCAATTCAACTGCAGATAAAAATTCATCAGCAACAGGATTTGAAGTTTACCTTTTAAGACCAGGACGTACTTCTGAAGCAATAAAAATTGCAGAGCGTGAAAATAGTGTTATTCAATATGAGGATGATCCAAATAGATATAAAAAGTTGAATGATGAAAATTTCATTCTTGTAAGTATGGCTCACGCTTCTTATATGAAGTATGCAGAAAAGTTTTCAGGATTTCTTCATAATAATTTTTTAGGACAAAATAATTTAACATCGCGTGGAGTTAAACAGGCAGGATTTTATGTCCTTGTAGGAACATCAATGCCAAGTGTTTTGATTGAAACTGGATTTTTATCCAACAAGCAGGATGCAGAATATTTATCTTCAAAAAAAGGAAGACAGAAAACGGCTGAGTTAATATTTCAAGGGGTGAAAGAGTTTAAATCTTACTACGAAGAAGAAATAACTAAGGAATAAATTCTGCCATCGTATGTTTCTAATAATTTTGGATAAGCAATAAGGTTGAGATTGCTTCGTCATCCGAATTTGGATTCCTTGCAATAACGCCAATTATCCCATCAATTTTTGGAAATCTTCAAAGTTGTTTACAGGCATATTGCATTGGAAGTTCTTGCATATGTAAACTGTGGTTTTGTTATCAATTAACTTGAATGTTGAAAAATTCTCCGGCTTATTATCTTCTTTTAAAACAATTATTGTATTTGACGGATTATAATTCTCATTCAAATATTCTGTATACTTACTAGCATCACCTCCATCAACAATTACTATTTCATTTCCTGAACCAAGTACTAAATATAATCCACATAAGAATTGTGTATATCCGGCAGGATAATTTCCAATCTGAGATGAAAATGCTTTACTTAGGAAATCTGCTTTTTCGTAGTATTTAGTATCTCCTGTTAAGAGAAATAGCTTGCTTAACACTATCAGTGCAACTGAATTTGCTGAAGGAACAGCTCCATCGTAAATTTCTTTTTGTCTTACTATTAATTCATCAGAATTATTTGAAGTAAAGTAAAATCCTCCACCTTGATTATCCCAGAATTTTTCTAATGCCTGTTCAATTAAATTCACTGCTTTGTTTATGTAGTCATAGTTAAATGTAGTTTCGTATAAATCAATCAAAGCTTTAGCTAAAAAGATATAGTCATCTATGAATGCATCAATAACAGCTTCACCATCTCTATACCTATGCAGAAGCTTATTTTCTTTAGATAATTTTTTAAAAATAAAATCAATAGCGTTCTCTCCGGCTTCAAGATGTTTTTCAT
The DNA here is from genome assembly GCA_035654655.1 of Ignavibacteriaceae bacterium. Lineage (GTDB taxonomy): Bacteria > Bacteroidota > Ignavibacteria > Ignavibacteriales > Ignavibacteriaceae > DASRWI01. The sequence continues at coordinate 80,363 of DASRWI010000021.1, read as the reverse complement.
TTTTGGTTATTCGATATGCATTAGCAAAGGTAGATATCATCAGTCCATTCCAATCAGTAATTATTTTATCATCTTTGTGAGGATGTATTCTTTTTTCACGTTCAAGAAAAAGTTTATCAAGAATGTGCTGTGGAACTTCAGTAGTCCTATCTTTAAGATGAGGAATATTTGTATTCATATTTTCATTATGAAATTGGTCCACCCAATTACCTTGCTCAGAAGTGTTGTACAACATAGTAAAAGTTTTATACTCATCATTAGTCAGTACTTCCTTTAAATCCTCAGTCCTCCATAAATAAAATTTTCCTTCAATACCTTCACTGTCGGCATCTTCTGCGGAATAAAATCCTCCTTCAAGGGAAGTCATATCGCTTAAAACATAATATAGAACATCATTTACTGTCTGCTTATAAAATTCATCCTTTGTTATTATATACGCTTCAATAAAAGCTTGTGCAATAAGTGCCTGGTCGTAAAGCATTTTTTCAAAATGAGGAACCAGCCATTCCTGGTCTGTTGAATAGCGGTGAAATCCTTTTCCTATATGGTCATAGATGCCACCCAATCTCATTCCATCTAATGTTTTCAGTGCCATCTGCAGAGCAAAATTATCTTTAGTATGTTTCCAATATCTGAAAAGAAAATATAAATTATGTGGAGTTGGAAATTTCGGCACTGTACCAAAACCCCCATATTCAGGGTCAAATCTTCTTCTGAATTCATTAAATGCTTTTTCAAAAACATCATCAGGAAGTTCAAGAAATATATTTTCATCACTGTTTTTGTTTAAACTCTTTATTATTTCATTTGCGGTATCATCAACATCTCCCCTTCTTTGATTCCAGTATTCAATTATTTTAGGAATTATTTCCATTAAACCGGCTCTATCATATCTTCCAGACTTAGGATAATATGTTCCAGCGAAAAAAGGTTTTTTATCCGGAGTCATAATAATGGTCAAAGGCCAGCCGCCACTTCCTGTAATCATCTGGCAAACAGTCATATAAATATTATCAATATCAGGACGTTCCTCTCTATCTACCTTAATATTAACAAAAGCATTGTTCATCAATTCAGCAACTTCTTCATCTTCGAAAGATTCTTTTTCCATCACGTGGCACCAATGACAGGTGGAATATCCTATGGATAAAAATATCGGCTTATCTTCATTCTTCGCTTTTTCAAAAGCTTTATCACTCCAGGGATACCACTCAACAGGATTATAAGCATGCTGCTGCAGATAAGGACTTTTTTCTTCTATTAAATGATTCGGTTTTTTCATTTGTTACACAGGATATTTCTTTTTATTAAGTTTGATTTTTGAGTATATTTTGAGTTAACAAATTAAATCAATCTAAATGGAAAACAGAAATACAATTGTTATCTCAGTTTTAATATTGGGATTAAGTTTTATTATCGGTGTGATTATTTTTACTACCACCTGGAAATCAAACCAGACTGCAAATCAAACTATCACTGTTACAGGCAGCGCCAAGAAAGATATTGTTTCTGATTTCGGAGTATTACAGGGAAGCATTTCCATTCAAGGCAGTGATGCACAAGCTGCATACAGAGAGCTGTTAAGGCAAAAACCTATTGTTCTTTCTTATTTGAATTCAAAAGGTTTTGATAACAACAAAGTTGAACTTTCAACAGTTAATACAAATCCAATTTATCAAATTGTTGATGGAATGCAGACCAATAATATCGTTGGATATGTATGCACACAAACTTTTAAGATTGTCTCCAATGATGTTTATAAGATAAAAGAAATTTCATTGGATATTGCGAATTTAATTGAGAAAGGTGTAAACTTTAATACCTTTCCTCCTGAATATCATTATTTGAAATTAGGAGAATTAAAAATTGAAATTCAGGCTGCTGCTGCTAAGGATGCAATGATAAGAGCACAAAAAATTGCTGAAGCAACTGACAGGGATTTAGGTCCAATGCGTACTGCAAGAATGGGAGTTCTTCAAATTACACCTAAGTTCTCAAATCAAATTAGTGATTATGGTGTTAACGACTTAAGCTCAATTGAAAAAGAGATTACTGCTGTTGTTAATGCTTCGTTTGAAATTGAATAATTAAATAAATAGGATAAAATGACTAAAACTCAAATATGGCTGGCTTCTTTTTTAGTTTTGTTTGTTGTACTTTTTTTGCTTGGTAAAGCATTAAAAAAAGATGAACAGCCGGGTACTAATATGGGTAATCCTGTTCCACAATCAGAAATGTCTTCTACAAACCAGGAATTAACCGGAATGCAAATAATTGAAAGAAGCGGCTGCACAGGATGTCACGGAGTTGATTTAAAGGGAACCAGAATGGGTCCAAAGCTTACCAATTTAAGTTCTGTTTGGAGTAGAGATGAACTTATAAATTATTTAAGAAATCCATCTGCTTATATGGACAAAGGAAGATTTTTAGATTATCAAAAGAACTTCCCCAACATTATGATGCCTTCATATAATAACATTGATGTAAAAGATTTAGGTAAGATTGCGGATTATATTTTACAATTAAAATAAAATAATTTTCTTTAAAATTAAAAAGCGGTTCAAATTTGAACCGCTTTTTTTATGAACAATTATTAAGCAATTGTAATTGATTTGTCTGCGTAAACGTCCTGAATTACGTTTAGTAATTCAATACCTTCGTTCATAGGTCTCTGGAATGCTTTTCTACCTGAAATAAGTCCCATACCACCGGCACGTTTATTTATAACTGCTGTTTTTGCTGCTTCTTCAAAATCGTTAGCACCTGAAGCACCACCGCTGTTGATAAGTCCTGCTCTTCCCATATAGCAGTTCATTACCTGGTAACGGGTTAAGTCAATTGGATTATCAGTAGTTAAATCAGTATAAACTTTCTTATGAGTTTTACCAAATTTAATATCATTAAAACCGCCATTGTTTTCAGGAAGTTTTTGTTTGATAATATCAGCCTGAATTGTAACACCAAGATGATTTGCCTGACCGGTTAAATCAGAGGCAACGTGGTAATCTTTATCTTTTGTTTTGAATGCTTCATTTCTTAAGTAGCACCATAAAATAGTAGCCATACCTAATTCGTGTGCATATTGAAATGCTTCACTAACTTCAATTATCTGTCTGCTACTCTCTTCTGAACCGAAATAAATAGTAGCACCAATTGCTGCAGCACCCATATCATAAGCCTGCTCAACACCTGCAAACATGATTTGGTCATATTTGTTAGGATAAGTTAAAAGTTCGTTATGATTAATTTTTACGATGTAAGGAATTTTATGAGCATATTTTCTTGCTGTCATTCCTAAAACACCTAATGTAGATGCAACCGCATTACATCCGCCTTCAACTGCTAACTTTACAATATTTTCAGGATCGAAATACTGTGGGTTTGGTGCAAAAGAAGCACCTGCAGTATGTTCAATTCCCTGGTCAACAGGAAGTATTGAAACATAACCTGAACCTGCTAATCTACCGGTTTGAAAAATCCATTGTAAGTTTTTTAATACGTTAATGTTTCTGTCTGTCTGTGCAAAAATTCTATCAACGAAATCAGGACCAGGTAAATGCAATTGTTCTTTAGGGAACTTAGCTTTGTAACTTAATAACGACTCAGCTTCGCTGCCTAATAATTCTTTAATATTTTTAGCCATTTCATCTCCGAATAAAGTTTAATTTAAATTCAACTTCAAAAATAAGGTTATTTCAAGTTGCATTCAAATATATAAGGTAAATAATGGTAAATAGTTCATTTATTTAACAATAGCGAACAATTTTATGTATTAATTATTGATACCCATCCCCTGCCCCTTCCCTAATAAGGAAGGGGAAGATTTTCTTTTGTCTTTCCCCCCGGATTGCATTCCGGGTTACTTTTAATTCATCCCTCTGGGATGATAACTCTGAAAATTTTATGGTATTGAGTAGTATGGGGTCTTTTCCAAAGGGATACCTTTGGGGCAGTGTTTTCTGAGAGAAGCGAAGAAAATGTATCGAGAAGTCCGCTAAGAAGATTTTACTCTCCTAAAGTTTATTTTCTTTACCAATATTTTCAAAGATATTTTTGCAATGAAATCTGGTATTTTCAATTACCCATTTACTGGTATCCATACCACTTAGAACTACTCCTCCGAGGTAAACTCCTTTTACATTAGTTTCAAAAGTATTAGGATTAAAACAAGGTGTTCTTTGTGGAGCAGGTGAGATTTCAACTCCGACTTTTTTTAATAAATCAAAATTGCTATGGTATCCTGTCATTGCAAATACAAAATCATTTGGAATTACTATAATGTCATCTGGAGTTTTAACAATAATTTCTTTTTCTCTTATCTCAAATATCTCACTATTAAAATACGCAGTAATTGATTTTTCTTTTATTCTATTTTCAATATCAGGACGAACCCAATATTTGATTCCTTCTTTAAGATTGGCTTCTTTAACAATCATTGTGACATTTGCATTTTTTCTATAAGTTTCAAGAGCTACATCAACCGCTGAATTCCCTGCTCCAACAACTGCAATATTCCTGTAAGCATAAGGATGTGCTTCATCAAAGTAATGTTTTACCTTTGGAAGTTCCTCCCCTTTTATATTCATATAATTTGGATTATCATAAAAACCTGTCGCAATTATTAAACTCTTACAAAAATATTCATCTTTATCTGTAAGTACTGTAAATAAACTTTTTTCGTTCGTTATATTTTTTACTTCTTCGTATGTTATTACATTTAATTGCCAGGAATCAACAATTCTACGATAATACTCTAAGGCTTCCCTTCTGGTTGGTTTATCTCCGTGAGATACAAAAGGAACTTCTCCAATCTCCAGCCTTTCAGATGTCGAGAAGAAGGTCATATTTGTTGGATAATTATAAATGGAATTTACAATACATCCTTTATCAATGATAAGGTGCGAAAGATTATTTTTCTTTGCTTCAATTCCGCAAGATAATCCGATAGGACCTGCACCGATAATAATTACATCAAAAAAATTTTCCATAATTTGTAATTGTTTAATGAGAAATGAAAATAAAATAAATAAATGACTATGTAAATGAGAAGGGATTCAGGAGTAATTTAAAATAAAAAACGGCACATGAAGTGCCGTTCTATAAAAGAAAGATTTTTATTTACTTACGATTTCGATAAGTGAGCTGGTTACAGTATTATCATCTTCGTCAAGTAAGAAAACTCTATAGAAGCCAGGTTCTTCGAACTTCAAATCGCTATCTTCATTCTTTTGGAAAAAAACATATTTCATATCTTTTTCAATAGAATAGCTGAATTTTTTATAGTATTCAAATTTTCCGTTTCTTTCATTGTATTTGTCAAACTGAATTGAACAATCATCAAGTTTCAAAGGATAAGCACATTTAACCATTACGGTTAAATAACCGGTAGTGAATCTATCACTAACGTTAACTTCGCCTTTGTCATCATCATATCTTTCGCAGAAGTAAAGAACTGGTTCACTTTGAGCAAAAGTTGTTGATTTAAAAGAAATGAAAGTAAGAACAAAAAGGAAAAAATAGAACAAGGGTTTCATATATACCTCTATATTTTATTTATTTGATTAATTGAACATTAAAAGTACACTTTTAAGAAGAATATGTTTGCTATATTTAATTTTACGAAAATTTTATTTTAAAATCACTATTTTTTTTAATTTTTTTTAATTTTTTTTTGACTCATGAGTGTAAAAAATTCAATAAAACACGTTTGTTTTGATCTGGACGGTACATTAATCAACTCTTACAATACAATTCTTAAAACAACTATAAAAACTTTGGATGAATTGAAGTTGGAATCTGACTTTAAAGAGGAGGATTTTTACAACAGAATTGGCCATCATTTTGCAGATATTTTTTCTGACCTTAATATTCCTGTCCCTGATATTGAACATTTTATAAACATATATAAGGGACATTATTTTGATTTTATAAAGGACTCAGATGTTTATCCAAGTGTAATGGAAACTTTGAAATCACTTAAACAGAAGAATATAAAAATATCTTTGCTTACAACTAAAGGTCAAGACCAGGCGGATAAAATAATTGATGTTTTTGAGATGAGAGATTACTTCGACCTTGTTATGGGAAGAAGAATTGGATTAAAGATTAAACCTGATCCGGAACCATTGCTTTTCATTTGCAATGAGTTAAATGTAAAGCCTGAAGAAACAATTATGGTGGGTGATTCCGAACTCGATGTCAGGTGCGGGTATTCAGCAGGAGCAAAAACTTGCTCAGTTACTTTTGGTTATAGAACTAAAGAAGCATTACAAAAAGAAAATCCTGATTATATAGTTGATACTTTGAAGGAGATATTAAGTTATGTATAAATTACCCACGAATGCCGCAAAGTTGTCCCTTTGGGAAAATCGTGGGCTAACCTTTTAAGAATGGATATAAAAAAAAGCTGCATCATTTTATTGATGCAGCTTTTTATTTTTCATATTAAATCAATTTTTATTTTAAGATTACCATCTTCTTGGTATCTGTAAAACTTCCAGATTTAATTGTATAGAAATAAACACCAGAGCTTAATCCATTTTCAGAAGCATTAAATTGTCTTATATAATTTCCAGCTTCCTGATATCCATTAACTATAGTTGCTACTTCTTTACCAATTATATTGTATACCTTTATGCTTACGTTACCGGAGCTTGGTAAACTATAGTTGATAATTGTAGATGGATTGAATGGGTTAGGATAATTTTGTGAAAGTTTATATTGAACAGGTAAACCTATTTCAATTACTTCAGGTAAATTATAGTATTTATAACTTCCATCGTGGTCAATTTGTTTTAATCTGTAATTATATTTTCCTGAATTCAAAGTTTCTGTAAATGAATAGCTTTTTCTTTCAGTTGTAGTTCCGCTTCCATTAACAAATCCAATTTTATTCCAGGTTCCATTAACTTTACGTTCAACATCAAAGCCAAAGTTATTGGTCTCAGTTGCTGTTGACCAGTTTAACGTAACAGTATTGCCATTAACTGATGAAGTAAAGCTTGCTAATTCAACAGGAACAATTCCTGATTTCATTGAGAATATTGAAGTATTTAGCCCAACTAAATATGCTGTTACAGAATCAATGGTAGAAGGGGCAGATAAATACAATCCGTAAATAGAAGGACCACCTGTAGTTGAAATATCCCAGGTTGTTCCGCCATCTGATGTCTGGAAGATAACGCCATTACTTCCAACTACCATACCTTTATTCACATCAATAAAGCTTAATGCATTAAAAGTTATAGACGTTGTTCCGGTCGGAATTACCTGCCATAAAGCACCACCATCTGTGGTTTTATAGAATCTTCCAGAACCACCGCACATAACGCCATTTAGTGTATCAAACATCTGAATGTCATATAAAAATCCTCCATACCCATCAGATGTTGTTTGTACTGTCCAAGTTAAACCACCATCAGTGGTTTTAACAGGACGAGGTTGATAAGTTGTTGTCCAGGCATAATTCTGATCAACAATATCACCAGAATATAGTCTTGAATTTGAAGTTGAGGTTGTAGGAATTTTGTGTAAAGTCCAGGTAACGCCTCCATCAGTTGTTCTGAAAACTGTACCGTTAGTTGTATCAGCTGCATTACTGAAAGCCATACCAAAATTATCATTTAGAAAATCTATCTTGTAAATATCAGCAATATTAGGAATAGAAGTTATTAGTGAATCCCAAGTTGAACCACCATTGGTAGTTTTATAAATGGCACCTCTACTGCCGCCAATAAAGCCAACATTGCTATTTAACATACAAATTGTTTTGAAGGTTGAATAGGAATTTGGTGTTTTGATATCTTCACCTTTAACTTCAGGGATATCTTCAACAGGATCAACATAGATAGCCTTATTGCCAACTTTTGTAGTAGTGGCAAATGACCACGTTACTCCATTATCTGTTGAAATCATTATTTGATCAAAAACAGAACCAGTAATTGCAGGAGCACCAACAGCAATTATCTTATTAGAATTAGGATCTTTCCATACGTCATTTAATTGTCCAGGTTTAATGAAGTATGTATGATGAGTTATAATTTCACCAATTCTTTTATTAATAATTCCGAATGCACCAACAGAAACAAAGTTACCATTATAAAAATCTGTTGCATAATGAGCACTTGTCCAAGGCTGTTGAGCAACAGGAGCTAAAAAGCTTACAGTATCCCATGAAGTACCATTATTTATAGATCTGAATAAAGCATAAGAATCGCCAGTTAAATAAATATCGTCATTAATAAAATCTATATCATAAAAAGTATCTGTGGAAGGTAGACCTAAATTAATTGAATTCCAGGTCAAACCTCCATCAGTGGTAAGTCTTGCTGAACCTGATCCACCAGCAACAACACCAACCAATGGATTTTTGAATGTAATCTTATATAAACTAACTGAGGTACCAGTGGAAATAGCTGAACCAAATGTAGTACCACCATCAGTAGACCTGTATATATTACCTGAAGAAGCACTTACAACTACTAAGTTACCATCAGAATAAATATCATAACAAGAAACAGCTGCACTAAATCCAGTAGCCGCCCAGGTAAGTCCACCATCGGTAGTTTTTAACAATTTTACAGAAGATACACCTGCAGCAAAACCAATATTATTATCAACAAAGTATACTTGATAAATTGATGCACCAGCTGAGGTTGTATTATATACTGAGTCCCAGGTGGCTCCAGCGTTAGTGGTTCTGTAAATACCGCCTTCACCAACTGCGATACCTGTATTCATATCAAACCAGTGAGCATCATAAATTGTATAATAATAATATCCTGTTGCACTTTTCTTTCCGACTTGATGATTAAACTTCCATGTTAAACCTCCATCGGAAGTTTTCATAAAAGTTCCAAATGTTCCAAATGCATAAATATTATTATTATCGAACATATCAACTGCTCTAAGAGTATTACCTTGAGGTTTTTGATGCAGCCATTTTGCTAGTTGCATATCTTGAGCGTAAGTGGAAGATAAAAGGAAGAACGCCAAAAAAAGTAAAGAAATTTTTTTCATAAAGGGGTTCCTTTCTTATGATTCATTAGAACAAGTAATTAAAATAAACCTTAAAGAACTAATATTATTAACTTAATTTACTTGACAACAGAATAAGAGGAGGAGGAATACTTAAATAGCAAAAGTATTTAGGGGCATCCTGCTATTTAAACATCAATTGAAAACAATTTAAAAACAAAAAAGATTAAATGCAATAATTATTTTTTTTAATCGATAAGTTTTAATATAATTTCATCAGCAAGAGGAAAACCTTTTTGGGTAAGTATAAGTTGGTGGTCCTGAAAGTGAGCATACTCATTTTTAATAAGATCATTGAGAAGACTTTTTTTCTTAGTAAAAAAATCTTCATTAAATTTTTGTTGATATTCTTTAAGATTTAGTCCAGTACTTCTTAAAGCCAACATTGTGTATTCTCTTTTATTGTCTGCAATAGATAAATTTTCTAAACTGGATTTTGCGTGTGAGTTTTTATTAACTGAATCCATATACATCTTAAGACTTGAAAAATTCCACCATCTTTTATTTTCCATAAAAGAATGAGATGATGTACCAAAACTTAAATAATCTTTGTAAGTCCAATAAGCTAAGTTATGTTTGCATTGATAGCCATCTTTAGCAAAGTTGGAGACTTCATATTGCTTAAAATTATGTTTTTCCATCAACTGCATAGTAATTGAATATAACTCCGCATCAAAATCTTCATCAGCTATTTTGACTTTTCCATCGAGAACCATTTTATTAAGAATAGTTCCTCTTTCAAGGATTAGACTATATGAAGAAATATGTGTAACTGGTAATCCGAAAGCTTTATTAAGATTATAAATCCATTTTTCTTTTGACTGTCCTGGAAGATTAAAAATTAGATCTATATTAATATTATTAAAACCAGCATCAACAGCATCATAGAAGCATTTAATGGCTTCTTCATTTGTATGTATTCTGGTAAGGAAAATTAAATCTTCTTCGTGGAATGATTGAACACCTACACTCAATCTGTTTATTCCTGCTTTACGGAAGTCAATTAACTTTTGATAAGATACGGTTCCGGGATTAGTTTCTAAGGTAACTTCAACGTCATCGCTAACTGTAAAGCTGTTTTTTAATTTAGAAATTATTTTTTCAATATAAGCAGGAGCCATCAACGATGGAGTTCCCCCACCAAAAAAAATGGAAGTATAAATTCTTTTTTGTGCATAAAGACTAGAATAAAAATCAATTTCTTTGAACATTGCATCTAAGTACTTTTCAGTATTTTCAAAACTTATTATGGAATAAAAATCACAGTAAATGCATTTATGTTCACAAAAAGGAATATGTATATATAAGGCAGTTTCTTTCAAAATGATATTTCTTTTTGATGCAATATAAAATTAAGGATGGTCTAAAGAAATGAAATAAAATAGCAGTATCTCCTCCCATTAAAGGGAGGAAATACTTAAAAAAGGATAGTTATTTATTACACTTACATTTCTGTAACAGCTTCTAAAACCATATCAACTGCTACGCGAGCATTAACGGTACCTGAAGGCCCTGAAATAGTTACTGTACCTTCGAAAGTTCTATTAGTAGTCAAAGATAAATAAGTATTAACCATATCAATTTCACTTTGATTAAGGTCGAAATCATATGGATTTGTCATATAATCAGCAGGTCTAACATTATTCAAAGTTCTTTGAAATAGAGTTAAACCGCCGCCTTTAATAACAACTGTAATGTTAGCTGTTAAATTAGTATTATCAAGCTGCAATACCCTGAAAGCTGCTGCAACATAATTCAAGTCTTTTATTTTATTTTCATTATCCTGATATTCCGGATAATCATTAAAATTAACTGTTTCTGTTTTTGTAACAGGGATGCTTCCATTTAAAACAAATTCTTTTGTAAATGGAATATTAAGCGGTAACTCACCATCACAACCGCTAAGAGAAATTAAACTAATTACTCCAACAAATACTAATAGAAATTTATAAATATATTTCATGTTTACCTCCTAAAAAGCAAAAGTTAAACCGGTTGTAAAAACTGTTTGAGCTCCCAAGTTAACATCTGCGTTAAGATGGAAGAAACCTAATTTTAATGCGCCGCCTAAGGTGAATCTAAAGCTATTATCACCATCAATTGATACAGACATTTCTTTATCATCTAATGTTGAATTTCTGTCAGTACCTTCATAAGTATATGTAACATCTAAAGTTGTATTTTCATACTGAAGACCAGTATAAGCCACAAATAAACCAAAAGTTTTACTTGCATGTAAATTGAAAGCCAGGTTTTTAACACTTACTAAATTAGTTATTTCAAAGTTATTATATATAACCTGTGCTGCTACACTAACAGGAAGTAATGGAATATATCTGCTTATTTCATGGCTTAATCCTAAACCTAACATGCTCAATTTTTCATCACCCACAGATAGTGAAGGAAAATATCTTACTAATAATTCAGTTCCGACTAAACTAAAAGTAACTTGAGGAACTCCCGCAGGAAGAGATGTCTGGTTTAATCCGGGAGGATAAACTTTAAATCCATCAGGACCGGAATAAGCACCCCCCTTATTACCAAAAATAGTTGCAGTTTGATTATCACTGCTATAACCATTAGGTAAATTTGGAGAGTAAGTTAGTTGATCGTCAGGTATCATTATATACATACCTTGAATACTGAAAGAGAATCCAAATACATCAGCAATATCAGCATCGTGATAGCTGGCTGAATTGAATGCAACACCTAATGATGTAGCAAAAGGTTTTACATAACTTTGAATTTCCTGGTCATTTAGATAGCTGAATCTATCTTCAAATTGTGAAAAACCAGGTTTAGCAAATAAAAATAGAGCAAGAAATAACATTGTAGTTATTTTCTGCATACTACCTCCTAAGATTAATTAATTGAAACAAAACACTTTTTAATAGTTCAGAATAATTTAATTATAAATAAATAATACTTTAAAATTAATATCTTCTCTTACCTGTAAGTTAATTAGCTTTAGCAAACATATTAAATGTACATTAATTAAGTAAAAAAAGCATTAAAAATATTTGTTATTATTTAGATTAAATCAGACTTTTTTATCCGAATAAATTACTATTTGAAATAATTAAAAGCAAGAAAAATTTTTTATTTTTTTTTATTAATTGGAGTTGAGCTAGATTCTATGAGCTCTTTGGCACTTTTTAAACTTGAATCTGTTATATTTTCACCGCTTAAAAGCTTAGCAACTTCCTGTATTTTTTCTTCCAGTATTAATTTTCTAATTGAACTGACAACACGATTTTGTAATGTATTTTTTTCGACAGCAAAATGTACATTTGAACATGCAGCAATTTGAGGTAGATGTGTAATTGCAATAATCTGATGTGAAGATGATAATATTGATAATGCTCTTCCAATTTTTTGAGCTATTCTGCCGCTTACTCCCGTATCAATTTCATCAAATATTAATAAAGGTAATTTATCATTTTTTGCTAAAACAGATTTTAAGGAAAGCATTATTCTTGATACTTCCCCACCGGAGGCTACTTTAACTAAAGGCTTTGGATCTTCACCTAAATTAGTTGAAATAAAGAATTCAATAATATCCTTACCTTTATTATTAGCTTTTATTTCTTTACCATCAGAAATTACGCTTAAATCTTTTGAAGAAGTATTTTCAGTTTCTTCTATTTTAATTTTGAAGATAGATTTTTCAATTCCTAAATCTGCGAGGAAAGATTGGATATCTTTTTCAGCTTTAGCAGCAGCTTTTTTCCTTCTTGAGGTAAGCACTTCAGCTGCTTTACCAGCAGCTTCTTTCTGTAGTTTAATTTGTTTTTTTAATTCATCTATTCTATTTGAAAAATTTTCAGCCAGGTCAACACTTTCACCAATTTTTTGTCTATAATCCAAAATGGATTTTATTGAACCACCGTATTTTTTCTTTAATAGAATTATAGTTCCCAACCTTGAACGTAAGTCTTCAAGATGTTCGGGTTCAAGTTCAATATTATTTTTGTAATTACGGATGAAGTCAGCAATATCTTTTATTATAGCCAGAACAGAAGCACCTTCATTAGTAACATTCGATAATTCTTTATCTATTTTATTTAATTCATTTAAATCATTTTTAACTTTGACAAGCAAATCATAAGCAGAAACTTCAGCATCGTAAAGATTCTGATAAACTTCTTCACTTAATTCAATAATTTTTTCAGCATTTTCTAACTTATTCAATTCATCTGATATGGATTCTTCTTCTCCTTCTATGGGATTAACAGCATCGATTTCTTTGATTTGGAAAGAATAAAAATCTTTTTTCTCTCTTATTGAATTTTCTTTTTCAATTAAATTATTTAAATCATTAATTAATTGCTGCAGCTTTTGATATTCTTTTTTATATGCTTCAAGATATTCTTCATTATCAGCAAATTGGTCAAGATAGTCAATGTGAGTTTCTGTCCTTAACAATGATTGATGCTCGTGTTGACCGTGAAGGTCAACTAACAAGTTGCCTGCTTCTTTAAATAAGTTCAACGAAACAGGAGTGTCATTAAGAAAGGCTCTATTAGTTCCTTTTAAAGATATTTCTCTACGCATTATTAATTCAGGAGAAACATCCAGTTCATTTCTTTCAAGGAAAGATTTAACTTTTTTATTATTCTCAACTTCAAAAATTCCTTCAACAATAGCCTTTGAAGAATTTTTCCTAATAACTTCTGTTGATGCTCTTTCACCTAAAAGCAAACTCATAGCATCAACTAGAATAGATTTACCGGCACCAGTTTCGCCAGTAATTATATTTAGTCCAGTTTCAAAGTTTACTTCTATAAACTCAATTAAAGCATAATCTTTTACTTGAAAATACTTGAGCATACTTTGCTATTTATTCTTACTTAAATAAGTTTTTGCTAAATGAATTCCGCAAATGGTTTTTGCATCATAAATTTCCCCTTTTATAATCTTTTCTTCTATTTCATCAAAAGTAAATTCAAAAACTTCCATTCCCTGTTCACCTTCTTCGCGCTTATGTTGACCTTTAGTTAAATCTGTGGCTAAATAGATATGTAATATTTCTGTACAAAATCCTGGTGTTGTTGTGATAGCACCAAGCTTAGTAATATTTTTAGCAGTATAACCGGTTTCTTCTTCAAGTTCCCGAGGTGCACAGGTATCTGGGTTTTCATCATTATCTAACTTCCCAGCAGGTAATTCTATCATAACTTTTTGAAATGGATAACGGAACTGAGAAATCATTATAACTTTTCCATCTTTGTTAATTGGAACAACAACTGCACCACCCGGATGGACAGCAATTTCCCTGATTCCCATATTTCCGCTTTCATATTCAATCTGGTCTACCTGGAGATCGAATACTTTCCCATTAAATAGAATTTCACTGCTTAAAAGTTTATAATTCATTTTTTAAATTATACTTCGTTATAAATGCTTTTCATATCTCTTTCAGACCTATAATAAGGAACTAATTCTTTACCAAGAAATTTTACAAGAGCAGCTATAACACCTAAGTCATCCAAATAACCAACAAGCGGAGTAAAATCGGGCATTGTATCAAAAGGAATAATAAAGTAAAATAATCCAGCAGCAACTAAAGCTTTTCTGCCAATAGGAATAAAGGGATCTTTCATATACCTGAACAATGCAACTACGTGCTTAGAAAAATTAATTTTCTTCCCCGCATTTGCCAGCTTGGTCCAAAAATTATTTTCAACATATTTTATTTGTTCATCCGTTTCCTTTTTACCGCCAAAATCAAGTTCATCAAATTCTGTAAACTGCACTTCATCATTGAATTGCATATCATCATCCTGGTATTTCATTTAGCTCTCCTTTCTAAATTGTTTGAACCAATCAAATAAAGTATTCCACCATAATTTAGCATTTTGTGGTTTAGTTACAAAATGAAATTCATCAGGGAAGTAAAGGAATTTACTTTTAACTCCCAATCTTTGCAAGGAAGTAAATAGCTGAAAACCTTGTTCTTCCGGAACTCTAAAATCATATGCACCGTGAACAACTAATAACGGAGTTTTTGCATTTTGAATGTATCTATGCGGACTAAATTTTTCATAAAGTTTTCTATTATTCCAGGGTGTCCCGCCATTTTCCCATTCAGCAAACCATAATTCCTCAGTTGTACCATACATACTTTCTAAATTAAAAACACCTGCGTGACTAACAAGGGCATTAAACCTGTCGGTGTGACCTTCAATCCAATTTATCATATAACCACCATAAGAAGCACCAGCAGCGAAAGTATTTTTCTTATCAATAAATTTAAAATTATGCAGTGCAAAATCATATGCGTTCATTAAATCTGTATATGGTTTACCTCCCCAATCCTGAGAAATTTCATCAACATATTTTTGGCCGTAACCTGTACTTCCTCTTGGATTAACTGCAACAACCACATAGCCTTGTGCGGCAAACATTTGAGTGTTCCATCTATAATGGAATTCATCGGACCAGTTACCTTGTGGACCGCCGTGAATTAAAAACATCATAGGATATTTTTTATTTGCATCAAAGAAAGGAGGTTTAATTATTATTGATTGAACCTTTGTACCTCCTGCTCCATTTGACCAAAATGTTTCAGCAGGATTCATTTCAATCTTAGCAAGAAGGTCCTTATTGATATTTGTGATTTTATTTAACTGTTTACTTTCCAAATTATATGAAAAAATTTCAGTTGGATGGTTTGCAGCTTCCTGTTTGAAAAATAAAGTGCTGCCATCTTCGGATAATTCTATTGCACTATTATTATGATCTTTTACAATCACTTCTAAATTGGAATTTGTAATATCTATTTTATAAATAGGATGGTAAATTTCTACTGCTGTTTCAAAATAAATTGATTTAGAATCAGGCGACCAAATAAATTCACCAACTGATAAATCTATTTTTTCTGTTAGATCTTTTACTTTACCTGATGTTCTATCGAAAAGCATTAATCTTAATTTATCAGCTTCAAACCCTGCTCTCTTCATTGAAGTGTAAGCAATATATCTTCCGTCAGGAGAATACACAGGCTGGTTATCATTGCCTAAGCTTTCGGATATTTTTTTATAAGGAGTTTTCTCCCCTTTTTTAACATCATTTAAGTTTATTAAAAAGATATCATTGTTAGTACTTATAGCTAAAGTATCAGAAGTATTCAAAGTAAAAGCAACTTCAGAACCATCAACTGAAAATGAATAATCGTTTGAACTTCCCAAAGCAATTGGAGGAACATCAAATTTACTAAATAACGTTAGATCTGTTTGTTCTTTTTTATCTACATCAAACAAGAACAAATGCCCTCTTTTGTTTCCTCTCCAATCGTTCCAATGACGGTACATAAGTTCAGTAAATATTTCGGCTTTAACTTTACTCTTCTCTTTTGTCTCATCAATATTTTTATTGCATTCATCTGATTGACACTCAGGATAAACAGATGATATAAAAAGTAATTTTTTGCCATCAGCTGACCAATCAAACTCATTAACTTTTGTGTAAATGTTTGTAAGCTGTTCATCATTACTGCCATCGATATTGCAAGTCCAGATTTGTCCATCTTTCAGATAAGCAATTTTTTTATTATCCGGTGAGAACATTGGATTAGATTCATTTGCCTTTGAATCTTTTAAAGCTTTTAAATTAGAACCATCTGCATTTATAATATAAATGTCTCTGTTGCCCTTATTCTCTTCCATATTATATGATACAATATTGAAGACAATAGTTTTTCCATCTTTAGTCACATCAAAGTTTTCTATTCTTTTAAGATTCCAAAGATCTTCAACTGTAAGCTTTGTTTGTGAAAATGTTAAAATGCTGAAAATTGAAATTAGGATTAGAAGTTTTTGCATAAGGATAAAATCTTTTTTTTTGAGTTAATAATAAAATAGCAGAGTTTAAAATAATATAAAAGTAAAAAAAATAAATTTCTTAAAAATATTTAATAATGAATAGTTATTTCAATAAATCATTTAATGCACTCTCAAGAATAGAATAGTTAAAGATAAAGTCATTGTCCAATAATTTTTTAGGGATTATTCTCTGACTTCCTGTAATTACATCAGCATATTCACCAAGAACAATTTTAAGAACAAATTTTGGGACCCTGAAAAAAGAAGGACGATGAAGAGCCTTTCCAAATTCCTTAGCCATAACATTCATTGTTATATTTTCAGGAGCTCCGGCATTTACAGCACCAGTAATATTTTTATTCTCAATTATAAAATTAATGATTGATTCGAAGTCTTCAATATGTACCCAAGGCATAAACTGTTTGCCATTAGCTAATGGACCGCCCACAAAAAGTTTGTATGGTAAAGTTATTTGGTCTAACGCACTCCCCTTTTTACTGAAAACTACCGAAGTTCTAACTGATACTCTTCTAATGCCTAACGCTTCTGCTTTTGAGGCTTCAGCTTCCCAACCTTTACAAACATTAGCCATAAAGTCATTACCAGCAGATGAGGATTCAGTTAATGGCTCATTACCTCTGCTTCCATAATAATTTGAACCTGATGAACAAATAAACAACTCGGGTTTTTTATTTAGTTTCTTGAATGCCTCGACTACATTTCTGGTACTATCAATTCTACTATCATAAATTTCTTTTTTAAATTTTTCAGTCCATCTTTTAGCAAAAACATTTGCACCAGCAAGATGAATTACAATGTCTGCTCCATCCAAATTAATTGCAAGAGTATCAGGATTTTTATAATTCCATTGATAATATTCATCCGCAAAAGGAATTATTTTTTTAGATTTTTCAATGTTTCCCCCAAATATTTTAAGAAGATAACCTTTTTTGTTTAAATACTTTGAAAGATGACTTCCAATGAGTCCTGTTGCACCAATAAGAGCAATAGTTTTGATATACATATTTTTTTTTATTTATTTATATCAATATATACATATGGAATTCATAAAGATTGACAAAACCTGATATCGCACAATCTAATTCATCATTTATTTGTATTAACTAGCTCAATTATTTAAATTTAAGGTTTATTTACATATTTATTAAAGAAAAAAGTCTATGAGATTAAGTAAATCGTTTATTCCTACTTTAAAAGAAGTTCCTAATGATGCCATAGTTATAAGCCACATATTAATGCTTCGCGCAGGTATGGTTAGAATGCTTTCAGCAGGTATTTATTCATTTTTGCCTTTAGGGTATAAAGTTTTAAAGAAAGTTACTGATATTATTCGCGAAGAAATGGATATTATTGGCGGACAAGAATTCCATCTTCCTGCATTAAATCCAAAGGAAATATGGGAAGAGACCGGAAGAGTTGATGCTTTTGGTGATACAATGTTTCATTTAAAGAATAGAGAATATGTATTAGCCCCTACTCACGAAGAAATAATGACATATCACGCCCGTAATGTTTTACGTTCATATAAAGATATGCCTCAAATTTGGTATCAGATACAAACAAAGTTTCGTAATGAACCAAGACCAAAGAGTGGTGTAATTAGAGGCAGACAATTTTTAATGAAGGATGCATATTCCTTTGATACTTCCTGGGAGAATTTAGATTTATCTTATAATCAGCACGATAGTGCGTACAGAAATATTTTTGACAGAGTGGGAATTAAATATTTTGTAGTTGGTGCATCAAGCGGTGCAATGGGTGGAACTGGTTCAGAAGAATTTATGGTTAAGTCTGAAGCCGGAGAAGATACTGTAGCTTATTGTGATAATTGTAATTATGCTGCTAACGTTGAAGTGGCAAAATCAGTTGTTCCTGAAATTGCAAGAGAACAAGAAAGTAGAGAGATTACAAAAATTTCAACACCAAATGTAAAATCAATTGATGAACTTTGTGCTTTCTTAAAGATTGATGAAACTCAATGTGCAAAGTCCAGAGTTTATATTCATAACGAAGTTGCTCCAGTCTTAATTTTAATGTGCGGCAATGATGAAGTTAATGAAACTAAATTAGAAAAAGTTTTAGGAGGAAAAGTTAGACCTGCACATACAGAAGAATTAAAACAATTTACAGGTGCAGATGCTGGTTCTATTGGTCCTATTGGATTTAAAGGAAGAATTATTGCTGACTTAAGATTAAAAAATAGGAATAATTTATTTAGCGGTGCTAATGAAAATGATTACCATATAGGTGGTATAGATTTGACAAGAGATATTGCAGCAATTGATTATGATGATTTAAGAATTGCACAAGTTGGTGACGGTTGTCCTTTCTGTGGAAATAAATTAGATGTTTTTAATGCAATTGAATTAGGACATATTTTTAAGCTTGGCACCAAATACTCTGAATCAATGGGTGCATTATTCATAAATGAAAATGGTGAAGAACATCCAATTATAATGGGAAGCTATGGAATTGGAGTTGAAAGAGTAATGGCTTGCTACATTGAACAGCATCACGATGAAAATGGAATTGTTTGGGAAAAACCTCTTGCTCCATTTGATGTTCATCTTATAGGATTAAATATGAAGAATCAGGACATAGTTGATATTACTCAAAATATTTACAATGAACTTAGAACTAATAAAATAGATGTTCTCTTTGATGATAGATTAGATGCAAGTGCCGGATTTAAATTCAAAGATGCTGACCTACTTGGCATGCCTCTTCAGATTATTGTTGGTGAAAAGAAACTTAAAGAAAATAAAGTTGAAGTAAAGGTTCGCAAGACTGGCGAGAGGTTTGATGTGAAAATTGATGAGTTAGTGGGAAAGATAAAAGAAATTTGTTAACGTGAGAATTAAGAGAGATGGTTCATCGAGTGATTTTTGAGGGACATATGGGTCGCAATAAAAATTCAAGTATAAGAAGATATTAAAAATTTTATTGTTAAACTATTCCCTCAAAAATTGTATCGAGATGCATCTCTCAACTATTATAATTTTTCGCTCGGTCTTCTCGATACATTTTCTTCGCTCCGCTCAGAAAATACTCGAAGTACCTTCGCTTTTTTAAACCAAGTATAAAAAAAGCTCAATCATTATTGATTGAGCTTTTTTATTTTATAAATATAAATTACTCTTCTTCTGGTTTTCCTCTTAGTGAATCCCAAATCATATAAAAGCATATAATTAAAAACATCATTATGGCAATAAGTTCTGCTGAGTGAGATTCGAACCATTCAGGATTGACCCAGTTGAAACCTGCATATCTAAGTATTGCACTAATGACTCCCATTAAAGCACCTCCTGCAATAAATCCTGATGCAATTAATGTTCCTCTTTCTCTACGTGCATTATTTACTGCTTCGCTCTTGTTTCTTGTAGATACATAATGTGCAATTAAACCACCAACTAACAATGGAGTATTTAATTCCAATGGGATGTACATACCTAATGCAAATGCTAGTGCAGGAACACCAAGCATTGTTAATATTAATGAGAATATTGCTCCTGCAATGTAAAGCATCCAAGGTGCAGGTTGATTTGCCATCAATGGCTGAATAACTGCTGCCATAGCATTTGCCTGTGGCGCAACTAATGCATCTTGACCACTGAAGCCATATGTTTCATTTAATATAAGTATTACCCAACCTACTGTTGCCGCAGAAACTAATGTTCCTAAGAATTTCCAGGTTTGCTGTTTGTATGGAGATACACCAAGCCAATAACCAATTTTTAAATCTGTAATGAAACCACCTGCCATGGATAATGCTGTACAAACAACACCACCAATTATCAATGCAGCAACCATCCCTTCATTTCCTCTTAATCCAACTGAAACTAAAATTATAGAAGAAAGAATTAAGGTCATCAAAGTCATTCCTGATACAGGGTTAGTTCCAACTATTGCTATAGCAGTTGCAGCAACTGTAGTAAATAAGAATGAAATAATCAGAACTATAACAATTGCAATAATTGCTTGAGGTAAATTATGGATTACTCCAAATTGAAAGAATAAGAAAATTAAAACTGCAGTAGTTAATAATGCAAAAACGATAAAACTCATTGGAAGGTCTTTTGCAGTTCTAAGGATAGAAACCTTTGATTTATCTTTTTTGAAAATTTCTTTTCCTGCTAAGCTAATTGCAGAAGAAATAATTTTTGACGAGCGAATAATTCCTATTATTCCTGCCATTGCGATGCCACCAATACCAATGTGTCTTACATAGGTACTGAAAATTTGTTCAGGGGACATATCTTTAACAAGAACTGTAACATTAGCTCCTAATGGAGTAGTTAATCCTGAACCGATATAAGATACAACAGGAATAAGTACATACCACGAAACAAATGAACCTGCAGCAATAATAGCAGCATATTTTAGTCCTACTATATAACCTAAGCCCATAACGGCTGCACCAACATTCATTTTAAATACTAACTTGGTTCTGTTGGCTAAGTCTTCACCCCAGGTAAAAACACGTGAAGTGAAAACTTCACTCCACCATCCTAAAGTTGCAATAATAAAATCGTAAATACCGCCAATTAAACCACTAACAATTAAAACCTTAGCTTGATTTCCTCCCTTTTCACCTGCAACTAAAACTTCAGTTGTAGCTGTAGCTTCTGGAAATGGGAATTTACCATGCATATCTTTGACAAAATATTTTCTAAAAGGAATAAGGAATAATATTCCTAATATCCCGCCAAATAAGGAGGCTAAAAATATTTTATAAAAATCCACATCAAGATTTAGAATGTATAATGCAGGGATTGTAAAAATGGCTCCGGCAACAATAACACCTGAACTTGAGCCAATTGATTGGATAATTACATTCTGTCCTAATGCACCTTTTCTTTTACTTGCTGCAGATAACCCAACAGCAATAATTGCAATTGGAATAGCTGCTTCAAAAACTTGTCCTATCTTTAATCCCAAATAAGCTGCAGCGGCAGAAAATATAACTGCCATAACTAATCCCCATAAAACTGAATAAACAGTTACTTCGGGATAATTTTGCGTAGGTAAAAGAACTGGATTATATTCTTCACCAGGTTGTAATTCTTTGTAAGCATTTGCCGGCAACCCTTTTGAAGGCTGACCTGTTGGATGTTCGCTCATTGATAATCCTATTTTATTAAAAAGCTTTTGCAAGTTAAAGAAGTATTAAGAAATAATAAAGAAATATCGTAATAAATTTAATTTTTTTAATTCAATACCATTAAATTTCTTACAATATCCTAGCTATTTTTATTGACTTTATTTTGCTTAAAAGGTAACTTTAGAAGATAATTTTTTCAAAATTCATTAGAAGTAAAGTATAAAACATGAAAGAATTCAGATTCAGGTTAATAATAATTTTGGCATTTATTGCCTTCAGTATTTACCTATTGTATCCTACATATTTGGATTATAGAAATTCAAAAAACTTATCTGAGACCCTGGAAAAAGAGCGTTTGATATTAAAAGCAAACAATCCTAACATTACAAAAGCTCAGATGGATACAAGGTTAAAATTAGTTGAAGACAGCATTAAAGCCATGGATCCATCTATTGTTAAAGCTAAACAAGATAGAATTAAATTGGGATTGGATCTTCAGGGTGGTATGAGAGTGGTTCTTGAAGTTAACACTGCTAAACTTCTTGAAAAATTAGCAAAAAATCCAGATGATGTTTTCAAAAAGACATTAGCTGATGCTGAAAAAGAAGTTGGTCAGTCAGAAGAATCAATCATTGACGTTTTTGCCTCAAAACTAAAATCTAAAGGTATTAATCTTAGCAGATACTATGGCAACATTAAGGATGACGATGCAGATATCATTACTCGTCTAAGAAAAGATTCTGAAGATGCTGTTAGTCGTGCAATGGAAATTATTCGTAATAGAGTTGACCAATACGGAGTTTCCGAGCCTTCAATTCAAATGCAGGGTTCAAGAAGATTAATCGTTGAATTACCCGGTATTGCCAATGAAGATCAGGCAAAACAATTATTGCAAGGTACTGCATTATTAGAATTTAGAATTTTAAAAGACCCTGAATTCGCTTCAACAGTTATGCAAAAAATTGATGATGTGTTGGCAGGAATTTCAACTTCATCAAAAGAAGAAAAAGATACAACAGCTTCTAATGATTCAACTTTAGCTTCTAATGATACCACTAAAGTTTCAAATGATACTTTGGTTGCTCAAAATAATGATACAAATACCAGTACTTCAAGAGACAGTGTTGATTACAGCAAATTACCAGAAAATGAAAGAGAAAAAAGATTTGCAAAAGATCATCCATTCTTTAACTTAGCTAATCCTACCAGAAATGGTGAAGCTTTAGTTCTTGAAGATAATAGAGAACGTGTTAAAATGCTTTTGAACAGGAATGATATTCAAAAAGTTATTCCTAACAACTCTGAATTTGTATTTTCAGCAAAACCTTTTGTAAATGAAGGAAAGAAAATTTATACATTATACCTTGTTAATAAAAAAGCTGAATTAACAGGTGGTGTTATTACCAATGCACGTCATACGATAGACCAGACAACTTCAGCTCCAATAGTAACCATGGAAATGAATGCTGAAGGTTCAACAAGCTGGGCAAGAATAACCGGTGCTAATATCAATAAAAGAATTGCAATCATCCTTGATGGTGTTGTTTATTCAGCTCCCGTAGTTAGAAATAAAATTACTGGAGGTAGTTCTCAGATTGAAGGTATGGATAACGTTGAAGAAGCTACCCTACTTGAAATCGTACTTAAAGCGGGTGCTTTACCTGCTCCTATCAATATGATTGAAGAAAGAACAGTTGGACCATCATTAGGTCAGGACTCTGTTAATAAAGGTTTCTTCTCTGCAATATTAGGTTACATCCTTGTTGGTGTATTTATGATATTCTATTATAAAAAAGCAGGAGCAGTTGCTGCAGTTGGTTTAATGTTCACAATATTATTTATCTTAGGTATACTTGCAGGTTTTGGTGCAACTTTAACATTGCCGGGTATTGCAGGTATTATCTTAACCATAGGTATGGCGGTTGACTCAAACGTACTTATCTATGAAAGAATGAGAGAGGAATTAGCCACCGGAAAAACAATTAAAGCTGTTGTTGACAGTGGGTTCTCAAAAGCTTTCTCAGCTATTTTAGATTCAAACGTTACCACATTGTTTACAGGACTTATCCTTTATCAATTTGGTACCGGTCCGGTTAAAGGATTTGCAGTTACCTTGATGATTGGTATTGTTACTTCATTATTTGGAACATTGGTTATTGCACGTCTTATTTTTGATTACATGGTTTATAAAGGTCATAAAATTACAATTGGTTAATCCTCTTTAAGGAGTTTTTAATAAAATGAGAATATTTCAAAATATTAACGTAGATTTTTTAGGAAAAAGAAAATTATATTACCTTATTTCCGGTTTACTATTGTTGATTGGGCTTATCAGTGTTGCCTTCAGAGGTCTTGAATTCGGAATAGACTTTCTTGGTGGAACTGAAATCGTAATCAATTTTGAAAAACCTGTCGATATTGGTAAGGTTAGGTCTTATGTAGAAAATATCGGTTTAGGAAACGTAGAAATAAAAACCTTTGGTGGTGAAACCGGTGTTTTGTTGAGAACTGAACTTCAGGAATCAAGAGAAATATATCCTAAGTTAGTTTCAAGTATTAGTGGTGCTATCAATAAATATTATCCCGGTCTTCCATTAAAAGTTGCTGACTCATCTTCAACGACCAGTGTTGTTTATGAATTTCCTTCCAGTGACACTGCCACAGGAGTTGTAAATATTTTAGCTTCACAGGGTTTTCAGGCAAGCAAATCAATTGATGATGCAACCGGTAAATTAGTTACTGTTAGAGTTGGTATTGCTGAATGGATTAAACAAAACTTGAGAGAAAAATTTCCTGATAACAGTTTCCAGGTTTTAAGAGAAGAAAAAATTGGTCCTAAAGTAGGTAATGAATTAAAAAGGGATGCAGTTGTAGCACTATTCTTATCTCTGTTAGTAATTCTTATTTATTTGGCTTTCAGATATAAATTCATTTTCGGTTTCGGTGCTGTAGTTGCTGTTTTCCACGATTCATTAATTACATTAGGTTTATTCTCTGTTCTATACGGAGTCATTCCGGGATTAAACCTTGAAATCGACCTTACTATTGTTGCTGCCTTCTTAACACTTATTGGTTATTCAATGAGTGATACTGTGGTGGTATTCGATAGAGTTAGAGAAAATATGAAAATCCATAAGACAGATTCACTTGAGCAAGTAATTAACAAGAGTATTAACCAGACCATGAGTAGAACAATCTTAACAGGTGGTACTTCACTTATGTGTCTATTAGTTCTTGTATTCTTTGGCGGTGAAGTTTTAAGAGCTTTCTCTTTCACATTGTTCTTCGGAATTATAATTGGTACTTATTCTTCAATCTTCGTAGCAAGTGCATTAGTATTTGAATACGCAAAAAGGTCAAAGAAAAAAGTTCAATTTTAATTAAAGTTATTTTTGATAAAGCATCCTGAATAAAATTCGGGATGCTTTTTTTTTGCTCTCTCACAACTTACTTCATCTACTTGTTATCTATAACATCATATTTAATCCTATCCTTATATATTAAAAAAACATTATTAATTGAGGATTGTAATGATTAAAAGTATCTACATCTTTTTATTGATTATATTATTATCAAGTATATCATATTCACAAGCCAGACTTTCTGCTCAACTTGGAGTAGGAGTACCGACCTCAGATTTTGCTGAAGATGCAGGAACGGGATTTGGTGTTAGTGGAACTTTTGAATATGTACAAAATCCAATTGCATACACATTCAGTTTAGGTTTTTTCAACTTTGGGACAAAAGATAATCCTCCTCCGGGAACGGATATAAGCTGGAAAGCAATACCTATTATGCTTGGTTTAAGATATTATTTTTCTTCCGGCTCCCCATTTCATCCTTACTTAGGAGCAGAACTCGGTTTAAATATTTTAGAAACTTCAATAACTGAAATCAGAGATAAGGTAAGTGTGGAATATTCAACCTCAGAATCGAAGTTTGGATTAAATCCAATGTTTGGTTTCAGATATACTGTGCAACAACCTTTGGACATTGAGCTGACATTCAAATATCATATAATAACATCAGACCCATCAACAACATTTTTTGGAATTATGTTTGGTTTGAATTTTGGATTATGAACTTAGGTGTCATTGCAGCAAACCCACGAATGAATTCGGATTAACCTGAAAGAAAATCTATGTTTAGCCCATGACTTTAGTCATGGGTTTTATTTTTCTTTCTTTTCAAAAACTGAATCATCCACTCCCTTGTTGACAATATAATTGGTGTAGGTAATATAAACTTTTCCTGTAGTAGATTTTCCCATCCTCTTTGTAGTTTCATCATCAGGGTCATTATTGCCCATTTTTTTTGGCATATTTAATCCATCGACATTAAATGAAAAAACAACAGATGAAGGAAGATTTTTATTTTGTGTATTGTCGTATTTCATATGTATTCCAATTGTTCCATTGCCTTTAGTTGTTGTTTCAACTTTTCTAATTACATCGTTTTTCTGATCAATCCACATAGTACTAAGCATTACATCATCAGTATTCTCAATTGGTATAACCTTTATTATGCTTGTATTTAGTCCATCAATCTGCTCATCTTTTACATATATGGCAGTATATTTATTCTTGAAAAATGACAATGGAGAAAGGTCCATTCCTTCTTTTGGAAGCAAGGCAAAGCTTTCTGATTTTATTGTAACTTTATCCGGCTTTTTATAATAGATTTTGGCAATCATATCAGGAACTTTCAATGATTGCACATCAACCTTAATTTTAACGTCAACCTGGTAATCATTAATTTTTTCAAAATTCTTTTTAACTTCATCTATTATTTTATCTGGATCTTTTGTCTGAGCCGATAAAGCAATTGTTAAAAGTAAAATTATGGAGAGTAAATATTTTTTCATTTGTAAAACCTTAAATTCAAATCGAATGTTATACTACCGTGTTGTAAAAAAGTTCTAAGTTAAAATATCTTTTCTTCTAAAAAACCAGTATGAAAGTCCGAAAAATCCCAATATATGTCCTAAAATTACAGCCAGAGATTTTAGAATATCTGAAGTATCCATAGGGCTGTCAAAAAATGACCTCCAGCTCATCATATAGTTGGTAAACAAATATGGTTTGATTGCTCTAAATATATCTATATCAATTGCTGATATGATGATGAACGCAATTATAATAGCCATTGTTGTAATAATAGGACCAATGGAATTTTCCACTAATGATGATAACAGAAAAGCCAAAGATGCCACCAGACTCATACTAAGTGCTGCAAATCCAAAGGCAGCTAAAAATCTCCATAATACATCGGCTCTTTCAAAAATAACAATACCACCTCCACTTAGAACAATAAGTTCACCAACACCAAATAAGATTATTCCTAAGCCTAAACTGACAAGAGCCATCCAAAAGACAAGAATGAAAGTATAAAGTATTCCGGCTAAAAATTTTGAAGTAACTAATTTTAATCTGGATATAGGTCTAGTTAAGATAATTCTATAAGTACCTGCAGTAGCTTCACCTGCAAGTAAGTCACCTGCTACAAGTGCTACAAGAAAAGGTATGTGTACAGTTAAGCTGTTCAAAATAAAATATGAAATAAAATATCCATTAAGAAAATTTCCGACAAAAATAAAAGATGACTGCAAGTTCCTAGTCATAAAATCTACTGACCTGTTCCCTTCTATTAGAAATGCTATTTGAATTAGAGGAACAAGAACAGCTATTGCAATCAATCCGATGTATGAACGCCATTTCTTAAATATTTTGAAAAGTTCGATTTGAATTAATGTAAGCATCAGGATTCCTTTTCAGTTATATTCAAAAAATATTCTTCAAGAGAACGTGTAGGCACTATTGAACTAACATTAACATTATTTTCAACGAGCATTTTATTTATTAATGGAATCTCTTCAGGATTAAGATTAAAAATTATTTCATTAGGTGTAATAGAATTTATATCATTATTCCATTTAGTAGTCGACAATAGTGATTTTGATTTTTCCACATCATCTACTCTGAAATTTACTCTAAGCTGATTACTGTTAAGTAAGTCCTGAACATTTCCTTCAACTTTAGCTTGTCCTTTATTAATGATAACCATTCTTGTTGCAACTAATTCGACTTCATAAAGAATATGCGAAGAAAGGAAAACTGTTTTGTTTTGCTCTTTGCTAAGATTTATAATTAAGTCACGTATTTCCTTCATACCTTGAGGGTCAAGTCCTGTAGTAGGTTCATCGAGAATAATTAAATCGGGATTATGCAACAATGCCTGAGCAAGACCTAAACGCTGTTTCATTCCATGCGAATAAGTTTTAACTTTACTCTTAAATCTTTTCTCTAATCCAACTAACTCCAGCACTTCCATTATACGGTTTTTAGAAATTTCTCTACCGGATATTTTGCCTAATATTTCAAGGTTTTTATAGGCAGACAAGTAGCCATAGAAATCAGGTTTTTCAACAATGGCACCTATGTTAGTAAGAATCTCAAGTCGATTCTTTTTAAGCTCTTTGCCAAAGATTTTTATGTTGCCTGAGTTAGGAGAAATAAGAGTAAGAAGCATTCTTATGGTAGTGCTTTTACCTGCTCCATTAGGACCTAAAAATCCAAATACATCACCGCGGTAAACTGTTAAATCAAGGTTATTTACAGCGTGAAGACTTTTGAATTTTTTGTTAAGTCCTTTAACTTCAATAATAGGTTCGCTCAATGAGTATCCTTTAAATAATAGGAAATTTATCAGTAATCAAATTAAATAAAAATAGTTAATGATGTATTAAAATTTTATGAATGGTTGAATAATTGAGATAATTGGTGAAGAATTATTATATTCTTTTTTTTTGCACTTAAAAACTGCAACTTTCTCCTTCAATTTTGTGTAAAATGATAATGATCTCTTTGACAATTTATTTGCTGTTTTGCTTAAATAATTTTTTTTTAAATACAAGCGTTTTGAAAAAAATAATATTGAAATTTAATTTGTATTTTGTTTTTAATTAATCTAAACTTGTATAATCCTTTACGACAGTTTGCTCACAAAAAATTTATAGAATTTTAAATATTATTTGAATAAGTTAAATAAAAATTTTAATTAGGTTATCGGGAGTTTAAATGCATATACAAAGACATTTTACTGAGGCAGGAAAAGATCCATTATCATCTTTTGAATTCGTTAAAAGAACATCGGAAATTAAAAATCCGGATGGCTCTATAGTATTCAAAATGGAAGATGTTTTAGTACCTTCTTTCTGGTCTCAAGTCGCAACTGATATTGTTGCACAAAAATATTTTCGTAAAGCAGGAGTTCCTAAAGTATTAAAGAAAGTAAAAGAGAAAAATGTACCTTTGTGGCTGCAGTCATCTAAAGCAGATTCAGAAAAATTAGAACAACTTCCTGAAAAAGAAAGACATTATTCTGAATATGATTCGCGCCAGGTATTTCATCGTTTAGCAGGATGCTGGACATACTGGGGTTGGAATGCAAACTACTTTGATACTGAAGAAGATGCAAAAGCTTTTTATGATGAAATGATGTATATGCTTGCCAATCAAATGTCTGCACCTAATAGTCCACAATGGTTTAACACAGGTTTAAATTGGGCTTATGGTATTACCGGTCCTTCTCAAGGTCATTATTATGTTGATTATAAAACAGGAGAACTAACAGCAGGAACAGATGCATATTCACATCCTCAACCTCATGCCTGCTTCATTCAATCAGTTAAAGATGATTTGGTTAATGAAGGCGGAATTATGGATCTTTGGGTTCGTGAAGCAAGATTATTTAAATATGGTTCAGGTACAGGGTCAAACTTTTCAAATCTTCGTGGTGCAAGTGAACCATTAAGCGGCGGTGGACGCTCATCAGGATTAATGTCATTCTTAAAGATTGGTGACCGTTCTGCGGGTGCAATTAAATCAGGTGGTACAACAAGACGTGCTGCTAAAATGGTTACCTTGGATTTAGACCATCCTGATATTGAAGAATTTGTAAATTGGAAAGTTACCGAAGAATCAAAAGTTGCTGCTCTTGTTGCAGGTTCAAAAATCTGCAACTATCATTTAAATGCAATTATGAAAGCTTGTTATGATGAACATCCTGAAAATGACAGATTCAATAAACAGGCAAATAAAAAATTAAAACATGCAGTTCTTGAAGCAAGAAAATCAAGCGTACCAAACAATTATATCGAACGCGTAATTCAATTAGCTAAGCAGGGTTATCGTTCAATAGAATTTCCAGTTCTTGATGTTGATTGGAATTCAGATTCTTATGCAACAGTGAGCGGACAAAACTCCAACAACTCAGTAAGAATTGATAATAAATTTATGAATGCTGTTTTAACTGACAGCGAATGGAATTTATATTGGAGAATCGAAAAGAAAAAAGCTGCTGAAGAAGGAAGAGAACCAAAGGCTTGGAAGACAATTAAAGCTAATGACCTTTGGAATGAAATTGCTTACTCTGCGTGGTCAGTTGCTGACCCTGGTATTCAATTTCATACTACCATTAATGAATGGCATACTTGTCCTGAAGATGGAGAGATTAGAGCATCTAATCCTTGCAGCGAGTATATGTTCCTTGATGATACTGCCTGCAATCTTGCATCTTTAAACTTGGTCAAATTCTATAACATTGATACTCACGAATTTGATATTGAATCATTCCGTTATGCGTCAAAACTTTGGACTATCGTTCTTGAAATAAGTGTATTGATGGCACAATTCCCAAGCAAAGAAATTGCACAGTTAAGTTATGATTTTAGAACTTTAGGATTAGGTTACGCTAATCTTGGTTCATTGTTAATGCTTCAGGGAATTCCATATGACAGCAATGAAGCTTTCGCTATATGCGGTGCTATTACTGCTATAATGCATATGAATGCATATGCAGCTTCTGCTGAAATGGCTAAGGAACATGGTCCTTTCTCTAAATACGAAAAGAACAAAGAACATATGCTACGCGTGGTAAGAAACCATCGTAGAGCTGCTTATAATGTTCCTACTGAAGAGTATGAAGGATTGTCAATTTTTCCTGTTGGTATTAATCCTAAACATTGCCCCAGTGACCTTTTAAGGGCTGCCAGAGAGGATGCAGACAAAGCTATTGAATTAGGTTCCAAGTATGGTTTTAGAAACGCTCAGGTTACTGTAATAGCTCCTACAGGCACAATAGGACTGGTAATGGATTGCGATACAACCGGAGTTGAACCTGATTTTGCTTTGGTTAAATTCAAGAAATTAGCTGGTGGTGGATACTTTAAGATTATCAACCAATCTATTCCTCCTGCACTTGAAAGATTAGGCTACAACAAAGACCAAATCAATGAAATTGTAAGATATGCTAAAGGCTCAGGTACTTTAGAAGGCTGTCCTTACATTAACCATGAATCATTAAAAGCAAAAGGATTTACTGAAGAAATTATTGCTAAACTTGATAAGACATTACCTTCAGTATTCGATATGAATTTTGCTTTTAACAAATGGACTTTGGGTGTTGATTTCTTATCAAAGAAATTGGGTGTAAGTGAAGAAGAAATGGATTCTTTTGATTTTAATCTTCTTACTTTTTTAGGTTTTTCTAAGATGGAAATTGCAACTGCAAACGATTATGTATGCGGAACAATGACAATTGAAGGTTCTCCATTCTTAAAGATTGAGCACTACCCTGTTTTTGATTGCGCTAATAAATGCGGGAAAAAAGGAACAAGATTTATCCGTTCTTCTGCACATATCAAAATGATGGCAGCTGCTCAGCCATTTATTTCCGGTGCAATAAGCAAGACAATCAACCTTCCTAATCAAGCTTCAATTGACGATGTAAAAGAAGCTTATATGCAATCCTGGAAAGTTGGTATTAAAGCTAATGCACTTTATAGAGATGGTTCAAAACTTTCACAGCCATTGAATTCAATAAGCGAAGAAGAACTTGAAGCATTGATTGAAGAAAAAGAAAACAATGACATTGTTAAAGTGGCTGAAAGAATCATCCATAGATATATTGCTAAGAGAAGAAGACTTCCGGATAGAAGAAGCGGTTATACGCAAAAAGCAAAAATCAATGGTCAATCAGTTTATATTCGTACAGGCGAATATGATAATGGTCAGCTCGGTGAAATCTTCATAGACATGCACAGAGAAGGTGCAGCTTTTAGAAGCTTGTTAAACTGCTTTGCTATTTCAATTTCGTTAGGATTACAGCATGGTGTACCTCTTGAAGAATTTGTAGATGCATTTGTATTTACTCGTTTTGAACCAAGCGGTATTGTGATGGGTAATGAAAAAATTAAAATGGCAACATCTGTTATCGATTATATCTTTAGAGAGTTAGCCGTAAGTTATTTAGGAAGAAACGATTTAGCACATGTTGATCCTAATAGCATTAAGAATAAAAATCCAATGATTAAAAAGATTGAACCTGAATTTGAGAGTGAAGAAGTTGTAAGTGAAAGAATATTCGTTCTTGATACTGAACAGCCTCCGGTTTCAATTTTGACAGAAGATAAAAGAAGTAATCCTGTTACTCTTTCAAAAAGTTCATTGAACAACAAAGTAAAACAGGCAATTGAAAAAGGTTATACTGGAGATGTATGTTCAGAATGCCAAAGCTTAACTATGGTTCGAAACGGAACTTGTTTGAAATGTATGACTTGCGGTTCTACCTCAGGATGCAGTTGATATAAAAATATAAATTAAAAAAAGCGAACTTCGGTTCGCTTTTTTTTTGCTCTTGATGTCATTGCGTACAAGCAGCGGTTCATCGAGTGTTTTTCGAGTTCTACGAGAAAAATGTATCGAGATGCAGCTGCGAATAGTTGACTACCTCATTTTATCCCATAACTAAAGTTATGGGTAGCTTGTACTTCACCTCTTCCTGACGACTTAAGTCGTCGTTGATGTTATTTCTTTTTTACCCACAACTGAAGTTGTTGGATATTTAATGAAGTTGATTTAATTTTCTGTCCCATGACTTTAGTTATGGGTTGCTTGTACTTCATCAAATCTTTTTATCCTTTCAACATTCGAGTTGAGTTTAGAATTGCAATAATTGCCACTCCCATATCACCAAAGACTGCTTCCCACATTGTGGCTACTCCTATTATACCAAGTAAGATGAATACCAGCTTTACTCCCATTGCAAATGCAATATTCTGCCAAACTATTTTTCTGGTCTTCATAGCAATATCTAATGCTTCAGGAATTTTGTGTATTTCATCCTCCATAATTACAATATCTGCGGCTTCAACTGCAGCATCGGAACCAAGGCCGCCCATCGCAAAACCAACATCACTTCTGGCTATTACAGGAGCATCGTTTATTCCATCTCCTACAAATGCAACTTTTTCATTTTTTCTTTTTTGTGAAATTATTTTTTCAAGGATATTTACCTTATCTCCAGGTAATAACTCAGAATACACCTCATCAATATTCAATTGAGATGCAACTGATTTTGCCGTATAATCATTATCCCCCGTTAGCATAACTGTTTTAATATTTCTTGCTTTTAAGTCATTAATTGTTTTTAAAGATGTTTCCTTTAATTCATCATTGATAATTAAATACCCGGCATAAACATTATTAATTACAACGTATACGACTGAGCCATCAACTTTGCAGATATCATGTTCAATTTTTTCCTTGTGCAAAAAAGCATCATTGCCAAGAATAATGTTTTTCCCATCAACTTCTGCCTGTACTCCATATCCCAAAACTTCTTGAAAGTTTTTAGAAATTCCTAAACTATCTTCATAAGCTTCAACTATGGATTGAGCAATTGGATGATTTGAATTCTTCTCCACGGAAGCAGCATAATATAAAATATCTTTATCAGCATAGCCATTACTGCTAGCTATTTTAGTTAATTTAAATACACCTTTTGTCAGGGTTCCTGTTTTATCAAAAACAATAGTTTTTACATTAGTAAGTGCATCAAGATAATTGCTTCCTTTAACAAGAATCCCTTTTCTTGATGAACCTCCAATTCCTCCAAAGTAACCTAGTGGAATACTGATTACTAAAGCACAAGGGCAGGAAACTACAAGAACAACTAAAGCTCTATATATCCAAACGCTGAATAAACCTCCTGTAAATATTGGAGGAAGTACTGCAATCAAAAAAGCTATAGCTACAATAACTGGAGTATAGTATCTGGCAAAGGTAGTTATAAATTTTTCAGTCTCGGCTTTTTTGCTTGTTGCACTTTCAACAAGTTCTAAAATTTTTGAAACTGTTGATTCAGAAAATACTTTATAAGCTTTTAATTTTATTGCAGCATTTTTATTTATTGAACCTGAAAGCACATCATCCCCTTCTCGAACAAACTTAGGCATTGATTCCCCAGTTAATGCAAAAGTATCAATGTAGGTTTTACCTTCTTTTATTTTTCCATCTAAAGGAATTCTCTCTCCGGGTTTTATTAAAAGTAAATCTCCAATTTTTACTTCTTCCGGATTTACTTTAAATATTTCATTGTCTTTAATTAAGTTTGCATAATTTGGACGGATTTCAATAAGCTTTTTAATTTCTCTTCTGCTTTTATTAACTGCAATGTTTTGGAAGAGTTCACCAAGATTATAGAATATCATCACAGCAGCAGCTTCAGGTATGGCTTTAATTGCGATAGCACCTAAAGTTGCAATTGTCATTAAAAAGTTTTCATCGAAGATATTGCCCTTAAAGATATTTTTAACTGCTTTTGAAAGAACTCCCCACCCGCTAAACAAGTAAGTTGAAATAAATAATATATTTATTAGAAGATTATTCCCTGTATATGGTGGTTGTGACTCATTACCATAATTATGATTTAACCATAAAGCAGCTAAATAGACAAGAACAATTAATGAAAATTTAATAATTTCTTTTTTCTTACTGAATTTAGATTCTACTTTTTTTACTTCAAAAGGATATACTTCTACTTCAGGTTCAATTTTATTTATTGTGCTTTTTACTTCTTCAATGTCATTCAAATCTGTTTCAAGAGTAAGATTGCTAAAATTAATAGCAGCATATTTTACTCCATCCTTCTTGAGCAACCCTTTTTCAATTTTTGCAGCACAGGAGGTACAATCTACATTCTCAAGTTTATATTTAATTATTTTGTTCATTTAAGCAATTTATTATAAACTATTTTAATTTTTGAGATTAATTTAACAAAAACATAGAGACTTATTTAAAACAAAAAATCCTCTTCTATTTTCATAAAAGAGGATTTTAATTAAAATCATTCAGTTTTTAGTTCATCGCGAGGGATGTTATTCTTCTGCCTCCCATAAACCGTGCAGAATAATAATCCATATCCAAAGTTGAAACGATTACTCCATGCTTGGAACTGGCGTGTACAAAACAGTTGTTGCCTATATAAATACCAACATGACCTGGTTTTACTCTACGTGTATTAAAGAACACCAAATCACCAAATTTTAGTTCAGTTCTATCAACAATAATCTGTCCCTGGGTATATTGGTCTCGCGCAGTTCTAAGTAAAGGAAGAGATAAGGCATCACTATATACAGTTTGTGTAAAAGCTGAGCAATCAATTCCGGATTTTGTAGTACCACCATATTTATATGGAGTATTCAGGTATTCAATAACTTTCATTAATACACGGTCACGTGCATTACTACTTAATCCGCCTGTTTCATTTTCATTTAGATTAGACATGAATTTTGAAATGTCCACTGATTCTTCATCAGGCATATCTTCATCCTGGTCCTGAAAAGATAAAGTGTTTTCAGAACTGGTTGAATCCAGATGTCCAAGAGTCTGTAACTCTTCTTTGTCTAATTTATAATCACCCCTTACATTTTTTGTTTGTTCATTTTTTTTGTTGCTGCTAACTACTTGTTTAACAGGCTGTTCTTCTTTTTTCACATCCCTTGTTTCATTATAACGAATCGTAGAAAAAGAAGAACATCCTCCAAATAGCAAAGCAGCTATTATCAAAAAGGAAAGATGTTTCATTCAGTTTATCCTAAATAGTTTTTTAATTTGTTACTTCTCGATGTATGCCTCAATCTTCTGATTGCTTTTTCTTTAATCTGCCTAACGCGTTCTCTTGTAAGATTAAATCTTTCACCGATATCTTCCAAAGTAAATGGTCTATCAGAATCTAAGCCGAAGTATAATCTAATAACTTCTGCTTCCTTGTGATTCAAAGTAGAAAGAACACGTTTGATTTCGTTCTTAAGAGATTCATTCATAAGAGCGAAATCGGGGGCCGGATCCTTTTCGTCAGAAAGGACTTCCAGCAAATTACCATCTTCATTGGCTCCCATTGGAGCATCCACAGAAAGATGAAATCCAAAATTCTTAAAAGCTTCTGCTACATCGTTCACTTCAACTTTTAAGACCTCTGCAATCTCTTCTGCTTTTGGTTCTCTTCCAAATTCCTGCTCAAGCTCGTTGTAAGCCCTTGCAATTTTTGAAATCTCGCCAATCTTGTTCAAAGGCAGTCTTACAACACGAGATTGTTCAGCTATTGCCTGTAGAATACTTTGTCTAATCCACCAAACAGCATAGGATATAAACTTAAAGCCCCTGGTTTCATCAAATCTTTCAGCAGCTTTAATTAATCCTAAATTACCTTCATTAATCAAGTCACCTAAAGATAAACCCTGGTTTTGATATTGCTTGGCGACACTAACAACAAATCTTAAATTAGCTGTTGTCAAAGTTTCTAAAGCTTTGTGGTCACCTTTTTTTATCTTTAAAGCAAGCTCAACTTCCTGTTCGGGCGTTAATAAATTAACCCTCCCGATTTCCTGGAAGTATTTATCAAGAGAATGACTTTCTCTGGAAGTAAACTGTTTAGCAATTTTCATTTAGCACCTGTTTATTATTCTTTAAGACATCGTTTTTTACTTCGCCTGCCTCAAGCTGTTATCCTTAAACTAGTGCTGGAAGGAGTACTAAATAATTAAGTTTATAAATGAATTTATCTTAATTTTATTTAGTAATGTGCAAAATAGTTTACTTTATAATAAAATTCAATAATTGAGCCATTTTATTTTTGTCCCAAAAGAAAGGTACTACCTTTTAGATTATTAGGAGCTTTGTAAAAATCTGCTACAGTTTTTCCGATATCGGAAAAAGTTTCTCTTACTCCAAGACTACCAGTTTTCTTAGCTACAGAAGTATAATACAACAAAGGTGTATACTCACGGCTATGATCAGTACTTGGAGTTACCGGGTCATTGCCATGGTCTGAAGAAATTATTAAATGATCAGTATTATCTAAACTATTTAATAGCTGAGGAATAAAATCATCAAAATCTTTTAGAGCTATAGCAAATCCTTCAGGATCATTTCTGTGACCATAGTATACATCAAAGTCTACAAGATTTATAAAAATAAAACTATTATTGTTTTCTTTCAAACACTTAACAATTTTTTCGCAGCCTTCTTTATTGCTTTTTGATTTTACCTGAACATCAATACCCTTGTAATTGAATAAGTCATTAATCTTTCCAATTGCAATTGTTTTAATATCTGCTTTTTGCAAGACATCTAAAATTGTATCTTCAGGAGGGTCTAAGGAAAAATCTTTTCTGTTAACTGTACGTGTATAATTTCCAGATGTGCCAATAAAAGGACGAGCAATTACTCTTCCTACATTTAAAGGTGCAGCTAATACCTTCTGACGAGTAATTTCACAAATTCTATATTGCTCATTTAATGGGATAATTTCTTCGTGTGCAGCTATCTGAAAAACTGAATCAGCTGATGTGTAAACAATAGGAAAGCCGGTTCGAACGTGTTCATCACCAAGTTCTTTGATAATTTCAGTTCCTGATACAGCAATGTTGCCAAGAACTCCTTTTACACCGGTTAGTTTTATAAAGTCATCAATTATTTCTTTATCAAAACCATTTGGGAAATATGAAAAATCAGTATCAACGAATAAGCCGCCAATTTCCCAATGACCTGTTGTAGAATCTTTTCCTTTAGATTTTTCGTTACACTTTCCATAGGATGCTAAAGGATTATCAACTTTTTTGATTCCAGGAATATCAATAATATTTCCTAAACCAAGTCTTTCAAAATTAGGAAGTGATAGTCCACCGATATGATTAGCAATTGCAAATAAAGTATTACTCCCCTCATCATTATATAAATGTGCATCCGGAAGTTCACCAACGCCCACACCATCCAAAACTAATACTACAAAATTATTCATTCACTCTAATTAATATTTTTAACAGCGTTACCACCTCTTTCAAGGGCTTTCTGTAATGCGAGATTAGCATTGTACAAAATTTCAGCTACATCATTTTTGTTTGCTGCCGATGCAACACCTATTGATACTGTATAAGTTGTCTGCTTAGATACCACTGCAATAGGTTTACGTGCAATTTTTACACGCAGCTTTTCTGCCCAAATAAAAACATCTTTAGTTGTTGCATTAAAGAAATAAACTGCGAAAACTTTTTCACTGACTCTGCCTAATAAGTTTAATGGTGACATTTCACCTGCAATTATTTCTGTAATAGTTGATAAGACTTTAGGGAAAGGGTTACCATCAAACAATGACTCCTGTTCAAT
Source organism: Ignavibacteriaceae bacterium (assembly GCA_035654655.1). Lineage (GTDB taxonomy): Bacteria > Bacteroidota > Ignavibacteria > Ignavibacteriales > Ignavibacteriaceae > DASRWI01. The sequence goes on along the minus strand of DASRWI010000021.1, from coordinate 41,877 downwards.
AAAATCATCTATTCTAATTAACGCTAAAGCACCGGGAACCTTCATCAAGTCAGCTTTATAAAGGTCACTTTCTAATCTACTCTTAAATGTATCAAGGTTTAAAGTTCTGGTTTCAACATCAACAGCAAGTAAATTTTTTAATAATTTTTGAGTTGAATAAGAATAAATGATATAAGCTAATAAATTAGCAGAATTTCTTAAGAAGTTTACATCTGAATTAGAATAAGCAACCTTTTTTAGGCTCTCAAAACTTATTACTCCATAATTCTGTTCATTAAACATAATTGGAATAGATAGGAACGAACCATCAAAATTTATATCTTCTACTTTTGAATACCTTACACAATCAATATTTGAAGTATCATCTATTTTAATTGGGGTTCCGGTTAAAATAGCTTTACCTGTAGAACTTCCCATTAAATCAATTTCAAGATGTTCACCAACGTACTTCAATGTAGTTCTATTAATAACTTTTATGATTTTAAATTTTTGTGCAATAGGGTCATAATAAGTAAAAGCAAAGGCATCGAATGGAATTAAATTCGTTACAAAGTTCTGAATTGATGAAATTATGTCTTCTTCAGAATCTAATTTTGATTCAGGTGTAATCAATCCTAATAAACTGCTCAATCTTTGTTGCGAGACAGATTCAGAATGTTTTTCTTCAAACAATGTAATCATCATTGTTATTACTCTTACAAATCTGCCAAGAGTATAAATCGTTTCTATACCAAAAGCATCCTCTGACCTTGAGTCAACAGAAATAATCGCAATCAGGTTCTTACCATAAAAGATTGGAACACCAACAAAACTTTTAATACCTTGAACATTAGTATAGTATCTAATAACATCAGCTTCTGCAACTGATGAAATATCATTTAATAATTCAGGTTCAGCAGTCCGAACTATTTTGCTAAGAATATCATCTTCAATATCAAATTTTCTTTTTTCAAGTTCATCCGAACTCGTTGAAAAACCTTCGATAGCTAATTTTTCTTTTTTCTTATTATACCAGAAGAAAATAGCCGAATGAGCCTGAAAAATATCACGTATAACTGTTAATATTTTTTCAAGTACAAATTCAAATTGACCATCATGACCTATTCCCTGAGGGATAGTTTCATTTACTATTTCTTCAAATCTTTCTTTTAAATCCGGAGGCATAATAGTAGTACGCTGCTGTTTGAAGTCAGAAAATCCTGTTTCAATTCTTTTAACGGAAACTGATTTTCCTCCAACAATTTCAAAAGATTCATCTAAATCCGGTTTATAAACAGGCGGTTCATACCTTGGCTCATCAACAGTTGGAGTTTCAACTGTTTGAACTTCATCCCTGCCAAAGCTGAAGGAATCTCTTAAGAAGATTATAAATCCGGTATATACTAATATTAATAATGCTAAAACAGACCTTACTATTATATTATCAAACAGTAAGGATAATATCACTAATACGGGTATTATTATATAAATGAGTAATCGTTTTTTCTGTATACGATCCATCTAGTAAGCACCTTCTACAGAATGTGAATAACAAAAATAATATAAATCAAAATAAAAAGAATAGCAAAATATAAATAGATGAAAAATAATTTTTTTATTAGTAAAGATGTATTTAAACATTTTCGATTAAATGGAAGAAGCTTATTTATAAAATAAAGCTGAGAATCTTTTTAAGATTTCTTTTTTATTAGTAAGCTTAACTGATGAATAGAAAAAAAGGTTTTCCCCGTAAATAAGTTCCGGGAAAATTTCCTGGACTGCCCTTTTGGCATTAGCCATTTCTGATTGTTTTAATTTATCAGCCTTACTTAAAATAACAATACCAGGAATATCGCTTTCATTAAGCAAGGCATTAAGATTTAAATCAAGATTTGTTGGATTATGTCTGCTGTCTACAAAATGAAGTGCCAAAACTATTTTTTTTGATGTTAAGATGTAATCAGTAATTAATTTCTGCCAGGCTTCTCTTTCAGTTTTACTTGTCTTAGCGTAACCATAACCGGGTAAGTCAACTAAATAAAAGTGTTCATCAATTAAATAGTAATTTATTGAACGGGTTTTGCCCGGGGTTGAGCTTGTTTTTGCAAGGTTTTTTTTGTTAAAAATGCTATTTATAAAAGATGATTTACCAACATTAGACCTGCCGCATAATATTACCTCAGGAATATTATCTTTAACAAGGTCCTTTAAGTTGTATACTGACTTTATGTATCTTGGATTTTCAAACATATATAAAAAAAAAGAGTAATTGGGAAAACCAATTACTCTTAAAATAATAAATTTTACTTAGAAATTATTTTTCTTCTACTACTTTAGCATCTGAAACTTCAGTGTTTTTCTTTTCACGTTTGCTCTGAGCTTTAGCTTCTTTCTTTTCTTTTATTTCTTCAGCTTTCTTATTAGCAACATCATTATAATCAACTAATTCTAAGATAGCCATATCTGCTGCGTCACCCATTCTATTTCCAAGTTTGATAACTCTTGTATATCCACCTGGTCTATCGCCAACTCTTTCAATGATTTCACTAAACAATTCTTTAACCACTTCTTTATCGTGGATAAATCTCATAATTTCTCTTCTTGCGTGTAAATCATTTTTCTTAGCTTTAGTAATTAAAGACTCAACATAGCTTCTTGCTTCTTTAGCTTTAACAACAGTAGTCTTAATTCTTTTATATTTTAACAAAGAAGTAGCAAGTGAATTCATTAAAGCACTTCTATGGCTGGCTGTTCTTCCTAATTTTTTGCCTCTAACTCTATGTCTCATTTAAATAACCTTTAATCTTAAAATTTTTAGTTTATCAATTTTATGTTAAGAAATATCAGAATCTTCTTTAATGTAACCGTCTACATCCATACCAAATTCAAGGCCTAATGTTTCAACTATTTCCATTAATTCTGCTAAAGATTTTCTACCAAAGTTTCTAAATCTTAACATTTCTGATTCATCTTTTCTTACTAAATCACCAAGAGTTTTAATGTTAGCTGCTTTTAAACAGTTATGAGATCTAACACTTAATTCCAAGTCATCTACATTAGTAAGTAATATTTTTTTAACTCTTTCTCTTTCGCTATCTTTTGCACTAATAGCTTGTTCTTCTTCCTGATCGATATCAAAATTAATAAATAATTGAATATGATCTCTAAGAATTTTTGCAGCTTGAGTTACTGCATCATCAGGAGTAATAGAACCATCGGTTGTAACTTCAATAGTTAATTTTTCGTAATCGTTTTTATCACCAATACGTACGTTCTCTACATCGTATCTTACATTTTTAATTGGTGTGAAGATAGAGTCGATTGGAATAACTCCAATTGTATGTTCTGGAGAAACGTTTTCAGACGCAGTAACATAACCCTTACCTTTACCTACTCTAAGTTCGACATCAAATTTTGCATTAGTATTAAGAGTAGCAATATGTAATTCAGGATTTAAAATCTCAACTTCTGAGCTATGTTTTTGAATATCGGCAGCAGTGAATTCACCTTCGCCGTTAAAAGTAATATCTATTTTGTTAGGTTTTTTATTCAAAAATTTCATTCTAACTTGTTTTAAGTTAAGAATGATCTCAGAAATATCTTCAACCACACCTTCAACAGTGGTAAATTCATGCAATACTCCGCTAAACTTAACTGCAGTAATTGCAGCACCAGGTAAAGATGATAACAAAACTCTTCTTAATGAGTTACCAAGTGTAACTCCATAACTTCTTTCTAATGGCTGAAGAACAAATTTACCAAATGTATTTGTATAACTACTTTCATCAAGAACCAATGTTTCCGGCATCTTTATATATGAAAGGTTCATTTATTAACCCTAAATTTTATCTTTAAATATTATTATTTAGAATAAAGCTCAACAACTAATTGTTCGTTTGCATTCAAAGGAACATCAGCTCTCTCAGGTACTTGTAAAAATGTACCGGATAGAGATGCTTTATCAACACTTAACCAACCGTAAGTACTATCTTTAACTCTTTTTAAAGAGCCATGAATAGCATCTAATTTCTTACTCTTATCTTTAATAACAATCTTATCACCGGCTTTTAATAAGTAAGAAGGAATATCAACTAATCTTTCATTAACAACAAAGTGTCTGTGTCTTATTAACTGACGAGCCTGTTTTCTTGAAGAAGCGAACCCTAATCTAAATACAACGTTGTCTAAACGGCTTTCTAAAATTTTAACAAGGTTTTCACCTGTAATACCTTTTGCCTTATTAGCCATTTCAAAATATTTTCTAAACTGAGATTCGAGCAAACCATATAATCTTTTAATCTTCTGTTTTTCTCTAAGCTGAACACCATATTCTGAGACCTTAGCTCTTCTTGAAACACCATGCTGTCCCGGAGGGTAAGCTCTAATTTCAACAGGACATTTTTCTGTATAACATTTTTGTCCTTTTAAGAAAAGTTTTTGTCTTTCTCTTCTGCACAATTTACAAACTGAATCTTTATATCTTGCCATTTATTTTTTATTCTCCAAAATTTATACTCTTCTCCTCTTAGGCGGTCTGCAGCCATTGTGAGGAATGGGTGTAACATCTTTAATTGAACTAACTTCTAAACCAGCTGTGTTTAAAGCTCTGATGGCTGCTTCTCTACCAGAACCAGGACCTTTAACAAAAACTTCAATTCTTCTTAAACCTAAATCAAAAGCTTCTTTAGCAGCGGCTTCTGCAGAAACTTGAGCAGCAAATGGTGTATTTTTTCTTGATCCTTTAAATCCATTCTTACCGGCAGATGACCATGAAATTGTATTTCCATAAATATCGGTTATTGTAACAATAACGTTGTTGAAAGTTGCTTTAATATGTGCAACTCCATTGGAATCAACATGTGCTTTCTTTTTTGTTTTTTTTACAACTTTAGCCAAAACTTAAACCTCCAAATTATCAATTATTTATTTCTTAGATGGTGCTTTTTTCTTGCCGGCAACAGTTTTTCTCTTACCTTTACGTGTACGAGAATTTGTTCTTGTTCTCTGTCCTCTAACCGGTAAACTTCTTCTATGCCTAACACCTCTGTACGCGCCTATGTCCATCAATCTCTTAATGTTCTGTTGTACTTCTGAACGAAGAGCACCTTCAACTTTAAAGTCGGAGGTTAATATTGCTCTAATATGAGCAATTTCTTCGTCATTCAGATCGCTAACCTTTTTTTCAGGATTAACACCAGCTTTTTCTAAAACAGTAGCTGAAATAAAAGGTCCAACGCCGAATATATATTGAAGTCCGTATAAGACTTTTTTATTTTTTGGTAAATCAACACCAGCTATACGAGCCAATTAAACTTCTCCTTACTTATTAAAATTAACCTTGACGTTGTTTATGTTTTGGGTTTTTACAGATTACCCGTACAACCCCTTTACGTTTTATAATTTTACAGTTATCGCATATCTTTTTTACAGACGATCTAACTTTCATTTGTATGCTCCAATTATTTGTATCTGTAGGTAATTCTACCTTTTGTTAAATCATAAGGAGATAATTCTATTGATACCTTATCTCCTACTAAAATCTTTATAAAATGCATTCTCATTTTGCCTGAAATATGAGCTAAAATTTCATGACCATTATCGAGCTTCACCTTAAAGTGTGCATTGGGTAATGTATCAGTTATGATACCATCTACTTTTATTGGTCCTTGTTTAGCCATTAATTGTTAGTATTTCAGGTTTATCTTTTGTTACTAAAATAGTATGTTCAAAATGAGCTGATGGCATATTATCCGAAGTTAATATTGTCCATCCATCAATTCCGGTTTTAACTTTATAAGAACCAAGATTAACCATCGGTTCAATTGCTAATGTCATACCAGCTTTTAATTTTGCACCAGTACCTTTTTTTCCAAAATTTGGAATTGAAGGATCTTCGTGCAAATATTTTCCGCATCCGTGACCACATAAATCGCGAACAATGGAAAAGCCATTACTTTCAACATGTTCCTGAACAGCTGCCGAGATATCGAATAATCTATTACCTTCTCTTGCCTGTTCTATACCCAAATATAATGATTCTTCAGTAACTTTCATTAATTGGGACTTTTCATTACTAATTTCACCTACAGCTACTGTTAAAGCAGCATCACCATAATAACCGTTTTTTTCAACACCAACATCAATTGATATAATTTCACCATTTTTAAGAGCCCTGCTACCAGGAATTCCGTGAACCACTTCATCATCAATACTTGAACAAATAGTACCCGGAAAATCTATTGAAGAACCACCTTGTGAATAACCTTTAAAAGCGGCTCTTGCATTATTACTCATTATGTAATCTTCTGCTATCTTATCTAACTCACCTGTAGTACCACCAACTCTAACGTATCTCTTAACTAATTGAAGAGTTTCAGCAACAATCTTACAACTCTCTCTAATAAAATCTACTTCTTTTTTTGATTTAATTAAAATCAATTTTTATCTGCGACCTTTAATCTTACCTGACTTCATAAAACCATCATAATGTCTCATCAATAAATGAGATTCAATCTGCTGTAAGGTATCTAATGCAACACCTACAACAATCAGCAAGCTTGTGCCTCCAAAGAATTGAGACATTCTTGGAGTTACACCCCACTTAGAAACGAAAGTAGGAAGTATTGCTATTATTGCAAGGAAAATAGAACCAGGTAAAGTTATTTTTGTTAAAATATTATCAATAAAATCGGAGGTTTGCTTTCCAGGTCTAATACCAGGAACGAAACCACCCTGTTTCTTCATATTATCTGCAACATCTTTAGGGTTAAATGCAATTGCAGTATAGAAATATGTAAAGAAGATAATCATTAACGCATATATAAATGCATATGTAAATGATTGATAGGATAAATAACCAGCAATTGTCTGTAATGTTTCGTTATTTGGGAAAAATGATAAAACAGTACTTGGAATAAACATAATAGACTGAGCAAAGATAATAGGCATTACTCCTGCGGTGTTTACTCTTAATGGAATATACTGGGTAACTCCACCATATACTTTTCTTCCAACGACTCGTTTTGCATACTGCACCGGAATCCTTCTTGTTCCCTGGGTTACGAGAACAACTCCTGCAATAATTAGAACCATAACAATAAGGATGATAACTTCTGGAATTAATCTGCTTGTTTCAGATTTAATTAAAGTAAATTCATCCAATAAAGCCGGTATAAATCTATCAATGATACCAATGAAAATGATCAATGAAATACCATTTCCAATTCCTTTATCTGTAATCTGCTCACCTAACCACATCATAAAGACTGTACCTGCAGTAAGGATAACGATAGTAGAAAGAATCCAACCGAATGTTTGAGATTCCATAGGAATTAAGAAATTACCATTACCAATATCAGTATGACGTAATTTAACTGTAACGCCCCATGCTTGCATTGCAGAAATTAAAACAGTACCATAACGGGTTAACTGTGTAATCTTTTTTCTTCCTTCTTCACCTTCCTGTTGTAACTTTTGGAAGTAAGGAATTACTGCTCCAAACAACTGTATAATAATCGATGCGGAGATATAAGGCATAATACCTAATGCAAAAATAGCTGCATTAGAAAAAGCACCTCCCACAAACAAGTCATACAATCCAAAAAGGTCATTGCCTGACTGTCTGCTTGATACTTGGCGTATTAAACCAGCATCTACACCGGGTATAGAAATATGAGCTCCAACTCTAACAATAATTAGAAGAGCTAAAGTGTATAAGATTCTTTGACGAAGCTCGTGAATCTTAAAAATGTTCCTGAAGGTATCTGTAAATCTTCCCATTATGCTAGATTATATCTTTTTAATTGATCCGCCTGCAGCTTCGATTTTCTGTTTTGCAGATTCGCTGAAAGCATTAACTTCGATGTTTAATTTGGCAGAAATTTCGCCATTACCCAAAACTTTAACCGGTTTTCTTAAGCTGGAAATTAAACCAACTTTTTTTAGATTTTCAGCATTTACTAAACTATTGCCAAATTTTTCAGCAGCATCTTGTAGGGATGCAATATTTACAACTTGATAATACACTTTAAAAATATTTGTAAAACCGTGTTTAGGAATTCTTCTTTGAAGAGGCATCTGACCACCTTCAAACCAGGCTTTTTTCTTGGCACCGGATCTTGACATCTGACCATTCATACCTCTGGTTGCTGTTCCACCGTGACCTGAACCTTCGCCTCTACCTACTCTTTTGGGATTCTTCTTTGAACCCGGGGCATATTTTAAATTACTAAGAATATCCATTTTTATAATTCCCTATTCCTTAATTTCTTCAACAGATACTAAATGTTTAACTTTGTTTATCATTCCTCTAATTTGAGGAGTATCGTTATGCTCAACAAACCAATTTGGTCTGCCTAAACCCAATGCCTTAATAGTTAATTTTTGCGGCTCCGGTCTATCAATTATGCTTTTAGTTTGTGTAATCTTTAACTTTGCCATTTGTTCCTCATTAAGCATTAAAAAGCTCTTGAATAGTCATTCCTCTTTTTGACGCCATTTTCTTTGCATCAATAATATTCAATAATCCATCTAAAGTAGCTTTAACCTGATTATGTGGATTACTAGAACCTAAGGATTTAGTTAATATATCAGTAACACCGGCAGCTTCAAGAACCGCTCTAACTCCACCACCAGCAATTAAGCCGGTACCAGGAGAAGCAGGTTTAAGAAGAACTTTTCCAGCGCCAAATTTTCCTATAACTTCGTGAGCAACAGTTCCTTTAATAACGGAAACTTTAACAAGGTTTTTCTTAGCATCATCAATACCTTTAGCAATAGCATCTGTTACTTCATTAGCTTTACCTAAACCAACACCAACTGTGCCGCTTCCATTACCAACAACAACTATTGCATTAAAGCTAAAGCGTCTACCGCCTTTAACAACTTTTGCAACTCTGTTAATATGAACAACTTTTTCTTTAAGTCCTTCAATTTCGTTTTGCTTTATTGTTTTCAATTAATTCTCCAACAACTCTCTTTTTAAGTATTTATTAACTAAATTTTTTATTCAAACATGGCTGCCGGAAGAGGACTCGAACCTCTACAGACGCCTCCAAAGGGCGTAGTCCTGCCATTAGACGATCCGGCACCGATTAAAATTTCAATCCGGCTTCTCTGGCACCTTCGGCAATCGCCTGAATTCTACCGTGGTATCTATAACCGTTTCTATCAAACACTACTGAAGTAATATTCTGTTCTAAAGCTTTTTTTGCAATATAAGTTCCGATAAGTTTACTTTTTGCAACTTTGCTCTTAGTATTCTTAACTTCATCTAAAATATCTTTGGTTAAAGTTGAAGCAGAAACTAAAGTTTTTCCATTCTGGTCATCTATTAACTGAGCATAAACATTATTTAAGCTGCGGTAAACTGTAAAACGAGGTCTCTCTGGTGTACCGGAAATATGTTTTCTTATTTTAGTTTTAGAGCGTAATCTACTATTATTATTTCTATTAATCATTTTTACATTTCTCCGCTAATTATTTACCTGCTGTTTTACCGGCTTTACGAATTATTTGTTCATCAGAGTACTTAATACCTTTACCTTTATATGGTTCAGGTTCTCTGATGGATCTAATTTTTGCAGCAACCATTCCAACTAACTGCTTATCAATACCAGTTATTACAATCTGGTTTGCAGTTGGAGTTTGTAATGTTACTCCATCAGGAGGCATAAAGTAAACTGGATGAGAATAACCTATGTTAATCAAAAGGTTTTTACCTTTAAGCTCTACTCTGTAACCAACACCAACAATATCCAAAGTCTTTTTATATTCTTCAACTACACCGGTAACCATATTTTGAATTAAAGCTCTGGTCAATCCATGTAAAGCTTTATTTGTTCTTGTATCGTCAGGTCTAGTTACAGTTAACTCACCATCTTTTATTGCAACATTCATATTAGGATGAATATCCTGCATAAGTTCACCTTTAGGACCCTTAACCTTAACAACATTATTGTTAGAGGTTATTGTAACTCCTGAAGGTATTGTAATTGCTTTTTTACCAATTCTTGACACTTTCAAACTCCGTTAAAAAAGTTACCAGATATAACAAACTATTTCACCACCAACAGTTTCTTTCCTTGCTTCCTTGTCGGTCATTAAGCCTTTGGAAGTGGAAATCACTGTAATTCCTAAGCCATTTAACACACGAGGAAGTTTATCGAAGCTTTTATAAACTCGTAAACCGGGTGTACTTATTCTTTTTAATCCGTTAATAGCAGCAACACCATTTGTATATTTAAGAGTAACTCTTATGATGTCCTGTTTATTATCTTCTATTATCGTATAATCTTCAATGAAGTTATACTTCTTCAATATTTCAGCTAAATTCTTTTTCAAATTAGATGAAGGGATATCAACTCTAGGTTTCTTTGCCTTACTGGCATTTCTGATTCTAGTTAAAAAATCTGCAATTGAATCTGTTACGGGCATAAATATCTCCTTCTTACCAGCTTGATTTTTTAAGTCCAGGAATTTCGCCTTTTAACGCCATCTCTCTTAAAACCAGGCGGCTAATTCCAAATTTTCTATAATATGCTCTTGCTCTTCCTGTAAACATACAACGGTTATGCAGCCTTGTAGGAGCAGAATTTTTAGGAAGTTTTTGTAATCCTTCGTAATCACCTTTTTCTTTAAGCTCTTCACGAATCTTACTGTATTTTTCAACCAGTCTTCTTCTTTTTTCTTCTCTTGCTATTAAGCTTTTTCTTGCCATTAAATAAATTCTCCTAATTACGCTGTTTTAATTTCTTTTTTTCTAAAAGGAACACCGAATGCCTGAAGTAATTCATAAGCTTCATTATCGGTTTGAGCTGTAGTTACAAAAGTAATATCCATTCCTAAAACTTTAGTAATTTTATCTACGTTAATTTCAGGGAAGATAATTTGCTCTTTAATACCGATAGTATAATTACCTCTACCGTCAAAAGATTTATCTGATAAACCTCTGAAGTCTCTTACTCTTGGTAAGGCAACGTTAATAAGTCTATCTAAAAACTCATACATTTTTTCTTTTCTCAAAGTAACCATTGCACCGATGTTTAAGCCTTCTCTTAACTTAAAGTTAGAGATAGCTTTTTTAGCTTTTCTAATGCTGGCTTTTTGTCCGGTAATAGTTTCTAATTCCTTAACAGCTTCTTCCAAAATTTTAGGATCTTGAACAGCTGCACCAACACCCATATTAACTACTATCTTATGTAGTTTAGGAACCTGCATAATACTCTTATACTGAAATTTAGTCATAAGAGCAGGAACTATTTCACCTTTATAAGTATCAGTTAAACGAGCTTTAATTTTAATTTGTTTTTCAACGCCCGCATCCTTAGATTCTTTTTTAGAACCCTTAGCAGTTTTTTCTGCAACTTTAGGTTTTTGCTCTGTATTTTCTTTTTTTGTTTTCTTCTCTGCCATTTTTAAGTCTCAAACCTTAAAAAAATTATTGAATCATTTCGCCACTAATTTTGCTAACTCTTGCTCTTCTTTTCTTGCCACTCTTATCATCCAGGATAACCTGAGAACCAATTCTGGTAGGTTCGTTAGATTTAGGATCTAAAAGCATAACATTAGAAGCATTAATTGGAGCTTCTTTTTCAAGAATACCACCTTGTGGTGTTCTTTGGTTAGGTTTTGTGTGTCTTTTCCTTAAGTTAATACCTTCAATGATAATTTTTGAAGTCTTAGGAAACACTTTTAAAACTTTTCCGGTTTTACCTTTGTCGTTACCGGTTATAACCATTACTTTATCATTTTTATGAATTTTCATTAAACTCTCGTCTCTGTTTATAATACTTCTGGTGCTAAGGAAACAATTTTCATAAACTGTTTTTCTCTTAATTCTCTTGCAACAGGACCAAAAATACGAGTCCCTTTAGGTTCGTTCTGAGCATTTATTAAAACAGCTGCATTTTCATCAAATCTAATGTAAGAACCATCTTTTCTTTTAACTTCTTTTTTAGTTCTAACAATAACTGCTCTTGAAACTTCACCTTTTTTAACGTTACCGTTAGGAATAGCAGATTTAACAGATACTACAATTAAATCTCCTACACTGGCATATTGTCTTCCACTTCCGCCAAGTACACGGATACATCTAACTTTTTTTGCGCCAGAATTATCGGCGACTACTAAATTCGTTTCTTCTTGTATCATTTAAACACCTTCCTTATTTACTACTTGGCTTGTTCAATTACTTCAACCAGACGCCATCTTTTTCTTAAGCTTAAAGGACGTGTCTCCATTATTCTCACTTTATCACCAACTTTGCATTCATTCTTTTCATCGTGAGCCATCAATTTGGTTGTCTTCTTAAAATATTTTTTATAAATAGGATGTGGAACTCTGCGTTCGATAGCAACAGAGATAGTTTTATCCATTTTATTGCCAACAACAACACCTATTCTGGTTTTTCTTAAATTTCTCTGTTCCATTTAAGCATCTGCTCCTTCTTTAGTCTGCTTGGAAGATTTTTCAGCTGTCAATCTTTCATTTAATAAAGTCTTCATTCTTGCAATATCTCTTTTAGTCAACTTAAGCTTAGAAGTATTTGCCAACTGTTTAAGCTGATGCTGAAATCTTAAATCAACTAAATTTATCTCTTCTTCCTCAATCCTCTTTACTAACTCGTCGTTGTTCATTTCTTTAATTTCATGAATTTTCATTTTCTTTTTCTACCTTAAATTTTTATTCGTAATCTGGTCTTGAAACAACTTTGGTTTTAATAGGAAGTTTATAAGCACAAGTTGATAAAGCTTCGTGAGCAAGCTCTTTAGAAACTCCTGAAACTTCAAACATTACTCTTCCAGGCTTAACAACAGCAACCCAAAATTCAGGTGCGCCTTTACCTTTACCCATTCTGGTTTCCAGAGGTTTTTTAGAAACAGGTTTGTCAGGAAATATTCTAATCCAAACTTTACCATCTCTTTTCATTTTTCTTGACAAAGCAACACGACAAGCTTCGATTTGGCGGCTTGTAATCCAATGAGGTTCTAAAGCTTTCAATCCAAAATCTCCAAAAGAAACGGAAGCACCTCTAGTAGCTTTACCCTTCATTCTTCCGCGCTGCGATTTTCTAAATTTAACTCTTTTTGGCATTAACATGATAAAAAAACTCCGATATAAAATTTATTCTGATAATCTTTTGCCTAAGATTTCACCACGGCAAATCCACACTTTGATACCTATTGAACCATATATTGTTTCTGCTCTACCATTAGCATAATCAATGTCAGCTCTTAATGTATGTAAAGGAATTCTTCCTTCTTTATATTGTTCTGTTCTAGCCATTTCAGCACCGCCTAATCTGCCTGAACACATAATTCTTATTCCTTCAGCACCCATTCTCATTGCAGAAGTAATTGCTGATTTCATTGCTCTTCTGAAGGATACTCTGCCAACTAATTGATTGGCTATATTTTCAGCAACTAAATAAGCATTTAATTCCGGACGTTTAATTTCAGATATTTGAACTTTTACCTCTTTATCTGTAACCTGTCTTAACTCTTGTTCCAATTGGGTAATTTCTTTTCCGCTTTTACCGATAACAACACCAGGACGAGAAGTATGTATGTTTAGAATTATGTTCTTTGATGTTCTATCAATAATTATCTTAGCTATACCCGCTTTTTTCAAACGGTTTTTCACGTAATTTCTTAATTTGTCGTCTTCTTTAAGCTTAACGGCATAACTTTTATTTTCATACCAATTAGAGTCCCATCCTCTAATAATTCCAACTCTTAATCCAATCGGGTTTGTTTTCTGTCCCAAAAATATCCTCCGGCTTATGCTTTAGTTGCTACAACAATTGTTAAATGACAAGATCTTTTTCTAATCCTGTATGCCCTGCCCATCGGTGCAGGAGAAATTCTCTTTATAGTCGGCCCTTGATCTACAAAAGCTTCCTTTACGAATAATTGAGAAGGTTCTAATCTGCTGGTATCATCTTGATTAAGAAGATTAGAAACTGCTGATCTTAATACTTTTTCTGCAGTTTTAGATGCATGTTTAGTTGAAAAATGCAATACTTCCACAGCTTTATCAACTGAGACGCCTCTTATTAAGTCTATTACTAAACGCATTTTTCTTGGTGATGAACCAATATATCTATGTATTGCTTTTGCTTCCATTTACTAAAAAATCCTTAACTTTTTTATTTAGCTTTTGATGCTTTTTCAGCTTTTGTACCCGGATGTCCTCTAAATATTCTGGTAGGTGCAAATTCACCTAATTTATGTCCAACCATATTTTCTGTTACATATACCGGAATCATTTTGTTACCATTGTGAACTGCAATCGTATGACCTATAAATTCCGGAATAATTGTAGAAGCTCTTGACCAGGTTTTAATAATCTTTTTCTGACCGCTGCTATTAAGCTGCTCAATTTTTTCGATTAAGTTATGTTCTACGAAAGGACCTTTTTTTACCGATCTTGGCATATAACTCTCTGCTTATTTCCGTCTTTTTATAATAAATTTATTTGATTCTTTTTTACGTTTTCTGGTCTTTAAACCTTTGGCTTTTTGACCCCAAGGAGATACAGGATGACCGCCGCCGGAAGTTTTACCTTCACCACCACCCATTGGGTGATCAACAGGGTTCATTGCAACACCTCTAACATGTGGTCTTTTACCTAACCATCTTGATTTACCAGCTTTTCCGTAACTAATATTTTCTTGTTCAGCATTACCTACTACACCATATGTAGCCATACATTCTAATCTTACAAGCCTTACTTCGCCTGAAGGTAATTTAAGCTGTGCATAGTCACCTTCTTTAGCCATCAATTGTAATGATGATCCGGCACTTCTGCCTAATTGACCACCTTTACCAGGTTTAATTTCAACGTTATGTACAAAACTTCCTAATGGCATTTCTTTTAAAGGTAAAGCATTACCAACGTTTATTTCAGAACCAGGCCCTGAAACAACAGTCATACCTACTTTTAATCCTTCAGGAGCGATAATATATCTTTTTTCGCCATCAGAATAATTTAATAACGCAATTCTTGAAGTTCTATTTGGATCATATTCAATAGAAAATACTTTAGCAGGAATGTTTTTCTTATCTCTTTTAAAATCAATAATTCTGTATCTTCTCTTATGACCGCCACCGATAAATCTTGTAGTAATTCTACCAAGATTATTTCTACCACCGGATTTCTTTAACGCTACTGTTAATGATTTTTCTGGTACTGTTTTAGTAATTTCATCAAATGTAGCAACCGAACGAAATCTTGTACCCGGTGTAGTTGGTTTATATTTTTTTAAGCCCATCTATTTATCCTGTTTTCAAAAATCAAACTTGCTCAAACAATTCTATTGTTTCACCCTTTTTTAAGGTTACAATAGCTTTTTTAAATTTAGCTGTCTTACCAACAAATCTACCGCTTTTTCTAAACTGAGTTTTTACTTTACCCGGGTGATTTATTGTTCTAACTGTTTCAACGTGAACATTAAATTTCTTTTCGATAATCTTTGCAATCTCAATTTTATTAGCATTAACATCTACTAAAAATCCATACTTACCCTGGTCTGCACTAAGGTTAGTCATCTTTTCTGTAATTAAAGGTTTAATCAAAATTGTATTCATACTATGCTAACTCCTCCTGCTTAGAACTGAATGATTTTGCAATAACATCAACAGCACTTCTCTGCAGTACTAAAACCTGATTATTTAATATATCATAAGTAGATGCTTTTGCAGCTTCAAGAATATTAACCTTAGGAATATTTCTTCCTGATAAATAAACTGATTTGTTATATGCAATGGTAAGTACTAAAACTTTTTTACCATTAACTTTTAATGCATCTAAAATCTTAATAAAATCTTTAGTTTTAGGTGTATCAAGATTGAAATCTTCCACAATAACTAATTGAGAATCTTTAGCTTTATAAGATAAAGCAGATTTTCTGGCTAATTTTTTAACCTTCTTAGGAAGATCCTGTCTATAATCTCTTGGTCTTGGTCCAAAAATAGTACCACCACCAACCCAAAGAGGAGATCTGGTTGTACCAGCTCTGGCACCACCTCTACCTTTTTGTTTCCAAGGTTTCTTTCCACCGCCACTTACTTCGCCGCGTTCTTTAGATTTACTGGTACCTTGTCTTTGATTTGCTAAATATGCCTTAACTGACAAATAAATAGCATGATCATTTGGTTCGATTGAAAAAATATCATCTGCAAGTTCTATTTGCTCGCCAGAAGAAGTACCATCTAATTTTAATATGTCTAATTTCATTTTATTTCCAGCTTACTTCTTTATCAACTCAACATAAGA
Source organism: Ignavibacteriaceae bacterium (assembly GCA_035654655.1). Lineage (GTDB taxonomy): Bacteria > Bacteroidota > Ignavibacteria > Ignavibacteriales > Ignavibacteriaceae > DASRWI01. Next base: position 25,623 of record DASRWI010000021.1, on the reverse strand, counting down.
ATTAATTGAACCCGGAACTGCACCTTTTACAAGAATTATATTTTGTTCCGGTAATATTTTAACTACTTTTAAGTTAGAAACAGTAACCCATTCATAACCCATTCTACCAGCCATTCTCTGACCTTTGAAAACTCTTGATGGGTAAGAACTTGCACCGATAGAACCAGGAGCTCTTAATCTATCACTTTGACCGTGGGTAGTACCACCAACGCCGCCAAAGCCATGTCTTCTCATAACACCCTGGAATCCTTTTCCTTTTGTTCTAGCTCTAACTTTTATCTTTTCACCTTCAATAAATAAATCGGCTTTTATTTCATCTCCAATTTTATAATCAGAAATTGTATCATACTTAAATTCTTTAAGTACAGCTGAAGGTTCATTGTTAAGATTTTTATATTGTCCAAGTAATGGTTTAGAAGTATTCTTTACCTTTTTTGACCCAAAACCTAATTGTACAGCTTCATAACCATCTTTATCTTTGGTACGAATTGAAACAACTTTGCAGGGACCTGCTTGTATTACAGTAACCGGAATAATTTCACCGTCATTACCAAATATACTGGACATTCCTATTTTTTTACCGATTAGACCAACCATCTTGACTCCAAATTCTTAAAGCTTTATCTCTATGTCTACTCCCGCAGGAATATCTAATTTACTTAGAGAATCTACGGTTTTATTATTTGAATTATGAATATCAATAATTCTTTTGTGTGCTCTGGTTTCAAATTGCTCTCTTGACTTTTTATCAACATGTGGTGATCTTAAAACAGTATACACTGTTCTCTTTGTCGGCAATGGAATAGGACCAGAAACAACTGCACCTGTACTTCTTACAGTCTTAATTATTTTTTCTGTAGATTTATCAATCAGAATATGATCGTACGATTTCAGCTTTATTCTTATCTTTTGACCAGGCACTTTTATATAACTCCTTTTAATTTTTAGACACACAAAGAGGGAGCGTTTTATACTCCCTCTTCATTGGGAAATCTTAATTCTTATTCATAAATTTTTGTAACAACACCAGCACCAACTGTTCTACCGCCTTCACGAATAGCGAATCTTAATCCTTCTTCCATAGCGATTGGTGCAATCAAATTAATTTTCAATTTTACGTTATCACCAGGCATAACCATTTCTGTACCTTCAGGTAAGCTTGCTACACCGGTAACGTCAGTTGTTCTGAAATAGAACTGAGGTCTGTAACCATTAAAGAATGGAGTATGACGTCCACCTTCTTCTTTTGACAAGATGTATACAGAGCCTTCAAATATTGTATGAGGAGTAATAGAACCTGGTTTAGCAAGAACCATTCCTCTTTCGATTTCTTTTTTATCAACACCTCTTAACAAAATACCTGCGTTATCACCAGCCATAGCTGAATCTAATTCTTTTCTGAACATTTCAACACCGGTAACAACTGTTTTCTTGTGAACGCCTAAACCAATAAGTTCAACTTCTTCCTGAATCTTTACTTGTCCTCTTTCAACTCTTCCGGTAGCTACAGTACCACGACCGGTAATTGAGAAAACGTCTTCAACTGGCATTAAGAAAGGTTTGTCTGTTTGTCTTTCTGGGATTGGAATATAAGTATCAACTGCATCCATAAGTTCCCAAATACAATTATATCTTTCATCGCTAGGATCAGCATTGCTTGCACCAGCTTCAAGAGCTCTTAAAGCAGAACCTTTAATAATAGGTATTTCATCACCAGGAAATTCGTAAGAAGTTAATAAGTCTCTTAATTCAACTTCAACTAATTCAATCAATTCAGGATCATCAACCATATCTACTTTATTCATAAAAACAACCATTCTTGGAACACCAACTTGACGAGCTAAAAGAACGTGTTCTCTTGTTTGAGGCATAGGACCATCAGTAGCAGCTACAACTAATATAGCACCATCCATTTGAGCAGCACCAGTAATCATATTCTTAACATAATCTGCGTGACCAGGACAATCAACGTGTGCATAGTGTCTGTTGGCAGTAGAATATTCTACGTGCGCAGTTGCTATGGTGATTCCTCTTTCTCTTTCTTCAGGAGCGTTATCAATACTATCAAATGTTCTTACAGAGGATAAACCTTTTTTTGCAAGAGCCATTGTGATAGCAGCAGTCAAAGTAGTTTTACCATGATCTACGTGACCAATTGTGCCTATGTTTACGTGAGGTTTACTCCTGTCAAATTTTTCTTTAGCCATCTAAAAATCTCCTTTAATTTTCTTTTTTTTTGTTAATTCTTTTTAAGCATTTGTAAATGATTTTTTACCTAAGGTCTTTTCAGCAATTTCTTCCGCAATAGATTTTGGAACTTCCAAATATTTACCAAATTGCATTGTGTAAATTGCTCTTCCTTGTGTCATTGATCTTAAAATAGTTGCGTAACCGAACATTTCAGATAATGGTACAGTTGCTTTTATTACTTGAGCATCTTTTCTTGCTGAAAAACCTTCTATCTTACCACGACGTGAGTTTAAATCTCCCATTACATCACCTAAATATTCTTCGGGAGAAACCACTTCAACATCCATAATAGGTTCTAACAATATTGGTCTTGCTTTCCTTGCACCTTCTTTAAAGGCCATAGAACCTGCTACTTTAAATGATATTTCATCAGAATCAACTTCGTGGTATGAACCATCATAAATTTTTGCTTTAATATCTACTACAGGGAACCCTGCAATGACACCATTCCTCATGGCTTCCTGAATACCTGCTGAAACTGCAGGAATATATTCTCTAGGAACTACACCACCAACAATGGCATTTTCAAACTCATAACCTTTACCAGGTTCATTTGGAGATAATTCAATCCATACATGACCGAATTTACCTCTACCACCTGATTGTTTAACAAATTTACCTTCTGAATTAACTGTCTTAGAGATTGTTTCTCTATAAGCCACTTGAGGCTTACCAACATTAGCTTCAACTTTAAATTCTCTCTTCATTCTGTCAACTAGAATTTCAAGGTGAAGTTCGCCCATACCGCTAATTAATGTTTGACCAGTTTCTTCATCAACTTTAATTTTGAAAGTTGGGTCTTCATCAGAAAGTCTTACTAAAGCATCAGATAATTTATCCTGATCAGCTTTTGTCTTAGGTTCAATTGCAATCTGAATAACTGGTTCAGGGAAGATAATTTTTTCCATAATTACCGGATCATCTTCTGAACATAATGTATCACCTGTTTTGGTAAATTTTAATCCGATTGCAGCTGCAATATCGCCAGCTCTAACTTCATCAATCTCTTCACGGTGATTAGCATGCATTTGAAGAAGTCTGCTAATTCTTTCTTTTTTACCACTTACAGAATTGTAAATATATGAACCTGCTTTTAATGTACCTGCATAAACTCTAAAGAAAGTTAACTTACCAACAAATGGGTCATTCATAATCTTGAATGCTAATGCAGTAAACTTTTCCTTCTCACTAACTTTTCTTTTTACTTTGTCGTTAATTCCAATATGATGAGCTTCAATTTCAACTGAATCAACAGGAGAAGGTAAAAGATCAACAACTGAATCAAGTAATTGCTGTACACCTTTATTTTTAAAAGATGAACCGCATAAAACCGGAATTATTTTTGCTTCAATAGTTGCAGTTCTTAAAACTTTTATTATTTCAGCTTCAGAAATTTCTTCGCCATTCAAATATTTTTCAAGTAAAGTATCATCAACATCAGAAACAGCTTCAAGCATTGCAGTTCTATGCTTGTTTGCATTTTCCATCAAATCTTGTGGAATAGCTAAATCATCAAAAGTTGCGCCTAAAGTTTCTTCGTGGTACATTCTTGCTTTGAACTTAATCAAATCAATAACACCATTGAACATATCACCTTCACCAATTGGAAGGTTGATTGGAATAGCATTAGCACCAAGACGATCCTTCATCATTTGAACAGCACCGTAAAAATCTGCTCCGGTTCTATCCATTTTATTAACGAAGGCAATTCTGGGAACACTATATTTATCAGCTTGTCTCCAAACTGTTTCAGACTGAGGTTCAACACCACCTACTGCGCAAAAAAGAGCGACAGCACCATCCAATATTCTTAAAGAACGTTCAACCTCTACTGTAAAATCTACGTGTCCGGGTGTATCAATAATATTTATTTGATGATTATTCCAGAAACAGGTTGTAGCAGCTGAGGTAATAGTAATACCTCTTTCTTTTTCCTGCTCCATCCAGTCCATGGTTGCAGCACCTTCGTGAACTTCACCTAATCTATGGGATTTACCTGTATAAAATAAAATACGCTCAGTCGTTGTTGTCTTACCAGCATCTATATGCGCCATTATACCAATATTGCGTACTTTCTCAATCGAATGTTTAGCAGCCATCTAAGCTTAACTCTTTCTATCTTAACTTAATTCATTAAATCTTAATTTTACCATTTAAAATGTGCGAAAGCTTTATTAGCTTCAGCCATTTTATGAGTATCTTCTTTTTTCTTTACAGAGGATCCTTCGTTATTTGAAGCAGCAATAAGCTCGGCAGCTAATTTTAAGGGCATAGATTTATCGCCTCTTGCACGGGCATAAGTTTTAAGCCATCTCATTGCTAATGCAGTTCTTCTTTCTGGTCTAACTTCGGAAGGTACTTGGTAAGTAGCTCCGCCAACTCTTCTGCTTCTAACTTCTATCAATGGTTGGGTATTGCTTAACGCTTTTTTAAAAATTTCCAACCCTGGTTTTTTAGTTCTTTCCTCAATCAAATCAAATGCTTTATAAACTACAAATCTTGCCTTTGATTTTTTTCCGTCGTACATAATGGAGTTAATAAATTTTGCTACCATTACATCATTGAACTTTGGATCCGGTTTTAAATATCTTTTTTCTGATCTTTTCTTTCTCATATCTATTTCGCTTTAGGTTTTTTAGCACCGTATTTAGATCTGCTTTTTTTTCTGTCTTCAACACCGCTTGTATCCAAGGTGCCTCTAATAATATGATATCTTACTCCAGGAAGATCTTTAACTCTTCCGCCTCTTATCAATACAATAGAGTGCTCTTGCAAATTGTGCCCTTCTCCAGGTATGTATGCTGTCACTTCAATACTATTTGTTAATCTTACTCTCGCAACTTTTCTTAATGCAGAATTTGGTTTCTTCGGCGTAGTAGTATAAACTCTTGTACATACTCCTCTTTTTTGAGGACAAGCATCTAGAGCCGGTGCCTTGTTTTTACTAAGCATCGTTACTCTACCTTTTCTTACTAACTGATTTATTGTGGGCACTAATATACTCCTAATATCTTTATATCTATCAAAAAAAATTCAGACTTCAAATATATGCTTTGGCGTAAAAATTGTCAAGAAAACCTTAAATATATTTATGTCTTTTTTTGGCAAAAAAAATTCCGGTTTCTTCATATTCCAAAAAAACCGGAATTCATAATTTATTTATGCTGGTATTATGCTTGTACTTCTTCTTCTTTTCTCTCTTCTACTGGTTCTTCTTCACTTTTTAGCATAATACTTTTATATTTCTTAAGGCCTGTGCCGGCAGGGATTAAATGTCCCATCACAACATTTTCTTTCAAGCCTAATAGATGGTCAATTTTAGCTTCAGTTGCAGCATTTGCTAATACCTTTGTGGTTTCCTGGAAGGATGCCGCAGAAATAAAGCTTTCTGTTGATAATGCTGCATTTGTTATACCTAATAATACGTGTTCAAATGTAGCTGGTTCTGCATCTCTTGCAATTATCAACTTTTTACTCTTTTTCTTCAAATCAGCATTAACTTCTCTAAATTTACTCTTTGATATTAGATTACCATCTTTGTATTTAGAATCTCCTTTATCTTCAATGAACATCATTGAAATAATTCGATTGTTCTCTCCAAAGAATTCATTTCTATCAACGATATCTTCTTCTAAGAATTTTGTATCACCAGGAGAAACTATTTTAATTTTTTGAAGCATTTGTTTTACAATTACTTCAATGTGTTTATCATTTATTTTAACACCTTGCAAACGATAAACATCTTGAATTTCATTTACAAGATATTCCTGTACTGCACTGGTTCCCTTAATCTTCAAAATATCGTGAGGATTAATTGGACCATCTGTAATTTTTTCACCTGCAGGAATTTCATCACCTTCCTGAACAAGTATGTGTTTACCTAATGGGACTGAATATTTCTTTTCATCTGAATTATCAGGTGCCAGAACAAAGATTTCTCTTGAACCTTTTTTCTTTGCACCGAATTTAATGATACCTTCTATTTCAGATACTACTGCTGGCTCCTGAGGACTTCTTGCTTCAAACAATTCAGTTACTCTTGGAAGACCGCCTGTAATATCTTTACTCTTAATTGACTGCTTAGAAATTTTTGCAAGTATTGTACCTGCTGATATTTCTTCACCTTCTTCAACTGATAAGTAAGATCTTGTAGGTATATTAAATACTTTTTTAACTTCACCGTTTACTTCAATAGCAATACTTGGATTTAAGTTTTTATCCTTTGATTCAATTACTACCTTCTGAACGTGACCGGTTTGTTCATCAGTTACCTGACGTAAAGTTGCATTGTCAATCAAGTCAACAAAACGAACTCTACCTTCGATATCAGAAACAATAACAGTATTGTAAGGATCGTGATTATATAATGGTTCACGTTTCTTCACTTTACCATTATCAGGTATATTCAATACTGCGCCATAAGGAACATCGTATTTTTTAATCTGTCTATTATTTTCATCGTAAATGCCTAATGTTCCTCTTCTTCCGGTAACAATATTTACTCCGAATGAATTAGTAACAAAAACAACTTTTTCATATCTAACAATACCATCAACAGCTGAAACTACTTCAGACTGAGATGCAATTCTTGATGAAGTTCCACCTAAGTGGAATGTTCTAAGAGTAAGCTGTGTACCAGGTTCACCAATTGATTGTGCAGCAACAATACCAACAGCTTCACCTATTTCAACTATTTTTCCGTTAGTTAAATTTCTACCGTAGCATTTTGCACAAACACCACGTTTGGATTCACAGGTTAATACTGTTCTGATGTATACTGATTCAATATTTGCATCTTCAATTTTTTCTGCAAGATCTTCAGTAATCATTTGACCAGCTTCAATAATAATGTTGCCTTCTCTATCAACAACATCTTCCTGAGCTACTCTTCCTGTTATTCTTTCACCTAAAGCTTCTCTTTCCTGCTCAACATCTTTCAACGCAGTAACTTCAATACCCAAGATAGTTCCGCAATCATCTTCAGAGATAATCATATCCTGAGCAACGTCAACTAATCTTCTGGTTAAGTAACCAGCATCAGCAGTTTTAAGAGCTGTATCAGCTAAACCTTTTCTTGCTCCGTGTGTAGAGATGAAGTACTCTAATACTGATAGACCTTCCTTGAAGTTAGCAATAATAGGGTTCTCGATAATTTCTCCAGCTTGACCTGATAAAGATTTTTGAGGCTTCTGCATCAATCCTCTCATACCTGCCAACTGTTTTACCTGATCCTGTGAACCTCTCGCACCTGAGTCAACCATCATATGAAGAGAATTAAATCCGTTATTAGCTTGTCTAATTTTCTCCATCAATGCACGGGCAACATCGTTTGAGGTATGTGTCCACACGTCTATAATTTTATTATATCTTTCAGTATCTGTAATAACACCTTGTTCGTGTTCGTTCAAGATGTTTTCAACTTTTTTATTTGCTTTGCCAATCAGATTAATTTTTTCTTCAGGGATTAACATATCTGAATATGATACTGATAAACCGCCCGCTGTTGAATATCTGAAACCTGTATCTTTAAGGTCATCAAGGAATTTCGCAGTTACTTTGTTTCCTAATTTCATAAACATTTGACCAATAAATCCGCCGAATGTTTTCTTAATTAGTAACTGGTTGAAGTAACCCATTTCCTTTGGAACGATCTGATTGAATATTACTCTACCTACGGTAGTTTCAGTCATCTTACCATCAATTTTCACTTTAATTTTAGCGTGCAATCCAACAGCTCTTGAGTTATAAGCAATAATAACTTCTTCCTGAGCACCAAATACAAGACCTTCACCTTTTTCACCTTCTTTTAACTTGGTCAAGTAATAGCAGCCTAAAACTATATCCTGTGTAGGAACAATAATAGGATTACCATTTTGTGGTGAAAGAATGTTATGACTTGATAACATTAATAATGAGGCTTCTAATTGAGCTTCATATGATAATGGTACGTGAACAGCCATCTGGTCACCGTCGAAGTCAGCATTAAATGCTGTACAAACCATTGGGTGAAGCTGAATAGCTCTACCATCAATAAGTACAGGTTGGAATGCCTGAATACCTAATCTGTGCAATGTAGGAGCTCTGTTTAAAAGAACAGGATGTCCTTCAATAATCTTTGCTAAAATATCCCAAATAATAGGATCTTTTTTATCAACTACTTTTCTTGCGCTCTTAACTGTTTTGTTATGTCCTCTTTCAATAAGTTTTCTGATAATGAAAGGCTTAAACAATTCGATAGCCATATCTTTTGGAAGACCGCATTGATGTAATTTTAATTCAGGACCAACAACAATTACTGAACGGCCTGAATAATCAACTCTCTTACCTAAAAGGTTTTGACGGAAACGACCTTGTTTACCTTTAAGCATATCGCTCAATGATTTCAATGGTCTGTTGCTATCGCTTCTTACAGCACTTCCTCTTCTTGAGTTATCAAAAAGGGCATCAACAGCTTCCTGAAGCATTCTCTTTTCATTTCTTAAGATAACTTCAGGGGCTTTAATATCAATAAGTCTTTTCAACCTATTGTTTCTTATAATTACTCTTCTATACAAATCATTTAAATCAGAAGTAGCAAATCTTCCACCTTCCAAAGGAACTAATGGTCTTAATTCCGGAGGAATAATTGGAATATAACTTAATACCATCCATTCAGGTCTATTAGGTATTTTCCCTTCTTCTTCCTTGAATGATTCTAATACTCTTAATCTTTTTAATAAATCAGCTTTTTTCTGTTGTGAAGTTTCTTCCTTCAATTGACTTCTTAATTGTAATGATAGTCTTTCAACATCAGTATTTTTTAAGATTTCTCTAACAGCTTCACCACCAATTTTCGCTACGAACTTCTTTGGATCGGTATCATCAAGTTTTTCATTACCTGGAGGTAATGAATTTAAAACTTCAAAGTACTGGTCTTCAGATATTAAATCCTTTTTGCTTAATCCGGTTGGACCAGGATTAAGAACAACATAAGATTCATAGTAAATAACTTTTTCTAATTCTTTTAAGCTGATACCAATGATGTTACCAATCTTTGAAGGCTGAGCCTTAAAGAACCAAATATGAACAACGGGAACAGCTAAAGCAATGTGTCCCATTCTTTCACGGCGAACACCTTTTTGAGTAACTTCGACGCCACATCTATCGCAAATAATACCTTTGTATCTTATTCTCTTATATTTTCCGCAGAAACATTCCCAGTCTCTTGTAGGACCAAAAATTTTCTCGCAGAATAATCCATCTTTTTCAGGCCTGAAGGACCTATAATTAATAGTTTCAGGCTTGGTTACCTCACCATACGATCTTGATAATATATCATCCGGACTAGCTAAACCAATCGTAATACTGTTAATATCACGCATTGCATTTTCTTGAATTCTATAAGCCATATTAATTTTCTCCTAATTCTAAGCTTAGAATATTATTCAAACAGTTAATTAATTTTTATGTTCAGGCCTAATCCCTGAAGCTCTTTAATTAACACGTTGAATGACTCTGGAACATTTGGTTCTTGGAAATTTTCACCTTTAACTATTGCTTCATACACCTTTGCTCTACCTGCCATATCATCACTCTTTATAGTTAGAATTTCTTGAAGTATATGAGATGCCCCATAACCTTCAAGTGCCCAGACTTCCATTTCTCCGAATCTTTGTCCACCGAATTGGGCTTTACCACCAAGTGGCTGCTGAGTAATTAATGAGTATGGTCCAATAGACCTTGCGTGTATTTTGTCGTCCACCAAATGACTCAACTTAAGCATATAAATATATCCGCAAGTAACCTTCTGATGGAATTTCTCTCCGGATCTGCCATCGTAAAGTTCAGTCTTGCTTCCTTTTTCTAATCCTGCTTTTTCTAACCATTCGTCAACATCTTCCATTTTAGCGCCATCGAAAATTGGAGTTGCAAATTTTAATCCCAATTTCTTTCCTGCCCATCCTAAAGCAGTTTCATATAACTGCCCGATGTTCATTCTTGAAGGTACACCTAATGGATTTAATACTATATCAACAGGAGTTCCATCCGGCATAAATGGCATATCTTCCTGAGGAACTATTTTAGCAACAACACCTTTGTTTCCGTGTCTGCCTGCCATTTTATCACCAACCGAAAGCTTACGTTTTTTAGCAACATATACTTTTGCTAATTGAACGATTCCAGGAGGTAATTCATCACCCGATGTAATTTTAATTTTTTCTCTTTTATAATTTTCTTCTAATTCTGAAAGTACATCAAAGTAGTTTCTGAATAAAGTCTTTATATGATTATTAACTTTCTTTGATTCGAACCAGTCCAAATTAAAATCAAGTTTAGTTACATCTTCCATTTTGGAGAATGTTTCTTCTTTGATTGTTGTACCGTTTCTTAATACTACACTACCCTCTAAGTCTCTAATACCGGTTGTAGTATTACCTTCAGTCATCTTAGTTAATTTTTCAACTAACTTTTCATAGTGAATATCACTTTGTCTTCTATGTTCATTATCTAAACTCTCAAGAGCTTTCTTTTCAACTTTTTTGCTATCATTATCTTTTCTCTTTCTGCTAAAGAGTCTGGTTTTGATAACAATACCTTTTAGTCCTGGAGGTGCCTTTAATGATGCATCTTTCACATCACCGGCTTTATCTCCGAATATAGCTCTCAATAATTTTTCTTCAGGTGTTGGGTCAGTTTCACCTTTAGGAGTAATCTTACCGATTAAGATATCACCTTCTTTTACTTCAGCACCTTCTCTAATAATACCATTTTCGTCAAGGTTCTTAACGGTTTCTTCACTAACGTTAGGAATTTCTCTTGTTAACTCTTCTTCGCCTCTTTTAGTTTCTCTTACTTGCAATTCAAATTCTTCAATATGAATAGAAGTATAAACATCTTCGCTTACAACTCTTTCACTAATTACAATAGCGTCTTCAAAGTTGTAACCTCGCCAAGGCATAAATGCAACAAGAACGTTTCTTCCTAATGCTAATTCACCATTTTCTGTTGAAGTACCATCAGCTAAAACTTCTCCTTTAGTTACTTTTTGACCTGTTCTTACGATAGGTCTTTGGTTAACACAAGTTTCCTGATTTGTACCTGAGAACTTGGTTAATTTATAAGTAACTCTTCTAACATCATTAAATGTTGTTAATGCTTCAATACTGTTTGGATTGATATCATATTTTACAACGATATGTGTAGCATCAACATATTCAACAAGACCATTATCTTCAGCAATAATAACTGCTTTTGAATCTCTTGCTAATTTTCTTTCTAATCCTGTACCAACTATAGGAGCTTCAGGGCGTAACAAAGGAACTGCCTGGCGCTGCATGTTCGAGCCCATCAATGCTCTGTTCGCATCATCGTGCTCTAAGAAAGGAATCAATGCAGCAGCTGCACTTACTATCTGAGCAGGTGCAACATCCATATATTGTATCTGGTCAGGAGTCTTTATTGGAAACTCACCTTTATTTCTTGATTTAACTCTTTCATTAACAAATTTTTGTTGTTCTGTTAATGGAGCATTAGCCTGAGCTATTGTATAATTATCTTCCTGCTCTGCAGTTAAATAATCAACATCCAAACTAACTTTATTCTTTTCAACTTTTCTATATGGAGTTTCTAAGAATCCATATCTATTTACTCTTGCGTAAATTGTTAAAGATGAAATCAAACCAATATTCGGACCTTCAGGAGTTTCAATTGGGCACAATCTTCCGTAATGAGTATAATGAACGTCTCTTACTTCAAATCCGGCTCTTTCTCTTGTAAGACCGCCAGGTCCTAAAGCAGACATTCTTCTCTTGTGTGTCATTTCTGCTAATGGATTTGTTTGGTCCATAAACTGAGATAACTGATTTGTTCCAAAGAAAGCATTTATAACACTTGTAATTGTTCTTGCATTTACAAGGTCCTGAGGTGTAAAGCTTTCATCTCTTACGTTCATTCTTTCCTTAATGGTTTTAGCCATACGGGAAATACCTGTGTTAAATTGTTGAGTTAATTGCTCACCAACTGTTCTAACTCTTCTGTTACCTAAATGATCAATATCGTCAACGTTTGCATTACCATTCTTTAAAAAGATAATGTATTTCATAATTGAAATAATATCTTCAATAGTTAAAACTGTTTTATCTTCAGGAACATCAAGTTTTAACTTATTGTTCATTCTATGACGACCAACTTCACCAAGGTCATAACGTTTGTCATTAAAGAACAGCTTATCAATTAAACCATGAGCTGTTTCAACATCAGGAGCTTCACCTGAACGTAATTGTCTGTAAATTGAAAAAAGAGCTTCTTCTTTTGAATGTGCAGAATCTTTTCTCAAAGTATTAAGAACTAAGTCATTATCAATACTAACACCAAGTCTAATCAATTTTAATTCATCAACTTCAGCTTCTTTCAATCTATCAAGGTCATCTTCATTAATAACTGAGTCCTTTGTTAAAAAGATTTCACCTGTTGACATATCAAAAACGTCACTGGCAATAGATCTTCCTAACAACTTCTGTACATCGTATCCTTTAACTTTAATATCTTCAACTAAATCAAATAAGTTTAATATTTCTTCATCTGTTGTAAAATCTAAAGCTCTAAGTAATGTAGTAGCAGGGAATTTCTTTCTTCTGTCAATATAAACATACATTACATAGTTAATGTCTGTTGCAAATTCAACCCAAGAACCCCTTAAAGGAATAATCCTGGCAGAATAAATTGGAGTTCCATTTGGATGTATAGTTTGAGAAAAAGCTACACCGGGTGAACGATGTAATTGAGATACAATTACTCTTTCAGCACCATTTATAATGAATGTACCTTTTTCAGTCATAAACGGAAGGTTACCAAGGTACACTTCCTGTTCGACAGCATTTACCCAATCTTCTGTTTCAGGGTCTTTATTTGCTAATCTTAATTTTCCCTTTAATGGTGCAGAATAAGTTAACCCTCTTTCAAGACATTCCTGCACAGAATATCTTGGTTTTTCTATATAATACTCTATAAAATCTAAGCGAAAGTTCTCTTTATTATCGAAAACCGGAAAATTTGTCAAAAACACTGACTGTAAACCTTTGTTCTCGCGTTTAGACGGTTGTACTTTCATTTGAATAAACTCTTCAAATGAGTCAGTTTGTATACTTAAAAGATCTGGTGCTTCAATTACAGAGGGTATTTTTGCGAAGGAAATTCTATTATTATCCAATTGTAAAACCTCCATTTATTTTCTTTATACTTAACATAAATCCTAACAAGGGGACAAGAATCAACTATACTAATCATAACCAAAGATGTCAATAACATAAAAAAGGGATAAGGCGGAGTTCTCCAACCTTATCACCTTTATGACAAAAATATTAAAAGATAAGAATGATTAAAAAAATTACTTAACTTGAACAGTAGCGCCAGCTTCTTCGAATTCTTTTCTTAATTTTTCAGATTCTTCTTTAGAAACAGCTTCTTTAACTGTTTTAGGTGCGCCATCAACTAAGTCTTTAGCTTCTTTTAATCCTAAACCGGTATGAGCTCTAACAACTTTAATAACGTTAATCTTTTTCTCACCAGCAGATACTAAAATAACATCAAATTCAGTTTGTTCTTCTACTGGAGCTGCTGCTGCTGCTGGTCCGCCTGCCATTACAACTGGTGCAGATGCAGTAACACCAAATTCTTCTTCTAATGCTTTCTTTAAATCTGATGCTTCTAAAAGCGATAAGCCTTTAATCTTCTCAACTATTTCGGCAATTTTTTCTGACATTTTACTAATACTCCTTTTAATTCAAAATATAATGTTTCTTATGCTGCTTTTTTCTTGGAAATTTCATCGATAACACTTACCAAGTCTCTTGCTACAGCATTTAAGACGCCTACAATTCCCGATGCCGGTGAACTTAAGCTGCCTAATATTCCTGCTATAATTTCATTCTTAGATGGAAGTGTTGCTAATACATTTAACTGTTTTCCATCATAATACTGATTTTCGATATAGCAAGCTTTTAAAGATAATTTTTGAGTAGTATCAAAATATTTCTTTATGATCTTAGCAGGGGCTACAGGATTTTCAGAAGCGAAAGCGAACCCTGTCATTCCTTCTAAGTGATCAGCTAATTTATCGTACTTTCCAGTACCGTCCATTGCACGTTTGAATAAGGTATTTTTCAATACTTTATAACGTACGCCTTCTTTGCGGAATTCGTTTCTAATATTACTAATATCTTCAACCGTAATTCCTGCATAATCAGTAAGATAAACAGCAGACGACTTCTCGATCATTTCTCTTATTTGCGAAACAATCTCTTCTTTTTCGGTTTTATTCATTTTATTCCCATACTGATTCTTTTTTAATCGAGTCGGTTAGAAGCGTTTAACTCGATTATGAGTGCGTAAATCCTTTAAATAGCTACTTCTTCTTTTGAAATCTTTAAACCAGGACCCATGGTACTTGATAAAAATATACTTTTTACATATTGACCTTTTGCAGTCGCAGGTTTCATTTTAATGATTGTATTTAAGAATGCTCTTGTATTTTCTTCTAATTTATCAACTTCAAAATTCAATTTACCTAATGAAGTGTGTACGATACCGGCTTTTTCAACTCTGAATTCAATTTTGCCGGCTTTTACTTCTTTTACAGCTTTTGCTACATCCATTGTAACTGTACCACTCTTAGGATTTGGCATAAGACCTTTTGGTCCTAAAATCTTTCCTAATTTTCCAAGCTCTGACATTGAATCTGGAGTGGCGATAATAGTATCCACATCAGCCCAACCGCCTTTAATCTTTTCAAGGTAGTCTTCAAAACCTGAATGGTCAGCTCCGGCATCTAAAGCTTCTTGAATTTTAGCACCTTTTGCGATTACTAAAACTCTAACTTCCTTACCCGTTCCGTGAGGTAATGAAACAGTTCCTCTTACCATCTGGTCTGCATGTCTTGGATCTACACCTAATCTTATTGCACAGTCTAAGGATTCAACAAACTTAACTTGTGAACCTTCCTTAATTGCGCTAATAGCATCTTTGATTGTGTATTCTTTATTTTTGTCAACTGCCTTATTTACAGTTGTCATTCTTTTAGATAATTTCATCTTTTCACCATTCAATTCTATTATTCTTCGACTGTAATACCCATGCTTCTTGCAGTACCGGCAATCATACTCATTGCATGGTCAATATCAAAAGCATTCAAATCAGGCATTTTTAATTGAGCGATTTCTCTAACTTGATCTTTGGTAACTTTAGCTACTTTATTTCTATTTGGCTCAGCAGAACCTTTTTCTGCTTTTGAAGCTTTCTTTAATAGAACAGCTGCAGGAGGTGTCTTTGTTATAAATGTAAATGATTTATCAGAGAAAACTGTTATAACTACCGGAATAATCAAACCTTCCTGGTTTGATGTTCTTGCATTAAACTGTTTACAAAACTCCATAATGTTAACACCTTTTTGTCCTAATGCAGGACCAACTGGTGGGGATGGATTTGCTTTACCGGCAGGTATTTGTAATTTTACATATCCTGTTATTTTCTTAGCCATATTAAATACCTATTATTTTTCTAATTCTGCTTGTACAAAATCTATTTCTACAGGAGTCTTTCTTCCGAAAATTGAAACCATAACTTTAATTTTCATCTTCTCTTCATTTACTTCCTGTACAGTACCACTAAAATTGTTAAATGGACCATCAACAATTTTAACAATGTCTCCTGACCTGAATATAGTCTCAGACCTCTCACTGTTCTCATCCTGGGTTATTCTACCCACAATTCTTTTAACTTCCTCGGGTTGTAACGGGTTTGGAGCATTCTTAGTTCCCAAGAAATTTAAAACAGAAGGAGTGTTAAGAATAAAATCCTTAACCTGATTGTCCAAATCTGCCTGAACTAAAATGTAACCCGGAAAAAAGTTTTTAGTTTTGCTTCTCTTTTTTCCGTCCTTTACTTCAAATACCTTTTCCATAGGTACGAGCACGTCGCTTATTTTTGCACGAAGTCTTTCATTATCCCGCATACCGGCATCTAATAAGTTTTTAACCTTATTTTCGTGGCCTGAAATAGTTCTAACTACGTACCATCTTAGTTCGTTCAATGTTTAACCTAAAAAATTCCTAAAAATATATTAGAAATAGCAATATCAATTACATATGTAAAGAAAGCAAAAATTAAACAGACCACAATTACAACTTGTGTAGATTCTTTTAATTCTTCTTTTGTTGGCCAAGTTACTTTTTTCATTTCCTTGGACACATCACTAAAAAAATTCTTTATTTTTTCTATCATAATTTTCTTTCAAAAAGCTCGCACGTCAGGAGGGACTCGAACCCCCAACCTGCGGTTTTGGAGACCGCTGCTCTGCCAATTGAGCCACTGACGTAGCTAAAAAACTTATTTTGTTTCTTTATGAATGGTATGTTTCTTATCCCATCTGCAGTATTTTTTAAATTCTACTCTACCGGGATGTAATCTTTTATTTTTTGTAGTAGTGTAATTTCTTCTTTTACACTCTGTACATTCTAAAGTTATTATATCTCTCATAATTTTTACTTCTCTTAGTTAGAGCTGACGACCGGGATTGAACCGGTGACCTCATCCTTACCAAGGATGTGCTCTACCAACTGAGCTACGTCAGCAATATTTTATATATTGCTTTATTCTATGAGCGGGAGACGGGACTCGAACCCGCGACCAACAGCTTGGAAGGCTGTGACTCTAGCCAACTGAGTTACTCCCGCGAAAAAATTTCAAAAAATTAGGGAACAATTACTTTCTTAAAGTTCCCTACGTTGGTGGGCGGCGAGGGATTCGAACCCCCAAAGGCTTCAGCCAACGGATTTACAGTCCGCCCCGGCTCTCCAACTCCGGCGTCCGCCCATTTTTAAAATCGAGCACCAAATATATTTCTAATTTTATAAATATGCAAATAAAAAAATAATCTTTTTTACCAAATATCGTACCTAAAAAGGGTAAATCATTCCGTATATAAAACTTTTCGATTACTTATTGTTTTAATGATTCCATAACTGTCTATCCAGGCTTCTATATTGAATAGCTTCACTTACGTGTTGAGGTTTAATGTTTTCTTCTTCTTCTAAGTCAGCAATTGTTCTGCTAACCTTTAATATTCTATCATAAGCTCTGGCTGAAAGCCCAAGTTTTGTCATAGCCATCTTAAGTAATTCAGTCCCGCTTTGGTCAAGTTTGCAAAATTGTCTTACTTCCTTTGAACCCATATCTCCATTATTATAGATTCCCTTAATACCTTGAAATCTCTTAAGCTGAATTTGTCTGGCTTTTATTACTCTATTTCTAATATCAATACTTGGTTCTGCTTTAGCCTCAGATGAAAGCTCCTTATATTTTACAGCTGGTACTTCAATATGAATATCTATTCTATCCAGCAATGGACCTGAAACTTTAGACATATATTTCTGAATCTGAGGAATTGCACAAGTACATTCTTTAGTTGGGTCAGTATAAAATCCGCATGGACAAGGATTCATAGCTGCAGCAAGCATAAAATTAGCTGGAAATTCCAACGACATTTTTGAACGACTTACTGTAACTTTTCCATCCTCTAATGGCTGCCGCATTACTTCCAAAACATTTTTTCTGAATTCAGGAAGTTCGTCAAGAAATAAAACCCCATGATGAGCATATGAAACTTCTCCCGGCTTTGGAAAAGTTCCACCACCAACAAGTGCTGAATCGCTGCAGGTATGATGCGGACTTCTAAATGGTCTCTCAGTTATCAAAGCTTGTTCTTTGTTTAAGATGCCTGAAACAGAATGAATTTTTGTTGTCTCCAAAGCTTCTTCAAAAGTAAGTGGAGGTAAAATTGAAGGCAACCTTTTTGCAAGCATTGTTTTACCCGAGCCTGGAGGTCCAATCATCAAAATATTATGAGATCCAGCAGCAGATACTTCCAAAGCTCTCTTAACATTTTCCTGTCCTTTGACATCGCAGAAATCTAAATTATATTTATTAACTCTTGCAAATAGTTCATTAAGTTCAACAGTAGTTTTTTCTTTAACTAACTCACCTTCAAGAAATTGAACAACTTCATTCAGATTACCCATTCCATAAACATCAATACCCGTAACGATTGATGCTTCTTCAGCAGATTCAGAAGGCACTATTATTTTTTTGAATCCTTTATTCCTCGCTTCAACAGCTATAGGAAGAGCACCCTTTATTGGTCTTAATTTCCCATCTAAAGATAACTCACCTAAAAAAACTGTTTCGGAAAATAATTCAGATTCAATTAATTCACAGGAAGCTAATAATCCAATTGCAATTGGAAGGTCAAATGAACTTCCCTCCTTTTTAATATCAGCTGGAGCAAGGTTTATAGTAACGCGCTTTAACCTGAAAGCAAAATTACTATTCTTAATTGCTGTAATTACTCTTTCACGAGATTCCTTAACAGCATTGTCAGGTAATCCTACCATAGCAAAAAAAGGAACACCCTGTTCTACGTTGGTCTCCACTTCAATTATGTAAGCATCAATCCCGTAGGTCGCACAAGAAAAGATTTTAGAAAGCATATACTAACAATTATTTGGAAAAAACAAATATATGTTATTTCTTAAATAGATATTATAAAAAAAAATAAAAAAATTAGACTTTAGTTCTTTTCATTTCATCGATTGTTACTTTTAGACTCTGTTCATAAGGCGTAGGGCTAACATTAAATGTACTTTCAAATTTTGAACTGTCAAATAAATAATCAAACTCATTCTGATAAAGCATTTCATTATTTTCTTTTACAATACTGCTTGCAAGTCCCATTACACTCAACAGCCATTTTTTTGTAACCATATATTTAGGTTTAACTCCTAAAAACTTTGCAGCAAGCTCTATATAATCCTTACCTGTTAAAGCATTCTTATCAGTAGGAATATGCCAAATTTGATTAAAAGCTGATGGAGTGTTACCAATTAAAGCAACTGCTTTACCGGCATCTTTCGTATATGTATATGAATGCTTTACATTATCATTTACGAACCATATAGCAGACTGCCCATTCATTAATCTTTTTATGACAGTTTCGTTAAAAGCTGACTTTATAGTACCTGGTCCATAGAAATCTGCTGACCTAACAATTGCTGCATTAATTTTCCCGCTTGAATATTCATCAATAAATAATTGAGCTATCTGTGCTCTAACTTCACCTTTTTTGCTGATTGGCTTTATTGGAGAATCTTCTTTCATCCATCCATTAACTTTTCCGTACATATACACATTATCAAAAAAGACTAACTTAGCATTAACTTTTTTACAAGCTTCAATAACATTCTTCATTATCAAAGGCCATTCTTCAGCCCAAACCTTGGACTTATAAATCAGCCCAGCTAATAAATAAACAACTTCAGAATCTTGCACAGCATTCAAAACTTCATCATAATTTTTCAAATCAGCTTTAACTAATTCATCATCACCATTAACATTGAAAGGATTGCGGCTAACCAACCTGATTTTAGAATTATACTTCTTTAATTCCTTTGCTGTCTCTATAGCAATAATACCCGTTGAACCTAAAATAGTATGCATGATTTTCCAATTAAAAAATAAATGATATACAAAAATACATTTCTATTATTTAAAACAACAAAGGCAGAATTTTCATTCTGCCTTTTAATTTTCTTTTAACCCACGACTTCAGTCGTGGGGCTCTTGATTTTCATTTGACCTGTGTTAATCCGTTCTAATCTGTGCCTGTCCCTATGGGATAATCTGCGATCAACCCTTGTATTGTCTCAAAAATTCAATCCTCTCTTGAAGCTGCGAAACCGGGACTAACAATTTATCTTTTCCATAAATAGCATCTCCTCTGTTGGTAAATGCCATCTCATAATCCTTGCTCATTACAATTGCTTCTTCAGGACAAACCTCTTCACAAAATCCACAGAAGATACACCTAAGCATATTTATCTCAAAAAGTTTAGGGTATCTTTCTTTCTCTCTTTCAGTTTCATCTGCAATTACTTCAATTGCTAAAGGAGGACAAACACGAGCACATAATCCGCATGCTACACATCTTTCTTCTCCGTTTGCTTCCATAACAAGAACAGGTCTACCGCGGTAGGCCGGAGGTGGAATAAATTTTTCTTCAGGATATTGCATTGTATACTTTGGACCAATCATATTCTTGAAAGTAAGTGCAAGTCCTTTTATAATTTCAGGAATGTAAATTTTTTCCCAAAATGTAAAATCTTTTTTGCGTCTTTTTTTAACCATAAGAATTCAAAATCTATTTTAAAACTATTTTATATACATAACTACTATTGCTACCCAAATAAGATTAAGCAGCGATAATGGGAACATAACCTTCCAACCTAAGTTCATCAATTGGTCATACCTGAATCTTGGTATACTCCAGCGTATCCACATAAAGAAAAACAGCATAAATACTACCTTAAATAAGAAGGTCAGTACTGATATTACTACCGTTAACCAGCCTGGAAGTCCAAATGTTTCCAGCCATGGAAAATGCCATCCGCCAAGGTATAATGTAACTATCATTGCAGAAGCAATAATCATATTTGCATACTCTGCTAAGAAAAAAGCTGCAAATTTCATTGAACTATATTCAGTATGATAACCACCCACAAGTTCTGGTTCAGCCTCAGGTAAATCAAATGGCAACCTGTTTGTTTCTGCAAATGCGGAAACTAAAAAAGTTATAAATCCTATTGGTTGAATAACTGCATTCCATAAAAATCCTACCTGAGATTCAACAATGGCAATTGGTCTTAATGATTCTGACAATAAAATAACTCCGCCAACAGAAAATCCCATCGAAATTTCATAAGAAATCATTTGTGCAGAAGAACGAATTCCTCCTAATAAAGAATATTTACTTCCTGATGACCATCCAGCCAAAGTTAAAGAGTAAACTCCTAATGAAGTTAAAGCCAGAACAAATAAAACTCCAATATTTACATCAGCTATAACAAGTTGAATATTTTCACCAAATAAATAAACTTCAGGTCCAAAAGGAATAACTGCATAAGTAGTAAATGCAATAAATAAAGCTATAAAAGGTGCTAATGCGTGAATTTTATGATTGGCATTAAAAGGAACAATATCTTCCTTTAATAAAAGTTTAAGTACATCTGCGAAAGATTGCAGCAAACCAGCAGGTCCAACTCTATTAGGTCCAATTCTGTTTTGAACCCATGCACTAATTTTTCTTTCAAAGTAAACAAGATAAGTAACTGCAAATAACATTAATCCTATTACAATTAAGATTTTAACTAATGCTATCCCTATTATTAACCAGATATTCATTTATTGTTAGCTCCTGCTTAAACCTTGTGTAATTTTTCTGCTATACTTTTTATGTTTATTCCACTATCACCAATAATATCATAATCCAATCCATCAAGTTCAGGAATAATATTTACCATCTCATTAAATACATTCTCAGCCATATCATATTTATATTTATGTCCTACTGAATTCATCATATTAGCTATAATTTTCCAGGTAGACAAAGCATCTTTTCTATTTTTATTAGCCCATCTGTCAAAATCAGTTCCAAATTTATCCATTCTGCTCACAGTCATCAAATCCAATGACCTATCTTTTTCCATAACAGAAACAGCTGGTCTTAATCTTTGAATTCTTCCTTCAAAATTAATCATTGTTCCATTTTTTTCAGCATAAGTGCTTGAAGGAAAAATAATATTTGCTTTTTCTGATGTCTTATTAAAATTACTTGCATGAACAATGAGAAAATCCAATTTATTGAAAACTTCATCTAATTCTGGCCTATAGGATAAAATATCATCATCAATTAAGTAAACAACTTTAATCTTACCATCTTTTATGTTATTGATGATTCCTTCAATATCAAAACCGCCTACACCATTTCTAATTCCCGCAAGTTCTGCACCTTTTGAATTCGGAGTAATATCATCTCTTCTTAAAAGTTCATCACCAAATTCCGGATCAAAATGTCTTTGGAAATCAAGATTAGCAACTCCCATATCTTTAGCAAATTTTGCAAAAATATAATTGTCTTCGCAAGTTGCATAAGGAGAACCTATAAATGCAATTTGATTTTTTGAATATTTCTTTAAAATAGATAAGGTTTCTTTATAAGCTTCAGGCCATGCAACAGTTTCATAAACATTATCTTTTCTAATTTGTGGAAGACTTACCCTGGTTTCATCATTTACATATTTAAAAGTATTTAATCTTCCGTGGTCGCACATCCAGTAATTATTAACTTCCTTGTTGAATCTTGGAGTTAATCTCATAATTATATTATTCCTAACCCAGATCTCATCATTACATCCTCTTGCACACCCGGTACAAAACGATTTAGTAGAAGATAATTCCCAAACTCTCGCCTTAAATCTAAAATCTCTGCTTGTTAATGCACCAACAGGACAAAGGTCTATTGTGTTCATTGCATAATTATTATCCAACTCTTTACCAGGATAAGTAGTAAGAGTAACTCTATCTCCTCTCTTAGTAAATAATAATTGAGGTTCTTTAACAACTTCATCGCAGAACCTTATACATCTTGAACATAAAATACATCTTTCATTATCAAGCATTACATTAGGTCCAACTGCAACTCTTTTCGGCTTATGAGTCTTTTCTTCTTTAAATCTGCTTTCACCAACACTATGGTCATAAGCATAATCCTGAAGTTTACATTCACCTGCTTCATCGCAAATAGGACAATCTAATGGATGATTGATTAACAAAAATTCCATTACCGCTCTGCGTGCATCAAGAGTTTTTTCAGAATTTGCCTTCACAACCATACCATCTGCTGCTAAAGTTGCGCAAGCAATAACAAGCTTAGGCATCTTTTCAATTTCGACTAAACAAATTCTACAATTGCCGGATACTGATAAAGATGGATGCCAGCAAAAATGTGGAATATCAATTCCGTGTTCTCTTGCAACCTGTATTACCGTTTGACCTTGTGTAAATTCTAATTCTTTTTCATTAATAGTTATTTTTGGCATACTAATTCCATTCTATGCTGCAATATTTTTTTCTGAAGGATTAATTACAATCTTTGATAATTTATCCTCAACTAATAATGCATTAGATAATTCTAATATATCGTTTGATGTAACTCTGTCAATCAATGAAACCATTTCATCAACTGACACTAATCTGTCAAAATAAGATTCCGAGCTAGCCATTCTAAACATTCTTGAACTCATACTTTCAAGACTTAAAATAAGGCTGCCTTTAATATATTCTTTTGCTTTTTTTAATTCTCTTTCGGGAACAGCTTTTTCTCTTAATTTTTTAAATTCATTAAAAATTAAATTCTCTGCTTTCTCTGCTTGTTTAACATTAGTAGATAAATAAACACCGAAAGTTGAAATATCAAAAAAAGAATTAATAAAAGAATTCAATTGATAAGCTATTCCATTTCTTTCTCTAACAGTTTGAAACAACCTTGAGCTGCTGCCTTCGCCCAAGATATGTGAAAGAACATTAACAACCGTTCTCTTATCATCTTTGTATCCGTAAGTAGCTCCACCTAAAATAATATGCATTTGCTGAACAGGTTTTTCAAGAATTTGATTACTGCAAAAAGAAACTTCAATATTTCTTTTCTTTACCTTCTTAATTCCTAAATCTTTTACAAAGTATCTTTCAGCAAGTTTAATCAATTTTTCATGTTCAACTGCACCACTGGCAGCAATAGTCATATTATTAAAACCATATTTACTTTGAATAAAATCAAATAAATCTTCTTTACGGAATTTTTTAATATTATGTTCAGTTCCCATAATAGGAAGCCCTAATGAACTTTTTTCAAAAAGAATTTCCTCAAACTTATCAAAAATTAATTCTTCAGGATTATCATTAATATCATTAAGTTCATCAATAATAATATTAGCTTCCTTTTTAATTTCATTTTCTTTAAACAAAGGATTTTGAATCATATCCGAAAGAACACTAAAAGTTCTATCAAGATGCTGTTCTAAACCTCTCCCATAATAACAGGTATGTTCTTTAGAAGTGAATGCATTAAGATAACCGCCATAAGATTCAATATCCTCAGCTATTTTTCTAGCAGAACGGTTTTTTGTTCCCTTAAAAAGCATATGTTCAATAAAGTGAGTGATACCGTTATTTTTCCTTATTTCATCCCTTGACCCAACATTGAACCAAAAGCCCAATGAAAATGATTTCACATAAGGAATTTTTTCAGAAATTATTTTTATTCCATTTGATAGAACAGTTTTTTTATAATTATCCACAATAATATGTTTTATTCTTTAATAGCCTGCAAATATAGATATTTGGAAAAATGTAAACAAGGGATGCGGACATAAGACTTTATTAAAATATAAAGAAGTACACTATTAATGTTAAATGGTGGTGGGGTATATCTGCATACTTACAATATTTTTTATAACGATTTTTTTCTTTATCTCCAAGTACGTTTGTTTCATTTTAACCATGACTTCTGTCGTGGGGTATAAGCTCATACAAAAAATAATAACTTCAGTCGTCAGCTCTTCATTCTAATTAATAACTCCAGTCGTAGATTCAGAGGTTAGCCCATGACTTCAGTCGTAAGTTCAGAGATTTGCCCCAGACATCAATCGTGTATTCAGGTTAGCCCACGACTTTCCCAAAGGGACCACTATGTGGTAGTCGTGGGTTCAGGGTTTAGCCCACGACTTTAGTCGTAAGTTCAAAGATTAACCCCAGACTTCAGTCGTGTATTCCGGGGTTAAGCCCACGACTTCAGTAGTGGGTAATGAATTTAGAAACTGTTTAAAATAAAAAAACCCCGTTCAAAAACGGGGTTAAAAAAAATTTGGCAGCTACCTACTCTCCCACACACCTGCGCATGCAGTACCATCGGCGTACAGGGGCTTAACTTCTCTGTTCGGAATGGGAAGAGGTGTAACACCCTGGCAATAACCACCAAAATTAAAATCAAAATAAAATGAAAGAAGAAAGAGTATGAACCAAAACTTAACAAAATTACCTGTGGATAAAAATTAATTGGTTAAGTCTCACGACTTATTAGTACTACTCGGCTGAATACATTACTGTACTTACACCTGTAGCCTATCAACCTTGTAATCTTCAAGGAGTCTTTAGTCCAATAAATTGGAGGGATACCTAATCTTGAAGCGTGCTTCGCGCTTAGATGCTTTCAGCGCTTATCACAACCGTACATAGCTACCCAACTATGCTACTGACGTAACAATTGGTGCACTAGAGGTACGTTCACTTCGGTCCTCTCGTACTAGAAGCGACCCTTCTCAAGTATCCTGCGCCCGCATAGGATAGGGACCGAACTGTCTCACGACGTTCTGAACCCAGCTCACGTACCGCTTTAATTGGCGAACAGCCAAACCCTTGGGACCTTCTTCAGCCCCAGGATGCGATGAGCCG
>DASRWI010000020.1:0-99899 GCA_035654655.1 Ignavibacteriaceae bacterium | reverse complement strand
CGGTGCAGTTAAAAGTATGACTGTAACTGCAATAGAAAAAATAGCTCCAACACATACTGCAAACACACATTATTATACTGAATATGCAGCTGAACATCCAGGTACCAGTCCAATGATGAACTGGCTGGTATTTGAAGTTGTGGGAGTAATAATAGGAGCTTTTATTTCAGGATTAGTATCAAACAGATTAACCCTTGAATTAGAACATGGTCCAAAAATAAAATCAGCCACAAGAATATTCGGAGCAATCATAGGAGGATTTTTGTTTTCCTTCGGAGCTCAATTTGGCAGAGGATGTACAAGTGGTGCAGCCTTAACAGGTATGGGAGTTTTATCTACCGGAGGTATAATTACAATGGGAGCAATCTTCGGTGGTGCTTATGCCTTTGCATATTTTTTCAGAAAATTTTGGATTTAACCTAAGGAGATTTATTTATGGGACCATTAGTTCCTGATATTATTAGCAGCAACTTAAATTTAATATTAGCTATAATTATCGGTATGCTCTTTGGAGCTATACTTGAGCAGGCAGGTTTTTCTACTTCTAAAAAATTAGTAGGCTTGTTTTACGGATATGACTTCACTGTACTACGAGTATTCTTTACTGGCGGAGTAACTGCAATGATTGGCGTAATTGCTTTTGAGCATTTTGGATTACTTGATATGAGTCTTGTTTATGTTAATCCTACTTTCTTATGGTCTGCTATTGTAGGTGGATTAATAATGGGATTAGGATTTGTCATTGGAGGTTTTTGTCCCGGTACCAGTATAGTCGCAGCTGCAATAGGAA
This sequence comes from Ignavibacteriaceae bacterium, assembly GCA_035654655.1. GTDB lineage: Bacteria > Bacteroidota > Ignavibacteria > Ignavibacteriales > Ignavibacteriaceae > DASRWI01. The sequence goes on along the minus strand of DASRWI010000020.1, from coordinate 99,109 downwards.
AGATTGATGCAATGCTTTTTGTTGCAGGTTCATTTATTGGAGTTCTGATTTTTGCAGAAGGATATCCTTTATTTGAAGGTTTATATAAAGCTGCAAATTGGGGAAGTCCAAGAATTTTTGAAAGCCTTGGAATGCCGCAGACAATATTTGCATTCTTGTTAGTTGCAGTAGCATTAGGTGCTTTCTGGATGGTGGGAATAATTGAAAACAAAGTTAACAAAAATCCACAGCCTGCATTTAATTTTTCAAAATACTATGTAACACTTGCAGCAATTGGTGGCATAATGGCAGTATCAGCTTTTATGTTCCCAATAAGAAAAGATTCAGTTGTCAGCAAAGCCGATGATATTAATTATGTAAAATCATTTAATGTAAATTATATGACATCTGATGAACTCGCTTTAAGATTAATTAAGAATGATAAAAACATTCAATTGCTTGATTTCAGAGCACCATCAGAATATAAGAAGATGAGTTTGCCAAAATCAACTTCCTTTACAATTGATAATTTATTTGAGAAAGAACCAAATCAAATATTATCAGTAAGAGGGAAAACGAATGTTATAATTGCTGACAATGAAATAATGGAAAGAAAGCTTGCGATTATTTTTGATGAGTTAGGTTATGAAAATTATTTTATACTTAAAGGAGGATTAAATCAGTTTAAGGAAGAAATAATTAATTATAATCCTGATAATCAAAATCTTAATGCAGATACAAAAAGATTCAGAACAAAAGCTGCGGTAGTAATTCCAGAGTTGATAAAAAATAATAAAAGCACCGGACCGGTACAAAAAACTCAAAAACGTGTAGTTGGCGGGTGTTGAAAAAATAAAGCCCGAAGCTTCACTATGTCAGAGATCCCTACGGTCGTCCTAAATACACCGCCCAAGGCGGAGGACTTCCCTCTTGATGACAGTCCGGGGTTGGTCATTAGTAACGAAGCAGCTTGTCCATATCGGGTCGCAATCTCATTTTATTTAAATTACTCTCTCTTAAACACAATATAATCCGTTACAGCAGGAGTTCCTCCTCCTGCTCTTACTAATGATGCAATTTGACCTCTATGATATGCTGAATGATGAGATATGTGCACTATAATATCGTATACTCCATTTGAATACTTTTCACCCTTTGTATTTGTATATGATATTATTGTATTCAGTTCAGATTCATTGAGATAGGAGATGTAATTATGCCATTCAATAAAAACCAATTGGATTTGATTGCTCAATTCATTTTTATTGAAGGTGTGCCACGGTCCAGTTAATTTAAATTCTTTTCCCGTAATTCTGGTTAACCAAATTAACTGTGAGGCTATAATATGAGAAAGTAATTCCTCTGCTTTTTTATCTATTTTATCAGTTGAGTTTAAGGATTCCAGACATCTTTTATTTCCCCATAGATTATATTCGTTAAGATTCATTAAATCATTTTTCATAGTAACCTTTTTTTAATTTTTATAAATTATAATTTCCTATAATGAATCACAACGTCAAGTGCTTCAATTATAACGATATACCGCCGCATATCTCTTTTTACCTATATAATATTTTTGGTATGTTTACCAGATGTTTTTTGAATACTTTTTATCATTAAAATAGACCGCTTGCCCTAAATTTATTTAAGAATTAGGATTTACAAAATATTTTTGAAGTTGAATTATTTTAAAACTAGAAATAATCGGAAGAAAATAGAAAATGAGAATTAAAATAATATTATTCCTTCTGCTGGCTGTAAATATTTTTGCCCAGCAAGATACTACCGGAGTAATAAGATTAACGTTAGACGATGCGATTTCAATTGCCTTAGAACATAACTGGGATATGAAAATTTCTCAACAAGGAATACTTAGAGCAGAAGAGCAGATAAATGAAGCTTATTCAAATGCTTTTCCAAGTTTGAATTTTTCGGGTAGATATACAAGAAATTTTAAATTACCTGTACTTTTTATTCCTCCAAATACTCCAATTAATCCCTCTTCTCAAACTCAAAAGTTTGAATTGGGTTCAAAAAATGCAGTAGATGCAGGAATTACCCTAACTCAGGTTCTTTATAATCAAAAAGTTAATACAGCAATCAGTATTGCTGGTGAATATGCAAGTCTATCAAAAATTGGCAAAAAAGCTACCAGCAATGAAGTTGTTTTAAACGTTAAAAAAGCATTTTATAATGTTCTTTTATTAAGAGAACTTGTTAATGTTAGTCAGCAAAGCTACAATTTTGCGAAAGCTTCTTTAGATGTTGTTACCTCTATGTACAAACAAGGGATGACTTCTGAATTTGATTATTTAAGAGCTGAAGTTCAAGTTGCTAATATTCAGCCTGAACTGATCAGAGTTCAAAATAATCTGGAGCTCAGTAAAAATTATTTGAAGAGCTTACTTGCTATTGATTTAAATAGACAGATTGAAGTAATTGGTGAATTTAAATTTGAAGAAGTTCCTGTTGATGTTATGGAATCATTTAATGAAGAAGCTATTACAAATAATCCATTGATTCAACAATTAACGATACAGTCAAGTTTGTTAGGACATAATATCACGATTGAAAAATCAGAATATTATCCTTCTCTTGCAATGTTTGGCGCTTATAACTGGCAGTCGCAGGATAATACATTTCAAATTAAAAAATGGCAATGGGCTGAAAGCTTTATGGTTGGTTTGCAATTAAATTATACAATATTTGATGGCTTTAGAAGAGGTGCAAGAATTGAACAGGCTAAGATTGACCAGGAAACTGTTAATCTTAATAAGAACAAACTTACTGAAGGAATTAGAATTCAGGTGCTTCAAGCTAAAATGAAAATGGATGAAGCTCAAAGAAGAATTGAAGCTCAGGAAAAAAGTTTAAAACAAGCACAACGTGCTGTTGAAATTGGACAGACCCGATACAAAAATGGTGTCGGTACTCAGTTGGAACTTATTGATACTCAAACTGCTCTTCAGGTTGCAAACACAAATTATGCACAGGCAATCTTTGATTACCTTGTTGCAAAAGCAGATTGGGAATACGCTGTAAGTTATAGTAAATAAATTTTGAAATCAGGAGAATATTAAAAAAATGAATAAAATAAATATAAAGTTATTAAGCTTTTTATTTTTAGTTTTTATATCTGCCTCTTTAGTTGGATGCGGTAATAAAAAAGATGATGCAAAACAGGAAATGAAAGCATCAGTTGAAGATACTGTTGCTGTTAATGTTATTGAGGTTGGTGTTCAGGACCTTAGTGTAACTAAAACTTATTCAGGTTCATTAGAAGGTGTTGAACAAGCAAATATTGTAACAAAAATTCCTGAAAGAATTATTGGAATAAATGTTAAAGTTGGTTCTAACGTTTCAAGAGGTCAGGTTATTATTCAGCTTGATAAATCAGGCGGCTCTTCAATGTATTACCAGTCCAAAGCTGCTTTTGAAAATGCAGAAAAAGATTTACAAAGAATGAAAAACCTTTATGGTGAAGGAGCAATTTCTCAGCAAATGTTGGATGGTGTACAAACTCAATACAATGTTGCTAAAGCTAATTATGATGCCGCTAATAACACTGTAAATTTAACTGCTCCTATTTCAGGGGTTGTTACTTCAATTAATGTTAGTACCGGAGACTTAGCTCAACCAGGAGCAGTTCTTGTTACTGTAGCAAACATTGGAACAATGAAGGCAATCTTTAATGCTGGAGAAAGTGAATTAGCTTCTTTAAGACAAGGGCAGCAAGTTGAAGTATTTTCAGATTTGAGACCTGAATTAATAATGAAGGGTAAAATTGAGGAAATAAACCGTTCCGCTAATGTTCAATCACGTTCATTTGAAGTTAAAGCGGCTTTTCAAAATACTTCTGACAGATGGTTTAAACCGGGAATGTTCGGAAGAGTTAGGGTAAATTTAAGCACTCAAAAAGGCTCATTGACAATTCCAAATGAATCAATTGTCAAAGATGGCGATAAAAATTCTGTTTATGTTGTTGTTAATAATAAAGTTCAATTAAAAGAAATCAAAACCGGTATTTCAAGCGGTAATTTTACCGAAGTGACCAGTGGATTAAACAAGGGTGATAAAGTTGTAACCTTAGGTGTTAACAATCTAAAAGATGGTAAAGCGGTTTATATAGCTAATAAATAATTTGATTATTTATGATTAAAAAGGAATTATTATGAAGTTAGCTGATGTTTCTATAAAGCGTCCCGTATTTGCTACTATGATGATAGCTGCGTTGGTTGTGCTTGGTCTGTATTCGTATACTCAATTAAATGTGGATCTTTTTCCAAAAATAGACTTCCCTTTCGTAGTGGTTACCACTGTACTTCCGGGTGCAGGTCCTGAACAAATTGAAAGTGATGTTACTAAAAAAATTGAAGACGCTGTTAATACCGTTGAAGGTATAGACTACGTTCAATCTTATTCACAGGAAAATGTTTCTGTTGTTTTAATTGCATTCAAACTTGAAGTAGATGGTAAATTAGCTGCACAGGACGTTCGTGAAAATGTTGCAAGTATTATATCCCAGCTTCCGACTGATGTTGAAGCTCCGGTTATTAAAAGATATGACCCTTCAGTAATGCCTATTATTTCTTTATCCGTTTCAGGTGAAAGAGATACAAAGGAGATTACAACATTTACTAAGAATGTAATCCAGAAAAGATTGGAAAACATTCCGGGTGTTGGTGCTGTAAACTTAGTGGGTGGTGCTGAAAGAGAAGTTCAGATTGAAGTTGATGCTGCAAAATTGCAGTCTTATAACTTATCTATTCAAGATGTTGCTATGAGTATTGGTGCTTCCAATGTTGAAATACCTGGTGGTAATTTAACTGAAGATACTAAGCAAGTTACTCTTAGAACTATGGGTAAATTTAAGAAAGTAGAAGACTTTAATAATGTAATTGTTGCTCATCCTGGTGGTATTCCTGTTTACTTATACGATGTTGCAAAAGTTGTTGATGGCATAAAAGAACAGAAAAGTTTAACAAGACTAAATGGAAAAACTGCTGTAGGTCTGGAAATTGTAAAGCAGTCAGGCAGTAATACCGTTAAAGTTGCTGAAGAGGTAAAGAAACAAGTTGAAAAACTTGATAAAGAATTACCATCAGATATAAAAATAGTAGTTGCTCAGGATAATAGTACATTTATTGAAGATGCTATTAACGATGTGCTTTTTGATATTTTGTACGGAAGTATTCTTGCAGTTATTGTAATCTTCCTGTTCCTTGCAAACCTGCGTGCAACTTTAATAAGTGCAATTGCCTTGCCTACATCTATTATTGCAAGTTTTATCATTATGTACGCTCTTGATTTTACATTGAATATGATGTCCTTGCTTGCATTATCTTTGGCGGTTGGTTTGTTGATTGATGATGCTATTGTAGTTATAGAAAATATTTACCGGCATATGGATGAAGGTGAAACTCCAATGGAGGCTGCAAAATCAGCGTCGGATGAAATTGGTCTTGCAGTTCTTGCAACAACATTTACACTTGTTGCAGTATTCGTACCTATTGCTTTTATGAAAGGTATTGTAGGAAGATTTTTCTATGAATTTGGAATTACAATTGCATCAGCAGTTTTAGTTTCATTGTTCGTAGCTTTTACTTTAACTCCAATGCTTTCTTCCAGATGGTTAAAGAGAGAAGATGAAAAATTAAATAAAGAAGGTAATTTATTTCAAAAGGGATTATTTTATTTTAATCACTTCTTTGAATGGTGGAGTGGTAAATATGCCCGTTCATTAAATTGGTCCTTATTGCATAAAAAAGTAATTGTAATAGGTTCAATAGCATTATTTATATTTTCATTTTTCTTAATGGGATTTTTAGGTTCAGAATTTTTACCAAGTTCTGATAGAAGTGAATTCTTTGTTGCTATAAAGTCAGCTCCTGGAAGTTCTTTAAATCAGACAAGCAATATCTGTGCTCAGGTTGAAACTGAATTAAGAAAATTACCTGAAGTAAATAATATTCTTACAACAATAGGTTCTGCAAACAATCCTGTAACTACAGGTAATATATTAGTAAAATTAAAAAAGAAAAGTGAAAGAGAACGCTCTGATGTTGAAATTATGAGTTACCTAAGGAATAAAGTAAAATATATTCCTGGTGCAACATTCGCTTTTAATGTCGAGGGAGAAGCCGGTAATGGTAAACCTGTTCAGTTCTCTGTAAGAGGTCCTAATCTTGATTCCTTAAAAAGAATTGCAGATAATGTTGAACAAATATTAAAGTCAACTCCAGGTGCAGTTGATGTTGATAATTCTCTTGAACTTTCTAAACCTGAAGTTAAAATAAATATTGATAGAGAAAAAGCTGCTGACCTTGGTGTTAATCCATTAAGTCTGGCATCAAGTATTAGAGCTATGGTTGATGGCTATGTTGCTACCAATTATCAGGAAGGTGAAGACCAGATTGATGTTAGAGTTATTCTTAATCCTGAAGATAGAAATAATATCTCAAGTATTTCTTCTTTATCATTAAAAGGTAACAAAACTAATCAAACAACTTTGGTTCCTGTTTCTGATATTGCAAATATTACAACAGGTTTTGGTCCTTCTCAGATTAACAGATATGACCGTCAAAAAGAAATAAGAATAGATGCTAACCTTTCAGGCAGATTGTTAGGTGAAGTAATTGGACCTGTACAAAAAGAAATAGGCAATATGAATTTACCTGCAGGATACACTGTTAAGGTTGTAGGTCAAGGTGAAATGGCTGCAGATTCTATGATTGATATGCTTCTTTCTTTGATGCTTGCTATTCTGTTCGTATACATTGTATTGGCGGCTCAGTTCGAAAGCTTTAGTCATCCTTTTGCGATAATGTTAGCTTTACCTATGTCCTTAATCGGTGCTGTTTTATTCTTGTTGTTGTTCAATAGTTCAATGTCCATTATGTCAATGATTGGTATAATAATGTTGATGGGTCTTGTAACTAAGAACGGTATCTTGCTTGTCGACTTTACAAATGTACTTCGTGACAGAGGAATGAACAGACACGATGCTTTGGTTAAAGCAGGACCAACAAGGTTACGTCCAATTTTAATGACTACCTTTGCAATGATTTTCGGTATGTTACCTGTTGCTCTTGGATTGGGTGAAGGTTCTGAATTCCGTTCATCAATGGGACAGGCAGTTATTGGTGGATTAATTACATCAACTTTATTAACATTGTATGTAGTGCCGGTTGTTTATTCTATATTGGATGACCTTGGACAATCAAGAGTATTCGTTTTCTTTAAAAAATTATTACCAAAAAGAAAAAGAACAAAAGAACAAGAAGTTAAAGAAGCTCCTTTATTAGAAAAATAAATCGAAAGGATCAACAATGAAAATCGTCTTTATGGTTTATCATGATGTTCTTGACGATAGAGTTGATGTAATTCAAAAAGCTGTTGGAATAGATTATTTTACGAAATGGGAAGATGTTAAAGGAAAAGGGCATAATACAGATGCTCATTTAGGTAGTCGTTCATTTCCAGGATTCAATCACGTTAGAATGATCGGATTCAGCGATGAAGAATCTTTGGAAAAATTGATTAATGAAGTAGATGCAGTGAATAGGGAAATCCATAGAACTGATGATAAAATAAGAATTTTCCAAATCCCTGTTGAAAGAATATTATAATTAAAAGTAAACAAAAGCGATATTAAACTGTCGCTTTTCGTTTATACCCATATTTACATTCCTTGCTTATCTAATAAAATATAAGTAATTTTATTAACTGTAATTTTTGGTGCCCTCAATAAGGGCATTTTTTATTTATGAATACACTTAACGAAAAAATAAGGTCAATAGCTCTTAATACTGCTGAAAAAAACGGTTTTTTTCTGATAGACCTTATTGTTAGAGGCAGCGAACAAAACCGTGTATTTGAAATTTATATTGATGGTGAAAAAAACGTATCGGCAGAAGATTGCGCGTTAGTAAGCCGTGAAATAAATACCGAATTATCAGAAATGCTTCCTAATGCAAAGTACCGTCTGGATGTTTCTTCTCCCGGTGTAGAAAGACCTCTAATTTACCTGAAACAATATCATAAGCACATTAACAGGAAGTTTGAGGTAGATTACAAACTGGGTGAGCAAGTCATCAAAATGAAGGGAAAATTATTAAATGTTGATGGTGAAAACCTTACTTTTGAGTCAGACAAAAAACAAGAAGTAATAGTAAATTTTAATAACATAACAAAAGCGATAGTAATTATTAGTTTTTCATAAAGGAGATTCGAATGAATTCTGACATAGTTGATTCCTTTTCGCAAACAGCGAAGGATAAAAGTATAGATAAAGATATGCTTGCAGCTATTCTTGAAGATATATTTGGACTTCTTATCCGTAAAAAATATGGAGAAGAAGCCAAATATGATGTAGTTGTAAATATGGATAGAGGCGATATAGAAATATTTCTTGAACGTGAAATAGTTGACGTTGTCGAAAATCCTAATGTACAAATCAGCCTCGATGAAGTTAATTCAAAAGGTAATGAAGATGAACTTGAAGTAGGTGATGATTATGTAGAAAAAATTCAACTTGCATCTCTTGGAAGAAGACTTGTTACCCTTGCTAAACAAAACCTTAATCAAAGAATTAGAGAATTAGAAAAAGATAATATCTACAACGAATATAAAGACCTTCTCGGTGAAATTGTTGTTGGTGATATTTATCAGATTAGAAAAAATGATATTCTTGTTAACCATAATAAGAATGAACTTTCATTACCACGTAACGAACAGATACCTTTTGAAAGATATAAAAAAGGTGAAACAATACGTGCCATAGTAAAAGAAGTGAAAAAAGGGACAACAGGTCCTGCTATTATTATTTCACGTTCAGATAATATGTTCTTAAGAAGATTATTTGAAATTGAAATTCCGGAAATTTATGATGGAATTATTGAAATTAAATCTATCGCCAGAGAACCTGGTGAAAGAGCTAAGGTAGCTGTTGAATCTCAGGATAATAGAATTGATGCAGTTGGAGCTTGCGTTGGTATGAAGGGTGTTCGTATCCACGCTATAGTTAGAGAATTAAACAATGAGAATATCGACGTTGTAAATTACTCAGAAGACCCTGTAGTGTTTATCCAAAGATCACTTGCTCCTGCTAAATTAAAGAAAATTGAAGTTGATACGAAAAACAAAAAAGCAACTGTTAATGCTGATTCAGATCAGGTATCATTGATAGTTGGTAGAAATGGTGTTAATATAAGATTGGCGATGAAGCTTACAGGTTATGAAATTGATATCATCCGTGAAGCTAAACCATTTGAAGAATATGAAGAAGATATTGAATTGATTGACCTTAAAGAAGAATTAGGCGAAGAAGTTTATGAACTTCTCATCAATCATCGTTATGATACTGCTGTTGAAGTTCTTATGGCTGGGCCTGAGAAACTTAAGGAAATTGAAGGACTAAGCGAAGAGAAAATAACCGAGATTTTAGAAATGATTAAATCTCAATTTGAAGATGAGGAATAGGATAAAACCGGGTAAATATGACAGATACCAAATCAAAAAAATTAAGAATATACAAGTTCGCATCGGAAGTAAACTTATCAGCTGAGCAACTGCTTGAATTTCTTCAAAAGAAGAATCATGCAGTTAAAACTATTCAGTCAATCCTTTCCGATGAAATGATAACTGATATCAATAATCATTTCAAAAAGGATATTGAAAAAGCTGAAAAGCATTATAAAAAAGTAGCTGAGCTTGCTAAAAAACGTCCTGAAAAAGAAGAGAAAAAACCGGCAGCTAAAGAGGAAGCTCCAGTTGTGCCTGTTAAGGAGGAGATTGAACAGGAAATTCAGGAATTTGAGGAAATGGTACAGCCTGAAATTGATAAACCAATTGAGTTTATACCTGAAGAAATTTTTGAGGTAACTGTTTTAGATAAAAAACCTGAAGATATTCCCATTGTTGTTATTCCTGAAGACCAACCATTAGAATTAAAGTCTGAAGTTGAAAATGTTTCTGAAGAAAATGTTGAAATAATAAAAAAAGAACCTCTTCCTGAAGCGATTAAAGAACAAATGATTGAGGAAGTTAAGGAAGAAAGCCAGGTTCGTCCTATTCCTGAAGCTAATCCAATTCTTGAAGAAGTTAAGAAGGATGCTCCTGTTGAAGAAGCAATCCAAGAGCAAACTGTAATTGAAGATAAAAAATCTGAAGAAAAAGCTTTCATCTCTCCTAAAGAAGCTGAAGCAGGTAAACGTAAAGGTCTAACTATTTTAGGTAAAATTGATTTAAGCAAACCTAAAAAAGTTTTCAAAAGACCTGAAGATAGAAGAAGACCTGAAGATAGAAGACAAGATGTAAGAAAACCTGAAGATAAGAAGGATGAGAAACCTAAGCAGGAACAACCTCAGGATAATAGAAGACCACACGAAAAAAGATTTTATGAAAAAGTAACTCTTAGCGATCTTGATGAAAATAAGAGACCATCACAAGCATCTGCACCATCTTCTGCAGCCAGCGAAGCAGCCAAGAAAAAGAAGAAACCAAAGGCTAAGAAAAAAGAAACTACTGTTGAAGATATTCCTGTAGTTAAGAAAAAGAAAAAAGTTAAAAGATTTGAAATTGACCAGAAAGAAGTTAAAGAATCTATCCGTAAGACTCTTTTAAGCATGGAAGATTCCGGTTCATCAGAACGTGCAAGTTCCCGTAAGAAGAAAAGAAGAGAAAGAGAAATTGAAGAAGAAAAACGTCTTGAACAGAAGATTGCTGATGAAAAAGTAATTCATGTAACTGAATTTATTGCTGTTAATGAATTAGCTAACCTAATGAATGTTTCAGTTGGAGATGTAATTTCAAAATGTATTCAAATGGGAATAATGGTATCTATTAATCAGAGATTGGATGTAGATACTATTACTCTTGTTGCGGATGAATTTGGTTTTCAAGTTGAATTCCAAAAAGAATATACAGCTGATGCTTTAGAAGATACTCCAGATGAAAAGGAAACTTTATTATCCCGCTCTCCTGTTGTAACAATTATGGGACACGTTGACCACGGTAAAACATCTTTACTTGATTATATTAGAAATACTAATGTAGTAGCAGGTGAATCAGGCGGTATAACTCAGCATATTGGTGCTTACAGAGTGAATGTTGGTAATAATAAATATATTACCTTTCTTGATACTCCTGGTCACGAAGCTTTTACTGCAATGAGAGCAAGAGGTGCTCAGTTAACTGATATTGTAGTACTTGTTGTAGCAGCTGATGATGCAGTGATGCCTCAAACTATTGAAGCTATCAACCATGCACAGGCTGCCAATGTACCTATTGTAATTGCAATAAATAAAATTGATAAACCCGGTGTTAACCTTGATAGAATTAAACAGCAATTAGGTGACAGAAATATTCTTGTTGAAGATTGGGGTGGAAAATATCAAAGTGTTGAACTTTCTGCAAAGACCGGTAAGAACGTTTCACTATTGCTTGAAAAGATTTTACTTGAAGCTGACTTGTTAGACCTTAAAGCCAATCCAAACAGAGCCGCACGTGGTGCTGTTGTTGAATCTGAACTTGATAAAGGCAGAGGTATTACAGCAACTATTCTTGTTCAAAAAGGAACATTAAGAATTGGTGACCCTTTTGTAGCAGGTATTCATCACGGTAGAGTTAGAGCAATGTTTGATGAAAGAGGGAATAGAGTTCAGGAAGCACCTCCAAGTACTCCTGTTCTTGTTGTTGGTTTTGAAGGTTCTCCTCAGGCTGGTGATACTTTTGTTGTTGTCGAAAATGAAAGAACAGCAAGAGAAATTAGCATTAAGAGAACTCAGCTTAAGAGAGAACAGGACCAAAAACAAGTTCATCATGTTACTCTTGATGAAATTGCTAAACAAATTAGTATTGGCGGAGTTAAAGAGCTTCCTCTTATAGTTAAAGGTGATGTGGATGGTTCAGTTGAAGCTTTATCTGATTCATTAATGAAATTATCTAATGAAGAAGTTATCGTTAGAGTAATTCATAAAGGAGTTGGAGGTATATCTGAAAGTGATGTACTTTTAGCTGCTGCTTCAAATGCAATTATCATTGGCTTCCACGTTCGTCCAAACTTGAATGCTCGTAAATTAGCAGAAACTCAAAAAGTAGATATTCGTTTATATAATATTATTTATGATGTAATTAACGAAGTTAAATCAGCACTTGAAGGATTATTATCTCCTTTATTATCAGAAGAAGTTGTTGCATCACTTGAAATAAGAGATACATTCAAAGTTCCTAAATTCGGTACAGTTGCAGGATGTTATGTTCTTGAAGGGAAAATTTCACGTAATGCAAAAGTTCGATTAATCAGAGATGGAATTGTTATTCACGAAGGTGAAATTGGTTCATTGAAGAGATTTAAGGACGATGTTAGAGATGTTGATGCAGGTTATGAATGCGGATTGAATTTAGCCAACTATAATGACATTAAAATTGGTGACATTCTGGAAGCCTATAAAATTATTGAAACTAAAAAGAAATTGGTTTAGTACAATTTCAAATTATAGTAGAAAGGGCTGAAAATGGCACATAGAATTGATAAAGTGGAAAATCTTATAAAGGAAGAAATTAGTTTGATTTTTCTTTATAAGCTGGTTGAGCCCGAACTTGGTTTGGTAACTATAACGAACGTTAAAGTAAGTCCGGATTTAAAAATTGCTAAGGTTTATATTTCAGTGCTTGAACGTGAAAAACGTAATATGGTATTGACAAAGGTGCAAGCAAAAACCGGATTTATTCGTTCAGAATTGGCACATAGAATTCGAATTAAATTTACACCCGAGCTAAGATTTTTTATTGATGATACTCTCGATTACGTTGAAAAGATTGAAGGCTTGATTAAGAAAATTCACGAGAATGATGATAACCAACAAGAAGGATAGTTACTCTGATTTAAATTTTGTATCAGGTGAATCTATTCTTATTGATAAACCATTAAATTGGTCATCATTTAAAGTAATTTATGAACTAAGAAAAAAAGCGGGTATTAAAAAAGCCGGTCATGCAGGGACATTAGATCCCAAAGCTACCGGCCTTTTAATTATTTGTACCGGGAAAAAAACTAAAGAAATTACTTCCTTCCAGGATTTAACAAAAACCTACACAGGCACAATTTTACTTGGTAAAAAAACTCCGTCAATGGATATGGAAACTGAAGTAAGTGAAGAAAATCCTTATGACCATATTACAAAAGAAATGATTAACAAATCTGCTGCAGAATTAACAGGACTGATTTTGCAAGTCCCTCCAATGTATTCAGCAATTAAGCTTAACGGAAAAACTTTATATAATCTTGCACGTAAAGGGAAAACTGTTGTGCGTGAACCAAGAGAAATAAATGTTTATGAATTTAAAATTACTGACTATACATTACCTGAAATTCATTTCGAAATTAGTTGCTCTAAAGGAACTTATATCCGCGTTCTTGCACACGATTTGGGAGATAAACTTGGATGTGGTGCCGTGCTTAGCAGTCTTCGCCGCACAAAGATTGGAGAATATCACGTTGATGATGCACTGAACATTGCAGACCTTATACAAAAAGTAAATGCAATTCCTGAAGTTTTATAAGATACATCTCACCTTCTAAAATACTTACGACAACTTTTTTTAACTTCATTATAAATAACTTTGCACTCAGAATTATTGAGGTTATTAAAATGAAGTATGAATTTAAAGCAAAAGCAGTTATCAATGTTGATGCATCCCCTTCAGAAGTATGGAATGCTTTAACAAATCCTGAAATAATCAAACAATATTTATTTGGTACTGAAGCAATATCGGATTGGAAGGTCGGAAGCAAATTAGAATTTAAGGGTGAATGGGAGGGAAAAGAATATTTTGATAAAGGAATAATAACAAAATTTGAACCTGAAAAAATATTACAATATACTTACTTAAGTTCCTTCTCAACTTTAGAAGATATACCTGAGAATTATAATACCATTACCTGCAAGTTGCAAAAACGTAATGGAAGTACTGAATTGACATTGACTCAGGATAATATTCCTACCGAAGAAAGTAAAAACCACTCCGAACAAAATTGGAATGCTGTCCTAAAAAAATTAAAAGAAATAGTTGAACAGGAATAATCAAAGGAAAGTGATTTATAGTTATTAAAAAAGCAATAGATAACTAAAGAGCTTCACTGAATGTCCTAATTCGGATGTATCGCCACATAGTGGTCCTTTAGGAAATGGCCAAAGTGTTTTATGTATTCCTCAGCTTTGATACATTTTCATCGCAATAAATTGGGATGAAAGCACTCATTTAACGGAATACTCAAATAATCTCATTCACATTCACTTTTAGCCTCTTTTTTGAAGAAATTCCAATCATTTAGTCACCAATCTCACTTGAAAAGCATCCTTAAGTCACTATTCTACAAGTACTTTCATTTATATTGATGCTTTATACATTACTCCAAACCTGCTTTACTTACCTTTGCAATCTAATAGAAGATGATGTCATTTATATTTTATTAGAATTATTAATAAATAGGAGTATTTATGCTAAGGATAGTAATTGCGGTATTAGCATTGTTTTTTATAATGAATATAGAAATATCAGCACAAAGTCATAGAAATGAGACAGGCTTAGGATTAGGTGTACAGCTTGGTTATCAGCGTGCAAGTGATGCAGATGCCGGTAAGCTTCTTTATGGCGTCTTAATGAGAGCCAAAATTTCTGAATCTTTAGGTATTGAAGGTGCAATCAGTTACCGTCAGGAAAAATATTTTAATAGTAGAATGACTGTTAGAAGTTGGCCTGTTACGGTATCTGCTCTATTTTACCCATTTCCGCCAATGATTTATTTGCTTGCTGGTGGAGGTTGGTATCATACCACCATTGACTTTACACCTGGTTTGTCAGAAGTAGATTTAAATGATCAAACGAGAAATCCTTTTGGCTGGCATCTTGGTGGAGGTGTTGAAATTCCAATAGGTGAAAGCCTTAATTTATTTGGCGACATTAGGTACGTCTTTTTAAATTATAATTTGGATGATTTAAATATCGGACAACTTAAAGATATAAAGAGTAATTTTTATACGATAAATGTTGGATTAATGTTTGGATTTAGGTAAGAGATATCTGGATTTAAACGATAATCAAACGATTGTATAATATTACTGTTAAAGGCAGGTCTCTTATTACTTTAGAGACCTGTTCTATTTTAAACCTACTTCAATATTACCATTTTCTTTGAAACAGAAAACTTATCACTTTCTAATCTGTAAAAATAAATTCCGCTTGATAATTGTGAACCATCAAATAAGAATTCCTGTTTACCAGGATTGAAATATCCTTCAGCTAAAACATCTACTTCTTTTCCAAGAACATCATAAACTTTTAATTTAACATTTGCACCTTCTTTTAATGAAAATACAATGTAAGTATATGGATTGAAAGGATTAGGATAATTTTGTTCTAAGCTAAAAGATAAATTATTTAAGTTTTCATTTACATAAGTTACAGGATCTGCATTAACAACTTCTCCTGCATGCACAGTTACAACTCTTCTGTAAGCTCCATTCAATGCGGTAATTGTATAAGTGCCCGGTTTTACATCTCCGATTGCATAATTTTCCCCATAGATATCATCGGTACCTATGTAAGCATCAGCAAAATTATAAGTTAAAGAATAACCATAGGTTGTATAAGGAGGTCGTGGTTTAGGGTCAGGACTAATATCTACTCTGGTTGTGTTTGGGGCATTAGGTACTTTACCATAAATAGCTCCCTTGCCTGACATTACAATCCATAACTCAGGATTTCTTCTTGTACGTGCATAATTAAATCCTGCATAGTTCATTCTTATTTCAAAATGAAGATGAGCTCCGGTTGAATTTCCTGTATTACCCGAAATTGCAATTTTATTTCCTGCCTTAACCGAATCATTTTGAGCAATCAAAGGCTTTTGAAGATGCATATAATAAATATATATATCCTTATTCATCCATCTGCTTTTGATTACTATGTAGTTCCCTGCACCACCGGCTTCATATCCATTTATTGTATCATTTGGATTATATCCGACGAAATAAACCAGACCATCTGTAGCAGAATAAACAGAATCCCATCTTGCCGCAATATCAATTCCTCTGTGGCCATTCTGGGGGTCCTGGTATCTTGGTTCTCCATAAAGATACGAAGCATTTACGGGAATGTTATCTTTAACAGGTCTGCTGATTCTAAATGTTTGGGAATAACTTACAGAACAGATAAGTAAAAGGAGTAAAATATTTTTCATAATTTATATAATTGTTTCAGATAGTATAAAAAATATTATACTTCATTGCAACAATTACTTTTTGGATCTTATTATTTCAGCTTCCTCATCAAGAAGGGATTTATTTATTGCCATGGCTGCCTTCGCACCTTCAGCTGCAGCAACAATAACAAACTTTACTTCGTGTACAGTATCCCCGGCTGCAAAAATTCCTTCAATATTGGTTTTTTGTTTATTGTTAAATAATAAAAATCCTTCCTTGCTTAAATTGCATCCTAATTGTTTTCCCAAATTACTGCTTTGGGAAGTACCAGTAGAAAAAAATATTACATCTCTATCAATTAAACTTTCATCTTCAAAAATAATTTTCTTTAAAAATCCGGATTGTCCTTCAAGTCCTTTAATCTTTTGCAGATAAATAGGTATTCCTGCTTTAGTTAATAAATCTTTATCATCATCATTTATTCTTGTAGAACCATCTGAACAATAAACAACATCATTACTCCAATGCTTTAATGCAAAAGATAATGCTGCTCCAGCTTTTCCTCTTTTTGCATAGACAGCAATTTTTTTGTCTCTATTTTCCCATCCGTCGCAATAAGGACAGTGGAAAACAGACTTACCATAATATTCTTCTATTCCCGGTATTTCGGGAAGATGGTCCTTTATACCGGTTGCTAAGAGCAGACTTTTTGAAGTAAAAGTTTCTCCTGTTCTTGCAGTAAGGTTAAAAAGTTTTTTTACTTTAACAGCCTTGATTATCTCAATTGATTGGATTCGAACCCCATACTTTTTTAATTCATTTCTTCCAAGATTAAGAAAATCAAGTGGAGCAACTCCATCCCTTGTTAAGTACCCATGCATTTCCTGGACTTTAAAATTTCTTGGTCTTCCATTATCACAAAGCAAAATTTTTCTTCTGCTTCTTGCCAGCACTAATGCAGCACTTAATCCTGCAGGCCCACCGCCGACGATAATAACATCATAATCTTTATCCATCTCTCTCCAATTCAAAAAATAAAGCTAAAGATTTATATGTACTTATAAGGTGATTTGCTTTAAATTATTAATTAGAATTTTATAAACTTTGTTAAAATTGATATAAACACTATTATGAATAAGAGTATCAAAAACTTTTTCTATCCTCAATCAATATGTATATATGGGGCTTCATCAAAACCTTTAAGCATTGGATATGAACTTACTAAAACAATAATATCATATGGTTATACAGGAAAATTATTTTTAATAAATCCTAAAGCAGGAGAATTATTCGGATTAAAATGTCATAAAAATTTATTGGATATAACAGAAAAAATTGATTTAGCTATCGTTTTAGTTCCAAAGCTGTTTGTAGCTGACAGCATTAATGAATTATTAAAATCCGGTGTAAAATCTATAGTCCTTATTACAGCAGGATTTAAAGAAACCGGCAAAGAAGGTGAACTTGCTGAACAAAGTTTATTAAAAGAAATTAAACAATTTGATGCAAGATTAGTAGGTCCAAATTGCATGGGGCTGATAAATACCCTTCCTGATGTTAAACTCAATGCAACATTTGTTGCTGAAACTCCACATAAAGGTTCTCTTGGATTTTTATCTCAAAGCGGAGCCTTAGGCGCAGCTGTTTTAAATTCATTAAGAGAAACAAAAATAAAATTCGCACACTTTATAAGCATTGGAAACAAAGCTGATATAAATGAAAATGATTTACTTGATTATTGGAATGAAGATGAGAACATAAAAGTAATTACTATGTACCTTGAAAGCTTCAATAATGGGAAAGAGTTTGTAAAAAAAATTAATAGTAAGAAAAACAATAAACCAGTTGTCGTACTCAAAGCAGGAAAAACAGCATCTGGAATCAAAGCTGCATCTTCTCATACCGGAGCTTTGGGCTCAAGTGATAAAGTTGTTGATGCTGTGCTTAAACAATATAATGTTATTAGAGTTGAAGACATTAAAGAGCTTTTTAACATAGCTCAATACATTGAAAACTTCCCTCTACCTTATGGGAATCGAGTAGCAGTTGTTACAAATGCCGGAGGTCCTGCAATTTTAGCGGTTGATAAAATTGATGATTGCGGATTGAAACTGGCTGAATTTGATGATGAACTAAAAACTAAATTAAGAGAAATAATTCACGCTGAAGGTTCTGTTAATAATCCGGTTGACCTTTTACCGGGAGGCACTGCTGAAGGCTATGCTAAAGTAATAAACCTATTAAAGAACTCGGATTTAGTTGATGCAGTTATATCCATCTTTGTTGAACCTGTTATGGTTAAACCTTTTCCTGTTATTGAAGGAATTAACAATATAGAATCAGATAAACCCATCCTTCAAGTTGTTTTACCTCTGCCTGAATTCTGGAATAATTATGATGAGCAATCAAAATCGCAGAAACCATTATATAGAAGTCCTGAAGAACCAGCCGTAATATTATCTAAAGTATTAGCATATAATAAAAATAAAATTCTTGAAAAATTAGATATCAATTTTTCAGAAGAAACTTACAATAGCGAAAGATTACTTACTCAGGATGAGATAAGTTCATTGTTCGGGAAGTACGAACTTAATCTTCCTGAAAAAACAATTCTTAAACATTACGATCTAAAATATTCTGATTTAACCTATCCGGTTGTTCTTAAAGCAGTAAACGAAAAAATAATTCATAAGACTGAATTTGAAGCTGTAAAGCTTAACATACAAAACAAAGAACAATTGATTAAAGAAGCTGATAAGATGATAGCAGCTGTTAAAAATTCAGGAATAACATTGGATACTTTTTTAATCCAGCCATTCTTTAAAACAAAATTTGAACTTCTTTTGGGTGGTTTTTATGACAATAATTTTGGACCAATGATAATGTTTGGTTCAGGGGGAAAATATGTTGAACAGGTTAATGATACATCTATAAAATCAGCATTCATAAATGATGAAAATATTAATGACATAATTAATTCAACAAAGATAGGCAAAATCATTCAGGGTGTTAGAGGAGAAAAAAGTATTAACATAGAAGATTTGAAAAAAATTATAAATAATTTAGCTAAATTGATGTCAGAAAATCAAAACATATCCGAACTTGACATCAACCCTCTTATTGTTTCAGAAGATTTAAAGCTTCACCTGGTTGATGTTAGAGTAAAAATAAAAGAGAATAATGAAAATAATTAAATCCGATTACTTCAATTATAAAAACAATAAATTATTTTGTGAAGATGTTTCTGTTCAGCAGCTTGCTGAAAAATATGGAACGCCACTTTACATTTATAGCCATAACTTCTTCAAAGATAGATATCACGAATTTACAAATGCATTCAGCAGCATTGACCATCAAATTTTCTATGCTGTTAAATCTAATTTCAATTTAAGCGTTATTAAAACTTTCATTGATGAGGGGAGTGGAGCAGATGTAAACTCTGAAGGCGAACTTTATCGCGCATTAAAAGCCGGAGCAAAGAAGGATAAATTAATTCTTACAGGTGTTGGTAAAACTGCCGAAGAAATAAGAAAAGGATTAAATCTCGATTTGCTGATGATTAAAGCAGAATCTGAAGAGGAGATTCATTTAATTAATAAAATTGCTGAAGAAATGGGAGTTATTTCGCGAGTTGCAATTAGAGTAAATCCTGATGTCGATGCACAAACACACCCATATATTTCCACGGGTTTAGCAGAAAATAAATTCGGAGTTGATAGAGAAACTGCATTAAGACTTTACAGCAAGCAAAAAGAATTAAAGAATATTACTTATACCGGAATAGATATGCATATTGGTTCTCAGATTACAAATGTTGAACCATTTCTTGAAGCAGTTAAAAAATTATCCAAAGTATTTTTTGATGTTAAAAAAATTGGAGTGGAATTAAAACACTTTGACTTAGGCGGTGGTATAGGTGCTTCATACAATGATGAAATGGTTTTTTCTGTAAAAGAATATGCTAATGAATTAATTCCTGAACTTAAAAAATTAAATTGTAAAATATTATTTGAGCCGGGAAGATTCTTAACAGCCAATGGCGGAATTCTTGTAACTAAAGTTTTATATAATAAAGTAAATACAGGAAAGAACTTCATTGTCGTTGATTCTGCCATAAATGATATTTTAAGACCAAGTTTCTACAAAGCATATCATCATATTCAGCCTGTGGAGCTGACAAGTAATAAAGATATTACTGCTGATATCGTAGGTCCAATTTGTGAAACTGGTGATTTCTTTGCACGCTCGAGAGAAATATCTCAATCAGAATCAGGAAGTTATCTCGCTTTATTATCTGCAGGTTCATATGGAATGGTTATGAGCAGTAATTATAATGCACGCAGGCGCCCTGCAGAAATTCTTGTTGATGGTAATAATTATAAAGTAATTCGCAGCAGAGAAACTTTTGAACATCTTATATACGACGAAATAATTGATTAAATAAAATGAAAAGAAAAGATTTTATTAAAACAGTCTCGTTAAGTGCAGCAGCAACTGCAATTCCATTTCAGCTTAATGCAAAAATCAATGATGTACTGCCAATCATTAAACCTCCTAAAATTAAAAAAGGAGATAAGATTGGGATTATTGCTCCCGGTAGTTTTATAACTGAAGCTGAACTTGAGGATAGTAAAAAAAATCTTACTGAACTTGGATTTATTCCTATTCCATCAAAAAATATTCTTGCTAAAAAAGGTTATCTCGGTGGCGAAGATAAATTAAGAGCTGATGATGTCAACGAAATGTTTGCTGACAAATCGATTAAAGGAATAATGTGTGCACGCGGTGGTTATGGATGTGCAAGAATTCTTCCTATGCTTGATTATAACGTAATTAAAAGTAATCCTAAAGTACTAGTTGGTTATAGCGATATAACTGCTTTGCTTTATGGAATATTTTCAAAAACAGGATTAGTATGTTTTCACGGTCCTGTTGGAATATCTACTTTCAATCCTTTTAGTGTTACTTACTTTAACGATGTTTTAGTGGATACACACGAAAATCTAACTTTAATAAGTCAAAAAGAAGAAAAAGAAGAAGACGGTTCTTTAAAAATTATAAGAAGCGGTAAAGGTCAGGGTCAGCTTGTTGGAGGTAATCTGTCCATTGTTGTATCTTTAATTGGAACTGAATTCGATATAGACACAACAGGGAAAATAGTATTCATAGAAGAAGTAGGTGAAGAACCTTATAGAATTGATAGAATGCTTACTCAAATGATTCAGGCGGGAAAGTTCAAGAATGCTGCGGGTATTGCTTTGGGAGTGTTTAGTAAATGTGAGCCTAAAAAGAATGGACCAGAATTCCCTCAATCATTTACTTTATTTGAAGTGCTTGAAGACCGCTTGTATGATTTAAATATTCCTGTGCTTTATGGTATGTCTTTTGGACATATAACTAATAAATTTACTTTACCTTTTGGCATTTTAGCTGAACTTGATTCGATGGCTCAATCATTAACATTGTTGGAAACATCAGTTATTTAATGAAGAAATTCATTTACATATTATTTTTAATTACTTCAGCACTCATCATAAATGGGTGCATTACGTTTCATAAAATTAATTATGAAATAAGCATTACTTCGGATAGTTCAGGGAATGCTTCTGTAAGCATATATGACCTTCGCTCTGATGCGCAAGGCTCAAGTGCACTGGATGAAGACATTGATTACCTTTATAGTTATGCATTAAAGAGCAAAAAATTTCTTGAGCAAATGAAACTTGAAGGAAAAGAAATTACCGATAGAAAAGTTGAAGTAAGTAATGATACTGTATCCGGATTTTTAAAATTTAATTTCAATTCACTAAAAGCTTTTGGTAATTTAACATTCGAGGCTGGCTATTATATTCTTACTCTTTCTCCAGGTGACAGCATCATTGCAACCAATGGTCAAATATTAAGCACAAAAAATGATTTGCGAATTTTGTGGGAAGAGGAAACTAAAACAATTTCCTATACGCTGCTTGGCAATTCCTATGAAAAAGAAAATTTCACCAACTTAGCACCTTACTATAAAAAATGATGTTCGCCGAATTAGTTTTTCCTTTACCTTTTAGAAATACATTTACTTACTCAATTCCCAAAGATTACGAAGATGTGGTTGAGTTTGGTATGCGTGCAGCCGCACCTTTTGGCAAACGTGTGCTTACAGGATTTGTTGTTAATGTTACTGATACTACTAACACTGAGCATAAAATTAAACCTCTTATCGAAGTTCTTGATGAAAAACCAATCATAACAAAAAAATCATTAGAGTTTTACAAGTGGATTGCTGAATATTATATGTGCTCCCTTGGTGAAGCATTGAAGTTAAGCATTCCATACGGACTCGAAGTAGAATCAAAAAGAAAAATTGTTGTTGATAAAGAACTTTGTATACAACTTCTTGCAAAGGAAAAGAAGAGTAAAACCAGGGAAAAAATCTTAAAAGTACTTTCAGAAAAAGAAGTAATCAACTTAACCTTACTTCAAAAATTAATTAAGAAAAAAAATATTTACTCCATTATGCGTTCTCTTGAACAAACTGGAGCAATAACAATACTTGATGAAATTGAAGATGAAAAAGTTAAGATTAAAAAAGTAAAATATGTAAAGCTGGCAAAACCTCTTGCAGACATTTATAGTTACATTCCAGAAATTGAAAAAAAATCTCCTATTCAGGTTAGAGCCTTATTAGAAATACTTAATAAAAAAAATAAAGTAATAAGATTAAAAGAACTCGCTGATAAAGAAATATCTTCTTCTGCCATTTCAAGCTTAAAGAAAAAAGGATTTGTTGAAGTATTTGAAAAAGCAATAGACAGAAACTACGTAGAAGTTTACAATGAGCAGCTTATTGATTTTGAGCTTACAGATGAACAGAAAGAAGTAATAGAAAAAGTTAATTGTAAAATTGATAATTCTTCTTTCAACACTTTTCTTCTATATGGTGTAACAGGAAGCGGTAAAACTCAGGTATACATTGAACTTATAAAAAAAGTTATAGCCAAAAATAAATCTGCATTAGTTTTAGTTCCTGAAATATCATTAACTCCTCAGATAACTTCCAGATTATTAAATAATTTTAAAGATAATGTTGCAGTCCTCCATAGTAGGATGTCATTAGGAGAACGTTATGATGCATGGAGAAAAATTCTAAATGGTAAATGCCAGATTGTTGTAGGTGCTCGTTCTGCATTGTTTGCCCCATTGAAAAATCTGGGGATTATAATTGTTGATGAAGAGCACGATGGAAGCTATAAGCAAAGTGACAGTACTCCCAAATATAATGGAAGAGATTCTGCCATAATGCTTGGTGCAATGAGTAAGTGTCCTGTTGTACTTGGTTCTGCTACTCCATCACTGGAAAGTATGCACAATGTATTAACAAATAAGTATGAACTTCTTAAGCTTACAAAAAGAATTGACGATGCCTTACTACCCAAAATATCCTTAGTTGATGTATCGGTAGAACAAAGAAAAAAGAAAATGAAAAATATTTTTTCTTCCGTTCTGCTGGATAAGATTGATGACAGGCTAAACAAAAAAGAAGGTGTAATAATTCTTCAGAATAGAAGAGGATTTTCAACTTCAGTCTTTTGTATAGATTGCGGTAAAGTTGAAGAGTGCACAAACTGTTCTGTCCCTATGGTTTATCATATCAATGATAATAAACTTCAATGTCATTATTGTGGAATATTCAAGCCTGTTCCAGTTAAATGTCCAAATTGCGGTTCATTATCATTAAAATATTTTGGAACAGGGACAGAAAAAGTTGAAGATGAATTAGCTTTCCATTTCCCACAAGCAAAAATAAGTAGAATAGATTCTGATTCTATTTCAAGAAAATCTTCATTAAGCAAGATACTTTTTGAATTCAGTAAAGGTGAAGTCGATATACTTGTTGGTACTCAAATGGTTTCTAAAGGATTGGATTTTTCGCACGTGAGCTTAGTTGGAGTAGTATCAGCTGAGACAAGTTTATGGCTGCCGGACTTTAGAGCAGATGAAAGAACATTTCAACTGCTTACACAAGTATCAGGAAGAGCAGGAAGAAGCAAAATAGAAGGTGAAGTAATCATTCAAACTTTTAACCCTAAACATTTTGTACTTCAAAAAGTTTTAATGGGGGACTATGAAGGTTTCTATAACAAAACAATTCTTGAACGGGACCAGATGAATTATCCTCCTTTTGTACATCTATGCCTAATTGAATCTAAAGATGAAAATGAAGAAGCAGCAAAGAATGCAATTGAAGATTTTTATAAAGAACTAACAGCGTATAGAAATTACATAAATATTTCTGCTCCAGCTCCTGCCTTAATTGCCAAGCTTAAAGGATTTTACAGATTTCATCTTCTAATAAAAAGCAATAAAAACGAAGATAAAGGGGGAGTGAAAATGAAGCAGGCAATTTATAAAGCCTTTACTGAATTCAACCGTAAATCAAGATACAACGATGTAAAATTATTTTATGATGTTGACCCACAATCCATAATTTAAAAGAAATACCTTCCTTGCAATGTTAAAGAAAAATATTTTGGATTAGATGCAGTAAATGTTAATGCATATTCAGCATTAGCCGAGTAAGATATATTATCAACTCTTCTCCCCCACCCTAAAGAAAATAAAACACCATAACCCCATTCGCTTTTCCCATTAAAAATTCTATCATTCAATGCTGCCAATCCAATTCCTGGTTCAACATAAAATAAATTATTCAAAGGGACATGGTTAATCCCTGAAACAGTAATTCCTTTTATAAATGGTTCATATTTTTTTCTTGTATTAGGTACAATCATATTATAATCACCAGTATACACAAAGCTAAATCTTATAGCAGTAGCAGGATTGATATATCTCTCATAGAAAAATGATGAGGAAAAAGCACCTACATCAGGAGAAATACTGCTTATAAATCCTCCGCCTAACTGCAATCCCACAGCATTATTCTGTGCATTTGCACTATGATAAAAGACGTAAAATAATGAGAAGATAAGCACTAACTTTAATTTCATAATAACATCAAACTTTTTTAAGTTTCAACCTTAAATCTAAAATAAACTAAATATAATTAAAAGTTAAAGGATTAAAATGCCGGACAATAAAACTGGTGAAATATTTTTTAAAGTAAGTTTTGATGAAAATAATGTCCCTGACAAAATATCCTGGGATGCAACTGATTCTTCGGTGGATAAAGCTAAAGAATGTAAAGCTTTTTTAATCTCTATTTGGGATAAGGATGAGCAGACTACATTAGGTCTTGATTTGTGGACCAAAGATATGCTCCACGATGATATGAATGTATTCTATCATCAGACACTTTTAAAGATGGCAGATACTTTTTCAAGAGCAACCAAAAATCAGGATGTCGCTGAAATGATTTCAGAATTTGCTGATAAATTTGCTCATAAACTAAAGTTGTTTGATGATGATGGTGGTCATGAACACCACGGTCATCAACACCCCCACGACCATTAAAAAAATTGAATGACTGAAAAGAATATTATCCTATTTGATGGCGTTTGTAATTTATGCGTAAGTTCAGTTCAATTTATAATCAAAAGAGATCCTGTAGGAATATTTTATTTTGCATCATTACAATCTGATGTGGGTGTGAGACTTTCAGAAAATTTTGGAGCTCTGATAGAAAAAACAGACAGCATTATCCTCATTAAAGGTGATAAGTGCTACATCGAAAGTGATGCTGCATTAAAAATAGCTTCAAAGCTAAAAGGAGGATGGAAACTTCTTTATATTTTTATCATTATTCCCAAACCTTTACGAGATGCAGTATATAGATATGTTGCTCGTAATAGATACAAATGGTTCGGAAAAAAAGATGCTTGTATGATTCCATCTCCTGATTTGAAAAAGAGATTTATGGAATAATCTTAACTTGTCCTCCCTTTAATTTTTGTTTAGCTAAAAAAGATATATATTAAATCATTATACTTTAGAAAAATAAAATAAATGAAAATCGGAATCACCTGTTATCCAACTTACGGCGGAAGTGGAGTTGTAGCAACAGAATTAGGAAAAGAACTCGCTCAAAAAGGTCACGAAGTACATTTCATAAGTTATGCCCTTCCTTTCAGATTAAATCACTTTATGGAAAATATTTTCTTTCACGAAGTTGAAATGAGCAGCTATCCATTATTCGAATTCCCACTATATAGTTTAGCGTTAGCAAGTAAAATGGTTGAAGTCGCCAAATATGAAAACCTGGATTTGCTTCACGTTCATTATGCAATTCCACATGCAAGCAGTGCATTCCTTGCAAAGGAAATGCTTAAAGGAACAAAGGATTTAAAAGTTACAACAACACTTCACGGGACTGACATTACTTTAGTCGGTTTAGAACCATCATTTCTTCCATTAGTAAAATTTAGTATTGAGGCAAGTGACGGTGTTACAGCTGTTTCAAGATTCTTAAAAGAAAAGACACTTACCAACTATGATATTAACAAAGAAATTGATGTTATTCCTAATTTCGTAAACACTGAATTATTTAGACCAAGAGAGGATGATAGTTTTAGAAAAAACCTTGCGTCAAAGGGAGAGAAATTATTAATCCACACTTCTAATTTCAGACAGGTAAAAAGAGTCCAGGATACCATTTTGATTTTAGAAAAAGTCGTTAAAGAATTTCCTTTGGTAAAATTGTTGCTTGTTGGTGATGGTCCTGAAAGATCAGATTGTGAAAGATTAAGCAGAGAATTAGGTTTATATGACAAGGTTAGATTTTTGGGTAAACAGGAAGCATTGGTTGATATTTTAGCTGCATCTGATGTCTTTCTTATACCATCCCAATCAGAAAGCTTTGGTTTGGCAGCACTTGAGGCAATGTCTTGCGGTCTTCCGGTAGTTAGTTCAAGTGTAGGAGGTTTGCCTGAATTAATCAAGCATAACGAATCCGGGTTTATAGCAGAATTCGGGGATATAGATAGAATGTCAAAATATGTAATTGAACTACTTTGTAATGACAAAAAATATGAGATGTTTTCTCAAAATGCTCGTAAAAGAGCTGTAGAAAATTTCGATACTTCTAAAGTAATTCCATTATATGAAGAACATTATAAATCGATATTAAAATAATATGAATATTTACTGTGCCGGTGCTATCCGTGGAGATTCGAGATTTCAATCATATTATTGTGAAATTGTAAATTATTTAGCCTCCTTAGGGCATAATTCCTTTTCTGAAATGAATTGCGATTTCCGTTCTTCTATTTTGTTGAGTGATGATGAAATTTTTAAGCGCGATATTTGGTGGCTCGAAAATTCTGAAATGCTGATTGCTGAAGTTTCAGGTCCATCTTTAGGAGTGGGATTTGAAATTGCTTATGCTCTTTATAAAAAGAAAATTCCTGTTCTTGCAGTTTATAATAGTGTCGTTGGTACAATATCAGGAATGATTAAAGGCTGTTCTTCAAGTATGTTGACTGTAAAAACATATTCTAATTTGGAGGAACTTAAAGAAATTGTTTATTCATTTATTTCAAAAGAAAAAAAATAAATTGACTGAAAAAGAACTCGTTCTTAAATGGAATAAAAAACTTGCCGATGAAGGCTTTAAAGTTTTTCCGGATGATTTTATAGATTTAAGCGATACATCTTTTGAAAAAAAGAATCTGGATTTACCGAACAAAACTTTGGTCCTTGGCAGTGAATTCTTTGGTGAATACGAAGTGAATACCGTAGATGGTAAATCTATTTATCGTGCGCCTTATTTTGAAGAGGCAAAATATATTATTTATACCTGTCGAATGAAACCATCTAATATTCTTATTCCACAAGACCCTACTGTATTAAAAAAATCAGTTAAAGATTATGAAATGTATCTTGATGGAATAATTAAAAAAATAAATGATGATTACAAAAAGAATTTTCCTGATAATAAAAATGCACATCAGGTAGTTAATGATATTTTCAGAGTTAACAATATAGTTCGTTATTAATTACCTAAAAACTTTTCAATGAACCTAAGCAGTACAATATATAATTACCTTTCTTCAATTTATGATGAGAACTTTGCACAAAAGTATTCCGATTTTATTGACAAAGAAACTTCTCAATATATAAGAGTTAACTTATTAAAAACTTCCCTTCTGCAGTTAAAAGAAAAACTTAAAAATGATTACAATGTTGAAACTGAGGAAGTTCCTGGATTTAATAATGCATTAAAAGTTGTAAGTGGTGGAAAAGAAATTGGAAAATTAGTTGAACACATTATTGGTGAATATTATATGCAGGGACTTTCATCAATGGTTCCTCCTGTTGTCCTTGCACCAAATGAAGATGATATAGTACTTGACCTTTGTTCTGCTCCCGGTTCTAAAACAACAAGCATCGGTGAGTTAATGAATAATAAAGGAACTTTAGTTGCTAATGAAATTGCTTTAGACCGTTTAAAAATGCTTGTAGCTAATGTTGAAAGAATGAATCTTGTAAACACAGGAATTATCCACTCGAAAGGTGAAATACTAAGCAAATTATTTAATGAACATTTTGATAAAATTCTTGTTGATGCCCCCTGCAGCGGGTTGGGGATACTTCAGAAAAAAGATGAAGTTAATAATTGGTGGAATACTGATAAAGCCGTCGGTCTTGGAGAACTTCAAATTAAACTTCTTATTAGCGGGATTAAAATGCTTAAACCCGGAGGTGAGTTAGTATATTCCACTTGTACCTTAAGCGTTGAAGAAAATGAATTAGTTATAAATAAGATATTAAAAAAATATCCTGTAGAACTTGTTGATGTTGAACTCCCTGTAAAAAGTACCAATGCATTTACGGAATACAAAGGTGAAAAACTAAATGAGAGTATTAGCAAATGTAGAAGAATAATCCCATGGGAAGCTGATTCCGATGGATTCTTCATTGCAAAATTTCTTAAAACTGATAACACAGAACCACTTGAACCCATAACATTACAAAGACCAGAATATCGATTGTATCATTACTCTCATAAGGATATTCGGTTAAAGCTGAAGAACATCCCAACCTTGTTTGGAATAGATGATGAGATTTTAGATAATTACTTATATATCTTAAAAGGGAATGACATTTTCTTTGTAAATAAAAATTGGCAGGAAGAAAAAACTGCTCCATTTGAAAGAATTGGAACTAAGTTTGGTATCTATGATAAGAATAGTGAAACGACATTCCATACACAAGCTGCACAGGTCTTGCAGAAATATATCACAAAGAATATTTATGAGATTCAAGACCAAGCCGAATTAAAAACTTATCTTGAAGGCGGCATTATTAAAAAGGATTTACCTACTGGTCAATGTTTAGTAAAATATAAAGATTTTATTTTGGGAACAGCTATAATTGTAAAGGGAGGAATTAAGAGCAGGTTTCCAAGAGCAAAAAGAACTCAGGGAATTTCTTATTATTAATCCTCATTCATAAAATGTAAAATTTTATTGTAAGCAAAATCGACTGTAAGCTCTTTAACGCATTTAAATTTTACATCTTCTCTAAAACATATCAATGGTCTTGGCGAATAAATAAAGCAGGGTGCACATTCTAAATTTAAAGAAATTATTATATGCTTTGTCTTCCATGGATGAATATATTCAGGATTGGTTGGACCAATTATGGCAGCGGTTTTCACCTTCATTGCAGAAGCTACGTGCATTAAGCTGCTGTCGTTAGTAACAAACAAATTACATCTTTGCATTATGGCAGCACTCTCAGCTAAATTTTTTGTATGAACTATTATTGCATCATTTGAGTGAATTTTTTTATGAACGTTCTTTTTTAATTCTTCCTCTTCAGGTCCACCAAATATTAAAACTTTAGCATTATTTTCTTTTATCAACCTTCTGCTCAACTCAGCAAATTTTTCAGGTTCCCAACGTCTTTGTATGTGGTTTTTTAACGTAGCACATCCCGGATGAATGCCGACAATAAAATCACTCATTTGAATATTATTAGCTGCCTCAAATTCACGGGCAGCTTTATGGTCATCACTGTTGAGAAAAAAATCTAAGTCAGGCTCTTCATTAAATTCTTTTCCTAAAAGTTTTTCGCAAAGTTTTATATTAGTTATAACATTATGCTTATTATCATCCTCAGTAACTCTGACGTTGCTAAGCCAGCCTAAATTCTGCTTATCTTTTCTTAGATATTCAACAGCCGCACGTTTCTTAGCGCCTATTAAAAAATTTATTAAGTTATATTCTCTTCTGTTTGAAGGATAAACATTAATAGTTGCATCATAATTATATCTTAGCTTAAGAAGAAATTTTAATGAAGCTTGCGAACCGCGGGATAAAAAATCGAAATGGTATACATTGTCAATATATGGGAGACGTTCATAAATATCTCTTACGCCTTTGAACATTACTAATGCATCCAACTCACAACCCTGAAAATGCTTTTTAATCAAAGATGCAGCAGGCGTAAACATCAGTGCATCTCCAATACCGGATAAAGCCAAAATAAGAATTTTCATAAGTTGTATGCTGTTTTAATAGTTTAAATTAAAATATTTTAAAATTTAAACTATCAAAATAATACACAACAAACGATAGACAAAACAAACCCTAAGCACTTCAACTTTTACAATAAATTACTTGCAAGTTCTGCTAACTCTGAGCGTTCTCCTTTTTCAAGATTTATATGAGCATACAATTTTTGTCCCTTAAAATGTTCAATCATATAGGTTAAACCATTTGATTGCGAATCAAGATAAGGGTGGTCAATCTGATAAATATCTCCGGTAAAAACTATCTTTGTTCCACTTCCAACCCTTGTAATTATTGTTTTTATTTCGTGCGGAGTTAAATTCTGTGCTTCATCAACAATAAAATAAATTCTTTGTAAACTTCTTCCTCTGATATAACTTAAAGGTTCAATCACCAGCTTCTCTTCTTTTATGAGAGTATTGATTGTTGTATTCTGTTTATCATTTTCAGGGAATTGGTCTTGTATAACCTTGAGGTTATCCCACAATGGCTGCATATATGGTTCAAGCTTACTTTGAACATCACCGGGAAGGAATCCGATGTCTTTATTACTAAGTGGAACTATAGGACGAGCTACATAAATTTGTCTAAAATATTTTCTTGTATGTAATGCACTTGCTAATGCTAATAAAGTTTTACCTGTACCGGCTTTACCGGTAAGTGAAACTAAAGGAATATCGTTGTTAGTTAATGCATCTACTGCAAATGTTTGCTCAGCATTACGAGGTTTGACTCCGTAAATTACATTCTTATCAATCTTTTTCATCAAGGTCTTTTCACTATCCATACAAGTTAAGACTGACCTTTGTGAATTTCGAAGTATGTAATATTTATTTGGAAGTACTTCTCCATCAAGATGTTTAGCCACATCTTTTGCGGGTACTTCAAATGGAATATTGAAAAATCTCAAAAGAATATTATCATCAAAATCTTGAACAACCTCTTTACCGCTATAAAGCTCCTCTATATTAATAACTCTGTCCGTAGTATAATCCTCAGCGTGAATACCTAAAGCTTTGGCTTTCATCCTAAGATTAACATCTTTGGTTATAAGCACCACAGAATTGTTTTTTAATTTCTTAGTATACTCATAAGCAGTACTTAAAATTCTATGGTCAGGAGTATCTTCCTTAAAGGTTTCACGGATTTCTTCAGAAAGCCCTTTGAATAAAGCTATGCTGAATTTTCCTCTTCGTTTTCCCATTGATACACCTTTATCAAAGAGAGCATTTCCTGTCATATGGTCAACCTTGCGTGCAAATTCCCGTGCATTCAGGTTTATAACCTGGTTGCCTCTTTTAAAATGGTCAAGCTCTTCAATTACAGTAAGTGGAACAACAATGTCATTTTCCTGAAATTGATTTATGCAATCTGAATCGTGCAGTATAACATTGGTATCAAGGACAAAAGTTTTTGGATGTTTGGATGGGGCAACTTTTTTTTTCATTATTGTATTATAATTTAATAATAAAATACAGGGATTAATTCCCTGTTAATCCGCTCTTATAATATCAACTAATATTATTATTTTAATGTATATAATTTTTGATTCATTATAAAAAAATAAAATCAAAAAGTCTATGATTATTTTTTATTTTCTAAAATAAATTTAATGATTATGAACAAGTCTGAAGTTAGAAGTCTATTCAAATATTTAAGTTCAGGCAGAATTTATTTTAATCACGCATCGACAGGACCACTCTCCAACAGAGTGCTTGATGAAATAAATGAAAGATTGGTAATTAGCAGTGAAGGTGTGATTGATGATTTTCAAAGCTTCATAAATGTTGCTGCCGAAACCAAAAATTTACTGTCAGAAATGCTTAACTCTGATTCTAATTCCATTGCATTCATTGACAATACTACCAACGGAATAAACCTTTTAGCTCAGGGAATTAAATGGAATAAAGGGGATAGAATAATCCTTAACGATATTGAATTCCCCGCCAATGTTTATCCTTTTATGAATCTTAAGGAACAGGGAGTTGAAATTGATTTTGTAAAATCAAAGAATGGTGCTGTATCAGCAGATGATATTATTGAAGCAGTAAAACCAAATACAAAATTAATCTCAGTTAGCTTTGTTCAGTTCTTAACAGGATATAAAGTTGATATGACAAAGCTTGGTAAATTTTGTAAAGAAAATAATATTATCTTTTCTGTTGATGCCATCCAAGGATTGGGTGCCTTTACAATGGATGTTATAAAAGATAATATTGATTTTATTTCCTGTGGTAGTCAGAAGTGGTTGATGGGACTTCAGGGATTAGCTTTTGTTTATGTATCTGAAAAATTAAGAAGTGAATTATCCCCCAAATACGTTGGTTGGTTATCTGTTGAAAATGCCTGGAGCTTACTGGATTTTGATTTAAGGCTAAAGAAATCCGCTGAACAATATCAAACTGGAACAGTAAATACAATTGGTATTTATGCACTTAATGCATCTTTAAAGTTATTTAAAGAGTATGGTTATGAAAATGTAACCAAAGATGTACTTGATAATACCAGATATCTTATACAAAAGTTGCAGGATATCAATGCAGAATTTGTCTGCGATGCATTAGAAGAAAAATATTTATCAGGTATTGTCAGCATTCGCCACAGGGATTTTGATGCGTTATTTAAGTACCTTAATGAAAATAAGGTCTCTACTGCAGTTAGAGATGGAATATTAAGATTTTCTCCTCATTTTTATAATAACTTTGAAGAAATAGATAAAGTAATAGATTTGATGAAAAAGTTCACCCATTAGTAATCAATTTTTAAATCAGAATATTTTTATAATCTTATAATAGAGAAATTTGAAAGTTTAGTATGAAAGTATTTTTGAACTCATTTTTAATAGCAATCGTCCTTTGCTTCTTTATTGTTCAGGTAAATGCACAGGAAAAGAAGGTTCGTGTTAGCCCTAAAGCAGAGGTTGGACAAACTGTGGGATTAAC
This sequence comes from Ignavibacteriaceae bacterium, assembly GCA_035654655.1. Classification (GTDB taxonomy): domain Bacteria; phylum Bacteroidota; class Ignavibacteria; order Ignavibacteriales; family Ignavibacteriaceae; genus DASRWI01. The sequence continues at coordinate 65,521 of DASRWI010000020.1, read as the reverse complement.
GGAAATTAAAATTTCCTATAGCAGACCTGGAGTTAAGGGAAGAAAAATTTGGGATGGACTTGTGCCTTATGGAAAAGTTTGGCGTGCAGGTGCTGATGAAGCTACTAAGTTTACCTTTTCAACTGATGTTATAATTGAAGGAAAGAAGCTTAAAAAAGGTTCATACAGCTTTTTTGTTATTCCACAAAAAAATAAGTTTACAATTATTTTTAACAAAGTTGCTGACCAGTGGGGTGCATTTGAATATAACGATAATGAAGATGCATTAAGAGTTGATGTAAAAACTCATAGAATGGAACATCCTGTTGAATGGCTTACATACAATTTTACTTATCAGAAACCAAATTCCGCTCTAATAAATTTAGACTGGGAAAAATTAAGGATATCATTTAAAATTGAAACTGAAATAAAGTAGAAAAACATATGGACTTCAAAAATAAATGGGTTCTCTTATTCTTAGGAACATTCTTATTATTTGTAATAGAAGTTTTATACTTCTATCCAAAACTTCCTGATACTGTCGCATCACACTTCAATATTGAAGGTAATGTGGATAATTATATGAACAAGAATAATTTTGTTCTAATGATATTCGGAATATATTTAGCTATAACGATATTCTTTTTAATTTTTGCAATTAAACTTCCCTCAATGTCCACCAAGCATTTAAATCTTCCACATAAAGAATTATTGCTTGATGAATCTCATAGAAAAGAAAGTTTAAAAAAAATTTCAATTTATTTTATAAAGTTAAGTTCACTTACCAATGCATTCTTTATTTGTCTTTTTTTGCTTACAAGCTATGTAAGTATAAAGGGATTAAATAAATTACCATCAGTATTCTTTATTCTTTTAGCTCTTTATATAATTTCAATGATAGTTTTATTTATGGGATTTAACAGAGATATGAGAAAATTATCAGAAATGGATAGCTAAAAAAAAGATGTGTTTTAAACCTTAAATGAGAGGGTATATTAAGGCTTAAAACACATTGGAGCTAACAAAAACTATTTAACTCAGGACTTAATTCAATCGCTGGCTTTGTATCTATTTACTTCTTTAGAAGTATTTTTATAACTTCTGAATGATAGATATCCTAAAAACAATAGATAAACAACTATTCCTAACGTAATAATCATCAAGGACTCCTATATTTATTTTAACGTATCAACAATTTTAATATATAAGTATCCTTTAATTAATTAAAAGCACCTTATCACAATAAAAGGCCAGCACTCATCTAAATCATTAAGAATAATCTATTAAAAGAATAAGGTGACTTTTGACATAAGCATCCTATAATAACTTTGATATTTTTTATAAGATATATAAAATTGAAATGAAAATTTTGAGATTTTTGTTTTTAATTATGTTCACAAAATAGGATGAAATGGATTTCACTTTTTCAGGCAAATCTAAATTAGAATTTCAACTTCTTTTCGATGAGAACCCAATTCCCATGATGGTTTATGAGGATAGAACCTTTAAAATTCTGGCTGTAAATCAAGCAGCAATAAATAATTACGGGTATACTAAAGATGAATTTTTAAACCTCGATGCATTTCAATTAAGACCAAAGGAAGATGTTGAAGAATTTAAGGAATATCTTGAGCAATTTAAGGGAAATAAAGGGGTTGGAAGTTACCGTCATATAAAAAAGAATAAAGAAGTTATTGATGTTGAAATCCACGCAAATAAAATAAATTTAGGCGATAATGAAGTATGGCTTGTTGCTGCTTATGATGTAACCAAAAGAAAATTAGCTGAAAGCCGAATTGCAAAGCTCTTTAAGATTACCAGGATTGTTGTAGCCTCAACTCAAATAGATGAAGCCTTTGAGAATATTTATTCAATTATTTGCAAGCAGGAAAAATGGGTAGCTGCTGAATTAAGGTTGTTAAATGAAAAAAACGAATATGTTTTTGAATCATTCTGGAGTATTAACAAACATAAAAAATTTTTTAAACAACTCTTTAATGATAATTGTAATATTCAATTTAAAGAATTAGATAATTTAATTTCAATGAGGGAAAGTGTTCATTCCATTAAAGATCTTAACCTTGATGATTTAATCCCTTACAAAGATAAATTATTAAATATTAATATAAAGACTGCTCATATTTTACCTGTTTTAAAAATACCTGACATTAAAGGTATAGTTATTTTTTATAGTGAACATTCACATAAAATAAATAGAAATTCCTTAATAGAAATTGAAGCAATAAACCAGCAGTTAGCATTCTTTATTAAAAAAATAAAAAATCGGGAAAATTTAAACCAAAATAAAGCAAGACTTGCGAGCATAGTTGATTCAGCTATGGATGCAATTATAACAATCGATGAACAACATAATATTTTGTTGTTTAACCACTCAGCTGAAAGAATATTCCTTTTGGATTCATCAAATGCAATTGGTAAACCAATTGATATAATTATTCCTCAACGTTTTAGACATATACACCGTAATCAAATTGAAAAATTTGGAGCGACTGGCTCAACCGCGCGAAATATGGGAGCATTAGGAACTCCCAATGGGCTTCGTTCAAATGGTGAAGAATTTCCAATTGAAGCATCAATATCTCAAATAAATAATGGCAACGAAAAACTTTATACTATTATTCTAAGAGATATTACTGAAAGAAAAAAATCGGAAGAACAAATAAGTGCATCCTTAAGAGAAAAAGAAATTTTATTAAAAGAAATTCATCATAGGGTAAAAAATAATCTTCAGATTATTTCAAGCTTGCTTAATCTTCAGCGAGCTCATATTAAAGATAAGGAGATGGGAGATATCTTTAATGAAAGCCAGCATAGAGTTAAAACTATGGCTCTTATTCACGAAAAGCTTTATAAATCTAACGAATTGTCCACAATAAAGTTTAAAGATTATGTTAATGAACTGATAAATTATTTATTAGATTCTTATGATTACAAATCAGAAATAGAAGTTCATATTGATATAGATGATGTAAATGTATCTCTTGATGTTGTGGTAACTTTAGGACTAATATTGAATGAACTTGTATCAAATTCCATAAAGCATGCATTTACAAATTCAAAAAATGGAATAATAGATGTTAAGTTCTATTTAATGGATGATGGTAAAATTAGCTTTATCTTTTGTGATAATGGGGTAGGATTTCCACCAAATTATAATTTTGATGACATACAGACATTAGGCAATGAATTAATAATAAATTTAGTTGACCAGCTTAATGGTACAATTAAATACGAATTCAAAAATGGCACAAAAGTTATAATGAACTTCGATTTAAAAGAAAAACTTGGGCAAGCTAACAATTAAAGAAAGTTTTTATACCAGATAATTTTTATTAAATTATCCCAATAAATTTTCTCAATTACCATGATTAACAAAAAGATTAAGGTAATAACAGTTGCCTTATTGTCATTTATCTTCATTGTTGCATTAGCTTTTACTTACAGTGAAATAAGTTCGCTTGATGAAAATGAAAAAATACTTGAAGATATTTATAGTAGTCAGATGGAGACTATTTTATTTTCGGTTAACCAGCATAGTGATGATTATGTAAATTCATGGGCAAACAAAATAGCATCCACCCTTAACAGGTTCGAATCTCACGATAGTATTTCTTACTTATATAATGCATTAGTAAATAATAATAAATCAATAAAATGCGTACTTACTGCAGATACTTTAAACAATTTAAAGTTCAAAGAGCCCAAATCATATAATCTGGATTTTAAAGAAATATTAAAAAATAATAAAGTGCTGATCGATAGATTAGTTAGATATAGCCAGGCTAATTATAGAAAAATTGAACCCGTTGAACTAAAACAAAAAAATGGGGACCTTCTTCTTTTATTTATAGCAAAAGATATTGCTAACAATGAAGAACTTTGCGGAATAATTATTAATTCCGAAGATTTTATTTACAATATTATAGCTGATAAAATATTAAAAATTAACCAGGGTAATTTGGGAAGTAATTTTATTATTGCAGTCATAAACGGGAAAAATAATACAACAATTTATCCTGATACAGCTTCTAAAAAACTTGATGTTCAAACCAGAAAACAGTTATGGCTATTACCAGAATATTATTTGGCTATGTCATTTACAGGAGAGACAGTAGAATCTCTTGTACAAAAACGTACTTATACAAATTTAATATTTATCATAATATTAATAATTTTAATTTTTGTGGGTTCATATGCTGCATTCAAAACGATAAAAAAAGATATAGAACTTGCTCAAATAAAATCAGAGTTCGTTGCAAATGTTTCTCACGAATTGCGAACCCCTCTGGCATTAATAACAATGTTTGCTGAAACTCTTGAAATGGGAAGAGTACCCTCCGAAGTAAAAAAGAAAGAATACTATACCATAATAAGTCAGGAAACTAATCGCTTAAGTAAAATAGTAAATAAAATTTTGAACTTTTCTAAAATGGAAGCAGGAAAAAGAACATACAGCTTTGACTTGATAGATATAAATGATGTTGCCTGCGAAGTTTTTAATACTTACAAATTCCACGTTCGTAATAAAGGTTTTAAGTTTGAAATAAAAGTTGATGATTCACTTCCACTTATTAAAGCTGATAAAGACGCAATTGGTGAAGCTATCATTAACTTGATTGATAATGCAGTTAAGTATAGTGAAGATGAAAAAGAAATTAAAATTACTACAGGTACAACTGACGAAAATATATATCTTGAAGTTGCTGACAAGGGAATTGGAATATCTGAAGAAAATCAGAAAAGAATATTTGATAAATTTTTTAGAGTGACAAGTAATCTTGTCCATAATACAAAAGGAACAGGATTAGGATTGTCATTAGTTAAGCATATAATGGAAGCACATAAAGGGGATGTAACAGTAACAAGCACACTTTGGAAGGGAAGTACATTTAGATTAGTGTTTCCGATAGAGAATTAATAAGTCAAAATTAACAAAGGTACCCATGACTGAAGTCATGGGTTAAATTTAAAGAATGTTTTTTCTTCTTTAACCCACGACTTTAGTCATGGGAAAGTTGAGATTGCTTTGTCATGGGACAGGCTGTTGTTCTAGGACTCGTGCCTCGCAACGACACCTTGTGTTAAACCACCACCAACTTGTATCCAACTCCGTGTACTGTAAGAATTATTTGTGGGTGATTAGGGTCTTTCTCAATCTTTTGGCGAAGCTTCAAAATAAAATTGTCAACAGTGCGTGTGGTCGGTGATTCTTCATAACCCCAGACTTTATTAAGCAAATCATCTCTGCTTACAGTCTTATTTCTTTCTTCCCATAAATATTTTAATATCTCATACTCTTTATGAGATAATTGAATAGGCCTTCCTTTTTCTAAGGCAATATATGAGGCAAAATTAATTTCGAGCTTACCTATTTTTATATTTTCTTCTTTGGTGTTTGAACCTGCATCTTCATTCCTTCTAAGCACCGCCTTAATGCGTGCAAGAAGTTCACGTAAGCTGAAAGGCTTTGTTACATAATCATCCGCACCTAATTCAAGTCCAAGAACTTTATCAATCTCTTCACCTTTGGCAGTAAGCAAAATTATAGGAGTGGTTATTCCCTTTTTGCGGACAGTTTTACAAATATCAAACCCTGATAAATTAGGCAGCATTACATCGAGCAGTACAAGGCTGTACTTGTTTTCTATTATCTTTTTTAATCCTGTATCCCCTTCTTCAGCAAAATCTACTTCATATCCTTCAAACTCGAGGTTATCTTTTAACCCTAACCTCATATTAGGTTCATCTTCAACAATTAGAATTTTTGACATAAAATTGCCTAAATAATATATGTAAAATTAATAATTGCTCCCTGACTTAGCAAATATATGCAAGTCATACACTAAACAGCATTTTTATTTAAGATGACAAACACCATATTAAATCCTGGGCATTTTGAAAATAATAACTCTTTTACTTTATTTACATTAAAATCTTTAATATTAATGTATTCTATGGATGAAAATCAAAATAACGAAGAACAGAATCAGCAGAAGCCTGAAAAAGAACCTGAAACTAATTTTCAGGAACCTATAATAGTTCCTATTGTTCATAAATACAGATTACCTATTGAACCAAAGATAAATCCTACTCTTGCAGCTGTTATTGGTTTAATAGGAGGATTCATCTTATATCAACTATTCGGAAGTCTATTGTTAATTTTGGTTTTAGGTTTTGATTTTCAAAATGCACCACCAAACAGTTTACGACTTATTCAAATGGCTGGTCAATTATTGTTCATCCTTTTGCCTGCATTAATTTTAACAAAAGTTATTTACGAAAATGTAACTTTTATTATAAGAGCTCATCCTGTTGATTTTAAGCTTCTTTCATTTTTTATTTTGGGAATGCTAATTTTAATCCCATTAATGCAGAACTATTTATACATACAAAATGTTTTTATTGAAAGACTGGCTGAAAAATCCGCAGCTATAAAAAGTATTAAGGATGCACTTGATGGATTAAACACTTTGCTTGAAGATCAATATTCAAAAATCATAGTTGCAAAAAATGCATTAGAAGTTTTACTTGTTGTATTTGTGGTATCTGTAATACCTGCATTATGCGAAGAGACGATGTTCAGAGGATTTATACAAAGAAGTTTTGAATTCACAATGACTCCTTTTAAGGCTGCACTTTTAACTGCTATTTTCTTTGCACTAAATCATTTTAATCCTTATGGATTATTGCCATTAATTGCATTAGGATTATTTTTTGGTTACGCCGCTTATAAATCCAATTCAATTGTTGTTCCTATGGTGCTTCATTTCATGAACAATTTTATCGCAGTTGTTATGTATCTTGCATTTGGAAGTGAGGAACTCGTGGACACCAAGACAATGACAAATGCTGAGCTTGGTTTTGCCTCATTGAGTTTCATTGTTCTTTTAACTTTGTTTGGCTTAGTAGTATATTTAATAAGAAGATATAATTCCAATAAATTAATAATCTGAGAGGTTGTTATGCCTATTTGCCCTAATTGTGAATATGAATATGTTGAAGGCGTTAAAGTTTGTCCTGATTGCGGTTACAATTTAGTTCCTGATGATGAAGTTGTAAAAGCTGAAAACTGGTCTGAGGATAATTGGGAAGTTGTTTATACTTCCACTCAGGAATATGAAATTGAAATGCTTAAGGATAATCTTGAAAGCGCAGGCATAGTTGCTACTATCTTATCTCAAAAAGATAGAAATTTCCCTGCTCCGGGAGATTTCTCAATGGTTAAGTTATTAGTGCAGAAACAGGATGTTGATGCTGCCTTAACTTATATCGAAGAATATAAAAGAAATACGGGTGATAATCTTAATAGAACAACACCTGATGAAAATGTTTAACTAATTTCCGGAACACCTAAAGAATGAAATTTTCAAACAATGCAGCAAGAGTTATTGTAGCAGTTATTACAATTCCATTAATTCTTGCTGTTTGCTATTTCGGAGGTATTTATTTTCTTATTTTTACTGCTGCAATAGCCTTAACATCATTTTATGAATTTACACATTTTACCAGGAAAAAATTCACCTATGTAAATTATTTCTTCGGTTTTTTATTCGTAGCCTTTCTGATAATAAATAAGTACAGAACTTTTGTTGACGATTTATTTTCAGCATTCCTTATTTATATTGTCATTCTGGCAGTATTTGAACTTTTCAGGAATAAAAAATCCGCTATTTATAATATTGGCGCTACTCTTTTAGGTTCATTATACCTTGGATTCGCTGGAGCATCATTAATTGGAATTCGAGAGTATTTCCCGCATTTTACTGAAACTTTATACAGGCAGGGAGGGTATATAATCATTGCTTCATTCGCAGGAATATGGTTCTGCGATACCTTTGCTTATTATGGCGGAACTGCTTTAGGAAAACATAAACTTTTTCCAAGAGTTAGTCCAAATAAGAGTTGGGAAGGAGCAATTTTTGGTTTCATAGGTGCTATGACAGCTTTAATTGCGTCCAAATTTTTGTTCTTGAATTTTCTACATTGGGACACAATCTTTGTAATAGGTATAATAATTGGAACAATTGGTCAGGTGGGCGACCTCTTTGAATCTTTGCTTAAAAGAGATGTCGGTGTAAAAGACTCCTCTAATATTATCCCTGGTCATGGTGGAATTTTTGATCGTTTTGATTCGTTATTCTTATCTGCTCCTGTTATTTATTTATGTTTAAAATTACTTGAAGGTTAAGATTTGTTTATTAAAGAGAATGAGAAGAATGTAAGTGTTATTACCTTAGGTTGTTCTAAAAATACTGTTGACTCCGAACGCTTATTAAAACAGCTGGCTGCTAATGATGTTAAAATAAAAGACAATCCCGAAGAAGCTGATACTGTTATTATAAATACTTGCGGATTTATTGAGGCTGCAAAAGAAGAATCCATAAATACAATTTTGGATGCGGTTGAATTAAAGAAGCAGGGTAAAATTAAAAGAGTTATTGTCGCAGGTTGTTTGTCCGAAAGATATAAGAATGAACTGATTAAAGAGATACCTGAAGTTGATGTTTTTTTTGGAACTGAGAACTATGAAGGTATAGTAAAGGAATTTGGAGGTAACTTAAAGACTGAACTTTTAGGTGAACGTCTTTTGACTACTCCTTCTCATTCTGCATATTTAAAAATTTCTGAAGGATGTGACCATCCTTGTTCATTTTGTGCAATTCCTCTTATGAGAGGAAATAACAAATCAATTCCTATTGAAAAGTTGATTGAAGAAGCAACGTTCCTGGCAAAAAATAATACTAAGGAATTAATTATTATTGCACAGGATACTACAGATTACGGATTGGATTTATATGGTCAGCGTAGTCTACATACATTGCTTATTAGATTAAGTGAAATAGAAGGTATTAAGTGGATAAGATTAATGTATGCTTATCCATCGAGATTTTCTGATGAAGTTATAGATGTTATTGCTAACAATGAAAAAGTATGCAAGTATATTGATATTCCACTGCAGCATATTTCCGATAATGTACTTAAGTCAATGAGACGTGGAATAACAAATAAGGCTACTAAGGAGTTGATAAATAAATTAAAATCACGAATTCCGAATTTAACTTTACGTACAACTTTTCTTGTTGGGTATCCTAATGAAACCGAAAAAGATTTTGACGAATTATGTGAGTTTGTAAAAGAAGTAGAGTTTGACAGAGTTGGTGTTTTTACTTTTTCAGCTGAAGAAAATACTTCAAGTTTTATTCTTGGTGACCCGGTTGATGAAAGTATAAAGGAAATGAGAAAAGATGTTTTAATGGAAATACAGCAGGAAATTTCATTAAAAAAGAATTCAATGTTCGTTGGGCACGTTCTTAAAGTTCTTGTGGATAGGGAAGAAGGTGATTATTTCATCGGACGTTCCTATCGTGATGCTCCTGAAGTTGACGGGGAAGTTCTGATTGAGAAAGATAGCTCCATTAAATTAGGAAATTTTTATCAAGTAGAGGTCACAAATTATGAAGAGTATGACCTTTACGGAAAGATTAGGAGTTAACAAAAATGCTTAAAAAATTATTTATGCTTGTACTATTGCTGATAGTAAACTTCAGCATACAAGCTCAGGACATGCAGGAAGAAGAACAGCCTACTCGTGCAAAATATTATCAGGACTTCCTGAATTTTGCATCTGATAATCCTTCCAATACCCGTCTTGATGTTTTTATCCAGGTGCCTTATAAAGAAGTTCAATTTGTTATTTCTGATAAAGGATATACAGCATCATATACTGTAACAATTTCAATCTACGATGAAAATAAAGATAAATTAATTTCCGATAAAGTATGGACAGAAAAAATTGATGCATTCGAATTCGAAAACACTAATGCAAAAGGTAATTTCAATTTAAGTATGCGTTCTTTTTATTTAAAGCCTGGTAAGTATTTTATTCGAACTTCAGTTGAAGATAAGGAATCTAAAAAATCTTTCTCTGCTGAAAGTATGTATACCGTTAAAGATTTTAGCAAGAATGATATTAATATCAGTGATATTATGATTATCTCCAAGCAAACTCCCGGAGAAAATTCGAACAAAATTATACCTAATATTTCAAGGAATGTATCTGCGCAAAAAGAAGGTGTACCTTTATTTTTTGAAGTTTACTCTGCAAAAGATTCCAATGTAGTTTTGGATATTAGAGTAATGGATGAAAAACAAAATGTAATTTATAGCGATAAGGCCGAAAAAAAATTAACGGCAGGAAAAAACCAATTGTTCTATACAATAAAAGATTCTTCTTTTAGCTTAGGTAAATATTTAATTGAATTAAATGTTAAAAATACAAGAGGCGAAACCTTTGCATCAACATCAAAGTCCTTTTATTCAAGATGGATTGGTGCTCCGACTGCAATACAGGACCTTGATAAAGCTGTTGACCAGTTAATATACATCGCAACGGAAAAAGAACTTGATTATATTAAAGATGCTCCAAACAAAGAAGAGAAACAAAAAAGATATGTTGAATTCTGGAAAAAGAAAGACCCTGCTCCAAGTACTGAAGAAAATGAAGTCTTTGATGAGTATTATAGAAGAATAGAATATTCTAACAAGAATTTTTCTCATTATACTGAAGGCTGGAAAACTGATAGAGGAATGGTGTTCATAATTTTAGGTGCTCCTAACAGCGTTGATAGACATCCATTTGATTATGATGCAAAGCCTTATGAAGTTTGGGAATATTTTCAACTTAACAGAAGATTTGTTTTTCTTGATGAAACCGGATTTGGAGATTATAGATTGATAACTCCTCTTTACGGTGATGATTACAGATACAGATAGGCATTATTAATGATTTTGACGGTAACATTAAATCCTTTGCTCGAAAAAAAACTTACTTATAATGAAGTAAGCTTTAACAAAGTAAATAGAAATGGTTTCAGTGAAACTTTTCCAGGAGGAAAGGGAATTAATGTAAGCCGTCAATTAAATTTATTTGGTTTAGAAAATATTGCTTTAACATTTTTAGGCGGTACAACAGGGAAGATATATAAAGACCTTTTAAATAAATCAAAAATTAATAATGTATATATCAGTACAGATTCTGAAACCAGAGCAGGATATGTTATAATTGATAAAACAAATAAAGCAGTTACCTCTTTCTTTGAACCTGACCCTGAAATAACTCCTCAGGAAGCCGAATCCTTATTAACCAAAGCTGATAAGATGATTCAAACAGCGGAGATAGTTGTTTTATCAGGGAGTTCACCTTCAATTAATACAGACTATATTTTTCCTGAATTGATTTCCTTGTGCAACAAATATGACAAAGTATCCTTCTGCGATACTTATGGAAGGCATTTACAAAACTGCATTGATGCATCTCCATCAATGATGCATAATAATCTTCACGAAATTGAAAATAGTTTAAACAAAGAATTAAAAACTGATGATGATAAATTTTCTTTTCTTGATTATTTGTATTCCAAAGGAATTAAAAGAGCTGCTTTAACAAATGGAAATGAGCCTGGTTTTATTTCTAACTTTGACTTCCACTTCAAAGTAACTTCTCCTAAAGTTGAAGAACTTGATGCAACTGGAAGCGGGGATGCTTTTACATCAGGATTAGTTTACGGTTACCACAATAATTTATCTTTTGAAGAAACAGTTCAATATGCAGCAGCAATGGGAGCAACAAATGCAGCAAGTTATGAAACCTGCAATGTTAGCCCTGAAGAATTACAAAAATACTTAACCCAAATATCAGTTGAACCTATCGGCAAAAAAATGAAAATTGTTGATGTTACACCACGTTAAATTATTTTGTTTAATATTCCTCCTATCTTCTTTTTCTTACGCTCAATTAATTACAAATATTGAAATTTCCGGTAATAAAAAATTCAGCAATAATGAAGTGCTGCAATTCAGCGGCATAAATTCAGGAAATAAATTTTATCTAAGCATAATAGATACAATCAAAAAAAATATCTTAAATAATTTTGCAAAAGCAGGTTATCTTTCTTCTGAAATAAATATCGATGTACAAAAAGAAAAACCTGATAATGATTCATCTAATGTAAAATTATTTATTAAAGTGGTTGAAGGCAAACCTGCAATAATAAGAACGTTAAAAATCAATTCTGCTCCGGAAGATTCAGCGAAAATATATTCAATATTTGGATTTCTCGAAGGTTCTGAATTCAACAAATATTTAATAGAAGAAAATATTGATGAAGCTTTAAAGTATTATGAAGACAATGGGTTTCCATTTACAGTAATTTCTTTTCTTCAGATAGAAATTGTTAAGGACAGTATCGAAGGTGAAGATTATGTTGACCTGCTTATGAAGGTTGAGAAAAAAAGCAGGAGCACCATTGACGAAATTGAGGTATCAGGAAATTCTTCAACTAAGGATTATGTCATTGTTAGGGAACTTCGATTAAACAAAGGTGAATTATATTCTCAGAAAAAAATCAATGACCTGCCAAAAAAATTAAACAAGCTTAGATTTTTTGAACCTGTTACTACGCCTACTTATTACTTCGATAAAGATGGTAAAGGAATCCTGCGAATAAATGTTAAGGAAAAACAAACCAACAACTTTGATGGAATTTTAGGATATGTTCCAGGAGTAAGAGAAGGTGAAAAAGGTTATTTCACTGGATTAGCAAATGTAAGTATTAGAAATCTTTTTGGTACCGGAAGAGCATTCGCAATCAGATGGCAGCAACTAAACAGAAATTCGCAGGAACTTGAACTTAGATATTTAGAGCCATGGCTTTTAGGTTATCCCTTTAATGTTTCATTTAATTTATTCCAAAGAAAACAGGATACTACTTATGTTCAAAGAAAGCTTGAAGGTGTTATTGATTTTCTTGCATCGGAAGAAGTAACTGCAGGATTAATTTTATCAACCGAAGAAATTATTCCAACCTTGCTTGCTATACCAAGATTTACTGTCTATAACAGTTCTTTGATGACTGCCGGATTGAATTTAAGATTTGACACCAGTGATGACCCTTATTCACCTACAAGCGGATTTGTTTGGAATAATACTTATACATTTTCAAGAAAAAAAATAAATGGTCCCATTGAATATTTAACTACAGCTTTAAAGACAAATATAAATCTTCAAAGATTTATGATAGACTTTTCTTACTTCCATCAAATATTCAGTAAGCAAATAATTTCTCTTGGAGTTCACGGAAGAGAATTAAGAGGAGCATCTTTTGAAGAAAGTGATTTGTTCAGATTAGGTGGCACACTATCACTAAGAGGTTTTAGAGAGCAGCAGTTTTTAGGCTCACGCATTGCATGGACAAATCTTGAATATAGATATTTAATTACAAGACGTTCTTATATATTTGCATTTTGGGATAATGGATATTTTATGAGAGCCGCAGAACCGGATAAAAATATTCTTAAGAACGAAGGATATAGAATGGGTTATGGACTTGGACTTCAGGTTGAAACCGGATTAGGTATGCTGGGGGTCAGCTATGCTCTTGCAAAAGGAGACCCATTCAGTGAAGGTAAAATTCACTTCGGAATAATAAATGAATTTTAATGGAAACATTAAAAGCATACATAAAAATAACCCGTCCTGAAAATGTTCTTATTACTTTTCTTACTGTTTATGTTGCCTGTATATATGGCTCGGGCTTATACTATCTAAATACATTTTTAATAGCTTCTTTAATTGCTGCATTAGTTGCTGCCGCAGGTAATGTCATAAATGATTACTTTGATATACAAACAGATAAAATAAACAGACCAAACCGACCACTTGCTAATGGACTAATAACCTTAAGAGGAGCATTAATTTTTTATTGGTTGCTTAACATAATAGCATTTGCTTTTGCATTTTATCTAAACACCACATCGCTAATAATTGTTTTTATAACCATATTTCTTTTGAATGCATATTCCTGCTGCTTCAAGAAAATTCTTTTTCTTCCAAACATTACAATAGCCTTTTTAACAGGACTTGCATTCGTTTTTGGTACTGCTGCAGTTGGAAATATTAAGGAAAGTTACATCCCTTTTGTTTTTGCTTTTATGATTAATCTAATCCGTGAGATATTAAAAGACATTGAAGATATTTCAGGGGACATTATAAAGGGCGACATCAGCATCCCCTTAAGATATGGAGTGGATAAATCAGTTAAAATAATTATTGTTTTATCAATAATTTTAATGCTGCTAACCTTTATCCCATTCATTTTTCAAATTTATAAAATAGAATATACCATAATCATAATGTTAATCTTCAATCCAATATTGTTTTATGTTTCATATTTAATTAAAAAAAATACTAATATTAGAAACTTGAATAAATTAAGTATTCTTTTAAAATTAGATATGGTAATTGGATTAATAGTATTATTCTTTGGTAAATGAGAAAATTTGATAAATCATTCTATTCTGACTCTGTAAAACTTATTGCAGGTACTGATGAAGCCGGTCGCGGTCCATTGGCTGGCCCTGTAGTTGCTGCTGCAGTTGTTTTCCCTCCTGATACTTATATTAGAGGTGTAAGAGATAGTAAGCAGCTTACCAAGGAAGAGCGTGAAAAATTTTATCCAAAAATTATTAGCAAATGCTTAAGCTATTCTGTTTGTGCAGTTTCCCACGGAACGATAGATAAAATAAATATTTTACAAGCATCATTGCTTGCTATGACAAATTGTATTGATAGACTACTTGTTAAACCAGATTTGATTTTAATTGATGGCAATAAATGCTTCCCATATTCAATTCCAACAAGAGCAATAATTCACGGAGATGATAAATCCTTTGCCATAGCTGCTGCATCTATAATTGCTAAAGTTACAAGAGATAGAATTATGGAAAGACTTTCTGTAAGATATCCTATGTATCTATGGGATAGAAATAAAGGTTATGCCACCCGCAAACATATAGCTGCCATTAAAGAGCACGGTTCCTGCTGCCTACATAGACAAACCTTTCTGCGTAAAATCCTTTCAGGTGAATATGAACCAGAGTTTGAGTTTGAAATGGAAATGGTTGAACCTGAAGAATAATGAATAAACGTACTACCGGAAAAAATATTGAAGATTACGCTGAAGAGCTTCTTAAGAAAAAAGGATATGAAATTCTTGAAAGAAACTTTCACTTCAGTACAGAAGGTGAAGTTGATATTATTGCTGAGGATAAAGAAAAGAACCAATTAGTTTTTGTTGAAGTTAAGGGAAGAAGAAGTACAAGTCATGGCTATCCTGAAGAATCTATTAGTATGAAGAAGATGAATCAAATTAAAAAGGTTTCTGAGTACTACTTATATAAAAATGACATTTCTAATAAAGATTGCAGGTATGATGTAATTACTATTCTCAAAATTGATGATAAGAGGATGGAAGTTAAACATCTCATAGATGCCTTTTATTAAACCCCTCTTTTTAGTAAGTTTTACATATTAAAATTTTATTATTTGTAATATCATTTTCTAATTTAGGATTGAAAATGCTTATAGAAAAAAAATTAATTGATTATAAAATAAAGAAGAAGGCAGCCTTTATTTCCCTATTCTTCGGAATAGGAATGTTCATTTCAAAGATAAGTGCATACTTTATAACTGGCTCTGCTGCTATTTTTTCTGATGCTGCTGAATCAGTTGTTCACGTTCTTGCAACAGGAATGGCTTTATACAGCATAATTCTTTCCTCAATGCCTGAAGATGAAGACCATCCATATGGTCACGGAAAGATTGAATATTTTTCTGCCGGTGTTGAAGGAAGCTTAATTCTTATTGCTGCACTTTATATTATTTACGAAGCAGTTCAGTCAATAATTCTTGGTCCTCAATTAAAACGATTAGATGTAGGTATAGCTGTAGTAGCTGCTGCAGGTATAATAAACCTTTTCCTTGGTTGGTATTTGATAAGACAGGGGAAAAAGACAAACTCATTAACTCTTGTTGCAGATGGTAAACACGTGCTTACAGATTCTTATACAAGTATTGGTGTTTTGGTAGGTATTATAATTGTATATATTACAAATATTCATCTATTTGATCCAATATTTGCTATTGGTGTTGCACTAAATATTTTATTTACAGGATATTCATTAGTAAAACAATCTGTTAAAGGATTAATGAATGAAGTTGATAAAGACCTACAGCAAAAAATATTGGATACATTAATTTCATTCAGACGAGATTATTGGATAGATATTCACGAATTCCGTTTCTGGCAAGCCGGAGAAACAATATTTATAGATTTTCATTTAATTCTACCTTTCTATTTTAGTGTAAGAGATTCACATACAGAAGAAAATGAAATTGAAGCTGAATTAAAGAGAGTATTTCCACATTCACAATTAAAAATACATTTTGATTATTGTCTTGATGACCTTTGCCGTTTCTGCAAATATGATTGCAAGGAAAGAACTGCTGCGCATATAAATAATTTTGCCTGGGACATTAAAAAAATGACTGGTAAACCGGTTTATCAATACCAGGATGCAGAATTACAGATAACGAGTGTGTAAAGGTGTGTGTTATTGCGATGAGCTCTTATCGGATAACGAAAAAAAGTGTCATTGCGATGAGCGAGTCAGCTCCCATAGGGATCCCTTTGGGAGAGCGAAGAAGTCCCGAAGGGATGGCTATGCCACAATTTCTGTATTTATTGTATTTTTAAACCCAAAGATTGCTTCGTCATCCGAATTCGGATTTCTCGCAATGACACCTTAGGTATAATCCACTACTCTTCGTTCGCTTCTTACATCTTTTAACCAAACCTTAATAGCCTCATGGTCTGGATGTACCTGATAATTATATAGAGCTTCTTCATTTTCAAATTCTGAGTACAATACGATATCGCAAGCATCAGGTGATTTATCAGAATTAATTCCTACTTCAATTTTGATAATCCCTTTTACTTTATCCTTCATCGCTTCAAGCATTCTTTTAAGCTCTAATGCATTTTCATCTTTTGTTTTACCATTAGCAGTTTCATTCAACCGCCATAATACTATGTGTTTAATCATAAGTCTTAAATTTTATAATCCGAAATATTCAACAATACCTTTCATTAAATTATTCTGCATTGTTGGTTCTGTTATTATTTCAAATGGAAATCCTAAAACTATAACTCCGTATTTATCTTTAAAACCTGTGCCTGCACTAAATTGATTGTCTTTATATCTTAAGATAGTACTGCTTCCATTAATAGGAGTTATTTCATCTGCATTTTCAGTAAAAT
The DNA here is from genome assembly GCA_035654655.1 of Ignavibacteriaceae bacterium. Taxonomy (GTDB): domain Bacteria; phylum Bacteroidota; class Ignavibacteria; order Ignavibacteriales; family Ignavibacteriaceae; genus DASRWI01. The sequence goes on along the minus strand of DASRWI010000020.1, from coordinate 48,365 downwards.
AAATTTTTTCTGATAGAGTAGTATTGAAATAAAAATCAGTAAATCTTCTGAATTTACTTCCGGAAAAACTTTCAACTCTTCCAGTAATAGATGCATACGGTGTACCATATTTTATTTTCAATACATCGTTCGCCCACTTGATTGTATTTGTATCTCTTGGATTATTGAACAATTCAGTTCCAATAAATGCACCTGTTAATAGTAAGTTGCCGCCAGAACTTGTATATGAATTAATTTTTTGTTTTAGAGGTTCAGTAAATAATTTAAATCTGCTACCATAAAGAACAGTTGAAGTTTCTTTTTGTCTTAAAGTTTCTTTTTCTTTTCCACAGATGATATCAGCCATCTTATAATTATTTAAGGTAATCTGTCCATCTTCAATGCTTTCATCACTTGAAGAAACAAATGAAACACCATTGCTTAACAATGCCTTGCCGTGGATATAAGGAAAATCAAAAGAATTTCCTGCAATAAGTCTGTTCTCAAACTCTGCAGTACTTGCTCCGTGTCCCGGTGCATCATTCGTAATGAAATCTGATTTCAAATTATAATCATACTGCATTCCTGTTAATGGATAATCATATTTATCTGGAACACCTGCATCAAGTCTGCTTACAAATCCAGAGAATGAACTATCATTAACCCATCCAGGACCCGAAACTCTATCAAAAGCATTTACTACAATTGCTTGTCTATTTAAATTTTCTGTTCTTCCGACTGATAATATTTCTGATGGGAAACCTTCACCCCCTTTGTTTATAGATGCAACTTTAAAGCTATAAATAACATCTGATTTAATATTATTTACAACTAAGAAAGTATCCGAAGTAATTGTTCCATTATCAAAACCATTATCGTCCATTCTTGTGTATACTATATATTTTTCAGGAGCAGCTGTTGGCTCTGATTTATCAAGTACCGGATGCCATTTAAGTAAAATTTGTCCGGCTGTATTAAACTCAGTACTAAAATGGTCAACAGGTAAAGGCTGTACTACATATTCAAAATCATATTGAGATGATAAAAACTTTAACATTCCTTTGTAGATAGCTCTTGATACTGTAAATCTGAATTGAGGGTCATAAACATATCTCATATCCAAAAAGTTTTGATGAGATAAAAGTTCAAGTAGTAAGTCAGGCATATTGGGTCTTGACGATTCACTGTATTGAGCCTCTCTTAAATCTCTTCTTGTCCAGATTGGATCAAAACCATTTCTTACATCATTAACAACCTCAGTTTGAACGATATCCGCTAAATCTCTGTTTGCTAATCTGGATACACCATCAGGAAAATTTTTCTTCCTATCAAAATCTGTTATACTGTATATTGATAAACTTCCAACAACAGTATCAGTATAAGTTATACCTGCATCAGTATGAAATGCCATTGATAGGTCGATAGGAATATTTAATCCTTGATTATCACGTTCTCTGTTTGGTCCATAAGGAGCACCCTTAAGATAATTTGCGTATTCACCCCTGCTTTGATAATCATCATTGTAATCATTCTCCCCTTTATTCATATCCCATATTAAAGTATCTGGCATACCGGCATATTGAAGCCAGTATCTGCTCCCCTCTAAAAATTTAGGTCTACCGCTTAGTTGTCCTTCACGCTCAATAATTCCCCAGCCGCCGCCAAAACGAACAGCATCAGAAGTAACAATTTTCCCTGATTCTCTGCTCTTATTGGAAACAACTACAGAACCTTCAATACTGTTACTACCTTTTTTGAATTTGAAAGTACCAAGATACATCCAGGTGCCTCCACCTTTACTTTGGTCAACTTTGAATATTGTTTTTCCACCAGAATGATTAACAGTATACTCAACATCCGACGCACTGTTACTTTCTATTGCATAAGAAATATAAACAGCATAATAACCATCTTCAGGAATTTGTGGTTTATAGGTTATAGTTGCAGTTTCATCCGATGAAGTGTTTGTTTGTCTATATGTTCCAAGCTTAAAGGGATTCTGAACCGTTAGTATGCTTGATGTCAATTTGAATCCCGAAGTTTTTCCTAATGTCCAGGTACCTCTTTCAGTATAGGATGCATCATTCTTATCATTATCAACAACAACTTCATTTATTTGAGTATCTCTTTCACGAGGAACAAATACATTTGCTCCTGCATTTTCAAGCATTGGAATTAAGTATGGTAATGTAAAAGACATCGGGATTCTATCTTCAACAGCCTGGAATAATCTTGGTCTTTGCCATTCCCATCTTTTTAGTTCATTATTATAATACCATCCGTGTGAATGCCATAGGACTATATTTCTATCATTTAATCCCAGTTCAGGTTTATAAGGTTTGCTGATGTTATTAACTACATTCCCTTTATTACTGCTCTTGCTGATTCTTTTTTCATCATAATCTGATTTGCTTCTATAGAAGTTTGGTATAAGTTCACTTATTTCAATGTTCATTGACCTTAAAGTAAAATCATAACCGTCATATGCACCGCCAAAGTACTGTTTTATATCATCATAAAACTTTTTAACGTTATCTGCACGTAATGGAATATAAGAGAATTCCTTGCTGAAGTTTATTACAACTGTCTTATTTCTATCGCTTATTTGTATTGTATCAAGCTTAGTGTTTGGTGGAAGATAAAATGGCAGAGTGTTGGTTTTTAATCCGGCGGCAAATCTATCTACTGTATAGTTGGGTTTGTTTGGTTCTTTTTCTTCTGTTGTAGTGCTGCTTGTTGAACAGCCGGGGAATAAATAAAATAATGTAACAAGAATGATAAATGTCTTTTTCATTTTGGCAACCTAAGTATATAATAACATTAAGTTAAAAATTAGAAAATAAAATTTGAAAGAAAAAATATTATATTTAAAAAGTATAAATTAACTTTAACTTTATGACAGGTTTATTATGATAAAGAAATCTTTTTTAATAATATTTATTTTGTTATCAACTATTACTATAAGTGCAGCGGATATGTTTAATGATTTCTTCATAGATAAAACAATGCGCATTGATTATTTCCATATAGGAGATAACAACAGCGAAGTATTCACCATCGATAAAATTTATCAGTATGGTACCTGGGGAGGAAGTTTAAATAATTTGATTGATAATTTTAACAACGGCAGATACTATATAAAAATATATGATAAAGCTTCAGGAAAATTAATTTACTCAAAAGGTTTTGACAGCTATTTTGGTGAATATAAAACAAGTGAATGGGGAATGAATGGAATTAAAAAAACTTATCACGAAAGTGCGATTATCCCTTATCCTAAAAAAGAAATCCGATTCTCAGTTGAATTAAGAGATAAGCAAAATAAATTAAATGAAATTTATACTACCGATATTAATCCAAATGATGATTTTATAATTAAAGATGATTTTAAATCAAATGATATAAAGGTAATTAAATCCTTAAATAATGGCGACCCTCATAAAAAAGTTGATATAGTTATCCTTGCAGAAGGTTATACAGAAAAGGAAACTGCAAAGTTCGAGAAAGACCTTGATAGATTTACAAATATAATGTTTAAGATTGAACCTTATAAATCCAATAAAGATAAATTTAATATATATGGTGTATTCAAACCTTCTGAAGAAAGCGGTGTTGATGAGCCTGAATCAGGTATTTATAAGAAAAGTATTTTAGGATGCACATTCAGTTCCTTAGGTTCAGAAAGATATTTACTTACTGAAGATAATAAGATGATGAGGGATTTGGCTGCAAATGTTCCTTATGATGCTATTTATATAATGGTTAATCATAAAAGATATGGAGGGGGAGGAATTTATAATCTATTCTGTACATTTACTGCTGATAATCAATGGCACGAATATTTATTCCTTCACGAGTTTGGACATTCTTTCACTGGTCTTGCTGATGAATACTATACAAGCGATGTAGCTTACAATGAATTTTACACTAAAGGTGTTGAACCTGTTGAACCTAATATTACTGCATTACTTGACCTCCAGAATATTAAATGGAAGACTTTAATATCAAAAGGAATTGAAATCCCAACTCCCTGGGAAAAGAAGGATTATGATAGTACTGATTTAAAATGGCAGGCTGAAAGAAGAGCTTTGAATAAAAAGATTGCAGAACTTAAAAAGAACAATGCCCCTAAAGAAGAAATCTTAAAAGCAGAAGAAACTTATGATGATATGGATAGACAGCATAATAAAATAATTAATGATTACTTAACACATAGTAAATATTGGGGAAAGGTTGGAGCTTTTGAAGGTGCCGGATATTCTTTTACAGGAATGTATAGGTCAATGCTGGATTGCATAATGTTTTCAAAAGGAACAAAGCCTTTTTGTGTAGTTTGTGAAGAAGCTGTTAAAAAGGTTATTGAGCACTATACAAAATGAAATTGACAGTTTCGATATCTAATTGATTGAAATTTGCCCTATTTGTGATAAAATGGTATATTTATTAAAGATTTTTTATTAGTTTACTTATCGGTAAAAATTTAAGGGAATATGATTCTGATTCTATTTTTCTATTGCTATTAAAAAATATTTTCAATAATTATAATCAGAGGGATTAAATGAAAACAAAATATACGTTCTTATTTCTGTTAATGATTCTAAGTATCTCTTTGTTCTACAATTCTAATGTACAAGCCCAAACTCGATTTGGTATTCAATATAATCAATTAGTTCCTGCTAACGAATTTCCTAAATTTAAAAAAGTAAAAGATTCCTTTATAGGAAGAGCTTTTTTGAGATGGGATTTTTCTAAACTTTTAATGGGTGAAATTGGTGCAGGATATGGAATTTATGCAGGTTTGGATTATCACGACGATTATTATCAAACCACAATAGTTCCAGTTGATTTTAGACTTGAGCTTGCATTTAGTAAATCTGAAGGAACACGTCCATACATCTTTGCAGGTGTAGGCGGTTTATACTATAAGAATCAAGCTGAACCTCGTGCTTTCATAGAGGATTTCTCTAAGGAAGTTAAAAAAGATGGTATTACAGGAATGGCTCCATTAGGTTTAGGTCTTGATATTAAATTAGGTCCATCTGTTGCATTTGATCTTAATGCAGGTGTTGCACTTACTTTAACTGATGATTTGAACTACTATAAATGGGGAAGTGCAAAAGATGCATATTATTTCATAGCTGCCGGCTTCTTATTTGGAGGCGGACCTACTGATAAAGATAAAGATGGATTATTAAATTCTGATGAAGAAAAACTTGGCACTGATCCTAATAATCCTGATACTGATGGTGATGGATTATTGGATGGTCAGGAAGTTAATAGTTACAGAACTAACCCTAAAAATCCTGATACTGATGCTGATGGGCTTAAAGATGGTGCAGAAGTTAATCAGTACAAAACTGATCCTCTTAACAAGGACACAGATGGTGATGGATTGTTAGATGGTCAGGAAGTTAATTCAACCAAAACTAATCCATTGGATAAAGATACAGACGCTGATGGTTTAACGGATGGTCAGGAAGTTAATACTACCAAGACCGATCCATTAAATCCTGATACTGATAAAGATGGATTAAAAGATGGTGAAGAAGTTAATACTCATAAGACTGATCCATTAAATGAAGATACTGATAATGATGGATTGAAAGATGGTGAAGAAGTTACTCAATACAATACTAATCCATTACAAAAAGATACCGATAAGGGTACTGTTGATGATGGTAAAGAAGTTGGCAGAGGAACTAATCCAAATGATCCTAATGATGATGTTGTTAAAGTTGGTGTTCCTATTGTTCTTGAAGGAATCAACTTCGCAACTGGTAAGGCAGATATTACTCCTGAATCAGAAGCAACATTACAGAAGGCATTAAAGACATTAACAACTTATCCTGATATCATTGTTGAAATCTCAGGTCATACTGATAATGTTGGAAGTAATTCTTCTAATAAGAAGTTATCACAAAGACGTGCAGATTCAGTTAAGAAATGGTTAGTTGATAAGGGTGTTGATGCATCAAGAATTACTGCTAAGGGTTATGGCGAAGATAGACCTATAGCTCCAAACGATACAAAAGAAAATAAATTCAAAAACAGACGTATCGAGTTCGTAAGAATTAAATAATTTAGATTAAGAGGCGGACTTGGTTCCGCCTCTTTTTTTTCCTCAAAAGCGATTCTTAGTGCTGCCTATCACATAAAACTTTTTATTTATCTCATTTATTTTGCTAAATTCAATTTAGGGCATATCTTTATCCCCTAATTAAATTTCACGTTCAATAATTTTAAGGTTAGCACTGTGAGTAAAAAACTTTTCGTCGGCAGCCTTCCTTGGGCAGTTAATGATGCTACGCTTCTTTCAACTTTTCAGGCACACGGTAATGTATTATCAGCTAAAGTGATTGTTGATAGACAAACCGGTAGATCCAAAGGTTTCGGTTTTGTTGAAATGTCAGATGATTCAGAAGCAGATAAAGCAATCCAAGCTCTTCATAAATCTGAAATGAAGGGTAGAAGTATTATTGTTGCTGAAGCAAAACCTAAAGAAGTAGTATAACCCCATTTAATATTCTCTCTGTCTGGGCATAGATGAAAGCAAGTTTTTTTGCAGACCAATAACTATGCCCTTTTTAAAATGAAAGGACACCGTAATAAATCGATGTCCTTAAAATTCATTATAAAAATTTAAAATAAATTTATTTGCTAAATGCAAAAGATTAGATATAAGAATCCGGTTGATATAACGGTTCAATCTCCCACTCATCTTCTACAGTTCCTACACAATGCGAGCATTTGCCTACATTAAAAATCAATTTTTCTTCATTCGGATTAGCTCTTACAAAATTCAAAATTGTTTTACAACTGGAACACTGCACAATGTGTGAGTTTGTAGTTTTAAGACTGCAGTCAGGACATATAAATCCCAAATCTCCCGGTTGTTCAACGGGGTTTACCAAAAAAATGGAGTTGCATTTTGAATTATTGCATTTGGCAAAGTGCCATTTAATAGTATCTAAATTTGCGATAGAGTTCTCCGTTTTTTTAATTTGACTAAACATAAATGTTAAAGATTACAAAGTCTATTGAAAAAAAATTCTCTCATTATTATCACAATTAAGTATAAAAACACTTAACTCTTACAAAGTCATAATAAATTTTATAATGAAAATTACTATTTTAATACACATTTGTAATTCAATTAATTTTATACGAATTATTTCACTCTATAAAACAAAAATGTTAGGAGATTGTAGTTGATGGACAAAATAAACTGCTTTAAAGCTTATGACATTCGCGGTAAAGTACCTTCTGAATTAAACACCGATCTTGCTTATAAAATTGGTAGAGCTTATGCAGACTTTTTAGATGCAGGCAAAATTGTAATTGGGCACGATATACGTAAATCATCTGAAGCTATTTCAGAGGCTTTAACCAAAGGCTTAAATGATGCAGGAGCCGATGTTATTGATATTGGCTTATGCGGAACAGAAATGGTTTATTATGCTGTACCTGCACTTAGCGCTGATGGAGGAATTATGATTACAGCAAGTCATAATCCGCCTGAATATAATGGAATGAAGTTTGTCGGCAAGGGTTCAGTACCTATTGGTTATGAATCAGGATTAAATGAAATTGAAAAAATGATTTTAGCTGATGATTTAGGAAATATTTCAGATTATCCCGGTAAGATAATTCAAAAAAATGTTTACGGCAGTTTTATAGAAAATTTATCTAAATTTTATGACCCTAAAAAAATTAAACCGTTAAAAGTTGTTGCTAATGCAGGAAATGGATGCGCAGGACTTTCATTGGATGCTCTTGAAAAATTACTTCCTGTTAAACTTGTTAAAATATTTAATGAGCCAAATTCAGATTTCCCAAATGGAGTACCTAATCCATTATTACCCGAAAACAGGCAAACAACAATAGATGCAATAATTAAAGAAAAAGCTGACCTCGGGGTTGCCTGGGATGGTGATTATGACAGATGTTTCTTTTTTGATGAAAAAGGAAATTTTATCGAAGGATATTATATAGTTGCACTTCTTGCAAAATCAATTTTAAAAACAAATCGTAATGAGAATATTGTTCACGACCCACGATTAATTTGGAATACTGTTGAAGTAGTAAATAATAATGGCGGCAAAGCAGTAGTGAGCAAAAGCGGACACGCATACATAAAACAAAAAATGCGTGAAGTGAATGCAATTTATGGCGGTGAAATGTCAGCACATCACTACTTTAGAGATAATGCATACTCTGACAGCGGAATGATTCCCTTTGTTTTAATGCTTCAATTAATTTCAGAAGAAAATAAACCATTTTCAAAATTAGTTGAAGAGATGATAGCAGCTTATCCTTGTTCAGGTGAAATAAATACAACTATTGATAAACCTGCAGAAAAAATAAAAGAGATAGAAAAAATTTATTCAGATGGTAAAAAAGATTATCTGGATGGATTAAGCGTGGAATATCCAGATTGGAGATTTAACATAAGAATGTCTAATACCGAACCTATATTAAGATTAAATGTTGAGAGCAGAAACAATATTGATTTGATGAATCAAAAAACAAATGAACTGCTGGAGATTATAAGAAAATAAATTAAAGCGTGCCATTGAGATGAGTTAGTTCGCGAGCGAAGAAGCAATCTCTGAATTTTAAGTTGAGATTGCTTCGTTTCTCGCCGTGTAAGAACAAGGTTTTGTAAATTAATTTACTGTCTTGTATACTTTATTTCCATTGATTTAAATTCGCCTTTACCCATATCAGTATACATTTCAATAACACCGCTATTATTATCGGTAGGCTTAACCATTTCTCTCATCTTGTATTCTTTTCCATATTGGTCAGTTCCGGTTCCCGCAAAGGTTATAGATTTTGTACTCTCATCATAAATACCATCAAGATGTAGATATCCTGTTCCAAAATTATCAATCCAGAAAGCAAAGAATTTTTTAACGCCATTATCATAACCAATAATTTGAAGTCCTTCGAAAGGCATACCCATCATATTGGCATTATGCTTTGTCTGAAAATATCTTCCACCTAAAATAGCTTCAGTTTTATAAGTTCCTTTTGAAGTTGTTGGAGGTGTATTAGCATCCATCCACATTGTAATTTCAGCGTTCCAATCGCCAACCGTTGTTTGTAACATTTGGTGCATAGGGCCAGGAGTCATAAAATCCTGCCAGGCTTTCATTTCTTCTTGAGTTTGTGCCATCAAATTAAATGTTATAAAAAATAAACCAGTAAGAACAAATAACTTTTTCATTAGTACTCCTTTTTTTAATTAAAGTTTTTCTCTTAGGTCTTCTTGATACAATTCCGATCCTATTCTGATAGGAATTGCTTGAAGAACCCCATAGATTATTTATATAAGTCCATAATTGGAAGTAATGGCATTACCTTACCATTGTTTTCTAATCTGAATTTTAAATCCTGAACCATATCATATTTTATTTCATATTTATTATCTGTTTCAATACCAACCATTCCACCCAACAAAGCACTAAAGTTAAACAATGAAGGTTCAGGAAGTTCAATCAGATTATATTCACCTTCAATAAGTCCGGTTTTTTGTTTAGCAATCATAATTGCATCATCAAGACCTCCTAATACATCAACAATTTTTAATTTAATTCCATCAGTACCAGCCCAAACTCTACCTTGTGCTATTGAATCCACATAATCATAACTTAATTTTCTTCCTTCAGACACTTTAGTAATAAATTCCCGATACATACTTTTAAGTAAAAATTCAGATTGAGTCTGCTCTTCTTTTGTTAAATCTCTGTCAGGTAAAAGACCTATATTAATCAAAGGTAATGAAAAACCAAAACCTAAATCAGCATGCTTTCCTTTTTTAACAAAGTCAGTTGTAAAACCAAGCTTATCCTTTAATTCTTTATTATAGAACCATCCTCCTATTACTCCAATTGAAGATGTTATTGTATTAGGTGCAGCAACAATGGTATCACCATACATACTTAACCAGTAACCACCGGATGCAGCGACATATCCCTGTGAAACTATAACCGGTTTCTTTCCTTTATTTTTCTTCATTACTTCTGCAATTAAATCTGATGCAAGAGCATCTCCCCCCGGAGAATCTACACGCAATACTATTGCTTTTATTCTATCGTTATCAAATGCATTCTGTACATCATTAACCAGACTTCTTGCATTTATGCCACCGTCCATTGCGCAGGCACCAATTGCATAGATAACAGCAATTTGCGGTTTCTCTCCCCAATGATTATCATCAGGTAAATTAAATTTTTCTAATTTATTAGGATCCTTATAACCCTTTTTATCATTATCCCATTTGGCAATTAAATCTTTAACATCATTCCATCTTGCAAGTGTATCAACAAGATGTTTTTTAATTGCATCACCGGCAATAAAAATAAAATTGCTATCAACAAAGTTATCAAACTGTTCTCTTGTAAATCCTCTGTCATTACAGATATCATTTCTAACAAGATTATAAACCTCGTCTACAATTTTTTGTCTTTGTTCAGCATCTGCTTCAGACATATCAGTCCTTGAAAAAGATTCTTCTGCGGATTTATATTTGAAATATCGCCATTCAGTAAAACCAATACCAAGTTTATCAAGAGTATTCTTATAAAAGGTTCTTCCCATTAAGTAACCTTCAAGAATAATTTGTCCCATAGGATCAAGGACAATTTTATCTGCAATAGATGCAAGGTAATAACCATCAATGTTTACTCTGTCTACATAAACAACAACTTTCTTACCTGCGGATTTAAAATTCTTTAAGGCTTCTCTTAACTCCCAAAGCATTTCCTTGTTTATCTGCATACCAGAAGTATTGATGGCAATACCAGAAATAGTAATATCTTCTTTAGCAGCTTTAATTTGCTCTAATAATGTTCGCAAAGAATTTGAATTATCAAACCATTTATATCGTTGATAATTTACTTGACCAAGTAAATTGAATTCAGCATAATTATCATTCTTATTAAAATATTTCCAGAAGCTTCTATCATTTTCACCAATTCGTATTCCATAAGTATTGTATTGAGTTTCTTTATTTTTAGTAAAATGTCCTTGCCCGGAAAATGACAAACTGCCTAAGCTAACTTCCAGACCGGCAGTAATAAATTCATTATTAAAATATCTACCTACTAACCTTAAGCCTGAAAGTAATTCAACAGAAGCACCGGCACTCCATCTTTGCTCATCATTAAAATATTGTTTTTTAAATAAGTAGTCACCAAATACTGATAACCACTCATTTCCAAAGGGGCGAATTGCTAAATCAACATAACCTTCAGATGTTCTGCTTTCCGGAAAAAGCCCCACGGCACCAAATGAAACATATTTAAATGGACGAATCAGTAAACCAACTGTATAAAGATTTCTTCTATTAAATACAGTTCTATTACCGTCTGACCAGCCATAAGAAAATCCGGTGCTTATACTTTTATTGCCCATTGCAAGTGCAAAATTATAATCAGTAACATCAAAGGCACCACTTCTCATCTTTACCATTGAAAATCCCAAATTGGGAACTGCGGCAAACAGACCCCAATTATTTAGTTTCTCTTTGCTGTTATAATCCGACCAATTGAACTGCAGGTTTAATCCATTTAAAGTTGAAAGCACAGCAGGATTATCAAAGCCATATAAACCATACTTCATTGCACCCGGTGAGGTTAATGAAAAATAATTTCTATTATAAAATGTTGAATTGCTTTGAGCGAATGTTGAAAAAAGAGAGAAAAATATGAATGACACGAGAAAATAAACCAAGCGCTTCATTATACCTCCAAAAAATATAAGGCAAAATATAAATCCTATAAGGAAGTTCCAATTAAGAAAGTATCATTGGAGTATAAATTCGACTATAAAAAGATTGGATATATTCTTATTTTTAATTTTAAAAAAAAGAATACAAGATATGATTAAGGCAATATTATTTGATTTAGATGGTGTAATTGTTGATTCCCTTTACTTTCATTACTTAGCTTGGGAAAAAATGTTCAACGACCTTGGCGGCTCAGTAAAGCTTAATACTGTACTTGAGCACGAAGGTCGAAATTCATTTGAAATACTTCCAATACTTATGGAAGAATCAGGTATTCACATATCTGAAAAAGATAGAGAAAGATTGATTAATGAAAAAAGAGAGTATTACCGTTCCATTGCAGAGCTTACTTATTATGATAAAGCATTCGAAACAATTGCAGGGTTAAAGAGCAGAGGATATAAAATAGCCTTAGTTACTGCGTGTGCAAGAAAAAACATGGAAAAATCTGTCAGCTTGGAGAACCAAAAATTGTTTGATGTAATAGTAAGCGGAGAAGATGTTTGCAAAGCAAAACCAAATCCTGATCCATATTTAACTGCACAAAAAGCATTAGGAATGCCTATTGATGAATGTGTTGTAATAGAAAACGCACCTTTAGGAATTGAATCAGCTAAAGCTGCAGGTATGATTTGCATAGCAATAGAATCTACATTAGGAAAAGAATATTTGCAGAAGGCAGATTTTCTAATAAATACAATCAGTGAAGTCTCAGGATTCTTCCCGGAATTGAAGAGATAAATTTTCCATTCTGTCATCACGAGGAGTGCAGTCCGTATGCAGACAAACGACGTGGTGATCTCTGGATTTAAAAGCCGAGATTCACGATGACAGCAGATTCACTACCATAATTAAATTATTATTTTTATTTTATAACCTCTTTTATGAGGATGTTATGAAATTAATTCTTAAGCTGGAAGAATGGGGATTTTTCATTCTATCATTATATTTATTTTTATTGCTTGATTATTCCTGGTGGGTTTTTCCTCTTCTTATGTTCGCTCCTGATATCAGTATTCTTGCTTATGCAATCAATAATAAAATAGGAGCTATAATCTATAACATTTTTCATCATCGCGGACTTAGTATAGCCTTATATATTGCCGGAACTTTTCTTGGAAATCAATTAATTCAATTAATTGGAATTATGTTATTTGCACACTCAACTATTGACCGCATATTGGGATATGGATTAAAATATCTTGATTCATTCGGCAGCACTCATCTTGGAAATATAACTAATGTTAAACCTGAAAATCCTTAATTAAAAAACATATGAAAAAAATATTTTACCTTTTACTAACTATGTTATCAACAATGACATTCGCACAAAAATTACCTGATTATTATACCAATGATCAAGAACTATCAAATGAATTAAAAAAAATTGTAATTGACCTTGGTCTTGATAAACAATTTGATGTTGGAGAGGATGGTATTGAAACCATTTCCTTTGCTGTAATTGATTTAACTGGAGACAAACCAAAATTTGGCGGTGTTAATGCGGATAATTTAATTTACCCTGCATCTGTTTATAAAATGTATGTTGCTGCAGAAATTCTTCACCAGGTTTCTGAAGGGAAGCTTGAATTAACAACTCCTTACATCGTCCCTCAGCACAATGCAGTGGATGTTAAGAGTGAAATGCTGCACGATCCACGTCCATTGATAAAAAGTGGTGATACAGTAAATGTAAATTACCTTTTAGATTTAATGATCACAAGAAGTGATAATTCATCTGCAAATTGCTTAATTGACATTGCTGATAGAAAAAATATTAATGCAATGATAAAACATTTTGGATGGGAAGGAAGTGAAGTAACCAGAAAATTTTTAAAAAGAAAATTTGAGGACCCCGGTTATGATACAATAAGAGGAACAGAGACAAGCGCTTTGCACTCTGCAGATTTTATGTACAAAATAGAAACAAACACTTTATATAACCCCTGGGTCAGTATGCAGATGAAAGCATTACTTGGAAGACAATTGGATAGAACAAAAATCGCATCAGGATTACCTAAGAATGTAATGTACTATAATAAAACAGGATGGTTTTCATATTGGACAAATGATGTAGGAATAGTTGATGATGGAAAAGTAAAATATATAATTGCCTGCTTTATGCCCCTTGAAGAAGAACAGGCATATCCAAAATTTAAAGAGTTATCAAGCAGAGTATATGATTTGATGAAGAAGAGGACACCATAATAGATGCCCAAAAAAGCAGGTCATTGCGAGCGAATCCCAAAGGACAAGCTGCTTCAATCGCAATGACTCAGTAGTTGTGTCATTGCAAGGATGTCCAGATTGGGAATTCCTCGCAATGACACCAAAAATTTTTAGCTCATCAACAATGCAATGGCTGATGTATTAACTATATCATCAACACTTGCACCACGGCTTAAATCAAAGAAAGGCCTCTTTAATCCTTGTACCATTGGACCAACTGCTTCTGCTTTGCCCCATCTTTGTGCAATCTTGTATCCAATATTACCAGCATTCAAATCAGGAAATACTAATACATTTGCTTTTCCTGCAACTGTACTGCCTGGAGCTTTCTTGCTTCCTATCGAAGGAATTACTGCAGCATCAAATTGCATTTCACCATCAACATTTAAGTCAGGTCTTTTTTCTTTTACTATCTTTACAGCTTCTCTAACCTTATCAATTAATTCGTGTTCAGCACTTCCTTTTGTAGAGAATGAAAGCATTGCGATGAAAGGTTCTTCACCTGTTAATTTTTTGTGATTATCTGCAGTTGATATTGCTATATCTGCCAATTGCTTGAAATCCGGATTAGGTACAACTGCGCAATCTGCAAAGCTGTAATTTTTGTCAGGGAAAACCATCAGGAAGAAACTTGATACAATTGAAATTCCTTCAGGCATTCCAACTATTTGAATTCCTGCCTTCATTACATCTGCAGTGGATGCAGTTGAACCAGCAACACTTGCTGCAACGACACCTTCTCTAACCATCATAGCTGCATAAAAAATATCCCGCTTCATAGTTTTTGCAGCAACATCAGTAACCATTCCTTTATGTTTTCTTAAGTTATAGTACTTATCAACATACTCATTAAATTCTTTTGCTTGTTCGACATCAATAATATTAACTCCATCAAGGTTGACACCAAGGTTCTTTGCATCAGTCCTGACTTTTTCTTCATTACCTATGGTAACTACTTTTGCAATACTTTGTTTGGTAATTATTTCTGCTGCTCTTAATACTCTTTCATCGTGAGATTCAGGAAGTACAAGGGTTTTGTTTAATTGTGATGCTTTATTCTTTATCTGGTTTAATAATTCTATATCCATTTTGTATTTGTTCCTAAGGATTTATAAAAACATATTCAAAATTACAAAAAGTTTATCAAATCATAGATTTAGTTGACCAATAATTATAAAAATCGTTTGTCACACATTCTTCTTCATTTAAAATATATTTTCCTAATTAAGTTAATTATGAGGAATGAATAAGAATGCTGGAATCTAATCCATTGTGGTATAAAGACGGCGTAATTTATCAGGTGCATATAAAATCTTTTAAAGATAGCAATAACGATGGTATAGGGGATATTAATGGTGTAATTGAAAAACTGGATTACATAAAATCAATTGGAATTAATATAATCTGGCTCCTTCCTTTTTATCCATCTCCTCTTAGAGATGATGGATATGACATCGCAGATTATATGGATGTTAATCCGGATTATGGGACTTTGGATGACTTTAAAAAATTATTAAAAGAAGCTCATAAAAGAGACATAAGAGTTGTAACAGAACTTGTACTTAATCATACATCCGACCAGCACGAATTATTTAAAACTGCAAGAAGAAGTCCCGAAGGTTCAACTCAAAGAAATCATTATGTGTGGAGCAACACTCCGGAAAAGTATAAAGAGGCAAGAATTATATTTCAGGATTTTGAAGCTTCCAACTGGACTTGGGACCCTGTAGCTAAGGCTTACTACTGGCATCGTTTTTATTCTCATCAGCCGGATTTAAATTTTGATAATCCTGCAGTTCATAAAATGTTGTTTAAAGTTGTGGACTTCTGGATGGAAATGGGTATAGACGGAGTTCGTCTTGATGCAGTTCCATATCTTTACGAACGTGAAGGGACAAATTGCGAAAATCTTCCTGAAACTCATGCATTCTTAAAAAAATTAAATGCTCACGTACAAAGCAAGTACAAAGATAAAATGCTTTTGGCTGAAGCTAATCAATGGCCTGAAGATGCAGTTACTTATTTTGGTAATGGTGATGAATGTCAGATGGCTTTTCATTTTCCTTTAATGCCAAGAATCTATATGGCAACACAAATGGAAAACAGATTTCCAATTGTGGATATACTTGAGCAGACTCCTGATATTCCAGAAAATTGTCAATGGGCAATGTTCCTCCGTAACCACGATGAACTAACTTTAGAAATGGTAACCGATGAAGAACGCGATTTTATGTATCGCTCCTATGTTAAAGATATTAAGGCAAGAATAAATCTTGGAATAAGAAGAAGGCTCGCACCTCTTGTGGATAACAATAGAAGAAAAATAGAGTTGTTAAATATTTTATTGTTCTCATTCCCCGGAACACCGGTTATTTATTATGGTGATGAAATTGGAATGGGAGATAATTTTTATTTAGGTGATAGAGATGGAGTTAGAACTCCTATGCAGTGGGGACCAGACCGCAATGCTGGATTTTCAGATGCGAATCCTCAAAAATTGATTCTTCCTATTATTCTGGACCCTGAATATCATTACGAAAGTGTTAATGTTGAAGTTCAGGAAAGAAATTCATCATCATTATTGTGGTGGATGAAAAAAATTATTTCGGTTAGAAAAAATCTAAAGGCATTAGGAAGAGGGAAGATGGAATTCCTTAATGCTGATAATCCTAAAGTGCTTGCATTCATTCGAAAATTTGAAAACGAACAAATATTAGTAGTTGCAAACCTATCAAGGTTTTCTCAATCAGTGGAGCTTAACCTTCAAAATTATATCGGTTATACTCCCGTTGAAATTTTAAGCCGCAATAAATTTTTGCAGATAGTTGATAAGCCTTATGTGCTTACATTATCAGGATATGATTACTTCTGGTTTAGTCTTGAAAGGCAGGAAGAACAATTAGAAATTAAATCTGAAGATATCCCAACACTTTCATATTTATCAGAGATAAAGAAGAAGGAAGTTAAAGAGCGTGTAATACTTTCATATCATAAACGCAGGCCATTATATAATTATAAAGAAGATAAAATATCCGGTTGTGAAATTGCAGATGAATATGATTTAAGTATTAATGAATCTTATATGATATTTTATTATATCCATTATATTGATAGACCTACAGAGTTATTTTTTATCCCGTTAAGCATTGGTTCAAAAGAAAGGAATGGTAATATACTTGCCGAATATCCTTTCAAAATGTTGGCTAAAGTTGAAGGGGATGAAAGTTTTATTTACAACGGATTCTTTGATGAAAAATTCAGGTCATTCTTTTTAAAAACAGTACTTCATAAAAAAGTATTTAAGGGTAGCAAAGGTGAAATTACTCTCGACCTTGATAAAAAAGTTAAGGCTGAGTTGGATAGTATTGATAATCTTACTTCAAAAGTCATTAAAGTAAAAAAAGATTATAACAATATTAACTTCTGCGATGTAGCTGTAATTAAACTGTATAAGCGAATTGACGAAGGAATAAATCCCGGAAAAGAAATACTGGAGTATATAACATCTAAAAAGAAGTTTAAAAATGCACCGGTATATCATGGAAGCTTAAATTTAAATTTAAACCAAAAACAATACACATTGGCAATTTTTACCAAATGGGTAAACAATGCCGGTGATGCTTATTCTTATTTTGCTGATGGACTGCTTAAATATCTGGAAAGTACTTCTTCACGAAAAGAGATGATTAAAGATGAAGAAATTGTTAAATCAATTTTTGATTCTCCCCAAAAGGTAACCTCTTCACCTTTGTTTTGTAATACCATGGAAAAAATATATCCTGATATGGCAGCTTTACTTGGTAAACGCACAAGCGAAATGCACATCGCAATGGTATCCAGTGTTGATGAAAAAATGTTTTATCCTGAACAATTTTCTCTCTTATATCAGCGTTCTGTTTACCAGGCAATAAGGTCAGGAATTAAAAATGCTGTAAGAACACTTCAAAAAAGACTCGATAGAATACCTGATGATATAATGCCTGAAGTTATGAATTTTCTTGAGCACGAACAGCATTACTTTAAATTTATGAGCCATATGCTGGAAAAGAAATTTGATGTACGTAAAATAAGAATACACGGAGATTTCCATTTAGGACATATTCTATTTACAGGTAAAGATTTTGTTATATCAAATTTCGAGGGTCCATTTATTAATCCAATGACAGAAAGAAGATTAAAAAGATGTTCCTTAAGGGATGTTGCTTCGATATTATGGTCATTCTACTATTCAGCGTATGTTAATTTTTATGATTACATTAGCAGGACAAGTGATGATATAAAACTTGTTGAAGCATATGCTGTGCAATGGTGGTTATGCATTAGTAATTCTTTTGTTCAGGCTTATTTAAATGAAATATCATATTTGAATATTCTTCCTGACAGCGTTGATGATGTGGAATATTTGCTGAATATATATTTACTTGATAAGGTAGTGTCAGAACTAAACTATCGTTTGCATTATGAACCCGACCAGATAAAAATCCCACTTAGGGGATTAAATTATTTATGGAAGCTTTTAATAAATGGAAAAGAAACATTTGAAGTAAAAACCATTGACCCCGAACAAAGTGGAATGATAGATTAAAAAATTAGCAAAACTCACATAATTTTAAGGCTTGTATTTCAGGGTAAGTACAAGCTTTTTTATTTTATATAATATTAACTGATAATAATAGGTTAATATGAAAAAGATAATTCTACTTTCTTTTTTACTCACACTTCCAATATTTCCACAGCAATGGGTCAAGCAGCATGAAATAAAATATCCATATGAACAAGCTTTTAAGGTAGTTGTTGCAAATGACAATGTATGGTTTATAAATAATCTTGAGCAAATATGGGTAACAAAAAATGGGGGTTTAAGTTTTGAAAAAATATTTGGAGAACCAAATCAAATAATTTTGAATATCTATTATTACAATAATAAGTTGATAGTAATATTCAGAGCTGGTGACATGGTATACTTTATAGCATCAAATGATTATGGCTCATCATTTAAGGAAATAAAAGGTTCAATCTTTGCCCCTGATATTAGAAATATTATCTTCACAGATGAAATGCATGGTTTTGGTATTGATTATTACAGGCATAGACAAAGAGATTTATTTTCGAAAACTACAAATGGCGGAGGCAGCTGGATTTTAGCTAATGCTTCAGGAATTAGTAGTTTACATTTTATGGATTCTTTAAATGGAATAATGTTTAGCGAAAGTACTAATTATATAAGACGAACATCTGACGCGGGGTTGACCTGGCATAATAAGTACTTCCCTGATAGCATCTCTCATATGCAAGCAATTTTTTATCCACTCGATTCAGCAGTTTACATTTTAGGTAGAAATACAAATACAAGTAAATATAGATATGATTATACTTTAGATACTTTTGAATTAGCCTTAGACGTTCCTTTCGCAGTAGGGCTTATAACTTTCATGAACAAAAAAGATAACGTAATAATAATATCTTCTCCCTATAGTAAAATATTAGATATTTCCATTGATTATGGACTTACCTGGGAAAAAAGGTATGCACCTGATTTAAATATCTTTAATTATATTTTTCTTTCTGATGGTACAGTGGTGGCAATGGGTGATAATGGTTCCATCCATAAATCAAATAATTTAGCATTAAGTTGGAATTACATTACTTATCCCTTAATGACTCCAACCAGAATATTTTTCTTAGACGAAAACAATGGCTGGATTGTTGGGAGTAATATTATGAAAACAAGTAATGGTGGGAAAGATTGGGAGCTTATTTATACAAAAGGATTTTCCTGGACTACCTGCTTTGTAAATAAGTACAAAGGCTTCGTCTACAGTTATGAAAATTTTGATGCCGGTTATTTCTTGAAAACAACTGATGGCGGATATAATTGGGATACTTTGTTCGCGAGTAGTCAAATAAATGATATCTATTTTGTAGATTCTTTGACAGGATTTGCTGTAGGAGATTCTACCTTCCTTAAAACTGAAGATGGTGGAGAAACCTGGTTTAGGGATCCTTCTTGCATTGGAAATGATATTCAGTTTTGTTCAACCGAATTGGGTTTCATTGCCTCAAATTTTTATGGTTTTAAAACTGTAGATGGAGGTAAATCCTGGATTAAAGATAACAATTTATGGGGAAATAAAATTTTCTTCTTAGATAGTAAAACCAGCTTTAAGGCAACCGGGACAAGCATAAGAAAAACCACTGATGGAGGTTTAACATTTAACATTGTTTTAGGAGTTACGGAAGGTAATATTTATTCCTTATCAGATGTGCAATTTGTTAATGATAGTGTAGGTTATGCAATAGCAGGAAACAATGAAATAATTTGGAAAACTACAGATAAAGGTAATAACTGGGAATTTAGTTTTGAAGGTTACGGATATTTTCCATTTTATTTTTTAAAGGAAAATTTAGGCTGGACTGCTGGAGTTTATGGTGAAATCTGGAAATACACCGATGAAGTTACCACTTTTGTTCAAAATGAAAATGTAGTTTATAATTTTTCACTCTCTCAAAACTACCCTAATCCATTTAATCCAAGTACTACAATAAAATATTCAATACCTAAACAAAATATTGTTTCATTAAAAATTTATGATGTATTGGGTAATGAAGTTGATCAAATAGTTAATGAAGAAAAACCGGCAGGTGAATATGAAGCAAACTTTAATGCTTCAGGTTTATCAAGCGGTGTATACTTTTATAGAATTAATTCAGGAGAGTTCTCTCAAGTAAAGAAACTACTATTATTAAAGTGAGATGATAGATTGAAATACTTAATAATATTTTTATTGTTTTTTGTAAATGTTTACTCCCAACAATGGGTGCAGCAGAATGTGAATGAAAATTATCCTTTAAATATCAATAAAATATTAATTATAGATGATAATACATGGGTTGTAAAAAATCCAACAAAAATTTACAAAACCACTGATCAAGGTTTGAGTTTTGTTGATTTATTAGCAGATGATTCAAAGGATGTAGATGATATTTATTTATATAATAATAAATTGATTGTCTTATATAATATGAGGGATAAGGTGCTAAGAACAATGATTTCATATGATTTAGGTAATACATTTCAGGAATTAAATACTTATTTAACCGGATTGTATATACATAGTAATATTATCTCGGAAACATTTACTGATGACATGCATGGATGGGTTTTGCAAAGCGGATACAAACATACTTTATCAAGAACCACCGATGGAGGCAGGACATGGGCTCCTGGATTACAGACTTTTGGAATTGATCAAATGCATTTTAAGGATTCTCTTAATGGAATTTATATAGCTTATAATACAAATTTTTTAGTTAGAACAACAAATGGGGGTATTTGGTGGGATAGGGTTTATTTCCCTGATAGTCTTGAAATAATCACAACCAATATAATTTATATAGACTCTGTTCTTTACATATATAAATATTATTATAATGAAGATTCAACATCAACATTAACTTATAATTATAGGACAAATGAAATCAATACAATTGATTCTTTCCCTTTGCCAATAAAATATGTAGGCACGACTATTATAAAAAGTAATAATACATACATTAATTATGTTCCGAACAGCAATTATTTTTTACAAGTTTCAAACGATAAAGGTAATACTTGGAGCAGGTATAATAATCCGGCATTGGATAATAGATTATATTCTTTTCTTCCTAATGGTTCAATTGTGGCTTTTGGTGAAAATGGGAGTATCTATAAGTCTAATGATAATAGTGTCAATTGGAGGAGTATAAATAAAGGAAGTGTTCCTGCATCAGAGATTCATTTTATTAAAGAAAATTATGGGTGGATTGCTGGAGGAAATATTCTGAGAACAATTAATGGTGGTAAAGAATGGGAATTTATTTATACAAAATTCAGAAACAAAAAAATATATTTTATAAATGAAAATACCGGGTTTTCATTTGCTAAAGATAATGAGTCTTATGATAGAATAAATTATAATGGTTACTTCTTAAAAACCACTGATGGTGGTTACAATTGGGATACTTTACATATAATTAATAAAGAACAAAAAATAAACAATATTTTATTCAAAGATAATAATGGATATGTTCTTGGAAATGATTTATTCTATAAAACCACAGATGGAGGGAATACCTGGTCCTATGATGATAATTCTAACATAAGTGGTAACAAAATAAATTTTATTTCTAATAATATAGGATTTATATCTAATGATTCAATAGGCTACAAAACAACTGATGGAGGAATGGTTTGGGTTTCCGATACATCATTTAAAGGAGAGAATATATGCTTTATAGATGAAAAAATCGGTTTTAAATCCTTTAACAGAAAACTATTAAAAACCATAGATGGGGGAATAAACTGGACAGAAAATCCAAATAGAGGATTAAATAGTTCGCGTATTAAAAGTATTAATTTTATTAATGATAGTATAGGGTTTGTTAGTTACATATATAATATTGATGGTGAATCTTTTTATTATATAATTAAATCAACTGACCAAGGGAATAGTTGGATTTCATTGAGAGGGGATGATGCAATTAATTATTATACCTCTTTTTTTATAGGTGAAAATTTAGGGTGGAAAGCTAATTCAAATGGAGAAATTTTCAAATACACAGACGAAGTAACCACTTCAACAAAAAATGATAAGGTAATCAATAATTATTCTCTTTCTCAAAACTATCCTAATCCATTTAATCCCACTACTACAATAAAATATTCCATACCTAAACAAAATTTTGTTTCATTAAAAATATATGATGTATTAGGTAATGAAGTTGCTCAATTAGTTAATGAAGAAAAGCCTGCTGGTGAATATGAAGTAAACTTCAATGCTTCAAGTTTATCAAGCGGAGTGTACTTTTATAAAATTAATTCAGGAGAGTTCTCTCAAGTAAAGAAACTATTATTATTAAAGTGAGATGATGAATTGAAATACTTGATAATATTTTTATTGTTTTTTGTTAATCTTTATCCACAGCAATGGGTACAGCAGAATGTAAATCCATATTCTTTCTTATCTCCCCAAAAAGTAATAATTGTAAATGATAGTACATGGTTTATAAATACTTCTGGGACTTTATTAAGAACAACAGATGCAGGTATAAATTTTACAACAATATTTGATGGGACGTATCCAAATAAATATGCATTTGAATTCTTTTTCTTTAATAAGGAGTTGAAAGTTTGCTTATATGACCCTCCTCATGCAAAGTATGAATTAGTCACATCTACAGACATGGGAAATTTATTTCAAACTACTAATACATATCTTCCGTTAAATGGAACTCAATGGATAAAAATAAATTTTACTGATGAATTACATGGTTATACATTAGAGTCATACGCTAACGATGACACATATTCGATAACTTCTGATGGTGGTAAAACATGGAATGCAAATCAACTAAATGGATTATGTGATATCCATTTTATTGACAAACTTAATGGTATAATGTCTGTACAAAATACAAATTATCTTTATAGAACAACAAATGGTGGATCATCCTGGTATAAGATATTTTTCCCTGATAGCAGTAATTATTCAAAAAATTATTTTACACCAATGGATTCAGTGATATTTATGACTTTGTGGAGATATAAAGACGTTTATCATAAATTTGAATTTGGAAGTGATAATTTAATAAAGTTAGTTAAAAATCCTTTTCCCGAAGATAATCCTAATGCACTTTACCTCGAAGAAAAGGAGATAATGTTTAACTTTTATTCTCCCCTAAAAATTGTTTATATCTCAACAAATTCGGGAAAACTTTGGTATAAAAGAAATGCACCCGATATCAACATAACTTATTATTCTGTTCTTAGCGACAAATCTATTTTAGCATTTGGAAGGGACTTGTCTATATACAGATCTTATGATTTCGGAATTACCTGGCATTGTCTGACAAAACCAAGTTTCTATTTAAGGGATGTTCATATTTTGAATGAAAAATTTTCATTAATAGCGGGAAGTAATATTCTTAAAACAACTAATGGCGGAATAAACTGGGATATTATTTTTACAAATTTCTTTGCACATAATATTTATGCTTTAAGCAAAAACAATTTTCTATCATATGCTAAGTATACTACAGATGAATTTATGCAGACATTTGGCCATATTTTGCAATCATTTGATGGTGGTACAAATTGGGATACTTTATTTACAACAAATCAAGATATTGAATTAAATATTTATTTTAAAGATTCACTAAATGGTTTTATATACGGACCTAAAACATTTATTAAAACGACTAATGCAGGAATTACCTGGGAAATTAATCAAGATACTTTATTGTTATCTAAAACTATAAATAGCATAAGTTTTGCCAGTAATGATGTTGGTTTTATTGCTGCAAGCGAAGATGGTTTTAGAACAGTTGATGGCGGGAAAAACTGGTTTATTGATGATAATGTTAAAGGATATTTAGTGTAGTTTATCGATGCACAGATAGGATTTGTAATTAAATATGAAGGTCTTTTTAAAAGCATTGATGGAGGCAAGACATTCACCTTTGTATCTCCAGGTAATACATTCAGGGAAGTAAAATTTCTTGATGAAGTTTCAGCTTTTTGGTCTTATGATAATAAAATTATAAAAACAACTAATGGAGGTTTGAGTTGGTCAAAAATTTTCACGTTGGGTGGTTCAGATTTTGTTAGTATGGATTTTTATAAAAATAATTTGGGATGGGCTACGGGAGAAACAGGTGAGATTTGGAAGTACACAGACGAAGTAACCACTTCAATAAAAAATGATAAGGTAATCAATAATTATTCTCTTTCTCAAAACTATCCTAATCCATTTAATCCTTCAACTACAATAAAATATTCAATACCTAAACAGAATTATGTTTCCTTAAAAATTTATGATGTATTAGGTAATGAGGTGACTACATTAGTTAATGAAGAAAAACCTGCAGGTAAATATGAAGTAAGTTTTAATGCTTCAGGTTTATCAAGCGGAGTGTACTTTTATAGGATTGTATCTGGTAGTTATACTGCAACTAAAAAATTATTGCTTATGAAATAAGCATCGAGAAAGAGTCAGCCCTTCAGGGCTTCAATATTTATATAAATATTCCATCCCGATGGGACGGCTATTGATAGAAACGCACCTTCGGTGCTCGTAAATTTCTAATTAAAAAAATGCTGATGAAATAAGCATCGGAGATGCGAGTCCATAATTAGCCCCTAGCGTAAGCTAGCGGTTAGAATAAAAAATGTACGAGCCCTGAAGGGGCGGCTCTTATTATTGAAATAGGGTGACTAATTATTTATCAGAATCCATTGCTTTGGGGTTTTCTCTTATTGTTATATCCCTTCTTGGGTAAGGTATTTCTATTCCTTTTTCTTTGAACTTGGCAAATATTGCGTAGTAAATTTGACTGCGGAGTACTCCCGGTCGGTTTATGTATTCACGTGTCCATACTCTTAATCTTAATACAATTCCATTTTCTCCGAACTTATCAAAAAGAACATCAGGTTTTGGATCTTTAAGTACCCCTTCATTTTCAGAAACAACATCCAAAATATAGCTCTTAATTTTCTCAGGGTCTTCAGTGTATGAAATATAAATTGGAAAATTTAATCGTAAATTTTTATTAGAATGACTCCAATTTATAACCTTATTTGAAATAAATTCTGAATTTGGAACTATAATAGAAATGTTATCATTTGTAATTATAGTAGTGGCACGCATTGAAATTCTTACTACATCACCGGAAACTTCACCGACTTCAATTCTATCCCCCACTTTTATTGGACGCTCAACAAGTATAACTATACCACTTACAAAGTTGTTGGTAATGTTCTGTAGCCCAAACCCGATACCAACACCAAGAGCTCCTGCAATAATTGTAATTGAACTTAAGTCTATTCCTGCAGATTGAAGTATTATCAAAAAACCTATAAATAAAATTATATATCTTATAATTGTGCTTACAGCTATTCTCACCCCTAAATCGATTTTTGTCCGGTTTAGAACTTTATAAATTAACCATCTTCTCAGCTTGCCTGTTATGTATATTAAAAGAATAATAGTGATAAAGAAGTAGATTATTGACCACAGAGTAATTTCAACACTTCCTAATTTCATAGGAGCATTGAAAAAGTCTCTTATATAGATCAAAATATTTTTGATGGTATCCACTGTAACTATATATTATTTCTGATTTTACAATTTAAGAAAGGTAAGTACAACCTAAAGTGAACTGTGTCAGTAGTTTACTTTTTGTGCAGTTTATAAGGAAGGAGATATATCAATTTTGAATGCCTCAATAATCTCTTTAAATACTTAAGGAATATAAATTTAGTTGATTTTTGCGATAATATAGTATAAATTCACTATCTTAATTATTATTATATGATTGCTGATAATTTACATAAAGTTAGAGAACGTATAGCTGAGGTTTGTGCAAAAAATGGTCGAAATCCCAATGAAGTTACTCTAATTGCAGTCTCAAAAAACTTTGGGATAGAGGAAATTGAGGAGGCAAAAAATACAGGTCAAATTGTATTTGGAGAGAACAGAGCGCAGGAATTAACGCAAAAATACGAAGTTATTGGCAATAATGTAGTTTGGCATTTTATTGGTTCATTACAGCGGAATAAGGTAAGATTTGCAGTAAATGCCGCCGAATATATTCATTCTGTTGATTCTTTTTTGCTTGCAAGTGAAATAAATAAATATGCAGCCAAACAGAATAAGATTCAAAAAATTTTACTGCAATTTAAAACCACTAATGAAGATTCCAAGCAAGGCATTACCAGTGAAAGTGAATTGAGAGACCTTGCTTTATATTGCAAAGAATTTAAAAATATTCAGTTGGTTGGTCTAATGACAATAGGTCCACTTACTGAAGATAAAGATGAAATTAAAAAAAGCTTCAGGTACTTAAGTGAAATGAAGCTTATGATAAATAATGAGGGACTTGATTTAAAGGAACTTTCAATGGGGATGACTAATGATTATGACATTGCCATTGAAGAGGGTGCTACTATGGTGCGTATCGGTTCAGCAATTTTTGGTTATAGAGACTATTCAAAACAATAGGTGCATTATGAGATTTTCTCCATTAAATATTAAACGTCAGGAATTTAAAACCTCACTAAGAGGTTATGATAAAGAGGAAGTTAAGGACTTCCTGGAACAGGCTGCTTCTGATATGGAAGAGCTTATAAGAGAAAATGATGCATTAAAAAAAGACCTTGAAGAAAATAAAGAAAAACTTGGCGAGTTCAGAAGAATTGAAAAAAGTCTTCAGGATACTTTACTTAAAGCTCAGGAGAACTCAGCAAGAGCTACTGAATCAGCTAAGAAGCAAACATCCTTAATGCTTAAAGAAGCTGAAGTAAAAGCCAATCAGATTTTAGAACATGCCCGTAATCAGGTAGGTGAATTGCGAAGTTCAGTTGTCAGTCTCCGTGAAGAAAGAGATTTAATTCTTGCCAAGCTCAAAGCCATTGTTAATACTCAATCAAATCTGCTTGAAATAAAAATTGAAGATATTGAGCGTGATGAAGATTTTTCAAAAAGAAAAGATAATGTCAAAAAACTTGATGTTAACATATCTGACATTTCAGAAAAAATAGTTTAGGACTTTTTTTAATGAGTGAATTAAAAACCAAAATTAATGAAACACTTGAGGTAATCAGGAAATACACAACAGAAGAATACCCTGTTGGAATTATTCTTGGTACCGGTTTAGGCGGACTCGTTAAAGATATTCACGTTGGACACGAAATTGATTATGCCGAACTCCCTCATTTTCCCTTATCTACTGTTGAATCGCATCATGGAAAATTAATCTTTGGAGTTATAGAAGGAAAGAAAGCAGTTGTAATGCAGGGAAGATTTCATTACTATGAGGGATATTCAATGCAGCAAATTGTTTATCCGGTTAGATTAATGAAATATCTTGGAGTAAAAACATTATTAGTATCTAATGCCTGCGGAGGAATGAACACTGATTATCGCAGAGGAGATATTATGATAATGCAGGACCACATAAATCTTCTTGGAGATAATCCACTTATTGGAAGAAATGAAGATGACTTAGGTCCACGTTTCCCTGATATGAGCGAACCTTATTCATTAGATTTAATTAAAATTGCAGAAGAATCAGCAAAAGATTTGAAGTTAAAAGTACAAAAAGGTGTTTACGTTGCTGTACCCGGGCCAAATCTCGAAACCAAAGCTGAATATAAGTACCTAAGAGAAACAGGTGCTGACGTAGTTGGAATGTCAACTATACCTGAAAATATAGTTGCCAACCATATGGGGATTAAAGTTTTTGGATTGAGCATAGTAACAGATGAATGTTTTCCTGAAACATTAAAACCTGTTGACGTTAAAGAAATTATTGCTGCTGCAATGGAAGCAGAACCTAAAATGACATTATTAATGAAAGAAGTGATTAAAAGATTATGAAATCTAAATGGTATAAATATATAGTACCACTATTATTATTGGTACTAATGTTCATTTCCAATTTTTTGGACCCTGAACTATTCAAATTTGGAAGTTTGAATTTTGCTGTTTGGTTTTTGCTTTCAATATTTTGTTTTGCCTGCGGATGGTATATAAATAAAACACTTGGCTGGCAAATTGGCGGGAAATTAGTTTTTGCAATTGCAGTTGCAGGAGCATTTATAAGCATTTTGCTTGTTACATTTTTTAATCCATATTTCAGAGCAAATGCTTTACTGATTGAAAATATTATACTGTTCGTACTTCGTAATGTAACATTAGGTGCAATGGGATTCTTTGGACTAACGGTTGCGGAAGTATTGTTGATACAGCGCGAAACACTTGTCACCAGAGAAAAGCTAAACCTTTTCGAAACAAGATTTAAAGATGCAAACAAAGAATCCGAATTAGTCTTGAGAGAAGCAAAACTAAAAGCAGAAAGAATTTTATTTGAAGCTGAAAGCAATGCAAAGAATCTAACTCTTAAAAAAGAAAGAATCGAAAGAGAGTTAAAAGAATTTATACAATCAGAAAAAGAACTGATTAAAAAGTACGAAGAGCAGTAAAAAAAAGATTGCGAGTCCGAATTCGGATCGCAATCTCATGAATATCCCACGATTAAAATCGTGGGCTAAACTAAAGGAAAATTTTGTCGCATTCATTATGCAGAGTATGGTTACATTTAGTTTTTAGTACAAGAAACAAAGAAGATTTAATTTCTATTTCTTATGAGAAAGATTTATTTAAATTCATAAAAGAAAAATTATTTGAAGAACTAAATATTTATGTAAAAATTATAAATGGAACATCTAATCATATACACATATTATTGTTGCTGAATAGTGTTGTAACAATTAAAGATATTGTTAAATTTATTAAAGGTTCGAGTTCTATTTGGATAAATAAAAATAATTTATGCAATGAATGTTTTAGTTGGCAAGTTGGTTATAGTGCTTATTCAGTTTCCGAATATAATTTAGAAAAAGTTTTGAATTATATTAAGAATCAAAAAGAACATCACAAAGATGTTTCATTTGATAAAGAATGTGAAGAATTTAACAAAATGATTAAATCCCACGATTGAAATCGTGAGTTAAACTTTTAAATCAAAAATGCAGGTTTAGCCCATGAATTTATTCATGGGTAGGTTTGAAAATCTTGTTCTTAATCCAAAACATATTGGTTAGCCCATGAAGTTATTCATGGGGAAGTTTTCAAAATCCCACGGTTAACTCGTAAAGAATTTTAATCGTGAAAGTCATATGCTAAATTATAAAAATCATTTCTTTTATTTCTTAGCCGGTGGATTTTATAGATGATTCTTATGGAGCCAAGATGGATTCAATCACTTGTTAATCGTGGGTACGATTTTTTATTAAGTGTGTTTTAATTTTTCGCTCATACTTTTATGAGCAGGTTGTTGTGTTATAATAATTATTAAAGGTTTCAAACGGTGTTTAAACAAAATTTAGAAAAAATAAATTATCCTGAAATTGAAGAAGGTATCTTAAGGTTCTGGAAAGATAATAATGTCTTCGAAAAAAGTATTCATCAAAAGGACGTAAATAAATCTTTTACTTTTTACGAAGGTCCTCCTACTGCTAACGGAAAACCTGGTATTCATCACGTAATGGCAAGAACCTTAAAGGATTTAATTTGCCGCTACAAAACTATGCAGGGTTATAGGGTTGAAAGAAAAGCTGGTTGGGATACTCATGGTCTTCCTGTTGAAATTGAAGTTGAAAAACAATTAGGTATCAAACATAAAAGTGAAATAGTTGATTACGGTGTTGAGAAGTATAATCAAAAATGCCGTGAATCTGTTTTTACTTACCTTGACCTATGGGAAAAAATGACAACCCGTATGGGTTACTGGATAAATCTTGATGATGCTTACATAACTTTAAAGAATGATTATATTGAATCTGTTTGGTGGGCATTAAAAACTCTTTTCGACAAAGGTTTAATTTATAAAGATTATAAAGTTGTTCCGCAAGACCCTAAATCTGAAACTGTATTATCGTCACACGAACTTGCATTAGGGTATAAAGAAACTAAAGACCCTTCAGTATATGTTTTCTTTAAGTTAAAAGGTAAAGAAGAATATTTTCTTGTTTGGACAACTACTCCCTGGACGTTGATTTCTAATGTTGCTTTAGCTGTAGGTCCTGATGTTGATTATGTAAAAGTAAATCATAAAGATAAAGTTATTATTCTTGCTGAAGCTTTGTTAAAGGTTCTTGATGGTGAATATGAAATTATTGAACACATCAAAGGAAGCAAATTAGAAGGTGTTGAGTACGAACAATTAATGAATTATGTAAAGCCTGATAAAAAAGCTTTTTATGTTACCAATGCTAATTTTGTTAGTACCGAAGATGGTTCAGGTATTGTTCATATAGCTCCCGCTTTTGGTCAGGATGACTATGAGCTGTCAAAGAAATATGATTTGCCAATGCTGCAGCCGGTTACCAGAGGTGGTTTATTTACTCCTCAAGTAACAGATTTTGCAGGACAATTTGTTAAAGACGCTGATAAAGATATTATCATCAAATTGAAAGAGGAAGGGAAACTTTATAAAAAAGAAACCATAGTTCACACTTATCCTTTCAGTTGGAGACATACAGATGTTCCTGTAATTTATTATGCAAGAGAAAGCTGGTTCATCAGAACAACTTCTGTTGCTGATAGAATGATTGAATTAAATAAAACAATTAACTGGCAGCCGCCTGAAGTTGGTGCAGGAAGATTTGGTAATTGGTTAGAAGAAAATAAAGATTGGGCTTTATCGCGAGACCGTTTCTGGGCTACTCCATTGCCTATCTGGGTGAGCGAAGATGGAGATATGTTTGCAGTAGGCAGTATTGAAGAACTTCGTGAAGGTTTTATCGAAAAAGATGGTAAGAGAACATCTTTAAAAGATTATCAGGAAATTGATTTACATAAACCTTTTGTAGATTATATTGTTTTTGAAAAAAATGGAAAAACCTACAAAAGAACTCCTGAGCTAATTGATGTTTGGTTTGATTCAGGTGCAATGCCTTTTGCACAATATCATTATCCATTTGAAAACAAAGAGAAGTTTGAAAAAGAATATTTTCCTGCAGATTTTATTTGCGAAGGTATTGACCAGACAAGAGGATGGTTCTATACTCTTCATGCAATAGCTACAATGTTATTTGATAATGTAGCCTTCAAAAATATTATTGTTAATGAATTGATTCTTGATAAACAGGGATTAAAAATGTCAAAGACAAGAGGCAACTCAGTTGATCCTTTTAAACTCTTTGATAAATATGGTGCTGATGCAACAAGATGGTACCTTGTTACTAATAGTCCCCCCTGGAGACCAACATTATTTGATGTTGAAGGTTTAGTTGAAGTACAAAGAAAATTCTTTGGTACATTGTTAAATACCTATTCCTTTTTCTCTCTATATGCTAATATTGACAAATTTAAATTTCAGGAAGATTTAGTTCCTTACCAGGAAAGACCTGAAATAGATAGATGGATAATTTCAAAACTTAATACGCTTATTAAAGATTACATTGAGTTGATGGATGATTACGAAGTAACTAAAGCTGCCAGAGCTATATCAGACTTTACATTAGATCATTTATCAAATTGGTATGTTAGAAGATGCAGAAGACGTTTCTGGAAATCAGAAATGAACAGAAATAAACTTTCGGCATATCAAACGTTATATGAATGTTTGATAACAATTAGTAAACTTACAGCTCCGTTTGCGCCATTTATTTCTGAAGAACTTTTTAGAAATTTAAATTTGGTAACCGGAAAAGAAAAATCTGAATCAGTACATTTAACTCATATTCCTGAGGTAAAATTTATTGACAAAGAGCTCGAAGAGAAAATGGAAATTGCTCAAAAGGTTGTATATTTAACCAGAGCAATGAGAGCTAAAGCTAACTTGAAAGTAAGGCAGCCTTTAAGTAAAATTATGGTGGTTGTTGATAAAAGCAGAAGGGATGCTTTAGAAAGTATGAAGGACGTTGTTCTTGATGAAGTGAATATTAAAGAATTAATAGTTCTTGATGATGATGCAGGTATTGTTAATAAATCTGCAAAAGCAAATTTCAAGACTATTGGTCCAAAATTTGGCAAGAAAGTAAAATCAATAGCAGCTCTTATTCCAACTTTTGGTAAAGAAGAAATTCGAAATTTGGAAAAAGGAGAAAATGTTTCTGTTGTTATTGATGGAGAAACTGTTTTAATTTCGCGTGCAGATGTTGAAATTATTAGTACTGAAATAACCGGTTGGGTAGTCGAGACAGAAGAAGGTGTTACAGTTGCTATAGACGCTGAATTAACAGAAGATTTAGTAGCAGAAGGTTTAGCCAGAGAGTTTGTAAATAGAATCCAAAACTTACGTAAGGATTCAGGATTTGATGTAATTGACAGGATCAGAGTAAAATATACAGGAGATGAAAAATTAATTAATGCTATTCAATCTTATAAAGAATATATTTCTAATGAGACTTTAGCAGAAGATTTAGTTAATGATTTTAATCTTGAAAATAAAACTGACTTGAAAATAGGAGAATTAGAAAGCTCCGTTCAAATTGAAAAGGTAAATTAAGGAACATAACTATGGCTAAAAAAATTACTGCTGCAAAAAAAACTTCCCTCAAGAAGACAGCTAAAAAGCTTGTGAAACCGAAAGGTACCAAAACAGGCAAAAAGGCTTCTTTAAGAGGAGTTGCTAAGTCTTCCTTGGTTAAAGTAAAACCAAAGGTTAAGAAGGTTTTAGAAAAGAAAAAACCTGTAGAAGTAAAGAAAAAAATATCTGTTGCTAAGGATGTGAAAAAAGTTGTTAAAAAGATTAATGGTGGGAACGGTAAGACTATGGCTAAGAAAAAGGTAAGTGCCGATGTTGAAAAACATCCTAAAACGGTTAAACATACTAAAGCTGAAGAACCAAAAGCTCAGGTAATTGCTCCTGTTAAAGCAGTAAACCATATTAAAGGTTACGGTAAAAAAGATTTAGAACATTTCAGAAAAATTATCCTTGATAAAAGAGATGAAATTTTAGAGCAGCTGCAAAGCTTAAGAGACCAGATGCTTGACCCTACAACAGGTGAATACATAAATGAAAATTCTCCATATTCCTTACATATGGCTGAACAGGGTACTGACGCTATGGAAAGAGAAAAAACTTTTCTTTATGCTCAAAGAGAAAATAAATTTCTTGGTTATCTTGAAGATGCATTAAAAAGAATTGATGCCGGTACTTATGGTATTTGTATTGAGTGTATCGATGAGCCTCAGTACTTATGTGAAACTTGTCCTTTAGTACCTAAGCCGAGATTGGAAGCGGTTCCGCATAGCCAGCTTTGTTTGCCTATTAAACAAAGACAAGAAAAATTTAAACCATAGTAATAAGATTTTATTTATTCATCATTAAGACTTTATTGTTCGTGGAGGTTGATTGCGAGTTCTGGGCATATCCCTGTTTGTTGTCATAGTTGATCAAATATCAAAATTATTAGTTAAAGGATTTCAGATACCATATCTAAATTATCGTCACGAGGGTTTTACATATGGTAATTCAATACCGGTTTTTAAAGATATTTTTACTTTAACATTTTTAGAAAATCCCGGTATAGCATTTGGAATGTCTTTCGGTCCAATGTTTAAGTTGATTGTCCCAATCGTTTCTATTCTAATTGCAATAAGTATAATTTATTATATTTATTATTTGGGAAGTGAAGATAGGATGAAAAGAACGGCACTTGCGCTCATATTTGGCGGTGCAATTGGTAATTTGATCGATCGTGTTTTTTATGGATACTTTTTTGATTATGCTCCTTTGTTCCACGGAAAAGTAGTTGATTTTTTTAGCCTTAACCTTAATTATATCTCAAGCAATTACGTTTTTAATATTGCTGACATAGCAGTTTTTATTGGACTTGTTTTATTTATCTCTACAGTAACAAGAAAAGAAAATATTGCTCTTGAAGCGGTAACATCTGAAATTAAGGATTAACTTGAAGGTTTTATATCTTTCTCTATCAGTAATAATATTAGACCAGATAACAAAATTAATTGTTAAAGGTTTTGCTATACCCTTTCTCAATATTTATCACAAAGGTATGGAGTATGGAGAGAAAATTCCTATCATAGGCGACTTCTTTAGAATCACCTTTATTGAAAATCCCGGTATGGCCTTCGGTTACGACCCTGGTTCATCATTTAAATTATGGATATCACTATTTTCTCTAATTGCAGGTATTGGATTATTGCTTTACCTTTACAAAGTTAGAGAAGGAAAATTAAGTCTTAGAATAGCTCTTGCATTTATTCTTGCTGGTGCTGTTGGAAATTTAATTGATAGAATGTTTTATGGAATTCTTTATAACTATGCACCAATGTTTTATGGATACGTAGTAGATTTTATTGATGTAGACTTTTTTAATGTATCCTTTCTCGGTAGAAGCTATGACAGATTTCCAATTTTTAACATTGCTGATGCCTCGGTAACTATTGGTGTAGCAATATTGTTGTTGTTCTACAGACATCACGAAGAAACTGAAAAAGAATTTGCTGCTGAAGGAAATAATACTTCTACAGAAATTCAGGATAATACAATTACAGCAGATGAAACAAACATTAAAGATGAGGATGTAAATCCAAAAGATGACCAATCTGATAAAGGAAAAGAAATACCTCTTTGAGTTATCTCCAACTCAAAAGAAAAAGAGATTAGACCTTTACTTAGCTAATTGTATTGAAAATGCCACCCGCTCAAAAATCCAAAAACTAATTGATGAAAAATTAATTTTAGTTAACGGAAAAACTCCTAAGGCAAGCTACAAAGTACAGCCAAGTGATGTAATTGAAGTTACTATTCCGGTTAATCCACATCCCGCTGAAGCAGAGCCTGAAGATATACCACTTGAAGTAATTTACGAAGATGAATACCTGATGGTGGTCAATAAACCTGCTGGTATAGTTGTTCATCCATCATATGCCAACTGGACAGGCACATTGGTAAATGCTTTACTCCATCATTCAAAAAATTTAAGTTCATTCAATGACCCCGGTAGACCCGGAATCGTTCACCGCATTGATAAAGATACCAGCGGCTTGCTTGTTATTGCCAAAGATAATGTAACACATCATAAACTATCGCAACAGTTTTCTGCTCATAGTATTGAACGAGAATACTGGACAATTGCCTGGGGAAAATTTAAAGAAAAAAAAGGTAGCATTGAACTTAATATTACTAGAAGTAAATCAGATAGAAAAAAATTTACACATAGTAAAACAGAAGGAAAAACTGCAATTACTTTCTATGAAGTTAAAGAAGAATTTGAATTTGCTTCATTGTTAAAATTGAATTTAAAAACAGGTCGTACACATCAAATAAGAGTTCACTTAGCTGCATTGGGACATCCGGTATTTGGCGATGTTACATATGGCGGCAGGTCAATATCATCAGGATTTAATCTTCCAAAAATTAAAAGCAGGATAGAAAATTTGTTAGAGATAATGACGCGCCAGGCACTACACGCAAAAACATTAGGATTCATCCATCCTCAAACAGAAGAATTTATGCGCTTCGAATCTCAACTACCTGATGATATGGAATTGTTGTTAGAGAAGTTGAGGAAGTAAAAACATTCGATAAAGAAATGTGTCATTGCGAGGATACGAAGTGACGAAGCAATCTCAACCCAATATTTTTATCTTTATATAAAGCTATAAGGTTGAGATTACTTCTTCATTCTCCCAAAGGGACCCCTATGGGGGCTGACTCACTCATCGCAATAACACCTTACTATTTACTTCCATCCAATTCCAATGCAGACTTCACCTTCCAATTTTGGTGAACCATCGTGTTTTTCTTCATTCATATGATGAACAAACCTTTTTCCTAATTCTTCAGTTTTTTGAGGGCCAATTTTTTTAAATAATTCCAATAAAGGAGGAGCTGAGCTTGTAAATCCCAGCCAAAACTTTTCAGCAGATTCAATCGTTATATATTGATTACTTATAATTGCTTCAACATTCTTGAATCCTGCCTTTTCCATTCTGGCTTTTAATGCTTCACTTCCCAAAAGTCTTTCTGCTACACGGGGTTCAGAGTCTTTAAAGTCCGGCAGAACATCCATAATTGCTTTTCTGGTTAACTTCAAGAGAGTGAATTTCGTAATATCATTCCATGCAACTATAGCACTTCTTCCTCCCGGCTTTATTACACGATGAAGTTCGGATATACCTTTGTCAATATCCGGAAAAAAAATTAAACCTAGGCAGGAAGCACTTATATCATAGGTGTTGTCAGAGACTTCAAGATTTTGTCCATCCATTATTTTTGTCTTAATATTTTTTAATCCTTCTTCCTGAGCTCTTTCCTTTAATCGTGAAAGCATATTTATAGCAAAATCTGTTGCCAGAACTTCAGCACCTTTCTTAGCTGCTCTAATTGCTAAATTTCCTGTTCCTGCAGCAACATCAATAAATTTATCTCCCAATTTTACATTTACAAAATCTATTACTTCCAAGGCAAATTTATCTGTTAATTTTTCAAATGATTCTGTATAACCTTTGGCAATGATATTCCATCCTTCAGGAGTCTGGTCTATCATTATTTTTTCTTTAGTTGTTGTTTCCATTTTTCTTCCTCTGTTTTTAAGGGGTAAAGTTACCTTAGAGGTTTTTAAAAAGTTGTACTCTATGATGCTTCAATTTTTAATAAAAATTATTTTTGCTATATTATTTACTCAAACAAACAACAAAAACTATGAACAATAAAAATTCAGGTTTCAAACAGGGACTTAATTTATTTGATTCATCAATGATTGTAATTGGTTCAATGATTGGCTCGGGAATATTTATTGTCAGCGCTGACATTGCCCGCACTACTGGCTCAGCAGGAATGCTTCTTCTGGTTTGGATAATAACAGGCATTGTAACTTTGATTGCTGCATTAAGCTATGGTGAACTCGCTGCACTTATGCCTGAGGCTGGTGGGCAATATGTATATCTTAATAAAGCTTATAATCCTTTAACCGGATTTTTATATGGTTGGACCTTCTTCCTTATCATTCAAACAGGAACTATTGCTGCAGTTGCAGTGGCATTTGCTAAATTTACAGCAGTTCTAATTCCATGGTTTGGCGAAAATAATATTCTGCTTAATATAATTGGCTTAAAAATATCTTCAGCTCAATTACTTGCAATATTTTCTATATCAATATTAACCTTTATCAACTATAAAGGATTAAGAGAAGGAAAAATTGTTCAGGATACTTTTACCATTTCCAAAACAATTGTAATAATTGGGCTCATCTTTCTTGCATTCACAATTGGTTCTAATGCATCTGTTATAAAAGAAAATTTTACTGATATCTGGAATGCTGAACGTCTTCATTTATTAAATGGGAAAATAGATTGGATAGAACATCTATCAGGATTTTCTCTAATTGCGGCGGTTGGCGTTGCAATGGTTGGTTCTTTGTTTTCATCAGATGCCTGGAATAACATAACTTTTACGGCAGGTGAAGTTCAAAATCCCAAAAGAAATATTCCATTGTCTTTGTTTATTGGAACATTAACAGTAACAATAATATATCTGCTTGTTAACATTTCTTATTTGTTTATTCTACCAATCCATGGAAATCCAGATGGTTCCACAATAAGAGAAATGGGAATTCAATTTGCAGCAAATGACAGAGTCGGTACTGCAGCCGCATATAGTTTTTTAGGAGATACATCTGCATATATTATGGCAGCTTTGATAATGATATCAACTTTCGGATGTAATAATGGATTGATATTAGCAGGTGCTAGAGTATTGTATGCAATGTCCAAAGATAATTTATTTTTCAAAAAAGCGGGTGAGCTAAATAAGAATGCAGTTCCAGGTGCAGCATTAATAATGCAGGCAGTATGGGCTTCCATACTTTGTTTATCCGGAACTTATGGACAACTATTAGATTACGTAATTTTTGCTGTTCTTTTATTTTATGCTTTTACAATTGCAGGAATTTTTATCTTAAGAAAGAAAATGCCTGATGCACCTCGCCCATATAAAGCAATCGGCTATCCGGTTGTTCCGTTACTATATATAGTTTTTGCAATTACTATGTGTGTTATTCTATTAATTAATAAACCACAATATACCTGGCCGGGTTTGTTTATAGTTATGCTGGGAATACCTGTTTATTTTGTTTATAGCAGAATCAATAAAAAATTATCTAAATAATTTGCTGCATAAATAAGGTGCAGTTAATGCAGAAAGAAGAACTAATATCCAAATCCTTCCTGCAAGTAAATTATAGTCTGCAAATAATTTTTGCCAGGAATTTCCAAAAACATAATGACCAAATAAAAATTCAAAAGTTATAGTCATTAAAAACCATTGAATGCCAATCAGCCACAATTGAGATGAGGATATTGGTTTAATCCAGTTTATGTAAAAATAGGAGAGAATAAAAACAAATAAGCTTAACAGAACAGAACTTATCTGATGTCCTGTAAGTTCACCAACTCTAGGAATAAGGAAGAACTGTCTTATTGAACCATTTAATATTGCAAGAATTAGAATAATGAACCAAACAACCAAAGAGTATAAGTAAATCATAGATACTCCTAAGAGATTTTAACAAAGGTGATTTTTTATAAATAGAAATTAATTACTTGTGAAAAGTAATTATCAGGAATATAAATACAAAAAATTTAAGGTTTTGAAATTTCTAATTTCATTAAGGCAGGAATAAAAAAACTTCCCATTCCAAATAAAATTATTAAAAATCCGGATATAGAAAAAGCCATTGTAACTCCAATTACTTCAGCAATTAATCCTGTAGCAAGTAAACCAACCAATGATGGAGCCATAACAATTGTATGGAATAAAGAAAAAACTCTTCCAAGTACTTCAGGAGCAATAGTAGCTTGTATAATAGACATCATTGGAGTGTAAAAAAAAGGAATAGAAATTCCGAAGACAAAACAAAATGAGGCAAAGAAAATAAAAGCATTTGCAGGTAATAAACCTGATGAAAAAAGTGTAATCCCCATAATTACATAGCCTAAGTTTATCATTGTAACTTTTTTATTCTCAAATTTGAAATAACCCATAATAACTGCCCCAACTAACATACCTGCAGCTCCTGCAATTTCAATTATTCCCATTTCAATTGCACCCCCTTTGAAATGGTTGTAGGTCATTAAGGGGAACAAAGTATTTATCGGCATATACACAAACACGCATAACATCCAGATGCAAATCATCCAGGCAATTCCTCTATTTTCAAGGATTGCATTTATACCTTCTTTAAGTTCAATCATAACATTCGGTTTAACATTCTGTTTCTTAGCTATTTCAGGTATATGCACAAATAATAAAGTACTGCTTGCAATAACTGCACCTAAAACATCCGATAGCATTATTATTTGCATAGAAAAGAAGCTGATTAAAACAGCCCCCAAGGCAGGTCCGGCAATATTTGCTGCTGAAAATAAAGATTGATTAACACTATTCACTCTCATAAGCTGTTCCTCAGGAGCAAGTAAAGGAGTAACAGCCTGCATTGCAGGCATATAGAAAGCACTTCCTGCAGAACGCAATATCAACAAAACATAAATATGCCATACTTCAATTACATTATAGTAAAATAAAACTGCTGCCACTAAAGAGAATAATGCAATAAAATAATCTGACAAAACCATTATCATTTTTCTGCTATATCTATCAACCCAAACACCGATGAATGGACCAAAAATAATATTAGGGAGAGTTGCAGCAATAGCTGCAAAAGATAAAACAGTTGCAGAACCGGTTTCTTTAGTAATCCAGAAAATAATAGAGAATTGAACCAGAGCAGTTGTTATTAACGAAAATACTTGTCCTGACCAAATTATGAGAAATGTTTTCTTCCAGTTTTCCATTTAAATCATATAAAAATAAGTTTCAAAAATAATAAAAAAATAAATAAAGGGTCTTTCCCAAAGGGACACAAATGGAGCATTTTCATTCTCCCAGAATAAAATCATGGACTAAACTTAATTCAAAAATTTTTTAGTTAGCCCATGAATTTATTCGTGGGAAATTATTTATCACAAAATTTTCCTCTTTTAGACTTCAATTAAACTGCTTTTATGTTTATTTTGTCAAACTTAATATTTTCTAAATAAATTCTGAGAAAAATGAAAAAAATTGTTTTTTTAGTCCTTTTGTTCTCAATAATAGCATTGGGTCAAGATAGTAATAATATGCAGCGCGGCAATGGCGGTCCAATGTTTAGCGATGGTATGGTAAAAGGTATTCTTTTAGATTCACTTACGCAAAAACCTATTGAATATGGTACTATTTCTCTTTTTTCTAAAAGAGATTCAACAGTTTCCACAGGTGCAGTTTCAATTTCCGACGGAACATTTTCCATCGATAAAGTTAAAGCCGGCATATATTATGCTCAGATAACTTTTATTGGATACAGTAAACTTGTTATTGATACTATTAGAATAGGACCGAGAAATCCTCAGATTGATTTGGGAAAAATATATTTGAAATCAACTTCTCTAACTTTAGATAATGTAACTGTTACAGGGCAGCGTGATTTTATAACTAACACAATAGATAAAAAAGTAATTGATGTAAGTAAACTTATTCTTTCATCCGGAGGTAATGCCTTGGATGTATTGCAAAATGTTCCTTCAATCAATGTCGATGTTGATGGAAATGTTTCTCTTAGAGGTAATCAAAATTTAAAAATTTTAGTTGATGGAAAAGAATCAGGATTGGCAACTATGGAGCCTTCTGATTTGCTTCAAAGTTTATCTGCTAATGCAATTGATAGAATAGAACTTATTACAAATCCATCTTCAAAATATAATCCTGAAGGTACTGCCGGTATTTTAAATATAATATTAAAAAGAAAAGCTGAACTTGGAATAAACGCAAATGTAAGCGCTAATGCCGGGACGGGCGATAAATACAATGCTTCAGGAGATATTAATTTAAGAAGTTCATTCTTTAATTTATCTGCAGGTTATGACAAAAGATTAATGAATATGAATAGCTCAGGTACGTCTGTAAGAAATAATACTTTTGGATTGTACAGATATATTGACCAGATTTCTGATAATAATAATAACCACGATGGAGACAATGGCAGAATAAGTTTAGATTTAATGCCTGATGAACTTAATATTTTTACTGTTGGTTTTGATTATCACGGAAGAAGTTTTGGAAGCGATGGAACTACTGCAAATACTTATCTTGGTGAAGGCAACACATTACTTAGAGATTATTTAAGAACCAGCTCTCAAGACAGAGGGATGAATTCTTACGATTATAACTTTGGATATAAACATATTTTTGATAGAGACCATACCATTCAATTGGATGCAGCTATTGAAAATGATAAATCAAATGGTGAAACAAATATTTTCCAAAAAGAGATGTCTACATCTTTTAATCAATTGAATAAATCTTTAAACAACAATAAAGAATACGATATCAAATTAGACTATTCATACTTATTGAATAAGGATAATAAAATTGAAGCCGGATTAAGAAGCAGAATCAGAGATATGAATTCAGAAAATTTATATCTGCTCAAAGATTCTATAACCGGTAATTTTGCTGACTATGAACCCCCATATTATTTTGATTACAAGGAACAAATCCACGCAGGATACATTACTTATGGAAATGCCTTGGGTAAATTAACCTATCAATTAGGAGTTCGTGGTGAAATGGTTACAACTGAACCGATAGTTAAAGGATTATCAGG
Source organism: Ignavibacteriaceae bacterium (assembly GCA_035654655.1). GTDB lineage: Bacteria > Bacteroidota > Ignavibacteria > Ignavibacteriales > Ignavibacteriaceae > DASRWI01. The sequence goes on along the minus strand of DASRWI010000020.1, from coordinate 6,153 downwards.
TGATTATAAGAATAATTATACATCGTTGTATCCATCTGCCTTCTTGATGTATGCTTTTTCCGAGAATGATGAAATGACTTTAAATTATTCAAGAAGAGTAGACAGGCCAAACAGTCGTTTGCTTAATCCTTATGTTGATTATACTGACTCAACAAATATTTCTTCCGGTAATCCATTTTTGAAACCTCAGTATATAAATTCAATGGAAGCCGGATATACTAAATATCTTGGTTCAACTTCTTTTAATACCAATGTATTTTATCGTCATACATCAGGATTAATAAGTGCAATAACTGAAATTAACCAACAAGGTTTTACAAAAACTACTTATGGAAATATTTCATCAGGAAATTATTATGGCGGTGAGTTATCAATAATGTACCCGATGTTCCAATGGTTTAGAACAAATTTAAGCTTCTTATATTTTGTAAATGATTTTAAAGACCCTTCAACTAATGTTAAAATAAATAATGACTCCTGGTCAGCAAAATTAAATTCCACTTTAATCTTACCTTATCAATTTCAGGTACAATTGATGTTCAATTATCAGGCACCAACAATTGCTGCAAGTATGGGAGGACGCGGAGGTCATGGTCCTGGAGGCGGCGGCGGTGGATTTGGAATGGGTGGAGGTTCTGCAATTCAAACAAGCATTAAGGAAATGTATGGACTTGATTTAGCTGTTAAAAAAGATTTCCTTGATAATAAATTATCATTAATCTTAAGAGTATCAGATGTTTTTAATACTCGTAAATTTGATTCCAATACAATCGGTGATGGATACATTATGCAAAATGCGCGCAGATTTGATTCAAGAGTTGCCTTCTTAGGCATAAGCTATAGATTTAGTTCCAATGGAGAAAGACCGCAGCGTGAAAAACAGCGTGAAGAAGATATGGAAGATGAAGATATGCTTCAATATTAATTGTATCTAAATATTTAATTTAAAATCCCTTCAACTTTGAAGGGATTTTTTATTTTAAATGCATCAGTTTACGTTGAACGTTATTCTCAATCTACTCCAAATTATCGACCAGAAATATCAGGTATCTACACCTTGGATTCACTCCTTGGAAATTTAAAATTATTTTATGATTGTTTTTATTCACACGTTTATAGGATTGGACCAAAAATTAATAATAGATTATATTTTTCAAGCGGCGGGGGTGGATATAATATTGGCATTTATTACTTTGAAGGTTCACCTATTGAAATTCTTCATGATAATGCAACCTCATTTTATTTCATAGATTCTTCAGGAGCTTTATATTACAAGAGCTTAAATAAAGTATAAAAAAATTAATAATCTAACTACAGAATATTCCTTTGCTAATGTTACGGCAATGGCTTTTACATTTAACAAGATATTTGCCGGTACAACTTCAGGGCTTTATTTTAAAACCTATGAGGATTCAGTTTTTACAAGAATAGCAAATATGCCGGGTCCTAATGACATGATTTTAGATTCTAGTAACCGCATAATCATTGCAACAAATTCAGGTATATATAGAAGTAAAGAAAGCATTAATGTTGTTTCAGTTGAAAATGAAATGTATTTACCTCAATCTTTTTCTTTAGAGCAAAATTATCCAAATCCATTTAATCCAAATACTACAATTAAGTTTAATTTGCCTGAACAGAATTATGTAACTATAAAAGTGTTTGATGTTTTGGGAAGAGAAATAAAAACATTAATGAATGAAGAAAAATCTTCTGGTACATATGAAATTAATTTTAGTGTTGAAGATTTAACATCAGGAGTTTATTTCTACCGCATAGATGCAGGTAAGTATTCAGAAACTAAAAAAATGCTGCTTATGAAATGATAGTGTAAAAATTCTTCTACTGTGATTTGTAATAATTTAGTAAAATATTTTTCAACTAATGTTATTGCATTAAAATAATTAATTTAATGTAAGGAGATTTTATGGCACTATTTATGGATATGCACAGACACGTTGACGGCTTAACAGCTGATGCTGTTGCCCAGGCTCATAAGAAAGATGTTGAAATTCAGGACCAATATGGGGTAAAGTATCTGAAGTATTGGTTTAATGATAAGGACGGAACTGTTTTCTGCTTATGCGAAGCTCCAAATAAACAAGCAGCAGAAGATGTTCACAGAAATGCTCACGGTTTAATTGCTGATGACATCATCGAAGTTAAAGAAGGTATAGTATAAAATTTATAAAATACCAGATATTAAAAATCCGGCTCTCGCCGGATTTTTTTTGTTTCATTTCTAAAAAATTTCCTCGCATTACTTTCTATCTTTTTAATTTATGTTGTACTATTTTTACTTTATACTTAAACTCTTTTATTAAGGTGCTTCATATGAAATCTTTATTTAATTACATTCTTATTCTTTTTCTTTTCTCAAGCTTTTCTAATTTATCTGCAGAGGGAAATATGAAATTAAATCTTATGCCTATGCCTGCCAATGTTACTGTTAATGAAGGGAAATTCTTATTAACGCCTTCGTTTACAATTGCCATCCAAGGTAAAGCTTCAGATGATTTTTATTCTTATGCAACAAGAGTTTTAAGAAGAATATCCGGTAGAACTGGTTTATTTTTCCCTCAAGATTTTTTAACCAAGGAAAATAATCCAATCTCAGCTCCAATGATTATTAACTGTGAAAGATTAGGAAAAGTTGAGCTTAATGAAGATGAATCTTATACACTAACTGTTACTAATAGTGATATAAAATTAAATGCAACGACAGATATTGGGGCTATGCGTGGACTTGAAACTTTAGTTCAGCTTCTTCAGTCAGATGAAAGTGGTTATTATATTCCTGCTGTAACCATTGAAGATGCTCCCCGCTTTCGATGGCGCGGATTGATGATTGATGTAAGCCGTCATTTTATGCCTTTGGATGTTATTAAAAGAAATCTTGATGCAATGGCTTCTGTTAAGATGAATGTTTTTCATTGGCATTTATCGGATGACCAGGGAATTCGTGTTGAAGTAAAATCTTTACCAAAGTTAAATCAACTTGGCTCTGATGGGATGTACTTTACTCACGAACAAATAAAAGAAATTTTAGCGTACGCAAAAGCAAGGGGCATTAGGGTTATTCCGGAATTCGATATTCCTGGACATTCAACAGCATTCTTAACAGCTTTTCCACAATTAGCATCGGCTCCCGGTCCTTATAAGATTGAAAGAAACTGGGGCATCTTTGACCCGACCTTTAATCCAACTATTGAAGCAACTTATAAATTCTTTGATACATTCTTTAAAGAAATGTGTGCTCTTTTTGATGACCCTTATATGCATATTGGCGGAGATGAAAACAATGGTAAACAGTGGAATAACAACAAAGAAATTCAAACCTTTATGAAGAAACATAATATTCCTGATAATCACGGACTTCAAGCATATTTTAATCAAAGAATTTCAAAAATTATAACAAAGTATGGAAAGAAAATGGTTGGCTGGGATGAAATACAACATCCAAACCTTCCAACAAATATTGTAATTCAATCCTGGAGAGGACAAAAAGGATTAGTGGATGCTGCAACAAAAGGATACCAGGTTATTTTATCTAATGGATATTATATAGATTTAATTCAGCCTACAGATTTTCATTATTTGAACGACCCAATTCCGTTTAATTCACCTTTGACTGATGAACAGAAAAAATTTGTTCTTGGCGGTGAAGTTACAAGCTGGGCAGAATTAGTTACTCCGGAAAATATTGATTCACGAATATGGCCGCGTACTGCAGCAGTAGCAGAAAGATTCTGGTCACCACAGACTGTTAATGATGTTGAAGAAATGCATCGCAGGTTAGAGTGTGTCAGTTTTATGCTGGAAGATTTTGGTTTACTGCATATTAAAAATCAGCCAATGATGTTGAGAAGATTAACAAACAATAATGATACTGCTCCATTAAAAACTTTGATAGATGTAATTGAACCGGTAAAATTATATGCACGTCATTCACAAGGAGTTAAATATACTTCTTATTCTCCATACACAAGAGTAGTTGATGCTGCGTTACCTGATGTAAAAATAAAAAGAACATTAGATAAATTAATTGAAAAATATATTGCTGATAAAGATGAGCAGTCATATAATCAGTTAAAGGATTTATTTACAACCTGGCAGAATAATCATTCAAAGTTTGTTGAACTAATTAAAGTTTCGCCAATCTTAAAAGAGATGGAACCATTATCAAATAATTTAGCGATAATATCTAAAAGAGGATTGGAAGCAATTGAATATATCAAGAAGGGAGATAATCCTTTAGATAATTGGTTTGGTGATGTACAAAAAGATTTAGATGCTGCAAAGAAACCATATGGACAAACAGAGATAATGATTATCCCTCAGATTGAAAAGCTGGTGAATAAAGTAAAGGTATAAAATTCAGTGGTACATAGAATAATTTTTGAGAAAGCTGCCCAATGGTACATCGAGTGATTTTTGAGGGCTTTACCCGAAAAAATTGTATCGAGATGTGCCCGGTAATGGACTTAATCAAAAAGGCACTTCTCCCATAAGGACCACTATGTGGTCGATATATTTCTCGCCACGCTCGAAACACTAGAAATACCATTAGGAAAGAAGAAAATAAGAGAATGACCAAAGGATATATGTATATTTTAGAATGTTCTGATGGTAATTTCTACACCGGAAGCACAAGAAATATTGAGAGAAGATTCTTTGAACATCAAAGTTCATTAGGTGCAAATTATACAAAGGAAAGGTTACCAGTTAAATTAATCTATTATGAAGAATTTTATAGAATTGATGATGCATACCTTAGAGAAAAACAAGTTAAGAAATGGAGTAGAGAGAAAAAGATAGCTTTAATAAATAGTGATTATAGTGCTCTTCCAGTTTTAGTAAAAAAAGTTTTTAGAGGAAAATAGAAAATCGGTTCATCGAGTGATTTGTGAGGGCTTTGTCCGAAAAAATTGTATCGAGATGTTCTTTTGAACAGGCACTTCTCCCATAGGGACCACTAAGTGGTCGATACATTTTCTTCGCTTCGCTCAGAAAACACTCGAAGTACCATCTTGTTTTTTATTTCCTTGTGTACTTAATCATTTTCTTGATAATGCCGGGGTATAATGTTGGTATGATTGAAGTTAGTGGGTATAATCTATTACTTAATAAAATATTTTGTACAAGTTTTGCATTTCTTATCCTACTGTTGAATGTCCTTTCCCATCTTCCTTCATATAATCCATGTGCCTGTTCTTCACTTAAATTATGTTCCCTTTTTTCTTTCAAAACATTTGCCGCAATGTATCCCGCCTCCATTGCCATATCTATTCCGTCTCCTGTAAGAGGGGCTATCATTCTGGCAGAATCTCCTAACATAAAAATACCATTTTCAACAATATTCTTTTTCCCAAAATAAACATTCCCTGTTCCAAATTTTTTAGCCTGCTGGTAAAGGTTTTTTATCCCATCTTTAAACAAAGATGCAAAAAATTTATTTTGTGAATACATATTGTCAAAAGCTATTGAGTTGTTTCCATTTGTTAGCAGACAGAAATTTATTTCATTAGCATTTACCTGATCAACTCCACAATAAATGTTGCTTGAAGTATATATTCTTATTTCATTTGATAAAAAATTTTGAATGTTATTCTTATTGGCATAGAATTTTATTCCGGTTAATGAAGATGTTTTACCATAGAAATGCCTGTTTAAGTATTTATCCAATACATTTTGTTTCCCATATGCCGAGAATACATTATTAGCAATGAGTTCTAGATGGTCACCATCATTTGCAATTTCTACAACAAAATCATTTAGCTTCTTTTTTATGGTTAGTGATTCATAAGGCTGAAATATTTTTACTCCTTTATCTTTTGCTGAGAAAAGGAGTATATCATCAAATTTGGAACGCTTCATTGAATATGCAGTAAATCCAAGTTCAGAAACAAACTCCTTATTCTCCGTGGAATATCGTAGTGAATTAATTTTAGTAGGAGATTGATTTATGAAATCATCAAACAAACCAAAGTTTTTAAGATGGTCTGTTACTCTATAGGATAAAAACTCACCGCATATAACATCGCGTGGGAAAACTTTTTTTTCAACCAGACACACATTAAAGTCATAGTTAGCCAAATAATTAGCCGCTGATGTACCAGCAGGTCCTCCTCCTATAATTATGACATCAAATTT
>DASRWI010000019.1:0-16033 GCA_035654655.1 Ignavibacteriaceae bacterium | reverse complement strand
ATAGGATAAAAACTCACCGCATATAACATCGCGTGGGAAAACTTTTTTTTCAACCAGACACACATTAAAGTCATAGTTAGCCAAATAATTAGCCGCTGATGTACCAGCAGGTCCTCCTCCTATAATTATGACATCAAATTTATTCATATTTATTACTTATTAAAGACAACCGCTATCCAGCGGAAAGCCCATCTCCATTTAATTATATATTTTGTAAATCCTGACTCATAAAAAAGAGTAATTAACTCTTTTTTCCTAAATCCTCTTTTAACTGATAATGGACCATCATTCTTGACCATCTTACTTTTTGAAAAAATCATTGTTAAAAGTTTTATTCCTATCCAGGGAATGAAGGCTCTTTGCAAATCGTTTATAATGAAACCGTACCTTGTAATTCTTTTGTATTCTTTAAAAATTATTATTAATTCCTCTTCAGTAAAATGATGCAGGAACAGTGACGCGTGTACTGCATCAATTGAATTATTCTTTATTGGCAATGCTGATGTATCTGCACATATAACAAAAGCCTCGGTATTTTCATTTTTTAAATACTTACAAGCTCCGGCATTTTTATCAATGCTAATTATTTTGTTTATATATTTATGATTAGTATAAACAGTATCTGATGCACCTGCACCGACATCTATAACATCTATTTTATTTTTATTTATTGATTTGCAAAAAATCTTTAATGCTTTTGCTGATGACGAATTTCCTCCTAAAAATTTATTAACAATTTTTAATTCATCCAGAGCATTGAATAATCTATCATCTGTAATTGACAGGTCATCTATTATTTCTTTATCATAAACTCTTTTGATACTCATAATCCTCTAAGAAGAGCGACTTCCATTGATAATCCTGGACCAAAAGCTACTGCACAGACAAATTCATCCTTACTAACTTTATTACTGTACAAAATTTCCTTAAGTACAAACAAAATAGAAGCTGATGACATATTACCATAATTACGAAGTACTTCTCTTGAAGGTAACATCTCGTCATCAGTTAAGGAAAGTCCTTTTTGTAAAGCATCAAGAATTGCTCTACCTCCAGGATGAAGTGCCCAATGATTTATATTTTCTTTTTCTACTCCCCATTCATTTAAAATATTTATTAATTCTAGAGCTGCAGTACCTAAAATTATTTTTGGTAATTCTGAAGAAAGAATCATCTGGAATCCATTATTTCCAATTCTCCATCCCATATATTCTGAAGAATCCTTAAATAGAATTGACTTTGTACTTAGTATATCAAGTTTAGGTTTTAGATTTTCATTTTTAGATAATAATACTGCAGCACATCCATCTGCAAAAATCATATTGGAGAGTATATTATCCCTGCTTGGTTTATATTGCAAATGAATACTGCTAATTTCCTGCGACATCATAATTACATTATTAATTGCAGGATTTCTTAATGCTTCCATTGCAGATGCAAATCCAATTAGGGAAGCAGCACATCCCATAAATCCAATATGCTCTCTTCTTATTTGAGGAGATAGCGAAAATTTATCTATTAAAAAATTATCAACGCCCGGAGCATAAAAACCAGTACAGGATATCGTTATTATTTTATCTATATCTTTAGCGTTAATTTCATTATTATCTAATAAATTACAGAAAGCTTTTTCTCCTAAAATCTTAGACCATTTTTCATATAGCTCCATTCTTTCTGAAGTAGTAGGACTATAAACTGAACCATCAGGTTTATAAAAAAACTTTTCCTCTCCATTATCAAATGCATCAGGCATAACCACATACCTGTTATCAATACCTGAATTAGCAGCAGCCATATCTATTAGTCTGTTTAAAGCAGGAGTATTCCCCATATTTATTTTAATTTTATCTGCAGCAAGTTGTCTGCTGACTTGATAAGGAGGATTTGCCGTAGCAATATCGATTATCATTTATTAACCTTTGAATATCAATTACTGTAAAATTGCCTATAATGGAAATAGCATTCTGTGACACTTTCTGCAAAGATTATAATACAAATAAAAAGGAACTAAGTATTTCTTTTGATAGTAATAATTGTTGAAATTGAAAGTATCTTTACATAAATTATTATAAAAAATAGGAGAATTAATGAATACGCTTAAAACCGTATTTCTAATGACTTTAATGATGGTATTATTCCTCTTTGTAGGTAATCTACTTGGGGGTAGAACAGGTATGACTATAGCGTTGGTATTTTCTTTAGCAATGAATTTTAGTTCTTATTGGTTTTCTGATAAAATAGTACTTGCAATGTACAAAGCGAAACAGGTAACCAGGGAAGAATCACCTAAGTTTTATGATATGATTGAGCAGCTTACGCAGAATGCAAATCTTCCTATGCCTAAGGTTTATATAATTGATGACGCTACACCAAATGCCTTTGCTACAGGTAGAAATCCTAGTCACGCTGCAGTTGCTGCAACTACAGGAATTCTAAGGGGATTAAATAACGAAGAACTTGCTGGAGTAATGGCTCACGAATTAGCGCACGTTAAAAATAGAGATATCTTAATTGGTACTATCGCTGCAACTATCGTTGGTACTATAACTTATATTGCTCAGATGGCTCAATGGGCTATGATATTTGGCGGAAGAAGTGATGATGATGATGATGGAGGGGGAATTGCTTCCCTCGTTATGCTGATTGTTGCTCCTATTGCTGCTACATTATTGCAGTTAGCAATTTCAAGAGGAAGAGAATTTAATGCTGATAAAGGTGGTGCTGATATCTCTCAAAATCCACTAGCATTAGCTTCTGCATTAGGAAAAATTTCCAATATGAATCAGATTAAACCTGTAGACCATTCGGGTCCTGCAACTGCTCATATGTTTATAGTTAATCCTTTAAGAGGAGCAGGTATGATGAAACTATTTTCAACACATCCACCTGTTGAAGAAAGAATTAAACGTTTGACAGAAATTGCAGAAGGCAGAAGATAAATATTAATAGGCGGTAAATTAATGTACCGCCTTCTTTTTAAATTAAAATCTTACATAATGAATTATAAACTTGCGGTTGTTTTATTACTATGTTTTATAACTCAACTAAGTTCTTTTTGTCAAACAAAAAAGAATTTTGATTTGGTAAATCAACTAATCGATTCCACAGTTTTAGATATTCAATCGCATCTTAATGAAAATTCAAAAATCAAAATTAACTTCAACCAATCTCCTGACTATTCAGTTTTTGAAAATTATTTTACTTCTAAATTGAATAAATATGTTATTCCTGATTCAGGTGCGACAAATGATTTTAATCTTCTTAATTATTCAATTAAAGAAATTAAAACAGAATACATAAATACTTTCAAGAAAAATCTTTTTGGTAGTTTTTATACTGAAAGAAAAATTACTTTATCCGGGGATTACTTATTGAGTAGCGATAATATTTATAAAGCTTTCAACTATACTTTGATAGATACAATTGAGGTTGAAGAGTTAACACAGCTTGAAAACAGAAACTATCCTTTTACAAGAAGTGAAATACCGGAAGATAATTTCTTTACTTCAGCGTGGGAGCCTGTACTTGCAATTACAGTAAGTGCAGCAACGGTAATAATGTTTTTTGTTATTAGAAGTAAATAAAAATATTTTTTCGTTATCGTTAGTCATCGTAAAAAGCTCTGCCTTTATTAAAAACATAATTACACAAAAAGCGAAAGGGTCTTCGAGTGTCCCGAATGAAGTGAGGGATGTACCGAGAAGCCCGAAGCAAAACATTCTAACATCACTATGTCAGAGATCCCTACGGTCGTCCTAAAGGCACCGCTCAAGGCGGAGGACTTCCCTCTGGATGACAGTTTGTGTGTGGCCATTGCGAGCGAAGCATGGGGTCGCAAGCTCGTTTATTGTTTTACTTGTTTCCTGGGTTTCACAGATGAAAAAAAAGCAAGCCAAGGCTTGCTTTATAAAATATCCTTCAATTAATTATTAATGTACGTGTTTTTCTTTATGCTCTTCTTCTTTTCCGGTTGAGGTTACTTCAACTTTATGTATAAACTTTACATAAGCTTCAACATATTCTCTGCCAACTTCAACATTGTTCACATCAAAATTCTTTTTACTCATTACCTTATTAAACAAACCTTCAACTTCTTTCATATCCTTTGTAGGAACAATTCCGTGAAGTTTATGGATATCATTATTTTCAATGGCTTCATCCGCTGCAGGAATAGCTTTACCAATGTCAGTACCTGATGGTTTTAGTCCGGCATACATTTCACCTTCACCCTGGCGATGAAGTCTAACCAGAGTTTCAAAGAAATACATATCTGCTAATTCTTTTGCATCCGGAGAAAGAACTCTGACTTTTAAAGTATTTTCAAAAGACTTTTTGATTGCGTCTTCGTGCTCTTTCTTAACCCAGATCAAAGCATAATTTATATTATTCTCTTCTAATGCCTTTTTTGCAGCTTTTACAACTGGACCATCAATACCATCACAGTGTGCAGAAAGATTAGTAAATGCAAAAAAGGTTATTAAAATAATAAATGTAAATAACCCAACTAATTTTGTTTTTCTCATATATTTCCTCATAATTAAAAAAGTAAGCTATAGTATATTTACATAAATTAAATTGATAAAAGTTGATTTAAGAATAAAAAGCCTTTCAAATGAAAGGCTTACATTTATGTTCTCGTCTTTCGCATAATCCACATTATCAAGGCTACTATGAGTACAACTATTATGATGCCTACCCACAAGCCTGCTTTAAATATACCTCCTATAATTTCACATCCGGGGAATAATAAAACGGATGTTAAAAGGATAAGAATTACCGATATATATTTACTATTTAATAAGAAGTTATACATATTATCTCAACAATATAATTTTTAATACTATAGCTTAATAAATAAATCATATAAAGAAGGTGATTCCTATTAGGTAATTCTATTAGATGATAAATAACAAACCCATCCCGAGGTAAGGATGGGCTTATATATATATAAGGAGAGAGGAGAAAAATTTAGTCGTTAGTGTATTTATATCCATTTAATCTTGCACGTGCATATGCCCCCACAGCAAGACCTAAATCTCTCACTGCAACATCCATATACATTCCTGAAAATAGAAGCTGCAATGCAATTGCTATCAACCAAGCCATAACCACATAAGCACCAATTTTTGGTTTAAGTGCTACAATAAAGCCGGCAGTAATTTCGATAACTCCCACAATCATCATAAATACATTTTGACTAATAGGTATATTATTCGTTACGAAAGGGCTTAAATATTTTGTCCAGTTTGTGAGCAAGTTAAGGAACTTATCGACACCGGCTGCAATAGGGATAATTACATAAGTTAATGTTAATAGATTTTTTATATTAACAATTCTTTTGTTGTAAGAAACCGGTTCTGATTCCTTTATTTCGAAACCACTATGGGTTTGTGCGTGTATAAGTGCCATTTTATTAACCTTTCAAAAAAATCTTAATTGCTTTTACCTATTTGATTGGGATAGGTTATAAAATGTTACATGTGCTTTGTTTTACAAGTTTGTAACCTTTTAAAATTATGTTTATCCAATTGAAAAAAGTCAAGGTACAGGAAATGAAAAAAGAAGATGTAACACTAAAAGATGAAGCCATTATTAAAGAAGTTCTTTCCGGTAATGTAGCTCTATATGAAGCGATTATGCGCAGATTTAACCAGCGGCTTTATAGAATCGGAAGAGGATTCTTTAAAAATGATGATGCGGAAATTGAGGATATTATGCAGTTTACTTATGTAAAAGCTTATGAAAAACTTTCATCATTTCAATTTAGAGCTTCGTTTGCTACCTGGCTTACGAGAATATTTATTAACGAAGCTTTACAAAGATTGAATTTTAGAAAAAGATTCGATAACTCCTTTTTTGATAAGGAAGATGAGGATGATTCAATAATAACTCACACTCATATAAAGATGATAGAAATGAATACACCATACACTAAAACTATTAATAATGAATTAAAAGAATTACTTGAAGCTGCTTTGAATAAACTTCCTGAAAAATATAGAACAGTTTTTATTATGCGTGAAGTCGAAAGAATGAGCATTCAGGAAACCAGCCAATCGTTGAAATTATCAGAGACTAATGTTAAGGTCAGATTGAATAGAGCAAAAAAAATGCTAAGGGAAGAATTAAGCAGTTATTATCATGCTGATGAAATATTTAACTTTAATTTAGTACGCTGCGATGTTATTGTTAAAAATGTTTTCGATATAATATTGAGCAAAAGCAAGTTTGTTAATTAATAAAAAAAACAATCCGGCATTTAACCGGATTGTTTTATAAATTATTTTATTTCATTAACATCATTTTCTTAACTGATGTAAACCCTGCTCCTGAATTAACAGGTGATACTTCAATTTTATACAGGTATAATCCTGATGGTAAAGATGAGGCATTAAAATTAACTTCGTGATATCCTTGACTTAAATTCTCGTTTACTAATAATTTTATTTCTTCTCCAAGAATATTATGTACTGATAATTTTACAAAACTTTGCACAGGAAGTGAATAATTTATTGTTGTAACAGGATTAAATGGATTGGGGTAATTCTGAGAAATAGAAAAAGTTGATGGGACTGAATTCTCAACTTCAACTATATTTGAATAATTAAAAGAACCATCCAAATCTATTTGTTTTAATCTATATGAAATTAAGTTTGATAATAAATTTTTAATATCATCAATGAATGAATAATATTTGGATTCAGTGGAAGTACCATTACCTTTAACAAATCCTATTTTATCCCATACACCATTAATATTTTTTTCAACATCAAAACCAATATTGTTAGTTTCAGTAGATGTTGACCAATTTAAATAAACAATACCATCTTTCAATGATGTTGTGAATGATGTCAATTCCACAGGAACTACAGCGAAACCTCTATCCCACGCTAATTTTTTTTGTCCGCTTACATCAGCTACCCAAACCACACCGAAATCATTTCCTGAATATGGGAGTTCAATTATTTGTGGCTTATAATTTTTTGCTGAATAAAATGGTGGATTATTACTTATCTTTTTTGGTTCATCGAATGTATTAGAACCATTATTCACACTTCTAACATATAACATTTGCTTATCATTGCTTACAGGACCAGGATTTGTGCTATCGCTAAAGTAAACTAAATCAAATCCAAATGGTTTTGTTTTTATATCAAACCAATATTCATCTACATTTGGATTGGAGGCAAGAACAAATGAATCAAGATATGATACAGCATTATTAGTACTTATTTTAGCATGTATATCTCTTGTACCGTGATTTCCTTTTGTATAAACAAACCAGGCTTCTCCATTTTGGTAAGCAGACATATATTCATCTTTATGCTGAGTTGTATCAAATGCTAAATCTAAAGAAGGAGAAAGATATTGCAGCAATCCGGGAGTTGTTGTTGATTCTCTATATCTAAAAGCTCTAACTATAGATAAACTTGAATCAACAGCTACAACAGGTCCCCAATAATTAACAATTAATGTATCTGGAGTACCTCCTGAAGTTACTGTGGGATAAGCGCCATTAGATGTAATTGAAGTTCCTTTTACCCAGGATACTCCTCCATTTATAGAACCCCATTTATAAATTGTATTTTTACCTAAAGTATCAAACATAATATGAATGTTACCATTGGATAATGCTGTAACATCAAATGATTTTACTGAACCTAAAACAAAATACAAACTTGATGAAGCTATGTTCCAGGAGTATAGTTCATTTTCCACCTGGAAAAAGCAATATATCGAATCTAATCCGCTTCTAACTAATTTAATTTTTTGAAATATTCCGCGGTATGGAATACCACTTGGGTATAATGACCAATTTTCTCCATCATTAGTTGATGTTAGAATGACTAGTCCTAAGTTAGTAGTTGCTGAAGTATCATTAACAGCTAGATAGATTTTTGAATTAAGTCCCTGAACCCCGGAAAAATTACCAATAGGTTCAGCATTAAGAATTGTAACATCATTTCCCCATTTTGTTGATTCTAAAGAATTGGATGAAATTGCATTTACAACTTCAAGATTTTGCGCAAAGGTTGAGAAACAAATCAGAACTACAAAAACTGAAAGAATCTTTTTCATAATAGCTCCTTGGAATGATTTGAATAAAAAATCAAAAAAAGTTGATTTTTATATTAATAATGTAAGTAATTAATAGAATAAAAGGGAACTGGAAATATTAAATATTACCAGCTTAAGAATTTATATGATATTAAAAATTGCAGTGATAAGTCAGAATCCTGAAGCTTAGAGATATAATAATATTTTACCTGAGCACCTACAGAAACTTTATCTGATACTGGTTGAAGATAAGTTCCACCGAAATGATAACCAAAACTAAAAACATGGCTATAAATTTTACTCCCATATAATTCTCCATCATTGAACAAAAAGAAAACTCCACCGCCTCCTTGAAGTTCAAAGTTGGGTAATGATATTGGAAAAATGCACATTGAGGTTACAAACAATAAAGGTACAGATATCATTGAGGCTTTTAATTCTGAAGCACCAAATTGAATTGAGTTCACATCAGAACGGATTGAGTATAAATATTGATATCCTGATTCAACCCCAAGACTTAAAAGATACTCGGGATGCCACATGACTCTAAATGTTCCGCTAAATCCATTTTTATTTAGGTCTTCAAAAGTCATTGTAGTCATATATTTTGAATAACCCAATGCAGCATCAACAGAAAGATGATATAATGAATCTCTCTGTGAGAACAGAAGTGAAGAAGAAAAAATGAATAATATTAAAAATATAAATTTCATTTATTGTTTTCTTGTGTAATGATGATATGCTACAAGCATAGGATAATTGGTAAGCATTCCATCAAAGTTACCATTGCTGAAAAAGTTTTCAATAAAGCCAGGATCATCAAGCGTCCAAACAAAAGCTTTTCTATTTTCAGCATGCATTAAATTTACTAAATCGGTCTGAACACCTTGAGTCCACCGTGGAGCCCAAAATTGTGAATTAATTTCTCTTACAACATCAGTTCCTAATTCACACAGGGTTGGAGTTGTTGAATAATCCCTTAAGGCAAGAACAAAATTTGCTTTATCCCTGGTTGGAATACCAATAACAATTTTTAAATCTCTTTTCTTAGCATTTAATTTTTTGATGAGCCTTGCCTGAATTTCAGCTACAGCATTTACTTCATTATAATGAGATTTCAAATCAAGCCATACAAAACGCAGATTGGTATGGTCGACTACATAATCCAATGCTTCTTCAAGAGTAGGAATCATCTCACCATTTTTTAATTTTATAAAGGTTCGAAGCTGAGCAAGAGTGTAATCTTCAATGTCTCCCCATATAACACTTTTCTGTGTTAAACGAAGATTTATATCTTCATCGTGATAAATAATAGGGATTCCATCTTTGGTAAGCTGCACATCTATTTCAATTCCATTTGCACCAAGACGTTCAGCATAAGAAATTAATTCGATTGAGTTTTCAGATGCGGGGAGGAAATCGGAATTTCTTCCACCGCCGCGATGTGCAAGAATATAAAAATCATTTTGATTTACTTTTTGAGAAAAGGGTCTCTCAAATTTTATTTTAAATCCATAACCCGGAACATTATCCCCATCGCCATAAGAACCGTGAACGATAATATTACGATTGGAAGTATCCCCTCTCATAATTTGACTGCCCCCTTCAAATGATGAAATATAAAAATTAATTCTTCCTACATCTGAGTTGACACTATATCTCCAATATCCTTCAAAGAAAATAACTGAATCAAGGCTTCCTGCCTTGATTAACATATAACACGCATTCTTGTTGGTGAAAATGGAGAGATTATCACCTGAATATTTTAAAACTATAGTATCTCCAAAATATCCATTACCATCCTGAACTGAATAAACACCTTCAATAACTTTTTTGGATAAATCAGTTAGAGGATGAGTTTGAGTCAAGAAACCACTTGGGTCTACTTCAGGATAATCAACATCGAATATTCTATCGCAACCGGATATACCAAAAGAAATTATAAATAATATTATTAAATACTTTTTCATAAATTAAAACTAAACATTACTTCAGGTATAAAGAAAAATCTATCGAAGGTTGAGAATGCAATCCATATCGGATAATAAAAACTTGTGTAGTTTGCCCTAAATCCGATAACAAAATAATTGTTTTTGAATAAAGGTTGCTCAAGGTAAGTAGAGAATGCGAAACCTGAAAAAGTTTTATAGCTGTCATCAACTTCAATATGAGAAGTAAAGGCTCTTTGGTCTGCAAGTAAGAACAATTCGGTTTTAAGAGATACACTGAAGTTGGGGAATAAATAACCAACTGTTAAATTTGGATATAAGGACCATCCTCGTATTTTAGAGTCGAAGTCTGAGCTTTTGTAAATTCCATAATAAAAAGCCGCATCAGCACCAATTGAAGCATTTAATTTTCCAAATTCATAAACCCATTTTGGTCCTACTGTAAAGTGGTAGGTGACTATGTTTGTTTTAAATGTACCTTCCATTAAAAAATTATTTGGCAGACCATATTTAATTTTGTAATAAAGCAAAGGGGCTCTGAATGCATCATCAGATTCTACAACAGCTTCGGGAAGATTTGCAGTACTTAATCCAACGGTATGTAGTATTTTTTTCGGTTCTAAACTATGCGGATAATAAAATGAATTACTTCTAATATCCTGTGCAAAATTATTAAACGCGATAAGAAAAAAGAATAATATGTAGTATTTTATACGATACAAAGCATTAAATAAGAAGATGAATTTATAAGATAATTTAAGCAAAAAATTTTCAAGAATGAACAAAAATTATTGGGAAAAATTATTCTGCCCTTAGTCACAGCCACTTTTATATATTAGAACATATTTGTATCTAGTAAGAAAAAGGTTGATAATGAGATTAGTTGTTGTTTCGAATAGATTACCTGTAACAATTGAAAAAAAGAACAAGAAGCTTAATATTAAAGAAAGTGCCGGCGGATTAGTATCGGGGTTGAGTTCTTATTTACAATCCCTGCATGGTCCGAATTTGGAGCCTGTTTCAGAATATTTATGGATAGGTTGGCCGGGACTCGAAGTTGATGAACTATATCAATCAGAAATTAAAGAACGGCTTTTATCCCAGTATAATTCTTTTCCCATTTATCTTTCAGAAGATGTAATGGAAAATTTTTATCAGGGATTTTGTAATAAAACTATTTGGCCTTTGTTTCATTATTTCCCTTCCTTTGCAGACTATAAAGAAGAGTATTGGAATTCATATCAACAAGTTAATAAACAATTTTTTGATCAAATTATTGAACTGCTTAAACCTGATGATTATTTATGGATTCACGATTATCATTTAATGCTGCTGCCAAAATTAATCAGGGAGAAAATGCCAAACATCAAAATTGGTTTTTTTCTTCATATACCTTTCCCAACTTATGAAGTTTACAGTCTTCTACCAAGCAAGTGGCGAATTGAAATTCTTGAAGGATTATTGGGAGCAGATGTCATTGGTTTTCATATACACGATTATACTCAATATTTTTTAAGATGTGCACTTAGAATAATCGGTCTGGACTCTGACCTTGGTAGAATATATTACAAGAATAGATTAATTAATGTAAACACTTTTCCAATGGGAATTGATTATGATAAGTTTCATTCAGCATTATCAACTGAAGGCTATAAGCAGGAAAGAATTAAATTAAAAAATAGTCTTCCTTTTGAAAAAATAATTTTATCAATTGACAGGCTTGATTATACAAAAGGTATTTTGAATCGTTTGTTTGCTTATGAATTATTTCTTGATAACAATCCGGATTGGAAGAATAAAATTAAATTAGTTCTTCAAATTATTCCTTCAAGAATCGGGGTTGATAAATATGGGAGATTAAAAAAACAAATTGATGAATTAGTGGGAAGAATAAATGGAAAATTCGGAAACATTGACTGGGCACCTATTTCTTATCAATATGGATTTGTAGAATTTGAACCATTAACTGCTTTGTATAGCATTGCAGAAATTATGCTTGTAACTCCTCTAAGAGATGGAATGAATTTGATTTCCAAAGAATATTTAGCCTGCAAAGAAGATAAAATCGGAGTATTAATCTTAAGTGAAATGGCAGGAAGCAGTAAGGAACTTGGTGAAGCAATAATAGTGAATCCGAATTATAAAGAAGAAATTGCAGCAGCTATTGAAACAGCAATCCGTATGCCTCAAGAAGTTCAGATACAAAAAAATACTATAATGCAGCAGCGTCTTCAAAGGTATAATGTTGTAAGGTGGGCAAGAGATTTTATTACTACAATGGATGAAATTGATAATGAACAAAAAGATTTTACAAGCAATATATCTGATGATTTTGTTCAAAAACTTTTAGCGGATTATAATTCTGCCGAAAGAAGAATTTTATTTATTGATTATGATGGGACCTTAATACCTTATAATACTGAACCCAATAAAGCAGTTCCCGATGAAAATATTATCAATATGTTAAAAAGATTCACCCAAAAGGAAAATCTTGAAGTTGTTCTTTTAAGTGGAAGAGATAAAGCAATATTAGAACGATGGTTTGGCAATTTAAATATTCAGATAATTGCTGAACATGGAGCCTGGATAAAAACAAAAAAGGGGTGGGAAATGCTTAAACCTTTATCCGCAGCCTGGAAGCCGCAAATAAAAGCAATATTGGAAATTTATTCTGATAGATTACCGGGTTCATTCATTGAAGAAAAAGAATTCTCTTTAGCATGGCATTACAGGAAATCAGAACCTGAACTTGCAAAACTTCGCAGAAGAGAATTAACTGACCAGCTATTAAATCTTACTGCAAATAAAGAATTACAAATTTTGAAAGGGCATAAAGTAATTGAAATAAGAAGTGTTGGTATTAACAAAGGTCTGGCTGGATTAAAAATCTTATCTGATAACAACTATGATTTTATAGCTGCCATTGGGGATGATTGGACTGATGAAGACCTCTTCAGCATTCTTCCTGAAAATGCATATACTATTATTGTTGGTCATTTGCATTCATTTGCAAAATGTAGAATTGAAGATTATACAAAGGTTATTGAATTTTTGAATAAACTGGAAGCAAATTCTATTTCAAATATTTTAATTAATTAGTCTGATAAAATTGTAAATAATTACTTCATTTTTTTTGATAAACATCAATAAAGTTTGTTTTTCTTGTAAATAGTACTTCCCTAAAATTTTATTTTCATTATTTTGCTTTTATGAAATTAAAAGATATTGGAAGAGCATTAAAATACCGGAATTACAGACTCTTCTTTTCCGGACAAATAATATCCTTAATCGGTACCTGGATGCAGGCCATAGCATTAAGCTGGCTTGTATATCGTATGACTAACTCTCCATTATTATTAGGCCTGGTAAGTTTCAGCAGTCAAATCCCAACTCTAATTATCTCTCCTTTTGCAGGTGTTATTAGTGACAGAGTAAATAAACATAAAATCATTATTCTTACTCAGGCATTATCAATGGTTCAGGCTCTTATACTTGCAGCTTTAGTTTTAACAGGTAACATTCAGATTTGGCATATTTTTGTCTTAAATATTTTTCTTGGAATTGTAAATGGATTTGACATCCCAAACCGTCAGGCTTTTGTGGTTGAAATGATTGAGAATAGGGAAGACCTGGGCAATGCAATTGCACTTAATTCATCTGTATTTAATGGTGCAAGATTAATTGGTCCATCTATCGCAGGAGTTTTGATTTCTCTTTTAGGTGAAGGAATCTGCTTTCTTATAAATGGATTAAGTTATATTGCAGTTATAGCTGCATTATTTGCGATGAGATTAAATCCTATTAAGAAAGAGGTTTCAGAAAAGAAAGTAATGGAAGAATTGAAAGAGGGATTTCAATATACATTTAACTCTGTGCCTATACGATCTATGTTGTTATTACTTGCTTTAATGAGTTTGGTTGGTATGCCTTATACTGTGCTTATGCCGGTATTTGCAAAAACTATATTAGGCGGTAATGCTCAAACACTTGGATTTCTTTTAGCCGCTGTTGGTGTTGGAGCATTAAGTGGCGCATTTTATTTAGCTTCCAGGAAAACGGTTTTAGGTCTTGGTAAATTTATTGCAAGAGGAGCATTAATTTTCGGAGCAGGTTTAATAATATTTTCTTTCTCAAGAACCATAAGCCTTTCTATTATTTTTCTTATTATCACTGGAGCAAGTTTGATGATACAAATGGCATCCACTAATACTATCATCCAAACAATAACTGAAGATAAAATGCGTGGAAGGGTAATGAGTTTTTACACTATGTCTTTTATGGGACTTGCACCTTTTGGAAGTCTAATTGCCGGAACTATTGCAAATAATATCGGGGCACCATTAACTTTGGCTTCAGGAGGTTTTTTCTGTATTGTAGGTGGGTTAATTTTTCTTTCAAAGCTCCCTAATCTAAGAAGGATAGTCCGTCCTGTTTATGTTGAAAAGGGAATTATTAAAGAAATTGCTGAGGGAATTGATAAAGCTTCAAAATCTACTGTTTAATACTTCTAAATAATTTATGGTAAAAAAAATTTTAAATAGAACAAAAAATAATTTAGATACCTTCTATACTGAATCCCGAAGAAGCTTTGCAAGTTTACTTTTAAAAGCTTTATATATAGGCACTGTAGGATATGGTGGTCCGGCAATGATTGCTATGATTAAGCAGTTAATAGTGAAGGAAAAAGGAATTATCAATGAAAAAGAATTTATTGATGGATTAGGACTTTCGCAGCTTCTGCCCGGTGCCACTGGTGTTAACCTTATTGGCTATATAGGATATAAAAAAAATAAATTATGGGGAATAGTTCTTCTTCCTACAATGTTTGTACTTCCGTCTTTTATATCAATTAATTTATTTTCCTGGTTGTATTTCACTTACGGGAATTTACCTTTTGTTAAAACAATCTTTCAGGGTTTAGGTGCATTGGTTGTGGCTTTGCTGATAAATGCACTTTTCTCAATTGGCTCATCTTTGTTTAATAAATATCCTGCAAAAGAATTTTATAAATACTTTAAGGAAATTATAATTGCTGCAGGAGCATTCCTTACATTATTTTTCTTTAAAGTAAATGTTCTTTGGATAATAATTTCAACAGGAATAGCCGGAATATTGTTATTCTATTTAAGTAAAGAAAATTTTAAAATTGAAAAATATCAAATTGATTTAAGAAGATTATCAAGATTGGGATTTAAAAGAGAAAAGAAAAAAAACGTATTCAGATATTATTTTCCTTTAGCCACATTAATATCCTTTATGTTGATTACAGCTTTCTATTTTCCTAATGGATTACTAATTATTCAATCATTTACTCAATTTGGTTCTATTACCTTTGGAGGAGGATTTGTTGCAATACCTCTGCTTAAAGATTTGGTTGTTGATCAATATGGATGGCTAACTCTCGAGCAATTTAGAGATGGTATAGCAATGGGTCAAATTACACCTGGTCCGGTTTTAATTACAGCAGCTTTTATAGGGTACAAACTTGGTGGTATAGTGGGCTCATTAATAAGTACAATGGCAATTTTTGCTCCATCAATGATAGGAATAATGTTTTTAAGTAAAGTTCACGATAAAGTACAATCCTTCGATTG
Organism: Ignavibacteriaceae bacterium; assembly: GCA_035654655.1. Lineage (GTDB taxonomy): Bacteria > Bacteroidota > Ignavibacteria > Ignavibacteriales > Ignavibacteriaceae > DASRWI01. The sequence continues at coordinate 432 of DASRWI010000019.1, read as the reverse complement.
GGTTAAAGCTTTAATGAGAGGATTTCTTGCAGGTTTTATTGGAATGCTTGTTTCAGTTACAGTTCAATTCGGAATACATTCATTAATAAGTGTTCCAGCTTGGCTGATTTTTGCATTTTCAATTTTCTATTTGATGTATTTAAAGAAATCAACCATCTGGTTGATACTAAGTGTATTTATAATTTCAATAATTATATTTTAAAATTTTTAATTAACAAAAAAAACAATTTTATGAATAAAATATTTTCAATTATTATTATTTGCTTTCTAATTCTCTTCAATTCCTTTGCACAAGAAAAATTAACCGTAATGACGTACAATATCCATCACGGTGAAGGTATTGATACGGTTTTTGATTTAGATAGAATAGGTGATTTAATAAAAGACAATGATGTAGATTTGGCAGGTTTTCAGGAAGTTGACAAAGGAATT
>DASRWI010000018.1:0-84191 GCA_035654655.1 Ignavibacteriaceae bacterium | reverse complement strand
GATTGTAAAAACCATTCTTCTTTTTCTTTTTCTGGTAAAATCGAATTTGCAAAATCACCTTCAACAGGCGAAATGTTTGGCTCACCAATCGCAATAGTATCTTTAGCTTGTCCAAATCCTACTGTAGGAAATTCAATCGGTCCAGCAACTAACCAGGCAGGTATAAAACCCTGATTGCCAGATGTCAAAATAATTTCTTCATTCTTATTTTGAGCAAATAAAGTGCTTGAAAATAAGGCTAAAACAAAAAATATTTTATGTAAAAAGATTTTTTTCAAATCATTTCCATTATCTGATTAATATCATTTTATTTGTTTGAACATAATTATCAGCTTCCATTCTATAGAAATATACACCTGACGTTAACTTATCAGAAGCATCAAAATTGATTTTATAACTTCCTGCTTCGTAATATTTATTTGTCAACTCAGTTATCATCTCTCCCAACAAATTGAATATCTTTATTGATACTTTAGTGGCTTTAGGAACAGAGAACGAAATCACTGTTGAAGGATTAAATGGATTTGGATAATTTTGATATAAATTAAAATCCTTAGGAACATTCGTAATTTCATTATCTGTAACTGAAGTATTTGTTGTATCATTTATAGTTAAATAAATAAATCTGGGTCTGTATATATCAGCATTTGAAAAATGCTCCGCAAAACTCATAGTATTAACATTGTAACTAATAAGAAGTTCTTCACTATTAGATAAATTTGGATGAGCTTTAGCATTATAAATAAATACATTAGGACTTATTGAGACTTCAGGTGCATCATATATTTTATTAAATATTCCAAATGGTCCAACAGGACTATCCCCTTGCCTAACTGCCACTGAACTACCCATTTGATATACAACTAAAAACTTTCCATTCTTAATTGGGGAGACACTAAATTCCTGAGATATTCCATTTGTTAATGGCGCTAATGCTAAAATAGAAGTTCCCCAACTTGTTCCATTCCAAAATTGATATTGACTAAAATTTTCAATATTCTCAGGCAGAACACGTGCAGCAAGTAATTGTTTGCCAGTACTGCTGCTCTTAGGTCCATATACATATATGTAACCATCTGGAGAAGGATTGCCAGATAGCGTTGTCATCGGCATTAAAGCCTGACCTAAAACAATATCCCAATTATTAACTGTATCTTTAACAAATAATGGAGTTTCAATTTGCTGAACATTCCTTATAAATGTTACAGGGTCTAAATTAAATTTAAGAAGCACTACTCCATTAACTTCAAAACCAAATCCCCCGGAAGTTGAATTTAATCTTATCGCATAAACATAAATATTTTCGTTTAAGGCTATTCCATCCATCAACCAATACCAATCACCAGTATGCGCATTTGGAGTATTGGGTATAAATACTGTGCTTGGTAAGTTACCGCTTGAATCGGTTCTCCAGAAAAAATCTACTACATTAGTATCGGGAACATTGCTTGGGAGCATCATTAATGTATTATTAACCATTCTTGTATTTGTTCGTCTGCCTAACGAATCTACATCACCAATAAATGTATCACTAAAAACAAACAATTGGCTATCAGCAGGACTGTTTGATGGAGCATCATATCCATTTACAGGGATGGAGTATATTCCGTCAGAACCTGTCCAACCTGAATGCCTATCAAGTAGGTTATCCCATTCAGGTGCAATTCTAACTCCATATATATTTTCACAAAGATTCGAATCAGGTACTCCAATTGAGTGTGGAAAAGAAAGTGGTGCCCAGTTTACGTCTTGCCCTAACAAACCCGATGTAGCTTTTGAAGTTAGATAACCTAAATTAAAACATCCTTGAGTCTGGCCAACCTTTAATTTTAATGCAACATTGAAGGATGTTGTATTATTATAGGTATAACCTTTATCTGATATCAAACCAATCCACTTCATATTAGTACCAAACTGATTTGTTGGATAGTATTTGTTTAAAGAGTCTTTCCATTCTGGACTCAAGCTTATGGTACCATTACCTAAAGTTGATGTGTAAGTAGCAGAAATAAATTCCCAATCATCAGGAACAATTACACCTAAAATACCTTTATGAGGATTAGTTTCAGGAACAATATTGTCAGTAATTTTTAAGCTAATATTTATTATTTCACCGGGTTGTGCAGACTTCGGCTGATTTACTTCTTCAAATAAACAACCTGTTAAAGATTGAGCCATAAACAAAAGACCCGCCATAATTATTAACTTATGCTTTCCAAAATGCATTTTATTTTAATCCTATCTTAATTGAGATTCTATGTATATTATCAAAAACTTTTTCTGAAAGAACAAATGCATAATCAATATTCATTGCAACTCCGGCAAATTCAGGAGGATTTATACCTACTCCTGCGCTCCATTTACCTTCATCAACATTTATTCTGTGTCCACCTCTTAATGAAAGTAATTTAAGCAAATTAAATTCTAAACCAAGGTTAACCCATTCATTATTATCTGTAGGATGCACAAGTTCAGCAGCACCTGTGATGATAAAATCTTCATTAATTTTTAATTTATCTGATGCACCTATCCTAAATAATAGTGGAGTCCTGAAATCCTGATTTAATAAACGCATATCAGGACCAAAATGCTGTAATGAAAAGCCTAATGTTAAATCTCTAAATCCAGTGACATAAATTGTACCAACATCAAATAGAAAATTATTAATAGAATAATCATCCAACTTTTCGTGTACATATTTTAATTGAAGACCAATAGATAATCTATCAGTAAATCTTTTTGCGGCAGCTAAACCAAAAACATAATCCCCTGCACTTACCATTCTTCCTGTTCCTTCAGGAGAAAGTGCAGTTGTCTCTTCAAATTTTTGAATTTGCAATGCAGATGTACTAATTGCAAATACAAATGAGCCAACAGGAAATGCGAAGGCAGCTGAATTATGATTACTTCCTGCAAACCAATTTTTATGCGAAAATGTCAGTTCATAATTTTCAACATAAGCTATGCCTGAAGGATTCCAAAATACAGCGTTAACATCATTCACTAAACTTGTCACTGCCTCTCCCATTGCAGTCTCTCTTGCTCCAATTCCTATTTTCAAAAATTGTAAACCAGAAGTGCCGGCTTTTGAAAATTTAAAACCATAATCAAGCTGAGCAAAATTTTCCTTTAATGGAAAAATCATTAAGGTAGTAATTATTATTAATATTTTTAAACTTCTCATTTTAAAAACCTTTACTTGATAATGATTATTGTGCCTTGAGCATTGCCAACGGCAGATTCAACAGTATAGTAATAAATTCCTGGAGCTGTACGCTGTCTTGCATCAGAAAGCTGGTCCCAGGCTTCTTCACCGGTATTTGGATTATCGTGTAACATTGTTCTAACTAATTCACCATTAGTTGAATAAATTCTAATTGTGCATAATGCAGGAAGTTTTGAAAATATTATATAGTTTTCTGTTCCTGATGTTGGAAATCCTGAAACTCCCTTAAATGGATTTGGAAATACTTTTACGTTTAATGCATTGGCAGCAGGACTTTGTGTTGCTGTGATTGCAGTTTCATTTCTATTAGTTAACCAACTTTCGTTATCAGAGCTATCTACTGAAGTTACTGCATAAAAATAACCGGCTGCTAAACTAATGGTCTGGTCTTCAACCACCCACATATTATCCTGCGTATTATAAAATCTGTTAATGTCTGTAGTTTTTTTAGGGTCAACTTTTCTTAATAATGTAAAAGGACCGATAAAAGATTTATCACTTCTATAAATTCTATATTCCTTAAAATTATTTTTCCCTGTTAAAGGATTTATATAATTCTGCTCAAGTGGTTTCCAGGTTAAAGCAATAGTTTTATTAGAAGTTAATGCATAAATATCTATTTCAGGAGAAGGAGGAGGAACAGCAGTTACCTGATAATTATTTTGATATAATACTTTTGCCTTATCAATCGAACTTCTTAATGAATCTAATCCAAAATGAAGTAAGGATTGAGAGCTTAGTCCAAGGAATGCTTTATCCAAAGGAATACCATTCACTGCTTCAACTGTCACAATTTTGATTGTGGCGCCGGGAGCTAAATTATAGGGACCGGCACTCATTAACATAAATGGAGTAAGATGTTGATCTCCAGATGCTTGCAGAGTTTTATCAGTTCCATTTAATATGTTATATAAGTTAGTTGGATTTGAACTTTGAATAGTCAGAAAATTTTCATTATTCAAAAGTTGAGTCCAAAAAACATTTGAAGGCTGGGGGCGATTATCTGATGAAGCATCTGCATAGAGAATAGAAAATCCAGCATAACCTGTTGTCCTTAATTCATTCCCAGTTGCATAATAATTACCAACATCGCCTGGAATGGAAAAGTTTGGAGTATCATCCCAGGAGTACATTAAATTTCTTGTAGAATCATAAGCAACAAATTCATCAGTTCTATTAAAATCATCTCCCCATCCATTGTGAACAACAAAGTCTTGATAACTTGGTCTTATCAAATTTGGAAATCCGATATAAACATCATTTACTTGACCTGTATTATTATTTGTAATTGTATATTCACAAATAACAAAATTGTTTATATAAGGAAAACTCCATACACGGCTAACTCTATCTATCTTAATTTTTTCTGTAGTAGTCCAACTTGCAGTAATTATTTGTTCAGCCTCTGCAGGATTATAGCCTTCAGAACCAACAAAATTATTTACTTTAGTTATGGCTCCAAATGTACCATTGTCAACATAGCTAAAAGGTCCATTTTCAGTAAAGAAAATTGAACCATCTGCTCGTTTACCGCCAATCCACATTCCGGAACCAACAGAATATGACCTCTGGTCGTCTTTATTCATTTGATTAGGTCCACCAGGCCAATCCATACTTGGATAATATTCAAACCTATTAGTTGGATTAGGTGCTCCAATAGTTCCATTGTCTTTCATTGTTTCCCATAAAGCTCCTCTATCGTGAATTTTGAATTCAGCATTTCTGACCTGAGCTGAAATTGAGGAAACAAGCAAAAGTCCAATTACTAAAATTTTTATTTTATTCATTTTATTTCCATTGTTCATTAGAATGAATACCTTACACCAAAATAAAATCTGCGAGGCTCAAAGTAATTTTGCCAGCTAATATCATAACCGGCTGCATCAATTGACGTAACTTTACCTTTTTCCACATAATCTTTTGTTGCATTAGCATCAAACAAGACATCACCATAAGAACGAAGATTTTTAGTATTAAGTAAGTTTGTTATTTGCATATAAACCATAAATTCATGTTGACCAATAATTTTAAAGAGTTTATCTACTCTTAAATCAACATTATGACTCCCGGGATATCTATAATTATTATAAGTATCAGGTGGATCATTAGGCTGCAAATAAGTAAAAGTTTGTCCGCTAACAAATCTATATAGAATACTTATACTGCTTCTGCTTAGTATTAAATTTAATAATGATTCATCTTCACTCTCCGGATAGCTAAGGAACAAATTAGCCCTTAAAATATGAGGACGGCTGAAACTTCTTTCTGTTGGAATCCTCTTATTTACTTCAGTATCCCATTCATAAGTTGCATTACCATTTATATCAAAAGTAACTCTTTTCGGACTGGCTCTTCCCGAAGTTGACTTAGAGAAGCTATAATTTAAATCAAGATTTATATACCTGCTGAACAAAGTCCTTAATGAAATTTCAAAACCTCTTGAATCTCCATAATCACCCGGGAAGAAAGCTGCATAAGATTGATTTGGAGAAACAGAATTTCTATATGGGTCCCACCCTTTAACTGATCTATCAAACAAACCTACGCGTTCATCAGTCTGGTCAAATACATCTTTGTAGAATGCAGTAATATCCAAAACTGCAATGTCACCAAAATTATGTTTGATCCCTGCTTCAAACATAATTGTCTTTTGTGGCTTCAAAGGTTCAACTGTTGACGCAACTACTCTTTCAGGGTCACCATCATTAGAAGCTATATGTTTTGGGGCTCTTCCTTCTTGAGTTGCAAGAATTCTTTCATTAATTATTTTTTCAACAAGATTAACAGGTCTGAAATATAAGAACTCAAACATTTGGTCTAAAGGAGGCATTTGATAATAATGACCATAATTAAAGTGCAATAATGATTGTTCAGTTATAGGAAAAGAAACTCCTAATCTCGGACTAATCATATGATAATCTCTCGCAGGAATTCTTTTTTTATTTAAAACATTATCAAAAGAATATTTAACTCTTCCATTTGCATCGACCTGGTCTAAATCAGGGTCCAATGTAACATCATATAAAGGATCAATTGCAAGATTGAAGTAATTTGTTTTTTCAAACCACATTCTATTTGGATCAAAGTAATCATATCTTAATCCTACATTCAAAATCATACTTTCAAATTCCATTTTGTTCTGGATATAAAAAGCAGCTTGAAGTGGATGATAAGTTTCCTTTAATCCTCTATTAATCCAGTCTCCTTTGTCGCTGGTGAATGAAGGAAGTCTTGCGCTTTCTAATTCACTAAAAGTATTGTACCTTAATTCAAAACCTGATTTTAAAAGATTATCAGAATTAAATTGCCAATTCAAATTACCGACTAAAGAAATGTCTCCTGATTTGTCCTTGTTATAAAGAAGTGGAGAATATTTATCAAAAGGTTCATCTTCATAACCATCATATCTCATAAAACCGAATAAGGTTGGTTGTAGACTCCTTCCAATTTCAGTATAAGCACTAGGTCTTTCTTTAAATTCTATATTATATGTACTAAGCTTTAATTCATAGAACATATTTTCACTAAGAACATGAGTAAATAAGCCTGCCAAACTCCAATTATAAGTATCAATATCAGAGCCCCAACCTCTATAATATTTTGATTGGTTTGTAAAATCTCCGTTTTCCTGGAGTGTAGTATGAGCATCATGGTTATATGTGCCATTCAATCTGAATCTTACATCTTTTCCTCTTGTTGATAAATTTGCAAAAAGATTTTCAGTGTTTCTCGTTGGTCTTGGACGAGGTAATACATATGCCTGTTTTTTAATTTGTGAAGAAATAAAAAATCTTAGCGGGGCTTCACCTAATGTAACTAATGGACCCCCCAAGCTTGCATAAAGAGTGTGGTCAGGAATTCTTCTGTAATCATAAACCTGATTTTGTCTATACGGTGTCCACCATTTTGGATCAAGAGTTCCATCAGGAAGTGTGTTGTCAATAAATTCTTTTTGAGTTAGTGGATCATAAAGATAATTTCCGAAATGATGCTTTCCCGGTAAACCGTAAATATAATCCAGAGAACCATGAAGGTTATCTGAACCTTCTTTTGTAATTACACTTATAATTCCTGATTGAGCTTCACCATATTCTGCAGTAAACCCACCAGTTTGAATTTGAACTTCCTGAATAGCATTCATATTCAAATTAGTAAATGAGCCCGCCCAATCTGCTCTACCGTTTAATAAAGATGCAGTTCTGACACCATCAAAAAACCATTTAATTTCATCCTGACTCCCTCCTCTTATTGAATATCTTGTTTCACCTCTGCCCGCAGAGCCTAATCCTCCAACAACAGGAATTGGGTCTAAGAAAACACCTGCTTGAACAAACAATCCTTCTTTAGCATCTGAAAATGGAAGTCTTGAAATTTCATCCAAGCCAAGAAATTGAATACTGGCAGTAACATCCTTCTGAATAACAGGTCTTTGTGCAATAATAACAACTTCACCTTCAATACCGTATGCAGTTTCATCCATTTGAGCATTTATTCTTGTTGTTTGGTCTACACGAACTTTTACTTCCTTAACAATAACGTCAGTGTAGCCAACCATTGAAAATTTCAAAGTATATTCTCCCGGCATAACCTGGAGTAAGATATATTCACCATTAATATTCGTTGCAGCTCCATAAGGAGTACCTTGAATAGTAACATTTACTCCAGGCATTTTTTCACCTGTTTTTTTGTCTGTTACTATTCCTTGAATTTTTCCTGTTTCACCTGCAAAAAGATTAGCAGAAAAGCAGAATATTATTAACAAAAGAATTTTTATTTGATTTTTCATTTTGTATATTTTATTTAATTCCATATGGTACCTGGATACATTTAATTTTTTTAATCTTTTAATCCGCTCATAACGAAACCTTGTATAAAATATTTTTGGAAGACAAAGAATATTATTAATACAGGTAACATCATTAGCATTGAAGCAGCCATCAGCAATGACCATTCAGTTACATATTGCCCTACAAACATTCCTAAACCCAAAGCTATTGTTCCCTTAGCCTGGTCTGATAAATAGATAAGTGGTCCAAGGAAGTCATTCCAGGAAAACATAAATGTTAATATGGCAACTGTTGCCAGAGCTGGTTTTGCATTTGGCAAAACAATATTCCAGTAAATTCTGAATTCAGAACATCCATCTATTCTTGCAGAGTCAATTAAACTTTTAGGAATTGATAGAAAGAATTGTCTTAGCAAGAATATATTGAACGCTCCTCCTCCAAAAAAAGCTGGAATAGTTAATGGCTTAAAGCTATTAAGCCAACCAAGTTCTTTAAATATTACAAACACAGGAATCATTATTACTTGCGCAGGAAGCATCATTGATGCTAAAACAATTACAAATAGGACATTCTTTCCGGGCCAATCTAAACAGGCAAATGCATAAGCAACTATTGAACTTGATAACACTGTTCCTATTATAACCGTAACTGTAATAATTACAGAGTTTTTTATATATAATAAGAAAGGTATTCTTTCAAAAACTTTAGCATAATTATCCCAATGTAAAGTTTCAGGAATCCATTGTGGAGGTATAGTAAATATCTGTTCATCCCCTTTTAATGAAGTAGAAAGTATCCATAAAAATGGAATAATAAAAAACAATGCGAATGCAATTAATAATGCAAACACAAATATGTTTTTTGAGTTATTATTTACTTTTCTATTTTTCATTTACTACTCTCGTAATAAACCCAACTTTTACTTAATCTAAACTGGATTAAGGTAATGAGTAGAGTTATTACTAATAATATCCAGGCTAATGCTGAAGCATATCCCATTTCAAAATCATTGAAAGCTTTATTATATAAATAAAGGTTATAGAACATAGTTGAATTAAGAGGACCGCCTTGAGTCATTATATAAGCTTCAACAAAAACTTGAAGCGAGAAAATAATTTCAAGCACTGTCCAAAGGAATATTACAGGTGAAAGCATTGGAATGGTAACATTCTTAAACTTAGTCCACCATCCGCCTCCATCAATTTCAACTGCTTCATAAAGATGTTTTGGAACTCCCTGAAGTGCTGCAAGAAATACCAGCATTCTTCCACCACCAATAGACCACACGCTCATAAGCACCATTGATGGTTTTGACCAATTAGGATCAAGCAGCCATAATGGTCCCGGGATACCAAAGTAAGCAAGAAATGAATTTATTAATCCAAATTGAGGATTAAACATCCAAAGCCAAACAACAGATAATACAACTCCTGTTACTATTGAAGGAATGAAATAAACTGTTCTGAAAAACTTAACTCCCTTGACTGCATTATTCACAAGAACAGCAAGCAGTAATGAGCCTGCTATACATAAAGGGACTCTTAATATTGTATAAACTAAAGTATTATATATTGAAGTCCAGAAATATGGGTCTTCAAAAAATAATTTCTGGTAATTTCCAAAACCAATGAATTGAGGAATTCTTAAAACATCGTATCGGCATAAACTATAATAGGCTGACATAATCATTGGATATAATCCGAAGATTAAAAACCCAATGAACCAGGGCATCATAAATATAATTCCCCAGATAGCTTGAGCCTTGTTCAACTTATTTAATTTAAATTTTTTCAATTATTTATTTCTTTGACATTTCTTGTCGGACATAATTATCATATTGTATAGTTTCATCTAAATGAATCTGTATTGTTTTTTCTGCCTGCTTTAATGCATCTTCAGGAGATTGTAATTTATGAATTACTCTTTCCTGGGCACCCATATATTCCCTCCAGAAAACATCATGAGCTAATGGAACAATAGTAGGGGTTTTACTATGATTTAATAAATCAACAAAAACTTTATTTGGTTTATTTAATGATAAGAATAATGGATCATTTGCAGCTTCAATATTAGATGGAAATAAAAGTTCTCTTTGTTTTTCAGCTTCTGTTAATTGAATCTTCTTTTGTACTGCAAATTTCATAAATTGCCATGCAGCTTCTTTATTTTTTGCTCCTCTTGGAATTGCTAACCACCAACTGCCAGTATAAGAAATTGGAGAATGTCCTTCAAAAGTTGGAATATCTGCAACTCCATACTCTAAATTCTTATTATACCTTTTAATTTGATCAGGAAAAGAATTATCCAAAACCATCATTGCTACTTTTTCTGAAATAAATCCATGCTGTTCTGCAAAACCAAATCCAGCCTGAAAAGTTGAGATATTTTTTATATTGTATTTATTATAATAATCTGCAATCCACTTAAACGCATCAACATTAGCTTTACCGGTTAAGTTAACCTTTGTACCATTATTTATTAACATTTCAGCACCTAATTCCCAAGCCATTAAAGTAGATGTTTGTACATTACCATAAGCAGGAATAAATCCCATTTGAGTATAATTACCTTTAGCATCCCTCTTTGTTAATTTAGCTGAATATTGTAGTACTTCATCCCATGTCCTTGGAGGTTTTTCAGGATCTAGCCCAGCTTTTTTAAAAAGTTTTTTATTATAAAAGAATGCATATGAATTTGAATATAATGGGAGAGCATAAGTTTGACCGTGAAATTTCATTTCATCCCAGAGAGCAGAAAAGAAAATGGATGAATCAAAGGAATCTCTTTTTATTAAATCATCTAATGGTGTTAGGGCTAAGCGTGTTGCCCACTTTGCAACAGGAGTAACAAGGAAAACTAAATCAGGAGGGTCTTCACTTAATATTGAAGTCAATATTTTTTTCTCGTGTTCATTCCATGGTAATGGTGTAGGCTCAATAATAATATCTTTGTGAAGGCGATTATATTCAGTTATGTGATAAGGAGTTTCAAGTAAAGCACTTACCATCCAATATTTTATTCTGGTTTTTCCATCATCGAAAGCTTTACTTTGCGGAATAAAAAGCAACCCTAATGCAGCTATTACAATAAGACTTAATAATATGTAAATAACTTTCTTCATTGCATTTATTGGTTGTCTTTAATATTACATTTTAAAATAAATCATTTTATTTACTGGAATTTGATATTTCTATTAGGTATGTAAAATGTTCAGCGTTGTAATACCCAATATTATATTCAACGGGTCTGCCGCCAGGGTCAAGAACAAATCTTTTTCTTTTAAGAATGGGCGAACCTTTTTTGATTTTTAATTTATTGGCTATTTCAATATCAGCTAATTTTGCAGTAATCTCTTCTCTTGAAGTAGCAACCACAGTTGCATATTCTTCTTCAAGCATTTTATATAGAGGCTTATTAAAATCTTCTTTTCCAGTTAATCCAACTCTTGGATGAAAATAAGAAACAAAATGAACTATAGGTATTTCCAGACCGCGAAGTCTTTCCATACATAAAATATTTTCATCAGGAGAAATAGAAAAGAACTTAGCAACTGCATCAGTAGGTTTTACCCATTTAACATTTATTTCAAAAATTTTAAAAGCCATACCCTTATTATTCATTTCCTGGGTAAAGCTGTGCCAACTTTCTAATCGTGTTACTACACTATTATCAGCTACTTTAGTACCAATTCCTTTTTTTCTAATTAGAAGACCTTCATAGACTAAACGGTTAGTAGCTTGGCGAACAGTATTTCTTGAAATCCCCAATCTTTTTGCGAGTTCAACCTCGTTAGGTAACATCTTCCCTTTGCTATACTCGGGAGCTTCAATCATATCTCTTAGCAATCTCTCTACCTGCACATGCAAAGGTAAAGCACTTTTATGATCTATTTGTATTACCATTTATATAAAGCAAATTTTAAAAAATCATCTTATGTTTATTTGTCCATATGTTCATACATATTGACATACGGGAAATTACATCGATTAATTTTTATTGTCAAGAATTATTTGAGACAATTCGAAAAATTAATAATACTAAAACAGTAATAATTATTTTATTGCTAATTCAGTTTCCGAATCGAAGAAGTATAGTTTGTTTAAATCAAACTTTAATACTTTATTAGATAATGCTTCAGGAACTTCTCTCGCAGAAACACGAGCTATAAATTGATTGTTCTCAATGTTGAAATACATAAATATTTCATTTCCCATTGGCTCAACGACTTCAAGACGGACTTCTACTTCGTATGAATTTAAAGATGAGGAATTATTTGATTCGTGAATGTCTTCAGGTCTTATACCTAACCAGACTTCCTTATTAACGTGGTTTTTTAAAGTATTAATATTTTTTTGTTCTAATTTAATTTTGAAAGAACCGCTTTCAAAATAGTTATTTTTTATAGTGCCTTTAATAAAATTCATTGCAGGGCTGCCAATAAAACCAGCAACAAATTTATTATTTGGATTATTATATAAATGTAATGGCGTATCAACTTGCTGAACAAACCCATCTTTCATTACAACTATTCTATCTCCCATTGTCATAGCTTCAGTTTGATCATGAGTTACATAAATCATGGTTGCTTGTAATTTTTTATGAAGCTTGGATATTTCAGTTCTCATTTGAACACGAAGCTTAGCATCAAGGTTACTCAAAGGCTCATCAAATAAGAAAACTTTTGGCTGACGAACGATAGCTCGTCCTACAGCAACACGTTGGCGTTCACCACCGCTTAAAGCTTTAGGTTTACGGTCTAAGTAATTATTAAGTCCAAGAACGGAAGCAGCTTGACTAACTCTTGTTTTAATTTCATCCTTAGGAATTTTGCGAAGCTTCAAACCAAAAGCCATATTTTCATAAACACTCATATGAGGATATAAAGCATAGTTTTGAAAAACCATTGCGATATCACGGTCTTTAGGAGATACATCATTTACTAATCTATTATCAATGTATAATTCACCTTCAGTTATTTCTTCTAACCCGGCTATCATTCTTAAGGTAGTACTTTTCCCACATCCTGAAGGCCCAACAAGCACAACAAATTCTTTATCTTTAACTTCAATATTGACATCTTTAACTGCAAAGTTGTTATTATCATAAACTTTACCGATATTTTTTAATACTACTTGTGCCATTGTTTTCCTTAGCTAGTCTGATTTTAAATATTATTATAAGTACTTAGGAATAGATTATTATTTAAAAAATTAATTAAACATAAAATTTTTAATAATTGATGTCAAGTAAATATAGTGAACAATAATTTAATAATTCTTATTTAATTATGGGATATTTGTTGAATAAAAAAGTATATTATAAATAAATATTAGAAAATAAATTCATGAAACTTCGGAGAATTTTTTGGTAAATAATTTATTAAAATCAATTTTGGCTAAGTCGTTTAAGATAATTGATGCTTTCCCCACTCGCCAGACGAATAAAGAGGAGCTTAATAATTTTATTAAACTTCTATATCCTATTTCTACAGATAAGAAGTTAATTAGAGTTGGTCCTAATGGAGATGGTGGTTATCTTATTCCTGATGATATTGAAGGAATCAAAGCGTGCTTTTCTCCGGGAGTAAGTTCTATCTCCGGGTTTGAAAAAGAATTAGCAGATAAAGGGATTAAGATTTTTATGGCTGATAAGTCAGTTGATGGACCTGCGGAAAAGCATGATTTATTTTATTTTACGAAAAAATTTTTAGGTGCAACTTCCAACAATGACTTTATGACAATTGATGAATGGGTGACTTCATCTTTGACGGATAAATGGGACGACCTAATTTTACAAATGGATATTGAAGGTTATGAACACGAAGTAATATTATCAGCTTCAGAAAATTTGATGAATAGGTTCAGGATAATTATTGCAGAGTTTCATTACCTGGATATGTTATGGAGTAAACCATTTTTTATGCTGGCAAGGAGAGCATTTGATAAATTACTCCAAACACACTCTTGCGTTCATATACACCCAAATAACTGTTGTGGAAGTTTAATTAAAGATGGTATAGAAATACCAAGAGTTATGGAATTTACATTTCTTAGAAAAGATAGAATTTCAACTTCAGGATATCAAAATAATTTTCCTAATGAATTTGACTATGATAATGAAAATAAACCTTCAATAATTTTACCGGAATGCTGGTACAGAAAATCAAAAGCCTCAATTTCTTGAGGCTTGAATAAATTTATTTACAATTTTATAAATTCCACTCTCCTGTTAAGTGCCTTATTTACTGCACTGTCATTAGGTGCTACCTTTTCAGTTTCACCTTTACCATCAGTTTCAATTCTGGATGCATCTATTTGGAATTCACTAACTAAAACATTCTTAACAGCAGCTGAACGATTTTTTGATAATTCAAGATTTGATTTATCATCACCATCAGAATCTGTATGTCCAATAATTTTAATTCTTACATCAGGATTATCTCTTAATATTTGACCTATTTCTTTAATTGATGGGTATGATTCAGGTTTAACTACTGATTTATTTACATCAAAGTAAATTCCATAGCTAACCAATTTACCTTCAGTAAGAAGTTTGCTGCGCATATCAGGCAATCCTGAAGCAACTCTTACATTAGTGATCATAGGTGTGCCGCCATCAAAACGAATCATATTAAATCTCGGTGTTTGAGGTACAGCCTTAGGTAAATCGAATAATTTAGTCTCATTGACATATAAACGAATCCTGGACTTCTGAACCCAAATGGACATTCTATATTTAGTATCTGCTTTTAATTTTGGTACATCCTCTCTTCCACTGATTACAGGAGTACCATCAGCATAATATGCAGTTACATAATTATTATATCCAAAGCTGAATTTAATTCCAGTACCACCAGGTCTTGCTAAACCATATTTTAAATCCTTTGGCTTTGTAGTACTGAATAACCAAAAAGTAAAATCAGCACTACTATTGTTTTTTAGATTCTTCATTGGAACAACATCAAATTCAATAGTGTAATTATCAGGAAGATTTAATGGTTCCATTAAGGCACTAATTCCATTACCATTAGTAATATAAAACCATCTATTATTGTCAAGATTATTTGTAACTACTTCACCTGAACCCGTTGTATTCCAAAGTATAGGAAAATCTCCAACATTTTCAGAAGTAAAATCATCAAAGAAAATAATTTTCTCACCTGGAATAAAATCGTATTTTGAATTAACCATAACACTAAAATTACTTTCAGAATCTTTGACTGGAGCAGTTTGATCATTGTTAGTTTGTTTGGTGTCTGTTGATGTTGTCTGCTTTGAATCATCAGTTTTCTTTTCTTCTTTTTTTGTACCATCCCCTTCAACAGTTTTCTCAACTTCATCATATCCTTTTTCAACGGTCTTATTCATTTTCTTTTCAACTCTTTTTTCCCCCTCACTCTTAATTTTTTGTTCAGTCTTTTTTTTCAACTTTTCGAAAAATTGTGCTTGCGTTGTTTGAGTAAAGCCAAAGACTATAGTCAGAGAAATAATTAAATATAGATGTTTCATAATCCTACTCCTTATTTTTTATAAGATTAATTTTCTTCTTCTGTTAAATTGGAATACAAATTTCTTATAGTCTTCAGTTTGTTACAGGTAAGTCTAGGTGTATGTAATATAATCTATAGAAATATACTAAAATTATTTATAAATATTAATTATTAACAATCATATATTATGTTTTTATATTGATTATAAAATAGTTAATTTCACAAATAATATTCTTTAAGGAATTTATAGATGCTAAAATTAATTTTTACTTCTGTTTTACTGCTTACATCAATGACTTTTGCTCAATCATCAAAAGATACTTTATGGCAGCCATTAAAGTTTTTTATTGGTGAATGGAAAGGTCAAGGAGAAGGTGAGTCAGGGAAAGGTGATTATGAAAGAAGTTATAATTTCATATTTGATAAACAATTTATTGAAGTGAAAAATAAATCATCCTATCCTCCTTCTATAGCTAATAATAATAAAGGAGAAGTTCACCAGGATTTAGGGTTTATAAGTTTCGATAGATTAAGAAATAATTTTGTTTTAAGACAATTCCATATTGAAGGCTTTGTTAATCAATACATATCCACAAATATTTCTTCAGATGGCAAGAAAATTGTTTTTACATCAGAAGAGATAGAAAACATACCCAAAGGTTGGAGAGCAAGAGAGACTTACGATATTTTAAATGAAAATGAATTTTCAGAGACTTTCGAGCTTGCTGCACCTGACAAAGACTTTGAAGTGTATTCAAAAGTAACTTTAAAGAGAATTAAATAAATTTAGAATTTTAATCTTTTGTAACTATTTTATAAGTATGTACAATCTCTACGGCTTTCTGAAGCATTGCAGTAACACTGCAATACTTAGTCAAAGATAATTCAATGGCTCTTTCTACATCTTTTTTCTGGATATCTTTACCATAAAAAACATATTCTAAATTTATTTTAGTAAACACTTTCGGATGCTCATCTGATACTTCAGCTTTTATATTTATTTCAAAATCTTCAAGCTTTACTTTTTTCTTTTTTAATATTGGTATAACGTCGCTGGCTGTACATCCTGCAAGTCCCATTAAAATTAATTCTTTAGGGTGTATTCCTGATTCACTTCCGTCAAATTCTTCAGGACCATCAAGCGTAATCCAATGCCTGGAATCTGATTTTGCTGCGAAAGTAATGCCTTTAATTTGTTTTAAGAAAGCTGTTTTTGTACCCATTTTATTCTCTCTTGAATTATACATGAACATAATTTAATTAACAAAAGTCATAATTAAAAATAAATTTTAACACTAAATTATTTTTTTATATAAAGGATTATCATATGATTATTAGTGCTTCAATTAAGAATAAAAAAGATTTTAATAATATAATTTTAAATACTGATAAAAATTCTCATTCTCTAGATATAACAACAAAACCAAGTGGATATGGTTCAATAATTAATGGAGGTGAATTATTATTTCTTGCACTGGCAACTTGCTTTTGCAATGACATTTATAGGGAAGCTGAAAAAAGGAAGATGAAGATTGAATCAGTATATGTCGAAGTGACAGGAGAGTTTGGCGGAGTAGGCGAACCTGCAAAGAATATTGTTTATACAGCTAATGTTAATGCGCCGGAATATTCTAAAGAGGATATTAATCGCCTTCTTGAATTCACAGATAAAGTTGCAGAAATACATAATACACTCCGCCTGGGAGTGGATGTAAAATTACTTATTTAGCTTTCTTATTTTTCCCGAAAAGAAACGAAATATAACCTATCATTAATAGTAAACAGAATGCAGCCGCTACCCATCCCAGCTCGTTATTCTGTTTATTCAAAGTACCCATTATAGAAATAATTAAACCACCTAATAAGTAAATAATCATTGAAAACGACATTACCTTTTGAGCAATTAAATCGTTCACATTTCTAAATAAAAATGCTAATATTCCTATAACTAGTGAGGCTAATCCTTCCCACTGAGTCATATACAACGCTCCGGAACTAACTTCTATTCCGTAGATAGCTAATTGTGAAGGTGGAAGGAACAATCCAATAAGACCACTAATAAAAAATACTACACCTGTTATAATAAATAAATATTTTATTTTCATTTTTTCTCCAAATTCAGAATAATTGAACTACAAAAATATATAGTTTTATCAATAAAGCATTAATGAAAGTAATTTTATTTTCTTCCCCACCAAGGTAATGTGTTTATCTCAATACCGAATACCATAGGCACTAAGAAATAAACAATTAAAGTTATAACAAAGGCTGATGAAACATTTATTATAAACCCAGCTTTTGCCATTTCATAAACTTTTATTCTTCGACTGCCAAATACAATAGCATTTGGAGGAGTACCAACAGGAAGCATAAAATCCATTGAAACTGATATTGCTGTAGTGATCATCAAAATAAAGGGATGCATTCCAAGCGAAACCGATACAGCTCCCATTATGGGTAACATCATTTCTGCTGTAGCAGTGTTAGAAGTAAGCGAAGTTAGGAATATTAAGATTATTGAGGAAATAAGTATTAACAAAATGGTTGGTATTCCAATTAAACTAGTAAATTGACTCCCAATGTATTCCGTTAATCCTGAAGTAATAAATCCTTTAGCTAAAGCAAACCCTCCGCCAAATAATAGAATTATATCCCAGGGAACTTTTCTAATTATATCTCCATCTAAAATATTATTAACTTCATCTTTTCTTGTTTTGGCTGGGATAAAGAATAACAAGGAAGCTGCAAATATTGCAATTGTACCATCATTAATAAATTCCGGTTTTTTTAGCAAGTTGCCCCAGCCTGGAATTATAAAAGCACCAAAATTAAAATCCACTCTAAAAATCCACAATAATACTGCACAAGTAAAAACACTCATCACTACTTTTTCTTCAAAAATCATACTGCCTAATTTTTTATATTCTTCTTTTATTACATTTTTCTCAAATTCCATTTTGTATTTATTCTTATATAATATTTTAGTTACTACTGTACATGCAACAAATATCATTATCAGAGTTAATGGAACAGCAAACATCATCCATTGAGCAAAACCAACACTTGGAGCATTGGGGAATAATATTTTTAGCTTCATTATAAAAGATAAATTTGGAGGGGTACCAATCAATGTTCCTACTCCGCCTATTGAACTCCCATATGCGATACCTAATAAAACTCCTAAAGTAAAATTATGAGTACTTTTTTCACCGGCATTTTCTTCTATTTGCTTAATTACAGCCAGACCTATTGGGAGCATCATCATTGCAGTCGCGGTATTGCTAATCCACATTGAAATAAAAGCAGAGGCAGCAAAAAAACCAAAAACAATTCTATCTAAGGTTCTACCGACAAATAAAATAATTTTCAAAGCTATCCTCTTATGAAGATTCCATCTTTCCATAGCCAATGCCAATAAAAATCCACCGAGGAATAAAAATATAGTTGAGTTTATATAAGAAGATGCAACTGCTTCACCGTCCAGTAAATTTAAGATTGGAAATAAGAATAAGGGAATTAAAGATGTGACTGCTAATGGTACAGCTTCGGTTATCCATAGGATTGACATTAGCAATGCTGCTGCTGTCATATAGGTAATTTTAGCGTCACCAGGTTTTAAATCAATGAAAATAACGAAAATAAAAAAAATAAGAAGAGCAATGAACAAACTGAAATATTGTTTACGGTACATTCTTGCACCTTATTTTATGTGAAATAAAAATAATAAAATATTTCAGTAGAAGTAATATTTATTTAAAAATATTATATCTTTTTTTTATAAAAAGATGTTTACTGTCAATATAATTTTACTTAAATAAATTAAGTTGTAATGGTAAAATAAATAGGAGATACGATGTTTCATCATGTGAAAGAATTACATTTCAATGCACGAGTATCAAAACCTGATCCTCGTTTCGCCGCTCTCCTCTTAGAGCAGTTTGGTGGAGGCAATGGAGAACTAAAAGCTGCCATGCAATACTTTGTTCAAGCTTTTGGCCAACGTAAACCACACCCTGAATTATATGACTTATTAATGGATATTGCTACTGAAGAGTTCAGTCATCTTGAAATTGTTGGCGCAACTATAACAATGCTTAATGATGGTATAAATGCTGAGTTAAAGAATGCTATTGAAACTAATCCTGTTGCACAAATGGCTAATGGTAATGGAAAGCATAAAGATGACTTAATACACGAAGCATTTAGTATGAGACAATTTTTGGTTGAAACAGGTGGTGGACCTGCTGTTACTAATTCAACTGGGGTTCCCTGGGTGGGCAGTTATGTAAATGCTATGGGAGATCCGACAATTGATTTGAGGTCAAATATCGCTGCAGAATCCAGGGCCAAATTAACTTATGAATTTCTATTAAAATATACTGATGACCCTATGGTAAGAGAAAGTTTAAGATTTCTAATGACAAGAGAAATCACACACTTTCAACAATTTACTGCTGCATTAAATAACATAATACCAAATTTTCCGCCAGCAGTGCTTCAAGGCGATGTTAGATTTACTAATACTGCTTTCAATATGTCAAGGGGTGATGATTACAGAGGACCATGGAATGAAGGTCAAGGTCCCTGGGAAAAAGGTATGAAATGGGAATATGTAGAGAATCCGGTTGAATTTATTAGAGAGACAAATGGGTTAATAGATAAAGAACCAATGAATACCAATACAACTGAAGCTCAAGGAACAAAACTGGAAAAACAACTATCAAAAGAAAAAAGTATGGAAATAAAAAATTCTTCAAAAACCAAAAAACAACAATGGTCAAATTATGATGTGATGGAGGATGAAGAGGAAGAATAAATAATTAGGAGCTGAAGAATAAATTCTTCAGCTCTGATTTTTTTTACATTTCTAAAGGAGCTATATGAAATATAAAATTATAATAATTGCTTTGATGTTCTTATTTACAATACCTTCCTTTTGCCAAATAAGCATAGGAGTAAAAGGTGGAGTTACTCTTTCTAAACTTAAATTTAAATCTGATTTACAAGGATATGATTTTAAGAATTTGGTTGGTTTTAATGCAGGTATTTTTGCAGACTACAATTTTACAAAAGAATACTCAATTGTTCTTGAAATTGTTTATAATCAAAGAGGAACCAAATATGGAACGGGAGATAAATATTTAACCGGTGGTTATTTTGAACCTGCACATGAATTTATTCAAACTTTAAACTACCTTGATCTTCCTTTATTATTTAAATACACTATCCCATTAGATTGGAAAATTAAACCAATTGTAATGATTGGTCCTCAATATTCATTTCTTTTAAATGCTAAAATAGAATATTCGGATATAGTTTCTAACAGGAAAAATGATAATTCTAGTGATTTTAAAAATAATGATTTTGGTTTAATCTTTGGTTTAGGTGCTAAATATGACATCAAACCCGGGAGTATTCTTTTTAGTGCACGTTATTATAAAGGCTTAAACAATTTGAATGCTGATTCTGGCTCAGATATTAAGGCTTACGGTTTTCAAATAAATGCAGGTTATACTATTCCTTTATAAAACTTTGTTTATAAGCACCGGATTTAAACTTTTTTCATAATATTATCTCTTTGATTTTATGAATTATAATGAGATATACTATGAATTTATATGTTGGAACAAGTGGCTATAGTTATAAAGAATGGAAAGGTAATTTCTATCCTTCTGATCTTTCAGAAAAGAAAATGTTAAAATATTATGCTGAGCATTTTAATACTGTTGAAATAAATAATACTTTTTACAGAATGCCCAAGGCTGATGTTCTCAAATCCTGGAAGAATGATGTTCCTGTTGATTTTAAATTTATTATTAAATCGCCTAAAAGAATCACTCATAGCAAAAACATTGAAAGCAATGACCCTATAAATTATTTAATTAATACTGTTCAAGTACTTGATAATAATCTTGGCCCAATCTTATTTCAATTTCCTCCCTACTTCAAAAAATATATGGATAGATTACAACCCTTTGTAGAAACTATTCCTGATAATATTAAAGCTGCATTTGAGTTCCGCCATCAGAGTTGGTTTGATGATGAAGTTTATGCATTTCTTAGAGAACATAACTTTGCTCTTTGTCTTTCAGATACAGAAGAAAATCCGATAAATGATATTATCCCTACTGCTGATTGGATTTATCTTAGATTACGGAGATTAGAATATAATGATAAATCATTAAAAGCTATCCAGAAAAAAATTATTGAACACAATTGGAAAGATGCATATATATTCTTCAAACATGAAGATGAAGGTAAAGGTCCTGCGTTCGCAAATAAATTTTTAAATGTGTTCCAGAAGTCAAATTTACGAGAAAAAGTATAGCAGCTCATATCAAATTAGTATACCAAATCATACAACTTTTTTCCCGTGATTAATTATAAAATGATAGGATAATTTGTATATAATTTTCTATATCGTAAGAAAATTAAAATAATAACGAGGTAGAAAATATGGATAATCAAAAAATTGCGAAGCAATTCCTTTCAGCCATAGAAAAAAATGATTTTAATAAGGCTGAAAGTCTTTTAGCAGCAGATTTCAAGTTTACCGGAATAACCTCAGAACCTTTAGATATGAAAGAATCTATACGCTTATACAAAGTATTTGCAAAATCTTTTCCTGATTTTAAATTTAATCCAAAGTTTATAAATGAACATGGAGAATATGTTGAATTAACAATTTCATTAACCGGAAATCAACAGGAAGATATGCCCGGAGAGTTAAAAATGTTTAAATCCTTACCCCATTATATTGCTTTACCAGAAGAAAAAGTTGAAATTATAGTTGATAAAGGAAAAATTGAAAGTATGAATTTTCACGTAGTTAAAGATGAAGGTATTGTGGGATTATTTAAAATGATGGGGTTCTTTACTCCTTTAGATGAAAAATATCCATAATTATTTAATGAATTCAATAACCCACACTAGCATTCAGTTACAAATATTTAGAAAGTAGTGATAAAAGAGATAATTATAAATATAGTAAATAATAATTTGGTGGTACTAAAAAAATATAACTTTTAATATGAGGTGATGTATGATGAACAGAGATATAGTTGAACAGTTCCTTTCTGCAATCGAGAAAAACGATTTCAAAAAGGCCGAGGGTTTGCTGTCTGAAGATTTTAAATTCACAGGAATTACTCCCGAACCATTAGGGAGCAAAGAGTATTTAAATGTGCACAAAGCTTTAAATAAAGGAATGCCTGATTTTAAGTTTAATGCAAATTTTATCAAACAAACCCCTGATGTTATTGAAATTTCAGTTAGATTAACCGGTACTCATAAAAATGAAATGCCTTCTCCAATACCAGAAATAAAAAATATTCCGGCCACAGATAAGTACATAAAATTACCTGAAGAAAGAATAGATATTAAATTAAAAAATGAAAAGATTGAAAATATAAATGTGGAAAAAGTACCTGGTGGAGGTATTTTCGGTATATTAAAACAACTTGGTGTTAGTTTACCTGAAGAAGTACATCCGATGTAAAATTAAAGGGAGTTGCTAACTCCCTTAATATTAAAACCATCCTTTAGATTTTTTTCGTCTTGTTGAGCCTCCTAATCCTAAAACTCCAAGTAATCCTCTTGTTACTTCACGTGCAACAGTTCTGCCTACTTGTTTTGTAATAGGATCATTTATAACTTTTTCAAAAGTACTTTTCTCCGGTTTAGTTGTAGTCCTTGTTTCTTTTTGAAGCTGCTCTTGTTTTTCAGGAGAATTGAATTCTTCAATTTTCTTATTTAAAATTTCATAAGCACTTTCTCTATTAATAGTTTCTTTATACTTAGAAATTAACTTAGATTTATTTAGTATATCCTGTATTTCATTATCAGATAATGTGTCCATTCTTGTTCTGGGTGCACATAATAACACTGCAGTTAATGGTGTTGGCACTCCTTTTTCACTTAATGCTGTAACAGCTGCTTCACCAATCCCCAATGAAGTAAGAAGTTCATCTGTCTTATAGAATTCGGACTCAGGATAATTTTCTGCTGTAAGTTTAATCATCTTTCTATCTGCAGCAGTAAATGCTCTTAGTGCATGTTGAATTTTCAAGCCTAACTGGCTTAGTACAATCCTTGGAACATCAGTTGGATTCTGAGTGCAGAAAAATATTCCAACTCCTTTTGAGCGAATTAATTTTATGATTGTTTCAATCTGGTCAAGCAAAGCTTTAGATGCTTCATTAAAAATCAGGTGTGCTTCATCAATAAAAATTACAAGCTTAGGCATATCTAAATCTCCTTCTTCAGGGAAAGAAGAATAAATCTCAGCCAGTAGACTTAACATAAAAGTTGAAAATAATTTTGGTTTATCCTGTATATCATTTACTCTTAAAATGGATATATAACCATTACCATTTTCATCAATTTTAATTAAATCCTGAGTGTCAAAAGAAGTCTCGCCAAAAAATAAACCTGCCCCCTGCTGTTCAAGTTCTACAATTTTCCTCAAAATAGTTCCTGCAGAAGTGGTGGAAATTTTACCATAAAGCTCTTCAAGTTCCTTCTTACCCTCATTCACAGAATAATTTAATATTTTTTTAATATCAGGAAGGTCAAGTAAAGGAATTTTGTTATCATCGCAGTACTTAAATAATATTGAAATCAAACCTGCTTGTGTATCATTTAGTTCTAAAATTTTGGAAAATAGCACCGGACCGAACTCTGAAACAGTTGCTCTTAATTGAGCCCCATCTTTTCCAGAGAGAGAAAGTAGTTCTACAGGATATTTTTTAGGAGTAAAAACTTCACCTATTTTATTTTGTCGTTCTTCAATCTTTGGATTTAAGACCCCTTCTTTTGCTAATCCACTTAAATCTCCTTTAATATCCATACATAAAACAGGAATCGAATTATCTGAAAGTCGTTCTATTAAAATTTGCAAGGTTTTAGTTTTACCCGTTCCTGTAGCACCTGCAATTAAACCGTGCCTGTTAAACATACCTAAAGGGATATTTATTTGAAGATTATCAACAGGTGCTCCTTCATAAATAGCTCCGCCAATAAGAATTCTTTTTGAATCTGATTTATAAGCAGATTGAATTTGCTCACTAAATTTTTCTTTGCTCATTGTTAAATCCTTTTACTTTTACTCAAGATTATATATCAGCTAAAGTTAAACATGAAACTAAAATAACAATAATCCTTAACCATTTCAAAAGACATGTACCTTGTATTTTTTAAGATTATAATAATACCATTTAAAATAAAAAAGAGCATTCAAAATTGAATGCTCTTTGATAAATACTTAAATTTTATTCTTTCTCTTTGAACTTCTTTTCTATCTCCACTACCTTATTCCTGCTATAATCAGAAACTCCAACAACAAGACCAACACTTACTATAGCTGCTCCAATTATTTGATAGGTAGTAACTTCCTTACCAAATAAAAGCATTATAAAAGGCAGAAGAGCAAGCCACACATTAGTATAAGGTACCCAAAAATGTGCAGCATATTTTGAAAGCTTAAAGAACCCAAAGCTATATATGTATCCTGATATACCTGCAAGTACAACAAAAATTATAGGCAGCCAGTTGTTAGGCAATATTTTCCCTTCAAATAAAGAGAAGAATCTTTCATATTTTGTCGAAGAAATTATATCCTTCACTTCTCTTTCTTCAACTTCACTTAAACCCTTTTTGAGATTATAGTTTTCACCCACTTTATCATATTTCGTTAAAAGAAAATCTATCTTACTTTTTTGTTTAACAGGGTCTAATTCTTTTATAATTTTTGTTTCAAATTTATTAACGGGAACCTGTTCAGGAATATGGACTCTTAATGCATTAGCCATTATAGGGAATATTATTAAGGCAGAACTAATAAACACCAACTTCCAGATTTCTCTCCAGAACACTAATGCATTTGGTCCAACATTTGGTAAAGCAGTTTGAACGGTTTTATTATTTAAAACTTGCTGTGAAAGAAGACATAAATTAATGATGACAATCCAAACTATTGCTGAAAAATCTAAAATTGCATTAGGATCTGTATTAGCACCCATCATTCTAGGTATATGAGGTGCACCTAAACCAATAACTACCAACGTAATACCAATCCAATGTTCTTTTCTTATAGGAGCATTAAATAAAAAATATCCAAAGAAAGGAAGCATTGCCAAATAAAGATTTACATATGGAGCATACAAGTGAGGTGAATAATATCTTGGCAAGTAGAAGAAACCTATATTTTCAATTACTCCGGTAAATCCGCAAATGACTATGGTAATCATTGATAAGCTACCCGGCCATAAATATTTTATTTTTTTCCCTCTTATTACTTCAATGATAACAGCTATAAAAGCCCAAAGAAATTTGGAAATCTCTCTCCAAAATGTCATCACACCAGAAGAAATTTCAATAGGTTTGCCACCAGTATATTTTGGTTGGTTTCCCATCCAATTTAAAATATACTGACTAGATAATCCCCCATTGATTATGAAGAGCCATAAAATTAGTAAGATCCATTCCATAAAAGTATTCTATTAAAGATAATGAGAAAAAGTTCTTGATTAAAAAATAATTAAGTAAAGTTAGGGATAAAACTACTTTAATTAAAGAAGTTTTTAAAGAAATTTTAAAATATTTTGCATAAAAAAAGCGGAAACAAAAAATGCTTCCGCTCATTAATCCACCACCATAGAATACTATTTAAGAAGAACAAATTTCTTGCTTGAAACAAACGATTTGCTTCCGTCTGAAGATTTTGCTTCTAATTTATATAGATAAATACCGGCAGATAAATTTTCACCATTAAAAACTTTAGTATGATAACCTTTTTGCTGGAAACCAGTTATTATATCACCAATTTTTTGTCCAAGTACATCATAAATTGATAAGCTAACATAGCTATCTAATGGAAGGTTATAGGCAATAGTTGTAGAAGGATTAAATGGATTAGGATAATTTTGCTCAAGCTGATAATCCGAAATAGTTATTAATTCATCTTCAGGAGTAATCCCTAACTCTTCAATATTATAAACTTCCAATTCATAAATTGAATAACCATATTGTGTTGCTCTATGAACTCCTAAAACTTTAATATACCTGGCATCAACAATTTTATTAATTACATCTATTCCACCATCACCATTTTGGACTGAAGAAATTAATGTCCAACTACTATTATCATTAGAAACCTGTATATGATAATCCTTGCCGTAAGCTGCTTCCCAATAAATTACTATTTTATTAAAATGCTTGATGCTCCCAAGGTCGACAATAATTGATTGAGGGTCACTGAAAGCTGACGACCATCTTGTACCTTTATTCCCATCGACTGCTTTTCTTCCCCCATACATAGTATCTTCCTGAGAAGTAACTGTTACGTTGCAGAATAAAGCTAAATTAGATGGTGGTACTGTCCCAACTTTAAAAGTTGATGAATAATTATTATTATCTTCAATACATTCAAGTATTGTATTATCAGGATCGATAACGGCGCTTATATTATATTCACCCAAATTTGTTACTATAAATGGCTGAGAAGAAATAGATTCTACAGTTCTTAATGATGCTGTTGCAATTGATGAACTGAAATCTACTGAACCTGCTACAATTTGTTCATTAACTTTAAAAATTATTTTATGATTTGTTCCTAAAGGACTTGAACCTGTTCCCTGATTTTTAACACCTGCTAAAAATATTACAGTATCTCCTACTACAGGAAAAGCTGGTATTGTTTTCACCCAGGTAATTCTCAAATCTGGTTTAACAGGAGCATCATTTAAAATTAAATTACCTATAAGTGGAAGATTATCAGATGAACCTCCGACTTTAATTGTAAATTCTCCAGGTTCAACTTTATATGAATTACTTACTTCATCAAAATAATAGAATTCTTCAGAAGTAAGCTGGAATGTTACTGTTTTTGTTTCTCCCGGTTGAAGAGCAATTCTTTTAAATCCTTTAAGCTGCTTGTCAGGCATTTGCATTGAAGCTACATTATCAGTAATGTATAATTGAACCACTTCTTCTCCGGCTACACTGCCAGTATTAGTAACATTTGCGCTAACAGTGATCTTATCACCTACTGAAGCAGAACCGGGAGTAATACTTAAATTGCTGTAAGAATAAGTTGTGTAGCTTAATCCATACCCAAACGCAAACTGGGGAATATAATCAAGTTTATCGAACCACCTATAACCTGAACCCCAATCATTATTAAAATCAAAATCTCTTGTAGGTAATTGAGTATCTGTTTTTGGCATTGTAACAGGTAATCTACCGGCGGGGTTGTAATCTCCGAAAATAACATCAGCTATTGCATTACCTCCTTCTTGTCCCGGATAGAAGGCATATATAAGACCTTTAATATTATTGATACAAGCATTTAATCCGCAAATACCACCACTTTTAATAACAACAATAATGTTTGGATTAACAGCAGCTAGTCTGTTTATTAAATCCTGCTGTTTACCGGGTAAGTTTATTGAACCACCAACTCTATCAAATCCTTCACCTTCCTGTGAAGGGTCTAATCCACCAACAAAAATAACATATTGAGATGTAGCAGCTAAATTTAAAGCTTCAGCATATCTTGAAGTATCAGTACTACTAATTGTACATCCTAATGAATAAACAACTTTTGTTGTTCCTATTTTATTTTCAAGTCCTTGCCTTGGAGTAATATTATAAAATGGGTTTACATAACTTGAACCTGAACCATCTATCTGAGCAATATTTGCACTTGGTCCAATGATAGCAATTTTTGTGACCGTATTTTTATTTATAGGAAGTATGTTTCCGACATTCTTTAATAATACTAATGATTTTCTTCCAGCTTCAAGACAAATTTGTTTATGTTCATCACTATTAATTGATTCATAATCACCAACAGGATAATGGTTCATCATCCCTGCAGCAAATTTTGTTCTTAAAACCTTTCTAACAGCATCATCAATATAGCTGACGGGTACTTGATTCGTTATAACTAAATTATATAATTCATTTTGATATAAAGTTGAACCCATTTCAATATTGCAGCCTGCAGTAATTGCTTTCTGAGTTGACCAGATTGAACCCCAATCTGATACAACATAAAATGGAAATCCCCAATGCGTACGCAAAATATCTGTTAACAATTCTGGATTTTCTGCACATTTTTTTCCGTTAACAAGATTATAAGCATTCATAATACTTAGGACACCAGCTTCCTGAATTGCAGTACGATAATTTAACCCAAGATGCTCGAGAAGATTTCTTTTACTTGCAACATAGTTGTTAGTTAATCTACCATCCTGACGAGAATCGAGATTAAAATGTTTGGCGGTTGCAATTACCCCGGTTGTTTGCATACCTTTTATCATTGAACTGGTTATCTGTGCACAAAGGAATGGGTCTTCTCCACCACTTTCAGGACTTCTGCCATTGCGCGGATCCTTAGTTAAATCCATGCAAGGTCCTAAAGCCTGATGTTTTCCTTTACCTAAAAATTCTTCTCCCATTGCAACACCAACGCGATAAATCATATTAACATCCCACGTTGCGGCCATGGAGATTCCTACTGGAAAACTTGTTGCTAATCCATCTCTAACACCGTGAGGACCATCAGCCATTATAAAGCCTGGAATTTTAAGTCGACTATTATCAGCAGTATTGAAGCCCCCTTCCTGATGAAGCTGAAGGACTTTTTCCTGTAGAGTCATCTTGCTTACAAGTGAATCTATCTTTTGTGTTAATGTTTGGGCAAAAGTGCTTAAAGTAAAAACTGTACTAACTATTAATATTTTCCAAAAAGAACTCATTATAAACCTTATAAATTTTATTCAACGAACTTGTAAACTCTTACGTAATCAATTAACATTTTTTGTGGGAAAATTGTAGGATCAACTCCTTGAGCACCGCCCCAATCACCACCAACAGCAATATTAAAGATTAAATGAAAGTCTTTATCAAAAGGCCAATATTGATAACCTTTATGTTCGTTTGCAAAAGAAAAATATTTTGTTGCATCAACATAATAGTCTATTGTATCAGCATCCCATTCAATTGCATAAATATGATAATTGGTTGCGACATCTGTAAATCTAATTGAACCTGATTTTTGTGTTCCAATTTTATGATTATAAGCAGTTGTATGTATTGAACCATGAATCCATCCATAATCATATCCAACGTGCTCCATAATATCAATCTCGCCGTTAGCAGGCCAACCGCCATCGCCATAGGTCCAATTAGAAGCAAGCATCCATAAAGCAGGCCAGGTGCCTTTGCCATAAGGAAGTTTAGCTTTTATCTCAATTCTTCCATAGGTCCAATTACCTTGTCCGGTTGAATTAAGTCTTGTAGAAGTATAATCCTTCCCTTCCCACAATTCCTTTCGGGCTTCGATTACAAGATTATCATTTTCAACTCTTGCATTTGATAATCTTCTATCAGTATAATACTGAAGTTCGTTATTACCCCATCCATGACCACCGACTTCAAATCTCCATTTTGTAGAATCAGGTAATCCTGTATAATTAAATTCATCTGCCCAAACCAGATTCCAACCTTTTTGAGTGTTGTTTGAATCAGGTTCAGTAGGATTATTTTTTTTACATCCTAATAATGAGAATGAAGTAATGATTAAAATTATAATTAAATTTTTGAACATAGTTAATCCTTTAAAAAACCGGGACACAAGGTCCCGGTTAAAATTTATTATTATTTTACAGAAAAAGATTTTTCAAGATTTCCTACTGTAACTTTAAAGTCACCTGCTTCAATTATTCTTTTATTATCTCTTCCAATAAATGAAAGATGCTCCGGTTCAATTGTGAACTCAACAGTTTTAACTTCACCAGGATTCAATGCAACCTTTTTAAATCCTTTAAGCTGTTTAACTGGTCTTGATACTGAACCATATAAATCTGTTAAATAAAGCTGAACAACTTCTTTACCTGCTTTTTCACCAGCGTTCTTAACATTTACAGTAACTTTGATATTATCAGTTTTATTAATTTTATCTTTATCAATCTTAAGATCAGAAACTGAAAATGTTGTATAACTTAAACCATAACCAAATCCCCATTGAGGATCGTATGACATACCGTCAAAATTTTCTAATGGTTTATAATCATAATGATAAATTGCATTTGGATATTTTGGATAAGTTATTGGTAATTTACCACTTGGGTTAGCATCTCCAAATAATATATTTGCTGCTGCATTTCCACCTTCCATACCAGGTAATAAACCTACTAAAATTGCATTAGAACCATCAACAATTTTTCTGATAATTCTTGGTCTGCCTTCAAGCATAAGAACTATTACAGGTTTTCCAGTCTTAATTAATTCTGATGCTAAATTTAATTGAGCTTCATCTAATGTAAGGTCATTAATGTTTCCTGGAGTTTCGCAATAAGCTTTTTCACCTAAGCATAAAAGAACGACATCAACATCTTTTGCAGAATTCACTGCGTCAACAGTATTAATATCTTTATCAAAGCCAGTTCCTTCAACATATTTAACATTATCTTTTCCAACTTTTTCAATAACTGCTTCTAATACGGTATTTTTTTCCTGAGGATATAAAGTTTCTTCATTTCCCTGCCAGGTAATTGTCCATCCACCATTTAAAACAGATAGCATATTAGCAGTAGGACCTGTTACTAAGATTTTTTTGTCTTTTGATAAAGGAAGAATATTGTTATCATTTTTTACAAGAATTATCGATTCATTTGCAGCTTGTTGATTTATATTTTTGCTTTCTTCAGTAGCAAATTTATTTCTTAATGCAGCTTCCTGATAAGGATTGTCAAATAAACCAAGGTCAAATTTTACTTTTAAGATTCTTGATACAGCTTCATCAATTCTCTTCATCGGTACTTTGCCATCTTTAACAAGCTTAAGTAATATATCATAAAACGTGAAATCATAAGGTACCATACTCATATCAACACCAGCCATAACAGCCATTCTTACTGCTTCTTCAGGAGAATCTGCAACTTTATCTCTTGTGTAAAGTCTTTTAATATCTTCCCAATCAGATACTACAAAGCCCTTAAATTTCATTTCATTTCTTAAAATTTCTGTTAATAAATGATAATCTGAATGTGAAGGTATTCCATCAACTTCTCCAGAGTTTACCATAATAGTTGGAGCACCAGCATCTATTCCTGCTTGGAATGGAGGAAGAACATATTCTTTCATCATTCTTTCAGATATCCAAGCTGGAGTTCTGTCTTTCCCATTCATTGGAAGACCATAACCTGCAAAGTGTTTTAAACAAACTGCAACTTTATACCCTGATTGCTGCTGGCCGATGATTAAGTTTTTTCCCATTTGTTGTGCTAAGTAAACATCTTCACCAAATGTTTCCCAAAGTCTTGGCCACAACGGTTGTCTGCCAATATCCATAACAGGATTAAAATTCCAGGAAATACCTGAAGCTTTAATTTCAGCTGCCGTTATTTCTCCAGCTTTCTTAATTAAATCTGTATTGAAGGTTGCAGCCATTCCTATTGATTGTGGAAATAAGGTTGAACCTTTTGTATATGTAGCTCCGTGAATAGCATCTATTCCGTATAAAACAGGAATTTTTAATTTTGTTTTATTGAGAGCGGCATCTTGAATTTTAGATATAACTTCATTCCAATATTCTACTGAATGAGCAACATCCCAAACATTGAGAACAGAACCAACTTTATATTTTACAACTGCTTCTTCAAGTTTTGTTAAATCAAGTTGATGATTTTGGTTTGTAGTGCCTTGTGTTTTTGAAATTGCTTGAATAGTAACTTGAGTCATTTGCCCAACTTTTTCTTCCAAAGTCATCTTTGAAAGTAATTCTTTTACTTTTTGTTCCGATGTTTTTTCCTTAGGTGTATTCCATCCAATTGAAAAAATACAAACCATTAAGGTAATACTGATTGTAAGGAATTTTTTCATTATTAACCTGTTCATATAATTTATCATTTAAGTAATATTAATTTTTTAATTTGTTTTTGATCGTCCCCATTTATAGAATAAAAATATACTCCTGAGCTTAGGTTTAACTTATTTGTATTTAATACAATTTCATTGTTACCAGTATTCTTCGAACTCAGATTTTCAGAGTAAACAATTTGTCCTAAAGTATTATATACCTGAAATTTTAATTCTTTAGAACCATTTAGATAATAACGTATTACAGTTGTTCCATTGAAAGGATTTGGATAGTTCTGATAAAGCTGGAAGTCTTTTTCTAAAACTTTACCTTCATTAATACCTGTTGATATTTGTTCAATGTATAGTCCATTTAAGATTGGATTATCAACTTCCGCACAGAAATGAATATCAATTATTCCATCACTTATTTGAATTGTATATTCTTTATTTAAAGCTGTATTTTTTCCTACCGTCTGATAGATATCCAAATTATTTATAACTAAACTATCCTCAAGAAAAACATCGAATATTCTTTGTGTAGGAGAAGTAAAATAATTTTCTGCAAACATTAATCTAACTTTATATACTCCATCAGGAACTCTTACTCTTGTTGAAGCTAACGTGTGTCTTTCACTTTGATAAATTACATCTTCTTCAGTTCCATTTATCTGCAGAGTAGAGGAAAATATTGATGAAGCACCATCCTCATAACCATATTCAGTTGTTTCATTCCATTCCTTCTCTGCTAAATATCCAAGTACGGATGGACCACCGGAATTTATTTTGATAGGATATGTAAATGATTTCGGCTCAAATAGTGGAGTGGATTTAGTTGGCATTGTATTACCATAAAGGTCTTTTATCCTTGCTCCTATAACAATATTTTCTATAGCTGTATCAATGGTTGAAGTTTTTAATTGAACGGTAGTTCTATCTTCAAGAAATTTAACTTCGTTGACAGTTGCTCCAGGAATAATATAATTCCCTTTGGTATTTCCTGTTAAACTATCAATTTCTTCAGAAAATTTAACTGTAACAGTGTTGAAGTTATTCATCCTACCCCATAAAACAAAAGGAGCTTTTTTATCCTGAAAACCAAGATAGACTGCATCAGTCAAGCAAAGAATCATTTTACCATCACTGAAGACTATATTATTAGTAACAAAGTCACAATTATTACCACTCCAGGTATGTGTTCCCTTTTCCCATCTGACCTGATCCCAAGAGTCAAAATTATCTGTCCATTCGTGTTTAAAATTATTATTTGTACCGTAATTACCAGTACCAGGTGCATATGAATAATAACTTACATAATCATAGTAGGCAAATGCAGGTAATATCTCAGGATTCCATCTTCCAGCCCAATTTACAAAAGCAGGATTCCATATATTCATCATTATCTTTTGAGCTTTATTCATAGTAGCAATGTGTTCGCCTGTTTGCCTATAAACCTCAGTTCCATCGATGAACCATGCAATGTAGTTTGGAGTCCATTCAAAAGCATAAACATGATAGTCTACTGAGGGATCAAACGGAGTAAATTGATGTCTTACATGATTTATTTGATTAGGAGTAATAGCATTGAATTGAACATCATCCTTATATCTTCCAAGAATCTCAATATCAATTTCATTCCAGTCCTGAATTCCTGCAATTTCGTGATAAGTAAAAAAGGAAGCGAGAATCCCTTCTTTTGCAGGAGATTTCATTTTAGTTTCAAATCTTCCATACAAATAAGCACCCTTAGTTCTATATTCAGCACCCTTAAAATCTTTAGCATTTAATGTTATTGTAACCAGGCCAATAAACAAAGTCAAAAAAATTTTTTTCATATTTAGATTCATTTCATTAGAACAATTTTTTTTGTATCGAAACTACCTGCACCTTCAACTCTGCATAAGTAAACACCTGAGCTAATGCTTTTACCGTAATTATCTACACCATTCCATGCAATAGTATTTTCACCTGCAGATAAATTACTAAAGCTTTTATTAAAAATTTCTTCTCCATTTATATTATAAATAGAAAAGTTTACATAGCTTCTTTCAGCTAAATTAAATTTTATAATTGTGGTACTGTTAAAGGGATTAGGATAATTTTGTTCAAGATGAATCTTATAGTTTAAAGTTTCATCTTTTTTTTCATTAATAGAAGTAATGTCATATTGGTTAAAAAACCCGGCAACAAAAACTAAGGGAGCATTCCAATTAATGCAAATTTCATTTGAAGCATAACTACCCTGATCATCTATATAACATAATGCTGGAGGAGTATTTGTATTATAATGCTGCTGTAAAACCGGGTCATTTAAATATTCATCCGGTCCACCTGCAATCAAACCAGGAACCGGATTTATAATATTATCTGCTCCTGATGGTCTATGATGAGGAAACATAACTGATTTATCTCCAACACCAGTAATAAAAGATATATTATGAGCATTAGTTCCAAGTGTATAATTAAATTGGTCTAATGCTGTTCTCAAATAATTTTCCGTATTTGTAAGTTTATAACCTAATAATAAAATGATTGCTCTATTAAGTACATCTGAATTACTGCCCCAATTATATTGACTGAGTGTAATATTAAAACCATCAGCATTAGCTGCGGTTAAAAGGTTATTACAAAAACTTATTAACGAAGTTTTAATTGCATCTTTAGTATTTTGAGAACTACCTGTTGTTTTCCCAAACAGATAAGTTAGATTTGCCATACATCTTACATTATTCCAGTTCATTGCTGAAATTAATGAAGCTTCATTATAATGGCTTAAGTAATAAGTATTGTAAGATGCTGCTCCTGTTGATTCAAATAATTCTGCTGCAGCCCATAATCTTTCATCTCTATCATCAGTATCTCCATACTCTCCTGTTGCTGTACCTGAAGGATTTCTAAAACCACCAGTTGGAACAATAGAAGTATTTTGAGTTAAATAAACAAAAGCTGATTTTGCTGCATTGAGACATTTGTTAGCATATGAAGTATCATATAAAGAAAATAATCTATATGCTCTTGCCATTACAGCAGCAAAATTACCTGTTGCTGTAGTGGATAAAGTATATACATATCTTGTCCCGCTATCTTGAGAAGGCATAATAAAACCTTCAAACTGCTCTTTAGTCAGTTTAAAGTAAACTCCTCCATTTGGAGATTGCATTTTTAAAAGCCAATCAAGTTCATATTTAACTTCATCAAGAATATCAGGTATGCTATTATTACTTTCAGGAATGTTCAAATCATCTGGAGAAAATATTTGAGGGTACAGTTCATATGCCATTAAAAGAGTACCAACAGTAATACCGGCATTGACTACATATTTACCAAAATCACCAGCATCATGCCATCCTCCGGTATTTGCTAAATAACCTGTGTTACCTGAAGAGGGATGAAAGAAGCCGTCTGCGTTATGGCATTTTAATCTATTATAAATTCCTGCATTTGAACTTAACAATGCTGTTCCACATCTTTGGAAATAAAAACCTTTTAAACTTTTATAAAAAGCATCGTGATAAACAGAGTTGCTTATTTTGAAAGTAAAACTTGTATCTCCATTGGATGTTTTTAAAAAGTACTCACCTGTTCTTGTTAATGATGTAAAATCGCCATAATAAATTTGTAAACCAGTAGCAGGGTCATTAGAAGTTTTAAAGGTTAAAGTACCTGAAAAGAAAGTCAAACCTGAAGATTTTTCTATTACAAAAAAACTATCTGAATAAGTATTAGTATAAAATTTTTTAATCAGGTTAGGCAAATACCCTTCCTGATTAATAAAAATTTGTCCGGCATATAAATGCAGAGGAAAAATCAACATTATTAAAATATGCCGGACTTTCATTAGAATGTCATTCCAATTGTGAATTTTTGAATATCTGATAATCTTCCGAAATTCTGATATGCGTAATCTAATTTAACTGCGACATTGCCAATAAGAAGTTGCTTTAATCCAAATCCCAATGCAAATGTTTCTTCAGAATCTTTTAAGAATAATGCTTTATAACCACCTCTTATTGAAATGAAGTCATTAAAAGTATATTCTGCACCAGCATTGATACTTTCATAGTTATCATTTGGATGAGCAGCATCTAAAGCAATGGTAACAGTATGCATATCATCTCTAATTGGCTGATAAGCAACACCTACTCTGAAGTTTAATGGCAAAGCCCATTGTTCAGTTTCAAGATATGCTGGGATCTTACCATTATTACCGCTGTTAAATGGATCTAAGTCGTGTAGTACAAGATTGGAATTACCGGTAATTTGCATTTTTGTTCCAAAATTAGAAATAGCCATAGCCAGGATCATTCCATCGAAAGGAGTAACATATTTAACTCCCAGATCTATAGCGAAAGCCATACCATTCATTTTCCATAGAGACTGATAAACGATTTTTGGATTAAATCCAATTGAGAAATTATCAGTCAAATCTTTTGCATAAGCAATGGAGAATGCTGCATCAGTAGCGGTAAAAGTTTCACCGGTTCCATTTGGTTCTTCGATTGTAGTAACATTCATTTCTCCAATGCTTGAAGATGTAAAACTGAAACCAAGAGTACCAA
This sequence comes from Ignavibacteriaceae bacterium, assembly GCA_035654655.1. Lineage (GTDB taxonomy): Bacteria > Bacteroidota > Ignavibacteria > Ignavibacteriales > Ignavibacteriaceae > DASRWI01. Next base: position 47,267 of record DASRWI010000018.1, on the reverse strand, counting down.
AGTCACCGATGTTATAAGAAGCAGCAACAAAGTTATATTTTACATCTGCAATCCAATTAGTATGTTCAAACATTACTCCAACACCCTCAAGTTTTGCAAGACCTGCAGGGTTCCAGTAAATTGAACTTAAATCATTTGCAGCTCCAACAAATGCAGAGCCCATAGCAACTGCTCTTGCGCCTTGTCCAATATTTAAGAAAGTAGCAGCAGTTGTTCCTTTTTTAGATACATCTGAAATAAATGTTTGAGCAAACATTAAATTAACAGAAGCAAATAAAATTATTATTAATATTTTTTTCATTTTTATTTCTCCACTACTTAATTACTGCAAATTTGCCAATGTGTTCACCTATACCGGGAGCATCAACGTGATAAATATAGATTCCGTAAGCTATATCCATTCCATCTTCAGTAATTAAATCCCAGGATAATGTACCATCTGATAAATTATCTTCTTTGTATAAGGTTTTAACTAATGAACCAGCCATAGTATATATTCTAACAGTACACTGTGGAGGAAGATTAATAAAATCAATCTTTCTATCTCCTCTTCCTGTAGAGTTTAGATTTTTTCTTTCCCAGGTTGCAGCACCTAAATAAGGATTAGGCACAACATTTATTTTATTCAATTGAGTTTTTGCTAAATCCTTATCTAAGGAAACAGATTTTGTAGAGAATACAAACTTATCATCTGTCTTAAAAGGTTTGTTTGTTCTTATAAAATATTTATCTCCTCCTTTTGGTAATTCAGCATCTCCAAACAGAGGGTATCTATAAGAAATATTCCAGGCCACACGATAATTTGCAACTGATTGAGGACCAACGAATTCAATAATCTGAATTGTATCTCCCATTGTTAATGATGCAGACCTATCAAAATCTCTTAATGAAATTTCTACATCCTGGCCTGTTGTAAGATTCTTTGCTTTAACATTAATTGGAATCTTTGTATAAATAGTTGTATCTACTATTTGGTCATACCAGGTTAATTCATAATCAGCTGGCCAAGGCAACATTTTGGTAATTTGGTCCTGAGCTGCATTTGCATTAACATCTATTCTCAAATTACTTGTACCAACTAACCAACCTGAAGTATCAACTGTAATTTTAGGATTATTCACTACAGATAAAGTCATTCCATCAAAAGGAGGACTGAATTTTTCAGCACCCATAAATGTACTGTCTAGATTTCTTTCTAAAGTATCAACAACTCCATCTTTTGTTCTAATAATGCTATAAGATTGAGTATGATATGATGGAAAACTATCTGCAACAGAAGTAAAACTTATTTGATAACTTGCATTACTCTGAATTAAAGAAGGATTAAATACCATAACATTTAATGAACCTGTTCCTAATCCTTCAGAAACTCTGCTTACATCACCAACTATTTGTGGAGCAACATAACCTGCAGCAGGGGCATTAGGAGTTACAACTGCACAGTTGATATCGATAAATTGTATATTACCGGAAAAATCTTCACTAATGATTTTTGTACATTCTGATGGCTGCAGTCCTGCTGTACCTTTATTAGGGTCACCCATATCATAAGAAACTAATGCATAATAATATCTTTGACCATTTTGTACATCTTCATCGATATAAGCATTTTGAAGTCCTGTATTACTACCTCTCCAAAATCTTGCACCGTTTATACCAACAGGATCAGGACCTTTAATAGAATCAATTAAATCAAACTGAGCTATTGGTTTCCAATAAATTGGAGATCCTTTTGAATCAGTTATAATTTTAATATCTGTAAATTCTGCTTCAGTACTTCTATAAACTAAATAACCTTCAAAGTCTTTCTTATAACCTTTTGTAGGATCATTATCCTGATATCCCAAGAAAGGATCTCTTGATTGTTCAGCTATCTTATCCCAGTATAATAAAACTTTACCATCACCGGGAATTGCTGTTAATTTTGGTTTGTAAGGGGGTTTAGAAAAGTTATAGTTAGCATTGTAAATTTGCTGAACGGTTTCTTTATTAAAAATAATATCTTCAAGATTTTCACCAAATACTAATGCCATTGAGAATCTTTCTCTCTGTCCTGCTTTTAACGGGAACAAACCGCTCGCAAATACCATCGAAATATTTGATCTTTGAATGGAAGTATCAAAAGTTGCTGAACTCATTTTTAACCACATAGCTTCATCATCTTTTGCCCATCCACCACCGGTACCGCCTTGACCTAATTTGTAAATAGCAACTGATGTCAAACCAATCTGGTCAGATTCGTCTTTATCAGTTTTATCGTAGTTAGGTTCACCATTAGTAGGAATTCCATCACCTTCACCTGCATCAGGACCATTATATTGAGGATCAAAAGGACCAACACCATCATATCCAACATCGTTATTCAAAGGTTCATTTTGGTCTGCATCCCACTTACCATTACCATTTAAATCCATATAACCAACCCAATCGTGGTCGTTATCTATACCGTCATCTCTTTTTTCATCAATCATTCCATCCTGATCATCATCAAAACCATTGCTCCAATTACCTGGACTTTCAAGATATGCATATCCATAATAACCAGTCTTCCAGGCATCAGGTACACCTAAACCATTACTATCATAAGCATAAGCAAGGTCAAGTCTGGTATCATAAGCAGCATTATCATCTTCACTATCGTTAGTACCACCAACACCGCAATCTGTATAAAAACCAAATGCAGAAAGTGGATAATCATAATCAGATATATTTACAATGTCATAATGCCAGAAAATTATATCTTCAGCCAAAACGTGAGACCATTGGAATCCTCTGATTTCAACTCTTAATCCCAAGCCGCCTCTCATACTATCTGAAGCTAAAGGATAATAACTATATGGTAATCTCTTAAATTCTTCATCTTTGGAGTCATCCATTGCGAAGAAAGTTTCAAAGTCAGAGTTGGTTACTCCTCTTCCAAAATATCCATACCAGTAACCATTCCATTCTGGAGTTAATGACAATGCATCAGACCAATATGAAGGCCATGTTGAAGGGTCTGTGTTTAATGCCGGTTTTTTTGATTGAGGATTTATATATCCCGGGATAGGTTCCAAACCCCATTTTACCAAACCAATTGGAGGTTGTGGATCCATCCATTCCCTGTAAGAAGTTTCAAGTGGATGAACAACTTGATTATTTCCAGGTGCAGTAATTTCCGTAGCTATAAGAGTAGCAACACCATCAAGATATGAATGTCCTGAACCTTTTGGCCATTCTCCAGAAGGTTGATGAGGCCATTGACCAACTTCACCGTTATTATAATATAAAGTTCTAACGAGGTTGCCATCCATTATACCTTCTCTACGGTACTGGATATCACCTTTAGGTTCATCTCTATATTTTTGTATTTGAGGATCAAGCTGTGCATAGATTGATATACAAGAAATTACAAAAACAAAAATTATTCTTTTAATCATTTATATTGTCTCCTAAAATCCAAATCCGAATCCCAGTCTGATTTCTCTTGGTGCAGAGTACATACCAGGGTTGTTTATATATTCCTGTATAGTATTTAATCCAACAATTTCGCCAGCATATTTTGTATTCAAATCTACATTAGCACGACCGGTTGTTGCATAAACACCATATTCATTTTTAATATCAAGTAAATTATAAACTAACAAGAAGGTATTAACATTTATTCCTGCCACTTCAAATACTTTTTCAATTCTTAAATCAAGATTATAAGTTGGAGGTTTAACACCACCATTTTCAAATCTTACACCTTTAGAAACTTTAACATCTTCAGTATAAGGCCAACCTGAACCATATTGGAATATAAATCCAACAATCCAGTCACCAGGTTCACCAACGTTAACTGATAAATTAAGTGTTGATCTCTGATCCCAATCTAAGGGGACAACAGTTTTTGCTTCCTCAATCGGAGGATTAGTTTGGTTGTTATTATAAGCAGAATATGGGTCCGAAGCATTACCTTCAGCAATCTGATATGTATAATCTATTTTAGCACTGAAGTAATCTGCAAAACGTTTATCAAGAGTTACTAAGAAACCTCTAACATTTCCATAATCTCTGTTAATAAATCTTCCATATTTAAAACCTTCATAAGTATTGACAATCTCCATACCCAATAGATTTCTAATATCTCTGTAGTACAGTGAGAAGTTAAGTACAAAGTTTGTGAACAATACTTGTTGAAGACCTATTTCATACATTACAGTTTTCTGAGCTTTCAAATCTGGATTACCCATTACAGAAGATAAAGATTGACCCGGATTTATTAGGAAATCAGAATTAGTATATAAGTTTTCAAAATTAGGTATCTGGAAAAAGTGTCCATATGAGAAACGTAAAATTCCCTGATCAGTAATTGGAAATGAAGCACCAATTCTTGGACTTATCTGGAACTTTGGGTCAGCTTTTCTTAATTGATTATATCCAGGGAAGTTTGGATTACCTGAAGGATTCTTCAAATCTAATGGCAATGAAGAATTTGGATCAAAATAATCAAATCTTACACCAGCATTAATAATCATAATATCATATTCCATCTTATCTTGAACATAACCTGATAACTCAAGAGGTTTTTTTGTATAAGCCTGATGTTGTAAAGTACCTAAAGGCATATAAGCCAAAGTAAAAATTTTATTCCCTAAAGAATCTAATACTCCATCAGTTGCATTGTACATATTAGTAAACTGATTAAATATCTTATGAATTTTAGCTTCAACTCCAACACCAAGTTTATGTTCAGTAGTAATCTGAGATGATAACTGATATTGTGTAATATAAGTTAAAGTTGACCTGTCATATCTATTACCAGCATTTCCACCTGAACGGAAAGTATAGTTTGTTAAAGCTACACCCTGCTGAGGATCAACATATCTTGAATCATAAGGGTCTTTGTATAAATATCCTCTATACTTGTAAAGATTGGATGAAAATTTTAAAGTCTGCAAAGTATTTTGAGATGGATAATGTGAAATCTGTACATTGTGGATGTAATTATTTCTATAATGATTTAAAGTTCCATCCGGAGTACGGGAAAAATTATGGTCATAATATTTATTAAAACCATCATCAAAGAAATAACTATAAGATAATTTAACTTCCGGTAATGAATATGTTACTTTTCCATTAAAAGAAATTCTTCTTTCAGGATTCATTGAAACATATTTACCATCTCCGGTATTTCTTGGAATCCAAAAAGTGTTGTCATTAGGGATTGGATAAAAAGGAACATCATCCCAAACATTGTAATCTCTTCTACCATATAAATAACCTTTATTTTCAAAATATCTTCCTGTAACAAAGAATGTCAAGCTTGATATTCCTAAAGGTCCATCCAGACTAAATTGTAAATTATTAGTTGGGATTGCATTAACAGAATTAAAATTATCAAAAAGGTCAAGATTTTGAAAAATATCTTTGTGAGTAGTAAAATAGCTGCCTACATATCCTGAGACATTTCCGGATATTCTAGTTGGTGAACCTTCCTGAGTAACAATATTAACAACTCCAGACATTGCCTGACCATATTCAGCATTGAATGTACCGCTTATTATTTCCATCTGGCGAATGGTTGAGTTATTTATTTCAACGCCAATACCTCCATTAAAAGCATCAGTAACTGGAATACCATCAATAAGGAAAGATACTTCATTTGAACGACCACCTCTAAAGTGGAATCCACCATCAGCTGCACGTTGAACACCTGCTTGAAGATTAATAATTTGTCCAACCTCTTCAACCGGCATCATTTTAATATCATTAGCCGTAATTGTTGCAGATGTATTTGTAAGGTCTTTTTGGACTAAAGAACGTTCAGCTGTAACAACAATTTCTTTACTTACACTTACAGCAGTTTGACCTAACTTGACATCTAATCTTGTTGTTAAGTCTATTTTTATTAAAACTTTTTCAGTAATTACTGTTTGATAACCAATTGAGGAAGCAATTACTCTGTATTCTCCCGGAGGGATACTACTTATTGTAAAATTTCCATTTATATCTGCTGCGGCACCATAATAAGTACCTTCAATAATAACGTTTGCTCCGATTACTGGTTCATTAGTAGTTGCATCAATAACTTTACCGGTAAGTTTTCCGGTAGTTCCTGCAAACAAATTTTGAGTAACCAATAAGAAAAACAAAACTATAGTTATTTTAGCTATAACCTTAGAAGAATTGTTCCTGTAAATTTTATTCATTGTTCTATTCCAGATATTATAATTTCAAACAAAACGGTACAGCGTCAATTGACGCTGTACCTTAGAAACATTACTTAAGTAGAACCATTTTCTTAACTTCTGAGTAAGAACCTGATACTATCTTATAGAAATAAACACCACTTGTTAATTTTGATGCGTTAAAATTAATTTCGTGTGTTCCTGCATTTTGGAACTCATTAAGAACTGTAGCAACTTCACGACCAACTACATCATAAACCTTTATAGATGTAACACCATCATTCTTTAATGAATATTGAATGCGTGTTGCAGGATTGAAAGGATTAGGATAGTTCTGTGAAAGTGCATATGTATATGATTTAGTTAATTCTTCATTAACACCAACTGGATTCCATGCATTACCAATCCAGGTATATAACCATCTACTTACAGTTTGATATGATAAATCTTCATTGTAAGGTGAATATGTTAAGATACCTTCTCTGTTGGCACCATCAGCATCATTGATAGCATAATCTAAAGGTAATCTCATTCCTTCAACTGGATAAAAACGGTTATCTCCTGTTAGTGCTGCTAAATCACTTAAAGAAATTTTGGCTTCAACAACATAACCTGAAGGGAATTGTTCACCCCAGAAATAGTTGGTACCAGGGATTAAGATACTATCTTTTCCACCATCAATCATTAATCTATCTTTTGCGAAACGGAAATGATAATCTGGTTCAGCACCTCTTTGAAGACCACTATGAGGAGCACCGTGAGCATTATATAAACCGATGAATAAATCAGGGCAATCGTTTAAGTAAGTTGTATTACCAGGAACGAATGTAACGATATCATCTGTTATATCCATACCAACATATAAATAATCATTATCAAATGCTACGTATGATTTTGCAGAAAGGTCAGCATCTCCAGTAATGGTAGTATTGGTTACAATGTAACCGGAACCATCTGATGATTTCATAACTTGTGGAGTAATGAATAAGAATTCTTGTAAGTTACCATCAGCAACAAAACTGGTTGGTGCAGTTTTAGAAATTGTTGCATAACCTTTTGCTGTATTAGTTATAGCTGCTGAATTATCACTTAAAGGACCATTGTTTCCAGCATCATCTGTACAGGAAATTGCATAATAATAAGTAACTGCTTGGTCTGTAGCTGGAGCAATTAACATATGGTCAAATAAATTAACACCACCAGCAATATTCATTTTCACTACTTCAACACCAGGAGCTGTAACATCAGTAATAGGACTGGTACTGTAGTATATATGATATTTTTCATTTGTTTCATTTGGAACATCTGACCAGGTGATTGTATTAATATATGTACCAGCATTTACAGTAACATTTGTTGGAGCAACTGGAGGTAATACATCAAATACCGGGTTACCTGTCCAAACGTTAGTAAAGTAAACTACTTTACCGGCAATAGCTGAAGCTTCAGCCATAAATCCAAATTTAGTAACGTTTGAAGAATCAAATCCTGTAGTATTATCTTGAGGAGTAAATTCACTTAAACGAAGAGCATATTCATGCCATTGACCATCAGCGATTGGAGTAAATACTTTTCCAACTTTTGCAGTTGCTGTTTCAAATTGAGCTCTAATTGGTCCAACACCAGTTTCAGCTTTATATTGGAATTTTAAACTATCCTGTACCCATGCACCGGCTAAATTAAATCCGGGAGTAACATCAAAACCAAAACCTGTCCAACCATTATTCCATTCATTACCTTGAATCCATTTCAATGCATTTGGAGCAGCGCCGCCAGGACCGCCGCCAACTTCAACTGAAATTGAAGATTGGCCCCAAGCCCAAGGATTACCCAAATTTGATGGGATTGCTACACCATTAAAAATAATAGCAGGAATTGATCTTGTTCCGGTTCTTGTTAATCCATCAACAATTACTTCCATAGAATCAGCAGGAATGTTAGCTGGATCTGTCCAACCAGAGGTAATAAAACCAATGTTGAAACCAATGATTTTATTGTAGTCTAATCTTCTATTATTATATGTAAAACCACCCCAGTTATTAGGAGCAACTACAAAACCAGAATCATTAGGAACAACAGAGCCATCGGTCCATCTTTCGAACAAAGGAATTTTTAAATTTACCCAGCCTGATGAAGCATCAAGAATAGTTGCGTGTTCATAGATGTATTCTTCAACGGGGTCAGATGCTGTAGGTCTATCAGCTATATGGATTCTGAATACCATATATTCCGGATGAGTTGGAGGAGTAACAACCTTTAGCCAAATAGATAAAGTATCGTTAATTGTCCAATCCATTTCTGGTGCACCTTCAGGAATTCTTTTAATAATTTGAGCAAAGGTACCCCAAGGATGATAAGCACCAAGAAAAGGTTTCATTAAAAGAGCACCTGTGCCCTCTTGATGGTCTGCACTTAAGCTTATATCTATCCTATTGGTTTGTTCGCCACTTACCTGATATGTTGAATCAAGTAAATTATCGTAACTTTCAATTAACTGTCCGAAAGAAACAGTTACAGAGAATGCCACGAATAGGATCAGTAAAGAAAATTTTCTCATATTTTTCTCTCCATGATTTATCAGTGATTTATAATTTTGATTTTGGTATGGGAAACCAAAACCATTGTTTGTTTGTTTAAATTGTTCCCAAAATCTTTTTTAATTTTTAGTTCCATAAACTCCATATTCCTATTATTACTAATAAAATTAATATTGAGAAATATATATTGGAACGAAAAATTGTTTTTGTTCTAAAATTTGTAAAAGCAAGCTTTATATCTGCAAGTGATTCATCAATTAGCAGTTGAACTTTAGAAGTTTTTTCCTGTTTATTTTCTGTGGCTATGCTTATTACAGCCATTAAAATTGAGCTAATTACAAAAAGTACAACAGCAAAATGCATAAAATTAAATTTCGTAAATTCAATTAGAGCCGGTGATGTTAGAATATTCATATTAACAAGCAAATCCATAGATAATCTTGATAAGCCGATAATTTCACCGATGATTAATGTCCAAAATGCACCTTTGGCATTAGCTCTTTTAAAGAATAAACCTGAAATAAAAATTGCCGTTATTGGAGGACTTACATAAGCCTGTACACTTTGTAAGTAAAGATAAATTTGTGCATTAATTATCTTAACAATAGGTACAAATAAAATTGCAGCAATAACTATAATAGTAGTTGATAATCTTCCAATTAAAACTAATTTCCTATCATTAGCTTCAGGATGTTTTAATTTATAAAAATCATTTGTAAAAATTGCAGAAGCTGAATTGAAAGCACTTGCTAATGATGACATAATTGCTGCCAATAAACCTGCCAGGACAATTCCTTTAATCCCACTTGGAATGATATCACTTGCAAGCAGAACAGGATAAGCTTCATCTCCTTTAATTTCCGGATATAGACAAACTGCAATGATACCAGGTAAAACTAAAATGAAAATAGGAGTAATTTTTAAGAAAGCAGCGAGTAATGAACCCCTTCGCGCATCTTCAATTGAACGTGCACCAAGTAATCTTTGAACAATGTAAGTATCAGTGCACCAATACCAGAAAGCAATTATTGGAGCACCAAAAATAATTCCTGTCCATGGATAATCTGCATCAGCAATTGGTTTAAACATCGTAAAAAAATCTGAAGGTAATTTTTCCTGCAATCCGGCAAAACCACCTGCTTTTTGCAAACCAAAGGTAGTAAGGAGCATCGCTCCGGCAAGCATTAATAATCCTTGGAAAATATGAGTCTTACTTACAGCTTCAGCACCACCAATTACACTATAAATTCCTGTAATAAGAACAATGATAATTGCTGAAGCATAGATATTAATTCCAAAGATTTTATTAAAGAGTATTCCACTTGCGAAAAGAGTTACAGATATTTTTGTAAAAATGTACATCCCCACTGAAATTGCTGCAAAAATTTTACGGCTTGATCTATCAAAACGCTGTTCTAAAAATTCAGGTACGGTTGTAATTCCTGATTTTAGATAGATTGGTGAGATTACCCATCCTAAAAGGACAAGTATAAAAATGGCCATTAATTCGAATTGACCTACAACTAAACCTCTTGATGCTGCTGAACCGGCTAATCCAATGAAGTGTTCACTCGATATGTTAGTTGCAAAAATTGACATTCCGACCGTAAACCAGCCAAGACTTCTCCCTGCCAGGAAATATCCGCTATAGCTATTTTCTTTTTTTCTTGAAAAGTATAAGCCTAAGCTTAAAACTATTATCAAGTAAGCTATAATTATTAAAGCATCAAAAATTGTTATAGAATTAAACACAAAGTAATTTCATGAAATTTTATATAGTAATGCACAAATAATGCCATTAAAGTATTTTGATTTAAATACTGATTATTAAGCTTTAATGTTTTAGATGCTAGGTTTATTATTAAATTGATAATATTGAAATTATTATTTTAATAATATCTATTTCAAGAAAATCATCTTTATAGTTTGAGCGAAGTTCCCTGCTTTAAGTTTACAGAAATATACTCCACTTGTTAAATGATAAACATCAGCGTTAAATTTAATCGAGTATTCCCCTGCTTCACGATTTTCATTTATCAGGGATGCTACTTCTGAACCTAACATATTGAAGATTTTTAGTTCTACAAAACCTTCACTCTGTATACTGAATTTAATTTCAGTAGAAGGATTGAATGGATTAGGATAGTTTTGATTTAGTGAATAAGATTTAATTTCATTTTCTTTTTTGTCATCAACATTAACTACAATACCTCCTAAATTATAATATGGCAAATAAGCATTTTTAAGATTTGTCAAAACAGGTTTAGCATAAGTTCTTTGCATATTATAAAGTCCCATACTTTGAAATCCGTTTGGGTGCTGGGAGGTATACCAATCAAAAATGCACCACCAGGTAGTTCCGGTTACACAACCTGTACTGTTAACAGTACCTGTTGAAGAAAGATTTGCCTTAGATGATAAAGCTCCAAATGTTTCATTAAAAACCGTTTGTTGAGTACCGTAAGAGGTACCATTTTCACCTGACCAATATCCAAATTCAGTATTTAATACCGGTTTATTGGGATATAATATTTGTGCTGTTTCAACAAAATTTCTTGTACCAGAATAATATTCACCACCATGAAAAATTCCAAAATACATTGTCCATCCCGCAACATCGCAGTAAGCCTGAGATGGATCATTAGCCCCCGGTCTGTCAGCTGCAGCAGATTGAGTTATAAATCTTCCATCTGGGAAATTCGTATTTAAATCATTCCTAACTCTGTTAATGAATACTGAACGATTGCTCACATCAAGGCATTCATTACAGGTACTCCACATAAACACTGAGGGTCTGTTGTAATCTTTAAAAACCATTTCTCTAAACATTTGCTCATGAATATGTCGTATGTTATTTTGAATTGACCAGGAATAAGATTCATCAAACCACCATACAGGGATTTCCTCTACCACAGTAACACCTAACCTATCGGTAATTAAATATGTGTAAGGATGATTAGGATAATGTGCAGTTCTAAGCATATTAGAATTTGCATCTTTTACTTTTAATAAATCAGAATAAATTATATCAATAGGAATACTTCTTCCATAGGTTGGATGGTCTTCGTGTCTTGCTACTCCTGTAAAGAAAGAAGGTTTATTATTTAATGTTATTTTATTATTCCATATGCCTAATTTTCTAATTCCAAACTGAGTATAATATTCATCTACAACGATTCCACTTTCTTCAATTACAACTTTCATAATGTAAAGATTTGGAGTCTTAGGGTACCATACTCTGGGATTATTAATTTGAAGGTTTGTTCTCCAAACTAAGATAGAATCTTTTTCAACAGTAAAATCTTTTTCACTTTCGCCAACAAAAGACGCTGAAGCCCCAACTAAATCTTTAGTAAATTCAGAGTTAATATTATTACTGTTGACATCTGCATCATAGATATTAACTTTTACTTTTACATTTTTAGTTAATGTAGATTTATTTAACAATGATATTGTTGTTTGAATACTGCCATAATGGTCCTGTGGAACTACATTGGTTCTAACTATTGAAATAGGATTTGAAACTTCAAGATAAACATCATGGATAATCCCGGTATAATTAAACCAGTCAACTTTATAATAAGGCACTATATCTTTTCTTGTTCCCCAGGCAGGATTATCAACTCTAACTGCGATTATATTATCAGCACCATAATGAAGTTTGTTTGAGACATCGAAAGCAAAAGGAGTATATCCACCTTCGTGGTAACCTGCATAAATCCCATTTATCCAAACATCTGCAACATAGTTAACTGAATAAAACATTAATTTTATAAATTTACCATTTAACGAATCAGCAACATTGAATTTATAACGATACCACACACCATCTTCATAAAATTCAGGAACAGTAGGATATGAATTTATAGTATTTTCAACAGATGGAATGTTTTTGCTTTGCCAGGTTCCATCATTGAATGATTCAGATTGCCTTCCAGCTGCTTCCGATAATATATTAGCATAACCAATAGAATCTCTTTTTGCTAAAGTATAATTTTCATTTGAAGCAAATCTTTGCTTTTTCCAAACACCTTTCAGGTTTATAATTTGTCTGCTTTGTTTTTCAAAGGAAGGAACAGGTATTCCGTTTTGATAAGGAATGTTTATACCATTTATATTTTTTAACGACATAGTAGCTTCTAATGAAGCAATCTGAGGAAAGAGACTTATTGAAAAAATTGTTATTATAAATAAAATTAAACTTAATCTGAATTTAGAAGATGACATTATAAACCTGATAATTTTATTTATATACAATCAATAATTATTCCACTTCAATTTTAAGTATTTAATTAAAATATTCAATTTCAACCATTATTAAATTGATAACTCCTTATTTTAATCCTAATTCTTTTGCCATTCGGTAATAATTAGGTGCAGCTAAGCCAAGCTTTGATGCTGCTTCATTATCTGAAGATGAATTTTCTCGGACAAAAATAAAGTACTTTTCTCTTATCATCTTCTCCATTTTTCTTAATGGAATAATATCACCATCTTGCAAAAAATTAATTCCAAAACAATCTCTATTAGTATTTTCTTCAATAATACCTAAAGCATTTTTTACTAATGAATTAGTTATAATTTTTTCATCATAAAGAAGAAGTCTTTGAACAATATTTTTTAACTCTCTTACGTTTCCATTCCAATCATAATTGCAAAGTATTTTCAATGCATCCTGATCAATAATAGGTTCTTCAATCCGCATATCATTACTAAGGTAGTTCATAAAATGTTCAATCAATAATGGAATATCGGACCTTCTGTTTTTAAGTTCATTTATAAAAATAGGGACTACATTTAATCTATAGTATAAATCCTCTCTGAACCTGCGAGCTTTAACTTCCTCTTCAATGTTTCTATTTGTAGCGGCAATAATTCTAACATCTACTTTTATTTTTTCAGTTCTGCCTATTTTTTCAATTTCACCTTCCTGAATAACCCTCAATAGTTTTACTTGAGCATTTAATGGAAGTTCAGTAATTTCATCAAGGAAAATTGTTCCATGATTTGCCATTTCAAATAAACCTGATTTCTTTTTATCTGCTCCTGTAAATGAACCTTTTTCATAACCAAAAAGTTCACTTTCAATAAGGTCATTAGGTAAGCTTCCGCAGTTTATTATGATAAAGTTTTCAAATTTTCTTGGGCTATTATAATGAATATTATAAGCTACCAGTTCTTTACCTGTACCTGAAGCTCCTCTTATTAAAATACTAACTTCACTTTGAGAATATCTTTTTATTTCTTCATTTAGTTTTTGAATTGATGAGGACTCACCAATAATTTTTTTCTTCTTTAAAATATCTTTAATGTTTTTAATCATTTTCTGATTGCTTCTCAAACGTTCTCTTTCGAGCATACATTTTTCATTAGCATTAAATACACTAATGATAAAGTCAGTAGGCTGATAAATATATTCTTCGATATCTCCCGGGTATTTTGTGCAATACCAATAAGCTCCGGCTTTGATTAACTTATTTGCAAAATTAAAATCTGAAATATTAATTGTCATTTTAGTAATAACAATTATCTGGAGTGAAGAATCAATTTCCTTAATTTTCTTGATTAATTCTTCTCCCATTAAACCGCCAGCAATCTGAAAATCCATTATTATGACATCAAATTCTTCATAGGAATTTTCGAGTATTTCCAAGGCAGCTTTTCCATTAGAAACTATTTTTGAAATCTTAATTCTATTTTCAAAAGGTTTAACTGTATTAAGCACTCTTCTTACATCAAAATCTTCATCTTCAATTAAAAGAGTATTAATTATTTCATTATTCATAAGCTTAATCTTTAATAGTGATAATAAATGCGCAGCCTCCATCAGGAATGTTAGCAGCATCAAGCTGCCAGCCACATCTTCTGGTTATTTCATAGGCAATATAACATCCATATCCACTATTTTGAATACTGGATGTTTTGGTGGAAATATTTTCCTGGAATAATCTCTTTATTCCGTTTTCTAATATAAGTAAATCAGGGGAGATACCTTTTCCATTATCTGAAATGCTAATTATTTTTTGTCCCTCGTTATTAACATAAGTTTTAATTTTTATAATTAGATTTTGATCTCCCCCATGCTCAATTGAGTTTTGGATTAATGGCTCAAGTATTTCCCAAATAACAAATTCATTAACATGAACAGGGGTAATATTTTCATCAAGTTCAAGTTTAATTTCAAAAGCATTCGACTTTGTAGATAATCTTAAGAAAATATTATCAACAATAAATTTTATTACTTCATTTAAGTTGGTGTTAAATATTTGATTTCTTATTGTTTGGACCGGAGGATCGTACCATTTCATATCATATATGACACGTGAAATAAAATTAGAATACTTGGTAACTCTATAATTAGTTTCATTTATGTTAGCTGGTGATAGTTTTCTTAAATCCTCCTTAATAAAACCCATTATCTTTTCAGCTTTATGATGTGTATGATAAATTCGTTTAGTAAATACTAATTCTTTTTCATAGTGGATTTGTTTGGTAAGATTCTTTTCATTTTCTTCATAAAGTAATTTTTGGGCTTCATCTCTTTCTTTAACTGTATATGAAGATATAAAGTACATTGCAAGCAATCCCAGCATAATTAGGGATAGATAAATTATTGATGTTTCATCATAGCTGGAGATAATTTGATTAGATATGAAAGAAAAATTTGAAGTATTTTTTATATAAACAGCACCTATGTATCCACCTCTCAGCATAAAAGGAACGAATATGTTGAAAGTTTGATTATCAGTTGTAATTGTTCTGATTTGTTCTTCTTTTTTCAGTTCTTGTCCAATATTTTTATACATCTTAATGGCAGCATCATAGTGATTACTGCTGTCAATAATTTCATTATTCACTAAGAATGTATATAATGCCTTCCCTTCATCTATAGCATAATATTTATTATCCTTATTAACAATGACACAGAACTGTTCAATATTATGTTGAAGAGCTTGCTGACTTAGAATGATATTAAAAGATTGAATAATTTTTTCGGAACTTTCAGAAGATACTTTTTTTTCAGTATCTAATGATTCAAGTAATAGCTCTAATGAAGTTGTTGTAACATTTGCCAACTTTTCTGCTGCATCTTTTTGATACCATTCCTGTGTATTATTTAAGAAGTGTTTAATGGATGCTTTATTTACAAATGAAACCATTAATTGAAACAAAAATAAAATAATGAATAAAACAGTTATATGTTTAAATTCGAAATGATAATCTTTTAATTTTTCTAATGACTTCTTTTTGCTCATATTATTTTATTAAAATATTTTTCGAATTAATTATATTTTCAGCTTTACTTAATGCTTCATCAACAGAAATTTGATTCTTAATTGCAAGGTTTGCATAATAAGAAATTATATCGGAAATATATGAGTAATTTTCAAAAGCCGGACGATTAACTCCAGTCTTAAATAAATCAAAATAAAATTTTAAATCAGGATTAACATTAACATAATTCTCATCATAATAAAGTTTATTAATGATGGGCAGATATCCGCCTTCCTCAAAAAGTATTTTCTGAGATTCTTCACTCATTAAATACTTTATGAAAGTTATAGATTCTGAAGTTTTATCAGAAAATTTAGATATCATTAAATTCCATCCGCCGAATATTGATGCTTGTTTATTACCATCAAAGTGCGGAACAGGAATTTTTTTAACATTTTGAATAATATTTTTATTTTTGGTCATTCTAATTAATTCCCCATGCTCAAATCCCGGCCATCCTCTAAGAAATAGACCATTTTCATTAATAAAATTATTATAAGCTTGAGTTTCTTTATAGGTAACAACTTCAGGTGGAGATATTTGATATTTATTTACAATATCTACTAATAATTGTAAAGATTTTTCTATTTCCGGTTTCGTAAGCTCAATTTTCCCATTTTTTAATATTTCGGCATTATTACTTTCAACTAATTCAAGAAAAGCACATATCAATCCCTCATAATCATCAGCTTCAAATGAATAGTAATTTTTTTTATTCTTAAAGGAATTTCCAATTTTTATAAAGTCTTCCCAGGTAATGGATGATTCTAACAATTTTTTATTTTGTTTATAATTTGGAAGTTGTGCAAGAAGGTCATCCCGGTAATACATTAAAGCAATATCAATATATAATGGTATAGCTATTAGTTTATTATCATATTTACAGGTATTAAAAGCGTAAGGCAATAATTCATTTTTCTCTTTAAGTGAGAAGTACTGATCTAAAGGTTTTCCCCATTTAGCAAATCTAGGAACCCAAATATGGTCAACTGCAAAAATATCAATGCGTTCACTTTTATTTCTTAAATATCTTGCTAAAAGTTCTTTTCTTTCATTAGTGCTGAATTTTTCAAATGGCAAGTCAATGGTTTTAACTTCTATTTGTCCTTTATACTTTGCATTAAAGTTATCAATTACTTTTCTTAAAGCACTTGAAATATTATCAGCTAAAAATATCTGCTTTGCACCACTTTCATTTTCTTTATTGCTGCTCAAAGGGGAAAAAATAAAATTGAACAAAACAAATGTTATGATAACAAACGAACTTAAAACAACATATAGTATTTTTTCTAATTTCATTCTAATTTTTATTTAATAAACTTAAGTTATCCAAAAACTATGCCTTTTTCAAAAAATCAAATCTCAACGGTTTTATTATTATTTTAATAACCTATATTATTAAAATAATAATCGAATTTTAATAATTATAGTTAAATCTTGTAGTACCTTAAGAATTATTTCCTCAAATAACGTTTTTTTGTTCTATTAACTCTCTCATTTAGGCATAATAATTGGAGGTTAAGAGAGTTCAAAAGAAGATTTACTTCAATTTAGTTAATAAAAAATTTTTTGTAAGCCGGAGAATTTATGTCCATACCTAACACAAGTGCCGTAAATGGTGCTGCACCAAAAGAAACTAATTATACCTTTGCATTATCAACATTAACCACATTATTTTTTATGTGGGGATTTTTGACATGCTTAAATGATATTTTAGTACCTCATCTTAAAGCTGTCTTTTCATTGAACTATACTCAAGCAATGTTAATTCAGTTTTGTTTTTTTACAGCATATTTCATAGTCTCTTTACCTTCAGGAAAGTTAGTTGAAAAAATAGGTTATAAAAAAGGCATTATTGTAGGGTTAGTAACTGCAGGTATTGGATGTTTATTATTCTATCCGGCAGCTGGTTATAGGTCTTATGAAATGTTTTTGTTTGCTTTATTCATTCTTGCAGCAGGTATTACTTTATTGCAGGTTGCTGCAAATCCTTATGTAACTATTTTGGGCAAACCTGAAACAGCATCAAGCCGATTAAACTTAACTCAGGCTTTTAATTCTTTAGGAACTACAATTGCTCCGTATTTTGGTTCATTACTAATATTATCTGTAGCTGTAAAAAGCACTGAAGAATTAAGCAAATTATCTTCAGCTAATCTGACTGCTTACCAAATTGCTGAAGCAAGTGCAGTTCAAGCTCCTTATTTAGGTCTGGCAGCTGCTTTATTTTTAATAGCCGGGCTTTTTGCTTTAATTAAATTACCTGAAATTGAAGCTGCTTCTGTAACAGGACACGATGAAGAAACTGCTAATACAGTTAGTGCTTTTCCAAGCGCATGGAGCTTCAGCCACCTGGTTTTAGGTGCAATTGGAATTTTTGTCTATGTAGGTGCTGAAGTATCAATTGGTTCTTTTTTAGTTAACTATCTTGGTCAGCCAGATATTGCAAACTTGAGAGAAGTTGATGCAGGTAAGTTTGTTTCATTCTATTGGGGTGGAGCAATGATTGGTAGATTTATTGGTGCAGGTATTCAAAGAAAAATAAAACCCGGGAATGTTTTAGCTTTCAATGCATTGTTTGCTTCTGCTCTTGTTATTTTAAGTATGCTTACTTTCGGAAATGTAGCTATGTGGGCTATTCTTTTAGTAGGTTTATTTAATTCCATTATGTTCCCTACTATATTCTCCCTTGCTATTGCAGGTTTAGGTAAACATACAGGACAGGGTTCGGGAATTTTATGTGCTGCTATCGTTGGTGGTGCCTTAATTCCTCTACTTCAAGGTGTTATTGCTGATAACATTGGCATTCATCATGCATTTATTCTTCCTTCCATTTGCTATTTGTATATAGCATACTATGGAATAAAAGGACATATCCCATCTTTCGCAAAAAAATAAGGATCTTTTTGAAATGAATAAAACTGATATAGTTTTAGGAATTGACATAGGCGGTACTAACACCGCCTATGGTTTTATAAACCAAACAGGAAAATTGTTTTTCGAAAATTCAATTCCTACCTGTGCTAACGAAAAAGCGGAATATTTATTTAATAGACTTTTCTCTAATGTAAAAAAAGAACTCACAGAAGAATTCAATCTTGTCGGTATTGGTATCGGTGCTCCTAATGCTAATTATTATCATGGTACAATTGAAAATCCACCAAACTTAAAATGGGGTTTCGTCAATGTTATAGACATAGTTAAAAAATATTTTGATGTTCCTTCTGCTATAACAAATGATGCTAATGCTGCAGCAATTGGGGAAATGCAATTTGGTGCTGCAAAAGGTATGAAGGATTTTATTGTTATAACTCTTGGTACAGGATTAGGCAGCGGAATTGTCGCCAATGGCAAATTAATTTATGGTGCCGATGGTTTTGCTGGAGAAGTCGGTCATACTATTTATGATGTGAACGGAAGAGTCTGCGGATGCGGTAGAAAAGGATGTTTAGAAACGTATGCCTCTGCTTCTGGGATTAGAAGAACTGTAATGGAGCTTTTATGTGACTCAACTGCTGACAGCATATTAAGAGATATATCTTTTAATAATATGTCAGCTAAAATGATTGCAGATGCAGCACTAGAAGGTGACCCCATTGCTCTTGAAGCTTTTGAATATACCGGTAAAATTTTAGGAATTAAACTTGCTGATTCTGTTGCCCATACAAGTCCGGAAGCAATAATATTATTTGGCGGTTTAGCATTGTCCGGTGATTTAATATTTAAACCGGTAAAAAAACATTTTGAAGAAAATCTTTTAAGTTCATTTAAAAATAAAATTAAAATCCTTCCTTCCAATCTAACTAATGGAAATAGTGCTATTTTAGGTTCTGCTGCATTAATCTGGAATGAGCTATGAAAATAAAAATATTTTTTTTCATATTAATAATAACCTTTTCTTGCCACCCACAATCAGAATTTGTTTCTGTTAAGGGAAAAGACTTTATTACACCAGATGGTCAATCTATTCATCTTAGAGGAATTAACTTAGGTAACTGGCTTGTACCTGAAGGTTATATGTTTAAGTTCAAACATTCAACGTCCCCGCGTTTGATTTATAAATTGTTTAATGAAATGCTTGGACCAAATGAAGCACAAAAATTCTGGACTAAGTTCAGAGATAACTATATAACTAAAGATGATATTAAATATTTAAAGAGTACTGGCTTAAACTCAGTTCGAGTTCCTTTTAATTTTAGATTATTCGTTGAAGATGAAAATAGTTCTAATTATATTACAACAGGTTTTGAGATGCTTGATAGGGTCATAAAATGGTGCACAGAAGAACAATTATATATTATTCTTGATATGCACTGTGCACCCGGTGGTCAAACCGGGGATAATATTGATGACAGTTGGGGTTATCCTTACTTATTTGAATCAAAAGAAAATCAACAACTAACAATTGACATTTGGAAAAGGATTGCTGAAAAATACAAAGATGAAAGATATGTTATTGGATATGATTTACTAAATGAACCTATTGCTCATTATTTTGATAAAGATATACTTAATCCCCTCCTTGAACCATTCTATAAAAACTTAACTGCTGCGATAAGAACTGTAGACAAGAATCATATATTATTTTATGGTGGCGCTCAATGGGATAGTAACTTCAAAATTTTTGGAGAACCTTTTGATTCAAAAGCTGTATACACTTTCCATAAATATTGGACAGATACAACCCCCTCAGTCATCCAGGAATATTTAGATTTTAGAGACCAATACAATGTTCCAATTTGGATGGGTGAATCAGGTGAAAACACTTTCCAATGGATTAACTCTTTTAGAACTTTGTTAGACAACAATGAAATTAGCTGGTGCTTCTGGCCTTATAAAAAATTAGATGCTGAATCTTGCATAGCATCCGTATACAAACCTGAGCTTTTTGATTCAATAATTACTTTTGCGAATAGTCCCAGAATTTCTTATGAAGAATTAAGAAAAATTACTCCTGCAAAAGAAGTAATTCAAAAAGCATTAAACGATTACTTAGAAAATATAAAATTTGAGAACTGCAGAATAAATAAAGAATATTTAAAAGCTTTAAACCTAAACACAAATTAAAATTGCTTTATGAAAAATTTTAAGTTACTTCTCTCTTTAATAGTAATAACAATTATAATTACTGGCAGCAGATTTCAAGGAAATGATGAACCTGCTTATAAAAATAAAAACCTTCCAATAAGTGAAAGAGTTGCAGACCTTATTAAGAAGATGACTCTTGAAGAAAAAATTATAATGCTTGGAGGAACAGGTTTTGCTACTAATCCAATTGAAAGACTTGGGATACCTGAATTGAAAATGGCTGATGGTCCCCTTGGTGTCAGAATAGATAAAGCAACAGCTTTTCCATCTGGTATTGCTATGGCTTCGACCTGGAATCCTGAACTCATAGAATTATTAGGTTCTGCAATTGGCAGAGAAACACGTGGCAAAGGACGGGATGTAATCTTAGCACCTTGTGTTAACATTGCACGCATTCCACAAGGTGGAAGAAATTTTGAAAGTTTTGGAGAAGACCCTTTTTTAACTTCCAGGTTTGCAGTAGCTTACATTAAAGGTGTTCAAAATGAAAATGTTGCTGCTACAGTAAAACATTTTGCGGTAAACAATCAAGAATATGAAAGAGATTTCGTTAATGTTATAATTGATGAAAGAGCATTGAATGAAATTTATCTTCCTTCTTTTAAGGCTGCTGTGCAGGAAGCCAATGTTCTTGCTGTAATGTCTTCCTATAATAAAGTTAATGGACCTTATGCAAGCGAAAATGATTATTTGTTAATTGATAAACTAAAAAAAGAATGGGGCTTCCAGGGATTAGTAATGTCAGATTGGGGTGCTGTTCACTCCTCTATTCCAACATTTAACGGTGGATTAGACCTTGAAATGCCAGATGGAAAATATTTAAGTATGGCAGCACTTCTTGAAGATATTAAATCAGGGAAATTGAGTGAAGATAAATTAAATGATAAAGTTTCAAGAATATTGACTATAATGTTTAAGCTTGGATTATTTGAAAAGCAAAATATTGAAAATGCGTCTTTAATAAATAATGAAATCCATAAGAATGTAGCATATGATGTTGAAAAAGAAGGTATTGTTCTTCTAAAAAATAACAACAATATTTTACCAATTAATAAAAATGTAAAATCAATTGCTGTAATTGGTCCCAATGGAAATGTTGCAAGAACAGGTGGCGGAGGGAGTTCAATGGTTTCACCTTATTCATCTGTCTCTATTCTACAGGGCTTGAAGAATAGATTGGGTGACAAAATAAAAATTGAATTCCAGCCAGGAGTCACTTTTGATGGAGATGCAGAACCTATCGCTAATGAATATTTTTATATAAAAGGAACTAATAAACATGGACTGCAAGCTGAATATTTTGATAATATGTATTTAACAGGTACACCAATTTTGAAGAGAATCGACAATAATATCTTCTTTAAATGGGGCGGTGGTTCTCCAGCTAAAGAAATAAAGGATGATAATTTCTCTGTTAGATGGATTGGTGAATTAGAAGTACCGAAGTCTGGTGAATATACTTTTGATGGTGGAAGTGATGATGGAATTAGATTATTTATAGATAACAATTTAGTTATTAACGATTGGTCCAACCATGCATATATATCAGCAATTTATAAAATGCATTTAGAAAAAGGTAAAAGATATAATATTAAATTAGAATACTTTGAAAATGGTGGAGATGCAGCTATTACTTTGGGATGGAGAGCTCCAGAAGAAGATATTAGTTATGACGCAATTGAATTAGCAAAAAATTCAGAGTTAGTAATTCTATGCCTTGGAACATCATCTCAATATGAAACTGAAGGAAAAGACCGTAAAGATTTAGTATTACCAAATGGTCAGGATGAACTTGTAAAGAAAATTTTGAAAGTAAATAAAAATGTTGTAGTTGTTTTAACAACAGGCTCCCCTGTTTTAATGAATGAATGGATTGATGATGTTGATGCCGTTGTTGAAACCTGGTTCGGTGGTGAACAATTAGGTAATGCAGCAGCAGATGTTTTACTTGGAAATTATAATCCTTCAGGTAAACTCCCTATTACTTTCCCTAAAAAGTGGGAAGATTGCTCTGCTTATAATACCTATATGAAAAAAGATAGTGTTACCGAATATTCTGATGGTTTGTATGTAGGTTATCGTCATTTTGATAAATACGGTATTGAACCTTTATTCCATTTTGGTTATGGATTATCTTATACCACTTTTAAATATGATAATTTAATATTATCTAATTCAACTAAAACTCCAGATGTTTGGGAAGCTGAATTTACGATAACTAATACTGGTAAAGTTGAAGGAAGTGAAATTGCTCAACTATATATAAATGACGAAGAATGCTCAGTTGATAGACCTGAAAAGGAATTAAAAGGTTTTAGCAAAGTAAATCTTAAACCGGGAGAAACTAAAACTGTAAGTTTTAAAGTAGATAAAAATATGTTGAGTTTCTACGATATTAATACGAATGATTGGAAATTTGAATCCGGTAAATTCAACTTTATGATAGGTTCTTCTTCTAATGATATCCGTTTGGAAGACCATATTATTTTCAAATAGGATAAATATTTCAATTTTATCATTCATTGGTTGTAAATAAATTTAGAAATTATAAAAGTAATTAGATTATATATGTTCAAATATTTCAGTGCGCTTTCGTTTGTTTTAATTTTATTTACAACCTTGGCTTATCCTCAAAAGAAGGATAAAACAATTGCGGTAGTTGGTGATGATAAAATTTCGGAAACTCAATTTAAAAGCATGTTCGAGCTTATGCCTCACCTTAGTGAAAATTCTTCAAATACCGATTCACTTAAAAATGAATTTTTATATTCCTTGATTGCCGAAAAGTTATGGGCAAAAGAAGCTGAACAATTAAGAATAGACCAATTGCCATTTGTTAAATACGCCTTTGAACCAGTAGAAAGATTATATGTAAAAGATGCTTTATTTAAAAATGAAATTGAAAATAAAATAAAAATAAAAAATGAAGATATGATTAAGGGTTTAGCTCGCAAAAATAAAACCTTAAAAGTTAACATAATTAGTTCTGCAGATTCTTTAGAAATATTAAAAATTTATAATCTTCTTAAAAGTAATGCTTCTTTCGATTCCTTGCTATCATTACGAGATGAATTTAAAGGGCAAGAAGAACCATTAGAGATTACATTTGGTCAGATGGAAGATGAATATGTGGAAGATACATTATTTAGTATGAAACCTGGAATGTTCTCAGCCCCTGTTAGAACTTCCAAGGGATGGTTTATTTTTAAACTAAAAGATAAAATAACTACCACATCGGGGAAATCTGAGCAGGAACAAATTGATGTAAAAAGAATTATTAAAGAAAGAAGAGCTAAAATATTAACTGAGAACTTTTTATCAGAGTTTCTTTCAAAATCAGATGCAAAGATAAATGGTATTATTCTAAATGATTTAAGTAATGAATTATTAAATACTTTAAACAGTAAATATAAAGATTCTATTACTTCCTCATATTCTTTATTTGAGCCTGAATTGATGAATTTGTTGAATACAATGCCTCAGGATAAAATTAATTCCGCAGTTGTAAATTTTAAAAATGGTTCTTCAACATTAAGACAATTTATTCACTTCATTTCAATGGATGGATTTAAGGTTTCAAAACTTAGCCTTCAAAATGTTAATGGCAGGATGAAACAAGTAATTGATAACTTTATTGCTCAGGAATTATTGTACCAGGAAGGTTTAAAAAGAGGTTACTTAAATCTTCCGGAAGTGCAGGAACAATTAAAAATGTGGAAGAGCAGCTATACTGCTCAATTCTTAAAAAATAGATTAATGGATTCCATTGAAGTATCTGATGATGAAGCCTATTCCAAATATAATTCCATAATGAATAAACCTGATTCCGTTAAGCAGGTGAACATTGTTGAAATATTGACAGATAATATTGAAGTTATGGAAGTAATAATTAAAGAATTGGGAAAAGGGAAAGACTTTAAAGAATTAGCTGGCGAATATAATCAAAGAGAGTGGACAAAAAAGACAAATGGTGAGTATGGACTCTTCCCTGTTACTTTGCATGGAGAGATTGGAAGAATTGCTGCTGATATGAATATAGGAGATTTACATGGACCAATTAAAGTACCTGAAGGCTATTCTCTTTTTAAATTAATTGATAAAAAGGAACCTCAAAAAACAAGTTTGGCATCATTCGATAAAGTTAAAGAACAAATTAAAACTGATATAAAAACATCAAAACTTGAAAATAATTTTGATGAATATACATTAAAGTTAGCAGATAAATATGGGCTCAAAATATTTAAAGATGCTTTGGAATCTACTTCTGTTACTAATATAAATATGTTCACTTATCGCTTAATGGGCTTTGGAGGAAGAATCGCTGCAGTTCCATATATCTCTCCTTTTTATAAATGGAGCCGAAAACTTAATACTTCAAAAGTAATTTTATAATTTTAAGATGGCTTTTATTTCGACTCACATAGAAATAGATTGACATCTTATTCTTGAATCCCTATATTTGTTTCGACAATTATAGAAATGAATGTAATGGAAATAACACAAAGTCTGGAAATAATAAAATCTTTATCCGATACATCAAGATTAAGAGTTATAAATTGCCTTTTAGAAAAACCCCAATATGTTGAAGAGCTTGCTCAAAGATTAAATCTCGCTTTTTCGACAGTATCATTTCATTTGAAAAAACTTGAATCAGCTAATTTAGTGTACAAAACTAAGGAGCAATATTATATTGTTTATCATATATGTGATGATATTTTTAATACTTCGCTAAAAGAATTAATAAGTTTTAATAATATGGATAAGTATGTCCAGGATGAAAGAATTAATAAGTATAAAACAAAAGTTTTGAAAACATTTTTTGTTAGAGGCAGATTAAAACAGCTTCCGGTTCAACATAAGAAAAAAATGATTGTATTAGGAGAATTTTATAAAAAGTTTAAACCTGATGTTCAATATGCTGAAAAAGATGTTAATGAAATGATTATTGATAAATTTGATGATTACTGTCTTATTAGAAGACTAATGATTGAAGAAGGTATGATGAAAAGACATAACCAGACATATTGGGTAAATCCGGATTACAAAGGAGAATAATTAATGAATAAAGCAGACTTAAAAAAACAATATAAACAGACTTTACCTCCAATGGGCATTTATCAAATTAAAAATTTAACTAATGGTAAAATCTTAATCGGTAAAACAAAAAATTTAACAGCACGGCAAAATAGGTTTGAATTTGAAATGAACTTCGGAGGTGATCCTCAGAGTGAAATTTACGCTGATTATAAAAAATATGGTAAGGAAAATTTTGCTTATAATATTTTAGATACTCTTAAACCTGTCGAAGACCCGGCATATAAATATGATAAGGATCTTGAAGTGCTTGAAGATTTATGGTTGGAAAAGCTCCAGCCTTATGGAGAAAAAGGTTATAACGAAAAAAAGCCTGAATAATCAGGCTTTTATTTTAATTTAACTGACATCTCGCACTTGGCACAATCAAAAACTAAACGGAAAGTATTTTTTGCATCCTTCAAATATAAAGGTACATCGTTCTGAACAGCATTCTTCCCTTTATCCAATGGACATATATCTAATTCCTTTTTGATGCAGTACTTGCATGTCATAATTGTTAAATCTTCTACATTCTTATCTTTTTCAAAACCTTTTTCAACTACGTCAGATTTGTGCCTTTTATAAAATTGTTCAGAGAGTTTATTAGTCACATTATGTTTGTAGTTTAATTTATTTTGATAATATTCAACTTCATTAGGAACAATTTGCTTGATTGCTTTTTTATACTTTTTTAATCTTAACTGCTCGCAGTCTGCAAATACTTTCCTTCTTATTTCATTTAATTTACTAAATGGAACGAAGGGAATAATGTCATTTTCAATTTTCAAATTTAACTTAATATCAAAAATTGAATCTCCTGATTTAATAAACTGTTTCTTAATAGTATCAAGCATTTTACTTTTGTTTTCAGCTGCTTCTCCAATAACAGAAAATATTTTTTCATATTGATGATTATCTTCATCAACAGTAATAACTTTAAGTGCTTCTTTCCATATAATTAACTCAATTCTCAATGATATCTTTCGATGAGTTTTGCTACTATTTAAAATATTTTCAAAAGCTGTATCTGCATTTCTAAATACTTCAGCTCCAATAAAAACATTTTCTAAGCTTTGAATAAATAACCTATTCCCATCAACTATATTGATTTTAGTTCCCGTTAATTCATCTTTCTTGTTTAAGAAGCAAATTCCATCTCCATTATGGAAAGATTTATTTGAGTCAATAGTAATGAATTTTTTTTCAATATGATTTATCTTACCTACAAACTCCCCTATTGATTTTTGAGTATTGAATGAAGCAAGATTGTTATTCTTTCCATCAACAAAATAATTAGTGTACCCTCGGTTAAAAGTTTTTGAAGGTTCCGGGGTAAAATCAATATTTATTTTTCCGCTCGAACTTTTCCGAAAAGCAGGATTTTGCTCAATAATTTCATCTAATATTTTCCTATAATGTGCAGTAATATTTTTGATATAATTTATATCTTTTAATCTTCCTTCAATTTTAAACGAGGTAACACCCCCCTTTACCAGTTCACCTAATGAACTTGTTAAATTTAAATCCTTTAGTGAAAGAAGATATTTATCTTTTACATATATTTTCCCTTTATCATCTTCTAAGGTATATTGCATTCTGCAAGGTTGTGCACATATTCCCCTGTTGGCACTTCTTCCATAAACAGCTTCTCCAAAATAACATTGTCCGCTATAACTGACACACAAAGCACCATGGATGAAAGATTCTAATTCTACAATAGTATTGTCAGAAATTTCTTTTATTTGCTTGAGTGATAATTCTCTTGCTAAAATTATTCTGCTTATCCCTATACATTCTAAAAATTTTATCCTATCAAGCGAATAATTATTTGTCTGAGTTGAAGCGAAAATAGGAATTGGAGGAAGGTTCATTTCAAGTATACCTAAATCCTGAATGATAATTGCATCTGCACTAATATTGTAAAGTTTATTAATTAAATGTTCTACCTCTGTTAGCTCATTATCAAATAAAACTGTGTTTATAGTTATATAAACCTTAACATTAAATTTATGTGCATAATTTATAAATGCTTCAATATCTTGAATAGAATTACCAACTGCTGCTCTGGCGCCAAATTTCTCTGCACCTATATAGACAGCATCTGCTCCATAATTTATGGCTGCAATTCCGCTTTCTAAATCTTTTGCCGGAGCTAATAATTCAAGTAATTTCATATTGCAAAATAGATATGCAGGTTGGTTCAAAAAAGGGTAAAACGTCAGAATAAAAGAAAAAACCCCATACTGGTATGGGGCTAGAAATCTTAATACAAATTTGGAATACCTATACTAAGATGCATTTTTCCATAAAATCCACCACTCATAAAATTATCCATTTCAGTACCATCATTTTCAGTTCTACTTAAGGAATTTCCATTTTCGAAATTAAGAGTAGGAATGGAAACAAATGAATAGCCTATAAGGGTTTCTATGGATACAAAGTTAGTAAACAAATACAATCTAACCCCTGAATAAATTTCTCCACCAAATGTTGATTCACTTGATAACTTTTCAGTTTTGGAAATTCCAGGTTCTTTATAATTATTTTTCAAAGTGGCATTATACAAGTCTAAAGAACCTCCAAGAACGGTCCAATCCATATATCTTGCCATCGGTAGACTAACTGACATATTCATAGACAATGCAGTAAAAGATAATACATATTCCCTTGTTGCAATACCACCATTAAAAACAGCATTTGCTTCGTGAGATTCATTAACGTGTTCATATTGAAAACCAAAACTCATATAAGTATAATCATAAGGATCTACTAAATAATTAAAATCAATAGCTCCATGAAAGCCCATACCCATTCCAAATTTATCCATCTTTTTATTTAGCTGAGGTCTGTTCTGATTATATACATTTATATAATTATTAAAT
Organism: Ignavibacteriaceae bacterium; assembly: GCA_035654655.1. Taxonomy (GTDB): domain Bacteria; phylum Bacteroidota; class Ignavibacteria; order Ignavibacteriales; family Ignavibacteriaceae; genus DASRWI01. The sequence goes on along the minus strand of DASRWI010000018.1, from coordinate 18,257 downwards.
CCTTCAGCACCATAACTACGCACACCATAACCAAAACTGATTCTGGAACCTCCCAGTATTTCCATACAACAGTTTTGAGCAAAGGAAATATTATAGAAACACAAAATAAAAAGAGCAGTAATTAAAGATCTGACTTTACCCATAAAAGAACCTCTCCAGTAATTTTTTTATTTTAAAATATAAGATTTTTACATAATAGTTAAAATCTTTTTTTATTTTTTTTCTTTTTTAACCATTCATCTCTTATTTTAACCCTTTATTAAAAAAATTTTGTAAAATTATTTTTTAATAATAATATTGAACAAATTATTTTCTGGAATTCTATGAAAACTCTATACATCTTAATAATTCTATTCTCAATTACTATTCTTCCTCAGGAAAAAAAATTAAATGTAGTAAAGATTAATGAAGATATAAGAATTGATGGTGTTATTGATGATGTTTGGAATAAAGCAGATTCTTCAGATGACTTCTTCCAATTAGCCCCATATTATTCTCAACCCCCTAAAAATAGGACTGTTGTTAAACTACTTACTAATGAAACTTCATTGTATTGTTTATTCATATGTTATCAAGATGTAAAAACTTTAAAAGCTTCTGCCGGTAAACTGGATGATTTCACAGGTGATGTAGTATCTTTAATGTTTGATTCCTTTAATGATAAAAGAACTGCTTATAAATTTGGAGTTTCAGCTTCAGGTGTAAGGATGGATGCAAGATTATTAGATGATGCAAGAAATAGAGACTATAGTTGGGATGGCGTCTGGTTTGCTGATTCAAGAATTTATGATTTCGGTTATGTTATTGAGATTGAAATACCATATAAATCAATTCAGTATGATGAAAATTTAACTGAATGGAATTTGGATTTTGACAGGTGGACCAACTTTCAAAAAGAAGATCTTTATTGGTCAAGATATGAAGAAAATGAAGGACAAAGAATATCCAAATTCGGGAAGTTATCATTTGTAAATTTCAAACCTAATGTTAAAGATTTAAATCTGGAAATTTATCCTGTTGCATTGAGTAAGGCCACTTACTTATACGATAATAAATATAAAGTAAAACCTGATATTGGATTAGATATATTTTATAATCCAAATCAAAAAATAACTTTACAAGCAACCGCAAATCCTGATTTTGCACAAATTGAAGCTGATCCTTTTGATTTTAATATTTCAAGGTATGAATCTTATTTCTCCGAACGTAGACCTTTCTTTACTCAAGGAAGTGAAATTTTTATGCCATCAGGACAAGAGCATGGAAGCGGATTTTACTCTCCTCTTGAATTATTTTATCCAAGGAGAATCGGTAAAAAATTGGCTGATGGTTCTGAAGTCCCATTGTATTTTGGGTCTAAAGTATTTGGGCGCTTGGGTAATTATGAATATGGAGGATTTATTGCCAGAACAGGTCAGGTAGATTATTTAGATGACACAACAAATAAAACTGAAGAAGATGCTTATTTTGGTTCAGCAAGAATTAAAAAGCAAATTTTTGATAACTCTTCAGTGGGTCTATTATTTGTTGGCAAAGTGGATAAAAACAATAACTATGGTGTTCTTGATATTGATGGAGCTTTTAGGGGAAGTGATTGGCAGCTTGCTTATCAATTTGCCCGGTCATTTGTCAATGATAAAGGAGATTTTGCTTCATCAATTGGGTTTAGAAAATTTACTGATAACTGGGTTTATCTTGGAAGAGGCAGATTTATTGGTAATAACTTTGATATAAGCCAAATTGGTTTTGTACCTTGGAAAGGAAATGCTAATTCTGTTCTATTGACGGGTCCAAGATGGTACTTTGATAAAGGCGCAGTAAGATCAATAATGCTTTATTTTGGTCCAGCTTTTAATTATGAACATGAAGATTTGTTTTTAGATTATGAAGGTGTATTAGGTTTTAATATGCAGTTTAGAAGTGATTGGGGATATGAAATAAACTTTGATGCAGGTAAGGCAAAGGATAATGGAATAAATTATAATACATACAGTGTAAATTTAAGTTCCTGGTACAACATGTATAATAATTGGAGTGGTAATCTTTATGGTGGTTATGCCAATACTTACAATTTTGACAGGGATTGGTTAGCATTTTATAGCTGGATGGGTATTTCGCTTGAATATCAGCCAATTGATATTCTTGAAGTAGGAACATCTTATGATATGTATGTAGAAGGTAATCCAGCCGGAAATATTGAAGATATTACTTATAATGCACGCCCTTATTTTTCAATTACTCCTTTTAATGATTTTAACGTAAGATTATATGTCGATAACGTTTATGTAAAATCAACACAGCATCTTGAAAGAATATTTGTAGGATTCCTTTTATCTTATAATTTTCTTCCTAAAAGTTGGATATATCTTGCCTTCAACGAAGCAAAAGAAAGGTCAGAAAATTTATTATATAATAACAGAATGCATTTAAAGGATAGAGCAGCTGTATTGAAAGTTAAATACTTATACTATTTTTAGATTACCATCTAAATAGTTCATGTTGAGCAAAAAGCTGAAGTGATACATAAGCAACTTCAAATTTGAAAATGTAGGTGTATTTAAATTCTGTACCAATTGCAAACTTGTTAGTCCATTGAAACGTATAAGAAGCTCCAACATGATCAGCTATACTAACCTGACTAGTTGAAAATTTATCACCATAAGCACTACCATTACTAAATAATAATAATATGCCTGACCCTGCAAATAATTTAACATTAGGGAGTATTTTCATTGAGAACATTAATAAAATAGGTAATGAGCTTAAAGTAACTTCTGCATTAGAGTTCCCAAATAATGAATCTTGTAGGTTTGCTTTAAATGTATATAGATGATAATATCCCGATTCTATTCCTGCAGATAATAAATGTTCAGGATTCCACATTAATCTTAAAGAACTTGAATAACCATTTTTATTAAAATTATCCATATTTATTGGAGAAAAAAATCTTGAATATCCAAATCCCCCATCTAAAGTAAATGTGTAAACTTTACTCTGTGCAAAAAGATTAGATGAAATTAAAAACGACATAATTAAGATAATCTTTTTCATATTATTGCATATAATGATAATAAGCTACAAGTGGCGGATAATTAGATAATATACCATCAAAATTTGCATTTTCAACATACTGTTGAATAAATAAAGGTTCATCCAAAGTCCAGGAAATAACTTTTCTGCCTTCACTATGCATCTCATTTATTTTATCCTGTTGAATTCCTTCAGTCCAACGAGAGCCCCAAAACTCTGAATTAAGTTCTCTTACCTTTGTTAAATCGAGTTCGCATAAAGTTAAAATACTATTAAAACCGCTTAATCCTTTTACCTGATTAAATTTTTCTTCTTCAGGAATACCCATCATTATTTTCAGTTCTCTTCCCATTGCTGCAGCCCTATCCATAAATTCTTTTTGAATATCTCTAATCATTTGAACATCATTTTTTTCTGATTTGCAATCAAGCCATACTAACTTTATATGAGGTTGCTTAAGCACTTCTTCCAATGCTTCCTTAAGTGATGGAATTTTTTCTCCATTAGCTAATTTTAAAAAAGATCTTAGTTCAGCAAAAGTATAGCTTTCAATTTTTCCTATTAGTAATGAAGGCTGTGTTAATCTTAGATTAACATCATTATCATGATAAATAAACTGAATATTATCTTCAGAAGTTCTTACATCCATTTCAATTCCGTTAACTCCAAGTTCAACGGATTTCCTTATCATGTCAACAGAATTTTCAGAAACTCCTAATTGCTCTGCATTCCTGCCACCGCATCTATGCCCCATAATATAAAAAGTATTATACCTTGCCGTTTCACTAATTGGCCTTAAATATTTTAACATAATTGGAAATTCAGGTAAGGATTTTCCCTTTCCATATTTTCCTGACAATACAATATTTGTATCTAAAGAATTACCATTGATTATATCAACATAGCCAGAGTCTTTGTCAATAATAAAATTTACAACTCCGGTGTTTGTATTAACCAAATGACGCCAGTAACCCTTAAACAGAAGAATTGAATCAATAGCTCCCCCTTGCATTGCAATATATCCAGCATTTTTTGCAAAGAAAATATTTAAATGATTCTGATTCCATTTTATAACAGCTTTCTCTCCGAATTCTTCAGTGCCTTTAATGATTTCGTAAATACCCTCCATTATCATCTTTGAATTTTCATTTAATAAAGTAACATGTTCCAAAATATCATCGGGATCAGTGTCAGGATATACTATATCACTTTCATCTTCACAGGAATAAAAAACAAAGGAAAATAAAAATATTACAACAAAATATTTCATAGCACTAACCCTACAACAGCTTCAGTTATGTATAATCTTTTATCAAATGTTGTAAATGCTGCCCAGGTAGGATAATATAATTTTACAAATACTCCTCTAAATCCTATCATAATATTATTATTTTTCCAAAGAGGCTGCTCAACATATAAACCAAATGCATAACCTGAAAAGTTTGCATATCTATTTTTAACTTCAACGGAACCATTTTTAATGGAATTATCAAGAAGAAGAATTAATTCTGATTTTATGGAGACACTAAATTTTTCGAAAGCATAACCAAAAGTAAGATTAGGGTACAAGTTTAATCCTGTCATTTTGGTATTAAAACCTTCCATTTTTAATCTTCCAATCCAAAATGCAATATCGCTTCCTAATGCGGCTGAAAAGCCATTAAATTCATAATTCCATTTTAATCCTAAAGATGCATGATAGGTGATTATGTTTGTTTCAAAGGAAGCATCGGCATTAAAGTTCTTAATTAAACCATATCTAAACCTATAGAAAAATATAGGAGTTCTGATAATATCATTAGTCTCAACTAATATTTCAGGAAGTTTTGCTGCGGATAAACCCATCAAATTCAAAGTTTGACCCGATTTATACATATGAGGATAGATATAATAATTATTCTTATCGACAGTTTGACTAAAAATATTTGTAAAAACAGTCAATACTATAATAATCACGTATTTAATAGATGGCTTCATATTAAATAATTTAATTCTATAGGATTGAAGATGCTTTATTGCAGTTCACATTTACATATAAGAACCAGGCTTATAAGTGATGAGCAACTTAGTTTTATTTAAATCCCATTATTAAATTCTATAAGAATATGGAGCATAAACTTATGAAAAAGAGTTTTGATAAAATATGGTTAACAATTTTATTGCTAATTGTTGCTGACTTGAGTCTTACTTTAAGTTATGAGATGCCCACCCCCAGTCCATTAGATTTTTCATTAAAAGATGTTAATGGCAAAGTTCACAACCTCTCAGATTATAAAAACAGCAAAGCAATAGTTATAATGTTCATTGCAACGGAATGCCCTGTATCGAATGCATATAACAAAAGAATAGCTGAACTTTATAAAAATTACAAAGACAAACAAATTTCATTTATTGGGATAAACTCAAATAAAGCCGAAGATATTGATGCTATTAAAATTCATGCACAAAAAAACAAATTAGCCTTTCCAATTTTGAAGGATGAGGAAAATAAAGTAGCAGACAATTATGGAGCTTCCGTCACCCCAGAAATTTTTGTATTAAGTCCTGATTATAAATTATTATACCATGGCAGAATTGATGATTCAAGAAATGAAGATGGTGTCACTAACAAAGATTTGGAAAATGCTCTGAATGAAATTCTTGCTGGTAAAGAAGTTACTGTAAATGAAACGAAAGCCTTTGGTTGTACTATTAAAAGAGTCAGTAATGATTAAAATATTTATTATAATTTTTTTAATCGTAAGTATTTCTTTCAGATTTGCTCAAGATAAAAATGAAGTAACTAAAATTGATAAAATTAAGTTAGAAAAACTTATTAAAGAAAATAAGGAAAAAGTTATTTTCATAAATGTTTGGGCTACCTGGTGCAAGCCTTGTGTGCAGGAATTTCCCGATATTGTAAAGTTATATGATAAGTATAATAAAGAAATAGAATTTATAAGTTTGAGTGTTGATTTTGGTAAAAATCCTGAGGAACAAGTTCAACAATTTCTTCAAAAACAAAACGCTAAATTTAAATCATTTCTCATTGATGAAAAAAGCAGCGAAGATATAATTAATTATTTAAATAAAGATTGGAGTGGAGCAGTTCCAGCAACTTTTATTTATGATAAATCAGGTATTCAAACGGCTTTTATGCTGGGCATGCAAAACTATGAAGACTTTGAAAAAGAAATTCTAATGATAAAAGATAATCCCAAATAAATGGGATTATCTTTTTCTTATTTCGATTAAAATATAATAGTAGTTCCTGCAGGTAAATTATATCCTTTATCAACTAATTGGTCCTTCTTAAAAATACCCCAGGAAGGAATTCTATTCAAGTTTTTGGTCATATTAAATAATTCTAAAGCACTATTACTTACATATATATAAATTGCTTTTTCAGGATTTAATGGATTTGGTATGGCAGCAAAGAATCCATCATCATTGTTGTTGTATTTTTTACCGTTCCATTCAAAATAGTTCTTCCCTATTATTAATCCCTCTTTTTGAATTAGTTCAAGCAATGAATTATCAGTAGACGTACTTAGAATAATAATATCTTTATTCTTAAATTCTTCAATACTTACTTCAGCATCCTTTTTAACAGGTAATAAAATTTCAGTGAATTTATCGCCAGCCATTTTTTGAAATCTTAAAGCAATTGTATGATTTGCTTCAACCTGATTTTTTGTACCATAAGTAATTATTGTATTTGAAAAATCATCAGAAAAATTGGAGAAGGTAAAATAGTCTTCTCTATTTAATGGAATATTATTCTCAGAATTAAAGATAACTTTAACGGGTTTTTCCTTTAACTCAAAAGTGAAGTTCTGATTATCAGAATTAACATCAAGTTTTTTAGTTATTATTTTCTTATTCGTATAGATATCAAGGTTAGTGATAAATTTAAATAATTTATTCTGCTTTACATTAACATTTAATTTATCATTAGTATAGTCTGCAGAGAATTTAACATTAGGAATTTCATCTGACTTAATCCATTGTTCATAAAGATAATTGATATTTGTATCTGAAGCATTATTAAAAGCATTTAAAATATCTTTATTGGTTACATCTTTAGCATTAAAATCGGTATGGATTTTATTCATTGCTTTTGAGAATGCATCATTACCAATCTTCAATCTAACCTGATGAAGAAAATAAGTTCCTCTAATTCTTGGTATTTGATAAAACTTATGCTGGTCATAAGCAACTTTTGTATTTTCAGGAACTACATTGCCTTCTTTAAGATTTAAATAATTTAATCTTGCATTAAGCTCAGATAATTCATTCTGTATAAATGTTAATCCTTTAGCTCCACCAGGATTTGCATTAAGCATATTCCAGTAAGCTGCTGTACTGCTAACGAACCAATTTTCTTTATCAGAAGCAGGATAAACTGTATTGTGCCATAATTCAGCTTTATCAAAATTAAAAATATTTTTTACTTCTTCAGTTTGTCTGCTTAATTCTTTTTCCTCAAGTTCATTTCTTTGTTTAAGCTTTTTTATTCTTTCAGTAAATAAAATGGGACTTATAACTGTATAACCTAATGAAAATTTTGGAATTGCTCCGGGCATATCAGGTATTCTACCATTTTCATTTACAAACATTTCTCTCATTGTAACTTTACCATAATTAGCAAAGAACATCATTTGCTCTGCCATTTCTGAAGTAGTTACTTTACCATCGCAAGCGTGAGGACGATTTATCGGAGATGAATTGATTAAGTTAATTGCAGAGATTGCATCAATTTTTGAATAATTGTCTTTGTAATATTGAGTGAAGGCGATATCTCTATTTACCGGTTTAAACAATAAATCATAAGGAGCATTACTTTCGTTAACAACATATTCTTTTCTTACATCCATTGATTTATTATTATTATCACTCCAGTACCAATCTTTCTGGTCGCCGTACCAATCGTTATTACCGCTTCTCCATACTTTATATTTGTATGTTCCTAAATTTAATATCGCAACCTCATCAGTTTTGGTGTCACCAATTAACCAATCATTTGTATATAAGCCATTGTTATCTTTAGTTAAAATGGAAACAACATCATCAATACTGTTTGCATATTGAGCTGCTTTTCTAATCCTATTTGATTGTGGAATACCATTAGGATTAAAAGGAGTTTGATTAACGGTAGTTTCACCAATCATAATCCCTTTGCTGTTGATGTAGAAATCCGCACCTGAATGAATTCCTCCAGGAAATGTTTCATACACCAATCTGTTTCCTTTTGTAGGAACGACATCAACTATAAAATTCCAATGTGGACCCATATAGCCATTCCACATAAACATCTGCATAAAAACTATTCTATCATCTTTTGTTGCTTTATTGTTGGCAAGAAAAGATGAGCATTTATGCAACCTATCCTGTAATGCTAATTCATCTTCTGCTGAAAGAAAACTTTTTCCTGTAAGAGGAGTTGGAGTTATTGTTAATGCATCTATACTATATTCAATATCAATAGCTGAATTTAAAGTAACAACATCTACAAGATCTAAATTTCTATCAAAAACTTTAAGCCCAGCTTTATTAAATCCGTCAGCTATACCCTTCATTTCAGTTAAATATTCTTCATCATATTTTCGTAAGAACATCCCATCTGCTGCAAAGCGATAATCGCTCCAACCTTGCTGAGGATTGCTTAAATTCTTTTTAGTTCCATACTTTGTTATATATTCTTTAATTTCACTTGAAGCTAAATAACCATATTGTAAACCTCTATTGTATGGTTCACCTTCTATGTGAAGGAAAATCCACCCTTTATCTTCAAATCTAAAAGCTTTACCGTACCATTTTATTGTCTCTTCGGGAATATATTGCGTAATATCATCAACTTCTTCAACTTTAATATCATCAAACCAGACTTTACCTTTTGCCGGACCATTATAACCAAAATTTAATGAAACCTTATCTTCCTTTTTTGTTGCAATAAATACAACTTCAACTTTAGTCCAATCTTTTGTATTTCCAACTGCCGTAGAGTTCATTGTAAAAGGAAAAGATTCCATTGATAAACAAGCTGGCAAAGGTGTTGGATATTGCTGATGCTCTTCTGTCAAAGCACTTTCTGTTTTTATAAAACCTGATAGTTTATATAAATTACCAACTTTCAGCTCAATATTATTTGAAAGTATTGAAGATTGTTGATAATTAGGATGTTCAATAAATAAACTAGAACTTCCCTCTTTTACATTTTTATTATCTAATGAATATTTTGATTTATCACCGCTCCATTTGGAACCCTTTTCAAAACTATCATTGAAAATTGTTTGACTTTTTAAAAATGTAAAATTAAAAAATATAATAAATGAAATTATAAAAAGAATTGTACTTCTCTTCATCTTTATTCCTTAAATGACAATAAATTTAGATGGATTAAGTTAATCGTTATAATAATTTAATGCAAAACAATTCTTTATAATAGAAAAATATATTGCATTTAAATAAAAAAACACCCTCATACGAGGGTGTTTAAATCATAGAACGAGTGTTACCATTATTTTATTTAATGAAGGACATTTTCTTTATTGACTTGAAGTTTTCTTTACCATCAATTGAATTTGCTTCAATACTATAAATGTAAACACCTGATGTTAATGTGCTGGCATCAAACGATAATTCATATGTACCTTCACTCTTAACTTCATTTACTAAAGTTTTAACCAATTCGCCCATAACATTATAAATGTTCAACTTAACATTACTTTGTACTGGAACTTCGAATGTAATCTTTGTTGATGGGTTAAATGGGTTTGGATAATTTTGAGTTAAGTTAAATACTTTAGGAACTACTATATTAACTTCAACTTCTTGAGAATAAGCTGATTGACCATCAAAGTCAACTTGTCTTAATCTATAAGTATAGTTACCGGAAGTTGTTTTATCAACAAATGAATAATTTGAAACTTCTGTAGTAGTACCATTTCCTTTTACGAAACCTACTTGTACAAATGGATTATTTCCTGATTTTCTTTCAATAGAGAAACCACTATTATTTTTTTCTGTAGCAGTTTGCCAGGTCAATAATGTTCCATTTACAGTTGTTTTAGCTTCAAAAGTTGTTAACTCAACTGGAACAAGATCAATATCAGTAAACATTTCTGTACCTGTGAAAGTTGCACTTCCTGTATAACCTGAAGCCATTACATAATATACACTGTTACCAACACTTCCAAAACCAACCGGAGCTCCTAAAATAGCAGTTGGTTTATTTGCAAGCTGCATCCATGTATCTGTGTCTGGATTATAAAGATATGCAAGATTTCTTGGGGTTGCCCAGTCAGAAGTAGGGCTACCACCGGCCACAATAATACCTTTTGAACCAAATGTACCGCCATCCCATCTATAGTTTGTTCCAGGAGGATAAGCTGTACCAGCTGCCCATGTAATTTGACTTCTGTCTGTTTGACTTATTGTACCAACGTGTGTAGTACCAACAATACCACCTGCATTTGCACCACCAACATATACTATTTTATTACCAAATATTGCAAGTGCACCACCAAATATTGCATCTGGAATAGGTGTAGCAGCTCTAAATGTTTGTGTATTTACATTAAATACCCATACATTGTTTGTATAAGTTGTACTATTAATTAAACCAGCAACAATATAAATTAAGCTATCCTGATAAGCAGCAGCTTTACCCCATCCTAAGGTGGTTGGTAAATCAGGACCAGGAGTCCATGCGTTTGTTACAGCATTATATTTAAATACTTGAGTACCGTAGTTTGTACCATCTGAACCGCCAAAAGTATAGATTGTTGTACCAATGCTCGCAGCTGTGAAAACTACTCTGGATATTGGTAATGGAGCCATTGTTGTCCAGGTATTTGAATTAACATTATATCTTGCAACACCAGTATTTCCTGCCGGAGTAGTATTTCCACCCATAGAATAAACATATAATGTATCATTGATTTTAACTGAGGCACCAGTACCCATATAAGTAGATATTGGAATAGTACCACCAGTCATCCAGGTTGAATTGCTTACATTTACCATTGTTGTTAAAGTATCATTCATTGCATTAGCATCACCTGCTAATTGAGTATAAACTTTTACCACGTGTACTCCTAATGGAGCTGCCCAGTTGTCAAATAGTACTTGAGCTGTTGTATTAGGAGAAAGACTTGTTACCGTCTTTGTTGATTGGTAAGTACCAATAGTCATTTTAACTGTAAAAGTATTAGTAGCACTGCCAAAGTTCTTAACGGTTGCTTTTGGAACTATAGTACCAGGAAGTTGGTCTGTTGAAATATCAAATGAGAATAAGCCAACATCATTAGCTGGTGGGGTACCAACTTTAATATTATCAACAAATAAGTTATTACCATAACCACTAATTGCAGTTAATTTTATTCTGTTTGCACCAACAGGAAGACCATAAGTTCTGGTACCCCATTGATCTGCTGTAGGAGTAAATGAAACTGTAATTTTTGCAGTTGTATTCAAATCATTACCTGCACCATCAGCACCGTGTAAAGTAATAATTTCAATCCAGTTTGTACCACCGTCAAGTGAATATTCAATTTTTAATTTATCATCTGCTGTTGCACTATAAGGAGCATGTGCAAGATCAAATTTTAAAGAATCTCCTGCAATAGCAGGTGGAAATGTAGGTGATACTATTGCTTGTGTAGTACCAGTAGATGCTGACCAAAAGTTAAATTTCGCTGCAGCAGCTCCAAATCCATAACCACTACAAGTAGTTTCTCTTGTCCAATATTGAGTACCGGAAAACTCTAAAGTCCATCCAACAGGAGGGAATGTTGCTTCTTCAAAATCTGTAAATGTATAACCCAAAATACCACTCTTGATATTTAGATTATCATTATAAACACGGTCTTGATACAAGCTTGGAGTAGGAGCAAAAGATTGATCTAAATTTTTTGGAACCACATCACTTTTTACTTGTGCAAAAACTGATGTTGATATGAGAGCAAGGAGAACATAGAAAAGAACCATGTAACGGATTTTCATATAACCTCCAATATTTTTAGGAATGATTGAGAACACATTTTCTCAGTGATATAACGTACAAATTTTTTACCCTTTTTACAAGAAAAAAATCATATTTTTAAAAAAATATTTTAATGAATAAATTATGCGAAAAATTATTTTATATATAGCTTCAAGTCTTGATGGGTTTATAGCAGGTAAAGATGACGACTTAAGTTGGTTGTTTACTAATGAAGGTTATGGTTTTGATGAATTCTTTAAAGGTATAGATACTATCCTAACAGGAAGAAAGACTTACGAAATTTCTTTAAAATTAGAACCATCTTTTTTTATTGATAAGGAAGTAATTGTATTTTCACATTCAATGAATATTCAAATAAATAATATAAAAACTATTTCAAATAATATTCCTGAATATGTTAAAAATTTAAAGATGCAGGATGGAAAAGATATTTGGCTGCTGGGCGGTGGTGAAATTACAACACTCCTTGTTGAGAATAATTTAGTTGATGAAATGTTAATTTTTATTCATCCCATATTGGTTGGTGAGGGTTCTCCCCTTTTCAAAAATATAAGTGAATATAAAAAATTAAATTTTGTAAATTCAAAAAGTTATAAAAACGGACTTCTTGAAGTACGCTATAAATTTTAAATAAATCTTTAACTTTTCTCATACTTTATCTATCTTTAACCTTCAATTAATCATCCATAAATAATAATGTACAAATACATTTTCTTTTTACGTAAAGCCAAAGCAATTTTATTACGATTAAATATTCACGTTCTTATTGACCCATTTTTTGGATTCTTTTTGAATTTAATTTATATGTCAAAATTTTCAAAATGGAGAAAAGAAATTGGTAAACTTCCATTTGATGATTTTTATAATAATAATGTTAAGTATGAAGATAGATTTAAATTGCATCAATATATTTTTGAAACTCAAAGATTAGATGAAGAAATTAATTACATTGAATTTGGAGTTGCAGAAGGAACTTCATTCAAATGGTGGGTAAATAAAAATAAAAATCCTCAAACAAAATTTTACGGCTTTGATACTTTCACCGGATTACCAGAAGATTTTGGAGCAATGAAAAAACACGATTATGATACAAAAGGGATTTTTCCTGATGTAAATAATGATCCTAGATGTACCTTCATTCCAGGACTGTTTCAAAGTTCATTAAAAAATTATATAAATAAAATTGATTTCTCAAAAAGATTAGTTCTCCATATGGATGCTGATTTATACTCCTCTACTCTTTACGTATTAACTATGCTTGTATATAAATTTAAGAAGGATGATATAATTATCTTTGATGAATTTGGAGTACCTACACACGAGTTCAGAGCATTCTTTGATTTCTTATCCGCCTATCAAATCAAATTTGAATATTTAGGTGCCGTGAATAATTACTTACAATTAGCAATTAGAATTTTATAAAAAAATGCCCGAGGTAAATCGGGCATTTTAATTAAATCCTATTAAACTTTAGATTTCTTTTTCTTAATAGTTGTTGTTGAGCTTTGTACTGCAGGAACATATTTTATTACTGGTTTTTTGCTTAAGTAAACAAAAACAACTGCACCGATAATCATAAGAACTACGGATATTAATTGAGCTTCTGATAAACCAAATAAAATTCTTGGATTTAATCTTAAAAATTCTACCAATAATCTTGAAAATCCCGAAAGTATAAAGTATAACATAAATAATTTCCCATCAGACCAGTCTAATCTTTTTCTTAACTTCCACAATATGGAAAATATTATTAAAGCAGCCAAAAATTCATAAATAGGAGTTGGATGCAATGGAGTATTATCAGGAACTCCATTAGGAAATGCTTTCTGTATATCAGGATAATGTTTCATTAATTCAGGGTCACTAAACATCAATGATGGTGGAACAGTTCCATTTTCATAATTGGTCCCCCAAGGTAAATTTGTTGGTATTCCATAATCACCGTCCCCTGCTAAATGACATCCAATTCTTCCAATGCCATAAGCAATTGCTAATGATGGTGCAACTAAATCACCCATTGTGAACCAGGGAATTTTTTTAATTTTCAGATAAATTGTAATTGCAATTAAGGCTAATATCAATCCGCCATAATATGTTAATCCACCTGGTGAAAAAGCCATACTAATAGGATTGGAAATGAAACTTTGCCAATTCTCTAATAAGTAAAAAAGTTTACCACCAATTATTCCAAAGACGATAGCCAGCAATGTAACTTCAGTTGCAACTTTTGGATTTAGTTTTCTTCTTTCAACTTCTTTAGTCAAAAGATAGCTTGCAACAATAAAAGCTATACCAAGCATTAAACCATAGCTATATACGGTTAAAGGACCAATCTTAAATAATTCCGGACGCATTAAAAATTCTCCGATTCCTGAAATTTATAATTACTAAAGTAACAAATTTTTTATAACATAAAAAAACCTGAGCTAGGTTGCTCAGGTTTGTGTGTTTAATCTTCTAAAGTAGAAATATTACCCGGATCGTGCCCAAGAGCTTTAGCTTTTAAAACTCTTCTCATTATTTTACCACTTCTTGTTTTAGGTAAAGAATCAACAAATTCAATAACTTCAGGTTTTGCAATTGGACCTACTTCGTGGCCAACGTGCTGCCTTAATTCTTCCAAAAGCTTATCACTTTTTTCAATCCCGGTTTTAAGTATGACATAAGCGTGTATTGCATTACCCTTTATTTCGTGAGGTAAACCTATTGCTGCTGCTTCTGCAACTGCAGGATGGCTTACAAAAGCACTTTCAATCTCAGCTGTACCCAAGCGATATCCTGATACTTTAATAACATCATCTACTCTGCCTATTATCCAATAATAGCCATCTTCATCTCTTCTAGCAGAATCTCCCGTTAAATAAACCTCTGGAAATTTACTCCAGTATTGCTGCACATACCTGTCAGGGTCATTATAGATAGTTCTAATCATTGCAGGCCAAGGATTTTTTATTACGAGGTATCCCTCTTCATTTGGCCCAACAGGATTACCATCTTCATCCAATATATCCATCTTTAATCCTGGGAATGGACGTGTTCCTGAACCGGGTTTCAATGGCATACAAGGCAGAGGAGTAATCATAAACATTCCTGTTTCAGTTTGCCACCAGGTATCCATTATTGGACATTTTTCTTTACCTATTACTTTATAATACCATTTCCAGGCTTCAGGATTGATTGGTTCTCCAACTGAGCCTAATAATCTTAAAGATGATAAATCATATCTGCTCGGCCATAAATCTCCATAACGCATTAAGCCTCTTATTGCAGTAGGAGCAGTGTACAAAATATTTATTCCATATTTTTCCACCATCTGCCACCATCTGCTTGGATATGGATGAGTTGGTGCACCTTCATACATAAAGGAAGTTGCGCCATTTAGTAAAGGACCATAAACAATATAACTATGTCCTGTTATCCAACCCGGATCCGCCGCACACCAATATCTATCCTCTTCGTGAATATCAAAAACATATTTTAAAGTTGTATAAACACCAACCATATAGCCGCCGTGTGTGTGGAGAATTGCTTTTGGTTTACCTGTTGTACCAGAAGTATAAAGCATAAACAATGGGTCTTCTGCATCCATTACTTGAACATTGCAATTACTGTTTGCTATCGGAAGAGCCATTAACTCGTGGTACCACATATCTCTCCCAGGTTCCATATAAACAGGTTCACCTGTTCTCTTTACTACTAAAACGCTTTCAACGGTTGCAGCTCTTGATAACGCTTCATCTGCAATATCTTTTAGTCTTATTACTTTTCCTCTTTGATATGAACCATCTGCAACTACAAGAACCTTTGACTGACTATCTTCTAATCTTTCGTGAAGAGCTTCAACAGAGAAGCCGCCGTAAACAACTGAATGAATAGCCCCTATTCGGGCACAGGCAAGCATACCAATCACCAACTCAGGTATTCTTCCCATATAAAGAGTTACTCTATCTCCTTTTTTAACTCCAAGACTTTTTAAAATATTTGCGAACTTATTGGTCTCTCTTCTTAAGGCGAAATAAGAAAAAGATGCAAACTCTCCTTTTTCACCTTCCCATATCAATGCAAGTTTATTTTTTCTATAAGTGTTAACGTGAGTATCCAGGCAGTTATAAGTAATATTAACCTTTGCTCCGGTGAACCATTTGTAGAACGGTTTGTTATCGTCATCTAAAACTCTTTCCCATTTTTTAAACCAATGAAGTTTTTTTGCTTCCTTTTCCCAAAATGCAAGATAATCTTTATCTGCATTAATGTGGATTTCATCGCAGTTAGCATTGCACCTTTTAACTATTTCATCTGATGGGAAATATACTTCACCAGAGTACTGTACTTTTTCTTCTACTGATTCTTCCATTTATAACTCCTGATATGTTAAAGTTCAGCAATTAATATTTTATTATTTTAGTAATTAAACTATATTAGATTATAAAGCATAATTATTCGTAACTATTGCTTGAGCTATTCAGAAAATATATTTCATTACTTTTAAAAACAATATCAAATCATACAGGAAAAAAGTTTATGTTAGAGTTCATTCAAGGCTATCATCCAATCATTCAAGCATTGTTTGCGACTATATTCACTTGGTTTATGACTGCTCTTGGTGCTGCCGGAGTATTTTTTAATAAAAAATTAAACAAGACTGTACTTGATTGTATGTTAGGATTTGCAGCCGGAGTTATGATAGCAGCAAGCTATTGGTCCTTATTAGCTCCTTCCATTGAAATGTCAGAACAAGGTAATGTACCTGTTTGGATACCTCCTTCAGTTGGATTTTTATTAGGTGGAATATTCCTTTACGTAATTGATAAGATACTTCCTCATTTGCATTTAGGATTATCTATTGATAAGGCTGAAGGAATTAAAACTACCTGGCAGAGGAGTATATTATTAGTATTAGCCATAACGCTGCATAACATTCCTGAAGGTTTGGCAGTAGGTGTTGCTTTTGGAGCAGTAGCTGCTAACATTCCTTCTGCTTCATTGCCGGCTGCAGTTGCTTTAGCAATCGGTATTGGAATTCAAAATTTTCCTGAAGGTTTTGCTGTTTCAATGCCTTTAAGAGGAGAAGGAATGTCTAAATTTAAAAGTTTTTGGTATGGACAACTTTCCGCTGTTGTTGAACCAGTCGCAGGAGTTATAGGTGCTGCTTTTGTTTTAATTGCTCAACCTGTTCTGCCTTATGCATTAGCATTTGCTGCCGGAGCAATGATTTATGTAGTAATAGAAGAATTAATTCCATCATCTCAGAGTAGAAATGATACTGACCTGGTTACAATGTCAACTATGGGAGGTTTTGTGATAATGATGATATTGGATGTTTCGTTAGGATAAATCTTAGAGGCTGAAATTATTTCAGCCTCTATTTGAAATTTACTTCATCAACACCATCTTCTTTGTATCAAAATATTCTCCTGTTTGTATTTGATAAAAATAAATTCCAGATGATAAACTACTTCCATCAAATTCAACTTCATATTCACCTGATGGTTTTTCTTCATTAATAAGCTGCTTAATTTCAATACCTAAAACATCAAAAATCTTAATGGTAACTAAACCTTGTTTAGGTAAAGTATATTTTATTTTTGTAGATGGATTAAAAGGATTAGGGAAATTTTGAGATAAAGAATAACTGTATAATAGGTCATTATATTTATTATCAACATTAAGTATCGGGTCATCACTTATATATAAGCCATCCCAAGTAGCCAATATAAGATTTCCTTTACTGTCTTCTTTTACATCTTTTACATTTATATGGTCTAAGTTATTAGTTATATTTATCCAATTATTACCCTCGTCATTAGAATAAAATATGCCACCATTATAATCAAAAGCAAATACTTCTCCTTTTTGGTTCACATAAACTGTATTACCATCTAATTCCGGAAAAATATTTTCCCACGTCATCCCTTCATTTGTTGATTTAAATAATCCTTCTCTGTCACTTGCAGCATATATATAATTATTTTTAGGAGATACAGAAATGCTAAATAAAAATGCTTGTGGGTTAGCTCCATTTCTTACTAAAGTCCAATTTTCTCCCTCATTCGTAGATTTGTATATATTCCCCATATACGTTCCATAATACAAATTTCCAGAAGAATCGCAGGCAAAAGCATAACCCATATCATCAGTGTTTATTCCATTGTTCTTGTAGTACCAATCAATTCCCTTGTTTGAAGATTTAATAATTCCCGAATATGCTAATCGAAAAATATTACCGTTTCTGTCTCTAAAA